>JAPLOA010000100.1 GCA_026400835.1 Planctomycetales bacterium | reverse complement strand
GATTGGGCGGCCACATGAACCGAAAACATGACAGCCACCCCGGGTGGCTGGTCCTCTGGAAAGGATGGACTAAACTTCAGGCCATGATCGACGGAGCAAGAACCCAAGAAGCCACCCGGAAATGTGCCTAAACCTAAGGCTTTAGCCCGGGGAAAGACTTTCGCTCTGACTACAGGATAAAGTGCGCACAACTCATTTCGACGCAGTATCCGTCGGCAACTGCAGAATCCACTCACGAATCAGTTCCACCGCCGGCTTGTCAACAAGACTTGTTCCCAATGGAGGCATCTGACCATGTCCTCGTCGCTGCATACGATGAAACAACAATGACCGTTCCGGTGATCCCGGCGCAACAAGCCTCGCATCCTGCAGATCAAAAGTAGTATGCACTGGCTTCACGTCAATCAGCTTCGCCTGCTCGGGCTTTGCGTCGATTTCAACAGAGAACTGAGCATTCCCTCCGCCAGCTTCAACATGGCAATTGGAGCAGTTGGCATGAAGATAAGAGGCGGCTCGTTGTTTCAAATCCAGGGATTTATCGAGTGGGTCGCTCAGTCGAGTCAGCTCTTCGACAGGCTTTGGAAGCGGCTTCGTAAACATCCCCAACTCTGACAGCATCTGAATCTGATTGAACTTTTCTGAGCCATAGTCATGCTCTCGATTCATCTGGTTTTCAGAGAGCCCCAACACATAATTGACGGCTCGCGAATGACACACCATGCACTCGGCACGGCTGGGATAGTGCCAGGTCTGTTTTCTCACACCGCCTTCAGCCGCCGGATCCTGAATCTCAAACTCCACATCGACACTGCTGGAATCGAGTAACTCGGCATCAGTCTGTTCTTCGTTCCAGCGATACGAATAGCCAATCCACTCGTTTTGCTGTCGAACCATCAGTCGAGTTTCAATCCAGCGACGTGTCTCCGGCTGGCCCGCGACCTTCTCCAGCGCAAAGCTTTTCACCAGAACCGAGCCATTTGGAAAATTCCATCCGCGTGTCGACGTGTAATCAATCTTTTCTTCGCCCGGCACCGCCAGCCAGCGTTCTTTGTGAGCACCATCCGACCAAAATTGAACGTTCACGGAGTAAGGAATCACGGACGGCAAAAGACGATGCTCTGCAACCGATGCGAACAGACCGGTGTCGCTCAGCATGCGAGGAAAATTGGTCGGTTCCTGCGGCGGCATAGGTTCAAGCCGATAAAAGCCACCAGCATGATCCACGACCAACAGTTCGCCGGCAGCATTCATGGAGAACCCGGCGATCTGAAGCGTGGTGTCCGCAATCTCGCGATGAAAGGTAACCTTCGTCCCATCATGCCGAATGGCCCAGATTTTCCCCGTCGAATAATCCCCGTAGATGAAGCAGCCAACAAGATCCGGCAACTTCGATCCTCGATAAACAACACCGCCGGTCAGGCTGCGAGATTCCGAATGATGATGATCGGCCATCGGCGCAACGATCGGCTCGGCCCCCCTGGGACGTTCGACATAAAACGGATGCCCGCCTTCCTGAACGCTCCATCCATAGTTCTCACCGCGTCGAATCAAATAGACCTGTTCCCACAGATCCTGACCATTCTGTCCCAGCCACAATTGATTCGACTCGTGATCGTAATCCATTCGCCAGGGATTTCGAAAACCGTAAGCCCAGATCTCCGGCCGCGCATCAGGAACATTGATAAACGGATTATCGGGTGGGATCGAGTAGGGCTTGTCGGCGGTCGGATGATCAACGTCCAGTCGCAACATCACGGCCAGCAGGTCGCCCAGACCCTGACCAGTCACCAGAGTATCACTGTCACTGGTTCCATCGCCTGTTGGGCAATACAGAAAACCATCGGGACCAAACGCCAGATCGCCACCGTTGTGACCATTGGAGTCCCATTCAAGAATCACCAGTTCACTGTCCGCCCTGAGCTCTCCGGGGACATCAGCAGATTCCGACACCGTGAACCGCGAAATTCGATTTTGCTTATTCGATTCCGACATCGGACCATTCGTGATCAGATACAGATGCTTGTTCTCGCGATACTTCGGATGAAAACAGAATCCGTAAACCAATCGATCCAGAGCAATTAACGGCTTGCTGCTGTCGGCTTCTGCCTTGTCAGCAAAATATCGCAGGCCACCCGGTTCCTTCCAGTCGCCTTTATGATCGACAAAGAAGATTCGATCCGTGCCAGGCTCCGACCGCAAATATACTGGCGCAAACAGGGGCAGTTTTTCATACGCACGCATGACGCGATAGGGCAATGGCGGATCCGGTGATCCCACCAGCCGCGATTCAGTCCATGGAATTCTTTGACGCTCGGCCGACTCAACGATGTCTGCAACGCTCAAGGCCAGCGCAAGACTGCCAAGTACGAAAACAACAACTCGAGCTCTCGTCTTCGACTGAATTATTCGTTCAGGCATTACCAATTCTCCATTGTCTATGACTTGCGAACCAGTTTTGTCACGCGTCCTGTCTTCACCCATTCAGTGACGTAGATGTTTCCGTCAGCGTCGAAGCAGGCATCATGCGGATGCACGAAGCGCCCCGGCTTCCACTCCGTAGACTTCGCACGCATTGCAAAGTTGTCAGCCAGAACTTCGGTTCTCCACGCTTCGTCGTCTCCCAACTGCGCGACGATCTCATTCTTACCATTCAGGATCGTGATGCGAGCATGCAGGTCGGGAACAAGCATGAACTCGCCTTGCACATCGATGTCGGCCGGGAACAGAAAGCCTTCCATGGTCTTGAGGTGCTGTCCATCCATTCCGAACCATTGCAGTCGTTTATTCGCACGGTCAGCGACGACAAGCTTTGGAACGCCATCGCGAGCATCCAGCCATTGTCCGTGCGGCGTACTGAACTTGCCTGTTTCATTGCCATTCCCGCCGAGTGCTCTGACGAACTTGTCGTTGCGATCGTACTCGAAGACGTAGTGACTGCCGTAACCATCGCCCAGATAATAGCCTCCATCAGGCCGGAAGCTGATGTTCGTCGGACGAAACCCAGTCTTCGGATCTGCCAGCACTCCGTCGCTTTCCGTGTTGATGGTGGCTCGGTCCTTCTTCCATACCACTTCACCGATCATGGTCATCTTCGTAAACGCCATGGTCGTATCAGACGGAGCAAGATACAGGAACTCTTCCGAGCCATCCTTGCGAATCGAAATCCCATGTCCCTTGGCGGCCGGTCCGACATTGTGAACCTCTCCCATCGCCTTTACGAACTTGCCTTCGCCATCGAACACGAAAATCGATCCCGGGTTTCCCTGGTGAGTGATGTAGATCAGGCCTTGTGAATCGATCGCAACTCCATGGGATGCATTGCCGTATTCATGCCCGGCTGGTAGCCCCGCGCGATCCCAATTGTGCTGGCACTCGTACTTGAATTCTCCAGAACCGACAATCGGATTGTCAGAGAACGAACGGGTCGAAGCTCGCACAAAAAAAGGCATGATGGTGGCTGAAGCTGCTGCTGCTGACTGAAGAAATCGTCGACGCGTGGGACGAGGCATTGAATGACTTTCTGCTGGAAACTGACTCTGAGATGCAAAGGTCTCCTGTCAGGCAGTCCCTCTTTCGCCAGTGATGACTTGAGGGTTGTGTCTCGTAGATCAGGCTGAGCACCTGCCGACGAGTTGGAGTATGTCGCCACCGAGTTCGGACGTCAAAGATGAGCGATCGAAGCTTGATCGATCAATGCCGTTGTTTTTCAACGCCCCGCTGTCGGGCTTCGATTGATCATCGAACCAAAGGGTTATGGGCAAAAAAATGATGGGGCAAAAGAATACGGGCCATTCTTTTTGCCCCATCATTCTTTTGCCTGGAAACTGCTTCTTCTGGAACGCGGCACGGACGGTGCGCTCGCCGGGATTTCTGGGCTTAGCCTTGCGGCGGGCCGTTTTTGTTTTTCGGTACCTCCAGTCGTTGGACAGTCAGAATCGCCCGGTCGCCGAAATCCCTCGGCACCAGAGTATTCCCGATCGGGACAGAAAAACTTGACTCTGCCGAAACCTGAAGCTAATATTCCCGATCGGGATATTTCACACAAATTGCCTGATGTCGCCTCAGAAAAACACCGATCGGGAAAACAATGGTTGCCGTCAACACCCCTCTTCAAATCGGACAACTTGTGCGTCAACGTCGCAAAGAAGCGGGGCTGACTCTTAAGGATGCAGCCGCCATGGCTGGCGTCGGAGTTCGTTTCCTGTCTGAACTGGAACGGGGCAAATCGACATTGCAACTGGGACTTGCGATTCACATCCTGCAGCTTTTTGGACTGGAACTACGAATCGAACAGCGAGGATCGAATGTCTGAGATTCTGTATGTTCATTACGAGAACCAGACAATCGGGGAACTGCAACTTGCGGAATCGGGGCAAATGCAGTTTCGTTATCGAACGGGCTGGCAGCAAAACGAATCATCCTTTCCGATCTCAATCTCATTACCGCTCAATGGCGAATACGACCTTATCACAAGCCATCGCTTCTTCGCCAATCTGCTGCCTGAAGCAAATGTCCGGCAACAGATCTGCCAGTCACTGAAGATCTCCCTGGGCAACGATTTTGAATTGCTCAAAGCGATCGGCGGCGACTGTGCCGGAGCACTTGCCATCACGCGCTGTGAGCAACCAGTTCCAACGAATCAACGATATGAACCAGTCAGTGAGAAACAACTGGCCGACTGGTCTGTTGGCACTCCCCATGCCTTCTCAGCGGTTACGGGCCATAATGAAGTCCGATTATCACTCGCGGGGGCTCAGGACAAACTTCCCGTTCATATCCAGGACGGTCAAATCTTTGTGCCGATCGGTAATACACCGAGCACTTATCTGCTGAAGTTCGCCTCGCCGTTTTATAAACATCTCCCTGAGAACGAAACCTTCCTCTCAATGCTGGCGGCTGCGGTCGGGTTGCCAGTCGTCGACATTCGACTGCACCGTACAACTCGCGCTAACATTGCCGTTATTCGGCGATACGATCGCACAACGAGCAACAACGGGTGTCGCCGTCTGCATCAGGAAGACTTTTGTCAGGCGCTGGGGATCGGGGCTGAATCGAAGTATCAAAAAGAGGGTGGTCCGGGCCTGCGTCAATGTGCCGAAATCATCCGCAGGTTCACTTCATTCCCGCTGATCGAGCTGCAGAAGCTGATGAACTGGATTCTGTTTAATCTGCTCACTGGTAATGCAGATGCTCATGGGAAAAATCTATCTTTGCTGTACGCCGATCGACGCAATCTGAGCCTCGCGCCGTTTTACGATCTCGTGTGTACTCGCAACTACAAAAACATCTCCAGGCATCTGGCCATGACGCTCGGAGACGTTTCCGATCCCGATCTGATCGGCCCCAAACAGCTCGCCGCGATGGCCACGGATCTTGGCGTTCGTCCGGCGGTGGTCTCAAAGGCACTGAACAGCCTCAGCGAACAATTGATCGAAGCGATACCCACAACGGTGCAGGAGTTTCGAGACAGCTACGGGACATCACCGGTGCTGGAACGCATTCCGATGATCATTCGGAAACAAATCCGCCGAGTGAAACAGCTTCAGTAAGTGATCCAGTCAAAGCCCAATGAAAAAGTCCCGCGGACGGTCGATCAGACATCCCCGGGACTCAGTGTCAATCAAACTCGAACCAGCAATCAGACCAGCTTCTGAATCGCCGCGAAATCACCCTTCAGCGACCGATAAAGCTGTTGATACTCTGGATACGCCGCGTTGTATGACTTCACCGCTGCGGTCTTTTGAGCAGTCTTCGTGACAACGGAAATCGTCGCTTCGCAGGCCTCAACCACGTTCTTGTAAGCTCCGGTTCCAGCAGCCGCCAAAAGGGCCACGCCGTAAGCCGGACCTTCGGACGCGTTGATCGTCACGACAGGCTGCCCATAAATATCGGCCTGCATCTGTCGCCAGAACTGGCTTCGAGCACCACCGCCGGACAAGCGAATTTCCTTCACGGGGATCTTCATGGATTTAATGATCTCGAGAGTATCCCGCATCGCAAAAGTGGCTCCTTCCATGACCGATCGAGCCATGTGAGCTTTGCCATGACGAAGACTCAAACCGATCCAGCACGCGCGAGCATTGGGATCGGCATGAGGAGTTCGTTCGCCTGTCAGATAAGGCAGAAAGAACAGACCTTCACTGCCGGCCGGCGCAGAGGCCGCCTGTTCGGTGATGAGTTCATACGGATCAACTTTTTGTTTCTTCGCCGCTACAATTTCTTCCTGACACAGCTGATTGCGAAACCACTGCAGGCTTCCACCTGCGGACAGCACGCACCCCATCACATGCCACTTGCCACGAACCGCATGACAGAAGGTGTGAACTCGCCCCAGTGGATCCACCTGGACTTCTTCGCTGTGAGCGAACACGACGCCGCTGGTCCCCATGGTGGCGGAGATCACGCCACGGTCCACGATGCCGTTGCCGATGGCACTCGCGGCCTGATCACCTCCACCACCGACAACAGGAGTTCCTGGCCGCAGCCCCATTTCCTTGGCCGCAGAATCAGACAACACACCGGTGACGTCTTCTGACTCATACACCTTGGGAAACAGCTTCGCATCCAGATCCAGCTTCTGCAGAAGCTCTTTTGACCATTTTCGATTCACCACATCCAGCAGCAATGTTCCGGAGGCATCACTGACTTCGGTCGCGAAATCACCGGTCATTCGAAAGCGAACATAATCTTTTGGCAGCAGGACCTGAACGGTCTTATCGAAGTTCTTCTTTTCCTTGTTCCGCAACCACAAAATCTTGGGAGCCGTGAAGCCCGTCAACGCAGGATTCGCGACCATATGGATCAGCTTTTCGCGTCCACCGGCCAGCTTTTCAATCTCTGCACATTCAGCGGCCGTTCGTTGATCATTCCACAGCAGAGCAGGGCGGATAACGTTTCCGGACTTATCCAAAAACACACTGCCATGCATCTGCCCGCTGAGCCCGATTCCGCCAACATCGGCCGCTTTCAACTTCGCCGCCTTCATGACTTTCCTGACGGAGTTCACGGAAGCCGTCCACCAGTCGCCCGGAGCCTGCTCCGACCAGCCCGGCTTGGGATTGCTTAATGGATACTCTTCCATCGCCGACGCCAGGATCTTGCCCTTTTCGTTAATGGCCAGAGTCTTTGTACCGCTGGTTCCGATATCAATGCCAAGAAAGACGGGCATGAAGAATTGCTCCGGGAAGAAATAGTGAGACAGGAAAGGTCAGGAGTCTTGTTTCGCAAAAATCGACGCGGCGACTCGCAGTAATGTAGTGCACTTCGCAACTTCAGGCGGACGAGCATCCGAAACGTCCCGATACGGGAGTATAGTCATGAGCAGAGTATTGAAAAACGATGCACACCGCGAAAGAAATGCACGGGAATGTTATGCATACTAAATCTGCCCAGGTACCAACTGACCGCTGATTCACCTCGACCGTTGGTTCAACTTCCCAATGAATTCAAGAATTGCTTCTACTGTCTCAATTGGATTCGAAATAGGTAATGCATGACGCCCACCCACGACAGTCACATCAGGATTGGTATATCGCATCGGGAATTTGCTGTCAGCGCTGCTTTGAATTTGATGCAATGGACAGGCCTTGAATTCCGGAGCTGGCTGCGAATTGAGAACACGCCGCGATTGCGGCCAAAAAGTGGGCTGAAGCCCACGCTACGATAGAAATGGGCAGAGCGCGGGGACCGGCCACCCGTAGAAATTCCTCTCGACTCGGCCACTCCGGGGCTGGAGAAGATCGAAATGCGCAGAATTGTCCCGTAAACTCCGCACACCTGAACAGAGGCCGTGATAACCAGGGTTGCGTGCTCTGTCTTTCCGAACCTGGCCAAACGAATGACTGCCGATGAATTTTTTGCTTTCGGATCTTTCCCTGAATGCTCTGCCAACACTTTGGCTGACTCTGGCTGAAACGGCGACCAAAACCGCCGCCGATGTGGCGAGTATTAATCCGCTGAAGGGTCCCGTTGAATATGTCGCGACCTTTTTGTTCGCGTTGGCCATTCTTCATACGTTCGTGGTGAAGCAGTTTGCCAAACTGGCCCACAAGTATCCTGAAGGCTCGATTCTGGAGAACCTGTTCCATTTCCTCGCGGAGACGGAAATTGTTTTCGGGATCTGGGCAGCTGTGCTGTTCCTGACGATCGGGGTCATGAAGCTGTCTGTCCAATCAGCCGTTGATTACATCGAGACTCTGAATTTCACAGAACCCAAGTTTGTGCTTGTGGTGATGGTTGTGGCTGCGACGCGCCCCGTCGTCAATCTCGCAGAAACGATCATTCTCTATCTCGCACGATTGCTGCCCCTCAAGGAAACTGTTTCCTTTTACATCGCAGCACTTTCATTCGGTGCACTATTTGGTTCGTTCATCACGGAGCCCGCCGCGATGACGCTTCTTGCATTGTTGCTGAAGCGAAGATACTTCGATCAGGGAATCAGCAAGACTCTGGCTTATGCGACGATTGGCCTGCTGTTCGTGAATGTATCGATCGGGGGCACTTTGACTCATTTTGCGGCTCCTCCTGTGCTGATGGTCGCCGGAAAATGGGGATGGGGAACCTGGCACATGGCCTCAAATTTCGGCTGGAGAGCGGTCGCAAGCTGTTTGTGTTCGACTCTGCTTGTCGTCTTGTGCTTCTGGAAGCAACTTAACGCGCTCGAAGTGGACAAAACCGAACAGCAAAAAGTACCGGGCTGGCTGACAGGGCTGCATCTGATGTTTCTGGCGACGATTGTGGCGTTAGCTCATCATCCGGATGTATTTTTTGGGGTCTTTATGATGTTTCTGGGATTGGTCACAGCGACTAAGGAGTTTCAGGACCCACTGAAGCTCAAGGAAGGACTGCTTGTCGGATTCTTTCTCGCCGGACTGGTCACCATGGGATCATTGCAGGAACACTGGCTGCGACCATTGATCGCCAATGAGAGCATGACCGGATTAAAGATGTATTTTGGTGCAACGGCTCTGACGGCCATCACGGACAATGCCGCTCTGACCTATCTGGGTTCACTCGTAGAAGGAATTTCAGATCAGCTCAAATATGCCCTTGTGGCAGGAGCTGTGACGGGAGGAGGGTTGACTGTCATCGCTAACGCTCCGAATCCAGCGGGTGCGGGAATTCTGCAATCTTCCAAAGCCTTTGAAGGCACCGGAATCAGCCCAATCGGTCTCCTGCTGGGGGCTATTCCTCCCACTCTGATGGCAGTTGTCTTCTTTTGGTTTGTTGCACGATAACGAATGGTTCTTTTGGTGTCTTTGAGTCTGAATCTGCATTCCTCCCACCGGCTGCAGATTCAGGGTTTAATGGCCTTCGATTTCTGACATCTCGTCAGGAGCAGCATCATGACTCACCAAATTGTTGAATGCCCCGGTTGCCTGACCAAACTGCGAGTTCGCGAAGCAGCCACAACGATTACTTTGCAGTGTCCTCGCTGTGGTGAACAACTGGCTGTGGATCCGCCGGATGCCGCACCGGCAGCTCCTGTCAAGAAGCCAGCTCCTGCGGCCAGTAAGCCGGCTCCGACGAAATCTGTGACTGGAAAACCAGCCGCTCCGCCTGCGACGTCAGCTGCCTCCAAACCAAACGCTTCAACATCTGCATCTGCGTCCAAACCAGCTCCCGCAAGTTCACGGCCCTCACAAAAGCCGGCGCAGAAGCCCGCCAAAAAAGAACGACCTGTCGATGACGATCCATGGAATACCGATTCCTCGTACACCGACCCGGCTTATGATGATTACGGAAACTACGGCCAGACCTCTGCTCCGCAACGACGCACTCCGCCAAAGAAAAGCGGTAACGGATTGATGATCGGGTTGCTGGCTGGTGGCGGTGTCGCACTTGTCGGCGTGATCATCTTTGCGGTGTCATCGTTCCTCAAAAATTCCGGAGGAACCTCCGGCAATGAGATCGCAGGCACATCTGCCGGCGGAGAAAACACGGCCGTTGCTGGCGGCGATCCTTCCGCAATCGGAGTCACACCTCCGACCATTCCTGACATCACTCCTCCGGGACAAACAGGAACACCAACACCGCCCGTAGTCGGCAACATTCCTCCAGCCACTGCAGCCATCAGCGGTGATGCTCGTAAATTGCGTTATCATTGGAAGCCAGGTGCTATCCACACATATATGTTCACCGTGGAAGAAGGCTCGGGCGACGATGTGAAGAAAACAACCGGCACCTGTACCTATAACGTCAACGGTAACTCGAATCAGGTGGTGACAGAAGAGGAAAGTTCTGGCACCGGGTTTGTTGTGGCGGCCGATGGGCTCGTCGGAACCTGTGCCCATGTCGTTGAAGGGGCCAAGCGTATCGAAGTCCACCTTGGCGGACAGACTTATCCTGCGACTGTGGTTGCCGTGGATCCTCGCTCTGACGTGGCACTTATCAAGATCAACGGTTCAGGTCTGCCCACACTCACACTTTCTGACTCTGATACAGTTCAGCTTGCCGAAGCCGTTCGCGCGATCGGTTATCCGCTTTCTGACGTCTTGGGCACCGATGTGAAAGTCACGACGGGAACCGTGGCCGGAGTGATCCAGAACAAAGAGCGTGGAAAGCAGATCCAGATTGATGCGGCCATCAACCCGGGCAATAGTGGCGGCCCCGTGGTCAATGGAGCAGGGCAGGTTGTCGGAGTTGCCAGTGCAAAGCTCTCAGGATCCTCTGTCACTTCCGTTGGATTTGCAGCTCCTGTTAACCAGCTTCGAGCACTCGCGGCAGCAAAGGGAATCCAGCTGGCCAATGCACCTCGCGGACAGGATCTCGCCGGTCCCGAGGTAGCTCGACGAGTTACTCCGGGGGTTGCGTTTATCAAGGTCTGGGGCAACAGCGGTGGCAGGATGTATGAAGTCACTTTCAACGCCAACTTTCACGAGCAGCCTCAGATGCGTCGTTCCCGAGGAGGTTTCCCGGGACCACCTTCGTTCGGTTCAAGCTCGATAGACCATGGTAAGCTAACCGTCAACGCCTTGGGCGAAGTTCTGGAGTTTCAGGGCGAAGAGCAATTACCTGCGGTCCTTGGACCGGTCGGCGTGTTCTTTATGGAACAACTGGATGCGTACTCCGAGTCTCAATGGCACGTTGAAACTGAATCAACATTGCAGCGAATCAAACGTGATGATAGTCCATTCGGGGGAATGCCCAGGTTTGGTGGTCGTATGCGAGGCTTTGGACCTCCGGGAATGTTTGGCGGACAGCAGGATCAGGTTGTTGAAGAAATCCCGGCGATTGAAAGAGTTTCATACCAGGTCGGCCAGACACTGAATAACAAGATTTCAATCACAAAGTCTTATGAGTACACGGCAACGCGATCCAACAGCCAGCTGTATATGAACATTCGAGGCACCGGAACACTAGTGTTTGACACGGTTCAGGGTATGCCTTTCAGCCTTGAATACAATTCGACCGTTGAGCAAAACAACGAAGACGGAAACATTAAGGTTCCTGTTCGAGTGTCCTACACTCTCCGTGATCAGGCGGAAGTCCAGCGAGAGATTGAACAGGCTCAGCAGAAGATGGCGGCCGAAAAGAAACAGCGTGAAGACGAACAGAATAATCCGAATCCAAAACTTGTCGATGACCTGATTGCAGAAATCCGCAAGGCCGAAGGTGGCAATGGGGCCAGTCAGCCACTGTCACGACTCAGCCAGATTGCAATTGTTGAAGATAAGCGGGACGAAGTCCTGAAGATTGCTCGAAATCATATGAAGAACAGCAACGGCTTTGTCAAAAAGGGGGCGACAGAAGCCTTCTGCCGCTGGGCCACCGCTGAGCACTCCGAAGAACTAAAGAAAGTTCTGGCGGATTCTGACGGTCTGATGCACGATGCGAAAAAAGTTGCGGTGAAAACCCTGGCGAAAATTGCAAAGCCGGAAGACTACCCAACTCTGATCATGTCAATGACCGACCACGTGGTTCGTGGTGATCTTAAAGAAGCGCTGATCGCCATCGGTGCTCCCATCGAGGAGCCTGTTATGAAGACTTTCCCTCAGATCACTGATGCCTCGGCCAGGAATGATCTGCTGGAAGTTCTCAAGAAAGTCGGAACCGAAAAGTCCGTCGACTTCCTTGAGAAGTTAGCCACATCCAACGATTTCTCCGTAAAGAACAATGCTCAGCAGGCATTGGACGCGATTCGAGCAAGACTGTAGTTCTCAACTTCTGCTACTCATGCAGTTCCAGCGTCGCTTCAACTTCAACTGGAACGTTGTACGGCAGTGACCCCATTCCGACCGCGCTTCGAGCCGCTTTCGCAGAATCCCCGAAGATTTCCACCATCGTGTTGCTGAATCCATTCACAACAAACGGATGACGCTGGAAATCAGACGTTGAATTGACCATCCCGAGAACTTTTACAATTCGCTTAATGCGATCCAAAGATCCAAGCGAAGCTTTGATGGTTGCCAACATTGTGAGAGCAACCTGACGAGCAGCGGCGACTCCCTGTTCTTCAGTCAAATCTGAACCGACTCGGCCGACGATCATCCTGCCGTTTGTATCAAACGGGACCTGTCCGGAAACGTAGGCGATTTTGTCCACAATCACCACCGGTGTGTAAACTCCGCCCGGAGCAGGAACCGGAGGAAGAGTGATTCCAAGCTCGGCCAGTCGCGCATCAATACTCATGATCGTCCTCAAACGTGAAGTGTGAATCAGCGGTACCAAAAAGCTCTCGCTGAGGACTCTAATGCCTGACAAGGATTCGTGGAACCGTCTCATTGCACGGTGTCGGGTCAATTGCGAATCGACTACGAGATCTCGTACACTATGGAGGTCGAAGTCAACTGTACCGGAACGGAGAAGGCAAATGCATAGTCTCAATTCAACCATACTGCTGGCTCAGGATCTGCCCGTTGCAGCAAGCGGCGAACTGGATTTTGTTACTGTCCTTTTGATTTGTCTTGCCGTAATCTTCGGCATGATTCTGCTGGTATTCGTCGGGATCTTCGCTTCAGTCATGTCCCTCTGGTTTCGGGCTTTCATGTCTGGAGCATACATCGGACCACTTCAGATGGTCGTGATGAAGCTGAAGAAGGTGAATCCCCAGATCATCGTGGATTGCCGGGTCATGTCTGTTCAGGCTGGCGTAGCCAACATCACAACCAACGCCATGGAATCTCACTATCTCGCCGGGGGCAACGTACCACTCGTCGTGCGTGCCCTGATCGCAGCTCATCGAGCACAGATCGCGCTGGACTGGAATACTGCGGCAGCGATCGATCTTGCCGGAAGAAATGTTCTGGAAGCTGTTCAGACCAGTGTAAAAACCAAAGTGATCGACTGTCCGGATCCGTCACGAACAGGACGGCCAACCCTTGATGGTATCGCGAAGAATGGCATTCAGCTGAAAGCCAAAGCCCGCGTTACGGTGCGAACCAACATTACTCAGCTGATTGGTGGAGCCACTGAAGAAACAATCATCGCGAGAGTCGGCGAGGGAATCGTTTCTGCGATCGGGTCGTGTGAAAGTCACAAAGACGTTTTGGCCAATCCGATGCTGATCGCCCGAGCAGTTCTGGCCAAAGGTCTGGATTCTCAAACGGCCTACGAAATCGTCTCAATCGATATCGCCGATATCGACGTTGGCGACAACGTTGGTGCACGTCTTCAGGCCGATCAGGCGGAAGCCGACATGCGTATCGCTCGAGCTCATGCAGAAGAACGTCGAGCTGCGGCTGTCGCTGAAGAGCAGGAAATGAGAGCATTGACTCAGGAGAATCAGGCGGAAGTCGTTCTGTCTGAATCCGAGATTCCTAAGGCCATGGCAGCGGCTTACCGCGGGGGCAACCTGCGAGTATCAAAAGAATCCTGATAAAAAGTCCAGGTCGTCGCTTTGATGAAAAGCACGACCGCAGCACGGAACGATTATACGGCAGCCTCTGGAGGATTCTCCCCGGAAGATAACCCCGGGGAGCATAATCGCAGAGAGTTGAATCAGGCAACGCCCTGGAATCCCATAGCAGTGAATCGTGCCATCTCGATCGCGTCCAGAATTTTCACGGCCACAATCGAATCGAAACTCATGATGACTCGTCGCGCCCCCTGGGCATCGGGAGTCTTTCGTTCGATCAGGATCAGGTCACCGGAAATCATATAGCTGACAAATTGAAGCGACTCACCGAACGTCGTCAAAACCAGGCCGGTGCGAGGAATGCTGGCGGGCCATTCGGCGAAAATCCTTCGCATATCTTTCATGCCAGTTGCTCCCATGGAATTTCCTTTGCACAAAATCTTCTCAAGTAACCTCGCTGATTCTTCGGCTGAACTAACGGCTGCTCTGTAACGCAACACAGCCGACGGTTCAGCGCGTGGATTACTATGAGCGACACCAAGGGGCGGATCACTACAATCGGCGTCGCTGTTAAATTCACCTGCCACGATTGTTTTGCCCGCGTTGATTTCGCCAGTGAGGCAAGTTTTTCCGTTCAGTTACGATAAGTCGTCCGGCAAGCATCTCTTTTCTTTGGCCGCAGCTAATCTCCAGACTAAACCGGGCCATGAATTTGATGTCGCTGATGTTCACGGAATGTTGCTCACTCGAGCTGTGTTCTGGCAAATGCTCAAATCCAAAAGGTAACGGATTATCGTGGCTGCTCCGACTGCTGCACCTTTCGACTGGAAGAACCTAAGCCAACGTTCAGTGGCTTCGGTCAAAGCCGATTTGCTGCCCAAGGCCATTGAACTGCCGGCTCTGCCGCATGCGGTGACAGAGTTTATCCAGGCTTCGGCCAATCCGGATTACAGCACCGAGGATCTTGCAAAGATTATTGAAAAGGATTCCGCGCTAACCGTGGAACTTTTGCGACATGTGAATTCAGCGATGTACGCTTCGAGTTCTCCCATTCGCAGCATCAAAGGGGCGATCAATCAGATAGGACTCAGAATCGCGAAGATGCATTTGATGGCCGTTGGCATGAGAGCCGCCAATCGTGCACTCAAAACAAAATTGATCAATCAGAGAAACTTCTGGAACGAATCGCTCCAGAAGGCTTTGTTCGCAAAAGAGATCGCAACACGAATGCATCTCGATCCTGGTCTGGCTTTTCTTGGCGGCCTGCTACAGGATTTTCTGCTTCCAGTGCTGACAAACACATTCGACAAGCAGTATCTCGAATACATGGACACATCGTCTACGCCCGGTCAGGGACGAGATCTGGTCAACTGGGAGCGAGAAGTTTTCGGATGGGATCATGCGTCGGCTGGTGCTTATTATGCGGCCCAGTGGAAGTTTCCCGACGATCTGTTGTGTGCGATTTTTTTCCACCATTCACTTGAGTCAACCTTGCGTGAACCTAACGCCGAGTTCTTCAAGTTATTCCCGGTCGCTTTGGCATCACTTCTTCCAGATCAATTGCATCAATCACCTGGCGGATTTCAGACCCTGATCAAGGTGGCTCGTCGATGCAGAGCAATTGAACTGGAATCCGTCTGTAGAGCCGTCGACGAAGAGCAGATGAAACTGGCCGAGGGTTATGAAATCCCAAACCATCTCACGCAATTGCTGCAGCAAGCTCAGCGAACGATGGACCAGAGCAACATTTGATCACTCTGCGTACCATGGCACTATGCCTCACGCGAGTTTGATTCCAATGCGATCAGTCATTGATACTGAACAAGTTGCTGGTTGCGTGCCTCAAAACAGCCACATTGAAAAAAGCTGCCTGTTTTCAGTCGACGAATCCCTTTCGTCGACTTATGCTCAAACTCCGCATTCAGCCCTCATCCTGCCTCCCAGCTGATTCTTCCTGCCAGACAATTCGTCAGGAGACTCTCATGAAACGCCACCTTCGGACTCCCACCGATCAACGCGTCGATTCGCAATCGCGACGAAACTGGATCGCATCAACAGGTCTCAAAGCTGCCGGGCTGAGCACAATCCATCAATTCTGGGGAAGTGTGGCCCGGGGAAGCGCTCAGCCAACCAGTTCTTCGCTGGCGACCAAAACGCGTCGAGCGAAATCTGTCATCATGATCTTCAACTGCGGCGCTCCCAGCCATATTGACCTGTGGGACATGAAGCCACAGGCACCATCGGAGATCCGCGGCAGTTTCGAGCCGATCGATACCAATGTCCCGGGGATTCAGATTTCGGAACTGCTGCCCGAAGTTTCTAAACGCATGGACAAGCTTTCAATTGTCCGAACACTCCATCACACGCATGGTGGCCACAACTCCGGCATGCATTGGTCAATTGTCGGCAAGCCTTACCGCATCGACAGCACTCTGATCAATCCCGGCCGCGCTGATATCCCCAGCTTTGGTACACTCGCAGGTTGGCTCGCCCAACAGGATGGCTATTCCGCAAATGTGCCTCCGTATGTGATTACTCCGTTTCCTCATTGCGACAGCACGAAGTATCTGACGCCCGGACAATTTGGCGGTTGTCTTGGCAGCCGTTTTGATCCATTTGTCCTGAACGCCGATCCCAACACAAAGGGCTTTCAGGTTCCCGGACTTCAGCTTGACGCCGCCATCAGCCGTGATCGCCTTCAGGATCGTCAGTCATTGCTGCAATCGCTTGATGAGCGAGGAATCCTGACCGCCTCGGAATCCACGGCCGATATTGACGCGCAGCGAGCCAAAGCACTGGGGCTTATCGGCTCTGATGCGGCCAGCGAAGTCTTTGATCTGTCGAAAGAACCAGACTCCGTTCGTGACCGCTATGGCCGACATAGCTGGGGACAGTCTCATCTTCTGGCACGACGACTGATCGAAGCTGGCAGCCGATTCGTCACCACTGTGAACGGCCCAAGCATTACCTGGGATACTCACAAAGATAACTTCAGCCAAATGAAGAATCGGCTGGTTCCTCCCATGGAAAAAGCCTACGTGGCGTTGATTGACGATCTTTCAGAACGCGGCCTGCTGGATGAAACGCTGGTGATCTGGATGGGTGATTTTGGTCGCACGCCGATCATCAATAAAGAAGCCGGACGAGATCACTGGCCTCAGTGCTATTCCATGGTGCTGGCCGGTGGAGGCATCCGCGGCGGACAGGTCGTTGGTGAATCCGACAAGACTGGTGCCTATCCAAGACTTCGCCCCATCCGACCGGCCGACATTCACGCCACCGTTTTCGATGCCCTTGGCTACGATGCGCAGCACATCAACTACCACATGGCGGATGGACGTCCGATGCCGGTTTCAGACGGACAAATTATTCAGGAATTGTTGTAACAACTGCGGCAGCATCCGGCATTCATACAGGATGGCTACTCTCCTGTCCGGATCCGCATATGAATCGCGAGAGCTATCCACAGTCGAGGTGAACGTCGCAAGACAGTCAGCCAAAAAAGGTGACACAGCCCCGACAATTCCAGTCGGATCGGCAGATTCTGGAGAGCAAAAGATTTCGGAACTTCATGCCATTGAAGCCGCCAGACGGATTTTCCAGAAACCGAACATCAATCGACCGTCCATCCGGACCGTTGACCAATCGAGGGCCATGGGTTACTTCCCGCTCTGAAGGTCTCAACAATGATGACTTTGGCTCATTCCCGGAAACAAGGCCCATTGCTTTGAATTGCCGTCACCAGTTCACTTCGAAGTCTTTCGACTTCGAAGAGTAACGCATGGCACCCCAGATCAATATCCGATCGTTCTCCGGAGATGCTCACAAGTTCTGAATATTGATCCGCAGCGTATGTTGAGTCGGCCATGAAATATCGAACGGAACCTTTAATGGAATGTGCAGCGTCGCTGATTTTACGAGGGCAGTCCTCAACCATCGCGGCCTTCAGTTCGCCAAGTCGATCGGGACATGTTTCAATAAACAACGCTGCCGGTTCGCGAAGTAGTTCAACATCCCCCTCCAGCTTTGCAATCGCTCCAGCAAAGTCACAGCATGAAGAGGTTGAGCAGAATATGGGTGAAGGAGTCATAGAAAAGCAATCAATGGAGAATTCAGAAGATCGCAAGAGGCAGTGACCTGCCCCCTGTTTCTGTCCATGTGTTATGCGCGTAATCGTTAGGGAAGCAGCACAGCGACGCGCGAATTCCGATGGTGCCAGACCGCCCAGAAAACTGTGCGGGCGATAGTCGTTGTAATCTTCTCGCCATGCCACACCTGAACATGCCCTGGTTCTTCGGGACTTGATGCCGCTATTGATCATTCGGCCTATTGGCCGATCGACGATCTTCCTGATCTTGCAGAATAACTCGCACGCGAGTCACGGTATGCCAGAACTTCGCCGCAGGGGTGTCAAAAGGAAGTCAGCCCGGAGTTGGTCCGCCGCCTGGGCCCCTCAACAGACTCGATTTGCCTGAGCGCTAACATGTACTACTGGATGTTTCTCTGACGCAGCCTGGCACTTACGCGATTCAAAATTGCCAACTCACGATCAGACAGTGCTTCGCGACCTTCGGTGTGCAATTTTTCGAGGATGATATCCAGTTGCTGCTCATCCATTTCGCGAACTTCGGATTCGCGCACCGCACGCTCGTCGTCGCGACGGCTTTTCCAGCGTTCCAGAATCCCGAAGCTGGAGTCTTCTTCCTGGCTTTCCTCATCTGAAAACTCAGCTCGATTCAGACTGGTATAGCCTTCTGAGAAATCGTAACCCATGAACGAGTCATCAGGCTCCGGCGGCGGAGTCCACTGGCTCACCTGATGAATGTGCAGAACCAACAGGAACGAGGACAACGCTACCAGACTGCTGATGTCGAATACGAAGCCAGCGAGGATTCCGAAGAGCGAAACGACCAGTCCGATTCGCAGCATCAGGTCATGAGTTTCTGATTCCACAAATCGCAGATTCAAAAATGATGAAGCGATCTGACCAGCATCCAAAGGACGAACCGGGATCAAGTTGAACAATGCCAGACAATAGTTGACCAGAAACGTCACTCGGAGGCAGTTCTCTGCGAGTGTCAGTTGGGATCCAATCGAAAAAACTTCGAAGGGGTTCAACAAGTTGCCCAGCAGACCGAGCTCCTGGAGACGCCAACCGCACCCGATCGCCACAGAAGCATTGATAAGCGGACCGGCTAGTGACTGAAACAAAGATTCTCGAAACGTTAGCCGCGAACCACTCTCGGACATTCCGCCCAACGGCCACAATACAACAATGCCCGGTGCAGAGTAGTTTCTTCGGGCCACCAGCAGATGAGCGATCTCGTGTCCCAGCAGACTCAGCAACAGAACCGCGCTGGTAAGCGCTCCGAAGACAACGTCCTGCATTCGCCACATCAATGCAACAGCAACGACTGGCATGAGAAAACTCAGCCGAAGCGGAACTCCCAGCAGTCGTCCCATTGGGAACGAAAATGTCAGTAAACTGTCAGTGCGGTGCATGATTAAGATTGTAAACACGCCATCGACCGCAAAAAACACTCGAAGGCAGATTTTTTTCTCACTGCTGGAAGTCCTCCACGCTTCACGCGGGCACCATAAATATAGATTCTGAAGCCCGGCAGGCATGAGCCGTGTGTACTTCCCTGCGTAATTCGCAAGGAGAATTGACCAAAACAGCTGTTTCAAAATGTTCTGCCTGTACAACCGACTACAGCGTGAAATGGGCTAGTGAGGGGGAAAGCGACTGCTTTCTGACGAATAGTAGGGTCTCATGCTCAGTGATTTTTGGGTTTGACGCTGTGATCCGGCCTGGTCGCTTGTTTTGAGCGGATTGACCCGGTCCAATTCGCGTTCCGCGTGCAAATCAGGTCTGGTTGAGCTTTTCTCGCCGGACATGTGCAGGCTGCGGTCCGCCTGAAGTTGTTGCGAACGGCGAGTATTTCCACCTTATTTGTGTCAGACAGGAATTTGAAAGATGGCGGTTAAAGTTTATTACGACGACGATGCAGACCTCAGTCTCCTCAAGGGTAAGACGATTTCCATCATCGGTTATGGAAGTCAGGGCCATGCGCAGGCTCAGAACCTTCGTGACAGTGGCTGCACCGTGCTTGTTGGCCAGCGTCCCGGCGGTGCCAATTATGATCTCGCCATCAGCCACGGATTCAAACCCGTCTCAGCTGCCGAAGCTGCTGAAAAGGGAGACCTGATCAACATCCTGCTGCCAGACGAACTTCAGGGCGACGTGTATCGCAACGACATTAAGCAACACCTGAAGCCAGGCAACGTGCTCATGTGTTCTCACGGTTTCAACATCCACTTCGGTCAGGTTCAGCCTCCGAAGGGTGTCGATGCCGCACTTGTTGCACCAAAAGGCCCCGGCCACCTGGTTCGCAGCGAGTACGAAAAAGGCGGCGGTGTCCCGAGCCTGATCGCACTCAGCGAAGGTGCCTCGGAGACATCCCGCCAATTGGCTCTGGCCTATGCGAAGGGCATTGGTGGTACTCGTGGTGGCGTGATCGAGACAACGTTTGCTGAAGAAACCGAAACTGACCTCTTCGGCGAACAGGTAGTTCTCTGCGGCGGTGTCAGTGCTCTGGTAAAGGCTGGATTCGAAACTCTGGTCGAAGCCGGTTACCAGCCGGAAATGGCCTACTTCGAATGTATGCACGAATTGAAGTTGATCGTCGACCTGTTTTACCAGGGCGGTCTGAATTACATGCGTTACAGCGTTTCCAACACGGCTGAATACGGCGACTACACTCGCGGTAACCGCATTGTGACGGAACAGACCAAGGCCGAGATGAAGAAGATTCTGGAAGAAATCCAGAGCGGAAAATTCGCTCGCGACTGGTTGCTTGAAAACAAGGCCGGTCAGGCTTCGTTCCTCGCAACTCGCCGTCGCGAACGCAATCATCTGATTGAAACCGTTGGCAAGCAGCTGCGTAAGATGATGAGCTGGATTTCCTCCAAGGAAGTCTAGTCGTTCGTCAATCGTGATTTCTCAAAGCCCGGCCGTTCGATCTTAGATCGGCCGGGCTTTGTTATTGTCGCACAGCAATTGCGATCTTCCTGAATTCCCCGGCAGCTGCACCTCGTTGCTACGGTAACCTTATGTCGTTCATCGAAATCCAACCCGTAAAGTCACCGATCAGGGGCACGATTCGTCCGCCTGGTTCGAAAAGCATTACCAACCGCGCCATGATCCTGGCAGCGCTGGCGGATGGACCAACGACTCTCACCGGAATGCTCGACAGTCAGGACACGCGAGTGATGGTGGAGAGCCTTCGACGGCTTGGCTTTACGGTCGATCAGGATGTTTCCGGATGTCGTTGCACGGTAAATGGCCTGGCAGGAAAAATCCCGGCGAAGCAGGCGGACCTCTGGCTCGAAAACAGCGGCACCAGTATCCGCTTCCTGACCTCTCTTTGCTCACTCGGAAGCGGACAGTATCGGCTGGATGGTGTTGAGCGTATGCGACAACGCCCCATTGGAGATCTTGTGCGAGCACTCCAGCCGCTGGGTGCGAATATTCGTTTTGAAGTTCCCGACAGCGATTGTCCCCCGATTATCATCGACGGTCTGCTGAGCTATTTCACCGGTGGATGGACTTCGATTCAGGGGAACATCAGTAGCCAGTTTCTCAGCAGTCTGCTGATGACAGCGCCGGCCTGCCAAAAAGATGTTCATGTTCGCGTTGATGGCGAACTGGTCTCAAAGCCTTACGTCACCATGACATTGGAAATGATGCAGGCTTTTGGTGCCCAGGTATTTTGCCCTGACGATCTCTCAGAATTTCACATCAGCGCGAAACCTTATAGGGCTGGAACTTACGACATCGAACCTGATGCGTCGGCGGCAAGTTACTTCTTCGGGGCTGCGGCTGTGACAGGCGGTGAGGTCACTGTCACAGGGCTCTCGCGGAATGCTTTACAGGGAGATATCGGTTTCGCTGCCGCTCTTGAGCAAATGGGGTGCGAAGTTATCTGGGGCACTGATCGAATCACCGTGAAAGGAAAGCCTCTGCATGGCATTGACATCGATATGAATGCCATCAGCGATACAGCGCAGACACTGTCGACGGTTGCTGTCTTCGCTGACAGCCCCACTACGATCCGGAACGTCGGCCATATGCGGCACAAGGAAACGGATCGGATCGCCGCGGTCGTGACAGAACTTCAACGAGCCGGTATTCGTGCGGAAGAACATGCCGACGGGCTGACCATCTTTCCCGGAACGCCTCAACCCGCTGAGATTCATACTTACGATGACCATCGCATGGCCATGAGTTTTTCATTGCTGGGGCTGCGAGTTCCCGGCATCAGAATTCTGGACCCCGGCTGTACCGCCAAAACATATCCTAACTACTTTCAGGACCTCCAGACTCTCTGCACAGGAGAATATCTGGCAGGAACCAACTCATGAGCAATGGCGGATGGCCGGAAGGCAATCGATCGGAAGATCGAGGACAACGACCTCAGTACGGGAACCGAGATCAATCAGGTCCACGACATCGACGTCCTCAACACGGCGCCAATCCGTGGGACAAATCCCAGAACTCCCGCAGCAGTGATGAGCCGAGTCTGGTTGTTCCGGAACCTTACATCAATGGTCGCCATCTGGCTTATGCGGTGTTGCAGGAGTACGACCGCTCGGATCGCTTCGTGCAGGATCTCTTTGCAGAGCTGGATCATCGTCATCACTTGTCATCACAGGATCGCGCGCTGGCGGTGGATGTTGCCTCCGGAGTTGTTCGCCGCAGCAGAACGCTGGATGTCCTTTTGGAATCCCGTATGACTCGCCCGCGTCATAACGTGGAACCTGATCTTTGGCGTATTCTTCGAGTTGGGGCTTATCAGCTGCTGTTTGCACGCACCCCGGAACATGCGGCCGTGGATTCGACGGTAGATCTGTGTCGAGATTTGAATCGAGCCCGCTGGACGGGTTTTGTGAACGGCGTGCTTCGCAATATTGGACGTCTTTTGGCCGACACACCGTGCTATGGACCGTCAGCCACATCACTTCCGACAGTCAACGGGCTTTGGCGTTCACTGAACGAGTCCGTATTCGCTGATCCAGTAGTCGATCCTGCGCAGTATTTTGCGGATGCGTTTTCATTACCGATTTTTCTGGCCAAACGCTGGGTCGCAAGGTTTGCCGGTTCGTCCACAAATACCGATTTGCTGGCGATCTGCTTCCAATCGATTAGTCCTCCATCGACGTCGCTCCGAGTCAACTCAATGAGATCGACTGCGGCGGACATACTGACTTTGCTCACGGAAGCCGGATGCAAGGCAAGCCTCGGACAAGTTGCCGGCAGCATTCATCTGGATCAGTCTGTTCGGCTTGAATCGCTGCCAGGTTATGCCGACGGACTGTGGAGCGTTCAGGATGAAGCCGCTATGTCAGCCTCACAACTGCTGCATCCGCAACCCGGTGAACAGATTCTTGACATGTGCGCGGCTCCCGGCGGCAAGACAACCCATCTAGCGGAACTCAGCGGGGATCAGGCTCACATCACGGCGTGTGATGTTGCAACGGGGCGACTTCAGCGAGTCCTCGACAATGCCGCGCGGTTGCAACTGCATTCGATCAATCCGCAACTGATCGGGAAAGATGGAAACAGTCTGCCTGACGGACCATTCGATGCAATTCTGGTCGATGTCCCCTGTTCGAATACCGGTGTTCTGAACCGTCGTCCGGAAGCTCGCTGGCGGTGTGATGAAAGCTCCCTACAGGAACTCGTGGTACTTCAGACGCGACTCCTGCTGCAGGCCTGTGAGCGAGTTCGCTCAGGAGGTCGCGTGGTCTATTCAACCTGCAGTCTTGAACCGGAAGAGAATCGTGGTGTCGTGGATGCTGTGCTCTCGGCCATGCGCGAATTTAGTCTGGACCGCGAATGCCTGCATCTCCCGGGCCTGCCTGCTGACGGCGCTTATCAAGCCCTGCTGAAGCGAACTTAGGGGAACGGAAAGAGGTTTGGTCAGTGGCGCGTTTACCACGGAGCCGGAAGCGACGGCTTTCTGGTGCAGTCGCTTCCGGCTCCGCAGTAAAAATTAAAGCAATAGCCTGCCAACGCGTTTCAGTTGACGTTTCGACAATGTCAGATTTTTGCGAACATGGTAATTCTCAGCCGGTATCCACTGTGAGCCCATATCGAATCGAAAACAATGTTCATCCAAAACTCGCTGATCGCTATTGCAGCTCTGGTGACAGTTACCGTCGCAGTTCTGATCTCTCGCGCCGCACGATGCGATGCTGGATGGCGTGCCTGGATCTGCTACCAGGTGGCGATGATTTACAATTCTCTGCTGACTCGTTGCACTTCAACGAACGCGTGTACTTTTCCGGAATACGGGCCAGCCATCATCGTTGCGAATCACACTAGCCCAGCCGACCCTGTTTTACTCTGGATGCAGCATTTTTCTCAGTTCAAAAAGCCGCGGCTTCGTGTCATCGGCTACATGATGGCCAAAGAGTATTACACTCGCGGCGGACTGCTCACATGGATCTGCAAAGCCATGGAATGCATCCCGGTCGAACGAAACGGTCAGGACATGGCGCCGATCAAGGAAGCTCTCCGCCGACTTCAGGCAGGACACTTGCTGGGCCTGTTTCCTGAGGGTGGCATCAATGTTGAATCGCCCAATGAGCGACTGCGAGCCGGAGGAGTCGGAGTTGCATGGCTCGCTCTGCGTTCCAAAGCACCGGTTATTCCAGTGTTTATCTCTGACGCACCTCGATCCGAATCGATGGTCCGCGTTTTCTTTCAACGAACTCAGTCAAGACTGACTTATGGACATCCCGTCGATCTGTCTCCATGGCAGAATGATAAGCCCAGTCACACAGACCTGATCGAGGCCACCGACAAAATCATGCAGAGCATCGCCAGTCTCGGCGGTCTTCAGATCACTCCATCCCTCACTCGCGCGACTCGTCAAGCGAAGGCAGGGGAGGAGCAGGAGTAGTCGCACCTGCGCTCTGTATCTTCGGCTGAGCGATATTGACGATACCCTGCCATTCTGCGCAAGCGATCTTTACACCGGAAGAGCAACGGCTCAACCAGACACTATCGGACAAAAGCCATGTAGTAAAACAACAGGCCCGTCACGGACGTCAGCGTAATATCGATTGTCGAGGCCCACCCAAGGAGCGAGTGAACTCGACTGTGTGGACCGGGTTGAGGATTCCTGCCAAATCGTTTCAGAGCCAGAACGATGGTAGCGACCCACAGAACAGGAGTCGTGATCGCGAACACCAGATGCACTATGAGCCACGGTCGGACCGCAGAGATTTTTGCGGCGTATTCTGCTTCCGGCAGCTTCTGCTGAGCGACAATGTTTTCCCAGCCACCGTGTACCAATTGCACGTCGACTTCAAAGGCCGTCACCGCCACCAGAAGGACCAACCCGAGCGTGAGTTGAAGCTTCATGTGCCCGGCATAGTTTCTACGAAACTTCACCAGCCAAAGACTGAAAAGCAGCAAAGGCACGATCAGCACGAGCGCACAAACGACGAAGTCCAGCATGAAGGTCGTGGGGTAACCCAGAAAACCAGTGCGAAACATTTTTCAACCTGCCGGATGTCTGAAAAACGGAACAAAACCGCCCGACCCTCACGGGCCGGGCGCTAAATCGATCTGACCGGACCAGAACAAATTCTCCCAAAGGGATCCAGTCCAGCCTTCACTTTCTGAAGAGGCCTTCAGGCTACTTCTTCAGCAGTTCAAGCACTGCAGCCTGAATGCCATCAGTATCAATCCCCTGATGCCCCATCTGCTGCCACAAGCCACCCGAGCCTTCACGATGCGTCCCAATGTTGTTGTAACGGCCCTTGAAGCCTCGCTTCAAAAGTTCTGTGCCAAACCGTGAACCCAATCCGGTATTAACGTTGAATGATTCGGCTACCAGCACCATCGGAGCCGCAGCCAGCCTGGCCATCATGGCGTCGTCGTAAACATTCAATGTGGCTTTATTGATCAAGCCGACATGCAACCCCTGAGCCTTCAGCTTGATCACGGCATCAAGCGCCCGATAAACGGTTTCGCCGAATGCCACAATGTAACCATCGGTGCCTTCACGAATCACTTCATCTCGCCCTGTGACGAACTTGTAGTCGTCGCCATAAATCCGAGCACCATTTTCATCAAGCAGATCAGGAACGCCCGATCTTGTGGAGAAAATGAATCGCAGTCCGGCATCTCCGAAGATCTTCTTCATGCAGGCCTTGAACTGATGCTGGTCAGCCGGGAAGTAGAGCCGCGTTGTGTCACGACCTTCATCCGGCAATCCATTCGCAGCGTACATGTTGTTGAGACCGAAGTGGCAGGTGTTGTCTGCCATATCATCACAACCAGCATGCGAAAAATGAGCAAGAACGTTCGACTGGTTTAGTCGAGCCATCGTAATTTCGGAAACGACCATCTCCAGAAACGCGGAAAAGGTCCCGAACACACCCTGCTTACCGGACTCGTAGCCAAAGCCTGCCGCAGCCGAGTAGTTTCCGCGTTCCATAATGCCGCCGCGAACGAAAACTTCCGGATGCGACGCTCGAACGTGATTCAGACCGCAGGAACCTTCCAGGTCACTGTCGAACACACGCACGCTGGCGATCCGCTGAGCCTCGGACATGCTGTCCAGAATCTCGTTGAGGATCTTACCAAACAGGTCACGATTCTTGCCGACGCTCTTGGTGCAACTGCCTTCGTAGGTCGGCCCTGATGGGCCTTTCTTGACGTTGTTCAGATAATCAACAGCAGCCGTGCGTCCTTTGGCTGTCAGATATTCTTTTGCGACGGAGACTTTGATCACGTCATGACCATGAGCACTGCCTTCGAGACCTTTTATACCGACGCACATTTTGCGGCGATTAATCAAAGCAACAGGCCCGTCCGTGGTCACAGCGGCACACATGCGAGCGTAAAGTGCGTCCAGATCCTCGCCATCACCAATGTCGATCTTCAGTCCATGTCCTTCCAGAGTACGGGACACATCAAAGCCCTTCAGATAATCTGAAGGATGACCGGCGATCGTGACGTCATTGTCGTCAATGAGCAGCTTGACGTTCAACTTCTGAGCAACAGCCAGACGAGCAGCTTCCGCGTCATTGCCTTCCATCTGAGATCCATCGGAGCCCAGCATGAAGACAATCTGCCCTGGATTCGCAATGGCCACACCATTGACGAACGGCCACATATGTCCAAGGCGCCCCGAGGAGAATTTGACTCCCGGAGTAAATCCGCGTTCCGGATGTCCCGGCAAATGGGACAGGTATTCGCGGTAGTGATAGAGCTTCTCGACTGGCAGATCGCCTTCCAGAGTTGCCATGAGATACTGAGTCGCTACGCGATGACCAGCTTCGTCGAAGAAGATCGGCAGTACAGAAGGCTTTCCGCCCGCTTCTGAAAACTTCATGAAGCTGTGCATGATGCAAACTTCAGGAACCGTGTCGAACGGTCCGCCGGTGTGTCCGCCAAGTCCCTTCGCATCTGCAATGGCCGTGAAGAAAACAATCGCATCACGACAGATATCGATGTTCTTCTTCAGAGTGTCCCGCTGTTCCGCAGTTAACTTCGGGCTCCTCGGATCAAGAGGCAGGGCTTTGTACTGATCAAGCGGAATCGGGAACTCGGCAACCGCGGTCATCGTGATGATTCTCCATCATTAAAGTCGGACAGGAAAAAGGCGATCACACTACCCGGGAACCGGAAGTGAGAAAGCAGCAGGGGAAAACAGCCTGTTTTCCGTTCAGACCAGAACAGGTCATCTGCAGTTGACAAGAAGTATGAAGCCACGGCAGGGAATTGCAATTCCAGAGTGTTTCCACCCGCATTCCAGCCTGCTTTTCTCATTTGGACAGCAGCAATTACCGTCGCCGCCAAAGGGCACGGTAGATGGGAAGACCCAGCTTCCGCTTTTTCCGTTCAAAACTTGTGTGGTAATCCATGTCGTGGTCTGCATCACGCTCGGGCGGAGGAGGGCAGATTTCAAAATCAGCATGATCATCCATCAGCCCGCGGACCATTTCAAAATAGTCGGCCACGTCAGTCCAATGGTGCACAAACCCGCCCGGCTTCAGGATTCGAGCCAACAAGTGCGTAAACTCGAAGTTAAAAATGCGTCGTTTACGATGTCGCTTCTTCCACCATGGATCCGGAAAGTAAACATGTGCGGCCTGAACTGTGCCCGGTTCGATCATGCTTGCGAGCACAGATGTGCCATCACCACCGATGACTCGGGCATTGGGGAGGTTCTGCTTCATCAGTCGAGTCGCCGTGCGTCGACCTTCTCGGTAATCAATTTCCAGGCCGACAAAATTTGTATCGGGAGTCGTCACGGCGGCATTGAACAGGAACAGCCCGCGACCGCAGCCAATATCCAGTTCCACCGGCAAATCGTTGCCAAAGAACTCATTCCAGCGCAGGTGAGGACCGATTTCGGGCACCGTCTGAAACCACGGTTTGATCGGTTTGATAGGCGCAGTTTGCATGAGTGATCTTTGATGAGGCCGCTTTGTTCAGTATCCCTGGAAGCTCTTTGGCCAGCTCTGTTTCCCTAACCAGCTTTATTCACAGTCACGCCAAGCATCTGACCTTCAAACATCAGTTCTCCATCGACAAAACCCTGAAAGTTGAACTGCGCCAGACGACGAGCCATCACTCGAGTGACCTTGGCAATCATGTCCAATCGTGAACCAGGGTAAATCGGCTTGCGAAAGCGGACTTCATCCATCCCACCGAAACCCAGATAATCGCCGCCAATCAGATCATACTTCCGTGCGTAGAAGCCTCCAAGCTGTGCGGCGGCTTCGCACTGGACAACGCCCGGCATTAACGGATACCCGGGCATGTGGCCGCGAGACCAGAACTCGGAATCTGACACCTGTTTGTAGCCAACAATCAGGTGCTGAGACTGATCTACATGGACGATGGCAGTCAACTGCTCCATCTCAAATCGCTGAGGATTGACGGCCCGAATGCCTTCGATCGTAAACAGAGGCTTGCTGAAATCCAGCGCCTTCAAATCACAAATGGGTTCCGAAGCCATCGACTCAATACTCCAACACTCAATAACTCAAAATGAACCTTGGAACACGACAAAGTAAGGCGTTCCTCTGACCGTCTGAACGGTTCCGTCGCAAAGTTCGTGAATTGCAATAGGAACGAGTCGCTCTCGCAAGGCACTCAGGGATTTACGGTCGACATTTTTCAACTTCTGTGCGGATTCTGTGCTGAATGTCGCACCCTGAGACAGCCTGATCCAGGCTGTGCTCCAGAAATCCACTTTCGACCCCGGAATTCTGACGTGGCACACTTGTTGCCATTTCCTGCACATGCTGCGTTGATCATGATCGGGAACTGACCTGGTTCCCACACGCAGCCTCGATTTGTTCAACCATTGCCTTCGAAAGCCTCCCTATGCGGAAGAATGACCCTGTTTCTCATATCATGACGAAAGACGTTATCACATTAGATCTGAATGACCCGATCTCCAGGGCCCGGCGATTCTTCGAGGATTCCGGGATTCATCACTTGCCTGTTCTGAGCGGTGGCGAACTTGTCGGCCTGCTGACGTGGACCGATTTCCTGCGAATCAGCTTCGGAGAATTTGGCAACCAGGACGTTCGCAGCCTCGACGCTATGCTGGATCACACCTACCGCCTCAAGGATGTCATGAAGGCTAATCCCGTGACGCTTCCTACTTCCAGCACCGTCCGGGATGCCGCTCAACTGCTGAGCACGCAGGGATTCCACTCAGTGCCAATCGTTGAGGGCAAGAAACTGGCCGGTCTGGTCACGTCGACGGACCTGATCCGCTATCTCATCGAACAGTATTGAGCCAAAGTCAGTCCAAAGAACCCGGATTCCTGAGATCGTGGTCTAAAAAGGCTACGAAATCAGGTTTCCGGTTCACAATTTCGCTCTCCTTTGTTAAACCTCTTGTCTCACGCATTCCACGCAGTTTCAGAGAATGCGAATCCTGAGGCAAGGACGTTGGGGATATGGAATCAGCACTCATCTTGTTCTTCATGGGCGTTATGTCCCTGATGCTGCTGGGGATGCTGTACGGTGAACGCCTCAGCATGCTGGCGATTTTTGATGGCGATTGGCTGGGGCCAATCGGTTCTGTCTTCGCAAGGCTCTGGAGCGGAATTGTCCAGGGTTTCGACGAGTCGCTTGAATTTGTGCTGGCCCATCTTTCGTGGGTTGTTGCAGCCGCTTCAGGAACAGCCGGCCTCGTAATCATCGCTTTTCTCATGGGGGGCGGTCTGGCCTCTGATGCAGCCGCCTACCATCGTGACACTTTAACACCTCTGCGTTCTGGCGGCGTGATCGACAAAGTCACGGCCGTGGCTGCGCGAGCATCTCAGGCTCCGATCATCCTTGCGAAAGAAGATCGCGATGACTCCCAGTTGGTGTCGCAGATCCGAACAGCCGACTACATCGTGTTCGGTCGTCCTGAGTACACTCCAATTCGCCCGCGTCCTCGACGTCCCATTGACGGCTCAATCAACTATCCGCCGAGTTCGATTACAGACATCCCAATGCTCGACGTAACGTTTCGTCGTCTGGGCAGTTCGGTGATTCGATCTGAAATGAATCCCGACATGGTGACTCGAGGTCGCCTTGTTGATTCATTGCCGGACACCTACTTCATCGATCGCATTGTGCGCAGATTGCGACAGGATAACTGGCGTGAAGCTCTTGGCTTGCCAGGCGATGATCTCGGATTGCCTCAGGATAATCTGCCTGAGTCACCTTTGGCTGACGTCGAGGATCTTGAATCCCGCGTCAAAGTCACACCGGGAGCATATGTCTCAACGCATGATCTGCGAGTTGAAAAAAGCGTTCCTGAAGAAACTGCGTCAGGTGACGTCACGATTCAGGTTTCCCTGTCGAACCTCGGGGATAAGACAATCGACGGACTACTCGTTCGTGAAATCCTGCCATTTGATACGGTCGTTCGAGGAGCAAGTCCGAACGCAGTCTTTCGCGACGATACTCTAACGTGGCTCGTCGATGATTTACGTCCGGCTGAAGAATACGTGCTGCGGTTCACGGTCGTGGCTCCCATGGGCTTCAGCGTGAGTGGCGGACGTCGTTCGCTGTTCGAATCGCTGACCGAAGTCTCAGCCGCCACGGCCGTGGCCGCGCGAACTCGAGTGACTGACGAAAGCCCGGTAGTCGATCCATTCCCGTCCGAGCGACTGCGTCCAGCACCGACGCCGGCACCACTCCCACGAAGAGAAACCACACCGCGACGAGAACTGGCGGGCAAACCAACGCTGCGTCTGTCAATTCAGGACCAGCAGGAGATTGCTCGCGTTGGCGAATGGACGCAAGTCATGTTTTCCCTGACCAACAATGGAACAGCGGACGCAGATGCCGTTCGACTGCGACTCATTCTGGATGAATCTCTTGATCAACCGGATCTGTTGCGTCTGCCAGTTGAAGATCGCGTTGTTTTTGTTGATGTGGATAAGGTCGCCGTCGGGCAGACTCGCCGCTTCAGACTGGAAGTGCGTCCGAACTCCAGCGGAGAAACGCTGTCAACCGCCGAAGTCCTTCTTGAGGGAAGTCGAGTCGATCGGCGCACATTTCGGCTCGTGGCTCGAGATACCGACGAGTCTCGCCCGCGTCCAGAGAATGTCATCCGTTGAATGAGGACGCGACCTCCCGTTGCTCCGGCAGCACCAGCGATGAATCCCAGGCCTGCAGTCCCGCAGTCTATAGCCCCGCCCGTATCCGTTTCTGAGGTTCAGAAGCCGCAACCTCTGCAGCCCAAAGCGAAGCGAACTGAAACGCCGCCGCGTCGAGTCACAGTTCCGAAGAGTTCAACATCGCCAGTCCGTGAAGTGGAAGACTGTCTACAAAGGTGGCGTCTCCCAGATGACTTACCAACTGCCGGCCGCCGCCTCCTGAGACAAAAACCTGAGGACGACTGTTCTCCGCAAATTGATTCGCAGCCGCCAAAGACAGACGGGCAATCAGCTCTTTGACAGCACCAAGCTGACCGACAAACAGACCGGCTCGCATCGCCGCTTCCGTGTTCCTGCCAGGCAGTGGCGGCAGCTCTATCAGTTCTTCATCAACATTCAGTAACGGCAATCGCGCGGTGTAGTCGTGCATCGCATGCGCCGACAATCGCAGTCCCGGCAGAATGCTGCCACCGCGAAATGTTGCATCTGACGTGACAAGGTCCACGGTTGTCGCCGTTCCGGAATCAACCACAATCACTGGTCGGCCTGGTTCGCTCATCCGACCGCCAGCGAAGGCATTCAACAACCGATCAACACCCACTCGTTCCGGAAAATCAACGTCCACTTCCACAGGGATCTGGCGGAAACCGAAGACTGTGATCGGACGACAACCATTAATCGGCCAGCTCTGCAAAAGCAGATCACGCGTTTCCGGATCACTCGCGGCAACCATGGCGACGTCTGGTGCATCGACGCCCAGACTCAGCCACCATTCGCAAAATGCCGAGGCAACGTCAGCAGTCTGATTGAGAATTCGCGCAGCAATCTCCAGAGGTTCAGGATTCCTGGCTGACGTCTGTCGAAACAGTCCGAACTTTGCGCGAGTATTCCCGACGTCAATTGCGAGGATATGTTTTCCGTCAGTCATGGGAGCCTGCGGGAATTAAAAAAACTTCGAACAGACTCTGAGCGACGACACCTTAGAAGATTACAGAAGCCCTCAACACAACTCTATTTCTTCGGTCGAGCTGCCGCTCTGGCAATCCAGGTCTCGGGATCTTCATCAAAAGCAGCTTTGCAACCACTGCAGCAAACCCAGTATGAACGGCCTTTGAACACAATCTCGGTCGTTCCCAGACCCTCAGAAATGATGCAGGTTTTCTCTGCATAGTCCGTGTCACTCAGGGCAAACGAAGTTCCCTCACGCTGAGTTGAAACCGTGTCATATCTCGCGAAGCCCGCGTTGCCGCGTCGCTTTGCAACTTCCAGCAGGTAGCGATTATTCTCCTGCTGCTCGAACGACAACTGCCACATCTCACTGGAAGCTTGCACGGACTTGTCAACCTGGTTGAATTCCAGTCGAAACACTTTATGGAGCTTGTCGTCGCTTCCCACAATCTCGTGGACCGGGTCTGTAAAGTCGCCAACAAACTCTCGCTTTGTTCCGGCAGTATCAGTGGCCGTCAAAGTGAATTTCTGGTCGTCAACATTCCAGCTCAGTCGTCCCTGCTTCAAGTACGGGCTCTTATCGGAGCTGATCGTCAGAGCCGGATTCTTCGCATCAGTTCGTAAGTCCCAGACCCATTCGTGATTGTCCACCGCCTTGAAGTTTTCGTACTCCCGGCGAGTCGTCCCGCGCCATTGCCCTAATAGAATCTGCAAGGGTTGCAGATGCGTGATAATCGCCTGTATCTGCTTTTCGGTATCAGACTTTCCGCTCGCAGAAGCATCATCTCCACCAGCTCCTTTGGAACCGGAGAGACCACTTAAAGACAGTGGCTTTAGTTCAAACGTCTCTTCTGTCGGCTCGGCTTTCACCATCCCGTCCGAGTCCTTAGTCTCGGTAGATGGGGACTGCCCGGAAACTGGTGTCACGACCTCTGACGTCGCAGCAGCGTTGCCGCCCGCAGCCCCATCTTCCCCGCACCCTGCAGAAATCAGAGCACCCGCGAAAGCAGCAAAAGTCGCGTTCTTAAGCCGTATTCTCATTGCCATATCCAATTCTGAAACTTTCAGACCCGAGTTGATCGCGTATAGCGACCGTCCCATTCTTTCATGCCCCGCGATACCTGTCTACAGAGTTTCTCCAGATCGGCTGCTCCGACGCCCCTGGTCGCTTCTCATTTCACCACTTTCTGAACACGATACGAAAAAGCCTGTCGACCCTCATACCGGGGCACCTGCAGGTTTTATTGAGGCAACTGCCTCTGTCCCAGCTTTCCTGATCAAGCCGAAAGGACCGATTTCTGATGTTGCGATTTTCAATCCTGAGCCTAACCCTGCTGGCTCTCAACTTGGCTCCGCTCACTCATGCCGCCGACGACAAGTGGGTGAGCCTGTTCGATGGCAAGACCCTGAACGGCTGGAAAAAGGCCGAACACGGGAAGGCCAACTACGAAGTCAAGGACGGCACAATTCACGGCGTGACCGTTGAAGGCAGCCCGAACACATTCCTGGCCAGTGAAAAAGAATTCGGCGATTTTGAACTTGAGTTCGAAGTGAAGGTTCATGATCAGCTCAATTCCGGCGTGCAGATCCGCTCGCGTGGAAAGACTGAAGCCGATGTCGATGCCAACAAGCAGGGACTTGGAGTTTTCCACGGCCCACAGGTTGAGATCGAGGCAGGGCCTGGCCAGGCTGGTTACATCTACGGAGAATCAACCAAGTACGGATGGTTGTCACCGGAACCAAAGGATGAAAAGCACACTCACGATTTCTTCAAGAACGGTGAGTGGAATCAGTATCGCATCGTCGCCAAAGGTGCTCGAATTCAGACCTGGATCAATGGCCACATGGTTGCTGACCTGACTCATGAAGAAATCTACAAGACTCATCCAAAGGGACACATCGGCCTGCAGGTCCATGGCATTGGCGCTGGCACCGGTCCATTCGACGTGTCATGGCGTAACATCCGCATCCGCGAGCTATGATCTCGTTATGCCGCAATTCCCACACGAGCCGAAAGCCCGACCTCAAAGAGTGTCGGGCTTTTTTGTTGCGCAATTCGCCGTCAAGCGTTGTTCAGACAATCATCAACAAGCATGCTTTGAATCACACATCTGCAAGTTCACGCTGTTGACCGTCGCCTAAAGAGCCTTCACATCCGGAAACAGCATGCTCACACTGGTGCGGTCATGGATCGAGCGGATCGCCTGAGCAAACAGCGGCGCGACAGAAATCACTTCGATCTTTTTGCCAAGCGGCTCAATAGCCGGCTCGACGGTATCGGTGATGAACAGGCTTCGGATCTCGCTGTTTTCAATACGAGCCACAGCTCCGTCCGACAGCACGCCGTGTGACACTGCCGCGTAGATATCTTTCGCGCCGCGTGCCTTCAGCACTTCCGCCATGCTGACAAGCGATCCACCGGTGATGGTGAAATCATCGACCATCAACACATTGCAGCCGTCAACCGAGCCGATCACTTCCAGAACCTGAGCACGCTCCGTGTGATCCTTTCGCTGCTTGTTTCCGATGACAACGGGCACACCCAGCAAATTGGCATAAGCTGACGCAGACTTTGCGAAGCCAACGTCCGGACTACAAATCACGAGGTTGGGAATATTGAGCGATCGAACGTGATCGCAGATCACTTTACGAGCATACAAGTGATCGACCGGAACACTGAAGAACCCCTGAATCTGCGGGCTATGCAAATCCATCGTCAGAACTCGATCCGCCCCGGCCGCCTCAATCGCATCCGCACAAACTCGCGCACGAATGGAAACTCGTGGCTCATCTTTTTTGTCGCCCTTGGCATAGCTGAAGTACGGAATCACAGCCGTCACCTGTGACGCGCTGGCTCGCTTCAGAGCATCAATCCAGAACAACAGCTCAACGAAATTGTCATTCACTGGGCGATGAACGCCCTGAATCACGAATGTGTCGCGCCCTCGGACGTTCTCGAGAACTCGCACAAACACATTGCCTTCGCTGAAGATCTGAGCTTCACAAGGGGCCAGCTTGATTCCCAGGGCATCAGCGATTCGCTGAGCAAAAATCGGATTGCCCGAGCCCGCAAGAATGGCCAGATCACCCATCGGAGAATCAGTCATCGGTCGGAATTCTGGTTTCGTGTTCGAATCGGGAGACATGAGAAATGACGATTCCGTTGGATGGAGAACTAGATTCTTCAAGCTCAGAAAATGGGGCAGGAACCAACAGCCGAATGGCCCGCAGGGTGCTACGCACAATTGGTTCCTGACCCCTTTTCTGAGCCGATTCACAGAAAACTGCGTCCGGCGACAAGTTTGATGAAGTCACAACCAGCCGGTACTTTTGGGAACGGCTGACAAACTCCGCAAGGTTGCGAAATCACTGTAAAAAGTGACCAGCAAGGGTGCCTCTCTCGGTTTTGTTAGTGCCTCTAATTTCCGTCCGCTGCCGAAAGAGTCAATCAGGACTTTGCAAGAAGCCCCAATAGTTCGAGCTTTGATCGGCATTCGTCGCGTTCACGACTACGATTCAGTGAGGCCCACGCAGGATCCTGTGCCGCAAGAAACTCGTCGTTGGAATAAGGAGGAGCAGATTTCGCCGCAGCCGCACTGGCTGTCAGCCGCTGAATGACCTCGCGATCAAGTCGAGTCAGAAACATCGACTGCATGCGATAGTCCAGAAATGCTTCCCAAACCATCGGGAACAGCGGAGCAACAATCTTCTCGCCGATCGTCGTTGCATAATTCCGGATTTCCAACTGCGCATGGCTATCCATTCGCAAAGCAAGGAAGTGCAGCAGATTATGCAGATCGATTTTCCAATAGGCTTCGGTATAGGTGGAAAGCGGCAGATCCTTGCGAGCCTGCTCGCGAGCAACACCGGTTTCAATTCGGCTTTGATACACCGAGCGAATCTTCTGCTGCAGTTCCTGCTCTTCTATGGTCAGCTTTGCTCCAAGGTCCGCCGGCAAAGCATCACCGCTTCCCTGACGATTGGATTCCGCTTGTGTTCGCCACTGGTCTTCCGGCGTTCCCTGTGCGGCTTCAATGGCCAAAGAGTAGCGCGTGCTGTATTCGTTGATATTGGCCGTGCGGTGTCGAACCCACTGCCGCCAGCAGTCCATGGGAACTCGAACGAGAAACTTAATCTCGGCCATTTCGAGTGGCGTTGTGTGACGATGCCGCAGCAGATAGCGAATCAGAGTTCGGTCGTCACTGACTTTCTTCGTTCCGTCTCCGTAGCTGACGCGTGCGGCCTGCACAACGCTGCTGTCATCTCCCATGACATCGACAAGACAGACAAATCCGTCATCCAGAACTGAAAACTTCTGCCACCGCAGTTCGTTGACCTGGGCGAGACGATCGTTGGCGGACTGCCGGGATTCCGGCGTTGAAGTTTCCTGTGACATGGGCCGTTCTGTTCAGACAAAGTCAGTGGTGACGGAGAGGAGATCAGAAATGCGTGCGGCTGCATTTTCCAACCGTAAACGCGAACTGTAAGCTTCCCGGGGTACGTTTCCAATGATCGCCAGTCATTCTCAGTTTCCATTGCCGAAGAGCTGCACAAAATGTTTTTCTGCCATCTGAACGACACGCCCGTGGGCCGTCTCCTGATTGCTGGCGATGACCATGGTTTGCGGCACGTTTCCTTTGCAAAAACGCACTTCAGCTCCCCCGAAATCACTCCCGACGAGGACTGGAAACATGACGAACGTCGGCTCGAAGAACCAATCCGCCAGTTGAAGGCCTACTTTGCCGGAAAACTGAAGACCTTCGATCTGCCTCTGGCTGCCGAGGGGACCGACTTTCAGAAACGAGTCTGGAAGGCTCTGTGCCAGATTCCTTACGGAAAGACGGCCAGCTATGGGGAAATCGCCCAGGCTGTTGGCAATCCTGCGGCCTCGCGAGCTGTCGGCTTGGCCAACGGCCAGAATCCGATCGCCATTATTGTCCCCTGTCATCGAGTCATCGGCAAGAACGGGAGATTGGTCGGCTACGGCGGAGGCGTAGAGCACAAACAAACGCTGCTGAAACTTGAAGGCGTCAACGGCTATTGAAGCTCAAACGAAGTGGTAAGAACAAAAGTCCCGTCGGCGGAGCGACGGGATCGATCAGACCCCCAGCAGATGCTGGCGCACCGTTTCGGTCGTCGGCGACTGAATGATGCCACGTTCCGTGATGATCGCGGTGATCAGTTCAGACGGAGTCACGTCAAACGCCGGATTGTAAACCGCGATTCCGTCCGGGGCCGTCTGCTTGCCAAATCCGTGAGTGATCTCCTGCGGACTTCGTTGCTCAATCGGAATCTGACTGCCGTCCGTGATCGCCATATCAAACGTGCTGGACGGGGCCGCAATGCAGAAAGGAATTCCGTGATACTTTGCCAGCACTGCCAAACCGTAAGTTCCGATCTTATTCGCTGAATCGCCATTCGCCGCAATGCGATCGGCCCCCGTGATCACCATCTGAACTCGACCTTCCTTCATAACCTGCGCAGCCATATTGTCGCAGATCAATGTCACCGGAATTTTTCGTTGCTGAAGCTCCCAGGCCGTAAGGCGAGCTCCCTGAAGCAGTGGTCGAGTCTCATCAGCAAACACGTGAATCTGTTTACCTTCGGCCGAGGCGGCGAACATAACGGACAAAGCCGTTCCATCACCGGCGGTCGCCAGTCCACCAGCATTGCAGTGAGTTAACACCGATATTCCGGACTTCAGCAACTGGCTTCCATGTCGACCAATCGCCACGCACATTTGGCGATCTTCACGATCAATCTCTGCGGCTTCAACCAGCAGTCGATCGTGCAGAACTGCGGATGTCATCCCCTCCACGATGGCCTGATCGTTGGCAACAGCCCGCATCCGATCCAATGCCCAGAACAGATTGACGGCTGTGGGGCGACTCGTCGCGAGATAGTCCGCAGCACCTTTGACTCGATTCAGAAATCGAGCCAGCGGTTCGCTTCGATGCGACTGACATCCAATCACGAGACCATAGGCAGCCGACACACCAATGGCCGGCGCGCCTCGAACACGCAGGGCTTTGATGGCTTCCCAGACCTGCTCGACCGAGCGACAGGAAATCTCTGTAAATTGCTCGGGCAGCAGAGTCTGATCGATCAGGCACAAAGTCCCAGAAGCACCTCCCTGCCATCGCAGGGTGTGATACGCCGTTGTCATTTGTCGCCTGACTTACTCTTTCGCATTGTGAATTGAGGCCGCGTGTTCGCGGATCTAATCAGCGACACAGCGGCCTCAATTGTGGACACGGGCGGAACAGATTCCGCACTTGTAGAATTACGCAAACAGTTCCATCGCCGCGTCGTTCTTGACCATTTCGCGAGGCTGATTCAGGTGGTTGTACACCGTCCGACGCGGATAAAGTCCGACGGAGTGATAAATCGAAGCCAGCAGTTCTCCCGGATGAATTGGGCCATCAGCCGGTGCCGAAGCCGTATCATCCGACTTGCCATGGACATAACCACGCTTCATGCCAGCACCAGCCACAACACCCGTGTAGCAATATGGCCAGTGATCTCGACCGTCGTCGCTATTGCTGTTTCCGGAGGTGCTGACACCGCGTTTTGGACTGCGTCCGAATTCACCAACCGCGACGACCAGCGTTTCTTTCAGCAGACCTCGCTCGTCCAGATCTTCCAGCAATGTCGCCAAAGCCGCATCCAGCATAGGTGCTGACTGAGTCTTCATACGAGTGCTCAGACCGCTATGCACGTCCCATGAATGATTGTCGCTGTTCGCAACTTTCGGCCAGTTAACTTCAACAACGCGAGTTCCCGCTTCGACGAGTCGACGAGCCAGCAGGCAGCTCTGACCAAATGTGTTCTTGCCGTACTTCTCTCTCAGTTCATTCGATTCTGAACTGAGATTGAATGCTTCGCGAGCCTGGCCAGAAAGAACAAGACCAAGAGCCTTATCATAATACTCATTCAGAGCATACTGATTGACGGCACGATCAAGATTCTTCATGCCCGCATTAACGGTGTCTCGCAGTGAGGCCCGACGCTGCAAGCGGTCAAGTGGAACGTCCTGACGCAGCGTCAGATCGTCGACCCGAATGCGTTCCATCTTGGCCATGTCCATATCGTCGCCGGACGGATACAGATAGTAAGGATCAAACGCGCGACCAAGGAAACCGGCTGTGCCAGCCTTGCCGATCACATTGCTTTCCTGCAACGGGCGAGGCATCATTACGAATGGCAACATCGGTGTCTGCAGAGGCTTCAGCTTGACGATGTTCGAACCAAAGTTCGGGAAGTCTTTTGGACTTGGTGGCTCAAGCTGACCAGACGGGCTGACGTTATCGGCAGTATAGCCGGTCAGCATCTGGTAGATCGCTGCCGTGTGATTGAAGAGCCCGACCGGCGTGTAACTCAATGAGCGAATCAGGGTGGCTCGATGAATCTGCTGAGCCAGCTTTGGCAGCAACTCCGTAAACTGACAACCGGGGATCGAGGTATCGATCGGGTTGAACATGCTCTTCACATTGTCAGGGACATTTGTCTTTGGGTCCCACAGATCCAGGTGACTTGGACCGCCCTGGAGATATAACATGATGACGCTCTTCGCAGCGCCGAATCCTTTGCCGCCGTAGCGGGCTTCTTCGTCGCTGACTTCCGCACCACGAGCCGCATTCTCCAGAAGCGTGGCGACGCTGAGTCCCGCCAATGCCGAACTACCAACTCTCAAGACCGCTCGTCGAGAATATCCGTCGCAGGTGTCTTTGCCATATCGTCCGGGAATTACAAGCATCGTTGGCTCCTGAGTTTGGGCGGGCGAAAGTTTCGGGTGGAGAAGCGATTGACCGACAAGAACGACGGTCCCGTCTGATCACGGAGTTGCGCAGTTTACGGATCCCGAACCAGAATTGGCAATCGTTTCCGGGGCAGAATGAGGGATTGAGCCCGACAGGAGGACCTGAATTCCTCGAAAATGCCCGGCCCTATGGAATCATCGACACAATTACCCCCGCCTGATGAGCCCCACTGAGGGACACTGTTCCTCAAATCAGGGTCTCAGATTCAGCCGCCCGGACTCCATCAGCTTCATCGTCAGCCCCAGAATCGCCAACGCATCGCGGACGTGTTCGGTTCCTTCCAACTCTGATCGTCGCCGAGCATCCGTCAACCAAAATCGCCCCGAGGCCGTATCCGCATGGGCCGTCACCTGCGAGGACTGCGAATGAATAGAAGCGTTGATAAGAACCGCGAGACGCTCAGGCGTCACGTCGGAATGGTGATCATCATTGATCAAAAACTGCCGATCATCTTCAAATACAGTCATTGAAAAGCGACAAGAAGGAATTGACACATCGTCGCGCAAAGCTCGAACATAGAGCTCTGTTCCCGTCTGCTCCGCCAGCCAGGTGACTCGCTCCTGAATCAACGGATCATCCGACCTCAGAAGCACTCGCAGTGAACTTTCCTGCGGATACCAACGAGTCAGCCATTCGCGATACCTCGGTTCAAAATCAACAACTTCGTGCTGGCCTGAGTGACGTGACAATCGACCCGACCATCGCACTCTGTCGTCAACCGACGGCAGCCATAATCGCAGGTGAGACGTCAAGGGAACTCGCGGAGTTGCCGCTTCGGTCTTTCCGCGAATGCGTCGCAACACTTCGGAGAGCCCGTCACTCTCGGCATCAGCACGGTTTGATTCTTCGGGAGCGGCGGTCGAAGGATTCGATGTCACATGCTGCAGGCGAACTCCGAAGTCTTTCCAGACAACCGGCACCGATTCCCCGTGAGCATCCATCACATCGAGACCAGTCCAGGACGCTGGCTTTCCAGCTCCCGTCACGAACATTATTCCGGCACATCCTTCCAAACTGCGGGCAGCCTCCTGAATCGACGCGGCTGTACAGCGACCGATGTCGATCACCGACAATCCCATCTCGCGAACCGCCGCTGTGACTCCGACGAAGATATCGGGCGATGAACTTCTGCCATCGTAGCCAACAACAACCGCATGCACGTCGATTAGTTTTGCCGGCACCGCAGACTCAGGGGTCGCGTTCGTCACGGGCCGATACTGCTGCGGAGCCCGAATAGACACGACCGGCGCGGGCTCCTGATCCGTAGCCATTGCCAACTCATTCACACAACTCGCAAAGATCCGAGCCAGATCGGCCGCGGTGCGTCGATCGAGTTCATTAATGTACGGCCCGCGTACTCCAAACTCAGTCCGATGTAATCCCGCTCCGCGGTGATCTCGAATGCGTTCCGTCGCCTGCAGTGTTTTCTCTGCAAGTCCCTCTGAGTCTGTTCGCCACTCGCAATGATCACATTCCGGCCAAGCCGCATTGAGTCGCGCCAAATGCACCGCGCGGCTGACAGCCTGAGTGCTTCCGGGGCAAACAAAAGGAGACTCACTGTTGCGGGTCAGGCCCGACTTGGTGAACCCCGATTTGCGTGTTGAGTTCGCCAGCAGCGATTTGTCAGCCCGCTGATCCTTCGCGGTCATGTCGAACTCCATTCGAACAGGATTCAGGCACTACAAAGCCACCGACATTCCGATTCCGTTTACCGCCCTGGCGCAGGCGCCGGCTTCTGCTGATGCCAGCACCTGCGGCTGGGCGGTAAACAAGTATCAAATCAAAGGCTATTCGTCAGCTTCTTCCGTGTTGTACGCAATCAGACTGTTGACCTGCAGACCGTTCAGCCTCTGCCGAGCCTTCAGAAAAGCCAGTTCAATTACGAAAGCCGCCCCGACGATCTGTGCGTTCTGTGCCTGAGCCAACTTCCAGCAAGCTTCGACCGTACCACCTGTTGCCAGAAGATCGTCAACCAGCAAAACTCGATCATCCGGATTCACGGCGTCGCGATGAATCTCCAGCGAGTCAGAACCGTACTCGAGATCGTAACTGAACTTATGTGTCTCGAACGGCAACTTGCCCGGCTTTCGAACCGGGACAAATCCAGCCCCCAGTTCCATCGCCAAGGGAACTCCAAACACGAATCCGCGTGCTTCCGCAGCCAGCACGGTTGTGATTCCGGCATCACGAAAAGGCTCTGCCAAACGGCGAGTCACTTCCTTCATGGCCGCCGCAGATTTCAGCATCGGCGTGATATCGCGAAACATGATGCCGGGCTTTGGGAAATCCGGAATGGATCGCACATAGTCTTTCAGATTCATCTCAACCCTGACTCATCAAGGAATTGCTGGAAAATATCTATTCCAAGATCACGCCGCGTCTGTATCACTGCTGACCGCAACAACCGGTGCCGGCGGCCGAACATAGCGCTGCCACAGTGCTCGCACCGGCGATGAAAAGGCAAATGCACAGAACAAGACCGGCAAAGCCATTTCTCGCACCACAAACACCAGAACCATCGCAAACACGATCTGCAGAATCTGGATTCGACTGCGACGTCCGCGAATCATCTGATTGAAGACGTGTGCATAACGAATGCGAGAAACCATCAATACGGCAGCCGCGAGCGTAATCAACGGCAACAGAATCGCCAGCGTTGGCTGAAGATATTTCGAAATCAAACTGGCGGACGTAAACTGTTCGTTCAGCTCACGAATCCCGATCGGAAAAGACGCCACAACTCCAGCCGCTGCCGGAGAGGGCAACCCACTGAAGAACTCATGCGAATCTTCTTCATCCGATTCCACATTGAACCGCGCTAATCGCAGAATGGCACACGCCATAAACAGAACGGCGATGGCCCACAGCAGTCGCGGTGGAAATGGAATCGCCGTCGCCATCAGCAGCTTGTGATCAGGATTTGCCAACTGTAATAAGATAAATCCCGGGGCGACTCCAAAGCTGATCGCATCGCACAGACTATCCAGTTGAGCCCCAAAGTCGGAAGTCTGATTGGTAAGCCTCGCCGCGCTTCCATCGAGCATATCGAACAGCATTGCAAGGAAGATCAGCTGAGCCGCCGTCACCAGCAGCTCGGTTCCGCTGATCTGTTCCGGGCCAATTTTGGCTGCAATCGTGATCGCCCCGAATCCACACGCCGCATTGCACAGCGTCAGCAAAGTCGGCAACACCGCAAAGACCTTCTGCCGGCGGGTCTTTCGCGGAGCGGTTGTCGGACTGATTCCAGTCATGGACGTTTGTTTCTCGAAAAATAAGCTACCAAAAATTGAGTCCACAAATTGGCCTCAAACCGCAGAAATTAACCACCAGCCGATCCAAATCGCCCACGGTGGGATTTCGTCTTTCTCTCCAAAAGTGCCTTTGCACTTTTGCGCACAGAGTCCTGTCATTATCCAGCCAATCGAATGATTTGCAATTCGCATCCGGTCCAAAACAGCCGGGCAGTCAGATCATCGCGATAAATGGAGGTGAAAATGGCTCTGCTCATTCGAGGCATCACCACTCCTGTCCGCTGCGAGCGCCCGCAGACCGGTGACATGATTCATCCCAAGCCCAGGCAAACCTATGGCTCCCAGCTGAAGTTCTGTTCGTCGCGGCCGTCGCGCATGCGCTACTGGATTAGGAAACCATGGCATAAGGGCATTTTCCCGGAACAGCGGTCAGGTCTCGGAACTCAGCCAGGAAGCACGAAGCAAACGCTCCCGGATCGGTACGTAGTTTATCAGGATCCGTTCTCGGTGCCATACCCGGCCAGACACCAATCTGCTCTTCATGCGAATCGAAACTCGCCTGCCCTGATGAACGGGGCGGCCTGCTGCGTGTAATATCCCGCCTTCCCTTCCGACCATGGCGAGTTCGGTCCGTAACACCAGCGAAGCGCGGTCACTCCCCGTCCGGTCAGATGCTCCGCCTGGACTGGATCAGTCAACGAAGTGACCATCGTCATGTTTGGGTACAGTTCGGGCTTCTCGTCCGGAAAAGAAGGCTCGAACCAGGCGCGAACGGGCAACTGAATTCGCTGCGGGAGCTTCGCTGCGACCGGTTCCGAATCCTGAGCGGGACACGCCTTCACGACAGCCATCAGGATCAGCGTCATCGCTGCAAATCGCAGTCGCCACAGACAGCTCGGTTTATGGCAGCTTCCCAGCAGGGTGAATTTCTGTTTCAGCATGTTGTCTCTGCAGCGTGCTGCTGCAGAATCGATTTGTGGTTTTTCATCGTGGTTCCTCATTTTGACAGTTGGTCAGTGCCTGTCCCACGCGAGCTTCACAACCCAAATGCTGTTTGTGTCCTGAGAATCCCCCGGAATAGCACTCCAGCCGTGCGGGATGCGGTCATACATGACAAGGACTGATTTTTCATCCAGTGGTACGACTTCTGTGTAAGACGTTGTCTGTTCAGTAAGTGTGAAGGAGCCACCGACGTTGATGCTCTCTTCGGAATACTTCTCATTGTGATTAACGAGGAGATCAACCTGGAGCCAGTCTCCACCGTCTCCCGATTTGTTGATCCAGGCGAAGACTCCCGGTCGGCCGCCGGTCAGCACGAGGGTACCATCTTTCATCACAGCCATGCTCGGCTGCACCGAATGTGTCTCCTTCATGGCCACGGGTGCCGACCAGGTGCGGCCATCGTCATCGCTGAAGGTCTGGCCGTACGGAACGCTGGAGGCCAGACGAAAGACATTCATCAATCGCCCGTCTTTAAGGCGGATCGTCTGCGATTCGCACGGTCCTTCACCGCCAGCCAGCGGGCAATCGAATCCGGCGATCAATGACCGGAATTTCCACGCGAGGCCGTCGCTGGATTCCACCATCACAAGGCTGTAACGACGCTCGTCTTTGAAATAACCATACATTGTCGCGAGGTACTCGCCCGATTTGCCCGTGAGACCGTGGCCGTTAAAGCCGAAACCCGACAGACCCAATTGCTCGTTGAAGCTGCGATCGGGCCTGGGCCATCCGGAGACGGTGAGACTCTTGTCAGTAAAGGTGACGTTCCGCCGGCCCTTCCTTCCCGAGACGATCTGATGCCAGCCGCGCATCGCCTCGCCATCAGGATAGAGATTGAACGGGAGCAACATCTCATCACCATTTTTCAGCCGCAACATGGTTTCCGCATAGAGGTCGCCTTTGGGCGCGATGGAAGAGGGTTCGCTCCATGTCAGGCCATCGTCCGCGGACCAACTGACGGAAGACGTCCGATCGGCGACGACGGCATCGAGATTCGTCGAGAAGTTCGCAAACAACTCGCCACCCGAGAGCCGCGTCATCGTGGGAAACCACAAGTATCCACTGCTGCGGGCCACCAGCCGCGGTTTCGAGAGCGAGACATCGAGATCCCCTGTCGCAACGGTTTTCGTCATCTCCCAATCGGGCTTCGCCTGCCCCGACTGGCGGTCTCCTTCGCTTGCAGCCCGCACAGGCACCGGAATCGTTGAGAGATAAATGCTCGTCTTGCCTTCATGTGATGAGTAATAACTAATCCATACCTTTTCTTCGTGTCTCACGAGTCCTGCGTAGCTGGTGTCACCGCCCGAGGGCAGCGTGTGGAACTCGGTCAGCTTTCCCGCTTGCGGATCGAGCCAACACAACGAAGTGCGTTGCCGATTGTCATAGAGTCGCACCGCAGCGAGGAAGCGGCCGTCGGGCAGGCGAGTCATGTGCGGCCCGCCGATGCGAGTGCCGAGATCCTTCCATGCCCACTTTGTGAATGGAGCCTGCGAAACGCCGAGCAGTCCGGTATTCGGTTCGTTCGCCTGACCATCACGTCTGAGCAGACTGTACGCGGTGTCGCCATCGAACACGATCGACGTTTCATTCGGATAGCCGACATCGTGCAGGTGTTCGACGAGCGTCTCAAACTTCTTCCCGTCCTTACTTGAATAGAGTCGCACCGACTTCTCTTTGCCGCAGCCATATCCGATGCCATACGCCGTGCCCTTATGCCAGGTCACGCGCCACAGCCAAAAATCCGGATCGCCGATCGCGTGCTTTTCACTCCATGTGCGACCATCCTTCGAGAACCAGGCCAGCGACTGATGCGTGTGCTGCGACTTGTCATGCAACGCCTCCGCTCCGCAGAGCATGAGTTGCCCGTCCGGCGTGACGGTGATCTTCGCATCGCGGAGGTCCGAGTTGCCTGATTTGATCAGTGCTGCAGATTCCCACGTCTCACCATCGACTGACGTAATAACACGCAGGGCACCATCGGGCGACACATGCCCTTGCCCCTCGCGAAACACGCAGAACCAGCGATCGTTGAACCGAACAAGATCGGTGAAAGCATTATGAGGGGCCTGATCCCAGATCTTCATCGCGGTCCCAACCGGCACCGCATCCTGTGCGCTGGCCCAGCAACAGTTCAGGCTCCATACAACTCCAAAGACAAGCAGCAACGAAACTCGTTTCATTATGGATTCCTCTCTCGATACGACCAACGCGGGCACCGATTCTGTCCACAGAATCTCTGACTCGATCGTCGCTTTTGGTCCATTATGTCACTGGTGAGTGCCTTTGCCATCGGTGAGGTTGGGACGCTGTGAGATAACGAACCCCGGGCCAATTCATGCAAGAATCTCCTTCACAATACGCGCCGCGGTAACGTCAGGATCAGTCAGGCGTTCCTGGCGTCCGTTGTGTTCAAAAGAGAGACGCTGGTGGTCGAGGCCAAGGCAATGGAGCATTGTGGCGTGGAGGTCGTGCATGCTGACGACCTTCTCGATCGATTCGTAACCGAACTCGTCAGTATTGCCGTGGGCGTACCCGCCCTTCACGCCGCCGCCAGCCATCCACAGCGAAAAGCCGCGGCGGCTATGGTCGCGGCCATTGGCCCCCTGGGAGACCGGAGTGCGACCAAATTCACCCATCCAGACAACCAGCGTGGAATCGAGCAATCCTCGTTGTTTGAGATCCTTTACGAGCGCTGCTGATGGCTGGTCAAGCTGTGCCGCGACGGCTTTCGTCGCGTTCGCATTGTCGGCGTGTGTATCCCAGGGCTGCCCCTTCAGATAGACACCAACAAATCGGACCCCCGCTTCCAGCAGCCTCCGGGCCAGCAGGCAGCGCGTGCCGTAGGGAGCGGTGCCGGGCTGATCCAGTCCGTAGAGCTTCCGCGTGGCTTCTGTTTCCCCAGTCACATCGACAACGGTGGGAACGGCGGACTGCATGCGGGCTGCGGTTTCAAAGTCTTTCAGGCGGGCCTCCAGATCGGTGTTTTCCGGAAAGCGTGCCAGGTGCTCGGCGTTCAGCCTGCGGATGAAATCCAGCTGCCGGCGTCGGGCCGCTTCAGGGACGCGTCCCGGAGTCCGCAGGTTCAGCACCGGCGCAGTTGACGGGTCCCCGGAATTGAAGGCTGTCCCCTGGTACTGCGCGGGCAGCCAGCCCGCGGACCAGTTGAGCGTCCCGTTGATGGGCAATCCGCCTGGATCGGGCAGGACGACAAAGGCTGGCAGATTCTGATTGAGCGAACCGAGGCCGTAGGTCAGCCAAGAACCGAAGCTGGGGCGGTCGGTGGCGATGGCGTGTCCGCTGTGAGATATTCGCAGGGCTGCTTCGTGGCAGACCGATTCGGTTGTCATAGATCGGACCAGCGTAATATCGTCAGCGATTGAAGCGATGTGGGGGATCAGCTCCGACAGCACTATGCCGGACTGACCGGCAGGGTGAAACTGGAACGGGGATCCCAGCAGATTACCCGATCCGGCAGGAGAAAGCGTTTCCACTCGAACACCGCCTGGATACGGCTGACCATGCAGCTTCGACAGTTCGGGTTTGGGATCGAACAGATCCATCTGGCTCGGACCGCCGTTCTGGAAAAGCACAACAACCCGCTCAGCTCGGGGCGGATGGTGGGCTGACTGCAGCTGTCCCTGCTGTTCGGCCAGAAGCCAGTTGAAGGCCATCGAGCCCAGCATGCCGCCGGAGGTGTGGCCAAGGAATGTGCGGCGGGGTGAAGCTGGCGATTTGCTGCCTGCGAAACCAGTCATCGGACTACTCCACATACAGGAATGCGTTGCTTGCCAGCAGCATCTGGCAAAAATCGGAAACGGCCCGGAGTCTGGCTTCGTCACCACTGTACTGGGCCTGCTGCGTTTGGAGAAACTCGGCAGCAATTGCGGCTTCCCTGTCTGTTGGAGCGCGCCCCGCTGCGATCCGCCATCCCTGGTGGACCAGTTCTTCGGGTGACCCGGTTGTTTCCGACAGCAGTCGCCGGGCAAACGCTTCGGCCCGCGCGACTGCAAAATCGGAATTGAGCAGTGCCAGTGACTGCAGCGGAACTGTTGACGAGGGCCGCGTTGTGCAGATGGTGGCCACTGCAGGCGCATCAAAGACTTTCATGAAGCTCAGAATCTGTGACCGTCGCTGCTGCAGATAAACGCTGCGACGCAATGCACCGGGGGTCTGTTCTTCGGCAACCACTTCGCCAATGGCCGTCTGTTTGGTGGGCACGTAGGGACCGGAAGCCTTTGGATCGAGCTGACCTGCGACGGAAAGCATGGAATCACGAATGACTTCTGCCTCCAGTCGTCGGACGGACCATCGCCACCAAAGACGGTTATCGCTGTCGGCTGCCAGTCCTTCAGGACGAGCTGCGGACGACTGGCGATAGACGGCCGAATTGACAATTCGCCGGTGCAGTGATTTTTGACTCCAGCCATCTGCCACAAAACCTGCGGCAAGCTCCTCCAGCAGATCCGGGTGGGAAGGAGGTGAACCAGCAATCCCGAGATTGTCAGTGGTCTCAACAATCCCTCGCCCGAAATACTGACGCCAAACACGATTGACATGGACTCGGGCCATCAGTGCGGCAGGTCGACTGTGCGGCCGCAGGAGCCAGTCGGCGAAGGCGGTACGGCGTCCTGTTGTGGCGGCTTCCGCGACAATAACAGGGGCCAGGTATTCCTCGCCGGATTCACTCAGTGCCGCGGGTGCCATCGGCGGCAGGTCGCCTTCACGCAGATGATACTGCCCACGAGTCAGAAACGGGACAACCGGTGGTTTGGCCGATTTGTCACTGACCCACGCGATGGGACGTCCCGGTTCCGGGGATCGCTGAGCTTCCAGCTCTTTCCGCTCTTTTTCGTACTGGGCGAATCGTTCCTCCAGCGTCTTGCGGATTGCGGCCACATCAACGCCAGCACTGGTTACTGCGACGCTCCGTTCAATTCGGACATTGTCAACGACAAAGCTGCGATTCACACAGTAGAAGAAGGAGAATCCGCCATCCGGCAGATCGGCTGCGGTCAGATTCAGCGATGCTCCGTCCTGCAGACCATCGACGCAGTGTTCCAGTCGAAACTGACCGTCCCCGATGTTTGTGACACGAACGCCGAAGTTGCGTCCGGCAACATAGCCCTGCGATCCGATCGCCCCGAGGACCTTCTGATCGACGCCCGGGTAGTCGCGATAAATGCTGGTTGCCGCGGATGGATTGCCGTCGATGAGGATATTGCCGCCTTCCAGTGAACCTGAGTCATCAAAGTCATGCACGGCGATGTTGTACCCGATCCGCTCGGCCGGTCCCCCTGAGACCTTGTTATCAAAAATGTCGAATGTGGCCTGGATCCAGTCGCCTTTTTCAGCGGGTGTCCAGTCGAAGGCTTGCGCTGTCGACAACCAGGCCTCGCCCGAGCCAGCGATGATTTGCAGAGTTTCCTCCTGTACGCGGGCCGCATTCGCCTCGGCTGCACCAATTACAATCGCGGCGCTTGGCTTGTCGTCTCCTGGCGCCGTCGCGGACCAGCGCGACTGCCAGCCTTCGCCGAACGCTTCTTCGAACAGCAGTTCCGAAGGCTCGCGATTCGCTGCCAACCATTCCGAGTACTCGGCCTTCAGTTGCGCGAGTTGCTGCTTCAGCGCGGAATCCCGCTCTTCCCATTGTTCCTTCTCACCCGGCAAGTAAGCGTAAATCGTCCTATCCCTGGGGTTGATCCAGTCCTGAGGATTGAAGGCCGGAAAAAAGATCGCCTGCAGCTGGTAGTATTCCTTCTGCGTGATCGGATCGTACTTGTGATCGTGACAGCGGGCACAATGAAACGACAGGCCCAGCAATGAAGTCCCTGTCACCTGCACGACCGCCTCCAATGCGGCGCGGCGATCGATCTCGAACGCCTCAGGTTCCTGCACGCCGATGTCTGAACCGTCCTGTCCGTTGCGAAGAAAGTGGGTCGCTTCAAGCAGGTCGATCTCATCGGACTTCACCGGCTGGCCCGGACGAAATCCGACCATTTCGTCGCCGCATAACTGTTCCCGAATGAACCGGTCGAACGGCTTATCTGTGTTGATGGAGCGGATCACGTAATCGCGATAGCGGAAGGCCAGAGGCCGATCTGTGTCCGCGCTGAAGTAACCGTTGGAATCCGCGTATCCCGCGGCATCCAGCCAGTGCTTGCCCCAGCGTTCGCCAAAGCCTGGGGAAGCGAGATATCGTTCGACCATTTGCTCATAAGCTGACGGGCTCGCATCGTTAATGAACTGGTCGATCTCTTCTGTCGATGGCGGCACGCCAGTCAGGTCGAGCGCTACGCGGCGGATCAGCGTTTCGCGGGTGGCTTCGGGGCTCATTGTCAAACCGGCCGCTTCCAGTTGCACGGCCACATGAGCGTCGAGTGCATTTCGTATTTGTCCCGGTTGATTGACGACTGCAGCTGCGGGGCGACTCAACTTCCGAAAAGCCCAGTGCGTTTCGTCGGCGACGATCGCATCGCCAGGCCGCGGTAGACCCGGCGCACCCGCGGCGATCCAGCGTTTCAGGACGTCCTTCTCGTCGGCAGACAGCGGCGTTCCTTTCGGCATCTCATCCTGTTCAACAAGCTGCCACAACCGGCTGTCCTTCGGCTGACCCGGAACGATCACAGCACCGCCTTCCCCGCCGCGTGCGATCCCCACCGGAACGCTGAGATTCAGCTTCGCGTCCTGCCGGAGTGGCCCGTGACACTTTACGCAGTAATCCCTGAATAACGGGCGGATGTCACGATTAAGATCGGGCATGTCTTCACCCGAAGCTCGCATCGCCGACACGAAGAAAGCAAGCACCGCCGATAAAAGCAGGTATGTCTTTGACCGGTGATAAGCTATCGACATGTCCCGGTGAAATGATCGTCGTGATGTCCTCATGCCAGTAACTCCTCAACCACTCGCGCCCCAGTGACTTCAGGATCAGTCAGGCGTTCCGGGCGGCCGCTGTGGGTGAAGTTGAGCTTCGTGTGGTCGATCCCCAACTGGTTCAGGATCGTTGCATGCAGGTCGGGGACGCTGACCCGATTTTCAACCGACTTGTAGCCGAACTCGTCGGTGGCTCCATGAATGTGGCCAGGCTTAAAACCGCCGCCGACCATGAGCGTGCTGAAGGCGTGGCGATTGTGATCGCGGCCGTCCGCTCCTTCGGTGATCGGCAGGCGACCGAACTCGCCGGTCCACATCACGATAACGTCGTCGAGCAAACCTCGCTGCTTCAGATCCTTGATCAATGCTGCGCTGGGCTGATCAACGTGACCGCAGATCGTCCGCAGTCCGTTTCTCAAATTGGAATGGTTGTCCCACGGCTGAAACGAAGGATCGAGCGGCGGGAAGACCTGCACGAATCGCACGCCGGACTCGACCAAGCGCCGGGCCATCAGGCAGCGTGTCCCGTATCCCGTTGTGGCAGGGTTATCGAGTCCATACATCTTTCGCGTTGCTTCCGTCTCCGAATTCAGGTCGAGCACCTGTGTGGCTGTCAATTGCATCCGCGCCGCAAGTTCGAAGTTCTGGATGCGGGCTTCGAGTTCGGATTCTCCGGGATGATTCTCGAGATGCGTTGAGTTGAGTTCCTGCAGAAATCGGCGCGAGCGGGATTGAGTCTCGGGCGACACGACACGGGCGGGGTTGAGATGCAGCACTGGTGAACCGGACGAACCAAACTCTGTGCCCTGATACACGGGCGGCAGCCAACCGCTCGACCAGACCATCTTGCCCGACGTATTGTATCCCGCCGGGTCTCGGAGCACGATATAGCAAGGCAGATCCTGATTCTCCGTCCCCAGCGCGTAACCGATCCACGATCCCATCGCCGGGCGACCATTGAAGGTCTTGCCCGTTTGTAACATGTTCAGCGCGAAGGGATGGTTATTGTTCTCCGTGAACATCGAGCGGATAAGACACAGGTCGTCCGCGACCCCTGCCAGATGCGGAATGAGTTCTGAGAGTTCCATTCCACATTGGCCATGTTTCGCGAACTTGAAGGGTGTCCCCAGCAGGACGTTCTTGTTGCCAAGTTGAAAAACTTCGACCTGTTCCGGATGTGGCTGGCCACTCCGTTTCGACAACTCCGGCTTATGATCGAACAGGTCCATCTGCGACGGACCACCGTTCTGACACAATTGAATCACCGCTTTTGCTTTGCCGGGAAAATGTCCCGGCCGCGGAGAGAGCGGATTCACTCCGCGCGAGATTTCCGCCGCTTGTGCAGAAGACAGCAGGCCCGCCTTGTCAAGCACGCCCGCCAGAGCCAGCGAGCCAAAGCCACTGCCCAGCGATTGCAGGAGTTCCCGTCGGTTCGGAGACATGATTTGATTACTCCACATACAGGAACTCATTCGATGACATCAGCATATGACAGAAGTCAGCCACGGCCAATCGTCGTGCTTTGTCGACGGGATTCCCGGCTGAAACGTAACCCTGTTCCTGCTCATTCATAAACGCAATGCTTTTTGTCAGTTCGCTCTCCGACGGCTGTCGCGCGAACACGATCTGGAATCCCAGCTTCACCAGCGGTTCTATCTCGGGCCCGGTCGTTTCAGTGATCCGCGCCGCCACGTTTTCGGACTGTGAGAACAGGAACTCGCTGTTCAGCACAGCCAGCGATTGAAGTACGGTTGCCGAGTTCATTCGCTGAGTGCAATTCACCGGCATGATGGGCGCGTCGAAGATCTCCAGGAACTTGAGCGGGTAGACTCGCCGCGCGAAGAGGTACACACTCCGCCGGTTCGGACTGGTCGGCGTCGGCGCAGGCTTAGCCTCGGACAGACCATCGGCCGGGTTCGTGATCTCGACCGGAGGCCCCCCCGCAGTTCGGTCCAGGGTGCCGGAAACGGACAGGATGGAATCTCGCATGACTTCGGATTCAAGACGCCGCATGTTCATCCGCCACAGCAGCCGATTCTCCGGATCGATTTGCTCAGCACGCTTCGCTGTCTGCTGTTCCGCTGTCTGCTGTTCCGCTTCCTGACGGTCAGACTCAAATGAGTTAAAGCCGGGACGACGCGACGACTGCTGGTACGCGGTCGACAACATGATTTGTCGATGCAGCCGCTTAACGCTCCAGCCGTGCTCAATGAAGTCGACAGCGAGCCAATCCAGCAGCTCCGGATGCGATGGCAAACTCCCCGAGTGGCCAAAGTTTCCCAATGTTTCGACGATTCCGCGGCCAAAGTGATGATGCCAGAGGCGGTTGACGAAGACCCGCGCGGTGAGCGGATGGTTGGGCTGAGTCAACCAGCGGGCCAGCGCCAGACGGCGACCGCTTGTCTCACCCTGAGTGCTCTCAACCGTGGCGTTCGCCGAAGTGGCGACTGCTTGCAGGATCTCAGGGAACCCAGGTTGTACAAGCACGCCGTGGGCCTTGACGTTGCCGCGACGATGAACATGCGATACCGGCGGCGGACCAACATCCCAGAGTGCTTGAATCACACCGTAACTCTTCTTTTGTGCCGACAACGCCGCACGTTGTTCGGCTGTCGACTTGAGCGTTACCTTTTCGTCATCAGTCAGCGCGGCCTCGACGTCGGCGTCGCCGATCTTCAGCCCCGCTTCGTGATTCGCCGCGAGCACCTTCTGAGCTTCGCCCCGCTTGTCCGCCGCCAGTTCGACCGCCTGCCTGACGTCTGTGCGAATCTCTTCAGGCAGCGCGTTCAATCGCGATTCGAACACGCGCTGCCGAACCTGCTGCCGCAGAGAAGTCTCCGTTTTCGTTAGTTCCGCGACCTGCTGATCAATCTCCGAATTCTGCTGATCGATGGCGGCCCGCTCCCGGAGCGAGACATCGGTCAGATAGCGATCCTTCGGCTTCTTCCAGGCATGCGGATTCAAGGCCGGTTCGAAGCAGGCCATCAGCCGGTAATAATCGCGCTGCGGGAGTGGATCGTATTTATGGTTGTGGCAGCGGCAGCACTCGAACGTCAGCCCAAGGACCGCGGTCGAAAACATGTCGAGCGTTTCATTAACGACTTCGTACCGTTTTTCGATCCCATACTGATCGAAGTCTGTGTGATCGTCGACGTTGCGCAGAAAACCGGTTGCGGTCAGCAGCGAGACTGTCCGTGCGTCAAAGGACTCAACCTTCCGCCAGTCGACCAGTTCATCTCCCGCAATCTGCTCAGTGAGGAACTGATCGAACGGCATATCATCGTTGAACGCCTGAATGACGTAATCGCGATACCGCCAGATGCCGTTGTTGGGGTAGATCGTCCCGAGGTCGTTGTCGAGCTTGCCATCAACATAGCCCGCCGCATCGAGCCAATGCCGCCCCCATCGTTCGCCGTAATGCGGGGATTTCAGCAACTCGTCAATCAACAGTTCATAAGCATTCGATCGCTCGTCCTTGAGGAACGCATCGACTGCCGCTGGTTCCGGGGGCAACCCGATCAAATCCAGATACGCCCGCCGGAGGAGCACGACTTTGTCCGCATCGGGCGAAAAGCTCAGCCCTTTCTCTTCCAGCCGTGCCAGCAGGAACCTGTCGATTGGTGTTCGAACTCGGGCCTCATTACTTGCTGGCGGCTCTATGGATTTGCGAGGCGGCTGAAACGCCCAGAAGTTGCGGTCAGCATCCGTGACCTGAGCATGTGGTGGCAGCGAAACAACCTGTTCTTCGGCCGGAGCCCCCGCTTTGACCCAGCGTTGCAGCAGTGCGATTTCGTCTGTGCTGAGTTTGCCATCTTCTCCAGGTGGCATCTGTCCCGTGGTCACCAAATCAATCAGTAAACTATCATGAGGCTGCCCTCGAACAACAGCCGGGCCGTTTTCACCACCGCGCAGGATTTCAGAAAGCGTCCGCAGATCGAGTTTCGCTTCCCGTAAATCTTCGCCATGGCAGTCCTGGCACTTTGATGCAAGCAGCGGGAGAATGTCTGTCTCAAACGACGGAGGTGGTGGCACGATCGCACCCCGCACGGTCAGCGTCACTTCCAAACGTGTCGCGTCTCCGTGATGAGGTGTTGCAGTTCCATCGGTGGACGCATCGACGATGAAGTAGACGTAGTCGTTCGGTTGCACGACCTGATCGCGAATATGAAACACACCGAGCTGTGTCGGAGTTCCGAAGTCCGATTCTCCGGAAGCCAGCAACGTCGGAGTAAAGCCATTTGACTCTTCAGGTGCCGTTCCGCGTTCCACATACCAACGGATCTTTGAGTTGTCGCCGCAGCACGACTGTCCGTGCTCGAACGATCCTTGTATCTCCAGCTTGCCGCCGACCGGACTCCGCCAGCCGACGACGGTGGCGTGATCCGGCCCGGGCGCGATCAGAATGTCGCCCGGCACGAACTTAAGCCCGATGTCGTATTCAGCAGTGAGCTTGCCGATCGCCGGGGCGAGTGATTCCTGCCCGCGAAAGATCCAACCATTCAGTGGAGAGCCAAACAGCTTGTCCCCTGAATCAGCCAGTGGCACATATCGACCGTCACGGTGCCACTGCCGCGATTCGGTTGGTCCCTCAGAGCGTGTGGTCCGGAGGAAGTGCCAGACGGGATGCCCGTCACGATCTGTGTTCGGGTTCGCCCGCTCAGCTCCCATCAGGAACTCTTCGCGCAACGACGATGTGATTGTTTTTCCAGGATCGTCAGCTCTGGCTGCAGTAATCTCAGCGCAAACGAAAAGAGACAACAGCAGGTTCGTCCATAAGAGGTTTTGAAGGGAGATCTGCATGGGAAAAGAGACCTCAGTAACGGCGGGTTCGAAATCGCGAGAGTCGGGGTGGGATCGGAGGGGAGGTTTGATTTCAGCCCGCGAGTCTACCATGATATTCCCGCAATGAAATGGCGTTATATACGCGATTTTGCTCCATTTTGTAACATGCTGCGATCTGATCAACACGTATCATCTGTTCGCAGCCGTCGGCCCGCTTCGTCAAACGAGTGATCCAGATGATGGAAATTTGCCTATAGCCTTCAGTGATGTGGATTTCGTTTCGCTGGGATTCCATGTGAGTAATGCACCGACAAACCGCATGGCAAGGGCTCACCGTCACGACGAAATTGAAATCACGGTTCTGGAAATCAGATAGATTGATTATCTGTTTGGTAGTCGGCGGATACGCAATCATGCCGGTGAGCTGTGCGTCCGCTGGGCTGCAATTCCCCACCAAAGTGTTGATTTCGAACCTGGCAGAATTCACTATTCCCTCAAGATTCCGCTGGCATGGTTGCTGAACTGGCGGTTGCCCGAGTCGCTCGTCAGCAGACTCCTCGGCGGGGAGATGCTCGTTGAAACAGAGAGCGAATCGGGCTGCTCTGACCTGGCCATGATGCACCGCTGGCACAGCGCTTTCGTGTCGGGCGATGCCGATGCGCACCGCATGATCCTGCTGGAAGCCGAAGCGAGGTTGCTGCGATTGGCACTGCGTCAACCGCCCACCGGTCTGTCCATGAGTGCGAGCGGACTGACTACGCATCTTGGCAAGTTTGAAAGGATGACCGTCTTCATTGCCGGCAACTACACTCGCGATATTGACGTCACCCAGGTCGCCGCAGCGGCGGGAATGCACACCAGTTCTGCGATGCGATTGTTCCGACAGTCGTGTGGTCTGACTGTGTTGGAGTATCTTACGATGCACCGCATCTGGCACGCTCAGCATCTTCTCACCTCCAGTCAAATGAAGATTCGAGACATCGCCAGTGCGTGCGGCTTTAATTCTCCGAATCGGTTCTACGCGGCCTTCAAACGCATCGTCGGCCAACAACCAGCGGACTTTCGAGAGACTCTGCCGGGGGTGATGACAAACACTGCTGCAAGGAGAAACGCAACCTAAAGAGCGACCCATAAGAGGAGGGCCGAAAGATTTCTGCGATCCCTGCGTCAGGCACAGTTCGACAAACGGCCGTGCCATGAATCCGGAAATCACACTGCACTCAAGCTTCCAAACGATTCTCGCTCCGCCACGCGGCTGGTTACCTCTGAGTCAGATCCTGCGATCTGTGTGTTCAGGCTGAACTCTTGGCAAGCGGCACTCTGGTGTAAAGTATGCGACTTTTCCAGACCAGAAGTCGACACTTGCCGGGTTCGGAGACTAAAGTAGGGCGATCTCGCCGGGCAGCCGTCTGGTTGAGAAGCCATACTTCAGCGGAGCGATAACGCAATGCTCACGATGACAGGACGATCAGTGCAACTGTGTAACAAGAGACCTCGTCGGGATTTTCTGACGGTCGGTTCGCTGGCTCTTGGGGGATTATCCCTGCCTCAGTTGCTGCAGGCGGAAGATCGCGCCGGGGTACGTTCGTCGCATAAGTCGGTGATCATGATCTATCTCACTGGCGGTCCTCCGCATCTGGATATGGTTGATCTGAAGCCGGGCGCTCCGTCGGAGATTCGTGGTGAGTTTCAGCCGATCTCGACCAACGTTCCGGGCATTCAGATTTCTGAACTGATGCCGCGAGTGGCGTCGATGATGGACAAATTCTCTATCATTCGTTCGCTGGTTGGTGCCGAAGAACGTCACTCTTCGTTTCAGTGCGTGACAGGTCGCATGTTTCGTTCGCAACCTCTGGGCGGCTGGCCCGAGATTGGTTCCGTGTTATCTCGTTTGCGCGGCTCAGTGGATCCCGCAGTACCGCCTGCCATTGATCTGTCGATGGCGATGGAACATCAGCCGTACAATCTGCCCGGCGCCGGGTTTCTGGGAATGGCGCACACGCCATTCAAACCATCAGGCGATGCGCTGCAGAACATGGTGCTCAACGGGATCGACACCACGCGACTGACCGATCGTGGATCATTGCTCGCGGGACTGGATCGGTTCCGGCGCGAAGCTGACCAGAGAGCAGGACTGCTGGACAGTAGCTTTGCTCAGCAGGCCCTGGGGATTCTGAGTTCCAGTCGACTTGTGGAGGCTCTGGACCTGACTCGAGAAGACCCACAGGTTCGCGCACGATATGGTCAGGATGATCCGAACTGTCTGCCGTATTCGTCAAAGGGCTATCAGGCACATATGTCCAAGTTCCTGGCCGCACGTCGACTCGTCGAAGCGGGGGCTCGATGTGTGACCGTTGCTTTTGCGGATTTTGACTGGCATGGGGCAAACTTCGCCAATGGACGAAAGGTGATTCCGTTGCTCGATCAGGGCCTTGCTGCACTGGTGAGCGATCTCCATGAACGAGGACTGGACAAAGATGTGTCGGTCGTTGTCTGGGGCGAATTCAGCCGTACTCCGGTCATCAACAAAGACGCTGGCCGAGATCACTGGCCGAAGGTTACCTTTGCCATGATGGCTGGTGGTGGAATGAGAGCAGGTCAGGTGATCGGCGAAACGAATCGATTGGGCGAAGAGGCCATTTCGCGGCCGATCGGATATCCCGAAGTGTTCGCCACGTTGTATCACAATCTGGGGATTGATCTCGGAAACACAACGATTCCCGATCTCACGGGCCGCCCGATGTATCTCACGGAGACGCATGAGCCGATTCGGGAATTGGTTTAGAGCCAAGCTACGTCTTAGGCAATGTTCATGTTGATCGCATCCCGCGGACACTCGACGTCGATTCGCACGTTGCGGAAAATACGACAATCTCCGCTGACTTTCCTGAGCCCGTTTCATACTCTGCTCACCAACTTCAGCCAACCTTAACGCCGCAGGAACAACGATTCATGGTCACTGACTCCCTGACAAACGCAAAGATGTATTACGGTCTCGGGGAGCGTATTGCGAAGGCACTGCAATATCTTCAGGAGCATGATGGCACCCGTTTGCCGCTCGGAAAAACGCCTATCGACGGCGATCAGATTTTCGCACTGGTTCAGGACAACACGACCAAGCCAAAAGCGGAAGGTGTGTGGGAAGCGCATCGCAAGTACATTGATGTGCAGTTCGTCGCGGCCGGCGTTGAGCAGATGGGATGGTCGAAAGTGGACACGCTCACGGTCAAGAAACCCTACGACGCTGATGCCGACTATGCCTTGTTCGACGGCCCCGGCGATTTCCTGACTGTGCCGGCAGGAAGCTTTGCGATCTTCTTTCCGCAGGATGGACACATCCCCGGGGTCGCCGTTAACGATCAACCGTCGGCTGTGCGAAAGATTGTGGTGAAGGTTGCTGTCGATTGAGACTGCATCGGAGCTACTTGCAAGCACTAAGGACCAGTCCCGAAGTAAGTTCCCTAAATCACAACCCAACGCGTAAGTTTTGAAGTTGCGAGTTTCCGGATTGCGGTAGATCAAGCGGACAAAAACACAGGGGATTATCACAACCCGACGCGTCAGCGAGGGATTTCCCTAAACACTGCGTAAAACGCAAAAGCACAATCCCTCGCTGACGCAGCGGGTTGGGATAGCTGCAAACACGCAACTTCAAAACGCGTGAGCGAGGGATCGGTGCCTTGCAGAGAAATCCCTCAATGATGTTTCGGGTTGTGATTTTTAGCTGCAGTAGAAACAGGATGTTATTTCGGGACTGTTCCTAAGCAGATGCAACGCCGGATCAAAACAGCCCGGCGATCGGATCGCCGTGATAGATGTTGTGAGGACGGTTGAGTTCGTCCTTCCAGACCGCAGTTCCGGGAATTCCCAGGGCGGAATAAATGGTGGCGGCCAGATTCTCCGGCTGCTGGGCATCGAATGCGGGATAGGCGCCGTTTTGATCAGAAGCTCCGATCACGGTGCCACCGCGAGTCCCGCCGCCAGCGATGAAAACCGTTTGCACAGCTCCCCAATGATCGCGTCCCGCTTTGGCTCCAGGACTACGATTCTGAGCATTCACTTTGGGCGTACGGCCCATTTCGCCAACCATAACAACGAGTGTGTCTTCCAGCATTCCGAGCGACTGCAAATCATCGAGCAGGGCCGACATGCCTCTGTCCGTTGGCGGCAACAAACAATCTCGCAGCAACGGAAAATTATTGTCGTGAGTATCCCACGCTTCATTATTCCCCAGGTTCACCTGAACCAGATTGACTCCGGCCTGAACCAGTTGTCGAGCCATCAGCAATGACCACCCGAACGCATTTCGACCGTAGCGATCCTGTGTCTCAGAGTCAGCATTGTGAACATCAAAGGCTTGCTGAACACCAGCATCCGTGAGTAGCGAAATGGCCGACTGTCGATGACGATCAAATGATTCGATCGTCGCCGCCTGTTCAAGATCACGTCGCTGCAAATCCAGCATCGACCGCAGACTGTCGCGATCAGAGAGACGACTTCGGCTGAGTCCTTCCGGGAGACTCAGATTGGGCGATTGAAACTTCAGATCTTTGCTGCGTTCTCGCCCACGGACAAAATGAAATTCATAGTCCGGATACGCACCGTAGGATTTCGGATTGTACGGTGATGCTTCGATAAACCATGGATCACGCTGACTTCCCATCAGGCCACCAAACTGACCTGGCAGAGTTCTCCCGGTGTTATGAATGAGTCGCTCAGGAAGCACGACGGCCGGTGGCAAGTTGTTGATTCGCTTTGGGACAGCATCACCCACAATGGACGCGATGGAAGGCCAGTCGGTCGACTGCGGTTTGACCGGACTATAATTCGGAGGCATCGGCGTTCGGCCGGTCAGGATGCACGTATGCCCCTGAGAATGTTCATTGTGCGGAGTTGTCAGTGAACGGATTAAGCTCCAGTTCTGACTGCGAGCGGCCAGCATCGGCAGATGTTCTGTGACGAAGACTCCCGGCGTCTGAGTCGCGATGGCGGAAAACTCACCTCGAATATCAGCCGGCGCGTCGGGCTTGGGGTCGAAGCTGTCGTGCTGTGTGAGTCCGCCGGAGAGAAAAACAAAGATTACAGACTTGGCCGTGCGACCAGTGCCCGGTTGAGAAACAACGTCCGACGCGCGCAAGGCCTGCACGTGATTCATGCCAAGCCCCAGCAGCCCCACCGAACCTGCCTGAAGCATTGTTCGACGTTTCATACCCGAATGCTGCGGGTTCGATTGTTGAGGATTCATAGCTGACATTCACCCGCTCCTCGATCACATTTCCCGCACAAGCAAATCCGTCTTTTTCGACGCAGACACTTCCGATAGTGTAAAGAAATCTCTCGCCCTCGACCTCTGCAAATTCGGATTTTTGGGCGGATCAAACAATGTGTCGAATCAACGGCGCCGCATTCCTTCGCCGTCAGACAAGTATCAATCAGTCCCTGAATCCCATTCAAATGACTCAGTCTCGCGAAGTGCCCTCAACCAATAGGCGGAGCTGGTGATTCGAATCTGCAACTGCGCCGGATCCGGTTGCTCAACGGCAATCTGCCAGATAATCGAGTCGGCATCCGCGACTATTCCAGTGGTGATCTGATCACCAAACAGTCGATTCAAAATGGCAGACTCATTCATTCCCGCCGAGATCATCCGTACCAGAATCGCGCGATCCATTTCGTTATTGAACAATGCCAACTTTGATGCATCGTCGCATTGAATACTGAAAGTGACTCGCAGAGCATCCGGAACAGGAAACGCCATGGAATTGACGGAGTTCAGCATACTGGCGACAGCAAACATGTCCTGATGCAGCGAAAGGTCCGCAGACTGCTCCCAGAGACGTTCGTGCTGGCTGTCAATGCTGTAGTTCCTGATCTGCCCCCCGCTGAGTTTTTTCCCCACCTTGTACTTCAACAACACAGCTGCTGCGTCAGGAGGATTCAGGTCCTGCAATGCGAAGAGAGACATGTCTCGCAACTCGCCAATATCCATCTTCGCGGCGTCGGCAATATCGAGCAATGTCAGAATGGACACGTAGTCCTTCGGCATCCAGCTTTGCTCAAGTTCAGTCAGCTCTTCAAACTCGTCCACTCCAACGCGGTACTTCGTCATTCAGGTCGTCCTAAGGTAGAAAGCAGGATTGACCTCTGAGTGTAGCAGAGTCGTGACAGAACGGAGTGCGTGCCGCTGACGAAAACAAAACGAAAGAGTTTTCGATGTCGCTGCAGTGCGAGACTTGCTCAGCAGCATCAGACTGATGATCCTGCATCATGATGCCGCCTGCAGCTGGAATACTCTCAGTCCTGTTGAAACTCTGGAGAATTGAAATGCCTTTTCGCAACAAAGCCTGCATTTGTCATCGGTTATTCGTTTCAGGCAATGCTGTGGCTCTGTTTGCTTCGCTCGTCTTGCTGTCCTCAACAAACGCCGATGAAAAAAGTAAACCAAAGTCTGCCACCAAAGCTTCTGCGGCTGGTCAGGCCGAAGTGAAGCTGCCTGCTGGCGTAAAGCTGGAACGAGACATCTCCTATATCCCCAACGGCGATGAAGCTCAGCGGTTGGACATTTACCTGCCAGAGAAAGCTACTGAAAAACCACTTCCGCTCGTCGTCCACATTCATGGTGGTGGCTGGCAGGGCGGCAGCAAGTTTCCTTGTCCAGTGGCAAACATGGCTGCTAAAGGCTATGTCGTTGCGAGCATTGAATATCGTTTCAGTCAGAAAGCTCTCTTCCCGGCTCAGATTCAGGATTGTCAGGCGGCAATTCGCTGGCTGCGAGCCAACGCGAAAACTTACAACATCGATACGGAGCATGTTGGGGTTGTTGGCGGCTCCGCCGGCGGACACCTTTCCGCGATTGTCGCAACGGCTGGTGGAAAAAACGCGTTTTCAAAAATTGGCGGCAACGATGATCAATCAGACCGTGTGCAGTGCGTTATCGATATCTTTGGGCCGACAAACTTCGCCACGGTGATAGAGCAGGCCGAGAACGACAAGAACGTGCGAAACATCTTCAAATTTAATACTCCCGGTGATCCTTATTCATCCCTGATCGGAGTCGCATTGAACGAAGACAAAGCCAGGACTGATGCTGTCAGCCCGGTCACTTATATCAGCGAAGATAACCCGCCTACCTTGATTCTGCATGGAACTCATGACACGCTGGTTCCGTATGCTCAGAGCGAAGAGCTGGCTGCGGCATTGAAGGCCAAAGGTGTCCCCGTCTGGCTGCAGACGCTGCCCGGTTCAGGGCATGGCGGCGGAGGTTTTGGCAAGCCTCAGATTGTGTTGCTGATGCAGAACTTCTTCGACAAGTATCTGAAGGGCTCCAACATCGAGATCAAACTGGTTCCGGAAGCTGAAGTCGCCATCTGAGTTTGGCTTCCGACAAAGAATCACGTCCGTAGCCGGATTCGTGAGAATTCGGGCGAGCCTCTGAACTCGCACGATTTCAGCTACGTCCTTTTCTTAACCAAAGGTCCACGAACGCACTCGAACGATAAATCGACACTACTGGACGGAGAAAAAGAAATGTTCCGAGCGATTATTCTTTTGGCCGTGATTTCAACAGGTATGGCATGGATAGTCACGGCGCAGGAATCATCCCCTGTGACGAATCTGTCAACAACAATCCTGCCGGGAGCACGAATTGAAATTGATGCGGCTAATTTTCCTTCGCTTCAGGCTGCATTTGATGCGATACCTCCGGAAGGCGGAGTCGTAAAAATTCCGCCGGGGACCTTTGAAATCACTGAGCCACTCATTGTTTCGCGCGGTGATGTGCTGATCCAGGGAGCCGGAGGGGCGACGCATATCAAAAACATGAACATGGACGGTCAGCCGGCTCTGTTGGTGAAGCACCCGGATGGTGAAAAGGTCAAATCGGCCGATCAACTTTGGCGAGTCATGCTGAGCCAATTTCGTATCACCGGTCAGGAAAAAAGTGGGAACGGAATTGAAGCTATTCTCGTCAACGAAATCTTCCTGCAAGGACTCACCGTCAGCTATCACGGCGGCGACGGAATCAAGCTGGATCGTTGCTATGAAGATGCTCGAGTCAACGCGTGCCTGATGACTTACAATAAACAGACCGGACTAAATCTGCCCGGTTGTCATGACATTGTGGTCTCTGCCAATCAGTTTGAGGAGAACCGTGATGCTCTGCACTGCTTCGATGCGTTCAATCTGTGCATGACCGGAAACTGTGTCGATGATCATCTGGGAGATGGCATAGTGATCGAAAACACGTACGGTTCAGTCGTCTCCGGAAACATGATTGAAGAATGCGATGGGCGAGCCATCGTATTGGCTCGCGACTGTTACGGCATCACGTTGTCCTCCAACGTGATTGCTCACAACGGTGGTGGAATCGACCTGATTGATGCTCACGGCTGCGCCGTTTCCGCCAACACGTTTCCATTGCTGAAGATGCCACCTAAAGCCAAAGATGGCACTCAGCCATCGCAACTGGAAACTCGTTGCCTGCGAATTGGCAAAGACAGCAGTCGCATTACCGTCAGCGGCAACAGTTTCTGTGACAGCTATATTGGTGAAGGGGCCGTTCAGAGGAAACTGAATGATCAGTTGGCGGGTGGCATCGTTCTTGAGGGAACTCGTGACGTGAACATCAACGGCAACACGTTCTCCAGCGTCCCCAAAGCCGTGGAAGCACGAGGAGCCGCGAGCGAGAACGTGAAGTTCACCGATAACCTGCTGATTGATGCACCAGGCGATCTGCAGCCTTAGCAAGCTATTGGCTTAATGGGTTTTCACAACCCGACGCGTCAGCGAGGGATAAATGTTGCCGCGTTTTCAAAAACAATCCCTCGCTGACGCAGTGGGTTAGGATTAAATCAATACGCGGTTAGCCAAGAGACATTTGCAACACAAACTGCCACTTTCTACGGAGTGGCAGATTCACGGAAGCAAAATGAAAAGAAATCTGCATCCCGCAGAACAACACGCATTCGCACCAGTTTGCCCGCAAGCTCTTTCAGAGAGGTGCCCGATTTCCACGTGACGACGCGATCGAGTTCGTTGCCAATCTGTTCCTGACAATCGGCCAGTGCAAAGCCGGGCAGGGCAGTGCCGTCGGGACTCTGGAGTTCAAAGCGAAGTCCTCCGCCAGCCGAAGTGCAGAAGTTGATCTCGAGAGCGTCGCCCTGAAAGGTGAATGGCTTCGTCAGCAATTCACCTTCTTGAACACCGGCACGCACCGAGGCAAATCCATCCAGTCTCAGACTATAGCGTCGAACATGGGACGTCGGCTGAGCATAGTCCTGACTGACATACAGAGATAACTCCGTCGGTCCGGTCTGCACCAGATTCAGCGCGGGATAATTGGTTCGTGAGACCCAGTTCTGTGGCCCAATCCCCGGGCGCAGAAATCCTTCAAGGTACGTTCGATCATAGATGTGACCTCCGCGCGATGACAACAAAACAGCATCGGACGTATCTTTGAAGTATCCAGGATTCACCTGCAGCGCCGCGGCCTGCTGTTCATTCAGTACCTGGCGACCTTCGAAAAACCTGGCGGCAATTGCCAGGTAAATATGTGGTGCTCGAGGGTACGGTGAGGTTTGATTTGTGTAGAGATTCTCGGCCGGTGCATCGGTCACTGCGACTCCATCGTCGTGAACCTGCTTCATCATCACGGCCTGCGACCATGTTCGAAAATCGTTGCTTGTTGAGCGAGCAATTCGACGAAGTCCGTCCCAAACTCGAAAGTAGCAAACGTAACAGTTTTCAGCGGCAGACCAAAACACAAGATTCTGAGAATCGAAGAGATGGTCGAATCGAAACGGCATCTGTTGACCGGACAGAATGGGTTCATTCTGCATCTTTGTCCATTTCAAACCGTCTGCGGAGGTATACGCGAACAACTCTTTGCCGGTTCCTCCCACAGCCTTGTAGCGTTCTTCGGGGGGAACTCCCGGGCGAGCATCGAGCATGGGACAGAAGTTGTGAGTCACGGGAGCGGCATCGGCCAGCACGATATTGTTGGCTGACGTGCCGCCGTATTCGAAGAGTCCCAGTTGCGGCTTCGTCCACGTGATGCCATCTTCGGACTCAGCCACGCAGGCCCGTTCGTGTTCGCTGCCATCGAGACCCTGTTCAGAGATTCCTCGATAGTACATCCGCAGCTTGGCACCGTCCTGAATCATCGTCACGTAGCCGGCCTGCGGGCCCTCCCAACGAGCATCAAAACGCAGCACAGCCCCTTCATCATGCGGCGTATGAAGCTGCAGGTTGGCATTCGACAAACGTTCAATCAAGAAACGATCGACGAACAACTCTCGTCGCGTTCCCAGAGTGATCGGATCGGCGGCCGCCACGGTTCGCGCCCCGAAAACGTGCAACGATCCGCAAAACGCGGCCATCGCAACGCAGAACTGCAGAATTCTGAAACGCCGAGGTGACTGTTTTTCAACCATCATGGCCATTGTGGTCCCTGGGAGAAGAGCGAGTAGAGAAGTCGGTGTGTAGAATTGTGGTGGCGCTGCAGTGTAAACTCAGGGCTGCCGAGCGGACAGGAATCCGGAGTTACCGGGGCCTTGCTCGCGATTGCGGCTCAGAAAAGGGGGTCAGGAACCAATAGTGCGGAGCACCCTTCGGGCCATTTGGCTATTGGTTCCTGACCCCCTTTTCTGAGCCTTCCAGATTTTTCGGACATTTTTTATACCGAGACCCGACATGTACACCCTTCGCATGGCAAAACGCGTGCTGTTCGAAACGAACAAGCGACTGCTGTGGAAACTCATCTGGAATATGGGCGTTAAAGGGTCTCTTTCCGTGATGAAGCATCGCAGTCGGATGAAGAAAGGCCAGTTCTTTCCTCCGTTCCTGTACGTCTCCATTATCAACAGTTGCAATCTTCGCTGCCAGGGTTGCTGGGTCGACGTGGCTCACAAGCAACAGACGATTGATGTTCCGGCGATGAACCGGCTGATCAATGAAGCGAAAGAGCACGGCAACACGTTCTTCGGAATCGTGGGCGGGGAACCGTTCATGCATCCGGAACTCTTTGAGATTCTGGAAGGCCACCCCGACTGCTACTTCCAGATTTTCACGAACGGACAGTTCATTACTGACGAGAAAGCTCGACGGTTGTTCGAACTGGGCAATGTCACGCCACTCATCAGCGTGGAAGGCAATGAAATCGTCAGTGACGAGCGACGTGGTCGGTCCGGAGTTTACAGCAAGACGCTGGCCGGTATCGAAAACTGCCTGAAGCACAATGTGATGACGGGAGTCTGCACCAGCCTTGCCAAGTCCAACATCGATCATCTCCTGACCGAAGCCTGGATCGATCGCCTTGTCGAAATGGGTGTGCTCTACACCTGGTTTCATGTGTATCGTCCCATGGGCCCTGATGCTCAGACGGAATTGTGTCTGACTCCGGAACAGCAACGACGTGCTCGACAGTTCGTGGTCGACATGCGAGCAAAGAAGCCAATCATCATTATCGACGCCTACTACGATGGCGAAGGCAAAGCCCTGTGTCCCGCAGCGAACGGCATCAGCCATCACATCAATCCGTGGGGCGACATCGAACCTTGTCCGATCGTGCAGTTCTCCAAAGAGTCTATTCATCACGAAAAAGACGACAGGCATTTGTTCGATAAGTTTACGCAGTCTGAATATCTCGCAGACTTCCGTGAGCTGGCTCAGCAGACGACTCGCGGCTGCATCGTTCTGGAACGTCCGGAATTGCTGGCTCAGCTTGTTGAAAAGCATGGAGCGAAGGATTCGACGGCTCGAGGCACTGCGATGCAGGAACTGAAGTCAATGATTCCCAGAACATCACAGTATCATCCTGGCCACGAGATCCCGGAGAAGAACTGGTACTATCGCATCGCCAAGCGATTTTTATTCAACGACTTCGGTGTTTATAACGGTCGAGATCATTCAAAAACGGCCGCCCCTTACATTACACAGGCAGAGCCAAAACTGTCCGTGACAGGAAACGCGTCTTCACAAAGTTGCTGTGCAGAACCGGGCGGTTGCGGTTCTGCCGGGCAAGTCGTGGAACTGGGCATTGCTCCGACCGAGCGTAAGTCCTGAAGAACCTCGGTGATGTGGCATTGCCGTAAAACCTGATCCTGTACTATCGACTGTTGACTATCCGGGGTTCGTCCCTGCCGCTTCAAGTCTCCCCCCACATTCGATTGGCTTCCGATGTCTGATCGCTTTCTTGTCACCGGTGGTTCCGGATTTATCGGAACCTGGGTCCTCCGCGAACTTCTGGAACGGGGCGCGCGGGCCGTCGTGGTCGATAGTCAGAAGGCTCCTGAAAGATGGGCGAGAGTTCTTGGCAGTCGATCGTCCGAAGTGATCTCGGCCGAAGCTTCGCTCATGGACTGCACGGCACTGCATTCCGTGATCGAAGAATATCAGGTCACTCATCTGATTCATCTGGCGGCATTATTGACACCAGCGTGTCAGCAGGATCCGTTTCTGGGCTGTCAGGTTAATGTGCTTGGCAGTACCGCAGTATTCGAAGCCGCTCGCCGATCTGGCCGCATCAAATCTTTGTCTTATGCCAGCTCATTTGCTGTCTACGGACCGGAATCCGGCCATGACGAAGCCAATCCAAACCGACCGCCATCATTTTATGGGGCCTTTAAGCAAGCGGTCGACATGATTGCCGAACAGTATTGGCGTCATTTTCAGATCGCTTCTGTCGCCATTCGTCCGCACGTTGTCTTCGGACCGGAGCGCGAAGTGGGTTTGACGGCGGGCCCGTCTTTGGCCTGTCGAGCTGCCGCGCTGCAGGAGAACTATGCGATCGGCTACACCGGGCGTGTTGGCTACGATTATGTTGAAGACGTGGCAAGGGCTTTCGTGAGAGCTGCCACTGAATGTCCTCCGGGTGCAACCGTTGCGGATCTTCCTGGCGAGATTGCGACCACCGAGGAATTTCGTGCGGCGATTCTGCGATGTGTTCCCGGAGCCTCATCGCACATCACGATCGAAGGCCCGGAGATCCCGGCTAATATCCCGCCGAATCCATACTACATTTCGGAGCTGTTCCCTGACTGGCGGACGACAACTTTGCTGGAAGGAGTGCAGAAGACGATCGATTATTACGTCCGCAGTAATGAATCCATCATAGACCGACGTTAAGAAACAGTCCCAAGTGCCGGCGATCAAGGTCGAGGTGTGCAGAATTACGGGATTCTTGTCAGGCAATTGCTTGACTGCGGTAGTCACAAAATGATGTAGTCACAAAATGAAGCCATGGAATCGCACTCGGAGGGCTGACGCCCAGCAGCTCGCTATTGCGCGTGGGGAAGATTACTCGGCCTTGATCGGACGATATTCGCCGTAAGACTGTTTGGCGAGTTTCTCCAGCCACGTCATTTGCCGCGACTCGACCGCACTGTCACCAAATTTAATAACATGAATGATCGTCTTCCCCGTCTGCTTCGCAATCTCGCGAAGATCGGCCGGAGACAATTCCGGCTCATCACCGTCCGTCAAAAAATAGATCACATCCGGCTTCAATCGCAGCGCTTCCAGAAGTGCAGACTTGTGCTCAGTGCCGGCGTCCGAGCGGATGCGATCGATACTGTGTGAAGCGGCCAGCTTGTTGAATTCGGTAGCATAATGCATCACACGATCCCCCTGGCGAGGCAACATCAGAGGTGTGCGATACTCATTGTAAAAGATTACGCCGAATTGCTGATTTGGCTGCAGTAAACGCAGACTCTTCTTTAGCTGACTTTGAGCAAGCTTCAATCGACCGCCCGACATACTGCTGCTGGTATCAATCACGTACACGAATGTCTTGCCAATTGCAGAGACATCCATAAACGTGGTATCACCGGGCCCGCCAACTCCGCCAAGTTTCGATGCGCCGCCCGCTTCTGCAGGCTGAATCATCTGACTTCCGCCTCCCTGAGCCGACCGCTTGGTTCCTCCAATCGGCTGCCCCGGTCCGATCAGGGCCGGAAACTTCGCCGAACTATCTCCTTCGCCTTCGGAAGTCTCTTCAGACGAGGTCAACAGGTTTGCGACTTCGGGCACTTCGGAAGGAAGCCGCTCCAGTGTTGGTGCCTGGCCGTCGGCGGGCGTATTCTGGTTGGTCTGCTGTGTTGATGGATCCTGGGAGATCTGATCATGGTTATCATCGCCAGCACCGGGCGCCATTCCCTCTTCGGCAGAACCCCCGTCAACGCCTTCGGAGACAACCAGTCCAATTTCACGAAAGACTTCGCCTCCGGGTGCACCTGAGCCAACCGTCTGGCATCCTCGCAACGACAAACCGGCAATCAGCAGAATGCTGAGGTGAATCAACAACGACCCGATCCCGCCCGTCAGCAACGAGCTTCGGCTGAACTCCAGATGAGACAGAGCAGGCTTCATCTTTGGCAATCCCTTATTTCCCGGGTTCCGCAGGCGGTGTCGGCGTTGCGGGAGTTCCCGCTGCTCCCGCTGCCCCCGCAGCAGCCGGAGTTCCACCATCGGCAGATGCAGGCTTCAGGCTTTGCTGAATCATTTGAATCACGTTCTCTGTTTCATCGACTTCCACGGCCTTTTCGGGTGTCTTGAACACAAATGCCTGATCGTCAACAGGTTCATTAATCACAAGGTTTCTGAAATCGAGCGTAATCAAGGGACGAACCATCTTCGCCGTTGGATCCATACTGCGTTTCAGAAACTGAATGCGCCGTGGCAGCATTGTCTCTGCATCAACATAGACCCGCGTGTATTCCGGAACATGTGGTCGAGGATCGACAACCGAACCTTCAGGAACCTTGAAGACGTCTTTACGAATTCGTTCACTCCAGCGACCAGTCACCTCATAGACTTTTCGATCACCAACAGTAATGGACTTCACCGGAGCGAACTCCATCATGGTCTGCAATCGTGAAACAAGACCACGCAGTCCACCGACACCCAGATCCATCGCCGCATTCTTGACGTCGTATGCTTTTGTCGCTTCGGCCGCAGCGAGAATACTTGTGATATTGCGACGTGAGACTCGCTGCATATCTCCGTTCTTCCAGAGCGTGGACAGCACACTGCCATCGCTGACCTGATTCAGGATTCCGCGATTCTGAGTTTCATCAACCGGCGCAGCCTCAGCATCAAGAGCAAGCTGCTTCGCATCGTCGGCCTTTTCCGCCACCATCGGAAAGATCATGAACTGGAGGTTCACACGGTTTCCTGATGCCTCCAGATACTTTCCGCGAGCCGTAAGCTTCATGCCGGAAATCAGAGACGTCTGATGCAGCTCGCATCGCAATGAATCCAGTCCCTCAAGTTTGGTCCGAAGCTGCGTCATAATCTCATCTGCTGCAGGAAGATTCGGATCCGGGGCGGCAGCTTTGGCCGGAGCCGGCGTTTCGGCAGGTGGTTGCGAATCTGTTGCTGCCGGAGTAGCCGCGGCCGCAGACTCATCAGCAAAAACTGCCGACTTTGCGCGCGTCAAGCCCCCAATGCTCAGCAGGAACGCAGCCATCACGGTCAGGGCTGCGAAGTGTGGAAAGGTTTGAGGTTTGTAATTCATGTGCTGATTTTGATGGATTTGCCAAAGATTCGAGTTCTGCAGACCCGAAAAACAGGAGAGAAGGACCGACGGATCGCAGGTGAATTCAACCGTCTTAGTTCACATGGTGCGGAACTTTAGTGTGCCGCGTCAATCGAACCAGCGGAATTACCGGCGATTCGAAGCAGTCTCGAGCGTTTCGAGGCTGCTGACCACAGTGTACCGAGGCGCCCTCATCGGGGTCGACGGCAAACTGGAAACGGTCGGGCACAGTCAGTTTTGCAGTTGAAGGTACGGTCATCTGCGGGTTGCTGTTGGATCGAACACGCGAGTTGCTGTTAGGTCAACTCAGCATCTCAAGGAAGGGGTAGCGATGAGATATTACTTTCTGGCCCTGGGCGCCCTTGTGGTCGTCTGCATGGGCTGTGCCGGAGTAGACGGCCAGAGTGTCCTGAAATCAAACGAGTACGTCGCACCTCCGGCTGCCATGATGCAGCATCCGGGCCCAATGGTCGACGGTCCGGGTCCCGGCGTCATGGGAGTCCTGGCTCAGCCAGGCGGCATGGGCATGGGTCCCGGGATGGGAATGCCACAGATGTCGACTCAGGTCAAGTTTATTGGCCATGACATGTCTGTGGGCTGGTTGTCCGGAAACGTGATCGCCCGCAATCAGCAGGTGGTCCCGGGACGAGCGGACTTCCCGCAGGGAGCCATCTATCAACTGGTTTACTCCAACATTTCCGGCGAAGGCTGGGCTGGAGAAGACCTCTTCCCGACGCTGGAAGTGCGATCAGCGCATCCGAACACGATCGCTTATCTGACTCACAACACTGTTCCCGTCGAAATCACCGACGAAGATCTGGAACATGTCCGCAGCAACAACATGGTGACGAAGGTCATCTATCTGCCGGACCCGAAGTTCCAGGCCCGTGCGATCGCGGGTGTGGAAACTCTGGTTTCCACAACTCTTGATCCAGGCATCGACCCCATCGAACAGGCGGAACGAATGGGAACCATCATGGTGGTTCTGCGAATGGGTAACAAACGGATGCAGTTTGACGAGGCTCAGATTCAGCCGAACGGAACCATTGCTCCGGTCAGCTTCTCCTCAGCAAACGGTGACAATGGCGAGTACCTGCCACCCTCACCTGTGACTCTGATCCCTTCTGATATCCAGGGTGTGCCAGGAGCGATGATTGCCGCCGGTGGTGGCTTCCCCGGTCAGAATGTACCGGTGTCAGGTATGGGTCCAACACCAGTCTGGGGGATGCCAATGACGGCGACTCCGATCGGTCTGCCTGGTCCTCCTCACCTGCCTCTGGGTGGTCCGGCTGGTCTGAAGTCTCACACGATTCGAAACCTGAGCCAGAACAACATGCCTGAACCTGTTGACCATATGCTGATCGATGTGGAACACAGTCCTGGCTACAGCGTGCCAGCCCCTGTGAAGCACATCCAGTACAAGGAAACTCATCCGGTCTTCGGTCCTGGTGATGTGTCAACTCCGCAAGGTCAGGGTGCTTACGGTCCGCCGGGCGGATACTAATCTCCTGAATGAACTATGACCGCAGGGGCGATTCGAAGCATCAGCTTCAATCGCCCTTGCTTCGTGAATTCTCGCTCAGGCCGAAAATCACTTAGCGGCCCTCCGAGTCATTCGATCGGAAATATTCATCATGCCTATCGCTCATGAATCATCTCTGCGGACTGCGATCATCACTCTCGCATTCCTGCTGACTGGTCCGACAGCTTTTGCTCAGTCCGGAGCCTACTATGAGCCGCTCAACGAGAAGCTGCCGCCGGGCTTCACTGCGGACATCATGGCCAGAGTTCGCCATGACGATATGTTCTGGCTGCAGCCTGTTCGAGTCGAATTGCCAACCGCTGGAACTGTTTCGGTCTACTCAGCAACACCGGTCCCGATCGTGACAACAAGTGCTCCAGCTCAGTTCTCCGCGAGCACAGGCCATTTCTATCGGCTTCGAATTGCTGATATGCCTGAATTCCCGGGCGAAGAAATCTATCCTTCGATTGAGATTCTTGATCGACTGCATCCACCTGCCGGTTCCGCGGCCAACTACCCAATTCCAGTCGTGTTGACGGAAGCGGATCTTAAAGAAGCTCTGTCCGGTCGAATGGTGACTCGCGTCATCTATCTCGAAAACCCTCGCTCAGCGGCTCAGAAGGATCCGTTGCGACGAAATCCGCGAGCCACTCTGGATCCAACGGACAACGCACTGCAGGAAGCTGGCATGTATGGCCGCCCGATGATGATCGTTCGCATCGGTGGTCGAATTCCCTCAGGACCAAACATGCCTCTGTCGTACTTTGGTTCCGGCGGCACCGTTGATCCAGGCGACTCAGTTCCAGCAGGGTCCGGGGTCGTGAAACTTTCCGACAGGAAGCGAGCTGTTGAGAGTCTCGCTCGCGGCAACGATTGAGACGAATACAGATCGCAACGAGGAACAGGACGACACTCATGAAATCACGCCATCTGTCATCTCGCCGTCTCATGGCCTGGAGTCTGCTTGGATTCGGCCTCATTATCGCTCCCGGTTGTGGTCTCTCTTCAGGACTGCACCGTGAACCCGATCATGTGTATTCCGATACGACTCCGCCGATGCTCCAGCAGCAGCCCGGTGTTCAGCCGTTGCCGGCTCGAGCTCATTATCCGGACGAGAATGAAACGATGTCAGCCACCGGCTCTGGTGCTCAACCGGATGGTGTGGTTCGTCTTGGTGGTAAGCAACAACCGTCGACGGCTGGTGAATTAAGCCGAACCGCCATCGCCAACTCGAAATCAAACGCCGCTAAACCATCAGCGCAGCACAGCGAATTCGTTCTGGCCAGCTATCAGCCTGACGACGCAAATTCATCACACCCGGGAGAACCTGTCTTTACGCAGGCCGACCCGCGCCTCGAAACGGGAGACAAATGCTTCCCACGAAATCAAATGGAAACGATTGCTCCGGCCCCGCTGGCCGATCTGTTTCCGGATGAATATGTTTTCGACGGTGGTGACCGTGATCTGTCCGCAGCGATGCATACCAATCGCAGTGGCCTCGACACCGAAGACACCGTGGCCGCGTTCGCAGACCATACCGGTGAGCTTCGAACAACAGCGTCCAATCGAGTTGCCGTTTATGCACCTCGCTTCGGTTCCGTCCGTACCGTGACCGGGCTTGTGGCCGACGTCAAAGTTGACAAGGCGATTGGTGCGAAGGACAACATTACGGTCGGCAACCTTAAGACAGGCAACGCCGCGCAGGAGAATGTCCACGACACCTCTTTGTCCGGTCTCGAAACTCGAGATCGTGTGGATGGCATGAAGGGTGCCCTCCCTCCAATGCAGAACAAGCGTATGGAGATTGCCGGTCAAAATCGCAAAGTGGACGAAGGGCACGAAGGGCGTGACGTTAAATCTCCGGGCATCTTCCATCGCAAGGATGGCATCGAGATTGCCGAACAAATGCAGAATGCAATCACCTGGACCCGAGATCAGTTTCCGGTCATCACAGCGACAACAACCAACGCATCTGAGATCTCCGCCAGATTTAAGGTGCAGCAGAAGGTTGGCGTCAAGGATGAGCGAGAAACCAGGGGCAACGTGCGAATCGTTAAACTGGCCGACCGCGATGAAGCTCGACCAGGCGATACGATTACCTTCACGATCAACTTCCAGAACACCGGCGACTTCGATGTTTACGATGTCAGCATCGTCGACAATCTCACGCCTCGTCTGGCCTACGTCAGCGGTTCCGCGGAGATTGACGAAAAGCACCCCGGCGAAGTGTCCGTCGAACCCAATGGCGAAGGCAGCGAAATTCTGACCTTCAAACTGGACAAGCCGCTCAAAGGTCACACCGGCGGAACGATTACGTTCGAAGCAGTCGTGCGCTGATCGGCTGGACACCCGTGAGATCGAGGGCTCCGCGTAGACCAAATGCGTGAGCCCGCATTCCAGGTGTCGTTGCTGTTTTCTGTCTTTCGTGATGACTGTTGCAATTACCCGCGAAGCGGTTTGAGAAATTAGCCGGTGGTCAGAGCAGCGCCACCACCGAAACATATCGAAATCTGCGACCGCGCCCTGAATTGGGTGCCAGAATCGTGGCTTCTGTCATCCCTTCAGGATGAGTTTTGGTCTTGTTCTTTGACCCATGGTACGCCCAGCCCACTTCCTGCAGATTCGCGGCTGAACAAACCAACATGCGTTTTGCCAGATCGGGCAGGGCGGATGCTTCAATGGAAATCGGCCTGCGAACCGCCGGAAGTCGTGTCAATCTGACGTAAAGAATGCTATCCTCCCGGTAGACGGAAGTCCGTCAAAGCTTCGAAGGAGGACGTGATGTTACATCGTCGAGATGCCATGCTGCAGCTGGGTTCCGCTTGCGGTGCGCTGACGCTTCCACAGTTGCTGAAGTCCGAGAAAACCGCCTGCGCGGAAACGTCTCCCGCGAAGCCACGCAAAGCCAAATCCTGCATCTTCCTCTTCATGTGGGGCGGACAGCCGCAGCAGGATATGTGGGATCTGAAGCCGGATGCTCCTGAAGGCGTCCGTAGTCCCTTCGCTCCGATTGCGACAAATGTCCCGGGCATCATATTCAGCGATCAAATGCCGATGCTGTCTCAGCACGCGGACAAGATGTCCATCATTCGCTCACTGAATCACTCAACAACCGATCACGGAGTTTCCGTCTATCACACATTGACGGGACGCCCGATGGTCCCGCCCAGAACATTCCCCTCCAACGGTCGCCGACGCACCGATTTCCCCTCCATCGGTTCCATGTTTTCATACCTGGGCGAGAAGGGCGAAATTCCGGCCAGCTTTAGTATCCCTCGTCCCGTCGCACATGACGGACTTCGTTATGCGGGGACTCACGCGGGCTTTCTGGGGTCGCCTCATGATCCCGTGGAACTCGGGCAGGTCTACAATCATGTGGAGATTGGGCCGAGGAAGGATGTCGAAGAAGATCGACTGCCACTGACTCCTCCGGATGGTGTTTCGATTGCTCGCCTGAAGGCACGACGCGGACTGTTGAGCGTGATGGAGTCGCAGGACAGAGCTCTCCAACACGACCCAATGATCGCGGCCCAGCAGGGCATTTATGAAGATGCTTACCGTCTGATCAATTCCACAGCCGTCGCAGCGTCTCTCGACTTGAGTTCTGAATCACCGGAAAATCGTGATCGCTACGGCCGCAATGAGTACGGCGACAGCTTCCTGACAGCTCGCCGTATGATTGAAGCGGGCGTTCGTCTGGTGACGGTCAACTGGATGTTCATCACTCCGGCGGCCAAAGTTTATAACGTCTGGGATACTCACGGCGGCCTGAATGACCTTGAACATGGTGCCACGGGCTACGGCATGCTGAAAGCTCACTACTGCCTGCCGGCATTTGATCGAGCTTTCTCCGCGTTGCTGGAAGATTTGTCCCTCCGAAACATGCTGGACGAAACACTGGTGGCGTGTGCCGGAGAATTCGGTCGCACGCCGAAAATCAACCCGGCCAATGGTCGAGACCACTGGCCGTTTTGCTACTCCGCAGTGCTCGCCGGTGGCGGAGTTCAGGGCGGATCGACGTATGGCAGCAGCGACAAACAGGCGGCTTACGTCAGAGAGAATCCTGTGACGCCCGGCGATTATCTGGCAACCGTCTGCCATGCCTGCGGTCTGGATTCTTCAAGAATGATCCAGGACCTGCAGGGCCGACCATTTCAAGTCTGTGACGGCGAACCAATCCACGCGATTCTGTAACGAGACCGCTCAACGATCGCATCGCACTTCTCCAATTTCAAATCTCATATTCCACCGCCTCAGGCGGCTGCAAGATTCAGATCTTTCAACACGTCTGCGTACCGATCCCACGGAACAGGTTTGATCGGCAGTTCCGCGCAGCGAGAGTCAAGTGAAAGGTCGAGCACATACATTGTCTCCGCAAAGGCCGTACGTTTCCCGGCAGCACGGAGGCTTTGAATATTGACCTGCTCCCTGCGGAAGCGACTGGCCATTTCCATCAGGGACAGAATCCGCGGACCATCGGAGCCGTGCTCCACGTGAATCTGGCAAGCCTTCGACCAGTCTTCGAACTGTGACAGATCCTGTTTTCTGACCAGCATGATCGTGATGGGCTGGTGATGAGACAACGCCGCAGGTTCGCAACAAGCCGTCATCACGTAGACATCGTGAGCAAACTGACCATGCGAAGCACGGTCACAGACAAAGTTCGTTAACGTCTCCAGAAGATACGACCCCTCCGCGCCGTCCATCGAAATCAGCGTCTGCCGCGCAGTCACATGTTGAGCTCGCTTCAGGAGGATTTCAGCAAGGTGACCGTTGGGGACAACTCGCTTCAGTTCCGACTGTCCCAGCGTTCGAACTCGAAGCGCAGTCACGGATTTTAACTCACCGCAAGCCGTCATAATCTGTTTCGGCTCCAGCACATGCTGATGAATCACGATGGTATCGCGAGCATCACCTTTCAGAATTGACTGCCGCTCCTTCATCCTGCGACGGCGCGCAATAAATGCGGTGGTCAGGGTACCAACGGCCATACCCAGCAAAACACCCAAACCTCGACCACTGACTTCATGCAACATTACGGTAAACACGGCAGATCTCACTGCGGGCCTCAGCACACGAATCAACGACAACCCAAGATGCCGCGGGCGTGCAGAACTGAAGCCCATAGAAACGCATTGAGTGAATCAAGGGATCACGGCAAATCCTAAGTGCAGCTCCATCAGCCACTTAGCATTCGTCAGCAACGCGGCTATCGCTGATAAATCGGCAGGAAGCCTTTATCCAGTTGCAGCATGATGCAACTCAGAGCGGTCACATAAACTGTGCCGACCTGAGGATCCGGCCAGCCGCCACCAGCCTGCATTTCACGAACCAGCTTCGAGTTCAGTTCATCACGATACTTTTTCCATTCTTCTCCGCCCGTTCGATACACAACCTGTGCGAAGTAGAAATGCATATAGTGCCAGTGACCATTGTTGCTGGCGACAGATTTGTCTGGCCAGATATGCGTCTTGCAGAAGTTCCTCATGCGGAGAGTTAACTCAGTGTCATACTCGCCCGCGTTAAACATCGCCGCCAATGACGCCGCTGTAATCGGCGGTCGAGCACCACCACCTCGAATGCTGTACTGCACGCCTCCGTCAGTTGTCGTGCATTTCTCGATATACACCTTGGCTCGATCGATGATCTCTTTGGAAACCGGGATGCCAGCATTGCGGCAGGCTCGCAATCCCTGCACCTGAGTAATACAGGTTGAACCTTCATCGAAGTTGCTGCCTTCTTTCGCCGACACATAACCCCAGCCGCCATCGGGCGTCTGAGCATCCGCGCAGAATTGGACCGCGCTGGTCAGGACGCCTCGTATTTCTTCACGCCGCTGTACGTCTTCTTCTTCGCCATAGACCTGGCTCAGGAACAGCATGGAGAAACCGTGACCGTAGGTGTAGTGATAATCTTCGCGGTATCCGATGAGTCCATTGGGGCGGCTCATGGACAAGAGATAATCCACGGCGAGGCGAATTTGTCGTGAGTACTTGCCGGAAGTCGTCGTAGACCCTTCTGCCAGCATTGCGGTTCCTGCCAGAGCAGTCATCGCCACACGATACTGACCGCCATTGGCTTCCCAATATCCCTGTCGCTTCTGGAGACCTGCAAGGTAATCCAGGGACTCCTCAACAGCCGTATCGATCTCTACATCGGCCTGGGCGGGAGCCGACGCAATCGTCACAGTCAGATATCCGAAGACACCTGCCAGAATGATCGCCCATCGACATGTTCTGTTTGCCATAACGCGACAGCTCAATTCACAGAAGGAGAGTTTTCCGTTGAAGCCGAAGATCAGTTCAACGTCAACGGATTGTTTTCTTCTCAGACGTTTGTAGCAAGTCGATTCACAAGATTCGCCCCAATGCGAGAGTGAACTATCTTCTGGAGCATCAACCAACAAAGCGACGAATCCCGGCAATTCGCGGTTGTAACCAACACCTGAAGTACTTCAGGCCGCGTTCAGCTCAGACGTTTCAAGTCCCGCGCTTCAGGCAAGAATCCAATCTCACGTGATCCGTGATTTGCCGGAGAATGATTGGGCCCGTGGGATCAATCCGAAAACGATAAGCGGGGAAAGCAGGGCAATTCGATGGCGGAAATACTTGGGTGGAGTTGCGGCAAAATCATTCTCCGGAAGAAATCCGCTCTGGTAGACCAGTTTTGCACGGGTAAACTCAACGCCGCCTGGCCAAGGGATAGAAACCGGACCCCACGAAAGATTCGCTCGAGGATTGATCCCAGCGATCGGTTCTGCCCGTGGTCTCAATTTCTGAGCTGGCAGTTTTTCTCAATCACGCAAGGAGGATTTCATGGCTGCTCTTATCCCGGCGACTCGCGCGCCGCAGGCCGATTCGTCACATCAGTTGGCCACCGACGTCCGGAAGGCCTTAATGACCGAGGACGGCCTGGATATTGCCTCGCTGGTCGTTCGCCGCATTCCCAATGGTGTCTGCCTTGAGGGAGTCATCCACGTACACGGTGACGACGTGGATGTTTGTCGAGCCATCCGGAAACTGGACGGTGTCGGCGAAATTCTGAACCACCTCGTGGTTTGCTGGAATTGCCCGGAACCCGGGCCGCAGGTTACTGAAGACGACATATTGTGAGCATTGACTCAGAAACGGGGCCAGGGGCCAGGAGCCAATAGCCAGTTGGCCCAAAGGGTGCTTCGCACTATGGGTTCCTGAACCCTTTTCTGCGCTTTGGGCAACTGAGCTTGCTCATGACGGGTAAGTTTGCCGTTGTGGTCTATAATCCCGCGTACTCCCGCACCTTCTTCGGGAGATTCCACAACCGCATTCCGCTGCCTTTGTCGGTGTACCAGGATTCATGGCCAGTTCAGATATTGTGATTCGAGGGGCTCGCGAACATAACCTTCGCAACATCAGCCTGTCACTGCCGCGCAACAAGCTGATCGTAATGACTGGAGTCAGCGGCTCCGGCAAGAGTTCTCTGGCGTTCGACACTCTGTATGCCGAAGGTCAGCGTCGCTACGTGGAATCACTGTCGACGTATGCTCGCCAGTTCCTCGGACAAATGCCCAAGCCCGATGTGGATTCGATCTCCGGGCTCGCTCCATCGATTTCGATTCAGCAGAAATCCACCAGTCGCAATCCGCGCAGTACGGTGGGGACGATCACGGAGATTTTTGATTACCTGCGAGTGCTCTACGCGCGAGTCGGGCAGGGCTATTGCTATGTTTCCGGCAAGCCGATTAAAGCTCAGTCGACCGATCAGATTGTTGATAGCCTGTTGAATCAACCAGCCAGCACGAAGTATCAGATTCTGGCTCCCATCGTGCAGAATCAAAAAGGTGAGTTTCGAGATCTCTTCGAAGACCTGCTGAAGAAAGGTTATCTGCGTGCTCGCGTCGACGGCGAGGTGATCAACCTGAGCGACGCGCCGATTCTGCGAAAACACCATAAGCACAATATCGAAGTGGTGATCGATCGCCTTGTGGCCGGGGGAACTCAACGGACCCGCGTGGCCGAAGCGGTCGAGCAGGCCTTAAAGCTGGCCGACGGACAGTTGATCTGCAGTGTCGAACGAACCGGCAGCGTATCCGGCAAAAGTTCTGGCGAAAACGCAACAGCACCAGGCGAAGTAGAAAGCCTGCAAAGTCTCGCCGCGCCGCCTCGATCCGTTCGAAGCGCGAAGTCGGCAAAACGAGCTGCGGCTGCGAAAACTCCGGGTGATGCGGATCTGGTGGCCGAAGACGGCCTCGAGCTGGAGTCGGACGCAGACGGCTTTGATGGAGATTCCGACGGGCCCGAAGGATCAGGCCCGACGGCACTGGCTCTGCAATCATCGGATCGTCTTTATAGCTCTCATTACGCCTGTGCTGAGAGCGGGATGAGCTATGAGCCGCCAAGTCCGCAGCTGTTCAGCTTCAATAGTCCGCTGGGAATGTGCATGGACTGCAACGGTCTGGGAATGCGTCACGGATTTCCGATGCATCAGTTGATTGTGGACGAAGACAAGTCGATCCAGAAAGGCGCGACGCTGTTGCTGCCGGCATGGACCAAAATCGGACGCTGGCCGCGACACATTCTGGCCGGAGCTGCCAACGCCATCGAGCAGGACTGCGGTCTGCCGGTGGACTCCTTGCTGAAGATGAAATGGAGGGACATTCCGGAGCAGGCCAAACAACTGTGGCTCTACGGCACTGGCGAACGCCACGTCACATTTACATGGAAGACCCGAGCCGGCGCGTGGAAGCATGGCGGCAAGTGGGAAGGCTGGGTGAATCGACTGCTGGAAAGCTATCGCACGGCCGTCAATCCGATGCGTCGACGACAGCTGGAAAAGTACATGGAGGTTGTGCCGTGCAGCTCCTGTAACGGCGAACGACTGAATCGGCAGGCTCGAAACGTGCTACTGAAAACGAACAGTCCACGATTCATCGCGCGCAGAAAGTCGGCGACGGCGAATCTCAAATCTCAAATTTCAAATTTGAAATCAGATAGTGCGAAGAAACCCGTTTCGACACAGGACGGCATCGAACTCAGTCTGCCACAGCTCTGCTCGTTATCCATTGAAGAGGCAACGGAGTTCTTCGACTCCCTGGTGCTCGACCCGACACAGACACTCATCGCCGAAGAAGCACTCAAGGAGATTCGAGGTCGCCTCGGTTTTCTGTTGCAGTGCGGTTTGAATTATTTGTCACTCGATCGTTCAGCGCCGACTTTGTCTGGTGGTGAATCTCAGCGTATTCGCCTTGCGGGACAAATCGGCTGCGGACTTGTGGGAGTCGTCTACATTCTGGACGAACCCAGCATCGGTCTTCACCCGCGCGACAACACGATGCTGCTGGGCAGCTTGCAGCGGCTTCGCGATCAAGGCAACACCGTGATCGTCGTCGAGCATGATGAAGAAACCATGCGCGCCGCGGATCACGTCGTCGACTTCGGACCAGGGCCGGGCGTGCTGGGCGGTGAAGTTGTCGTGGAAGGATCGGTTGATGACATCCTGAAAAACGAACGCAGCATTACCGGAGCATTTCTTTCGGGACGACAGAAGATTGAGATCCCGAAGGTTCGTCGCAATCCGGACCGCGGCGCGATCACGGTAAAGAGTGCGACTCATAATAACCTGAAAGATGTCACAGTTCGTTTTCCGCTGGGACGTCTGATCAGCGTGACGGGCGTCAGCGGGTCGGGAAAAAGCTCCATTGTCAACGACATTCTGTGGCAGGTTGTGAACCGCGATGTCAACAAGGGTGTCGGCGATCCGGGCGTTCACGGATCGATCGAGGGACTGGAACTGATCGACAAAGCCATCGACATCGATCAGTCTCCGATCGGCAGAACACCTCGTTCCAACCCAGCGACTTACGTCAAAGTGTTCGACGAAATTCGCAAGCTGTTTACTCAGTTGCCGCAGTCAAAATTGCGAGGCTACAAAGAGGGACGTTTCAGCTTCAATGTTGAAGATGGTCGTTGCGAAGCGTGTGAAGGCCACGGTGCGACGAAGCTGGAAATGGATTTTCTGGCCGATATCTGGATCCCCTGCACGGTGTGTGAGGGACGACGATTCAATCACGAAACGCTGGAAGTGAAGTTTCGGGATCACAGCATCGCTGATGTGCTCAACCTGGAGATTCGGGATGCGGTGAAGCTCTTCGAAAGCTTTCCAAAGATCAAACAACTGCTGAAGACGCTTTGCGATGTTGGTCTGGAGTACATGCAGCTCGGTCAGGCTTCGCCCACTCTTTCCGGCGGGGAAGCTCAGCGCGTGAAACTCGCGCGAGAACTGGGGAAACGTTCGACCGGGCGAACTTTGTATCTGCTGGACGAACCCACAACAGGCCTGCACTTTGCCGACGTCAAGAAGTTGATTGAGGTGCTGCAGGGCTTCGTGGAAGCGGGCAACACGGTGATTGTGATCGAGCATAATCTCGATGTGATCAAGACGTCCGACTGGGTCATCGACATCGGTCCCGAAGGCGGAGCAGGGGGCGGTCGCGTTGTCGTGGAGGGAACTCCGGAAGATGTGGCTCGCTGTGTTAGATCACATACGGGGATCGCACTTCGTTCAGTCCTGCCGGATCTCAAACTTCGCGCCAGCGAGAGACAGGGCGTCAGCCCTCCGAGCACTAAAACGCTTTCGCAACTTTCGGCTGAGACTCCGTTCTCCAACACGACCTCGATTCGGATCACCGGAGCGGGGCAGCACAATCTGCAGTCGATTAATCTGGAAGTCCCGCGAGAACAAATGAGCGTGTTCTGCGGCCCCAGTGGCAGCGGAAAGACATCGCTGGCGATGGACACGTTGTATGCCGAAGGACAACGTCGTTATGTCGAAAGCTTGTCGGCATATGCTCGCCAGTTTCTGGGACAGATGCCGAAACCCCGCGTCGAAAGTATCCAGGGACTCAGCCCGGCGATCGCGATCGAACAGAAAACTGTCGGCTCAACGCCGCGATCGACTGTCGGCACTGTGACCGAAGTTTACGACTATCTGCGAGTGCTCTACGCGCGGCTGGGTATGATGCATTGCCCCAAGTGTCAGATTCCGGCGGTGCAACAGACAACCGATCAGATTGTGGACAGCATTCTGAATATGGAAGCCGGCACAAAGCTGCTGCTGTTGTCGCCGATTGAGGTGGATCGTTCGACTCCGTTCACGAAAGTCTGGGATCGTTTGCGGGCCAACGGATTCGCTCGAGTTCGTATCGACGGGACCACATACAATCTGGAAGATGTTCCGGAGATCGATCATCGCCGGGCACACACCGTGGCGGTTGTTGTCGATCGAATCTCGGTCGACAAGAAACAGCGTACAAGAATCGCCGATTCCATCGAGGCCGCGCTGGATCTGGGCAAGGGCGTGATTCACGTGGCCATCGCCGACCCAAATAAAGAAGAGCCGAAGTGGAGCCAGCAGCGATTCAGTCTTCACTTATCCTGCAGCAAATGTCAGCGGTCGTTTGACCGACAAACGCCGCAAAAGTTTTCGTTTAACAGCCCGCTGGGCTGGTGCCATGTCTGTGAAGGTCTGGGAAAGGAGTTCGGTGCCAACCAGGCGATGCTGGTGACAAGTCCGGAGCGAACTCTGTTGGATGGAGCCATCGGAGCCTGGCCGGATCCGAAGACAAATGCCTCGTTTCGAATGATTCTGCAAGCTCTGTCGACAACGTTTGAGCTTCCGCTGGATCAGCCCTGGTACTTGTTGAGCCCGACACAACAACGACTCATACTGTACGGCGACAGTGAGAAGTGGGTCGCGGTTGACGATTCGCGAGCGTCGGAAGATACATCTGGTGCCGGGAAGGCTCGCAAGGAATCACGATCGGGCAGTTCAAACACGACCTCAGCATCGTGTCGAGCTTTTCGATTTCGCTACAAAGGCTTGTATCCGGCGATTGAAGAGGCATCACGACTTTCGTTTTCGCATCGTAAATCGCTGATTGAAATGGCGGGGGAACGCGACTGTTCGATGTGTAATGGCAGCCGACTCGAAGCAGAAGCGGCGGCTGTTCGACTTCGCAACGTTACACTGCCGCAGCTTTGTCGCATGCCGCTGTCGGAAGCTCTGAAGTTTCTGAATGGCCTGCGGCTGAACAAAGAAGAAAAGAAGATCGCGGGAGATCTGTTGAATGAGGCGACTCATCGCCTGAATTTCCTGGTCGAAGTCGGACTGGACTATCTGACGCTGGATCGTTCAATGCCGACGCTTTCCGGAGGAGAGTCGCAGCGAATTCGACTGGCTGGACAGGCTGGACGATCGCTTACGGGAATTTTGTATGTTCTTGATGAACCAACCATTGGATTGCACCCGCGCGACAATGGCCGATTGTTGACTGCCTTAAAACGCCTGCGAGATCTCGGCAACACGGTTCTGCTTGTGGAACATGATCGAGAAGTTCTGGACGCGGCCGATCGACTTTTTGATTTCGGCCCCGGCGCTGGTCGACTGGGTGGAACCGTCGTCGCGCAGGGGACGCCTCGCGAGATGCGAAAAAACAAAGCGTCGCTAACCGGCGGTTATCTGGGCGGATCGCGACAGATTCCCGTGCCAATGGTCAGGCGTATTGCATCGATCGCACCGTCCGTTGTTGCTTCGGCTCCTGCGAGCGTTACTGAGACGGATTCGAAATCTGCAAAACCTCCCGCCGCAGCCAAACGCGGCAAGAAGTCGACGACGAAAACAGCTGTCGAGACAACTCCCGCAAAAAGTATTGCCACAACACAGGACTTTCTGGAACTGACCGGCGCGTCGCAACATAACCTGCGAAACGTCGACCTGCGAATTCCTCTCAAGACGTTTGTGTGTATCACTGGCGTCAGTGGTTCGGGGAAAAGTTCGCTGATCATGGACACGCTCGCGCCGGCCGTGGCTCGCAAGCTGAACATGGCGGCCGAAGCTCCGGGAGCTTTTCGAGATCTCCGGGGGGTTGAGCATCTGAGCAAGATTGTGCTGGTGGATCAGAATCCGATCGGGTCAACTCCGGCATCGAATCCTGCAACCTACACGGGCGTGTTCGATGAGATTCGGGAGTTGTTCTGCCGCATGCCGGAGGCCAAAGTTCGAGGCTATCGGCCAGGACGATTTAGCTTTAACCGTGCGGGCGGACGTTGCGAAGACTGCGAAGGCATGGGCCAGCAGAAGATTGAAATGCACTTTCTCCCCGACGTTTGGGTGGAATGCCCGACGTGTCGTGGTCGACGATTCAATGCAGAGACGCTGACGGTTCGATTCAACAACTGCAGCATCGCCGACGTGCTGGAAATGCCCATCAACAAAGCGCTCGAGCTATTCTCCAACGTGCCGAAGATTCGTGGTCCGCTGGCGACGCTGGATGCCATCGGGTTGGGTTATCTGACTCTGGGACAGTCGGCACCAACACTCAGCGGCGGGGAAGCTCAACGCATTAAGCTGGCGGCAGAGCTGTGTCGTCCAAACCGAGGGCGGACGTTGTATCTTCTGGATGAGCCAACAACGGGACTGCATTTTGACGATATCCTGAAGCTGTTGAGTGTGCTGAATAGTCTTGTCGAGCAGGGCAACACCGTCGTTGTGATTGAGCATAATCTTGATGTCATCAAAACTGCCGACTGGATCATTGATCTGGGGCCAGAGGCCGGAGCTGGTGGAGGTCAGATTGTCGTTCAGGGCACTCCTGAAGATGTTGTCAGCTACGCAACACAGGGAAGTGTGCCGCGATCATGGACTGGCGAATTGCTGGCTCCGGTTCTGGAAGAATCGCGGCGCGGGGTTATCGAAACATTTGATGCCGAATCTGTGAGTGCGAAAAAGCAGGGCGATGTCAGCATCGAACAGCTTGGTAAATCCGCGAAGCTTCCGTGGGAAACCGATGGCCGCAAGTGGCATACGATCGAACGCATTGCTCATACCGGCCAGCCATGCCGTTGGGACGGAAAGGCATTGGACTATGTCATCGGCCTGCTGGAGGATCATGAAGACCTGTCTCCGACCAATTGGAACGACAGAGCGACGGTTGAAGTCAAAGCCAGCAAGGGGCTTGGCTGGTTCCTGCATGCTCGTACGGGCGGCGAGTGGTTGTTGTCGCTGTGCTTCCGAGTGAAGAAAGGGGAGTTCACAACCGAAGATCTCGACGGCAAGCTGGGCCTGATTCCGTTGGATGATATGGAAGAGATTCCTGTTTACGGCCGTGAGCCTCGTGTCAAAGCGCGGGATCTGAAATCAGCTTGGCAGGAGGTGACGATTAAGGTCTGGACAAAGTCCGAGATCGATACCGAGGCGTTTCGGAAATTCGTTAAGCAGGCGTTAAGCAGTTATCTGAAACAAGCCAAGGCTGACGCAGCAAATCCAGAAGATCTGATGCCGTGGAAGCAGTTGGGACGTAAATGGCATTTGATGCGCAAGGGGCTGCCGGGGACGGGACGCGTTCCGTGGGAGTTTGGACTTTTGGAAAAACTGCTGCCCATCATGGAAACGGCATTCGACGACTGCGAAGTCGACTTTGGCATCCGCAGTAAGATCAACTGGATGCATCCGAAGGATGGACAGACAATTGCCGAACTCCATACCAAACGATCCGATGGAGCCGACCTGATCGCCTATGCTCCGGCGGGAAAAGTCACCGTGGGTTCAATTGCATCCATCGGATCCATGCAGGAAATTGAACCGCACAAAGGCGAACGTGATCAGATTCGAATTCGCTTCACGACGGAAGCTCAGACTGCCGTCAAAGCATTGAGCGAATTTCTGTCGACGATTCGGAAGCTGAACGGGACCTGATTTGCATCTGTGATACTGATGCCGATACGCTGCGAACCTCGGAGTGTCGAGTTTTGCAGCTCGTGAACACTCGATCGCCCATAATTTTGACTCTCGCTGTCCAGGAGTTCCAACGACATGTTCTGCATTCATTCTTACCTTCTGAGATCCACCATGTTGTTTGCTGCAATCCTGTTATTTTCTGATACGGCCCAGGCGGAGCGTTATCGCGTCTTCGTGGGAACTTACACCGGTGGTGACAGCATCAGCAAAGGCGTTTACTCCTGCGAGTTTGATGCGGAAACCGGCAAGCTTTCAGATCCTGTTCTGGCGGCAGAACTGATCAATCCATCGTTTCTGGCCATTCATCCCAGCGGGAAGTATCTCTATGCTGTCAATGAAGTCAGCGAAGGACCAGGCCGAGGCAACGGAGCCGTCACAGCATTGACCATCAACGCGGACGGAACCTTGACGAAGATCAATCATCAGGCATCTGAAGGAGGAGCGCCGTGCCACTGTAACGTCGATGCCACCGGAACCAATCTATTGATTGCAAACTATGGCGGCGGCAACGTGGCCGTTTATCCGATCTCCGAAGATGGCTCACTGAAGCCTGTCTCCTGCAATATTCAGCACGAAGGCAGCAGCGTTGATAAATCTCGCCAGGAAGCACCACACGCGCACTCAATCAACGTCAGCAGCGATAACAAGTTTGCGTATGCTGCGGATCTGGGTCTCGACAAAATCATGATCTACAAGCTGGACGCGGACGCTCATACTCTGTCACCGGCCAACCAGCCAGCCGCCTTGGTCACTCCAGGCGGCGGCCCACGTCACTTTTCAATCCATCCGTCCGGCAAGTTTGCTTACACCAACAATGAAATGACGATGGTGGTGACTGGATTCAGTCGCAATTCTGAAGACGGCAGTCTGAAAGCCATTCAGGAGATCTCCACAATTCCCGCTGGTTTTGATGGTCGAAAAAGTACGGCCGAGTGTGTGGTGCATCCCAGTGGCAAGTTTCTCTACGTGAGCAATCGTGGACATGAGACGATCACGGCCTACACGATTGACCAGGAAACAGGCTTGTTGACTTACGTAGAGAACGAACCAACCGGCGGAAAAGAACCACGCAACTTCTTCATTGACCCATCAGGCAAATGGCTGTTGGCTGAAAACCAGAACAGTGACACGGTCTACGTTTTCTCAATCGACCAGCAAACCGGTGCACTGAAGCCGACCGGCGACTTTGTTACCGTGGGTCGACCCGTTTGCATTCGCATGGTCAAGCTCTGAGATTGCATCCGATGCAGGGTTACTGCTTGAAAGCGTTTCGTTATCCGGGTCTAATTGTCCTCAACAGACATGATGGAATTGCTTTTCATTCCAGAAGGACTTTCGGATGAACGAAGACCCTGAGAATTTTCCACTGGTTGAGCGATTTCACAAAGCTGAGCACCTTGCGAGAGAGCTCAGTGAGCATTTGCGTCAGGCATTTCTCCCGAAGCTTTCGGAGCTTCGGCATGCCAGCAAGATTGCAGATGCCACTGAGGTCACAGACAAAACGATGCTCGACAAAATGACGGCCGTTCTCAGCGCAGAGGACTTTGCCGCAGACATTTTTGAAAAACTGACGCTGTATCTTCACAGCATTGAGCGTGAAACAAAAGAAATCATGGGTGTCTCGGAGTAGCCCCCGACTGGATCTTGCAACAGAATTAACAAAAAGAAAGCTCTCTAATGGATGAGTTCATTCAACTGCTCACGAAGCAACTTGGTCTAAGCACTACAGATGGTCAGTCAGCAACAGGTAATATTCTGAAACTTATTCAGAGTCATCTCGATCCTGCCTTATTTGCTCAGATCAGCGAGAAGCTGCCGGGAGTTCAGGGACTGATTTCCGACGCAGAGGGAAGTGCCAATGAAGGCGGGCTGATGGGATCACTTACGTCGCTTGCCGGTTCTTTGCTTGGCGACAAAGCCAAAGGTATCGCAGATGTCACCGCAGCACTCACCAAAGCCGGTGTCAGCGTCGACAAGATTCCTCAATACCTGAAGATGCTGGTAGACTTCCTGAAGAGCAAACTGGGGAATGAACTTTTCGCCAAGTTGGCGGCAAAGCTGCCAGAGCTGCTCGGGCAGGTTCAGTGATTGGGTTCGGTCGGTAATTGCCCCTGATGGACTCAGATTCATGCGGCGGGAGTCCACGCGGCGTTCGGCAACAGGGCCTCTTCTGCGTCCGAATCAATCGATGACAATTCGATTGGTCGCGATGAGGCTTTGTTGACGGGGCCAAGCAGGGACAGATCGACTCCTTCGTCCTCTACGGCCTGTCTTTAACGCTCACCGAGAATGTCCCTGCATCTCAGTGGAATAGTCTTTGATCCATGACCATTCTTGATTTTCATGTCCCCGGAAGTGCATGCGAAGGCTGCATTGCGATCGGCAATTTTGATGGAGTCCATCGCGGCCACGCGGTGATGCTGCAACAGTTACGATCTTTGGGGCAAGAAATTGCAGGGCCTGCGGTCGCGATTACTTTTGATCCGCACCCGATTGCAGTCCTGCGTCCGGAATTCACACCGCCAGTTCTGACCACAATTGAAGATCGCAAAGCTTTGTTGCGTCAGGCCGGGGCTGATGAGGTGATTGTGCTGCCCGTTACAAGCGGTCTGCTGGAGATGACGGCGGAGCAGTTTTTTCGTGACGTCGTGGTCGGAAAGTTTAAGGCTCGAGGTGTCGTCGAAGGCCCCAATTTTCATTTTGGAAAGGATCGACGCGGAGACGTCAACCTTCTGCAGGAACTCTGTCGGAGTCGTGGAATCCAATGCCATATCGCAAAGTCTTTTGATGAGGCCGGCAGTATGGTCTCCTCCAGCCGAATCCGCGAACTGATCGGTGCTCGAGCAATGGCTGGTGCCGTGGAATTACTGGGCCATCCCTATCGACTTTCGGGCATCGTCAGACATGGCGCGGGGCGAGGCAGGACCATCGGCTTTCCGACGGCAAATCTGGCCGAGATCCAAACCCTGCTTCCCGCTCACGGCGTCTACGCGGGGGCAACAGAGATCAACGGGAATCGGTACCCAGTGGCCGTGAGCATCGGTCCGAATCCGACGTTTGGCGAGCATCGTGAAAAAATCGAGTGTCATATCGATGGTTTCAGCGGAAATCTTTACGACCAGAAACTGGCCATTGACCTGCTCAAGGAAGTGCGAGCACTGCAGTCGTTTAGTTCTATCGATGAGTTGATCTTTCAAATTCGCAATGACGTGGAAGTCTGCCGTAGCACAGCAAAGAGTGCCGTGTGATTCACCAGGGCTCGCTCACCAGAAATCACAGTCCGGCAGTGCACAGGCTTGCCGCAGTGGGAATTCTGAATTTCGATGCTCGTTTGCGCAGTCGGAAGGTAGCCCTGCGCTTGAATGTCTGACGCAAGCCCCTGAGAATGCCGTTTTCCCCTGCATCCCTGATCTTGCCCTGCATGCGATCCGATTTCGGAGCCCAGTCAATGTTGTTCTTTGCCTCGTGGACAGCCACCTTTCGTGCCTTTCTGCCCTTATTTGCCTGCTTCGTATTTCTCGAATCGTGTATTACGAATTCCTCCGCTATCGGGGACGACGAAAAAACCGTCAACACCCTGGCACAGTTTTATGGTTTCTCGGGCGTTGAATTGTTTAAGGTCGATGGCCGAGGATTCAATCTTCAGGCGGGAGATTTTACTGGCGACGGCGTAACAGATGTGATGCTCGTCGACAACCGAGAAAGTTGCCTCAGGCTGATGGTTCAACGCAGCGTTGATGACCAGATAAAATCTCGGCAGGGCGCCAAGGTCAATGATCTGGCCTCGGACTGGAGATTCGACGAACGGACGATTCCTGTCGACAAAGCACTGGCGGGGATTGCGACGGGAGACTTCAACAGCGATGGTCGTCTGGACGTAGCCTGCATTGGAACGCCGGACCAGCTTTCGATCCGATATCAGCCAGACCCCGGTCAGAAGGAATGGAACAACAAATGGGTCACTCGGTTGCCGGGGTTGGAGCCGGTCGCCTGGATGCTTTCTGCGGGCGACATTAATTCAGACAAACGTGACGATCTTGTCGTACTTGGTAAAGAAGTCACTTACGTCATCTATCAGAACAACAAAGGAGAAATGGACACTCCCAAACCGCTGATCAATACTTCTGCGCAACTCTCAATGATTCAGATTGCGGATCTGAACGGCGATGGGAAGAACGATCTCTGTTACCTGGCAAACGAGGGAACAACGCGTGGCCTGTGTGCTCGTCTGCAAACCAATGATGGACGCCCGGGACCGGAGATCTGTTTCGGACTGCAACAACCAAGAAGCGTAACTCTTGCTAATGTCGATCAACAGCCAGGACATGAAGTCGTTACTGTCGAGTCGCGGACAGGCCGGATTGTTGTGTCAGCTATGCAGCCGTCCGAGGCCAGTCCGGAAAGCCTTCCGTCTCGCCTTCTCCAGTACGGAATCGGCGCTGCCGGAGCAACGAGAGAACGTGCGATTGCAGCGGCCGATATCGATGGCGACTCACTGAGCGATGTGGTTGTGTCTGACCCGGAGCAGGCTCAGGTTCTGCTTTATCGACAGAATGGGATTGATGGCCTCGGAATGGCTGAGGTCTTTCCGGGACTTCTGGGTGTAACGGATCTCGCAGTGGCCGACATCGATGCGGACTCAAACCAGGACATCGTATTGCTCAGCAGCAAAGAAGGTGTTGTCGCGCTTAGCCGTTTCGCCGAAGGTCGAATCACATTTCCGGAAAGCATCTTTAAGAAGCCCGATGGAGCAGAGTTGGCTGCCATAACGATTATCGAAAACAACGGGAAGCCGCAGATCGTGCTGGCTCTCACTGTGGGTACTGGCAACTCGATGAAGCTTGAATTCCAGCGTCTGACTCGAGCGGAGTCCGGCGAATGGGTTCGCGCTGAGAGTGACAAGAAGATTGAACTCACCGGAGCCGTTGGAGCGAGGGGTGTTCGCATGGTGAAAATGGACGTGAATCAGGATGGTCGACCGGACGTTCTTTCTGTCCCCAGTGGCACGTCAAAGAATGGTGTCCAGGTTTTGCTACAGCTGGAAGATGGCACTCTGGAAGTTGCGAAACAGACAAGCCAACTGGACCTTGGTGTGTCTGCAGCCGGAAGAACGTTCGTCAGCAAAGACCGACTCCTGGTGGCTCGAGACTCCTTCGCCAGAGCAATGTCATTTGGTGCCAACGGCTGGAAGGTGGAAGATCAGTTCAACGCGGGCGAAACCTCAGCCAGTCTCGAAGGTGTGGCTCTGCTGAATCTGGACGGCACAGAAGGCGACGAAATCGTACTGGTCGACACTGGCGTTCGAAAACTACGAGTCCTGCGGAAACAGGATGGAGTGTATCGTCCATGGAAGGAGGTTGAACTCGGAGGACTGCAGTTCACCTCAAGCATCGTCGCCGATCTGAATGGTGATAAGCTGGAAGATCTGCTGCTGGTTGGGGCTCAGCATTTCTCGGTGCTGTACACAGGTCGATCCGATTCAGAACTGAAGGAGATCGCCTCATTCGAATCAGACCGAGATGACTCGTATCCGGCTGATGTGATCGCAGGCGATATCAACGGTGACGGCAAGGTCGACCTGAGCGTTATTGACACCAGCATCGACGGTCTGGAAATTCTGAACTTTGATGCGACAAAAGGAATCCGTGAGGCAACGCATTTTCGAGTCTTCGAGGAGAAGCGCCTTGTCAGTTCTGATACGGATCGCGGGACAGAACCACGTGAAGGAATCGTTGCCGACGTCACATCTGACGGTCGATTCGATCTGATTCTGCTGTGCCACGATCGACTGATCCTGTATCCACAGGATTCAGGTGATGCGTCCGCTCCGAAAACGGCCACCGCAGACCAGAAGTAATCCGCCGCCAGAACATTGATGTAGCTCGTAGTGCCGACTTCAGTCGGCATAGTCACTCAAATTCACAAGGAAATACCTCAATGCAGCTCGGTTTCGTTAGTGCCATTCTTCCTGATCTTTCCTTTCGCGAAGTCTTTGAGACGGCGAAACGCATTGGGTTTGACTGTGTAGAAGTCTGCTGCTGGCCGACGGGAAAAGCTGAGCGGCGATATGCGGGGGTGACTCATATTGATGTGTCAAATCTGTCTGAGCATCTTGTTCATGAGATTCGGCACTGCGTGGAAGAGACCGGAGTGCAAATCAGCGGACTGGGCTACTATCCCAATCCCCTGAGTCCGAATCAAGCGGAAGCGGACAATGCAGTCGCGCATCTTCACGTTGTGATCGATGCGGCGTATCGCCTGGGTATTGAACGCGTCAATAGTTTCGTTGGCCGCGACTGGACGAAGTCAGTCGATGATAACTGGCCACGATTTCTGAGCACCTGGAAGCCCATCATCCAGTTGGCCGAAGACCGTGGCGTTCGCGTCGGAATTGAGAACTGCCCGATGCTGTTCACCGCGGACGAATGGCCGGGAGGAAAGAACCTGGCCACAAGTCCTGAGATCTGGACGCGGATGTTCAGCGACATTCCGTCAGACAACTTTGGATTGAACTACGATCCATCGCATATGATCTGGCAGCACATGGACTACCTGCGTCCCATGCGTGACTTTTCTGACAAGCTGTTTCACATCCACGCGAAGGATGTCAGACTGGATCAGGATCGACTGAACCACGTGGGCATCATGGCTCATCCCAATAAATATCACACGCCAAAGTTGCCCGGCATGGGCGACGTAAATTGGGGGAAATTCTTCTCAGTGCTCACGGATACGAAGTATAAAGGCCCGGTTTGCGTCGAGGTTGAAGATCGGGCCTACGAGGGATCACTGAACGATCGAGCCGCATCGCTGACCCAAAGCCACACGTATCTCAGGAACTATGTCCCTGTCCGAAGCTTGAGCCAGGCGTAGCAACCGGTTGGGAGAGGGGGCTTAACGAACCGAAACAGAGGGATTGCTTATAGTAGGCCGGACTGAGCGCCTGCGAGTTCCGGCAACTAAGTGAGCCATAAACAAGCCGGAACTCGCTCCGCTCGGTTCGGCCCACATCTACCAGAACATTTGTGACCGTTCGCTAAAAGCTTCGAACAGAATCGGCAGCACCCGGCTGAGGCTCGGAGCTGAAGATCATTCGAGTCGGCTTACCACAGTGCGGACAGGCGATTTCGAAATGGCTTGTGACCTTCGTGACGGCACGAAGATCCGGATTCGCAAGACACAGATTTCCGAGCGAGTCAAAACCGACAGCCCTGGTACCAACAGGCACTGTGGCTGCGACATCGAATTGCGTCGGGCGATCCGCCTCACGAGAAATCTTCAGAACCTGCGAGCGACCACTGGCGGAATCGACAAGCGTCAACAAGCTGCCGTCGCTAAGCGAAGCCAGTCGAGTCGACCCGACTTCTGCAAAACCGGAGTGCGATACAGCACCTTCTTCGTCGATTCGCACGATGTGACCTGAAGGCAACAGGGCTTCAAGCTGACCACCGGCGTTAAAAATCAAATCCTGCACGGACTGATTCAGTTGGGCGAGGTCGGCGATCTGACCTTCGGCATCAAGCGACACAAGTCGTCCCGATTGCTTGACCGAAAACACAAACCGACCTAACTCGTTACGAACAAAACCTGATGCAGGAAACGAAAAGGTCTCCAGAATTACGTGCTGCCCAGACTCGGTAATCTGATGCAACGACGATTCCCCGCCACTGGATGTCAGAACGTAAAGAGAACCATCGGCATCGACCTGAATTCGCTGAATCCCCGACAAATGCTCGATTGCAAGACTCACCGAGCCATGCTCATCAAGTCGAAACACACATTCCGCTTTTCGATCAGCCACGAAGATTCGCGACTCCCCGGACACAACGAGATCCACAGGTTCCACAACCTTCACCGGCAACCGCTCGATGACAGGTTTCGACTGCACACGTACCGGAGCGTGGTCATGGTTGGCGATGGCCCCTAATGGAGGAACCTCGTCCGCAAACCCCGCCGGCGCGACGACGAACGCAGCGCCCAAGGCGAAACGGCAAAGTGAAGCACTTAGAGAGAACTGTCGAGGCATATCGAAACGTACCCGGTACGGGAGAAACCCGCTTCTTTAGTAGTCAGCCGAGACAAAGGCCACAGCCGAACCACTCCACGATCCGTGTCAAAACCATCCTGTGTCGCAAGTATCAACGGTTTAATCCCCAGCGTCAATAAGCGGAACGCCAGATCTTGCCGCAGATATCCATCCAGCCACTTGCAACACTTCCCAGAACCGACGGAGAATCGAATCTGAGGTCAGGAAACACCAGCCTGGGATTCAAACGCGTTTCCGTTCGGCATCCTGTGTGCCAATCTGCAAAAAATCATTAGAATCCGAAAAATTCCTCATCCCGCTCGCCGAGTGTTCAATCGGCTGTCGCACAATCGCACAGCCACCCGAAGGAGTGTCGCATTTTGAACGGCAAGCCCGATTCGATCGAAAGCAGACTTATCCGTGATTTGACGACAATTTTGGCTGGAAGTTCTGTCCAATTCGCGGATCTCTCGGCCGGAACCGCAGCCGGGCGATCCCTTCATATGGAGTATTCCGCGACCGAAACTGCGGCTGCGGGAACTCAGAATGATTCCGGCCGCCGCTATCTGATCGCATCGATTACCAAACCCATTGTTGGCATGCTCGCGGTGCAACTCGCATCAGCCGGGCGACTTTCCCTGAATGAACCAGTCAGAGAATTTGTCGACGGATTCAACAGGGGGCCTCTGAGAGCGATCACGATCCGCCACCTGCTGACTCATAGCAGCGGACTGCCTGACATGCTGCTGAATAACAATGACCTCCGCGCCCGACATGCTTCACTGGCCGAGTTCGTCGGCGAAACCGCTCGGGCAACTCCGGAGTTTCCGGCGGGGACCGGATGTCGCTATTCGAGCATGGGATTCGCCGTACTGGCGGAGATCATAGAACAAATCTCAGAGACACCACTTCCTGAACTGCTGCGACGGGACTTATTGGACCCGCTTCAAATGCAGGATTCGTGGCTCGGAATTCCGTCTGCTGAGTTCGAAGAACTACAGAGTACGCTCGTGCCGTGCGAACTACCTCTCTGGCAGCAGCAGGCCGCGGACTGGAACTGGAATAGTCGCTACTGGCGATGCCTCGGCGCGCCGTGGGGAGGGATGACTTCCACTTCAAATGATCTGGGGCGTCTGGCCGTTTGCATGCTGAATCAGGGGACGTCGCCCGATCATCAAACAATCATTCATCCGCTGGCGATTTCCAGTTCGACGCGGAATCAGACTTGTCACATGTCGGGACTGGTGGAGTCAGATCGTCTCCATCGTCCATGGGGACTGGGATGGAGATTTAACTGGCCTGACCATGCGACTTGTTTCAGCGACTTTGTTTCGCCTGAAGCCTACGGTCACTGGGGTGCGACCGGAACCCTGATGTGGATTGACCCGAAGACACAAATTTGGTGCGTGATCCTGACCAATCAGCCGTATGAAGTAAGCCAGACGGTGATTCAACGGCTGTCGAACCGTATCACATCAGATGTTCGTGCAAAGACGCTGGAACCGCCATCGAATTGACATGACGGTCAGAAGCCTGCATGCTTCCCTCACTGATGGCACGCTCGCCTGAATCAACAGTCTTACATCATCAACAGATGGAGTTCGTGTTCTATGTCAGATGCGACAGAATTTGCCCCGGAAAAATGCACACGCCGCAGCGTATTGGCTTCCGCGACAGCCGCATCGGTCACGCTGCTCTCGGGAGCGACGAGCTTCGCAGGCGGCGCATCACAAGCCGGCCTATCTTTGCCGGAGATTCCGGCGGACTTTCGAATCACGAAGAAGAGAATTCATCAGTCGGTCATGGGCTGGTGTTTCAACCCAATGCCGGTGCCGGAATTGATCCAGCATTGCGTCGACGTTGGAGTTGAGGCCATCGAAGGAGTTGACCCGAAGTTTTACCCGGAAGCCAGGGCGAAAGGCCTGAGGATCGCACTCGTCAGCAGTCATGGATTTGCCAAAGGGCCGGTCGACCCTGCCAATCATCAGGAGTGTATCCAGAAGCTGAAAAAATCCATCGACATTGCCGCTGAGTTTCAAAGTCCCAGCGTGATCACTTTCACGGGAATGCGTGTCGATGGCATGGATAACAAAACGGCTGAGCAAAACTGCATCGACTGCTGGAAGCAGGCGATTGAGTATGCGGAGTCAAAAAAGATTACGCTGGTTCTGGAGCATCTGAATACTCGCGACAGTTCTCATCCAATGAAGGGACATCCGGGATATTTTGGCGACAACGTCGAACGTTGCATCGAACTTGTGAAGCGCATGGATTCGCCTTACTTCAAGCTGCTGTTCGATGTTTATCACGTACAGATTATGCATGGCGACGTGATTCGTCGAATCCAGATGTATCATCCGCTGATCGGGCATTATCACACCGCAGGGAACCCCGGACGACGCGAACTGGATGACAAGCAGGAGATTAACTACCCGGCGGTCCTGCGAGCAATCATCGCGACGGGATACACAGGATTTGTCGCTCAGGAATTCATTCCGACATGGAGCGATCCAGTGCTCGCATTCCGCCATGCCGCGATGGTAACGGACGTCTAAGCTGAAAATCAAAAAAGAACAGCAGGCACACTCCGTGGAAGGTCCCTGACTTAATTGGGACATCGCGGAGTGTGCCGCCTTGCGAGTTAAGGATACGGCACGAGAAGAATTCGTCGATCCTGGCTCATCCCGATGGCTGCACTAGCGAATTTCATCCCCGGACGGAAGACCTTCAGCCGGTGTCCCGAATAGCCCGGGATTATCCTTGAGGACCTGCACGATTGATGCGGGAATCGTAATGCTCACAGCCACTGACGAATCAGCAGAGTTTGATGCAAGACTATTAACAGCCTGGCCAAGCGATGGCTGCAGCGGCGGAGGTGCCTGTCCCAATGCCAACGGAGCCATCTGCTTGCCCATCATCACGAGGCCAGTCAGAGCCTGATTGGCTTCATCGGCAGCACTCTCTTCCGTCAGATTCAACTTTATATTCAGAGCCAGATCACTGCCGGCGTCCATAACAATCGCACCACCTGAGATCCGACCTTTGATTGCACCCACCAGTTGTACAACCTGTTGCGGCACGTTTGGCGGAGGATCAGGAATTCCAGCACTCATGCCAGCCAGCAGTGGACTGGAGAACGCCTGAACAAGGTGGCTGCTTCTGGATACAAACGCAAACTGCTCATTCGCAGCTGCACCAGGACCGTTCGTAATGGCGGCTTTGAGGCCGGGCTCGGATGCCATCAGGAACGTCTTTGAATCGACCGCATGCAGAGCCATCACAGGAGCATTTGGATCAGGATTTGGCAGCAAATAATAGGCCTTGCCATTGTGGGTCGATTCAGTCGCATTCCCCTGTTTCATGAGAGCTGTGATGTCAACATCCTTGTTCGTTCGAACAACGATCATGGCATTTTCACCGCCCATCAGCTGCTTCGAGATTGCGGCTGGATCCGGCGGTCCTCCTGCCATCCCCTGACCGATTAAGGGAATCATGGTGGCAATCAGATTACCCATTCCTATCGTGACTGAGTCGATATCACCAGGGACAAATCCTGTCTGAGCGGACATCTCCGTCATTGCTTGCTGAAACTGAGGCATGTCTGTCAGCGGTTTCGCAAATCCACTCTCCAGCAGATCGCCGGGCCGAACATACATCAAGTATTCTGTCGCGGCCGGCAGATAGGACGTATCAATCGGGCCTGCCGTAACACTGGACTTCGGAGCCATCGCTGCCCCGGCTCCGGCACCGCCGGTCAGAAATGGGTTGACGGGTGCATTCGGATCAGCAGGCATTGGCTCTGCGGCTGCAACCGCTGGCTCTTCAGGCATTTCTGTTTTGTTTGGTGCAGCGGGTTTCTCCGTGGCCGCTACGGCATTTTCTTTCATCCTTTCAGCAACGGCATCGCGAGCTTTGTTCTCTGCCAGAATTTTATCAGCGGCGGCCTTACGACGAGCTGCGTCTTCCGCCTCTTCACGAGCCGCAGCCATTTCCGTAGCTGCACTCGCATCGGCCAACAACTGATCCTGAGTCATCAAAGATCGCCGTTGAATCTCGCGAACATTTGCCTGACGAGTAATCTGCCGGCCAGCAATCTCGATCGAAGTCTGCTCTTCAATCATCCGGCGAATATCTCCCTGAACACCAGACAATGCTTCGCTGACCGACCGAGACTGCTGAGGAGTCTGTTCATGTTTCAAACCTTCAACGAAGAACGCTCTTGCTTCTTCATTCTCTCCGGCTTCTGCCAGAGTAACTCCGAGCATATAAAAATATCGTGGATCGGAACCACCGGCCGCCACTTCTTTCAGGAGCTGAATGGCAGTCAGGGAATCTCCCTGCCGCCGTGCTTCGAGAGCATCACGATAAACCAACTTCAGTCGCTCGTTTTCAGGATCAGCCTTCAGGGCGTTGCGTGCCTCAAGTCGATATCGTTCGATCCGAACACGTAACGGTCCCTGCGTTCGCTCGATCGAACGATTCACGAGTGAGGCTGTGCTTGTTTCCGCTTCCAGCTTCGCTGCGGCCTTCAGGTCGGCCGTACCATCATGGCCCATCTGCTCCGCAAGAATTCCACGAAAATACAATGGGCGAGGGTCATCTGTTCCGTTCTCGATGATTTCGCTCAGCATCTTTTCTGCTGAAGCGAAATCTCCAGCTCTCCAGACACTCAAAGCATTATTCAACAGGCTGTCATTCGATGCCCGATCAGCGGCGAAAGCGACCGAACCCAGCGAACACAACGCTAACAGACAACATTGGAGGACTAAACGACACTTCATTTCCAAACTCCTGGACTCAATATCTGAGACAATTCAGATGAATAGCAGAAATACTGATGTAACCCCGAATCAATTCACATAGGTGGGAATACAGCCCGCCCTGAGCTGCCATCCTGAAAGATTTTTCGGCTTCGCTCGAACCGCGACGCTGAAACACCGTCTATTTCACAGCATAGCCGAGGCTGCGACAATCTGCCTCACGTGAAATCAGCGAATTTCTGTCCAGTGGCTCGGGACCGTCAGTTGAATGGCCGCCGGAACTCTGACAGTCCGGCTTCAAAGTCGCATCTTTTAAGCCCTATTTGTTATGATCGGCGTGTCGGGGGGGAATTTGCCTGTTTTTGGGGACTAACTGTCGGTCAGCCCACTTGGCTTCAAAGTGGCCCGATATTCCACTGATTCAAAACGGAACGATGACTTGGCTAACTTGTACTGCACCGCCTGCAACCAACTTTTCTCCGGTAGTCTCGCCGCATGCCCTCGCTGCGGAATGAAACTCACCGCGCAGGAGAATATTTGGCAAAAAGACACACTGCTGCTGAATACTGGTGCCGTCGAGTCTGCTCCCGCTTCCCTTGAAATGGAACTTGACCAACTACTGCTGCCGGGACAGGTTCTGGACATTTATCAGTGCCAGAAACTTCTGGGACGCGGCGGCATGGGGGTCGTCTACCTCGCGCGGAATACAAGCCTGCAGCGTCTGTGTGCACTGAAGCTGTTGTCTCCGCGCAAGGTCTCTCGAGAAGTCGATTATGTGGAGCGATTCGAGAACGAGGGCCGGGCTGCGGCGGCGATGGTTCATCCGAATGTCGTGACAACGCACGCGATCGGTCGAACAGGAGACTATCACTTCCTCGAAATGGAATACGTCCCGGGCCATTCACTGCAATGCGAAATTGACGAAGGAGGAGCGATCGGACCAATCCGTTCTACTGCGATGGCCGTTGGCATTGCGAGCGGACTCGCGATGGCACATCGCCTTGGAATTGTTCACCGCGATCTTAAACCTGACAATGTTTTAGTGACACCAGGCGGCGTTCCGAAGATCGTAGACTTCGGCCTCGCCAAACGAGTTGTGGGCAATGATCTTCCCAACACGAATCTGGCCGGCACTCCTTATTTCATGGCACCAGAACTGTTTGAAGGTGACTCGGCAACAACTCAAAGCGATGTGTATGCCCTGGGCGTCTGCTATTACCTGATGCTGACCGGAAAATTCCCGTTCGAAGGGGACTCTGTAAATACGCTGATGAAAGCAATCCTGACGGCGCGGTATACCAGTGTTCGCCGGATTAATGAAGACATCCCGCTGGATATTGCGGAGTGCGTTTCACTGATGCTGAACAGAGATCCTAAAAGCCGTCCTCGCGACGCAGCGGCCGCTTCGCAGTTGCTGCAGGCGGTACTGGGTTCGACGCGTGATCTCGACAATCTCATCTACGATGCATTCAACGGTCTTCCCAATATCCAGTGGGAGTCTGATGGAGACGATGGCTTCAAAGTCCATCTCACTCTCCGCGACGAACGGGCTCAGACTGTCTACATCGAAAATAGTGAGCACTCAGCGGGCGACCGCCTTCTGATGATCTTCAGCATTTGCTGTGAAGCTCGAGCAGATTTTTACGAGGACGCTCTCCGACTCAACGCACTGATGCATCACGGCGGCATCTCAATCCGCGACATCGGTGGTCGCCCATACTTTGTGATGGTCGACACCTATTCAAGAGCGACTGTCAGCGGCGAAGATATCCGCCGCAGTGCCATCGAACTCGGCTCACGAGCCGACTCTGTGGAAAAGCAACTGACAGGGAGAGACGTAAATTAGCAGACAAAAAAAGAAACCCCGAAGAGATTGCTGCTGCGGGGTTTCCTGCTTTGATCTTTCTGCACAGCCGATGCCGCTCAAGACGAATGTCTCCGCGCGGCTGCCAGTTTACCAGAACTATTTTCCGACCTGGTAGCACATCAATTTGTCCTGTTCCCGCAGGTACAGCTTGCCATTAACAACAACCGGATGAGACCAGCTCGCACCTTTCTGGTAATCGGGCGCGAATGAGCCCTTCAGATTATATCCTGTTGGCACAGCTTCAATCAGCGCGACGGTGCCGTCCTGATAACGGAAGATCAGATGGCCATCAATAAACAGCACTGCTGCTGAGCCCTTACCAGCGCCACGAAGTTTTCCGCCCCAGACGATTTCTCCCGTCAGAAGATTCACGCAGGTCGGAAATCCTTCATTCTGCTGATGCCCGGCATAGATATGCCCGTCCAACAAAATCATTCCGCCATGATGATTGTTGAAGACCTGACCTTCCAGAAAATACTTCTCTTCAACGGCGACTCCGTCACCATCCTTCTTCAACTCCACAAGAGCAGCCCCGGTCTTGTAGCTCGTTGATGCAAAGACCAGATTTCCATCAATGATTGGAGTTGGAATATTGGCCACGCCGTTGGCAACGCGGTTATAGCTCCAAAGCTGTTTCCCGTCTTTCGCTCGAATCCCGATCAGGCCTCGCCCCACCAACTGCACATATTGCCTGACCCCAACAGCGTTCGAAATCATGATCGATGAGTAGCCCGCTCCATCCTTGCCAGCACTGCCCTCGATGGAAGCTTTGCACGCCCAGATGTCTTTGCCGGTCATCTTGTCGAGACAAACAACCATCGCATCATTGCCGCCTGGCGTACACAACACGCGATCACCATCGACAAGCGGAGATTCTGAAAATCCCCAGCCGGACATCATGCGGCCATTCCACTCCGAGAATTTTCTCTGCCAGACAATGTCTCCGGTAGCAGACTTCAGGCAACTGATAGCTCCATCAGAGGAAACAACATAGAGACGATCTCCGTCAACGGACGGAGTACAGCGAGACCCTTCGTACTTGTGCTCCGGTCGCGTTTCTGTCAGTGGCTTCTTCCAAAGAATCTTTCCGTCCTCAGCGCTGGCCGCAATCACTGATTGGCCGCCGTCGGTGTCACCCAGAGTGTAGAGCACACCACCAACAATCGCTACGCTCGCGTAACCTTCACCAAATCCTCCGACGGTCCAAAGATGCTTCGGTGGATCGGCCGTCCAATCCTTCGACGCCAGGACTTCGTCCGACTGAGCATTCCGTTCCGGTCCGCGCCATTGCGGCCAATCAGACGCGTGCAGCAAGCCAGGCAGAGCAAGTGAAATGATCAGTCCGCGCAACAAAGAAGCCATCGAAAATCCCTCATCAAATCCAATTCAAATCCGTAACAGGCCAGCCACAATTATTGTCGATGCTTTGCAACTGTGCCAGAGAAGCCCACGGCAGCTCAAATCAGGGCGTCGCCGTTGCGGAAGTTCGAGAAACATCTTCCACCAGAAACTGATCCGTACGGTTCAACAGACTTTTCCGAAGTCGCACGACCAAACCGGCCGAACCAGTGCCGTCAAATGTCCATAACTCTCGCATTACTTTCGATGATCCAAATCGTGAAACTCGCGCCGGCTGACCTAAAGTCTGCATCACTTGCTGAGCCGTCATACCTTTGACCACCCGTCCATCTCGAATCGCAATCTGAATATCATCCTTCGGCAACGTCTCCATCTGCTGCGTCGTCAGCCATTTTCCATTCAAATGTTCCCAGCCGAGCACTTTGAGACGCTCTGCGATCTGAACAGCATCGCCGGGAGATTCCACAGTGGCGATGGCCCATGCGGATTTCAGGAGATCAATTCCTTTCTGCCGATGAGCAGGATTGCTCCATTGTTCAAACGCAAACAGGTATTCATCCGATACTCGCAGAACGCCGGCCAGTTCGGATTTCCCGAATCGCTTTTCCTGAGCTGCCAACCAGTCGGCAATAATCGTTTCTCGTCCTTCGCTGCGTCTCAGTCCATCCAGCAATTCAATCAGCTGTTGCATCTCGCGGCGCGACAACTCTGCAACTCGCTCGAGACGATAATCAACTTCACGCTGTTCAAAGCGGGCGGCCATCGCAACTTCTTCCGGCAGTTCATCTCGCACAAGCCCCACGAGTTCCAATCCATTGCTCCCATCCGGCTTCAACATCGCTTGAATCAGCTCACCCCGAACCGTTCGATACAACAAACGATGCAGAATCTCGCGATCCTGAACATTGCCGTCGTCGTAGAGCTTCACAGCGTCTTTCGGAAAGCCCTGTTTGAGTCGATCCGGGACATCCATCTCGGGCTTGTTCCATCCGTTCAGTTGCTGAATATTTTTAACGACCTCTAAAGGCGCCGTTCGAGCCTTCCATTGCGTCAGGAGAATCTCATACCCGATCGCCTGCAGGAAGGCGTTGTTGACCTTCTGAGCCTTCGCGACGTCGACAACCTTCGCCAATCGGGAAACATCCCCGGACGCCATTTGTCTCATCAATTGCACAGAGCTCAGGCGGATATCTTCCAGCTCTGATGACAACGCATCATCACTATAGAATTCAGCAATCTCTGCAAAGTCATCGGCCAACGTCAGCAAAGCATCCGGCTGATCTTTGGGCACGGCCTCAACACGTTTCACCAACCTTTCTAAATCTGTTTCTCGGATCGTCAATTCGCTGACCAGAAAAGTCATCCGTTGACCATTTACAGCAAACTTCCCGGTGATATCCAGTCGCTGCCGCTCACGCATGCGATCGGGAAGACGAATACTTCCGGGAAGTCGAAATTCAACATCCAGTTTCTCAACTCGAAACGACTCCCCAATTCGCCCGTTGAACCGACCTTCAAAATTCAACTTTCGGCCCTCATCGGCCAGTTTTTTCCACTGAGGCTTTAACTTCAAAACCTCCGGAACAGTGATGGTCTGCCCAACGGCCGACGTTCCAATCAACAGAAACATCAAGGCCGAAAGAAGAACGATTCGTCCACTCATCGGATGGTCTCTTTCCCGGTTTTTTCACCGCCATTCGCAGGCAACGTGCTGTCGATTACCGAGTCTTGAACTGACCTGACAATCTTTGACTGGTTCTCCAGCACTGACTGCAATGATGCGAATGTCTTCAAATCGAAACCTAACTGCTCCGCATGGAACTCTGTGGTGACCAGCGTGCATGACGGACCATCCAGTACAATTTTCCATCGGCGATTGGCAGGGCCCGGTGGCTGACATTCACGAACACAGGCCGTAAACAAAACGTTGGGTTCACTATCGCCAACAACACAACCGGACAGCACAGACGACGACACAAACACATCGATTGCCACGTCTTCAACGATAAGGGGAAAATCCAGTTGAAAAGCTGTTTCCCCTGCCATCCGACGTTTCAAAATCAGCTCGAACACAAAACGCTGGCCCTTGAGCCCTTCAGCGACATTGCCAGCCCTGGCAACATCCGGCGAACCATCATCCCGAATCACATTGCTGAATTGCGAGACAAGATCAATTGATGTCAGCTGTTGCACCGCTTCCGTCTGCCGAAGAAGCGACTCCGCAACTCGAGACTCTTCATCCGTTCGACTCAACGTTTTCGCAGCCCTGACTGCCAGGGTCAATGACTCGCTCAGCGCAGTCAGATCACGCTGCTTGAGTGCCGTCTCCGCACGGTCCATTTCAAGTCGCCAGACTTTGCGTGCTTGTTCCAGTTTCCGCTGATGAATTGTCCAGAATCCGGTGGAAAACAGGAGCACACATCCTGCCAAAGCAAGGACTCGCGTCGGAGAAAACACTCGCCGCATTCGCGTGGCAAAACTCAGTCGAGGGACCTGCACCACGGGAATCTCGGCTACGGGTTCCTGGGCGTTGACTTCAGCACCGCCGCCAGTTGAGGAACCGTCTTCGTCGGAAGACCGCTTCGACTTGCGCCCCTTCGGCTTCAAATCAACGGCAGCTCCATAATCTCGCAGGCCCTCGGATTCCTGCGGCTTTCTGACAGATCGTGGCTCCTGAGAATCATCCGTTGCCGGAGGCGTATCTCCTCGAACAAGATCTCGAACAACCGTCCCGACGCGTTCCAGAACAGGGCCATCAACAACTTCACTGCGAATTCGTTTGGTTGTCGGGTAGACATTGACCGGAAGCACGTAAATACTGTTTTGACATGCCGAGCAGACCGCTATCTGATAGCTGGTTCTGCGAATCCCGGTCACCCGATGCCCACAGTCACACGGCACTTCAAATGGGACCGCGATGCATTCCGGGGCAGAGCCGAACAGTCTGGATTTCGCTTTCGCGAGTTTTGCAAGCAGGCTGGACATGACGCCCCTGAATCAAAGACACCAACGTTTACGTGTCGGCATTGTGACGGTCTCCGTTCAGGATTTCCACTCGAAAGCATGCTGCGACAAACTCAGCATGACAATCCAGCCAACATCAGAAAGCACGCCATCCACCCAATCTACTAATCATGGAAGCCAATTCTCTACAAGTCCGTGGAGTATTGGCTTGCAACGGTGCCGACAAAACCAACGATCCGAATCGTTTGCTCAAGCTATGGGTGAAGACATTGATTCGATCCCTTTCGAACCGTCAATCAATCGACGGAACCGAACTCCCTGTCGCTCATACTGAATTCTTTCGGTCACAAACTTTTTCAGTCGAAACTTCTTCGCGCCGGGGACAATTTGACCGAAAGATTCGAAGACCGAAAGATTAAACGCATCTCACATCATCAGCTCCAACGACGCCGCAATGTCGCCAAGAGCCTCACAAAATCTTTCGGTCGACACCTCTTCGCCGAGAGCCCGTTTGATCGAAATACTCCACTACCGACATGTTAAACGCATCCCATAACATCAGGCCCCGCCAACGTCGGTCGACTAAAACCACGTATCAATCTCCGTGAACACACTGTCGACGTTCGATTCCGTTGTCGTGTCTCGGAAGATCGAAGGCGATCCCAGACTATTTCGCAGATACCAGTCCTGGCCATTCCCGCCGATCAGCGCATCGGCTGAACTGTCCTCCTTCACCGTACTTCGTGTCAGCGTAAACCCGTTATGAACGCCGCCGGCTACGGTCCCCTGCAGATGGCCGACTCGATCAGTGAAGGAACTCGCCGAAGTCCATTCGCTCAGAAGAGAATCCAGGGCCGTGAAATCGTTTTCGGAGATGTATCTGGCACCCAGCAACAGATCTTCACCACTTCCCCCTGTCAAGGTGTCGGCTCCGTCACCGCCGATCAGGATGTTCTTTCCCGCACTATCAACCAATGTGTCATTGCCAGCACGGCCTGACAGAACATCGTCTCCGCTGTTTCCTGTCAGCGTGTTGGCCAGCGAGTTTCCAACCAGGATGTCACTGAGCGATCCGCCGATCACATTCTCAATTGTGTTAGCAGCAGAGAGTGTCAGAGACAGTTCCGAGTTAATCACCTGCGATGTTGCAAGAGACAAATCGACTTCGATGCGTTGCGTGGTTGTCGAAGCGAAATCCAGCGTATCGACGCCAACACCAGACTCAACAATCGTGTCACTCCCAAGTGCAAGGTCCGTATCGAACACATAAACATCATTACCAGATCCGCCTTTCAGCACATCATCGCCACTACCTCCTGTCAGGTTATTGCTCAGCGTATTTCCCGTCAGGAGATCGTTGAGGGTTCCTCCAAGGACGTTCTCAATCGTGCTGCTCGAACTGAGATTCAGAATCAGACCTGCGTTCACGGTCTGAGCGACTGCAAGCGAAAGATCAACGACAACCGCACGCGTGCTCGTTGGCCGAAAGTCCAGGATGTCAACCCCACCGTCAGCTTCATTAATCATGTCGCTGCCTAAACTCACATCTGTATCAAAAACGTAGACGTCATTGCCCGCGCGACCAGTCAGAAGGTCATTTCCTCCTCCACCTGTGAAGCGGTTGCTTAAGGCATTGCCCGTCAGCGTATCACCCAGAGCTCCGCCGATGACACTGTCCAGCGTATCGACGGCCGATAGTGTCAGCGTGAGTCGTCCGGAAGTCACCGTCTGGAGACCGGCCGTTGCGAGGTTCACGTTGACCGAACTGTTCAGGGTGCTGCTGAAATCCAGTGTGTCAACACCACCTCCCGATTCGTTGATCGTATCGCCTCCAAGAACAAGATCAGTATTGAAAAGATAAGTATCATTTCCAGCGGCCCCGGTGAGCGTATCGTTCCCTCCACCGCCAGTCAGAACATTGTCCAGCGTGTTTCCTGTCAGAGTGTCGCCCTGAGATCCGCCGATCAGTTTCTCGATCGTATTGCCCGCTGACAGTGTCAACGACAGAGTCGGATTGACAACCTGCGATGCCGCATTCGAAAGATTCAAAGAAACAGATTGAGTCGTCGTGCTGCTGAAATCGAGCGTATCAACGCCTCCTCCCGCTTCGTTAATGGTGTCCGAGCCCAGATTGACATTGGCGGCAAACACATAGGAGTCATCACCGGCACCTCCAGTCAGAGTATCATTGCCCGGACCTCCAGTAAGCACGTTGGCCAGCGTGTTTCCGGTCAGAGTATCTCCTAATTCTCCACCAATCATGTTCTCGATCGATGTTGCGGAAGACAACGTCAGCGTCAGTCCCGCGTTGATGACCTGCGAGGCCACGTTGGCCAGATTCGCGGTCACTCCTCGTGTTGAAGTGGCACTGAAGTCGAGTGTGTCGATGCCGCTGGCGTCATTAATCGTATAGCTGGCCAGTGCAAGGTCCGAATCGAACAGGTAGACATCGTTTCCGGCGGCACCGACGAGCGTGTCATTCCCGCCTCCTCCGGTGAGCGTATTTGCCAGACTGTTGCCAGTCACAGTATCTCCCAGTGAACCTCCAATGACATTTTCGATCGCATTCGCGGGCAGTTGAAGTGTCAGCCGTGATGCCGTCACGACCTGAGCTGCAGAGTTGGCAAGGTCGACCGCGATGGCCTGGGTCGTCGTCGCACCGAAGTTGAGCGTATCGAGACCGTCTGTGTCCTGAATTCTGTCGACCCCAAGGGCCGTATCTGTATCAAAGAAGTAGGTGTCGTTTCCGAGCCCTCCGGTGAGGACATTGGCCAGTGAGTTTCCGGTAAGCGAATCGGCCAGAGTACCGCCAATCACATTCTCGATCGTGTTATCCGCAGAGAGATTCAGCGTCAGGCTACCGGGCGCCACGGTCTGCAGGGCCGCATTCGCAAGATTGATCGCAAGATTTCTGGTTGTCGATCCACTGAAGTCCAGGGTATCTGTCCCGCCACCGGCTTCGTCGATGGTGTCGGCTCCGAGGATCAGATCGGCGTCGAAAAGATAAGTATCGTTTCCTGCAGCTCCGGTGAGGATATCATCACCTTCGCCGCCAGTCAGTCGATTGGGCCGAGCGTTTCCGGTCAGCGTATCACCAAGTGCTCCACCGATCACATTTTCAATCGAATTTCCTGAGGCGAATTGCAGCGAAAGATTGGCATTCACGATTTGCGTCGTGTTGAGACCCAAATTGACCGCCAGCGAGGTACTCGCGGTTTGGCTGAAGTCTAAAGTCTCAATCCCTGAAACATCGGTGATGATATCGGTTCCCGAGGCCACGTCCGTGTCGAAGACATAAACATCATTCCCTGCTCCTCCGTTGAGAATGTCGTTGGCAGCACCACCGATCAGCGTATCATTTCCGCCATCGCCGTTGAGTGTGGCTGGTGTCGTCAACATGGCATCGATGGTCAGTCGGTCATCTCCGTTCGAGCTATTCATCACGATGTTGGTGACCTTGGTGGCATCGAATGTGTAATCGATACCATTCAACCGTGCGTTCAGATAAACCGCGGAACCGGCTGGTGCAACTCGCTCGACCGTCAACTCATCAGCAACATTACTCCCAGTAAGCGACAGAACTCCTGAATTCAATTGCACCGGGGTTTCCAGGCTGTACCGCTGTGCATAGATGCCAAAGTTATCTCCGTCCTGAAAATTGCTTCCCCATGCAACGATAAAGTCCCCGTTCGCATCCATCGCGATGGATGGAATTTTTTGATCGTTCGGCGAATACGTATTAACGCGGAACTCGCCCCCTTGTGCAACACCAGCTGCAGTGTAGCGCTGAGCGTACACGCCGTACAAGTTGACGTCTTGAGAATAGCTTTGCCATGTGACGACAAAGTCTCCATTCGCGTCCATCGCGATGGATTGATAGCCCTGATTGTACGCCGAATACGTGTTAACGCGGAACTCGCCCCCTTGTGCAACACCAGCCGCGTTGTATCGCCGCGCGTAAATGCCTGAGCCGCTGCCGTCCTGACCGTTGCTGGTCCATGTGACGATGAAATCCCCATCCGCATCCATCGCGATGGATGGATCTTCTTGAAAGTTCGCCGTGGTCGTGTTAACGCCGAACTCGCTGCCTTGTGGCACACCAGCCGCGTTGTAACGCTGAGCGTAAACGCCGGATAGGCTTCCGTCCTGATATAGGCTCTCCCAAGTGATGACAAAGTCCCCATCAGCATCCATCGCGATGGATGGATTTTTTTGAGAATCGAACGTCAACGTGTTAACGCGGAACTCAACGCCTTGTGGCACACCGGCCGCGTTGTACCGCTGAGCGTAAACACCAGTGTTGCTCCCGTCCTGACCGTCGCTGGTCCAAGCGACGACAAAGTCCCCGTCCGCATCCATCGCCACTGAGGGACGGGCCTGTGAATTCGCCGTGGTCGTGTTGACTCGGAACTCGCCCCCCTGAGCCGCGCCCGACGCGTTATATCGCCGCGCGTAAATGCCATAGCCGCTGCCGTCCTGACCGCTGCTGGTCCAAGCGACGACGAAGTCCCCATCCGCATCCATCGATATGGATGGATCTTCTTGGCTATTCGCGGTAGTCGTGTTCACGCTGAACTCGCCCCCCTGAGCAACGCCCGCCACATTGTAACGTTGCGCGTAAATGCCCCAGTCGCTTCCGTCCTGACCAAAGCTCTCCCAGGTGACGACAAAGTCCCCGTCCGAATCCATCGCCATGGACGGACTGCGCTGACCGCTCGTCGTGTAAGTGTTGACTTGAAACTCGGATCCGGAGGCCTTCGTATCGGCAATGGCAAACGTGTGCGGGTAGTTGCCGCCGGGAGTTCCATTCGCATCTCCATCCAGCGAATTGCCTGTCAGGCCTCTGACGGTGTCCAGCACTGTTAAGCGGAACGTTCCGGCTGTCAACGATGCTCCAAGTGTCAACTCGGCTTCATACTTATTCGTCTCATTATTCAGTTCGAAACTGATGTCCGTGATCAGACTGCTCACATTGACGCCGTCCTGCGTAAGCTGCCAATTCGCTGGATTCAGCACGCTATTGGCACCACTCGCCCCACCGGTGACATTCATGTCTTCGGAGAAGACAACAGTCAGCGTATCCAGTGTAGTACTCAGTCGCCCGCCGGGAGCAATCCGGCGATCAAGGTCTCGTACTTCCGTCACCATCGGCCCGGCGGTTGTCGTCGATTCCTCATAACGCTGTGCATAGATTCCCGCAGCACTGCCATCCTGACTCGCGCTTTCCCAGGCAATGACGAAGTTTCCATGGGCGTCCATTGCGACCGCTGAATTCTCCTGAACGTCGGTTGTCACCGTGTTGACGCGAAACTCTGTCCCCTGAGCCACTCCCGCAACATTGTAGCGTTGAGCATACACACCATCGTCATTGCCGTCCTGTGCGTAACTGGTCCACGAGACGTTGAAGTCGCCGTCGGCATCCATCACCACAGCGGGACTAAACTGAGCGTCTGTAGTAAACGTGTTGACCAGAAACTCCGTTCCCTGTGCAACGCCAGCCGTGTTGTACCTCTGCGCGTAGACGCCTGAAGCACTGCCATCCTGTCCGTCGCTCTGCCACGCGACAACGAAGTCGCCGTCGGCGTCCATCGCTATGGAAGAATTGGACTGACTGCCCGTCGTGAACGTATTGACAGCGAACTCGCCCCCCAAAGCCACTCCGGCCGCGTTGTACCTCTGGGCAAAAATACCGTTGCCACTGCCATCCTGACCGGAACTCGTCCAGGCAATCGCGAAGTCTCCGTTCGCTTCCCGGGCGATCGACGGATCGCTCTGCACGTTCACAGTCGTCGTGTTGACACGGAATTCACTCCCCTGAACAACCCCAGCGGAATCGTACATCTGAGCATAAATTCCGAAACTGCTGCCGTCCTGAGCAAAGCTGTTCCACGTGACGACAAAGCCCCCGTCCGCATCCATCGCCACGGAGGGAAAACTTTGACTGTTCGTTGTGAACGTATTGACGCGGAATTCTCCGCCCAGGGCAATTCCCGCTGCGTCATAACGCTGCGCATAAATGCCTTCACTGCTGCCGTCCTGAAGACTACTTTGCCACGTAACGACGAAATCCCCATCCGCATCCATCGCCACGTCTGGGAGACTCTGACCGGACGCCGTCGTCGTGTTGACGAGGAATTCAGCGCCCTGAGCGACCCCCGCCGCATCATACCTCTGCGCGTAGATACCGGTGCCACTGCCGTCCTGAAGATTGCTCTGCCACGCAACAACGAAGGCCCCATCCGCGTCCATCGCCATGGAGGCTCTAGTCTGTGAGTCCGCCGTGGTGGTATTGACGAGAAACTCCACACCGACCGGCGTCGCTGCCAGAAGCTGTCTGGATTCAAGCTGCTCAGTTCCAGAACGACGCGACCGTCGCGACCGCGAACGCTCGCCCAATGACGCCTTCTTCAATTGTCGCTTCAGTTGCTCAAGCCAGGATTTGTGATTCAACATAGGAGACTCGATTTCAAAGGATCAACGTTTTTGCACTGTTCTGTAGGATGGGCATTCCTGCCCGTCGAAACGCGGTGTTGTCTGCGAGACATGGTCGGACAGGAATGTCCAACCTACGTTTCGAGGCTTGTCACACTCAGCCGTTATTGGCCCGGCTGTTCGTGAATCACGTTTTCTGGTCGCAGCCAGTACGAAAAATCAGGAGCTGTGAATGCCTGACGAACAGCGTTGTCTGCCTGGTTCAGCACATTCACATTTCTGACTCCCGGCAGGTACTGAACGTCATAGATTTCCGTGCAGCCCGCGGTGAATTCGAATGTTCCCACCAGCTTGCCCGTGAGCAGGTCGATCACAGCCAGTCCACTAAGCAGTTTCTGATGACGCTGCTGAACCGGCAGCCCGCCGAAGATGTGCTTTTCACGAATCTGACACATGCCGACTACGGCAAAGCGGCCGATCAGGCACAGCCCTCGCAGATAAGCAGGCAAGGTGCAGACGACTCCAGCGGAGCCCTTCGCGGGATCAAAACAAAGCAACTCACCCGCACCTGAATTCAACAGCCACAGTCGCCCCTGATGCCAGCGCGGCGAATGAGGCATCGACAAGCCTCGCAGGACCACTTCACGCGATTCCACATCGATCAAAACTCCGCCGGTCGCTTTGTTCCCACGCCAGCCTCCGACAGTGTCCGTTTCACCCAGAGCAGTCACGTACTTCGGTTTTCCGTCGACCACGGCCAGACCGTTCAAATGACAACGGTCTTCGGGGACAATGTCCGTGATGAACGACGGCTTCCAGCGAGGTACAAACGAAAAGTCTTTGCTGAGCCCCGACAAACAACTGAATCGTGAATTGACGAACCACAGCCCATCGTCGGCAAACGCCACATCATGAGCATTGACATCACCGGTATGATAGGTGGCTCGCGGAAGGTACAGAGCGTCATACTTGCCTCGCTGATCGGGCAACAAGTCCGGAGCCAGCAGCGGAGCATTTGCAAGCACCGTGATTTCATCTTTTGTCGCGAGGGCCAACTTCCCGGGCCCGACGGCGAGCCCCATCGGTTTTGTGAACTGCCGCATCAGCACCGACGCCGGAGTGCCTCGCCATCCCAGCGTCATCACTTTCCCGGCTTGATAGGTCGTAAGGATCAGCGACCCAGACAGCTCAGATAGCCACTGCGAAAACGACTCTGTGCTTTGGCAGACGATTCGCGTCTCAGGAGTTCTCTCGCGGAATGCCGCATCTTCTGCAGACGAAGAAATCGCTCGGGAATCAGCACTTAATGAACTCAACATGGGATTCTCCTCAAGGGTTAACCAAGAGCACTTATGCTCCGAGCCGATGGACATGCTTTTCCCTACCCAGCGATGCCCACCCAAAACCTCGGCCAAAAATTTCCGCAATTTCTTTGGCTTCGCGGGAAATTGCTTCAAACTGGCCGAATTCCGTGAGTCCCAGCGATGATTCCGCGGGCGTCTTTTGCAGCAGGATCAACAAATTCTCCAAAGGTTAAGATCCGAGTTAGCCATCGAAGCAACAATGAGGCCTATTTCCCCACTTCGACCAGCGATCTTGCGGTCGACGCTTCTTTCCACCGAGGGCAGTTTGACCAAAATATTTGACAACCGAAAAATTAAACGCATGCCACATTAATGGCCCTATCCATCGCCGGCCGCTGTCAGTTCGAACAACGACTTGATTTCACCCTTGATCGCTCTGAAATTTTTCGGTCACTAAATTTTTCGGTCGACGCATTCACTACTCAAAGTGAACATCTGACAGAAAGATTTGACGACCGAAAAATCAACGCAACGCATATCTCCGGATGAAAACGTCCATCCACGGAGTCTGTGGGGGCGAACGCTGTCGACGCCAACATGGCTTCTGGCAGTCGTAGCGGCTTCGAAATGAATTTCACTTCGTTTTCACGTTTTGCTTAATCGGGCAACAACGGTAATAATCCTGACTTCCCGCCTCACTTATGCCTGCAGACTTCGGAGTGAAAATGCTGCATCAACTCTGCCAACTTCTCATTCTTGCTGCCGCCGGACTAATGGCTCAGGAAAGCTCCGACGCTGATCAAGAACTGCATGCCGAAGCTCAGCAGATTCTCGCATTGCCAACTGCTGAGCAGGACCTGATTCGACTGGTGCAGATCGACTTATCACTCTCCGACGAGAAGGATCCCGCCAGCCTCGAAACATGCCGCACAATTCTGCGAACCCTCGCCGTTTCAGAAAACGAAACCGCCATGGAACATGTTCGAGCAATCTTTGAAAATGATCCGGAACGCCGTGGTCTGGCGGCATGGGCTCTTAGCCGATCCACCACACTGCGTCCGGCCGATCTGCAGGACTGGCGTTACATGGTTCGATCGCTCAACGTCGTCTCAGGTGACGATGCGGCTTCCGTAATGAAAGCGTTGATGCGTTTTCGAGTTCGTGCGAACAAACCTCAATGGGTTCGTCAGGTCATCCTGATCGGCCTGCAGATGACTCCCGAGCAGCAGCCTGCAGCCATTAATCTGCTGAAACATTGGACGACGATGCCAAAGGGAAAAGATAGCTGGAAACTGTCAGACTATCAGGCATGGTTCGCCAAAGAACATCCGGAGCATCCTGAAGCGGTGCTGCCTGTTGATTCGACAACTCGAAAGTGGACCCTGGCCAGCCTGCAGACTGAAATTCAGAACCTTGAGCCAACGCCCGACATGGTGGCCACAGGGGAGAAAGTTTATGAAAAAGCCGGTTGCCAGAAATGCCATCGCCGCAGCAAACTGGGACAGGCCTTCGGCCCCGACCTGACGTCGCTTGGTTGGCGTCGGCAAAAGAAAGAAATCCTGCATGCCATCCTGTTTCCGTCTCATGATCTCAACGAGGAATATCCATCTGTCTTAGTCGTTCTTAAAGACGGACGAACTCTGAATGGTGTTCTCTCTTCAGGCGCTGAAGGCATGATGAGCGTTGTTTCGAACACAGCCGTTCGAGTAGAATTCCTGCGAACAGAGATTGAAAAGATAGTCAATCAAAAGATCTCAAACATGCCCGAAGGGACTTTGGAACCAATGACAATGGACGAAATAAAAGCCCTCTTCGCCTACCTGACATCTGTCGACGGCGTACTCAAACCACACGGGGACGAACTGGAGTAATACAGAAACGATTTCGCAATCCCCAATTCACGCGTTGCTTTGGCTTCAGCCGAATAAACGCCAGCCTTGCATGGTTCGCCAGCTATTTCCCGCAAAGGCCGCTGCATGAGAACTGTTGTTTTGGTTCTGTTGCTGACAAGCACAACGTTCGCTGATGAGCCGTTGCTGTTTAATCGCGACATACGGCCGATTCTTACCGAGCACTGCTGGAACTGCCACGGTCCTGATGCCGCGGCTCGCCAATCAAATCTGCGACTCGACACATTCAACGACGCCGTACTTCCTGCAGAATCCGGGCTGCCCGCCATCGTGCCCGAAAAACCGCAGGACAGCCAACTTATCCAGCGTATTCAATCCAGCGATGCGACATTGCGAATGCCTCCGGATTCCGCTCAGAAGCCGCTGACGGCCACTCAAATCGACATCCTCAAACGATGGATTTCCGAAGGAGCAGGGTTCCAGAAACACTGGTCGTTTGAGCCGATCGTTTCCCCAGTTATTCCCGACAGCCCGGAAATCAGGTCGCATCTGGAGTCCTCATCGGCCATCAATCCAATCGATGCCTTTGTTGCTGAATCGCTGGCAAAACAGAAGCTGAGATTCTCTCCCGAGGCGCCTCGTGAAGCTCTGCTGCGAAGAGTAACCCTTGATCTGACCGGACTGCCTCCCACGGCCGACGATCTCGCCCGAACAAACGAATCTTACGAAGAAGTCGTCGACCGACTACTTCACTCTTCGCACTTCGGCGAACGCATGGCGGTGGACTGGCTGGATGCCGCAAGATACGCAGACACCAACGGCTACTTCAGCGACAAACCACGTCAGATATGGCTGTGGCGTGACTGGGTGATTCGTGCATTCAACGACAACATGCCGTTTGATCAGTTTACAATCGAACAATTGGCGGGCGATCTCCTGCCCGCACCAACAATTCAACAACGTATCGCGACAGGCTTTAACCGGAATCACGTCTCGAACAACGAAACGGGAATTATCGACGAAGAGTTTCGCACGGAGTACGTCGTTGATCGCGTCGATACAACAATGACCACATGGCTTGGCTTAACGGTCGGATGTGCTCAGTGTCATGATCACAAATACGACCCCATCTCTCAGCAGGAGTTTTATCAGCTCTTTGCGTTCTTCAACAATGTCCCTGAGAAAGGCCTGATCGTCACGGACGACCCGCCTCCTGTGATGAAAGTGTCCACTCCCGAGCTGGATATGGAGCTGGCCAATCTGTCACAAGCGACGACGAATGCGGCTCAGACATTTGAACCGATTCGGATGAAGCTCGCGACCGAAATCTCCGCATGGGAAGCCATCGCTCGTCAGTCGATCCCACAGCCGCCAGAGCAAGACCTCATTCTGCATGAAGCCTTCAACAACGGTCTTCAACCAGAAACTCAGGCGATAGGCACAACGCTGAAGTATCAAACCGGCATTCGAGATCAGGCGGCTTTGTTCGACGCGACGCAACATGCCTCGCGAGATCTCCAGCATTTCGATGCAGACCGCCCATGGACAATCGGTCTCTGGTTGCTGCCCGATAATTCTCTCAGCTGCCCGCTGTCAAAAATTGAACCCGAAGATGACCGAACCGGGATCGAAGTGCTTTGGCAAAAAGGTCGAATTGCTGTCAACCTTGTCGCGAAGTGGGGAACTGACGCAATTGAAATCACATCGATCACTCCGGCGAAAGCAGGGCAGTGGCATCACGTCGCTATTGCCTATGATGGTTCAAGATCAGCGAACGGCCTGAAGTTATTTCTGGATGGGCGACCGCTTGACGTCAGAATTGATCGCGACTCTCTGACGAGCAGCGTTCGAAATGATCGACCACTCCTGATCGGTCGCAGAGATTCCGGGCTGGGCTATTATGGCCAAATGGATGAACTTCGCATCCTGCAACGAACACTCGATGCACCGGCGATAGTGGACTGGTTTCACGGCGATCAGATCCACGGAATCCTTGAACGACCGACCGACACGCGCGGCGCACGCGATTCGGAAACGTTGATGGATTTTTATATCGCCGGTCACACCGATGAGAAGACTCGTGCTGCCAGAAACAGCGTCAAAGTCGCACTGGAAACGGAAATCCGCTTTCGCAATTCGATTCCTTCCACCTTGGTGATGGAGGAAATGCCGCAACCTCGCGAAACTCACATGCTGTTTCGAGGTCAATACGACCAGCCCGGTCAGAAAGTTGAAGCGGGAACTCCCGCGGCGTTGTCAAGATGGCCTGAATCGGCACCAAAGAATCGACTGGGTCTCGCACAATGGCTGATGGATCCCGCCAATCCGTTAACCGCGCGAGTCGCCGTGAATCGGCTTTGGAAGCAGTGCTTCGGAGAAGGGTTGGTCCGCACAGCCAATGATTTTGGCAGTCAGGGAGAACCACCGACTCATCCGGAGCTTCTGGATTGGCTGGCCGCAACTTATCGTGATAACGGATGGGATACGAAAGCTCTGCTGCGACGGATCGTGAGTTCTCGAACCTATCGGCAATCCTCTGATGTTCACGCGAACCCGTCGACAGGGCATGATCTTCAGAACCGACTGCTGTCTCGCAACTCAGCCTTTCGTATGTCAGCGGAAATGATTCGCGACCAGGCACTCGCTGTATCCGGCCTCCTGCGGCCACAGATTGGTGGCCCCAGTGTAAAGCCTTATCAGCCCGATGGTCTATGGGAAGAAGTTTCTTACAACGCGGAGGATTCCTATGAAGAGTCCACCGACGATGGTCTCTGGAGACGAAGCCTCTACACCTACCTCAAACGACAAGTACCACCACCATCGTTGCTGGCATTCGATGGTACGCCGCGAGAAAAATGCACGGTGCAGCGAGCTCGTACGAACACGCCGATTCAGGCCCTGATCCTGCTCAACGATCCGACGTATCTGGAAGCTGCTCGCATGCTGGCAAACAGCGTTCTTCTGACCAAAACATCGGATGAAGAACGTCTCGTCGAGATCTTCCGACGCATCCTCAGCCGCAACCCGGAACCTCGTGAATCAACTCTTCTGCTCGATCTGGTAAAACGTCAACGCAATCATTTCCAAACAGATCCCGCCGCGGCCGACAAACTTCTTCACGTCGGCGCGAGTCGACATGATGATTCCGTGGTACGAACCGAACTGGCAGCATGGACGATGACAGCTCACACTATTCTGAATCTTGATGAGGCGATCACGCGCAGATGAACCAGTCTTCTCCTCGCCGCCACTTTTTGACTCAGTCCGGAATCAGCCTCGGCTCCATGGCTCTGAGCTCGTTGCTTTCCGCATCTGAACAATTTCATGGTTCAGTCACATCACCACTGACGCGGCCTGTTCGCGCGAAGCGAATCATCTACCTGTTTATGCACGGCGGTCCTTCCCAACTGGATCTGTTCGACCACAAGCCCGGGCTGCGCCAACGGCATGGAGAAGAATTGCCTGCTTCTGTTCGAGGTGACCAGCGGCTCACCGGGATGACCAGTGGACAGAAATCATTTCCGGTCACCTCTTCAGCGTTTCGATTTCATCAACGAGGCGACTCCGGCGCCTGGGTGAGTGAGATTCTGCCGGAAACGGCAAAGATCACCGACGAACTCTGCATCATTCCCTCAATGCACACCGAAGCGATCAACCATGATCCGGCTGCGATGTTGCTGCAAACAGGGCATCAGCAACCCGGCCGCCCCAGTTTCGGGGCATGGACCAGTTATGGACTGGGAACAGAGAACAGCAACCTCCCGGCCTTCGTTGTTCTGCTATCTCACGGCAGTGCAGCTCGACCAGCTGATCCCCTTTATGCCCGGCTCTGGGGTCCCGGATTTCTTCCCTCCAGTCACCAGGGAACCGCTTTCCGAACCGGCGGAGATCCCGTGCTCTATTTGTCCAATCCGCCCGGAGTCACCTCGGATTCACGGCGAGATCAGCTCAACGTTTTGTCAGCCCTGAATTCCGCTCGATCGAACATCACGGGTGATCCTGAAACGGAAACTCGCATCGCACAGTACGAGCTGGCATTTCGCATGCAGACGTCGGTGCCCGAACTCGTCGAGATGAACGACGAAACGGAGTCCACTTTCGCTGCTTATGGCCCAGCCGCGCGGCAACCAGGAACATTCGCAAGACACTGCTTGTTGGCTCGCCGCATGGCCGAACGCGGAGTTCGCTTCATTCAGCTTTATCATCGAGGCTGGGACCAGCATTACAATCTGCCCAGTGATATTCGGCTACAGGCTCGCGATGTTGATCAGCCAGCGGCCGCATTGATCAGAGATCTTCGTCAACGTGGATTGCTGGATGAAACACTCGTGATCTGGGGCGGTGAATTCGGGCGAACGACCTATACTCAGGGCAAACTGGAGCCGAACAATTACGGCCGCGATCACCACGGACGATGCTTCACGATGTGGTTAGCCGGCGGCGGGATTCGCCCGGGGATCGTTCACGGAAAAACCGACGACTACTGCTACAACGTCGTCGAGAATCCCGTGCATGTTCACGATCTGAATGCAACACTGCTGCACCAGATGGGGATCGACCACACGCGACTCACCCATCGCTTCCAGGGGCGAGACTATCGCCTGACGGACGTCCACGGGAACATCGTTCAAGGCATTATCCGTTAACGATCACGGCAGCTTATACGGCACAACCGTTGAACCTGTGGACGACTTTCCAGGACTCCATGGCTTCTCAAACGCTCGCACAGCCAGTTCCTGCCCGGAACCTGACGGCTCAAGAATCATCAGAGCAGTCGCGTTCAGCGCGGGATCAGTTTGGGATGCCTGAGCGACACCTTCGGCGGGCAGCACCACAGTTTCTTCCCCAACTGTCGCAACAGTAACCAGAACCGTCCAGTTGCGGCCGTTGAGATCTGCCTGGTACTGACCACAGCAAAGTTCAGGAGTCTCTTCCATCAGCAACAGACCAGAAAAGCCCTTTGCGGACATCTCTTTTTCGGCTGCGAATTTCACTGTCGACCAGTCTAAAGGCTTTGAATCAACCGCTGTCGAACCTGCGGTCGCAGCCGCAGTTTCATCGAAGAATCCAATGTCTGGTACGACGATATCCTCATCCAGTGATTGAGCTTTCTTCAGATCTTCAGCCGCCAGTTTCCTCTCGCCACGCTTATATCGCGCAACGCCACGATTCATCCACGCAGGCGCAAGGTCGGGTGTTATCTCAATCGCTTTCGTGTAATCCTGTTCGGCTTCTTCATAGCGTTTTTGAGCCAGATACACACCGGCTCGCTGATACCAGTTGGCCGAATCCTTCGGATCCAGTTCCAGCGCCTTCGCGTAGTCGGCCAGAGCGGTTTCATAATCTCCCAGATCCACGTGACAGAGCCCTCGGTTTCGATACGCGAGGGCTCCCTGAGGATCAAGGTCGACGAGTCGGGTGAACTCGACGGCGGCTTCTTTGAATCGTTCCATCTTGGCAAGAACAACAGCCTTATTGTTGAGAGCGTCTGTGCGTTCACTGTCCAGAATCAAACATTCGTTGTAGTCATTCAGAGCCTTCTCGAGAACATTCAGATTCTCATAGGCCACGCCGCGCTGATATCTCGCTTCAGGGTCTTTGGGAGTTGCGTCAACGACTTCATTCAGCAATGGAATCGCCTCCGCCGCCTGCTCACGTTCCATCAAAATACGAGCTCGCTCCAGCTTGACCTCGGGAGAATCCGGCGAACCCCCACAGCCGGCAGAGAAGACGGCCAGCAACAACATCCACGGCCACAGGGCTTGAATCTTCAGGTTTGAACACATGGCACAGTCTTCTGTTAACAAACACGAGGGCTGGGGGACTCAGCGGGATCACACATCGATTGCAATTTGATGCGGATATCCCGCAAAGATGCCGGCAGGTCAAGGACCTCAACACGCGGAACAGCACCAAGTCCTTCTAACTGACTCTGCTGCGAGGCTATTGAAAGAACAAGGATCGGCAGACTCGTCAGGTCAGCAATATCAGCAGCAAAATCAACAACGTTGGCTGGTACCAGTTGAGTTGTGTTGATAACAACGGCTGAGATCCGATAACGGCTGACAACATCCAGTCCGCTATTCAGATCCGGGACTATACGACATGGCACCTGATGATCACGAAAATAACGTCGCAATGTCGAACGCTCACTCGCGACAACCGCGACAACACAAACCTCAGAGACTGTCGCTGAACAGTTCAATACTGCAGAAGTTGTCGCCGTTGCAGTCGCCGGGCTCTGTGGCAATTCCGCTGCTTCAGAAATCATCGTCGGCACTGCTGACTCGATCGAATCTTCAACGCCAACGCCGGAGCTTACGTGCGCAGCTTCGAAGGCCGGGACCGGAGAGACATTACTCTGGCCACCCATCCATCGAACAAACAAAGCTAACCGATGTCGCCAGAGATCAGGATCGGAAAACGCCAGGTAAGCAAAAGCCATGATCAGGCCGAAGGTCCACATCCCCAGAAACGCGCCGATCCCGAAATGCATCGCAACACCCATCAACAACATCAGCGGACGCAGGCGAGGATTCCAGATGAGAACAATAAAAAAGATCTCCCACGCAATGGTGACATGTGCAATCAGGAACGGCAGCCAGGGAACCCAGGCCATCCAGGTCAGATCCATCGTCTGATATTCTTCATTAGCGATGACTCGCCACAACGCTTCGCCCGTCCACCAGCTCGGCCCCTTCAGCTTCGCAAAACCCGCCCAGAAATAGATGGTACACAGATGCAATTGAATCAATCGCATTGCAACTCGAGCCGAAGCGAACTTACGCGGAGTATCGACCAGTCCCTTGCGGCCCAGCCACCATCGACGAATCAGTGAATCAATTGATACAGCAGCACCAGAAGGCCCGATGCTCAGATAGAGACAAAGCATCCCAAGGATCTGATCGAAGCCAAAGTTCGCAATCGGAACTCGTTGCGAGTAAGAGATTGTAATCAGGAACGACAGGATCGAAGTCACCCGAGTCGCAAAACCGAGGCAGAACATCCCGCTGATCAAGAGACAAACGACGTGCATCGGCCAAAGATATTGATCGCCCGTCCAAAGCCAGAACGAAAAGATCGGCCGATTGACATACAGAGCCTTCACAGCCTGCAAGGGCTGAAGTCCGTTGTCTCCAAAGAACGCTTCCAGGTCCAGTGTCCAGACGGCAAGGTTATAGAACAGCATCCACCCGCTCAGCAGACGGATAATGCCTAACATCAACGGATCGGCTGGCTCAAACCAGAACTTATGCCAGGCTTCCAGACATCCATTGACGTATTGACGCAGCCACACCATGCCACTGGACCGCAGCAGCTCACGAGCCTGCAACATGATTATGTCCTCAGAAGCTCTGCGCAACAGATGATTGTTGAGAAGCCTCCGTGGAAAAATCAAACGCTCCTATCGTCTCAACTTCAAACGTCTCCGGATCATCCAGCTTACCACCGGCCTGAATTCGCAGGATCGAAGATGGCTCATGACTGATTCGATTCAGTGTAACCGATGATGCATCATGCAATGCAGAAAAATGGCGAGCGTACGCCTTCTGAATCTCGGCCTGGGTCTCATCATCAAACGCCCAGAGATTTTCAGCCAACATAAAGTAGCGGTGGTACAGCAACCGTGGGTGAATCGAAAGATTGGGAAATCGCCCCACGACTGGCGCGTCACCGGCACGGGGAACAGAATAAGAAATCAACGTGCTCGCACCAGGATCGGGAGCAAAATAGTGATAGCCGTGGTTCAGGAACAGCAGTTCATTATACGGCAAAGCGAGACGGTAACCGTCCATCAGCAAGGGCGACGCAGGCGGCATCGCGGCCGGAGCAATAAACACAGCGAATACATGGAAGCCAAGCATCAGGCTTACGACAGGATATCCGCATTTCTTCAAAAGTTTCAACATGTCCGGACACCAGACATCTCTCATCAATCCTTCAAAACAACTGCGTCATATTCGTTACGAAACGACTGAATTCTGAAGGGAAGAGAGTCTCCAAAAAAAACTGCATTCCGCACTTAATCGCACGGAATGCAATCGATATCAAAAGTACTCAGAGCAACGGTTCGTCAGTCTGAGCCTGTCGGGAACCTCCGTCAATGATTATTGTCGGAGGTCTATCCGTTCTCAGTGACCGGCTGAACCACAAGAGCTGTGAGAAACCGTGCCATTTGAGCCACAGTCAGCCTGAGCACCGTGTGAGCCGTATGATCCGTAAGAACCATGTGACGCAGCGGCCTTGCGAGCTGCACGACGAGCCTTACGAGAGCCGTAAGAACCGCATGATGCGTCGGTGCCTGCTGAACCCGCTGATGCATGTGAGTCACCAGCAGAACCGCAGGATGTGTAAGACACATGGGTTCCCTGGGAACCGCATGACGCCTGAGCTCCACAAGATGAGCTCACTGGTTCGCACTGAACTGAACCGTATGAACCACAAGATCCGTGTGAACGCTTACCAGCTTCTGCAGAGCCAGTCAGAACGACAGCACCCATTGCCAGAAGAGCAAAACTACCGAATACCTTCTTCATTACCAACCTCCCGTTTGTTGAACTGCAGCGAGAATGTGCTGCTGCCTTCGACGCTCACTACAGAACGTCGCGCTACCCGAAGTGAAAGACTAGGGGAGATACACCCGACTGTCAAGCAGAGAGGAATAGGAAGATTGTGCAGGCTTTTCTCATTTCCAATTGTGGGATGTGCACACAATCTACGCACACTTGAGAGGGGCGGAAGAAGTCTTCAGTTGTTCTCTCGCAAACCCTCCAGATGCCCAAGATTCTTCACAGGGGCAAAGATATTCAGAACCTCGGCGAGTAACTCCTGATCCAGAGGCTCCGACAGCCATTGAGCCCAGTTGCATATGTTCACGGGATTGGCACTACCCGCAACCGTCGTCGCAATATCCGGATGGGCACAGGAAAACTGCACTGCAAGTTTCGCAATATCCACCCCACGCTCTGCACAATGTGCAGCCGCCGCTCGCGCCGCAGCTTTCACATTTTCCGGTTCCTTCAACCAGGCCGGCAGCGGTGCATTCGTCAGAAGACGAGCTGAAAACGGACCGGCGTTCATGACGCCCACGCCTTTCGCTTTCAGATACGGAACCATCTCATCGACAAATCGAGTGTTCTGGAGCGTGTACTGGTTGTACGACAACACACAGTCCACATCGATCTGGTCGCAAATGAACCGGAAGATCTTCTGAGGATATCCGCTGAAGCCGATGAACCGAACTTTCCCTGACTGCTGAATCTTCCGCAGAGCAGGGATCGTCTCATCAACAATCTGCTGCATCGGGACAAATTCAATGTCATGGCACAGAATGATATCGAGGTGATCTGTGCCTAAACGGTGGAGACTGACATCAACACTCTCCGCGACTCGCTTCGCGCTGAAATCGAAATGGCCCAGATCATAACGTCCCAACTTTGTACACAGCGTGTAACTGTCTCTCGGCACACCTCGCAGAGCAATGCCCAGCAGAACCTCACTCATGCCACGTCCATAGAACGGTGACGTGTCGATGAAGTTCAACCCACAGTCCAGCGCCACGCGGACGCTGTTAAGCGCCTCATCCAACTGGACACTGCGAAACTCCTGCCCCAGTGAGGAAGCTCCAAAACTCAACACAGGCAACTCAAGCCCGGTCATTCCAAGTACACGCTTTTCCACAGCATTGTCACCATCAAGAGTAGTGTGAGCACCAAGAACGAACTAACCGATAAACAGTGGCTTCATGTGACGATCAAAGATGTTCTCCGTCACCTGTTTGCCCACGATCTCTTCGTTCTTCTTCAGAAGATCCGTGTATCGCGCACCAGCCTTGGCCGCAACTTTAAACGACACATGCAACAACTGGCGCACGTGAGCATTGAACTGAGGATGCCCCGGGATATGTCGCAGGGCACTTGCCAATTGTGGCCCGGACCAGCCATTCACCGTTTCAGCACTTGGCAACTTTGCACGATCAATGTCAATCACACTGGCATACGGCGCACACAACTCATCGACGTGCTCCAGAGCATACGCGTAGATTTCCTTCGCCAGCGCGAGTCCGTCGCCACCAGCCTCGGCCAGTCCGATCAATTCCTCCAGCCACGTTGTTCCTGCTGTTTTCAGATGCAGGCCAGCCCCGGTCCTCTGCAATGCGCGCCGAATAATCGGATACAGACTGAACTTATCGCTTCCGCTGTGAACACTGAGTTTCAGATTCGCTGGCAGGCCATACGCCTTTACAGCATGCGCGATGACAGCCAGATCATCGTTGAACTCTTTTTCGAACTGAACAAGATCTCCGACATAATCAACACCCTTATTGAACCGCCCCGTAAACTTCGGCGCGATTGTCTGCAGGCGAACTCTCTCGTCCGCAAGAGCCGTCAGAATGATCAGCAATTCCGGCGGCGTCTGAGGTGCATCGGTTTCATCCATGGAAACCTCCGCGATAATGTTCGCCTCTCCTTTTGCTTCCGCGATGTGGCGATAAATTCGCCCGGCATCCTGAACGGCCAGCAAATACTTGGCAGCAACTCGTTCCACATCGGCGGCCGTGATGACCAGTGGAGACGACACTCCGCTGATATTCAGAGTTCCTATCAACTCCGGATGTCTCGCAACAAACGCGGCGACATCTGCCGCTGCCGCCGGCTTGCCAATTGAATCCGCAACGTCAATCGTGAAGAAATCGGAACAGCTCATAAACCGATCCACAGTCTTCAACTGGATATGATCCGCATCGACATGCCAGCCACCAGTCCAGCCCAACTCTCTTACGGCTGCTTGTCCGGCGTCATAAACGCTCTGCGGTTCAGACCCGATAAAGGTGTGCTCACGATTCGATTTGTTCCAGACCGGAGCCACCTCGATGCCATGCTTGGCGAGCATCTGAAACGCTCGCAACTGAGATTTCGCCTGATGAGCAAACCGATCGCCAACGCCAAAGGAGAACCGTTCCAAAACCAACATGAGCCAAAGATCTCCCGCTATATCAAAGAATGAGTGGATGCGTTCGTAGTGCTGGCTTTAGCCAGCATCCTCCTACAATTCTGAACCCCAACGCTGCCTTTTAACGATAGGGTGGGACCAGCGCCGGCACACCATATTGAATATTGCAATACGGTGGGCCGGCGTTCTTCGAGCTTGTCACACCCGACCGAAAACTATTCAACTCAACGTCTAAGCACGATCGGCTCAAGTCACATCGGCCGTTGACCATTCGCCATTAATTCGACGCCACACGCCGCCTGGGTTCTTATTCTGCAGCACTGATGGAAGTCGATGAGGTCGAACTGCATCGTAAGACTGCAGCATGCCAAAACGAGTCACAGACGCGGGAACGCCAACAGCTGTAAACCCCGGATGACCAGTCGCCGGAAATGGTCCACCATGGTTCATCGCTGCACTGACGGCAACACCCGTCGGCATCTTGTCATTCAACAGTCGACCGACTTTTGTCCGCAACACTTTCTCGATCAGTACGTAATCGGCGTCATCGCTGCCAGCCGTGTCGCTGTAGATGCCACCGGTCAGATTGCCTTCCAGCAATTCGCCGATCTCAACCATCTGCTCGACAGAATCAGCGACGACAAACAACGAACCGTTCCCGAACGCCTCGGTCTGGAACACATGCGGATTCGCGAGGAACTGCCGGCCAGAAACTCGCATCAGAGTATTCTGGAAGCAAACTCCCTTTCCGCCGCCCGGCTGACCACCAGTCACCAGCGAAGCACCAGCGTCCAGAATCGTTCTTACGCCTTTGCCGAAACTTTCACGCACGCCAGCAGACAACATCGTACCGACCGCCGCCTTGGCGAATCGCTCAGCCACAGCAGCAATAATGCCTTCGCCCAGTTCGCCCGCCGGAACAATGACCAACCCTGGATTCGTACAAAACTGCCCAGTTGCCATCAGGCAACTGCCGGTGAACTCATCAGCGAGTGCCACCATTCGTTCCTTCAAGGCTCCCTTCAACATGAACACTGGGTTGATGCTGGAAAGCTCAAGGTAAATTGGCTTCCCAGCCGCATCGGCCGCAGCTTTCAATTTCAGCCCGGTCTGTCGAGCACCCGTATAGCCAACGGCACCGATTCTCTCATCGGAAACCAGCTTGATGCCATCTTCATGGCTTGTTCGATAGATCAACTGAACCAAACCCCTGGGCATCCCGGTCGCCTGAATCGCTTCCAAAGCCGCTTCGGCGAAAATCCGTGTTGTCTCGGGATGACATGGATGTCCCTTCGCGATCACAGGATTCCCCGCCGCGATGGCTGCCGCAAAATCTCCACCGGCAATGCCGTTATACGCGTATGGAAAATTGTTCGGCCCAAAAACCACGACCGGCCCAATTGCTCCAAACATGGATCGAATATTGGCGGCCGTATCAATCGTCGGAACTCGCCACGATTCAGTGCGAGCCGAATTCGCTGCCTGGCGTAGCTGATTGGTTGTTCGAGGAAGCTCACCATCCTTCAGTCGTGGCGACTTCGCCAAACCAGTTTCTGCATGAGCCGTCTCAACCAGCAACTCCGCCCGCGCTTCGATCGCGTTTGCGTAGGCTTCGAGAAACTCAGCAAATCGAGTCCCCGGCCAGCCACGCATTTCGCGAGACGTCTCAGCCGCAATGTTGATCACGGCATCAATCTCATCCCACGGACTGACTGGAAAAACACCCGACAGAGTTTCCTCAATCGTCGGATTCACCGCCTGAAACGTCGTCGTCCCCTGGCTTTTAATCCACTGTCCGTCACAAAGAATTGAATGCACTGTACTAGTCACGATTCTGAACCTTTCTCGTACGGGCTTAGCCCTTGTTGTGTGCCGATATTTTTAGCTGCGAACATTAAGCAGAACGAACCGGGGGCTAACGCCCGACGCCCGATGACACGAAGTTCCCCACCGGGTTTACCCAGGTGGTTTACGGGCCTTTGCACCACTCATCTCAAACCTGATATTGGAACTGAAGTAGTGCAAAAGCCTGATTCCAACAGGATAAACCCGGTGGCGGAGCTTGTCTGAAACCCAAAGAAACGCCCAACTCCAAAAAACAATAACCACTTCCGATGAAGCTTTGGGGGCGTTTCAAGAATTCTGACATTTGCTCAGGATAGCACAGTCAACCACCATCTTGCACCGTGCCCAAACCGCAGTATCAGCGGTCAGCAATAGCGGGGCAACCATGGAGCAGGCGATTTCAAACGCCGTTCCGGCCGAATCACGTCTCCGTCAGCCGGTAAAGATGCTCTCCGGCTTTTCGAACCAGCAGGATTCCCTCATCTTCCCGATTGGCGAATGACTCCACGTCAATCGATGCAGGATCTCGGTAACCAAGATTAATCCGTTCACAAACTTCGCGAGGAATCTGTGATGCGACCGTGACCTGCACGCGAGGTCGCTCGATGCCGTTTTCGAAGGTCCCGGTGCCACGTACGTGAGTTGAATGCGCCAGAACTCCCCATGGCATGTCGCGGAATTTCTCCCACTGCTTCGTGAAGTAATCGCGAACGTGGTAGCCGATGCGTTCGATGTTGGCTCCGTGAGTGATCGAGATCTCTTTCATGTGCGGAGCGTAAATGATCAACTCGCCGCCGTCTGCGACCACCGGCTCCAGTTTGTACATGCACTTCCCGGCGACCCACAGTTCGTCGTACATCTCCGGTGCACAGGACAGCACCTGACGATACGGCTTGGAATGTCGTTTGATATGCACCTGCCCGGACAGATTGGAAGCACCTCGCCAGGCTTCCTCCGGTGTCCCATAAAACATGCCATACGGAGTCGCATCGGTGGACACGACAAACGCAAGACATCGACGCTCCGCCTTGATCAGTTTGGCTGCTCGATCCACGACGCGACGAACCGGAGTGTCCTGGACTCCAATGATGCCCACGTTCGTGATTAATGCCCCGAGCCAGTGGAAGAAGTTGAGCAACTCCGGTCCGGAGATACCCGGGAAGAAATACTTGTTACCGCCGCTAAAACCGACGACTTCATGAGGGAACACAGGGCCGACGACGAGGGCCACGTCGTAGTCGAGGATCCGGCGATTGATCTGCACCGGCACTTCCATCGATAAGACGCCCTCGGAAATTTCACGAGTCTCAGCCTCGGTCAACACGCCAATCGTAGCCAGCTCCGCCGGGTTATCCCACGCATGATTGAACAGTCCCACGTCATCGCACGGATCGCTGTCCGCAATCCCCAGCATGGACCGAATCTTCTGCTGCGGCATCGGCGGATGCGTTCCCAACGCCACCAAAACGTCGAGCGATTTCGTGACGGGCCTCAGCATCGATCGTAACGCCGGGAACAGCACCGGCAGGGGAGCCGTGCGAGTATTATCGGGAACAATTAACAATACGCGCTTATCGCGAAAATCACTGACAGGAACATTCTGATGCAGCCAGGCTCGCATCTGATCGGCGTTCAATGTGGGAAGAGGAGTGCTCATAAGTGGCTTTCGTGTGACGCGATTTGAATCAGCATACGTCTTTATGTTGCGACTGACGAAAAGTCGCGCATTGTGACGAAGTCTGCCGGCTATTTCCATGATCCCGACCCGCGCCAGGAATACCCCAAATCCGCCGCTGGGCCATTGCCACGGTTGCCCGCGTTGTGGCTGGTCTGTAATCGGGCCACCTCACTCGACCGTCAGGTCTCCCTTTCCTCCAAGCTGCTAGAAATCGCGGCGAGAAATATAAACGCAGCCCAGGGCAAGCATCACGGTGATGAACGCAATATTGCTCCACAACGAAACGCTCAAATCAAACGTGATGCGGTTTTGGTTGAGGTCATCAGAGCCACCGGCCGAACGTCCTTCCGGGTCTCCGGAAATCTCGACGGACTTCCTTCCCGTTACCAGATACTTCACGATATTGTCGACTTCGGAAGGTTTTGGCAGCAGCAAATACAGCGGCCGAACGACATAGTCATAGGCCTGATGCGGCCATTCTGTGAGCCCCTGAAATGCCTTTTCCGAATCTGATTCAGGGGACGCATAGACGAAGATCGAACGTCGTCCGTTCGCCAGCAAAAGTTTTCCCTGCTCATCAAATCGGATCGCAGAAACAGAACCGTTTTCCCGAGGTGTCCAGTCGAGAAACCTGCGAGTCTTCCCGTCAAGACTCAGCAGGTTTCCACCATGAGTCATCACGGCGCCCCAGTTGCCATCCGAAGAGAACTCTGCAGACTTCGGCACGTCACCCGCTGTCAGCGATGTTTGCTCAAGCGTCTCAAGAGTCGTCGCATCCAAAAGTTGTACAACACCATCAGCCATGGCACACAGAACAAACGCTCCGCCCGCTGCAATCGTCGCAGCCTGTTTCTTTTCGAAGACACGCGTTGCCCCCGCGACATAAACTCCATCCTCGCGTCTATTCAGAGCGGTTAACGTTCCATTGTCCCAATACACCAACTGATCATTGGAGATGTTAAACGCCACGGCTGCGTCGGCGCGTTGTGGCTTCATCGGAGTTTCGGTCAGCGCCTGAAATGCCTGCGATGGACGAGCCATCGGCCACGGAATGGAAAGTTGCTTTAAAAACGCCTGAGTCTTCCGGACCTGATCTGAAACACCTTTAAATTGATAAACCGATCGAATCCCAGGCAAAATCACATCCCCGTTCTTATTCATGAAGACAGCAAATACAGGCTCAGGAGTGACAGACTCGACCTCACGCAAATAGCCGTTCTCTTTGTCCGCACTGATCAACGTCGCGGCCGACGCGCCACCAAATCGTGACATCTCCGACTGCAGCGCCAGAATACGATCGCCCGTCGCGCTGGCTACAATTCGCGGACGCACACCGGTGAAACGAAGACTCTGCAACAACTGCATCAAATTGTTGCCTCGCCCATCATCACAGATACGAACCCAGTCCGATGTTTCCGGATTCCACCGACGAAACTTCTTCGCACCATCAACAACAAAAACCTCAGAGCCTGCTGAAGTCACTTCCACCAACTGCTGAGTCTGAAGGTAGCCGTTGGTCATGAAGGCATAAATTCCGCCAGTGGTTGTTACAACGACCCAGAAGACAACAACGATAATCAATGAGACGGTCGGGTTTCTCCAGACGGCCCCAGCCAAAGCCGATACCGAAAAGTATACCGCGAACAAGAAGACATACAGCGGAATGCAGAGCAACAGCTCGGGACGCCAAAGTCCAAAACGCGTCCAGAGTAACAGCCAGATGCCTGTCACCAGAACTCCGGCACACAACGTCGTAAAGGCACAGCCGCCAATAAACTTGGTGACGAACAGAACCGTACGACGGACCGGTTTGCTGAGCAGCAGCGAAATCTCACCGGGCTCGAAGGTTCTTGGAATGATCGACGCGGTCACAAGCAGCGAACTAAAGATCCCGAAGAACCCCAGAAAGATCGACAGGATCACGATGATTGTCTGATCAATCAGCTGCGAAGACTGGCTCGGCGCTCCCTGCAACGGTCCGAAGAGCACCATAGTGCCATACGACAGCGACAACGACATCTCGTCTTCGACTACAAGACTCTGACTGAACGCCGCAGCAAGGCGTTTCAGGTTTCGTGAGGCTCGAATGTCGGCAATCATGTCGGCTGGATCGGCGGCTCGAAGCGACTCACCCAATTCGACCGAGGCCCAACTTTCAGGATGATAAAACTCCGGCAACGGCAACAACTTATTCACGAGTTCAAGAACTTTCGCCTGAACTCTGACAGGACGAGGCCCACCACCAGGCCCACCCGTCGACTGCGGTACCGCCGGCGGATTGAGATAACCCTCTATTTGTTTTCTTTGATCATCCTTAAGCAAACTCCAGAGATGGGCCGCAGGAGTTCCCGGCGCCTTAGGTCCATCCGCCAGCGTTTGCAGGAACAACTGCGTATCAACCAACTCAAAGGGTCGCAATTGAGTACTCGGGGCACTGGTAAAGGACAACGGCGCCAAAGCCAGCAACACAACCACAATTGCAATCAGAGCAATCAACAAGACTCTTGAGGCAGCCGCTTCGCGAAACGAATCTTTCAGAATGGCCAGAACAGCTTTCATCAGACGGCTCCTCCGACGATCCCGATGAAGACTTCTTCCAGAGTTTGCTCCTTACGAGCCAACCGCCAAATACTAATGCCCGCTTGTCGCAAAGCATCGACGACAATATCAAGGTCGGCCTGCTTCGGAATTCGAACCTCCAGTTCATAAGCGCCGACAGTAACGACCCGAAGTTTTGAACCGGGATGCTGATCAGCAATTCGTCGAACGGCCGCTTCATCGCCCGTCACCTGCATCTGCACAGGGGCATCCGCAAGGGCAGCAGTCAGTTCTCGAACACTGCCGGTCTTCAACAGTTTTCCGTGATTCAGAATCGCAACACTCGAACAGATCAGTTCAATTTCCTGCAGCAAATGACTGTTCAGGAAAATGCTGTGGCCCTGATCGGCCAGTTGTTTCAGCACATCACGAATCTCGCGACGCCCAACCGGGTCGACTCCGTCCGTCGGCTCATCCAGCACGATCAAATCAGGCCGATGCAGCATGGCCTGAGCCAGCCCCAGCCGCTGCAGCATCCCTTTCGAATATCCGGACACGCGTTCTTTTTCTCGACCTCGCAGTCCAACGACTTCGAGCAGCTTCATTCGCTCAGCACGAATCGCACTCATCGACATGCCGCTCAGGCTACCGTAATACTCCAGCGCGGTAAGAGCAGTGAGGTGCCGCGGAATACGATGATTCTCCGGCAGGTATCCAATTCTGCGCCTTGCTTCCATCGAACCAGCGGCATGCCCCAGAACTGTGGCGTTACCGGCTGACTTGCGAATGATCCCCAGCAGGATTTTGATCAACGTTGTCTTGCCGGCTCCATTCGGTCCCAGCAACCCATAGATCTCTCCGCGAGGAACCTGCAGCGAAACATCATTCAGCGCTGTGAACGAATTCCTGCCCCAGAATCCACGACGATAGGACTTACTGACCTTCGCCGTCTCAATCACCAACTCGCCCGAAATACTCATACGTTGTGACTCTTCGATCGCACTGTTTCCACAATCGCGCTGGCTTCGCGAGCAGCCTTCGTGATCTCATCCCAGCTTTCCGCGTCGATCGTGTCTTTCTTCGCCAGCCACGATCCACCTACTGCCAACACGTCAGGATCTCGCAGATAACTTTCCAGGTTTGCCGTCGTGACTCCGCCCAAAGGAATATACTTCAGCCCAAGATGAGCATACGGAGCCTTGATGGCACTCAACATATTCAGGCCACCACTCTGTTCCGCCGGGAAGAACTTGAGTTCTCGACACCCCGCGTGAACGGCAACATCGATATCCGTTGGAGTCACCACGCCCGGAGCAAACGGAAGCCCCAGCTCGATGGCTCGACGAATGACGACAGGATTGGTCCCCGGAGAAACCGCAAACGCGGCCCCAGCATTCAGAACCTGATCGACTTGCTCGGGAATGATGATCGTACCTGCTCCGGCCATCATCTCAGGCACTTCGCTGGTAATGGCTGATAAGCATTCCAGAGCAGCCGAAGTTCTTAGCGTCAACTCCATGATGCTGACTCCACCCGCCAGCAACGCGCGAGCCACCTTGACGGCTCGACGAGGATCATCCACAACCAGAACCGCGATGACGCCGGTCTGATGCATTCGTTCAAGAGCTTGTGCTGAAAATTGCGATTGCATGGCTCTACTTCGCCCATCAAGCGACATTATTAGAGGGAAGAGCAGGGAAGAATGAATTGGCATGAGCCTGAGGCGCTAGCCGACTTTTCGGTTGCAGATCGGCTAGCGCCTCAGGCTCAAGCGAAAAAATCGGACTACACCTGCCAAGATTAGCAGAACAGAGCCGGAAGGCGAACAGTCAGGCAAGACATGCGTTCAGCAGGCGGCCATTGCGAAACTTCGTAGCGGATAGCACACAGCATTCGCCTTGCAGCAACAATCCTTTTCAAAAGGTCTCTCTGTCAGATTTCTGATTAGACGTAAAACGCAATAAAATACGGTGTTCTCATCGCAGGATGGCAACACCGATATCCTTCTGGGGGGGGTAGTGGAAACGAAGGTCCGGTTGTCAAAACCAAGGATCACTCGAATGTCGACTCAACGATGAGCTGGTTATGATGATGCCGGACGAGTCGTGCAGACTATCACAGCGTAGAAAACGGAGCGAGGCACACATGGCGATTGGAATCAGTCCGCTGGTGGATTTTGCGTTCAAGCTGATGCTGGGCAATCCTGAGCATTCTGGAATCACGATCCACTTTCTTAACTCAATTCTGGTCGGTCAACCACGGATCACTCAGGTGACGTTTCAGAACCCGTTCCTTGATAAAGAATCGAATGACGACAAATTGTCTGTACTGGACATTCTGGCCACCGACGAGCATGGGCGGCAATTGAACATCGAAATGCAGACTACGCTGCCGGCCGGGATGACTCAGCGGCTCACCTACTATGTTTCTGCGCTGTATGTGGGTCAGTTGAGTGAGGGTCAGCGATACTCAAGACTTCGCCCAGCGATCAGCATCTGCGTGTTTTCGCAGGCGATGTTTATAGCGCCTCCTGCACTGCATTTGGACTTTCGGCTGCGAGAAGTGTCGACATACCTTGCTCTGACGGACGATCTGCAAATCCATCTTTTGCAGTTGAATCATCTTCAGGTGACCGCAGAGAATGTGTATGATGCGACGCCAGCGGAACGCTGGGCCTATTTCCTGCAGAATGCGGATAAGCTGACTCCTGCAGAAATCCGCCGCCTGTTTCCCGATCAGGAATTTTCCGAAGCTGCCGGAGTGCTGGAAATGATCTCCAAAACCCCCGAACAACTGTTGGCCTACAACGCTCGCCTGAAATTCCAACGCGATGAAGCGGCGAGGATGGAGCAGGCAGCACTGGATGGCGAAGCACGCGGTGAAGCGCGCGGCCGTGAAATAGGCGTTGAAATCGGCGTTGAGATCGGTCGAATCTCGCTCCTGCAGGAACTTCTTGGCCAGCGTATTTGGTCAGCCGAAGAATTCGCCGCCTGCGATGCCACTCAGTTGAACGCGATGGCCGATCAACTGCAACAGCAGTTGCGTGCTCGCAATTCCTGACTCGGCATGAAACCACGACCATCTATGATGCGCTTGGCCCAAGCATCGCCAGCACGGTCTGACTGCAGCCGATCGGGCTAGCGGATGAGGGCAACCCGCCGATCGCAGGTTTTGATGGCATCGCGGGAACTCATGGCCTGACCACACAAACCCTTTAAGACGTAATTCTGACGGATAACGCCGGTCTGGAATCCGCCACCGGAATCACCGTGACAAATCCGCTCGGCGGTACGTACATTTTGAGTCTGGCTGCTGCGATTACGAAACTTGGCCAACCCTGCGCTCAGGGTGGAGCGGGATTCATTTTTGTTTCCGGAACACCAGAGAGTGCCGTAGTGCGCATTAACGCAGAAAACGAAATCAGCTTCAGCATCAGCGATGCACAAGGCCGTTCAACAATGGAAAGGCAAAAGGGGTCCAATACTGTTCGGCTGCCCAACCTGCCCCCTTTTTCCCGGCCCGTGCTGGCCGTACTCGGTATGGCTTTTGTTCTTTCTGGTTGTTCAAAATCTTCTGCCGTATATCCGTTGAATACTGGCAGCCCCAGCGATGTAGAGTCATGCCATGATATTGTGCTATGTGTTACTGAGCGACTTATGGCGGAGTCTGGCAAAGATCGATTGCTAATGACGCAGTTTACTCTTGATGTCAAAGAATTCACACAGATTCTGGATCGGGCTCGCAATCTATTGATCAATGAACTCCATTTGGATGCGAAGACAATGGTTGACGCATGGAGACGCGCAGATCTTGGATAAGTTAAATCCATCAATTTCCCAATCGACCACATCGGCGATTCTGGTGTGCCAGCACAGGGAGAGTTAACGTTAGAAGTTTCCTGCCCAATACTCCTGAAGAGGGACAAAACCTTGGCATTCTTGATCTTTCGACACTCTGAAGGGCTGGGCAACTATGTTGAGGGAGCGTTCATACTTCAGAAAAGCAAGGGAGCGTGGGCGATCGACGATGAATTCATAATGGGATTTGAATAGATTCATTGGGAGCACATTGGGCACAAACAACTTTGTTGACAGCGCGGGAAAAGGTCACCACGCGGCGAGCCAGCAACGAGGGCTATCTGTCGATGACTTTCGATCAACATCTGAAACTGCTCGATTGGGCTAGCCGTGAGATTCGCAGGAGAAAAGTCGGCGTGATTCCGAAGGAGTGTGCTTCAATCCTTGAACGTCTGGACTGCACTGCAGAGACGTGGCTCGATTTCGTCAAGAACTTCCGCAACCAAGCTGTTGCCTGTCGTAGAGTCGCCAATCGTTCCGCTCCGCTCATCGCCAGTCGAGGGCACTTTTAACTGCGTCATCCTTAGAAGCAGATTGTAGATGCAGGCATTAATTGCCATGTAGCTCGGGTTGTTTAGGTCATTGGCTTTTGTTTGTCCGTGAGAACAATTGCTGCAGGAGCAATTCTTCTCAGCAGCAGGCTGCTGAAGGAAGAAAGCTGCAGCGGGCTGCAGCAGTCCAAAGGGAATAGACCGCAGAACATGATCCAAGCGGATGGATCTGTAACCAAATGCGTTTAGCAACGGCGAAGCCGCTATGTGACAATTTCCTGAATCACGCGGCCGGCAACATCGGTCAGCCGGAAATCTCGGCCCGCATAGCGATACGTTAATTTTTCGTGATCGATCCCCAACTGATGCAGAATCGTCGCGTGCAGGTCATGAAACTCTCCACCCCACAATACCAACGTCTCATCCAGTAGACCACGTTGCTTCAGATCGCGCAGCAACGCTGCAATCGGACGGTCGATATCTTTGCACAGATTGATCGTGCTGTTGTTGTGATCGCTATGAGTATCCCAGGGTTGACCATTGCCGTAATACACTTGAACGAACCGGACTCCTCGTTCGCTCAACCTTCGAGCCAACAAGCAACCGTTGGCAAAATGACCGGTACCGTAATCATCGCGAGTCGCCTGCGTTTCTTTCTGCAGATCGAAAGCATCGGTGGCCGTGAACTGCATGCGGAACGCAGTTTCCATCGCCTGCAAGCGACCTTCCAGTTGGCCATCCGGACCTGAACGTTCCAGATGCAACCGATTGAGCTGACTCATCAAAGCCACCTGAGCAGCTTGAGAATCTCTGCTGGCCTGAGCATTCCGCAGGAAGGGAATCAGTTTGTCCGGAGCAGGATCAGCATGATTGATATACGTCCCCTGATGAGAACCCGGCAAAAACGCGCTGGTCCACAGAATGGAGAACCGAACCGGCTTTCCGGGACACAATACGATGTAGGCAGGCAGATCTGAATTCTCCGTCCCGAGTCCATACGACATCCAGGAACCCATGCTGGGTCTGGTCGGCAGAATCGTCCCGTTATTCATCAATAGCAATGCGGGGCCGTGATTCGGATTGTTGGTGTACGTCGAACGAATGATGCACATGTCGTCGATGCATTTCGACGTCAGCGGTAACAGCTCACTGACCGGCAGTCCTGATTCGCCACACTGTCGAAATCGAAACGGCGAAGGCAGGAGTCCGGCGGTTTTCCGCTCCGTCCTGAAATCGGCTTCCGGCGGCCGCTGGCCGGCAAACTTAAGCAGATCCGGTTTGGGATCAAACAGGTCCCCTTGAAACGGACCGCCATTCATAAAGAGATGAATGACTCTCTTCGCCTTTCCCGGAAACTGCGATGGCTGCAGGTCACCAAACGCCGACTGCCCCAAAGCCGACATCATCCCAATCGCACCAACACCGCCTCCCATTATCCCGATCATCGAACGACGCGAAGGAGAAGCGGAGACATTCGAAATGTGTTCAGAAGAGGCGTTCATGATCGGCTTGATACCGCTTTTTGCGAAGACTTTCAAACTGAATGATGGCAAAGTCCAGGTTCATCTCAAAATCATGCCGGACGATCTGCAAGTGAAAAACTTCGACCGCATTAAACTTCAGGGCTAAGATTTCTTCTTCCGCGGCCCCTTGCGATTATCCTCAAACGTCGACTTGCGGCGCAGCAGATGATGATAGTTCTGAGCAAACCGGTGGGCTTCGTCGCGAACGTATTGCAGCAGGCGCAGGCTGAACGAATGGCGGCTTAAACGAATCGATTCCGACTGCCCCGGGACAAAGATCTCCTCTTCCTTCTTGGCGAGCGAAATTGTTGTCGGTGGCTTAATTCCCAGCACCTGAAATGTCTCCATCACGGCATTCAACTGCCCCTTACCGCCGTCGATCAATAACAGGTCTGGAAACGCCTCATCCTCCTGCACCAGCCGGCGAAATCGTCGAGTAATCACCTCGCGCATTGACGCAAAGTCGTCGACACCTTCGACGGACTGAATCTGAAATTTCTTGTATCCCGGCTTGAATGGTAATCCGTCAATAAACTGAACAAGACTGGCGACCGTATCCTTTCCCTGAATATGAGCGATATCCACGCCTTCGATTCGTCGAGGAATCTGGTCCAGTTTCAGAACCTTCTTCAGTCCGGCCAAACCTTTTTGAGGATCAATATAGAAAACTTCCGGCTGCGCATGACTCTCCAGGTTTCCTCGCAGGCTGAGATCTTTCAACGACTTGATCTCATCTCGAATCCGAGCGGCCTTCTCAAACTTCAGTTCCTTTGATGCCTGCAGCATGGAGGCTTCCATTTCCTTCACAAGACTGGCTTTGCCTCCGTCCAGGAAGATTTTCAACCGACGAATGTCTTCACGATAATCCTCTTTGCTGATCCGCTGATTGCAGGGAGCGGTGCACTGATTGATGCTGGCCAAAAGACACGGACGAAACCACCGCCAGCGTTCGTCATGCTCATCGATATCCAGGGTACATGTACGGAACCGAAAAATCTTCTGCAGGATCGCGATCGCTCCGCGAAGCTGAGCGGAGTTCAGAAACGGGCCATAAAGTTTGACCCCGGATGTTTCGGGTTGCCGAGTAAACTCGACACGCGGGAAATCCTCACGCGTCGTGATCTGCAGATAAGGAAAGGTCTTGCCATCCTTCAACTGTGTATTGAACTTCGGCTGGATATCTTTGATCAGCCGCGCTTCCATGAGCAGGGCGTCCACTTCACTTTCGGCATCGATGTAATCGATGTCCGCAATCTGCAACACCAGTTCGGCCGTACGCTGTTCAATCTCGGCCGCTCGAGTGAAGTAGCTGCCTGCCCGACTCCGCAAATTGATTGCTTTTCCCACGTAAATAACGCAGCCCTGAGAGTCCTTCATCAGGTAGACACCGGGCGTGGTCGGGAACTTCCGAACTTTTTCGCGCGGCACTAATGCTCCGCCCGGAGCGTTGGCTTCCGATTGCGAAAGATCTAGAGATTCGGGGATTTGGTCATCCATGGCGGCTGCTTTGGGCAGTATTTTCCGTCGTTAATTCCTGGCAATTCGACCGATCTTACGCAATCTCAATTGGCTGCAAGGGCTCAAGAAAGCCCCAAAAACGAAACTTCCACGATTTCGCTATTCCGAAAGATTGATTTCACGCCGTGTTTTCGTAGCGTTATAGCGTCGCTTAATCGTAGTTTCCTGCGGTTTCCGGGTCGCGACATCAATTGAAGTGTTTTTTGTGAAAGGCTGGGGGACATGAAATTCGTTAAATCATTGAGCACGCTCGTGCTGTTGGCAGGCGTGACTTTCACTTTGGGATGTACCGCGAATGAGAGCACAACCGGAGCTGGTGGTGGCGCTGCTGCAGCTGGTTCTGGCGTTGCCGGCGGAGCGGAAGCTCCTCATTCTCACGACGAAAAAGACGGTCATTCTCACGATGCAGCTCCAGCCGCTGAAGGTGCTGCTCCTGCGGCCGAAACTCCAGCAGCCGCACCTGCTGAAGGTGCTGCACCGGCTGCAGAAGGCGCTGCTCCCGCCGCGGAAACTCCAGCGGCTGAAGGTGCTGCACCAGCAGCCGAGGCTCCTGCTGCCGAAGCACCAGCCGCTGAAGGCGCGGCTCCGGCTCCAGAAGCGAAGTAGTTGGCGGTCAGGTGCATTTGACAATGCACTTCGATTAATGCCTACTGACAGAAATAAAGGGCGTTCCTCAGGGAACGCCCTTTTTCATGGTATCGACTTTCCGCAAACGATCGTGAGTCATGTTTCGCTGTTCACCAATTCTGGCTGGCCTCTCTTTCGTCGCATTTCTGCTTGCGGCGTCGATGGTGAACCATGGTCTGGTGGATTCCAGTCTTCCGGTTGGCCCCGGCCTGACTCTGGACGAATCTTTCAATATTGATCAGGGCGTCTATCTGACAGATGCGTTTACTCAACACGGACCTCTGCTGTTCACCCCCGATGTTGCTCGTAAAGTCTTTGGAACCTCGCGATATCTTCCCGATCATCCCCCACTGGGACGGTTTATTCTGGGAGCATCACATGGCCTGACTTCAACGTTCATTACAGGCTCTGAGTCAACCATTTACAATGTCCCTGCGGCAAGACTTGGGTCCAGCGTGGCCTTTGGCCTGATGGTCTTGCTGCTGTCGGAGTTCTCTCGTCGGAGATATGGCCTGACGACGGGGCTGCTGGTCGCCGCGATGTTAACCGGCATGCCTCATCTGATGGGCCATGCAAGATTAGCAGCCCTGGAGTCGTGTACAAATCTGGCGTGGGTCGCTGCGATGATTCCGCTGCTCACCTGGTGGATTCGTCCGACCGCGCCCACAACGCTGCAGGCCGCTGTCAGTGGAGTCTTATGGGGCTTGTTGCTGCTGACGAAAGTGCAGGGCATCTTTCTTCCCGTGCTGCTGTTTCTTTGGTCTGTCGTACAGTTTCGCTGGAAGTCGATTCGACCATTAGCAGTATTTGGAGTTCTCGGAGCCATCATCTTCTTTGTCGGATGGCCATGGCTTTGGCTGGATCCTGTCAAGAATGTCATGACCTATCTGGGTCGAACGACGGGGCGACAAACTCTTTATTGCTGGTATCTTGGTCAGCGGTTTTCCGACAAGGAAGTACCGTGGCATTTTCCGTTCATCACAACCCTGATCACGTTGCCAGTCTGGACATTATCGGGATTGATCCTGCGCAGTTTTCGTGCGGCACTTGATTCGACGGAGAAACTGCTGCTGCTGTTCGTGTTGATGCCACTCACGGTCTTCGCCGTTCCGGGTGTCCCTGTTTACGATGGCACTCGACTCTTCCTGATCGTGATGCCGCCGCTGGCGATGCTGGCGGCTCGAGGATTCAGTTTGTGGATGGATGGACGCCCAGCAACCAATCCAACAGCTCCAACCTCAGGTGGTGCACGCAATGTCGGCCGCAAGGTGTTCGTTGGAATTCTTGTCGGCGGCGTACCTCTTTATTGGACGATGCAGCCACTCGCGATTTCTCAATACGGTCCATTGTCTGGCGGAAATCGAGGCGCCGACAAACTGGGGATGGAAGCCGGATATTGGTCCGACGCTCTGAATTCAGAGTTCTGGAATCAAGTTCCTGAAAACAGCGTCGTGTATGTTGCCCCCGTCAGTCATCAGTTTCAGTTGAGTGATCTTGAATCGTTGGTCCCCGTCGTCCAGCAGCGAGGTATCAAACTGGTGCCGTGGGAATACGATCCTGCTCGACAACGCGGACTGCTGTTGTTGATTCATCGTCTGGCCGATTTACGATCATCCCTGCGTGCCGTGCCTGCTGGAGCAAAAATCATCGCAGAAAGTTCGCGCGACGGAGTCACCATGGCACGACTCATTGATACGACAGACGCGGTCTTTCCGGAGTTGGTTCAATAGCGATGGTTTTAAGATCTGAACGTTGGCTGCGTACTCGTTTTCGACGAGTACAGATTCAGATTGATGAAATGAGTCAACGATTTGTATCTCAGACCAGAGATGCTCAGTGACCTTTTCGAAACGCGTCTTTGATCCTTAACGCGAATGTTCGAGCACTTGCAAAGTCTTTCGCGTTCGGGTGCCTGTCATTGATCCCTCCCATGAACCACAGCGGGCCTACGGTATCCCATCCGCGGCAACAGAATTCCCCTACCACTTCAAAGCCACGTCGAACAAGCCTTCTTCGCAATGCACTGTGCTGAAACCAGCGAAGAAAGGGGAGCCCAGCCGTGGAAAAAATGAAGACTCGGCAGGGACGAGCTGGCCACGAATCGACCAACTGCAACAATGATTGATGATGGCGACCAAAATAGATGCCCGAGCCAAAGCCCAACAAGTCCGATTCGGACACCTCGAGAGTTTTGGCTTCCTCCGGAGAATGCACACTCGCGTGCAGGGCTTCTGCCAGAGTGTCAGCAACTCTGCCCGTGTTATTGTGATGCACCGATGTGCAAATGATCCTGATCGACTGCGACTCTGTCATAGTCACCTCCTTTTAATAACGCCGACGACAGCAGCAACAGGAACAAGCCACATCCCGTAAAACTATTCCATCAGCAGTTCATCCACCAGTGTTTCAATGGTCTGGTCTCCTGTTGCTCCCTGCCAATTCAGTTCCCCCTGCCACCAGGAGCGAATATATCCATTCTTGTCGATGACGTAGACTGTGGGCCACATGGTGTTTCCCCACGCGTCCCAATTGGAGCTCTTCAGGTCGATCAACACCGGAAATCTGAACCCCTGTTCTTTCGCCGCCTTTTGCACAAGCTGCGAGTCACGTTCTGCACTGGTCTCAGGTGTCTGAATCCCAATGACTGTGACGCCTTTCTTCGAAAGGGTCTCGTGCCATCGATTGTAATGCTTGAAGTTGGCGACACAGTTGTGGCACTGGAACGCATAGAAATGAACGAGGACAACTTTCCCTCGTTCTGATTCCAACGATGTGCGTGCAGTTCCCGTCCACTCTTCGGAATCAATCAGTTCCGGAGCCAATGGGTAGATACGCTTTAAACTCGCCATGCTGAACGGTTCACCAATTAGCTTCCCGAACTCTTGCCGCTTTGCTGTGGTCAGCAGGCCATTGAGCAGACTCAACTCCTTGTCGCGGGCTTCTCGAAGCTGTTTCTCCAGATCTGCGTCGCCGCCGCGTTTCTCGTTCAACTGTCTCGCCAGCGAGTCTGTTTCGAGGAACGCGGCTCTGATGGTTTGCTGTGCCCTGGCGTCGAGACCAACAGCCTCGACAACGTCAGCGCGGAGTAATGCTCGAGTTCCCTGTGATTGCGTTTCCAGTTCGCGCAATCGTCGGATCTTCGCCGGTGACAGAATTTTACTCAGCGCATCGAGCAGGCGTTTTTCGAGTTCCCGAGTCGTCTCAGTTTGTTTCTGTTCAGGCAGAATTCGCGATGGCCACCAAACGCGATCAATTTCTCGAAGCACCTCCAGCAGCCTCGCATCGCCTTCCAGCCCCAGTTCTTTCTGTACCTCAGGCGTGTGAACAAGTTTCAGAAGGTTCTGTGGAATCATTGGCTCTGCGTCCACAGCCTGCGCAAGGGCTCGCTTTGAGCCCGCGCAGAACAGAACTGTCACAACCATCAGGAAGAAACTCGCCACCTGAAAAGATCTCATCATTTTTTCCTCGAAGCTCTTCCTGGAACCGTGAAGTCAGGCCGAAAGTTGAGAGCGTGACACGCGTTGCCAACGGAGCTGATTCCACGTGAGTGTACCGCAGACAAGTCCGACACTCAGCCTTCAAAACAAAAAACGAGAGCGAAGTTCTCCAGCTCCTGCCTCTGTGTCGCTGCGGGTTAACATGATTCTGTATAAGGCGCAGATCGAAATACTGTTCTGAGTGACAAGTCCCGCGAACACTCAGCCTCAATCTATGCAGTCCGAACAATAAATCAACAGCTTCCATCGAAGGCATCGAAAAAATCATTCTGCAGACAGATCCTGTCATCACGAGAAAACGTCCCATTGGGTATCGCTTTGTTCCTCACTTCATTGCGTCCGGTAAAGGACCTCGGTAAAGGACCTGCTGAAATCCATGATTGCACTCAACAATCATCGTTCACCGGTGGGTCGGCTTGCATTAACACTGGGTTTCTGTCATCGTTGCCAACCATTGTCAGGTCTCCTGATGGGCAGAGTCAGGAAGTGGACCTAAGCCCGTCGTCAGCCTGCCTCTTCCGTCCCATTCCGGCCGATTGGCGTCAACTTCTCTTATCTCGGTCATGAACGAAAACCACAAAAGAAAAGTGGACACACGAGTCGTCGTCGAGACTCCGGAAGGTGTCGATTTTCAATTTGTGATTGCGGGACCCGGAACTCGAGCCTGGGCATGGCTGATCGACAATCTGCTGAAGCTGGGCATCCTTGCGGGTGTCGGCATTCTGCTGTCGGCGGTTGGTGTCTTCGCCGACTCCAGTGAAAACTTCGTGGCCGGGATCATGTCGATCATCGGCTTCGTGATGAACTGGTTTTACGGCAGTCTGTTTGAGTCATGGATGAATGGCCAGACACCGGGAAAGAAATCGGCAGGACTCCGCGTCGTGCGGACGAACGGAACTCCGATCGACGTCACAAGTGCGATCGGCCGCAATTTTCTGCGAACCGCCGACATGCTTCCGTTCTGCTACACCGTCGGCCTGATCTCCATGTTGATGACTCGCCGCATGCAGCGTCTGGGTGATTTGGTCTTCGACACGATGGTGATTGATGAACGGCGAGAATGGATCAGTCGCACCGGAGGGCTCACGGCGAACATCGAGCCATTGCTGCGTTCTGAATGTCCTCGACGGTTCAGCGTCCCCGAAAGAACGTTGGCAGTTATCGAACGCTTGTTTGAATCCGATCGCATTATTTCTGATGCGCGTCGTGAAGAAATTGCCCGGCCACTCAGCGAAGCCCTGCGAAAACGACTTGGCTATCAGGATCCCGCCCCCGATCCTCGAAATCCTCACACCTATTTTCGAACCCAGGGATTTCGACACACACAATTCATCCTGAGAGTGCTCAAGACATTTGCGGATGACCCCAGCGGCAGTAAAGGAAACTCAAAGAATTCCGGGACATTGATGGACCGAACGACTAAGAAAAAGGAGAGGTCGGAACGCGATTCTTCCTACGAAGAGAATCGACAGTTGGCTGGTTTGTCATCAGGAGAACCCGGCCGTGAATCGTGAGCGATTTATTCGGGATCGACGCAACGACTGGCGTGAATTTGAAACGCTGGTTTCGCGGATGAAGAATTCTCGTCAGTCAAAGTGGGGAAATCGCGACGTTGCGACGCTTTCCAGACTTTATCGTTCGATCTGCTATGACCTTTCTCTGGTGCAATCACGGGAGTGGGGTGCGAGACTGGAACAGTACCTGAACGACCTTGTCGCGCAGGGACACAATTGTCTTTATCGATCTCCGCCGCAGTCTGTTCGAGCCGTCTGGGATTTCTTTGCTGTGGGCTTCCCGCGCCTGCTCAGACGCCGGTATAAGCCGTTCTTTCTGGCGTTAGCATTGTTTCTGATCCCATTGATCGCTTCAGTGTGGGTTGGCTACACGCGCCCGGATCTGGCAGAACTGATTGCTGGCCGTGAAACAATTGAGCACGCCCTGAAGAGCTATGAGAACGAGCTGTACGTTGAAGGCGACTCGCGTTACTCCAGTGAACGAACGCGGATGTTCGGCCATTACATCAACAACAATACGAGTATTGCATTTCAGGCTTTTGCCATGGGTGTTCTTGTCGGCATTGGGACGTGTTATGTCCTGATCTCGAACGGGATCATTATCGGAATCCTGAAGGGAGCGATCCTCGCAAAAGGCAATCCGACCGCAGATAACTTCTTTAGCTTTATCATCTCGCACGGTTCCTTCGAACTGACGGCCATCGTAATCGCCGGCGCCGGAGGACTGGTTCTGGCGCAGGGGATTCTGATGCCCGGACAACGCACGCGCGGTGATTCTCTGAAGTTTCATGGCGTGGAGGCTCTGCAGTTGGCATTGGGCGCGGGCGGGATGTTGTTCGTCGCGGCGATGCTGGAAGGATATTTTTCACCCTTGCCGATCGCATCGTCGATCAAATATGTCGTGGGTTCGATGCTCTGGCTGCTGGTTGTGGTTTACCTGACCATGTCCGGGCGGGAGAGAATCACCCATGAAAGTTGAAGAATGCATCGTCTCAGTAGAACGACGAACATTCGGCGGATGCATGGACCTCGCCTTCGTTTTTTCACGCGAGTTCGCCGGACCGATCACACGTCTGTGGCTCATCTGCGCGGTCCCGTCCTGTGCGTTGGTCTGGCTGACGGTCTCCCAGACGACCGATATGCTGATTCCATCACTGATGATCTTTATGTTCTTCAGTGCCATCTTTAATGCACTGCTTGTCGCATGTATGGGGCCCCAGGTTTTCGGGGTACCGATTTCCGTGCGTGCTTCCGTCAAAGCATGGCGACATCGATTCTGGAGCTGGTTACTGCTGTCGTTTGTGACCCGCTTCTTTCAATTTATCTCAGGATTCTGTCTGATTGTGCCGTCCGTTTTCGTCACAGCCTACGCGGGCCACATGCCGGAAGTCTTGTTTCTGGAGCAGTCAAAACTTAACGGCGTAACGGCACGACTGAGTTGGCTTTCAGGCGGAGGCGGTTACGGACGCAGCCTCGGTCGAGTCCTTGGCCTGCTGTTCTATTGGTCCTTCCTGTCATTCGGGCTGTTTGTTCTGATTGATGTCGCGGCCACTATGGTTTTCAATCGTCCGATTTTTTTCGCAATTCTGCTTGAGGCCAGTCGAGATGGTCGCGACGTGTTCCTGCAACTGACTCATGATGATCCCGCATTTCTCACGACAATTCAGCTGGCCCTCTGGCTGCCTTATCCTGTGATCCGTCTGGCCTGGTTCTTCTGCTATCTGGACCAGCGTATTAGAAACGAGTGCTGGGATCTGCAGTTGCAGTATCGTGCCGAGGCGGCTCGTTTGGAGGAACTGGCATGATCAAGTTCCTGCTCCTTATCCTGCTGACCGTGCTGACGATCCGGAATAGTGGGATAGCCGATGCTGCAGTTCCCGTTTCGCCGATTCAGGAAGGCAGCCTGCTGACGGACGATGCGATCGATCAGATCGGTGATCAAGTCATGGGAGGAAACGAGTTTCGTTCTGTCCGTCGACGAGTTCTCGAACAACTCCCGGAAATGGATATCGATAAAGGTTTTCTTGGCACCGCATTGGAATGGGCCGGGGAACGCTTAGGCGATGTCTTTAGCGCCATTGGTGATTTCTTCGAATGGTTGTTCAGCGGACTAAGATCTCCTCAAGGAACGACTCGTCCGCCTCCGGCACAGAACTCATCCAATGGTGGCTTTGGATTTCTGGGTATCACGGATCTGCTGACAACACTCGCCATTGTCGCGATCATCGCCATTCTGATCGTCATTATCGCGATGGTGGTTAAATCGATCGATGCGAAGAAGCAGAAACGAGAGAGCCTGCTGAGTGATCTGTCAGATATCCTTTCCGACGTTGTCACTCCGCCCGGAGAACTGGCGGCTTCGACTTATGAATCACGAGCGATCAACCTTGCCGCGACCGGTGACCACCGCGCGGCGATTCGCGAACTGTTGCTGGGCAGTATGAGCTGGATCGAGCGGGCCGGGCTGATTCGATATCGAAAAGGTCTAACCAACAGAGATTATCTGCGTTGTGTCTGGCGTCGGCAGGATAAGCGAAACGCATTTTTGACGACGGCAACGCAATTTGAATACGTGTACTTTGGCCGTCGAAATCCGACGGCCGAGATGTTTGAACAATGTCTTGCGGATTTTCGGGGAGCCTTCCATGAAGAAGAAACGCCGACTGCTGCAGTCTGACACGTTTTGGGGACTCGCCGCTGCGCTGCTGGTGTTGCTGCAGTTCTGGTGGCTTCCCGGAGAAGACGGTTCGGCGGCCGACAGCTACAGCACGACGGTTGACGGAAAGCTCGGACTTTATCGGACGCTGAGCCAACTGTTTCCGGACGTCACGCGCGAAGCCGTGAAAGTCTTGCCGGCTCAATCGGCAACTTTGATCCTCGTTGCGCCTGATCGATATCCGAACGAAAAAGAGCAGCAACAGATTTATGAATTTGTCTACAATGGCGGCGATCTGCTCTTCGCACCAAACTGGCTGTCCTACGAATGGACGGCACTCAATGAGCCACCTCCGGAAGTCCTGCTGCCGAGCCTCGGGATTCATTTGAAGTATCGATCGAACATCACGCTTGCTGCTGCCATCGCGGCTGTGGCAACCACTGCCCCCGGTGCAACTCCCGTAACCACGACTCCGGACGGCGCAACGACGGCAGAAGACCCATCGTCATCAACGACTACAGACTCGCAAAATACGGCCAGTTCGACTCCCGAGACGGACGGATCCCCTCCGACAAATCCCACAGCGGGATCAACTCCTGTCACAACGGCAAATACCGGTGTGACGGCTACAGAAGACAAGAAAGACCGAGGCGTCGCGGTCCACGCAACCAGCAGTCTGGTGACGGAGTACGTCGATTTTCAGTCAACGGCTGAGCTACAGTTACCATCGAATCTGACGACTGAAACATTGCTCACGTCTGCCGACGGTACTGTTGAGGCGGCCACATGGCAGTTGGGTTCTGGACGAGTTCTGGTGTGCTCAAGCGCGGATCTTTTCTCGAATCGTGCGATGCTGTTTAAGGGATCTCGCAGGCTGGCCGTTCGCTTCGTTGAACGCTGTTCGGCAAAGGAAGAAGATGAATACTCTACGAACAATAATCGGCCAGCGATTGTGATCAGCGAATACTTCAATGCCAGCGACTCGTTCCAGAACACCGGCATTCTGTTCAGCCCGACTCTGCGGATCGGTACTCTCCAACTATTGCTGGTTGCGATTCTTGGGATCTGGATGGCATTTCACCGATTCGGACCAGCCTTGTATGTCACCAACTCCCAGCGTCGATCTCTCACAGAGAGTGCTCAGGCGGTCGGCAATCTGCAATACCGACTAAGTGACGGCGGGACTGTTGTACGCAGCTATCTTGACTATATGACCAGCCGCCTCCGCAGACGTTATGGAAGTCTTCTGCGACTGGATCAGCCGGAGCAAATCGCTAATCGAGCTGGTATGGATGTTGAGGAAGTGAGAGCTCAACTCCACGAAGCTCATTTGATGGCGGAATCAGGACAACTGCCATCAGCAAAAGCGGCAGCGATGCTGCGATGGCTGGCGAGACTGCAGCAACGGCTGGAAGGAATCCGAGAATCCTGATGCCCCCCTTTTTCTCGTCAAAACATGCAGGATCATTTCAACTCCAACGATATCTCAAACGCATTTGAATCACCAACATTATTCCTAAATCTGAAGTGCAATCTCCATGGAACTCAGCGATGTGAAAAGGCTGTTTGACGATGTCGTCGAACAGATCGGCAAGGTAGTGATCGGTCAGGTTGAACTGGTCGAAGGCGTTGTCATCGCCCTGTTTGCAGAAGGGAGTGTCCTGATCGAAGGACCACCGGGACTTGGTAAAACTCTGCTGGTCAACGTGATGTCCAAAACGGTGTCGTGTCAATTTCGTCGAGTCCAGTTTACACCGGACCTGATGCCGTCGGATCTTACAGGCCACAGCATTTATGATATGAAGCAACAGGCTTTCAGCTTCAATCAGGGGCCTGTGTTCACGAACATCCTGCTGACTGACGAAATCAATCGTTCGCCTCCCAAGACCCAGTCTGCTCTGCTGGAAGTTATGCAGGAGCAGCAGGTCAGTGTTGACGGCAAGACGCACGTTTTACAGCGTCCGTTTTTGGTGATTGCGACCCAGAATCCAATTGAACATGAAGGAACCTACCCTCTGCCGGAGGCTCAGGTAGACCGATTCATGTTCAAACTGTTAGTCGATTATCCGCAACCGGCTGACGAGATCGACATCCTTGGACACTATGCCTCCGGAAAAGATCCGCGGCGATTAAGTGATTTCGACCTCAGACCGGTCCTTGGATCGGAAGACGTGCTGGCGATCCAGAATGTGGTAAAACAGGTCATTATTGAACCAAAGATTCTGAAATACATCGTTGATATTCTCGACGCGTCACGCAAATGGGGCTCGGTCACCGTTGGCCCAAGCCCTCGTGCTGGTGTCAATATGCTGCTGGCGGCCCGGACGTTGGCGGCCAGTCGAGGTCGGGATTTTGTGACTCCGGATGATGTGAAGGAACTGGCTCCATGGATTCTGCGGCACCGTCTGCGTCTGCGTCCTGAAGCCGAACTGGAAGGCGGAACTCCCGACGAAACTATCCGCGCGATTCTGGAAAGCGTGGAGGCGCCGAAGTCATGATTCCGTCCCGGCGACTCGTTCTGACGGCGGCGATTCTGGCCATGCCACTTCTGCTGGCCGGCTTGAATCGTTCGGCGGCCGATGCAGCATTGCTCCTGAACCTGGTTCTGGTGGCAGTGGCCTGCGTTGATTTGCTGATCAGCCCCGGCCCTGACGATGTCGCCATCCATCGGGAGATTTCGGAAGTCCTGAGCGTCGGTGCTTCCAATCCGGCGACCTTGACTGTTCGCAATCGTACCGGTCTCACTTTGGCGATGACGCTGCATGATGATCCGGGCCCCCTCTGCGAAGTTGATCGACTCCCGCAGTCCGTCACAGTCGGCCCCGGAAAAGAAGAAACGATTCACTATTCGGTGAAACCCAGCCGTCGTGGGGCATCGGAGATGCCAGCGGTGCACCTCCGGTTTCCGACTCGACTGGGGCTGTGGACGCGTCATCAGATTCGCCCCCTTTCCACACCGATTCGCATCTATCCGGATATTCGAGCGGTCTATCGTTATGAATTGATGGCTCGCCAGAATCGTCTGTCCGAAATCGGCGTGCGCATGGTCCGTATGCCGGGGCAGGGCCGAGAATTCGAACGACTGCGAGAATTCCGTTACGGCGACGAAATCCGCCAGATTGACTGGAAGGCCACCGCCAGACAACAACAACTCATCAGCCGAGAGTTTAATGTCGAACGCAATCAGAACATCGTGATCATGGTTGACTGCGGTCGCTTTATGAGAAATCAAACCGACGGTATCTCTTATCTCGACCGCGCCCTGAACTCCGCCATCATGCTCAGCTACATCGCGCTGGGGCAGGGGGATAACGTTTCGCTGCTGGCGTTCTCCAACAAGATCGAGCGATTCATCCGTCCGGTGCGAGGCAAGCCGGGAATTCAGTCGATCCTGAGATCTACCTATGACATTCAGGCGTCGCAGAACGTCTCCGACTACAGCCTGGCGTTGGAGTATTTGACGACTGTGCAGCGAAAACGCGCTCTGATTGTTCTGATTACCTTCGTGACCGATGAACTGCAGTTGCGTGTGATTGGCGAGAGTCTGAAACTGCGATCACTGCCTTACCTGCCTTTGTGTGTCCTGCTGCAGGACGTCGGTTTGCGGCAAATGGCAGATCGTATTCCCGAGTCCGATCTGGATGCTTATCACACGGCCGCGGCAGCTCAGGTCTTAACCGGCCAGTCACACGAAGCCGCTTCCCTTCGCGAAGCCGGCATCATGCTGATCGACACGCCTCCGGACCTGCTGACCGAGCGATTGATCAACGAGTATCTAAGCATCAAAGCTCGCAATCTGATGTGAAGCCATGCGCACTTCATTTCGCACGGAGCCCGTTTTCTCTGGCCGTTCGCCTGAGGACCAGCCCCGATCCGTGGCAGGAGCTCTAATCATTCTCCTGCCTTTATTCTTCTGCGTCTGCGATTCGATCGCCGTAAAGGTTCTGCTTCGAAAGCCGATTCCGCTTCCATCTCGATCAGGCAGGAGAATGGGTGACATGCAGGAGAATGAAGGCAGAAGAAGGAATCGCAGCTTTTATTACCTTGCCTCATAAGAGCCTGCCAATTCGTTGCAGATTCGCCAATCACGTTGTTTGCTTGCCAGGAGATGTGCGCACCGTACGCGCATGAAATGGAGTAAGACTCTAACGTCGGTGCAAAGACTTCTTCGGTCGATTGACGGCTGGCGCAAAAGAACGTTCCAATATTTCGCGGACCGCAGCGAATCATGTCCCTTGCACGCTTTTTGGGTGCATTGGGATCGCGGAAAAGTTTCACTCTTTGTGTTCGAAAGCAGGCTGATGAAAAAGTTTACGTTGTCTTTGATGGCTTTGATTTGTCTGATCCCGGCCGCAGGCTTTTGCCAGGAAGAAACAACGCCTACACCGGCAGCGACGGAACAGGTTCCGAGTGCAGCAGAGGACACTCCGGCAGATAGTGGAGAGCCTGAATCGGCTTTCAGCACCGATGAAAAGAAATCTGATGTTGCCAAGAAAGCAAAGGAGCTAGAGGCGGAGGTCGAAGCCAAAGTAGGTGAACTGGCGGAGAAGATTGATCAGAATGAGTCCGCAAAGAAAGCCGCGGAAGGAGTTCTGGGACCGATTTACAAGCTGGCCGAGTCTCTGAATTTCTCATCGTTTCACTGGCTGGCGTTTGGACTCATGTCTGCGGGAGTCGTCAGCTTTGCTCTGCAACTGGTGCTGGGAAAACTGGTCGTGCTGTTCAAAGGCAGCATCAATCTGCGAGAAATCATCTCCGATGCAATCGGTTTCGTGATCAGCACGGTTGGTCTTGTCCTGACAACTCAGGCGGCTGCTGAAAATTCAACCTTCACTCACAGCCCGGCGGCAGTTCTTTCTTCGGCTGCGTGTGGTGTTGTACTCGGGTTCATGCTTTATCGCTGGGGCCAGATGCAGGAAGTGAATGCGGTGGCTGGGCAGCGAGCTGTGCAACCAATAAAGAGCCAGAGCAAGGGTTGATAGCTGAGTTTGCGAAGTAAATCCCGTCAACGGAGCGACGGGTGTACCGTACGCCCGTCGCTCCGTCGACGGGATTTTTTGTTCTGGCATTCACCGGACGGCTCGCGCCGTTACTTTTTAAAGAGCAACGATCCTCGTCTCAGTTCTCAACGGCCGTGTCGTAGCGAACTCCTTCCGGCACAGGAACGGGCACCGCGACGGTTGTTCCGAACGCTCCTTCTGTCTTCGTCATGGAATCAACCGCAACGAAAGCCGTGAGAGCACTCATAAGACTGTAATCCAGAGCGGTCCTGAGAACGGACTGCTGGATTTGTTCGGCCTGATCTGGTGTTCGTGAAATCTGAGCCATCAGGTCGGCAATCTTCAGGCGAGCCCAGACGGCTCCGATGCCTTTGTGTTCCTTGTTGGCATCGCGAGCGTCCAAAGCTACGGAGTACGATACGGGCTGCATTCCGGTGCGGCCATTGACGGTGACTGTGCCGAGTTCTCCGGTGAATCGACCAGTGAGAACAACCGGACGGCCGACGATCAGATCGGGAACAATTTGCGGATACACATCGGTGACGTTCATGCTGCCCCAGTTGATGCTCAGATCAGTCATCGCCGGGTGGCTGATACTGTCCTGGAACTGTTCCATAATCCGGACAGGGTCATCATTCAGACTCAGATAAGCCACAGCGCCTCGCCCCAGCAGAGCCATGCGATCCATCAGATAGCGGTTGGGAGATTGACCAACACCGAAACTGAAAATGCGCGAGTCGCCGGTCTTCTGAGCGACCGCGTGCAGAATGTCGGCGTCGTTACCGATATAGCCGTCGGTCATGAACGAGACGACTCGATAGCGGCCTTCGTCATGAGGAAAGTCGAGTGCGGCTTTCAGGCCTTCGATCATTTCTGTGCCGCCACGGCCATTCAACGATGCCAGATAGGCCAGTCCATTGCGGAGGTTCTCGGGCGTTGCGTTGATTGGTGCCGGGCCAAGTTGTGAGGCGGTATTGCTGAAATCAATGATCTGGAAAGTGTCTCGCGGAGTCAGCTTTTGCAACGCATGCGTCACGGCTGCGCGAGCCTGATCGAGTGGTCGACCATTCATGCTTCCGGAACAGTCCAGCACGAAAACCATTTCCATCGGGCTTCGCTGAACCTGTTTTAGTTCCGCGGGCGGATAGAGCATCATCGTGAAGTACTGTCCATGATCATCCTTGTGAGTCATCATGGCGGTCTTGATCTGCTCACCGGCGACCTTATATCTCAGCACGAAATCTTTGTTGGGGATCGAGTCCGAAGGAGACAGAGTAATCTGTCGTTCGCTTTCGGAACTTTCCTTGATGTCGACCGAATGATTCACGCAGCGGACGTTCTCGATGTTGACGCCCGCTTTGATGTTGAGGCTCATGTAGACATCGTGTCCTGATCGTTCGTTGGAAGCCAGGTACTGCACTTCTGTGTTCTGGCCGCTTACGCCATTACCACCGCGAGCGACGGAGCCGATGCCGTCGGTTGTCGCTGGCGGGTTGTAGCGAGGTCCGACGACCATCGGGAAGACGAACTCATAGGCCCCGTCGTCGTATCGCAGAGTATTGAAGTAGCGGATATTGATGTCGATCTGTTTGCCTGGTTCAATGTTCGCCACCTTCTGAGTAAAGACGTTGGGGCGTTCTTCTGTCAGCAGCGATGCGACATGGCCCTGCGATCGAGCTTCGTTGTAGATCTTCTCGGCTTGTTCTCGTTCACGAATGATGCCGCGAATTTTTCGTTCACCGACTGTCATGACAAATTCGTTGACCGCAGCATTTTCAGGCAGTGGAAAGACGTAGACGGCTTCGATCTTTGAACTGTAAGGATTCTGGAACTGCTGAGTCACGTCGACTGAAGCGATGTAACCGTCGATGTTTCCGGTGACGGAAGTATGCTTGAGCGGTACGGGAACTTCTTTCTCGACGTCAGGCAGTTTTGCCATCAGGCAACCGCATCCGGGGCGATCTTCGGGAGGTTGTGGCGTGGATGTGAAACCTTTTGCGATCACCCACAGTTCTTCGCCAGGCATAAGATCAAATGTGACTCTGGCCGTCGGCGACTCAGTGTTGCCGCGAATTACTGTTGAGAGGCTGCGAGCCCGACTATCGTTTGAAGCAACATTTCCTGCAACCATCGCTTCAGACTCATCGAGATATCGTTCCTCGGCGAAGTCAGCAATTGCTGAGTCTTTCGCAGGGGCCGACGCTGCAGGTGCGTCTCCCGTGTCGGTGCCGCTGCATCCCACCTGAATTAAACAGGCGAGGGAGAATAAAAGAACGCCAATCGCGTTCCATAAAGACTGTGGGATATTCATCTGTTGGTAACTCCTGATTTATTGAGTGTGCTCAGTCGCTTTTAAAATTTCAAAATCGGCAATCGGAAATCTGAATTCGAAAATGTGTCAGCCCTGGGCTTTGGCAATTGAAAGCTCTGCGGGGATGTTTCTTCCATCCGACGAGGCCGATGTCGTCAGTTCGGTATGCCACAAGCGTTCGCCTGGTCCGGTAATCTGCACATGGACTCTGGCCACTCGACTGCGACCGCTGGGAAGTTGGTTATCAGATCCCGTGTTAAACGCACCGAGGATGACTCGATTGTTGTTCATGGCTCGAGGGTCGTAGTACGGCGGTTCTTTAAATGCCGGATGTTCTCCGCCTTCGATCCCCACAATTTCGACATCCTGTGTGAGGCTGCGAAGTTCCAGTTGCCAGGCCGCTAATGGCAGGTCGCCGGAATCCAGAAAGACATCGATCGCTTCAAAGCGAATGGAGTCTTTTGATGCATCCGTCGGGCCGGGAATCGAGACTTCCTCGGTTTGCACAGGGACATTGGCTGAGCCTTGCTGTGGCTCCTGAGCCATTGCGAAAGCCATCAGGCACAGATCAAAAGCGATCAGCAACGCCCAGCATAGCGGAATCTGAAAGGGCCGTGACTGGCATGATCGATAGAGTGATGGTTCTGAGGACATGGTGTTGGTCCTGATTTTGGTTGATTCATTGCCAGTGCGTTGCCAAAGTCCAATTTGTAGGTTGGACATTCTTGTCCGACTTTCATTCGACGGGCAAGAATGCCCATCCTACGCCAATACTAAGTCGTGACGTTCCACTACAGCGCTACAGCTCGTTGAGCAATCTCATTCACATCAGCCTGAGTCAGGCGTCCGTCGCCATTGATGTCGAACTCCGGTTGGTTTCGTCCACTTTGGATTTCTCGTGCGATGGCGAACGCATCCAGAATGTCGACTTGTCCGTTCCCATCGAGATCTCGTTCAGATCCCCGATCGTGTGCCACATTCGCCGGTTGTTGAGGCTCTTGTGATTGAAAGGTAAGGAACAACAAGCAGGCGGCCGCCATGGAAGAGCCGATGACAGCAATTCGCCATCTCCACTTTGACCTGGCTCTCACAGGAAATGCTTGAAGGAGATGTTGCTGAGCATCCGCAAGAATTGCTCGATCAATCGCCTCGGGAATCTCTGGAACGGGTCCGTATCGGTTCTTCAACTCCGACGCCAGGCCCGATGGCAGTTCCGGGAGATCATCTTGTTCTGCAGGATTCAACATGTCTTGAGTGCTCGGATTTACAGATGACTTTTGCGAAAAGCAGCTCAATCGATTTTGCTTCTCTGGTTGTTAAGTGAGTGACTGCTCAAATTGGTTCAACGAATCCAGCAGGATTTCCGGAAACAGATTTTTCCAATGATTTCCCGCTGAAATCGAATGCCGGTAACGTACTCCGCTCACATCGTCTGCCGCGCGTCGTGCGACGGCGGACTTTGACCACTGGAATCCGGGACTCAACTGTTCATGGCACCGGCACCGATCGACAATCGAACCGATCAAGAGCTGGTCGCTGCTGTTAACGCAGGCGATGCGAGGGCCTTTGAGGTTCTATATTTCCGTTATCGTGACTGGACCATGCGGCTGGCTCTGCGAGTTACCGGACACCACGACGATGCTCTGGACGTTATGCAGGAAACTTTCGGCTACTTCGCCCGTAAGTTCCCCGGCTTTGAACTGTCCGCCGCGCTGACGACGTTTCTTTATCCGGCCGTTCGAAATTTTTCGATTGCGGCTCGGAAGAAACGACAACGCTCCAGCGGTGGAGATGACCAATTGCCGTTGATCGCGGAGCCACAGGCTTCGTCGAGTTCTGACCGCAGTGATATGGAACAGTCGCTGGCTTCGTTATCCGATGTCCATCGAGAGATTCTGCTGATGCGATTCGTCGATGATATGACTCAACCGGAGATCGCCGTGGCCCTTGACTTGCCGCTGGGCACGGTCAAGTCACGATTGCACCATGCGATTCTTGCTGCTCGGCAGTTACCGGGGATTGCAGATGGTGGCTGAATCAGCCAGATGAACACCATAGGTCCTATACGGGTTATAAGTCCCATATAGAAATCAAAGCATCACTGCACAGCCGGTGCCGCTGGATCCGCCGCCGCTGCCGGTGGTTCCGGTGCAACAGCCGTCAGCCAAAGCTGGCTGACGATGGTTCGGTCGGCCAATGACAGCGACGCAGGCTTCGGCACTTTGGTGTCAACGGATTCAGCGATGATCTTGATCGCACCTGAGAACGACGCTTTGGCAGTGCCGGAGACTTTGATTGTTACAGCCTTGGAAGAGTCGCCATCTTTCTCTGATCGAGGACACTCTGCGGTCAATCCTTCCGGTAGTCCTTCGATTTTGAAGTCGATCGCTTCGGCAAATCCATTGCGTCGAGCGATCGTCAGCGGAATCTCGAGGGGTTTGTCGGCTGGCACCGTGAATGCAGTCGTTTTTAACTCGACATCAAAAGAGGCTTTCGCTTCTTCGCATCGCAGCACATAAAAGAATCGCTCGCTCACATGCTGATATCGATCACTCACGACGATTCGATACTGACCGTCAGCAGGAATGTTGAAACTCAGTTCCGCGTCCGGGTTTTCACCGTTGATATCATCAGCTTCTGTAAGCGGCTTGCCGTCTTTATCCTGAATAGACAGCACCGGGTCCAGTTGTGAGCCATACCTTCGAGCCTGAACGGAAAAGCTTAGTTGTTGCGACTTCGTGGCGTTGATCAGATAAGTATCGGTTCCTTCCGGAGCAATCATGCCGCTGACCACGATCGGCACTGTGAGTGTTCGCTCGGCAGGCAACTGCGATTCAACAACCACGGGCAGGTCAGATGCTGGCACCGAGTATGGAAGTGCGAGGCCGACATCCATCGTGCTGGATCCTGCAGGCAATGCTGCTGTGGGAGCTGCAATGTTCCAGCCGTGTACGTTCAGAGTGACTTCACCGTCGCCGGGCGGTTTCACAAGCGGGGTTGTATGTTCCACAACCGGCTGAGTCGCCAGAGTCAGCCGATACACGTAGTCTGCACCGCCGGCAAACGCGATATTGCTGTTGGGAGCTGATGGAAACGCGAAGGCTCGCACATACCAGGTTCCATCAGACGGTGCTGTGAAGATCAAACGCGGATCGAGACTGGTGTCGTCGTTGTTCTGAGCCAACACCGTTCCACGAGCATTAGAGACCTGAAGCACCGCGTCCATTGGAGAATTGAGAATATCGTTACCAAGGAACGCCGCGACCAATGTCTGCCCTTTGGTCAACTGCACAGCGAACGAATCCACATCACGAGCTTTCTCGAAGGCTGCGTTGATTGTAACCGCGGGCAAAGCAGCCTGTTGAGCTTCTGCGATCTTATTGTTTGGTTCAGTCTCCGTGACCTCCGGAATCAGTCCGACGACGAACGGCTTGAGTTCTGTGGCACCGGAAGGATTGCTGTAGCGAAGCCAGTGAACTCCGCCTCGAGCCGTCGGGGCAATGGTCACTGTGGCCGTATCGCGTTTCTCTCCGAGAGCCCACGTGATGCTGTCCGCTTCGGAGTGCAACTTGACTTCTCCGTCTCCTGCCTTGCCCGTCAGCTTGACTTCGAAGGAAGTTCCTCGCTGGCCACCCGGCGGAAACAAGCGATCGATGGCCGGTGCCTCACCGGCCACAAGTACCGAACCGCTGAGAAGCAACAGCGGAGAAAGCAATACAGAAGGGAAATTGGAAGATCTTGAGGCGGGCATGTTATTGGCAATTCGAAATGATACGCCCGACCTCATTAACAAGGTCGGTGAAGTTGGCGAGATTTCGGGAGTCGAATCGATAACCGGCGGGGCTCAAATGATACTCGCGAAGTACTCGAGATACGATGAATACTTGAAAATCCGGCATCACTCTCTGGAATTGGTAATCGTGCTCCAGGCTGTCGTCAGGGCGGATTTTTTCGACCGGGACCATAAAGAATTCCCTGACTGCTGCACGCACGAGTATAGCCAGTTGCGTACTCAGCACCTCATACCCGGCGGAAAATGTGCGTTCATCAATGTCCGATCTGTTTTCAAGATGCTGACGCACGAGGCCCTTCTGAGTTCTTAGCTTCCGAAGGTCGCGAATCGCGAGGGCGATTGTGGCGACAAAGGCCAGACCACCAATGGCCACGGACTGCATCAATGGTGAAATATGCCGATTGTCGACGAAACTGGCTCTGATCCGGCCGAGCATCGCAAAAAGAATCGCAACGGTTAGCGCCAGCTTCAGAATCCGTGTCGCATTAATGAACGCCAATTTCAAAATCCCTGCGTTCTTCGGGTGTGCTCCGGCTGGTTTATCGGCGAGGCGACTCAGCAGTCTGCTGCGACGATCAGGACTGCTCGGACTGATTGTTCCGATTCTGACGACTTAAAGATCGAACGCAACAATGACTGTTTCAATCCTGCATCAGTTACGTGTGGTAGGTTCAGAGTGCGGTGATGCGTTTGTCGTCAGATTTCTGATGGCCCCGTTTGTCAGTGAGCCACGAATGATCCGAGTTCAGGGACTCTTCAAGGAATTCGACGACCCCAGAAACGGGATCTTCCGCGCGCTGGACAATGTGTCGTTTGAAGTCCGGCCGGGAGAAATCTATGGACTGCTGGGGCCCAACGGTGCAGGCAAGACGACCTGTCTGCGAATTCTGAGCACGGTACTGCGACCGACTCGAGGTCTTGCCGAAGTCGACGGAATCAACGTCGTTCGTAACCCGGAAGGGGTTCGCTCCCGCATCGGCTTTATGTCCTGCAACACGGGCATTTATGATCGTATGACAGCCTGGGAAATGGTGGAGTACTACGGTCGACTCTACGGAATCCCGGAAGAAAAACTGCAGGCTCGCATCACTGAGATCTTCAACGTCCTGCAGATGAATGACATTCGGGATCGGCTGGGCGGCAAGATGTCGACCGGAATGAAACAGAAGGTTTCGATCGCCCGCACGATTGTTCATGATCCGCCTGTCATTATCTTTGATGAACCAACATCGGGGCTGGATGTTCTTGTCGCGCGGGCCGTGCTGCAGGCTGTGTCGTCTCTGCGTGATCAGGGGAAGTGTATCATCTTTTCTACGCACATCATGCGTGAAGTGGAGAAGCTGTGTAACCGCATCGGGATCATTCATCGAGGAAAAATTCTGGCGGAAGGGACGCTTCCGGAACTGGCCGACAAATACCAGCAGCCTGATGTCGAAGAATTGTTCTTTGACCTGATACAGCGTCGTGAAGAAGAGGTTCGTAACTCCGGGACAAACTCGGAAGCCTGAGGATTTTGATGAGCTGGAAGAATATCAGACTTGTCTTTCTTCGCGAAGTGCGAGATCAGCTTCGAGATCGACGTACGCTGTTCATGATTACCATTTTGCCGGTTCTGCTGTACCCCATGCTGGGTCTGGGCATCGTCGAAATGATGCTCACCTTCAGCGAACAGTCGCGCGTGGTGGTAATGCTGAATGCGGATGATTTGCCGACGTCCCCTGCTCTGCTCGACGAAGCCGGCATCAGCAAGGAATGGTTCGAGGACGGTGAAGAAGAAACGTCCAAACTGCGAGTGCTCGCGGAACGAACGGCGGCCGCTGATGATAAAGAGAAATCGCCTCGAAGACCTCGACGGGGTGAGAAGACGGACGAAGAACTGCTGAAAGTCGCTCATCAGCTCGCGGAAAAAATCGAACGACTGCATGGGCTTCGTCCGGAAGACGTGGCATCGACAAATTCGGATCCTGCTTCACAATCCTCAGGTGATTCATCGTCTGAATCAGAAACGAATGCCACAGCAACGTCTGCAAATGATACGGCTGAAGCGGCATCGGCAGAAGCCCGGCTGACGGCCGCACAGGACGACATTGGTCAGCAATTTGGAACCAGCGGATTTCAGGTCCTGGTGATTATTCCAAAGGGCTATCGAGCTGCGATGGAAGCCATGCAGCGGGAAATTCAGACGTCCTCATCAGCGACGACGGATGTCGATGCGAAGACTGTTGCCACGCAAGTCCCGCCGGTGCTTGTTGTACGCAACAGCGCGGACGACAAGTCGATGGTGGCGTTTGGACGAGTCCAGAAGGCTCTGCAGTCATGGGAAGATGCTGTTCGAAAATTCAGCTTTGAGCAGGCTGGGTTGCCGAAAGAACTCCAGCACCCGGCACGATTCGCCTGGATTGAAGTGGCTCGTGAAGAACAGGTGGCAGCCAGTGTATGGAGCAAAATGTTCCCGGCTTTGCTGGTCATCATGGCGTTGACCGGAGCGTTTTATCCGGCGATTGACCTTGGGGCCGGCGAGAAAGAACGCGGCACAATGGAGACGTTGTTAATCAGTCCTGCCAAGCGAGTTGAACTGGTGCTGGGCAAGTTTGCCACGATCATGCTGTTTAGTACCGCGACAGCGTTGCTGAATCTGTTGAGTATGGGACTGACCGGGCAACAGATGTCAGCGGTCATGAGTGACGGAATGGCTAATCGAGTCAGTCTGGATTTTCCGGGCCTCGCACCGTTGGCCTGGCTGGTAATTCTCCTGCTGCCTTTGTCTGCACTCTTCAGTGCGCTGTGTCTGGCTCTGGCGACTTTTGCGAGATCAACAAAAGAAGGTCAATATTATCTGACACCATTGCTGATGGTCGTGATGGGACTGACAATGTTCTGTCTGTCGCCCGCTGTTGAAATGACTCCGCTATACAGCGTGATTCCTGTCGTCAATGTGGCACTGTTGCTGAAAGGGCTGCTGTTGAACTCGGCGAGCTCCGGCAATCTGGTTGTGTATGCGATCCCTGTGCTGATCTCGAGCATTGGTTACAGCATGCTGGCGCTTTGGTGGGCGATCGAACTTTATAACAGTGAAGATGTGTTGTTCCGTGAAGCGGAGAAGTTCGATATTCGGATGTGGTTCCAACAGCTTCTGCGAACAAAAGACGCTGTTCCTGCTCTGCCTGAAGCGGGATTCTGCTTCATCCTGATTTTGATGCTGCAGTTTGTCGCGATGGCATACATGAAGCCAGATCTCACCAACGGAGATCCGGGTCTGACGATGATGCGGCTGATCGTGATTCAGCAGTTGACGATGATCGCGTGTCCGGCAGTGTTTATGGGAATGCTTTTGACCACGAGTTTGCGGGCCACATTTCGCCTGCGAATGCCGTCCATAACCGCCATGGCGCTGGGAGTCGGTTTGGCGATTGTCGCTCATCCTTTGACCGTGGAACTCAGTCAGTTTCTGGTTGAGCATCAGGTGTTTCCTGAACTCCCCGAGTCAGCGCGACAGGTCATGGGGCTGATGAAGACCGGAGATAAGCCGACGTGGCTGCTTCTGCTCGTGTTCGCGGTGACTCCTGCGATTTGCGAAGAGCTGGCGTTTCGCGGATTCATTCTTAGTGGTCTGGCGCGAGGTGGTCGTCTGGCGATTGCGGTTGGAATCTCCAGCATGATGTTCGGTATCATTCACATGATTCCTCAGCAGGCATTCAATGCGGCTTTGCTGGGGCTCATTCTGGGGCTGCTGGCGATTTACAGTCGTAGCCTGTTTCCAGCCATGGCTTTCCACTTCTGCAACAATGCGATCGCCACGTTTCATGCGGGCGAAGGTGGAACAATCGTTGCCGACGGAGTGTTCTTTTCACGTGATCCGGACGGTTTCCTGCGATACGAGGCCCCGTTGTTAATCTTGTGCGCGATCGCCGGGATCCTGATGATTGTGCACATGATCAAAGTCGTCATCCGGGATCAGGATGCGAAGCGGCGAGGAATCGTACCGGGCTTTCGTGAACCTGCCGATCGCGAAGAGGTTGTTGCCTGAACGATCGTGATCGTAACGGTGTGGAAGACATATTGATTCTGTCGACCTGTCAATTCCTCCTGAACCATCCGCTCCGGATCGCAAAACTCCGGCCATGTCTGATCGTCTGATCGTTCTGAATTCGCTCTTGATCGCACTCAGCCCCCGCCCTGCAATCAGGACTCTGCATCGCCGACAAACCTCGCTGAAAATTTGACTGCCCCGGCTATGCTGATGAGACATCAGACCTTGCCGGTCCAACGCCAACGGCAGCGACCGAAACGGTCGCAGTGCCGGCAGACGAGTCAAAGTCAATTGTGGGCGTTTCAGGAAGCCGAACTACCTAAGAAACTTCTCGATCGCATCCAGACCACGGGTCAGTGACTCCATTGACGCGGCAAAGCTCAGGCGAACATATCCGGGAGCACCGAACGCGTCGCCGCTGACGAGAGCCACGTGGGCTCGTTCCAGCAATGCAGTGCAGAAATCCGTTGCATTGGTCACCGGTTCGCCACCGCCGACGGGTTTGCCGAAGTAGCTGCTCACGTTGAAGAAAACGTAGAACGCGCCACCAGGTTCGGCAAAACTCAACCCCGGGATGTCTCGCAGTCGCGCGGAAACATAATCACGGCGTTTTGCAAATTCTTCGCACATTTCGGCCACGCATTCCTGTGGTCCGTTCAGAGCCGCCAGAGCTGCGTACTGAGAAACGCTGCAGGGGTTCGAAGTCTGCTGACTCTGCAACTTGTTGATTGCGCTGCTGACGTTTTCCGGAGCCAGCGTCCAGCCGATTCGCCAGCCGGTCATTGCATACGCTTTGCTGACACCGTTAACGATGACGGTTCGCTTCTTCACTTCTTCGCCGAACGAAGCAAACGAGCGGAAAGTGTGCCCGCTGTAGATCAACTTGTCGTAGATCTCATCCGAAAGAACGATGATGTCCTTTTCAACGGCGACTTTGGCAAGACCTTCCAGCATGTCGACGGGATACACGCCACCCGTTGGGTTGCTTGGGCTGTTCAGCATCATCAGACGAGTCTTTGGAGTAATCGCCTTTCGGAATTGCTCGGGTGAAAGACAGAAACCGTCCTTCTCTTTTGTCTCAACCAGTACCGGCTTTGCACCAACGAGTTCTACCAGGGCGGAGTAGCTGACCCAGTATGGCGTTGGAATGATGACTTCATCGCCCGGCTCGCAGCAAGCGACAAGAACATTATGCAGGCAGTGTTTGGCTCCGTTGGAGATCGTGACTTCCGACGGCTTGTAGCTGACTCCGTGGTCGCGTTTGAACGCATCGCAGATTGCCTGCTTGAGTTCAGCAATTCCGGTCGCCGCTGTGTAGCGAGTATGTCCGGCATCCATCGCAACTTTGGCGGCTTCGCGAATGTGCTGCGGAGTGATGAAGTCTGGTTCACCGACTGTAAACTCCAGCACGTCGATGCCTTTACTTCGCAGCTCACGCGCTTTCGCGGCGGCGGCCAGAGTTTCAGACGGCTTCAGATTGTTTACAAGTTCGGAAGTGTGCATGGTAGTTTGTGGGAAAGGGTTATAGAAAATGTGCCCGCAAGCGGTCTGTCGAGTTCATCGTTTAACGGCGAGCCGCAGGCGTTGTCGCCCGATTTTGCCTCCGCCTGCGGCTCGCCGTGAAACGAAACCGCTGAATACGTGACTGGATCAACAGCCCGTAAGAACCGGATGCCGCAGAGAGTCTAGTCATGATGCGGACAATTCGAAAAATCGGCCTTCGCTTGTTCCTGGATTTCTCAGAATTCTGCCGGGAAATTCACCCTGGCCGAGCCTCGTGGGTGATTTTCTCATGTCCGAAGGCTACGAATTCGCGCCAAACCGGGATCTGGGCAAAGCATCTGACGGTATTGATGGGTATCTTTCGCACTTCCTGGACAATTTCCAGACGTCGTTTTTCGCAGACCTTAATACTCTGATCCACAGCCGTGCAGATCGCCGAAATTTTTGAATCTATTCAGGGTGAAGGACCGTGGGCCGGAACACAATCGTTGTTCATTCGGACCTCCGGCTGCAACCTGCGCTGTTGGTTCTGTGATACGCCTTACACATCATGGAAGCCGGAAGGCACCGCCTGGTCGCTGGATCAATTGGCTCGACGTGTCGCTGAATGCTCGGCACCGGATGTGGTTCTGACCGGTGGTGAACCGATGCTGGTCCCGGATTTGGTGGCGCTGACAAAGAAGTGTCATGAGTTGGGACGACGAGTCACCATCGAGACGGCCGGAACTGTCGATCAGCCGGTGGAATGCGATCTGATGGCGATCAGTCCAAAGCTCAGCAATTCCGTGCCTGATGATCCTCAGTGGCGTGATCGGCATGAGCAGACAAGATTTAAGCCCGATGTGATCCGAGGTTTATTGTCTCGCTATCGCTGCATTCTGAAGTTTGTGATTGATCGTCCGGAAGATGTCGAAGAAGTCATTCGCTGGATGTCAGAGATTCCTGAAGCAGAGCCTGATATCGTGTGGCTGATGCCGCAGGCCAGAACACGAGAACAACTGTCAGAGAAGTCCGATTGGCTGCGTCGACTCGCGCGGCGGCATGGTTTCAACTATTCATCTCGACTGCATATTGAAATGTTCGGCAACGTTCGCGGCACATAAGTCGCGTGATGGTCCCGGCTGTATCGACCCATCAGACAAGGCCGCGGCCTCGGAATTGGGTTCTGATTTTGCATGAGCCGGAACGCGTTAGCGTCCGGTTTGTGATTTCGCGAAATCCCGGTTTTCCTGAGTCAACCACGCAGTTGAGGCGGATTATCAGACAAACTCCACCCGGAGAACGCTCTTTCGAGCCTGAAAAAGTTCGTGAGCGGCAACTTCAGAAATTTCAGCAACTGCTTGCCATTGCTCGCCTGGAAGCGGACAATTCGCAACAACCTGCGGGGAGTCTTCAGGAACTCCGGCAGTGTATAACCAATTTGGCAGGGCCTGTGTGATGTATTCGTTGACTCGATGGGCAATCATCCTTGTGCTCCTCATGCCCGTGCTCAATTGGCCTGCGAACGAAGTTTACGCAGACGAGGATTCGCTGTTTCTGCAGATCGGAAAGATGATCGGCGGTGCGATCCGTGGCGAGGCTCCGCCGGAGCCTGTTGTTCGTGTGATGCCAGCGAACGAAGCTGTTCTCAAGCCCGGCGAACAGGATCAGCAGGATTTCCAGAAACGAATTCAGGTCTGCAGCGATGCCGTCGAGGCCTGGGTCAGCGCTACCTGCGAAGTGACCGACGAGCAGAAAGGTCGGCTGAAGGATATCTTTGCTGCTCAGGTCAAGAAGGATATTGAAGCATTTGGCAAAGGGCAGGATCCTGATCAGCGGAATAAGCCATTCCCCAAAACCTTTGTGCTGCTGTTTACTCGCCAGAAAGGTATCGCGGTTGAGTTCTCAGAAAACGTGTTCAAGGCTTTACGCAAAGATGTTTTGTCACCAGAGCAAAGCGCGAAACTGGATGCCGCCTTAGCGGAACGGCAGACCTTCCAAAGAGATGCCTATATCAGCTTTCTGGTCTCGATGATTGATAAAGAACTGTACCTGAGTGCAGAGCAGCGTGACCGCTTGCGGGCTTATCTGCAGGAAAAGAAGACGATCACGCATCCCATGTACTCGTTCCAGCCACAGGATTACTATCTGCCTTACGAATCCCCGTCGACGCTCCTTTCAGGTGTTCCTGGCAAGAGCATTCTGGATCCTGCTCAGAAAAAAAGACTGGCGGATCTCACCGGCACTGACCCGAACAATCAGCAAGTTAACTTTCAGGCCGAAGAGGGTGTTGAAGGCTGGTACAAGAAGATGCATCAACTCGGGGTCAAGCAGCGGGATCTTTACCTGAGAGCTGCAGCGGTACGCATCGCCTGGTATCAGAAGGAGCTGCAGCTTTCTCCGGAGCAAGTCGATCACCTCACGATTGCCAGCAAAGGCGCGGCAATTCGAGCATTAGCCGACTGGAAAGAGAGCACCGAGCAGACATTCGAGCAAATGCAGCAACATTTGGCTCAGGCGGGCGGCAATTTTGGATTCGGAGCCAGCCCGATTGACACAAGGGGCATTGACCAAAATGAGATCTGGTCAGAAGCTTTGAAGACGATGACAGAAGGAACATCCAATGGTGGGAAGATCGAGCGAGCCGCCTCACTGAAAGCTTCGAGGAGCGCATCTCTGCTGGCTTTGTTTGATGAAGAATTATGGCTGACTCCCGATCAGCGCAAAGCATTGGTATCGCAGTTTGAAAAATCCGTCCCGGAATCAGAACAGTCGCTTCAATATCAGGACTATATCCGCGAAATCGTGTTGATGGCTCATCCGCTGTTTCTGACCAACGAAAAAAAACGCAACGAAGTTCTTACGCCGCCTCAGCAGGAAGTCTGGAAGGTCATGCAGTCATTCTTCAACTATCAGAATCAGAACAATTATGTGCAGATCCAGTTGAGAAACAACAACGGCAATTTCGGGTTTCAGATTGGACAGTAGTATCAGCTATCGAAATCAAGCGTGGAGCCAGTCTCCGCCGGGCAACAGTAATCACAGACCATTGACAGGAACACGATGTCTTCCACAACAACTGCCGTTTCGCCTCTTCAGTCCGATGATGTCGTCGCAATTGATGAATTACGAGATGTCTACCGAAAGCTCAAGGCGGAGCTGTCCAGGATTATTGTGGGACAGGAACAAGTCATCGAACAGCTTTGCATCTGCTTGTTTGCTCGCGGACATGCCCTGCTGATGGGTGTTCCCGGATTGGCCAAAACTTTGCTGGTCAGTCGTGTGGCCGAGACGATGTCGTTGAGCTTTAGCCGCATTCAGTTCACGCCGGACCTGATGCCGATGGATATCACCGGAACAGACATCCTGCAGGAAACCTCCGATCGTCGCCGTGAGTTTGAATTCGTCAAAGGTCCCGTGTTCGCCAACATCGTGCTGGCCGACGAAATCAATCGTGCTCCTTCAAAGACTCAGGCCGCGATGCTGGAAGCGATGCAGGAACATCGAGTCACCGTCGTGGGACGGCCCTACCCTCTTGAACCGCCCTTCTTTGTGCTGGCGACGCAGAATCCCGTCGAGCAGGAAGGAACCTATCCGCTGCCCGAAGCGCAGCTGGACCGATTCATGTTTCTGATCATGGTCGATTATCCCTCACGCGCGGAAGAGCTGGAGATTGCTCGCACCACAACCGGCGGCTCTGTGCCAAAGCTGGATCATATTCTTGACGCCGCCGCCGTGCAGAGATTTCAGGAACTCGTTCGACGTGTCCCGGTTCCTCAGCATATCTATGAATTCGCCGTCGACCTGGTCCGTAGAACTCGCCCGAAAACAAAAGAATCTCCGGACTGGCTGAAGCCGCTCGTTTCCTGGGGCGCGGGCCCGCGAGCTGTCCAGTATTTGATTCTTGGTGCGAAGGCGCGGGCCGCTTTGACCGGAAGCTATATGGCTCGGCTGGAAGACATCATGGCGGTGGCGGAGCCTGTGTTGACTCATCGAGTCCTCACGACCTTCAACGCCGAGTCTGAAGGCATCACGAGCAACGACATTATTTCGCGGCTGGTGGAGGAACTGAACGCGGAACAGGTTGGATAAATCGCAAGTAGTCCCGTCGGCGGAGCGACGGGTCTACAGTACACCCGTCGCTCCGCCGCCGGGAATTTTGTGTGTCCAATACCTGACTTTCGGAACACGGCTTTCACCGCGAGCACCTCAATATCATGCGAAATTTTGTTGATCCGAAAGTCGTTGCTCGCCTGCAGGGTTTGGCCCTGGATGCCAGAACTCCGATGATCGGCAGCGTTTCCGGACGCCATCGCAGCCCGACTCGCGGATCCAGCCTGGAATTCTCTGAATATCGCAAGTACGTCCCCGGTGACGATACGCGACGTCTCGACTGGCGCGCCTGGGGACGCAGCGATCGCTTCTATATTAAAGAGTACGAAGCCGACACAAATCTGCGATTATGCCTGGTCGTCGACGTCAGCGGTTCCATGAACTTCGGACCGGATGGCAGCAGCGAAGAAGGCACAACCAAGCTGGACTATGCTCGTCGCCTTGCGGGAACCCTGGCTTATCTGGCCTCCGGACAAGGTGACGCGGTTGGACTGTATTCTGCTGGCAAGACGTTTCAAAAAGAGATTCGCCCCAAACGTAGCGGCGCTCACCTGAAGTTTGTTCTTGATGAGTTGGGAGATATGCAGGCAGAAGGCGAAACCGGATTGCCGGAAGCTCTGCATCAGGCCGCCGAACGGATTGCTCAGAGAGCTCTCGTTGTTGTGATCTCAGATCTGTTGATGGATCCCGCAACGCTCAAAGACGCGTTTCAGCATCTGCGATTTCGTAAACACGATGTCGCTGTGTTTCATCTGGTGGAACGCTCGGAGATTGACTTCCAGTTTGATCGGCCAATTCGTTTTGTAGATCTGGAAGGCGCTGGTCCGCTGCTTGTCGATCCGACAACAATCGCCAAACAGTATCGCCAGGCGGTTCAGAACTGGCTGGAACAATTGCGAGTCGTCTTTCGTGACTCTGCCGTGGATTATCATCGAGTCGGCATCGAAGAGAACTACGCCGACGTCCTCGCTCGATTTTTGTTAGCCAGAAAGAAATGAGGTTTGTTCAATCTCCCCTTCGTTTAACGGCAAGCCGCAGGCGACGGTGAGTTATCTACACAGCGGTCTATGGAGAAATACCGTCGCCTTTGGAGTTGTACTTGTTCAGGCCCGGAGAGGCTGTGAATTTTTGCAAACGTAGTTTTCAGTTCAGATTTTGGCCTGGTGGTGATGGTTTCGGTGCGCTATAAGGATTTTATGAGCACAAAGACAAAATCTCAGCAGCGTGGTCAGGCTCGGGTGCA
>JAPLOA010000104.1 GCA_026400835.1 Planctomycetales bacterium | reverse complement strand
CGCTCCGGCAACTGCACCCGAGCCTGACCACGCTGCTGAGATTTTGTCTTTGTGCTCATAAAATCCTTATAGCGCACCGAAACCATCACCACCAGGCCAAAATCTGAACTGAAAACTACGTTTGCAAAAATTCACAGCCTCTCCGGGTCTGAAAATGCGCAACTTCAAACCTGAGTCATCGGGTTATGATCAGGGTTCAACTGATGGCCCGATTTGCACCGGTCCCGTTTGCAACCAGGATCGGTTATTCCGGCTGTGAAGATTGTTGCGAATGAATGATTGTGCGAACAGTGTCGTTTCAAAATTGCACGCCTGTTGTGAACCGACACCGACCTGGTTGGAAATAGCAACCTAACGTTGAGAGATCCCCTCTATCGCTTCGAGCAGTGTGTCACCACGGACTGGAGACACAGGCCGGACATGTTTTTGTCCGGAACCTCACTGTTACGCGAACCAGCACAGCACTTCGTTCTTTTTTCAGCCCTGCCCGGCTACGCCCAGGCGCAGAGGTTGCCGCACAAATCGTGAGGGGATAGTACATGGCTCGTAATAGTTCGGGCTCATTGTTGGTTGTTGATGACGATCGCTACATTCAGGCGGCGATGGCCGATTATCTGCGAAGTCTGGGACATCGCACCGAAACCGCTTCCACATGTAATGAAGCGATTGAACGGATGGAAGAGTTCCCCTTTGAAGTTGTCGTCTGTGATGTCAATCTTCCGGACAAAGATGGCTTCCAGCTTCTGCAGTGGGCTCGCGAGAACTCACCGGAAACATCCATCATTCTGCTGACAGGGTTCGGCACCATCGAAAGCGCTGTGGAAGCGATTCGCATGGGAGCCTTCGACTATCTGACCAAGCCTGTGATCGATGAAGAACTGCGATTCTCCATCGAACGTGCAATTGGTCAGCGATCGATCATCGAAGAGAACAAGAAGCTGAAAGCTCAGTTGACTCAGCGTTTTGGTCTCTCGAGCATCATCGGCAAAGACTACAAGATGCTGCGGATGTTCGAGCTGATCGAGAGCGTTGCTGATACGCGAACAACCGCGCTGATTCTGGGTGAGAGCGGAACCGGTAAGACCATGACGGCCCGGTCAGTTCATCAGCTCAGCAATCGACGCGACAAGCCGTTTGTGGAAGTCGCCTGCGGTGCACTTCCGGAAACTTTGCTGGAAAGCGAATTGTTCGGACATGTGGCCGGTTCGTTTACTGGGGCCTCACACGACAAAATCGGTAAGTTCCTGCAGGCTGACGGTGGCACGCTGTTCCTCGACGAAATTGCAACCGCCTCGCCATCACTGCAGGTAAAACTGCTGCGAGTGCTGCAGGACCGCGAGTTTGAACCTGTGGGCGGCAATGTGACTCACAAGGTTGATGTGCGAATGGTTCTTGCGACCAATGAGAACCTTGAAGAGTGCGTCAAGAAGGGCACCTTCCGCGAAGACCTGTACTATCGAATCAACGTCATTACACTGACTCAGCCGCCGTTGCGTGACCGAATCGGTGACATCCCGTTGCTGGCCGAACACTATCTGCAGATGTTTAATGAGCAGACTGGACGGAAGTTATCCGGCATCGACGAAATGGCCATGCAGGCTCTGCAGCATTATCACTGGCCGGGTAACGTTCGCGAACTTGTCAACGTGATCGAGCGAGCTGTCGTGCTCAGTCGTGACACAAGAGTCACTGTTGCTGATCTGCCGGAAAAATTATTCGCGAATCATGAACACCGAGCTAACATCGAAGCTCAGCTTGGTGGTGCGTCGCTGAAGGTGGCTCTGACGGAACCAGAACGTCATCTGATCATTCAGGCGCTGGAAACCAGCGGCTGGAATCGTCAGAAGACCGCGAAAGCACTCGGTATCAACCGCACGACTTTGTACAAGAAGATGAAACGCTACGACATCGACTTCGAATCAGTCTACAAGCACATCTGATTGCTGGCTCAGCAGGAATTCTGTTGAGCTGTTGAATAGACCTTCCCGCCTGAAAGCCCCTGTCACGTGTTCTTCGTGCCAGGGGCTTTTTTCGTTGCCTTGGTGGCACATCATGTGAGTCCGTCAAGAGGCCCGGTGGCTGAACCGAACCGGTCAATCTCAACGCCACCTTTCTGCAGAATTGACGTGTAGAGATTGCACAGTGGTTGCTGGTCCTGGCCCATCACAGGAATTTTCTTGTCGGAAGTGACGGGAACTCCCGGAGCAGGATTCAGTTCGTTGTTCACCTCTTCCAGGTAAGGGCGATTGAAAGCAAGATGCTGGCCGTGCTGGAAACCACCTCCGGCGAGGATGACAGGTAGGTTGTAAGTCCAGTGAGTATTTCCATCTCGCAGGTTGCTGGTCATCATGACCATGGTGGAGTTCAGAAGTGTCGAGTCTGCTTCCTGACTGTTCTTCAGTTTGCCCAGTAGTCCGGCAAACGACTGAATCAGTTCCAGTTCAACTTTGCGACAGGCGTCCAGCTTGCCAGGCTCTTTGCCATGGTGAGAAAGATCATGATGCATTCCGAACGTCATCAAGCTCACTGAGCGTGTGGAGTCGGTCACCAGCGCGAGATGGATCATGTCGATCATCAACTGAAACTTCGCCTTCTGTTTCTGGTTGTCACTGATGTCGTGAGGTTCGCTTCCGATCGCTGTGGGCTTGGGGCGATTGACCCATTCGCGAGTCATTTTGAGCTGACGTTCCACGTCCCGCACGGATTCAAAGTACTGCTCAACCCGGTGACGATCGGCGCTGCTGATGCGAAGATTCAGGCCTTTGGCTCGTTCCTTGACGAAGTCGAGCATGCTGCGGCCTTCATCCATTCGGCGTAATTCGGCTTCCATCTCGGCCGGAGAGGCAGCCAGAAAAAGCTTCTTGAAAACTTCCGACGGTCTGTCCATTGCTGGAATCGAAACGCCATTTGCGGTGACTGAAAGCGATTGACCCTGAGTGGTCAACGCGAAACTCTCGTACCGTGTCTCTCCGCGATACTGAGTGGCAAAAGCCTGGTCAATGGAAATCGTGTTCCTGAGATTGTGAGAGTAGTCCGGGTACGGAGCCCCGGTGAGCATGACGGCTTCTGCTTTGTGGCCGCCGCCACCAGTATTAGGATGACTCAAACCGCTGATTACTGTGAAGTCATTCCGAAAATCAGCAAGGTGAGCAAGATGCGAAGGCAGGACGTAATCTCGCCCCGCAGTCACTGGAACGAAGGCGGTCGGATCAAAGCCGAAGGGAACTCCAATGCAGACCAGGCGGCGTGGCGCGGGTGTTGGTGCGGCTCCGAGACACGCTTTGGGCAGCATGCTGTCCAGCATCGGCAGACCGATGGCAATGCCTGCGTTTTTCAAAGCAAGTCGGCGTGGGATTTGTTTCATGGGACAGCCTTTTTACGGATGGGGATGACTTTCGTGCGCAACGGAAGCCATGGCTATTTTCGAATAAAGAGTTCGCTTTGTACCACTTCCAGAATCAGTGTACGGAGACCGAATCCGGTGGCTTCGGATTTCGTAAGGATTTGATCAACAACCAGTTCATCACCATTCTCAACGCTCGCGCCGGTCGCAAAGGTGACGAGTTTATGAACAAGGTTACGAGCCAGAAGTTCCGGCTGTGCCGCGAGCGCAGACTTGTAGCTGCGAACATCGGCAATCTTGGCACCGTCAGGAAGTTCGCATCGCGTGTCCACCGCTGAGCCTTTGAGGTATTTCACGGCACCGTAATGCGCTCCAAAGAAAGCCTGGGCCTCCGGCAGTTTCTCACCGGTTTCGGTCGTGCGATAATATTCGCGGTGGCGGCCGATTGGATCAAAGGCTTCGAGCACAAAGCCTGGTGGGTCAATTTTCTGATGGCAACCAGCACAGGTTCCGACAGATTGGTGCTTGGCCAGTTGCTCGCGGATCGTCGTTGCGCCGCGTGTGTCTGGTTCGATACCTCCGGCATTCGGAGGTGGAGGTGGAGCTGGCGTGCCCAGGATCCTTTCAAGCAGCCAGGCTCCGCGCAGCACAGGGGACGTATTCGAACCATTTGCGGTGACTTTGAGCACACTCGCCTGCGTCAATAATCCGCCACGGACGTTGTCAGCGGGAAGCTCTGTCTTCTGCAGAGATGCGCCTTTAACGGGTGGCAGTTCGTAATGTTCGGCAAGACGCTGGTTGAGAAATGTATAAGGTGCAGAAACAAGCAACGCCGGACTTTGATTTCGCTCCACAAGATCTCGAAAGAACATTTGAGTTTCTTTGACGATCGAATCATGCAGCAGGACATCCTGGCGTCCGTCATGAATCCCCTCGAAGTACTCCGGAAAAAGATCGCGGTCCGGCGTGGTTGCGTTAATCTCTCGCAGGTTCAGCCATTGAGAAAGGAAGTCGTGAACAAAAGACTCGAATTGTGGTGAAGAAATCAGCCGTTCGGTTTCTCTTCGCAGTATCTCGGGACGAGTCAACTCGCCACTGTCCGCGACCTGCCGCAACTGAGCATCAGGAGCAGATCGGGTCAGAAAGTAGGAGAGACGTGAAGCTAATTCGTGATTGTTTAAGCTCTGTCCCTGCTCAACAAGGAAGAGAAAATCAGGGGAACAGAGAATAGCCCGGTGAGCGGCATTGAACGCTGCTTCAGGACATTCGCCTTTGGCAAGACGCTCTTGAACCATTGATTCGTAAAGTTCAATTTCCTCGGCAGTGACCGGGCGTCGAAAGGCGCGACTGATGAAGCGAGTTAATGTTTCTCGCACGGTAGACTCGGTGTTTTCTGCAGGCAACCGAACTGTGACAGGATCTTTCAGATGACGATACCCACGCACCGGGCGAAGAATTGAATCCGGAACCCACGTTGCTTTGGCGATCTCTGTCGCCGAAACAATCTCCGTCTGGTCACCGTAGAGTAATCGGTGACCCTCAGGAGGCCAGGTTTCGTGAAGCGGCCCGGTGATCTCGACGGGTTTCACCACGATGGCCGGTCCCACCGTGGGGATAGGAGGATTCGGATTGTTGATGAAATGCCATCCCTCGGGAATCTTCTCCTGCTTGTCCGGCAAATAGACGCTGTACCCGGAATCGATCCGCACCTTCGCCATGCGCCAGGGAGCAATGATGATGGTTTCACCGCGTTCGAAGGGGCGAGTCAGCTCAACGATGCTCTCCGCCCGATGTCGTGCGTCAAAATGTCCCAGCAATTCCCGTCGCTTACCACCTGCGGCCAGCCACACACTGAAGATCAGGTCTTCACTATTCACCGTGTCGTGTGCTTCTGTCGTGATGCGAATTCGATACCTGCCGGGCGTTTCGAGTGTTAATGCTTCAAACTGCCGAAGGTACGCAGGCACTTCGATATGAGTGTCAAGGAAGAAGTGCAGATCTTCTCCGCGCAGATTGCACTGGAGCTTGTTGTGGGCATGGCCGTGAAAAGGGTCTTCTGCTTTGTGGCTGTAAGAGAACCGATGTGTGTTCGTCTGCGGCTGAGCCTGACGGACACTGGCTGCTTCCAGTGCGCGATCGGCTGCCGCCATGTACTGCTGAATATGAACGGGCGAAATGCTGAGTCCTTCTGACTGATTGCTGAAGCCGTCAATCAGTTCATCCTCCGGCAGGAGATCACGCAGGGGCGTGTCAATGTCAAGGAGATCGCGGACCGTGTTTTCATACTCAAGCCTGTTCAGTCGGCGTACGTGAACTCGACCTGCGTTACCTCGCCGCGTCAACGCCTCCGCATGAAAGGCCGTTTTTAATGCCGCGAGGGTTGCGATTGTCTCCTGTTTCGGCGGGCGTTCTGCTTCTTTTGGTGGAGGCATTTCGCCGCTCTGCACCCGCGCCAGTACTCGACTCCAGGACTTGTGGTTCGAAAGATCGGCGAGATCATTCCCCAGCAAATCGGCCCGGAAATCACCCTCTGAATGGGCTTCGTTATGGCAGGCCGAACAATGCTGTTTCACGAAAGTCAGCGCCACTTCCGAAACGATAGCAGGTTCCGCCGCGTTCAGCGTCACCCAAGGCGTAAAGGACACTACTGAGACCATTGCGAGGATAGGAATCATCGGCTTCATACATCAATCTCGGCTCGATTCTTAATCGGTCTCTCTTTAACGTTCTATCCGAGCGATGCTTTTTTTGCCAGCCGCAACAAGTCCTCGTAGGGTGCGTGAAGCGGAGCGTAACGCACCAATGAAAAGTGGCGATGGTGTGTTTCGCCCCGCTTCACACACCCGACTTGGCTGTTAGATTAAAATGACCTTTCCGCCTAAAGCCCCTGTCACGTGTTCTTCGTGCAAGGGCTTTTTTCGTTTTTTAAAGATGGACATTGAACCATAAGCTTCCCGTGATCCCAATCCCGCTGAAGCGTCAAAGACGCTGATGCTTCCGTGCCGCTTCAGGGAGCTTTTATAAGGTGAGGCGACTCGCCTCACAATCCGACTCAGGATTGCGGCAACGGAAAGTAAACTACCTTTTCCTGCCACTCAGACTGCTCGCTGCATTGTATCACCAGCGCCAATTCATCAATCAAGTGTCCCAAAGACGCTCGATCATCAACGATGAAGACTCCCGCAACATTCAATCCGTTTCGAAATCTTTCCGCTGCGTACAAAGGCATCGTTGTGCGGTCGTGCGTTAACAGGATACGGCTTTCTTTGTTGGCCCAGGACAACAAGCCTGGATCATCGATCCCGGAAAGACCGACATCCTGAACCCGCACCAGGTCGAGGTTCGAAAAAAGACGTCTCAAGCCTCGTACGATGCCGCCGTGAAAATTCTCGTCGCTCACCAACTGCAGCAGGATTACGCTCCTGACGGCGTAGCGGTTTCTCCGTGAGCGGCAAGTTGCAGCTGTTTTGTAGCTTCCCCACGCCACTCTGCCTCAAGTTGTCGTGTCCGTAAAGACTTCAGCAACTCTCTCCCGGCCGGCCTGATCGACTCCAGTTCTTCCCGGATGGAAGCCGACTGCCGTTCTCTTTCAGCCATGTATTCATTGACGGCAGCTTCGTTGCTGAGACACCAGGCGATGATGGCATAGACGTCGCGAAGCTTCAGGACATCGTATGCCTGCACGATCTCTTCTGGCGTCGCCCTTGCATCATAAGCTCTGACAATTAACTCCAATAAAACGCGAGTGTCTGCTACTCGCAATCCCCCGAAGTCATCCGGACGGAGAGGAATTGCCACTGGCTCAAATGCAGGAACAGACATGCGAATGATCCTCTGATGTCAAAAACGATTCAAGACAATCACGACACTGTACCAACGTTCGGTCGTGTTCGTCGAGGAATTTCTGAAATGGCATCTCTCAAACTTATTCCCGATCATTCACCCTCAGTTTGAACTCATCGCTGTTACCCACGAGTTCAGGAGAATACATTCCCTCGATCGTAGCCGGCAGAGCCGACATCCGACCGGGAGTTTCCGCACGCATTCGATAGCTGATGCTGTGCTGACCACGAGCGAGATTTGTCAGGAAGAAGCTGACTCGGTCATCGCGGAGTTCGCGATATGCCGTCAGACCTTCGAAGACATAACCGCTGCGCTGATCATCAGGTTCGAATCCGCTTGGCTTGTGATCTTCCAGCAGCAGATATTCGTAATCGTTCTTGCTGTCGATGATCAGTTCCACTTCCATCAACGTTCCGCTTGGCAGAGAGCGAGTATCTTCAACCGGGATGCGTTTGTATTTCGCCACCTGCTGGCTGACCACTTGCCCGCGATCTCCCTGGACGCTGACTTTTTGATCGTCTCGTTCAAGTCGATAGAACTTGCGGTCGACCTTGACTTCCAGTCCGGCAGCAGTGATCGAATCTTCCTTTGTAAAGTTGGTCAGATACGCACTGAAGTAAACCGGGCCAGTGCCTGTGCGGCGAACTTCGATCTTGTGGTTTCCAGTAGTGACTGCATCGCCTTCGATCAGCAGAACATTGTCGAAGCTGAACAAATTCTCTGCAGAAATCTTCACCGTCTTCTGCACTTCTCCATCGACCAGAACTTCTACGGTCATGTCCGGCTGATCTTCACCCGTGGCTTTGATGTAGTCCGCCATGGATTCAACAACCATCGCTGTGTCGCGAGTGCTGTTCCAGTAAGTGCCGTGCTTACGATTATTCAGAAGATACTTGACCAGTCGAGAAGCGATTTCGTCGTCGGGACGAACCGTCACCAGCAGTTTGAGATAAACGGCCATGGCCTCATTGTCGCTGCCATACCAGAACCACCAGCTATTTTCTGGCAGCCGCAGCCAGGCAGTCTGATTTTCATCGTCCTGTTCCCGGAACTGTTCGATGTTCCTGATCACAGTGTCACGGCGTTCGGCATCCTGCTGTTTGTGCAGCACAAGGCCGGTCAGTGACAGACCGTAGACCGACAGATGTCCTCGATCCCGATAGAGATAGTCGGTCATCGCGACATCGTTGAGATCGTGTTCAGACAGGACCATCGCAACGAAAGCGTCAAGGTTATCGGCCTGCATCCTGTAGACCGCATTGCCCTTGTATTTCTCGTTTTCGCGATGCTTGTCACCTTCACGAAGTTTGGCCAGTTCAGCAGCCTGGTAGTTCTTCAGCCACTCAAGGCCACGTTGGATGACATCCGGAAGAATCGGCACATCATTCTGTTGAGCCACAGTCAGGCCATGAACCACCTGAGCCGTCAGATGGGCCGAAGAATGTTCGCCGTAGCCGGAGAACCAACCCCAGCCCCCGTCAGAAAGCTGCATCTCTGTGAGGGCTTTCACTCCGTCGGCCACGACGCGGTTCATCTCGACGTCATCAAAGACCGGATTGAAGTCTTTTGAGCGACCTTGCAGCTTCTTCGCGTCTTCGTCGATGTGTTCCTGAATCCATTTCGCCAGCGTGCTGCTGCCTTGTCCGAAGCCGGCCGGTAACTCACGAATATCGCGAGTCTGTCGCTGAGGTGGCTCGCCCCAGTGCTTTGGATAAACGCCACGATAAGTCTGTTGAGCATTCAGGTTTGTTCGCTGACGACGAACATCCGCAAGGTTGACACCCATCTTTTGCAGCGTTCGCTGAGTCAGGACAGCAGGCAGGAAGCGATTCAGAGTCTGCTCAGTACAGCCGTAAGGATACTCCAGCAGGTAAGGCAGCGTATCAATCATCGCACCGGCCAGTGTCGGGCTGTAACGAATCTCAAGGCGAGACTGAGCCGGAATTCGTTCTTCCGGAACTCGGACTTCCACGATCGCCTTGTCACCGTTGGGGCGAATGACTCCTGTGAAGCTTTCGGTCTTCAGCATTCCGTGAACCTGAACAGGCACCTTCACTTCGACCGCATCGGATTCTTCATCCGTCAGAGCCTTCATGCGGATGATTGTCAGCCCGGAAGCGACAACATCAACTGTCCAGTTAACTCGAGCTTCACCGTTGGCTGCAACGGTGACAGTCTGAGTGGCTTCGTCAAGCATTTTCAGATGGCCGCCTTCGTTCTCGATCATAACCTGAACAGATTTTTCGGACTTCAGATAATTGTGGACAACCGCTGACAACACGATCTGATCACGTTCTGTGAAGAACCGCGGAGTCTGAGGCCGGATAATCAGATCCTTGCTGCTGATGATGTCTGAGGTGCCCGAGCCGACTCGAGTTCCATCGCCCATCGTCCAGGCTTTGATCTTCCAGGTAGTCAGGTTATCCGGAACCTTAAACTTCACTTCGACAATTCCGCTTTCATCAGCGGTTGATGACGCAACCCAGTAGGCCGTGTCGGCGAAGTTCGACCGCAGAGTCGGGGCGGCTGGATTTTCAGGGGCTGCTGGAGCCGCAGCAGCTCGGGCTTCGTTCATGACACCACCACCCAGCATCGGAGCCGCGTCCATGGCCATCGCCGGTGCGGCCATCGGCATACTCTCACTCATCATGGCACGGCCCTTGAACATCACGTCACCGCGACCGCCGCCAAAGCCACCGCCCATGCCTCCCATATAGCCACCCTGAAACCCACCCATCGAAGGGTCGTTTCCGAAGAGCATTTGCATCACGATCTCGTGGTTGCGATAGACCGGGCCTGAACCACGTTGCAGCGAAGAATAGATTTCGGAGTGATGTTGTCGGCGTACATTCCAGAAGAAGCTGCGAATTTCCGGGATGCTGCTGGCCGCGATATATTCGAGACTCGCATCGTAGACTGACAACACCGTATTTCCGACAAACGGATTCCCGTTGAGATCGGTCAGTTTGAGCCGTACTGTTGCTTCTTCGCCCGGTCGGTATCGATTGGCTAAAGGCAGAACTTCGACGTTGGCAATTCGCTGCTCCGGAGGAACAACGATTTCTCGCATTTCGCTATGCACTTTGCCATCGGCGATCGTAACGGCTTCCACAAAGATATTTGGCATGTCCGTGCGATCGATCTCAATCTCATGCACAGTGCTCTTGCCCTTCAATCGCAGCACGATCGGCTTTGCACAAAGTCCATTCATTGGCCTGACGAACAGCAGAACGGTGCTGTCGGGCTTGTTCGTGTTGATCTGCAGCTGGACTTTTTCGCCCGGCTGATACTCCTGCTTTTCAGTGATCAGTTCCAGGTCATTAAATCGATAGCCGCTTCCATCATCAGCCGGACCACGCACAAACAGCACGTAGCCACCTTCCATCTCGTGGCCTTCGCTGTCGGAGATCTTTACGCTGATCCGGAATTGGCCTGCGACGGGAACCTTGAGCTTAAGCGAACCCGTACCGTTTTCGTCTGTTGCAACATCCCAGGCCTGCAGTTCCTGCTCAACGGGTTTGTCGCCCTCGTACTTCACCGAGAACAGCGTCAGTCGGCCCTTGCCGCTCACTGGTTTGCCATCAGCAGTGCGAGCCTGAAACCCGGCGTTGACAGTGTCGCCCGTTTGATAGTGTCCTCGATCAGTCCAGGTAAAGACTTTGAAGGGTTCACGAGCTACCAGCACGCTGCCATTGCCGATGATTGTTCGGCGAGATTTGTCGACGACTTCTGCTGTGATCGCATAGCTGTGATCACTGTCGCTATGGTTGGCCAATGCGACTGCCGTATCAATGTCAACGAGAAATGTTCCGTCAGGACCAATCTCTGCATCGCCTTCGACGACGACTTCCGGCGGATCCGGACTCCAGTTCCACCATGGCCGAATCGGAGCAAAGCAGCCCCATGTTTTGAAGCCGGGATACCAATGATATTCCGGTGCAAACCACCAGTAGCCAGAGGAATACAGCCAGTCCCAGCGAGCAACTGGATACCATCGGCTGTCATGCTTTGACCGTTCCACCTTGTAATGAACTTTGGCCTCAGTGACCGGAGCCCCGAAATAGTATTTGGCGATGATTTTGGCCTGGATCTTTTCACCCAGCTTCACCGGCTTTTCCGGAGCGTCGATCTTCACTTCGTATTCGGGCTTGCGATATTCCTCCACAACGAACGATCCAAAGCCGATCAGAATGCGCTGTGGTTCTTCGATCATGCGAGTCAGTCCGTTCTCTTCGACGGCTCGTGAGACCATGACCTGTTCCGCAATACCGATCTGGTAGGAGCCCAGAGTTGCGTTAACCGGCAGTGTCCATTCTCCGTCGACGCCAGCCCAGCGGTCGGTCTTCGCCTCAACTTCATAAACGACATCTCCTTTCGGATTGCGGATCTGAACCCAGCACTGCTTGTCAGCATAGCTGTTGTCGTCGGCATCGAATCGTGGCTTGCGAGTCCATAAGCGGAACTTCACAGCGTGGCCGGGGCGGTAAACCGGGCGGTCAGTGATGGAATAGACCTTGAGCGGGCTGTAATCAAGCGGCTGAAGCTTCTCGGGGTTCCAGACTCCCATGAATCCGTCGTACGCCAATCGTCCGTCTTTGGTACGTGCGATGACGAGCCACTGATGGTTTGGCACAAGATCTTTCGCATCCGGGATTGCCATACCGTCTGCATTGGCGCGAGCGGCAAAGCGACTCGTCAGGATCTCGTAGCTCTGACCGCCCTTGTACTCCTGATGCCAGCCGAAGAATTCCAGGTCTGCTCGATCAATTGGAGCGCCGGTCACCGCGTCGGCCACGAAGTACAACGTGCCGTCTTCCGTACGTTTGCGGCTGATCGCGGTGTCAGCAACCCACAGAACAATGCGAGCTTCATTGCCGTTCTGCATCTTTGCAGTGACCCAATAGGCTCCGGCTTTCTGCAGAGGAGTCGTCACTGTCTGCATCGCGTCAAAATGGTTCGCCGGAGCCTTCAGGTCCAGTACCCATTTCGCGACTGACTTTTCGAGATACTTCGCGCTGTTATTTCGAATCAGCATCCAGCCGATATTGTCGATCTGCTGTCGCTGGTAGTCGAGTTCCTGCGGTTTGCTTTCGATGTATTGGCGAACGTCTGTCAGAAGTGCGTCAATGTTGATTGGTCGAGCTTCGAAAGTAGCCTTGCTGCCGTTGCGGAACCGTAGATTCAGAATTGCTCCTTGACCGGCAGGTTGGACAGAAGTGCCTTCGATCTGCAGCCAGTTATTGACGATCTGGTCGATGCGAAGCTGCACGTCCTTCTTGTCATCGCCGGGACTGGCGAGTTTAAGAAGATCACGCAGCAGTTCGGCCGCTTGAGGATACTGGTGACGATTCATTCGCTCGTTAATCAGCATCTCCAGAGCCTGGCGATGTTCATTTCCGCCACGAGCAATCACGGCCTTGATGATCGTGATGTGATTGAATTCATCAGGCAGGTTGAATCGCTTAACTCCGGTGGTCAGCTTTGCAATTGTTTCAGTATCGGCCAATTCGTGAGCTGCCCACTCGCCGGAATCCTTTGGCTGCTCTACTGCGTCCGCTGCTGCTTCTTCGCCGCGAACCTGAATGACAGGTGGACCACCCACAGAAGACGTATTGAGACCAAATTGAGACTGCAGAAAAGCGGCCCATTCGAGATCGATCTGGCTGCGGCGGGCATCGACATGTTTGACAACCTGAGCCATTGCAAAACGCCATCGTTCGCCGTCAGATTTGGCTGTGTTCCATGATTCCGGCATCTGATGAAAGACAGGGTTTCCGTCCTTATCCACTGGCGCGCCTTTGCTCGGGCCGCCCCAGCCGCCTCGGCCATAGTAGCCGAAGCCACCTGCGGAGATTTCATGGTCGGGCAACTTTGTCAGATCGGTCAGATCCTGCAGTTTCCACGCTTCGCCATAGCGAGGGGAGCCGATTTGTGCACTGAGCGTTTGCCAAAGATCTGCACGCTCATCTGCGGAGGCACCGTCATCTTTCTCCGCAATCGCGATGGCCTCCAGCAAGAGTTGTATCGATCGCACTCGGTCCCGCGCCGCCACGCTGGCCCATTGTCCGCCGCCTCGATGGTGGCCGCGTTCAAACTTTCCAGCCACCACGAAACCACCATTGATGATTTCTCCCAGATAAACACCCGCTACTCTGGCAAGTAATCGAAAGTCGGACTGATGAGAGGCGACCGTGGTCTCCAGGAATTCATCCGCTTCATGAACGAGGCCGAGATTATTCAGGCAGTTAATGGCCATGCCCAGATCGTCGAGAAGGGCCTTATCGGTATTCTCGGGATCAATGGCCAGTTCACGATACAGGTTGAGAGCATCGTTGTGGTTGTTCTCATCGAACAACTTCCTGGCCTGAGTTCGACGATCAGCCGGAGGTTGTTCCATAGTTGTCGCCATCAATCCCGCAGAACTCAAAACCACCACCGACATCAGACATAGCAGCGCGTTGCGCATAGAAGTCACCTTTGCTGTTAAGCAGCCAACTTATTGATTCCGGACAGTATCGGATTTGCTGCTGAACGACCAGATGAGTCACCTCCGTGTGAGCATCCTGCTCAAAGGTATTTCAGGCGTGGCAGCAATCCCGTGAAGATTAACGACTGTCAGGACGTCGGAGATGGGGACGCTGTTCCCGAAAACTTGCGTGCGATGTTTTCAGGATTCGGCGAATGGGCGTCCGATGGCCTCTTGTTGCCATGTTTTTGCGGCAATTATGACGTTGTAAGAAATGTGTCAGGCGTTGTGACGACAGATCGGATTCACGCAGAAAACAGGAGGGATTGATTGAGTCTTCAACCGGTCAAAAACTTCGTTCCCCACTCGGTTTGCCCCCCAATGGCGCGGACGTAAGGGAATTCCGTGTTGATCATTACCTGGGATTCCGCAAGTTTGGTCCGTTGTTTCGGGCTGTGTTCTGCAGCGTAGCTGCGGCAGCATTTAGCCCCGGGCTTCAGCCTTAGGTTTAGGCACATCTATTGCGGTATGTTCATATCGAGCGTTGGACGCTTGAGTTGATTGCAATTTTTACCACGACGGATTCCTGAAAGATTGATTCTGGAGGGAATTTTTACAACAGGGAGGTTGGGT
>JAPLOA010000099.1 GCA_026400835.1 Planctomycetales bacterium | reverse complement strand
AATCCCTCAACAGTGTGTATACTCATCCGTGGCCTCGCTGTGTTTCCGTAAGTTGTTCGTTGACATCAACTTCTACGCAGCGATGGCCCTTTCATTTGAACCAGTTATGAATAATCCGGGTTTAACGGCAAGCCGGAGGCGACTGCTGCTGCTCGCGCCGACGCCTCCGGCTTGCCGTTGAACGAATGGAATCGCAGTCCCTAAGGATGCACAAGCCGCGATTGTTCATCAATGACTGCCACCGATTGTGGAGTCCCGTGCCACACTGTGTTAGTGTTCTCCGTATGCGATCAAACAGACAGAAACAGGACCTCTCATGACCAGAATCATTTTCTCACTGTGTGTTTTCAGCATCATTGTCTCAGGAGTTTTCATGACGGCCAGGGCTGACGACGGCATGTATCCGATGAGCGAACTGCCGCGATTAAACCTCAAAGAAAAGGGCATTGAGCTGACAGGGGAGCAGCTCTTCAATCCCAATCAGATCAGTCTGGTCGACGGAATCTGCCGCGTAAACGGATGCACCGGATCATTCATCTCACCAAATGGTTTGATCATTACGAATCATCATTGTGCGTTTGACGCGATCCAGAAAGCCAGCACGGCGGCCAATGATCTGCTGACGAATGGCTTCATCGCCACGAATCGCGAACAGGAAATTTCGGCACCGGATTATCAGGTTCGCATCACCGAAAATTATCGCGATGTCTCCGCAGAGGTCTTGTCAGCAGTCCGGGACAACATGTCATTCCTGGAACGCACCAGGGCTATCGACAAGCGTCGCAAAGAACTGGAACTTGCCGCAGAGAAAGAACACCCCGGCTTGCGAGCAGAAGTGGCGGAAATGTTCGCTGGTAAGACTTATGTACTGTTCCAGTACACATTTCTAAAAGACGTGCGACTGGTCTTCGCACCTCCGATTGCGGTTGGCAATTTTGGTGGCGAGGTGGATAACTGGGAGTGGCCTCGGCACACCGGAGACTTTTCCTTTATGCGAGCTTACACCGCGCCGGACGGCTCTTCGGCGACGTATTCCAAAGACAATGTACCGTACAAACCGAAGCGATTTATTCAGGTGGCTCCGGAAGGAGTCGATGAAAACGATGCCGTGTTTTTGCTGGGATATCCCGGCCGAACGGCGCGCCACAAGACGGCCAGCTTTCTGGATTACGAACAGAACGTGAGATTGCCGCTGACCGTTGAGCTCTATCAGTGGCAGATTCATGAAATGGAAGAAGCCGGAGCCACTGATCGCTCCGTGGCCATCAAACACGCGTCTCGCAGCAAGTCGCTGGCTAACGTAGAAAAACGATCGCGAGGTCAGTTGCAGGGGCTTCGACGAGCAAAGATTGTGGCAACTCGAACGCAGCAGGAGGCTGAACTGCAGGCTTATATCGACAGCGATCCACTGCGAAAAACTCGCTTTGGCACGGTGCTGAAAGACATTGAATCTGTCTATCAGGAAATGTCGGCGGCAGGCGCTTTGGAGATTCATCTGCTTCAACTTCGCCAGGCATGTCGAGCCGCCGCATTCGGTTACTTTGTCTTTGACTCGTCCGTCGAACGCGCGAAGCCGGATCTGGATCGTGAACCACCTTACATGGATCGCAACTTTGCGCAGTCCAGTCAGGAAATTAAGGTGGCGATGTCTGACTGGCATCGCGAAACCGATGAGATCATGCTCGCCGGAATGCTGGAGCGTTTGAGCAAGATCCCGGCATCGCATGAGATCGAGCCGTTAAAGGTTCTGTTCTCTGAAGCGAAGTCGCTGGAGTCCGTCGCGAAGGACATGCTTCAGAAAACTCAACTGGGCGACCCTGCGTTCGTGGAAGCCTGCCTGAAGAAGTCTCCGGATGAATTGCGGAAGACTGATGATCTTCTGTTAAGCCTGATCGTAAGCCTGCATCCCTGCTATTTGAAACTGCGTGATACCGAGAAGGCTCGGGACGGTCGCCTGGGACAGCTCTATGGTTCCTTAGTCGAAGTGAAACAGCAATTTCAGGCCACCAGTTTTATCCCGGACGCAAATGCCACGTTGAGGTTTACCTGTGGTCGAGTTCGCGGATACTCGCCGGCCGACGCCGTAGTCAGAACTCCGATTTCAACATTCAAAGGCGTGATCGAGAAAACAACCGGAGTCGAACCGTTCATTACTCCGGAAGCCGTGATGAAGAAATACGAAGCCGGCGAGTTCGGACGCTTCCGGCATCCTCGACTGGGACAGGTTCCGGTCGCCATTCTTTATGACACGGATACAACTGGAGGCAACTCAGGCAGTCCGGTGCTGAACAAAAACGGTCATCTCGTCGGAGTGAATTTTGATCGCTGCTTTGAAGCGACAATTAACGACTTTGCGTGGAACCAGGACTACAGCCGTTCGATCGGAGTTGACATCCGTTACGTACTCTGGATTACCGGGACAGTTTACGGAGCAGACCATCTTTTAGGGGAAATGGGGCTGTAGTTGGCCAACCGGAAATCGAATTCCGCAACTCTGTCGCCAGTAAAACTACAGGAATTCCCTGCAAAATGAGGGGGTTCGCGGTCCGTTAACGAAGAATTTACAATGAATTTGAAAAGGACGTCTTCGTTCTGTTGCTGACGGTTGTTTTCCCAGGGTAAGTTTCATGTCTGTTGTTGAGTTTCCGTCAGTTGTCGACAGCGCTGGCGTTTTGCGCCGTACTGATGTTCGCAACATTGCCATTATCGCCCACGTTGACCACGGCAAAACATCGCTCGTGGACTGCCTGATCAAGCAAAGCGGAATGTTCCGCGAAAATCAGCGGATGGGAACCTGCATTCTGGACTCGAACGATCTCGAACGCGAACGCGGGATTACGATTCTGGCGAAGAACATCGCCATGATGTGGAATGGCGTCCGAATCAACATCATTGATACTCCTGGACACGCAGACTTCGGTGGCGAAGTTGAACGCGTTCTGAAGATGGCCGACGGAGCGCTGCTCGTTGTCGACGCCTTCGAAGGACCTCGCCCACAAACTCGCTTTGTACTTCAGAAAGCTCTGGAGTGCGGCCTGTCGTTGATGGTCGTGATCAACAAGATCGACCGTCAGGACTGTCGTCCGGATGAAGTCCTGTCCCAAACGTTTGACCTGCTGGTTGAATTGGGAGCTGACGACAAGACTCTTGACTTCCCGTACATCTACACCAGTGCTCGTGAAGGCTATGCAACGCATGACCCGGCGAATAAAGGTGGTGACGTTCGTCCGCTTCTGGACCTGGTTCTGGAGAAAATCCCGGGACCTGTTGTTCGCCCGGACGATCCTTTGCAGTTGATGGTCACCTCGCTCGAATGGTCGCGTTATGTCGGGCGAATTGCGACCGGTCGCATCGCCGCGGGTCGAATCAAGTCCGGTCAGCAGATCGCGATGATGCGAGCCGACGGCTCAAAGACCATGGCTAAAGTCGACAAGGTCCAATTGTTCGACAACCTCGGACGAGCTGATTCTGATGAAGCACAGGCTGGTGACATTGTCGCTGTGACTGGTCTGCCGGATCCGGAAATTGGCGACACCATCGCTGACATTTTGAACCCGGTCGCTCTTGAACGCATTGCCGTCGACGAGCCGACTCTGTCGATGAAGTTTACGATTAACAGCTCACCACTGGTGGGTCAGCATGGCAAGTTCGTCACCAGCCGAAATCTGCGGGACCGACTCTACCGTGAACTTCAGTCCAATGTGGCTTTGCGAGTTGAAGAGACAGAAGACAAGGAATCCTTCAAGGTTTCCGGTCGAGGTGTTCTGCATCTGGCCGTACTGATCGAAACCATGCGTCGTGAAGGTTATGAACTGTCTGTCGGCAAGCCGGAAGTGATCATTCGCGAAATCGACGGCAAGAAGTGCGAACCTTACGAACTTCTGGAAGTCGACGTCCCCAGCTCGGACCTTGGTCCTGTGATGGAATTGGTCGGTGGTCGCCGAGGCCAGGCCAAAGTGATGAACACGACTTCAACCGGAATGACTCACGTCGAATTCAGCATTCCAGCTCGCGGCCTGATCGGCATGCGAACAAAGATGTTGAACGCAACTCGTGGTGAAGCGATTATGCATCACCGCTTTGAAGAGTATCGTCCGATCGAAGGCGAGATTCCTCATCGCCAGAACGGCGTCTTGATTTCACAGGATAACGGCAAAGCGATTGCCTACGCCTTGTGGAAGCTGCAGGAGCGAGCAGACCTGTTCGTGAAACCTGGCGAAGATGTCTATGACGGAATGATTATCGGCGAGAATGTTCGTGACAACGACATGGTCGTCAATCCAATCCGCGAAAAGAAATTGACCAACATTCGCTCAGCCGGTGCAGAAGACGCCATGCTGCTGCGTCCACCTCGCGAACTGACTCTGGAGCTGGCTCTGGAGTACATCGAGTGGGACGAGTACGTGGAAGTCACTCCGCAGGTGATTCGCCTGCGAAAGGTGATGCTCAGCGAAAGCGAACGCAAACGCCAACATCGCAGCGGCAAGTAGTTTAAAAGCGAACCAGAACCCCCGAGTGTCCCTCGGGGGTTTTTCATTGGGGTGTCCGGGCTGCTTCGATACACTGCTCACATGACGACTCCACCAAAACACGGAATTCCAGACCGAGCATCCGCTGGCCGTTCAAACCGGGCGAAGCTGATCGGCTCGATTGTCTTCGGTGGAGCGATTTGGGTTCTCGGTCTGCTCTATCTGTTTAGTGGACGTTCGAATGAATCATCCACGCCCGTGCCTTCATGGCAACAGCTGCTGGAAACGGCTGTCACTGAGATTGACGGTGGTGCAAACATCCGTTCGGATTATCAGAGAGCGTTGTTGATAGCAGCTGGACGATGTGATGCTGCAATAGAGTTACTTCAGCAACATGAAAATGGAGGATTACAAAAGTCCGATGGCATTAATGTTGTGAAGCAACTTGTGCGATTCCATAGAGAAGAGAAGCTTCAGCATCCCGGATTAGTATCCCTGCTTCAGCCGGAAGACTTCGCACGAGGCCGTATTCAGGGTTTGATCTGTCGCGGAGATCTGGGTCAGGCGGATGCGGAGTTGACGGCCGTTCTGGCCGACAACCCACATCTTCTGGACATCTTCTTCTGGGAACAAATGCAGATCGTCAAACAGCGAATCACGAACAAGCAGACAGAAGCACTGGCGAACTCGCTGCGGTTGGCTGTTGAACGTACCACCGTTGAGTACGGACGACGGCTAAACATGAACGAATGGTTGCGTCAAATGGAACAGTGTTCTGATTTGGTGGCGCAACATCATTTGACAGAGCTTATTCCTCAACTCCTGACGAACGCGGATGCAGCGAGTGAAGACCTGAAGAGTGACACTGCCGGGTCGCTGGTTATGGCAAGAAACCACTCGCTATTGGCCGCGATATTCTTCTACTGCAAAAAGCCAGACCGAGCGAATGAACAACTGGCGATAGCGGCTGATCACGTAGAACGCACATCAGAGGAACTAAGGACGGGAGAAACGGTTGATTCTTCGTCGTCCAGAATTTGGGTTAACAATGCACAGGACCTGTTACACGTAACTGGACGCATTGCAGCCCTGCTTGCAAGCTCCGGACGGATCGAAGACTCCAGAAAGCAGATCGAGAGCACAAAGGCGCAGTTAAGAGATATTCACGGGGACACGGACCTTAACGCAGACAACATTATCATCCGAGAGCTACTCAATTATGGCGCGTTTGACCTGGCGGAGGAGTCGATTTCAACGATGCCTCCGACACACTCGCGTCTCTCCTGGCAGGTGCACTTTTGTCAAGAGCTGGCGCGACACAATCGGCGTGAAGATGCTATCACGAGACTCCAAACAAAAGTCATTCCGGAGTTGTCGCTGGAAACGGAGCGCATCAAGCGGCTCATAATTCAGTGTGATCTGATTGAGTTGCTGAACACACTTGGAGAAAAGCAGCTCTGCTCCAATGTAGTGCAGGAGGTTCTCGCCGAGTACGAAGACCATCACAGCCCTAAAGACCTGCAATTGGTCTTCGAGCTTATGGTACGGATTCATGACTATGAGAATGCGTGGAAGTTGTTTCGGGAATGCGACCTTGCCGCAAGCGACGCTATGAACCTTGCAAAGCTGGGAATATCACTGCACGATCATCAGCTTGCGTCGTCAGGAAAAAAGTAGCCCCTGTGCGAATTCATTTTGTGCGACTTGCCAGACGTGTTGACGCAGAGACTGCAAATCATTGCCATATTCGTTACAACGGTGACTCTCTGAGACTGCACATTTAACTCTTCTGGTGCCTGAAATGACTTTCGCTGGGCTCAGCAACCTGCAATTTGATAATCGATTTACTCATTCGCTTCCCGGCGATCCAGAAGAAAAGAACTTTCGACGGCAGGTTCGTGGCGCGTGTTACTCGCGAGTGCTCCCGACGAAGGTGGCACAGCCGCAGTTGATTGGTTACTCGCGGGAAGTGGCGGAGTTGCTGGACCTGCCGACTGAGCCTGATGACGCACAGGAAATCGCGAATGTGTTTTCCGGCAACGTGCAACTGGAGGGTATGGATCCGTTTGCGATGTGCTACGGCGGTCATCAGTTTGGAAACTGGGCCGGACAGTTGGGTGATGGACGAGCGATCAATTTGGGAGAAGTTGTGAACTCCCGAGGCCAGCGCTGGATGCTGCAGTTGAAAGGAGCTGGCCCGACTCCTTATTCGCGAACGGCCGATGGGCTGGCCGTGCTCAGATCATCTGTCCGTGAATTCCTGTGCAGCGAAGCGATGTTTCATCTGGGAGTTCCCACGACTCGCGCCCTGAGTCTGGTGCTCACTGGAGAGCAGGTTGTCCGTGATATGTTTTATGACGGAAATCCTGAACGCGAGCCGGGTGCGATAGTTTGTCGAGTTGCCCCTTCGTTTACTCGGTTTGGCAACTTTGAAATCCTGGCATCTCGACGAGAGAACGAAACTCTGCAGAAGTTGATTGATCACACAATTCGCGTCGACTTTCCTCATCTGGGACCGCCGTCTCCGGAAGTTTACGAACAGTGGTTTGCAGAAATCTGTCGCAGTACAGCCGACATGATTGTGGGCTGGATGCGAGTCGGGTTCGTGCATGGAGTCATGAATACGGACAACATGTCGATTCTCGGACTGACGATTGATTACGGACCATACGGCTGGCTGGAAGATTATGATCCAAACTGGACTCCGAATACGACCGATGCATCAGGCCGCCGTTATCGCTATGGCCAGCAGCCACAAATTGCCATGTGGAATCTGGTTCAGTTGGCCAATGCGCTGGCTCCGATTTTCGATTCAGTTGTTCCGTTACAACGCGGGATTGATTTGTATTCAACCCATTTCAATGAAGCCTGTCAGAACATGCTGGCCGCCAAGCTGGGACTGGTTTACGACGCATCGCTCGACGACAAAGCTCTGTCTGATGATCTGCTGGAGTTGATGCAGGAGATCGAGACCGACATGACGATTTTCTATCGTCGCCTCGCGACTCTGAAGTTTGATGGTGGAGTCAACGCGTCAGAGCAGGATGTTGAGAATGCTTTCGTCACGGCTCTGGCCGACGCATGGTACAAGCCGGAACAGGTGACGGCTGAGTATCGAGTGAAGCTGATGCAATGGATTCATCGCTATCGCGCACGAGTTGACCAGGTGGGAATCTCAGATGAAAATCGTTGTCAGCAGATGAACGCCGTCAATCCGAAGTATGTGCTCCGTAACTATCTCGCGCAGGTGGCGATCGACAAAGCCACAGCCGGAGATTACTCGGGCATTCAGGAGCTGCTGGAAGTATTGCGCCATCCTTACGATGAGCAGCCCGAAAACGAACATTTCGCCGCCAAACGCCCCGAATGGGCTCGCCACCGTGCGGGATGTTCGATGTTGTCGTGCAGTTCGTGATGCGGGAGGTATTTCGATTTCGGTATGCTGGATCATGAAGGTCCAGAAATGACGGGTGAGGATTTCACGGCTATCGTGCAACATGGGATATTATTAACACCACCCTCAGGGTAACGTTGATCTGCTCTGTGAACTTTGCTACACCTCCCACTGAATTGACTGTGATTGGCCCGTGAATACGGGCTCAGCGCGTAGCCACAGGCTTTAGCCTGTGGTCTCCATCCTCGTGGGGTCTCCGCCGCGAATGCGGCGGCAGAGGAGGTCCACCTCAATGAGCTCATTCACAAAACTGACATACCACGTCGTGTTTGGCACAAAGTACCGTCGTCCGTTGATCACGCCAGGATTTCAGGAACGCCTCTACAAATACATTGGCGGCATCATCCGGGAAAAGTCCGGTCATCTCATTGAAATCGGTGGAATTGCCGACCACATCCATATTCTGGCTCACTTTCCGCCAACGATCAGCGTAAGTGCAATGATTGGAGAACTGAAGGGCAATTCTTCGACGTGGATGAACGCGGAGAAACTCGCTGCCCGTCATTTCGAGTGGCAAAAGGGATATTGTGCATTCACGGTCAGTTATTCGCACGTTGAAGTGGTCCAGAATTACATTCAGCAGCAGGATAGCCATCACAAGAAAACAACCTTTGAAGACGAATATCGAGCAATGTTGATTCGACACAATATCCCGTTTGATCCGCGATACCTCTTTGAGGCGGAACATCATGGGTGAGTGGAATTTGGTCTAATCGCGTTAGGAAACACGGGGGTGGCTGGCAGAAGGGTGGAAAGAATATTGTGTATCGTACGTCACAAGCGAACTGCGATTGGCCCGTGAATACGGGCCCAGCGCGTAGCCACAGGCTTTAGCCTGTGGTGCTTGGGCCGTATTCACGGCCCGGGAGTTTGTGTGAATGCCAACTGCGGGCTGAAGCCCGCAGCTACGCGCTGGCACCGCGTTCGCGGTGAATCGCAAATGGGAAATGGCAAGTGCAGTACAAGTGGGCTGAAGCCCGCAGCTAGGCGCTGGCACCGCATTCGCGGCGAATCGCACTCGGCTACGGCAGCCAATGCAAGTGGGCTGAAGCCCACGCTACGTAGGCTACGGGGAGGATGACTGGTCAGTCGTGTTGGGGGCGAGTATTGTTCGGAGACGAACGCAGCGATAACAGTTGCGGCGGTTTGAATCTCGGGTGACTAGTACGACTTTTGTCAGGGGCAATCATTTCTCGTGTGCGGCATCACAGGGGCAATCTGGTGGCAGGCGGATCGGGCGGTTTCGAGAGAAACGTTGCAACGAATGACAGACAGCATTCGTCATCGTGGGCCGGATGCGGATGGACATTACCTCTGGCCAGTCCATGATTCTCGGCCATCAATCGGCTCTCGCGCGACAGAATCGCCCTCACTCGCCAAACCAGGTGTGGCGTTGGGACATCGACGGCTCAGCATTATCGACGTCGCCGGGAGTGCTCAACCGCTGGGCAACGAAGATGGCAGCGTGCAGATTGTCTTCAACGGTGAGATCTACAACTACCTGGAACTTCGCGCAGACCTGCTGCGAGCTGGTCATCAGTTTCGGACGGACGGTGACACAGAAGTTATTGTGCATTTGTATGAACAGCATGGGCTCGACTTCGTCAAACACCTGCGCGGCATGTTTGCGCTGGCGATCTGGGATTCCAATCAACAGCGTCTGGTGATTGTTCGCGATCGACTTGGCAAGAAGCCACTTTATTATCGGCTGGATGAAGGACGGCTGGCCTTCGGCAGTGAGCTCAAGACTCTGCTGCAGATTCCCGGAATCCCGCGCACGCTGGATCGTCAGTCGGTGCTGCGATTTTTGACACTGCAGTATGTCCCGCATCCCCATTGCATGCTGGAAGGATTTAGCAAGCTTCCACCGGCGACACTGGCTGTTGTTCAGAATGGCCAAATGAAATTACAGACATACTGGTCCGCGCCGTTTGATCAGCCGGAGCCAGGGCGGACGCGAGTCGAAGACTGGCAGGATGAGTTACGGAGTACTCTGACCGAAGCCGTTCGACTGCGACTGCGAAGTGATGTGCCCCTCGGAGCGTTTCTCTCGGGAGGCGTCGATTCGACAGTCATCTGTGGCCTGATGCAGACGCAATTGGATCGCCCGGTGCAGACGTTCTCCATTGGCTTTCCAGTGGCCGCGTTTGATGAACGCGAATATGCGAGACAGGCTTCGAAGCAACTCGGAACTAATCACCATGAAGCAGTCGTCACACCTGATGCATTGGCCATCCTGCCGCAATTGATCTGGCACTATGACGAACCGTTCGGAGACAGCTCTGCGATTCCGACGATGTATCTGTCGAAGATGACTCGCGAACATGTGACGGTCGCTTTGACTGGCGATGCTGGCGATGAATTATTCTGCGGCTATGAACGCTACCGTGCTGCTCGCATGACTGGCCAGATGGACTTTGTTCCGCGCTGGATGCGTCAAATGATGTCGTCGGTGATTTCGCGACTTCCTGCATCGGCCGAACATCGATCGTTTCGACGTCGACTGAAGCGGCTGGTCGAATCACTGGCCCAGGATCCTGAGCGGCGATATCTGAACTGGATTACCATCTTCAACTCGTCCCGGCTTGAATGGCTGGTGACACCGGAATTATGGAAGCTCGCTCAGGCCGAGGATCCGGCGGCCTGCATTTTTTCAGCGTACGAAAAGTATCCGCAGCGCGACTTTATTACTCGCACGACGGCGACCGACGTCCAGACTTATTTGCCATGCGATATTCTGACCAAGGTCGATATCGCCAGCATGGCTGCGTCGCTGGAGTGTCGTTGTCCGATGCTGGATCACAAGGTCGTGGAGCTGGCAGCTCGAATGCCGATCGAAGTGAAGCAGACGATGCAGCAGTCGAAGAAGGTGCTGGTTGAGACGTTTAAAGATCTGATTCCGCCAGATATTCAGACTCGCAGGAAGATGGGATTCGGCGTACCGATCGATCACTGGTTTCGAGCGGAACTCAAACCGATGCTGTATGACGTCCTGCTGTCCGAACGTTGTCTGGGGCGAGGTTTGTTGAATCCGTCTGCGGTGAGAACTCTTGTCGACGAGCATGTTTTCGGAACGATGGACCACGCTTATCGGTTGTGGAATCTCCTGTGCCTAGAGCTTTGGCAGCGGATGATTCTGGATAATGTGCCGCCAATCTCGGCCCCGACATCGTTTGCGTGAGCTGCCCGTATGAAGTGTTCTTGTCCTGCAGGCGTAGAATACTCGTCGAAGGGCTCGCTTGGCAATCAAGAAGTCAACGGCAGCCGATTGTAGTTGTTGGGACAATCACGCGGCTCAACTCTCGTTTAACGGCAAGCCGAAGGCGACTGTTTTTGGTCACACCGTCGCCTTCGGCTTGCCGTTAAACGATGAAGTCAAAGCTTCACAGGCCGTTCGTTACGTCGCCCATGACCTCGAGAACTCGATCGATCTCAGCATCGGTGCCGATGGTGATTCGCAGACCGTCGAGCGTTCCTCCGTCTGGCAAGGCATCAGGGAACTTCATGAAGCGAACGAGGATCTTGCGGGCCTTGAGCTGTTCGTAAATTTCTTTGTGCTGACCGGTCGCGTGAGTTGTCCAGAGGAAATTCGCTTCGCTCGGATGAACCAGAAACCCAAAGGCCGGCAGGGCTGCCGCCAGTCGTTCACGAGTCGCCAGGATGCGAGCTCGATTCTGCAGCATCCAATCCTGATCTTCCAAAGCGGCGGTTGCGGCGGCAATGGCGACCGTGTCACAGTTGTAGCTGTCTTTGACCTTTTGCATTCCACTGATCAGGTCGGGGTGAGCGACAGCGAAACCGAATCGAATTCCCGCCAGGCTGTATGATTTGCTGAACGTGCGAGTCACGATCATGCGACCGTCGAAAAGATCGTTTCGCAGCAATTCGCCGCGGTGCGGTTTCTGGCAAAAGTCTCCATACGCTTCGTCCAGAATGAGCACACCCTGTTCGGGCAGAAGTTGAGCCAATTGTTCGGCCGACCACAGCGTTCCGGTTGGTGAATTTGGATTAGGGACAAAAAAGATGCGAATCTTCTTTCGCAGTTCGGCAGCTTCAGCCGCATCCCATTGCCACTGGGAATTCAGTCGCAGGCGAAGAACCTGACTGCCCTGAATCTGGGCGAGCGATTCGTACAGGACGTAACTCGGATACGGGTAGGCGATCGACTGACCGGCGTCACAGAACGAACGAGTAATGATCGTAAGATTTTCATCACTACCGTTGGCCGGAAGAATCCAGTCCGGATCGACATTGAACAACTTCGCCGCAACTTTCCGAAATGCCGTCGCACTGGGATCAGGATAGACGTTCAGACGACCTTCCGCAGCCCGGCGAATGGCGTCGACAACTCGCGGTGAAGGCGGATAGGGATTCTCATTCGTGTTGAGCTTGACCCAGCCGCCTTCCTGAGGCTGCTCACCAGGAGCATAGCCTGCCATACGATCAATTGCCGGGCGAAAGACGGAGGTCATGAGGAAGATCGATCCTGAAGAATTCTGATAGAAGAACGGCCGGGCCCATTTGCCCGGCAATCAAATAGTAGGTTGGACATTCTTGTCCGACACATTTCGGCGGGCAGGAATGCCCATCTTACGGCAAACCTGCGTGGATTGTCGGACGTTTCACGATGTCTTACAACAGTCTCGCCCGGGAATTCGCAAACGCCTGAAATTCGTCATCTCAAAGGCCCAGACAAACGGGCACGATCACTGGTTCGGAGCTCTGCCCATGAACGTATCGGAAAACCTGACTCGCCGAAATTGGCTGGCTGCATCTGCTGCCATGGCCGGTGGTTTCGCGGTTTCTCAAGGGGCTTTTGCCGCTACTCAGCAACTGAATCCTGCTGAGAACTCAGATTGGCCGCCGCTGGGAAATCGTCCTCCCAGGCTGGTCACGGGGATTTTGACGACCTATTTCAAGGGTTCACATTCTGACGTCTTAATCGGTCGACTTCTGGAAGGCTGGAAGATTGATGGTGGCATCGGTCCATCGCTGAAACTGAGTTCTCTCTACATCGATCAAACGGTCAAAACAGAATTCGGACGCGAGCTGGCAAAGAAGTATAACATTCCGATCTTCGAAACAATTGAGGGAGCGGTCACAGTTGGAACAAAGGGAATTCCCATCGATGGTGTTTTGAGTATCGGAGAGCATGGCGATTATCCTCGCAACGAACTCGGGCAGGACCTCTATCCTCGAAAGAGGTTTTTTGAGGAGATCACGGACACGTTTCAGAAGTACGGCAAAGTTGTTCCAGTCTTCAACGACAAACATCTGGGCCCGAGCTGGGAAGACACGCTTTGGATGTATCAACGATCCGTGGAAATGAAGGTGCCATTCATGGCCGGGTCATCGCTGGTCGTGGGATACCGAGATCCCGATATGACGGTCCCGATGGGCGGCGAAATGGAATCGGCTTTTGCCATTGGCTACGCAGAACTGGATCGCTACGGCATTCATACCCTCGAGTTTCTGCAGTGCATGGTGGAACGCCGGAAAGGCGGAGAGGTTGGCGTCAAGGCTGTCCAGTGTCTCAGCGGAGCAGCTATCTGGGAGGCGATCGAAAAAGGGGCCATCAATGCTTCGTTGATCGATGCCGTGGCAGCAGTTTCACTGAAAGCCGATGGAGCTGCTGTTCGATCTGCCAACAATCCAGATGATCATTTGTTCCTGATCGAGTACTGCGACGGATTCGTGGCTGGAGCCCTTATGACGCGGAGCTTTGCTCAAAGCATCAGCGCCGGGGTTAAGCTTCGAGGAGTTGAGCAACCACTGGCAACGCGGGCAGAAGAAAGAACGGTGCCTCGCCACCCGCATTTTGGGTTCTTGCTGCATGCGATTGAACGCATGATTCACTCGGGAAAACCGACTTATCCTGTGGAGCGAACGGTTCTGACCAGCGGTATTCTGGACCGGGTTTTAAATTCCAAAGCTCAGGGAGGAGTTCGTCTGGAAACGCCGGAATTGGCGATCTCCTATACGCCCAGTTCTTATCCGCACGCTCCGAATCCACCGCTGCCGCTTTGAGGTCGGCTGCCAGGAATCTTCCACCCATCTGAGCCTGAGGCCCGAAACGTAAGTGAGGGATTGTGCTTTTGCGTTTTGCGCAGGGTTGCCGTAAATCCCTCGCTGACGCTTCGGGTTGTGATAAATCCCAGTGTTTCTCCGCAAGTGAACAACCTCAGCGCCGAAACGCGCAACTTCAAAAGGCGCAAGTGCGGTGTTGATTTATAGTCGCGTCTTGAGCGTTTTCGTTTAACGGCAAGGCGCAGGCGAAATCGGACGACGCCTGCGGCTTGCCGTGAAGCGACCAAATCATCAGACCGCCAGCCGAGTTCCCTTTTGTGCGAGCGGCCATTGACTGCTGGCAACTCCCGGGGAACGAGAATCCGCACCCGCTTTCGGCGCTTGCGACCCCTGGGCTTCAGCTCAATTTCGTGTATTCTCGGGATCGCCGTCGTAAACCTTTCCGGTCGTGCCACTGGTGAGGTGTGATGGCCGCGGATCTACGGGTTTTAGCCGTCGTGCGGAAAAGTCCATCCTGCCAGTTGCAATGAGTCGCCGAATCTGGACATTGAACATTCATTGTTCCCCCCGGCGCTTTCCTGGTTCAGCCGGCTGTGTTTCAGGTCACCCGATTCACTGCAGTGAGCTATGCCCAACGGTCATAAATCGTCCAGCGAATTAAAGATCCGGCAGAAGCTCGGAAAGTACCGCATCGAGCGTCGTTTGGGCGCGGGCGGATTCGCCGCTGTGTACCAGGCGATGGATACAGTGCAGGGGATTCGAGTCGCCATTAAGGTGCCTCACTCTCAATACACGACAGACGCTGTCCTGACCGAGTTTCGTAAAGAAATTCGGACCACCGCCCCACTTGAGCACGACAACATCCTGCCCATCAAAGACGCCAGTATCATCGAAGACCGTCTGGTTGTGGTGTTTCCGCTGGGTGACGAAACTCTTCAGCAGAGAATGATGCGACGGATTTGTCTGGAAACCGCCTTTGAGATCACCGAACAAATTCTGCGGGCCACTGCGTTAGCTCATTCCCATCATGTGATTCACTGCGATATCAAGCCTGAAAACGTGATCGTGTTTGCCGGAAATCGCATTCGCCTGGCAGACTTCGGGATCGCGAAAGTGTCGCAGAAAACGGTTCAAGGTGGCGGCACCGGAACAGTAGGCTATATGGCACCGGAACAAGCCATGGGAAAGCCATCATTCCGGTCCGATGTGTTTTCGATCGGGCTGATTGTCTGGCGATTGCTTTCCGGTCAATGGCCGGAATGGCCATTCGAATGGCCGGCTGCAGGCTATCCAAAGTTGCGTGGTCGGATTCATCCCGAATTCATTGACTTTATGCGTCGAGCGATCGAAATCAACCCACGTCATCGTTACCGGGATGCTGAGCAAATGCTGGCGATTTTTCTGAAGCTGAAGAATCGCACACTGCGGCACGCGAAATTGCGTCGTCGAGCGTCAGCTTAAGTAAGCCGGGCAAAGCAAAAATCTGGGCTTTGCACGCTGCACGAGGGAGGCTTTGCATGGTAAAACGCTGTTTCTGTGCAGGTCCCCTGGAACGCCAACCAATCGTCAGGACAAATTGACTATGGTTTTGATTGCTGACTGGAAAAAATCTACCTTCGACCCAGTTAAAGAGATTGAAGTCGACAAGATTTTCAAACTGGCCATTAAACATAAGTGCTCGGATATTCACCTTCAGGTTGGCAGACCACCCGTGTTTCGAATTCGCGGTGGATTACGCGATCTCGAAATGGCACCGATCACCGAAAGCCAGATGATTGAGCTGACGTTTCCCATGATGGACCAGCGAAATCTGGACATCTTTCATAAAAACGGCGGGGCCGACTTTTCAAAAGTGATTCTGATCGAAGGTGACCCGTGGCGATTCCGAGTAAATTTGTTTACTCAAATGGGCAAAGTCGGAATGGTCGCTCGAAAGATCGAGCGATCAATTCCTCCGTTTGAAGGTCTTTACCTTCCGCCTCAGATGGTCGATCACTGCAAGTATGACCAGGGGATGGTGCTGTTGGCAGGCGTGACGGGTTCCGGAAAAAGTACGACGATTGCGTCGATGCTGGACTGGATTAACCGCAACATGAACAAGCACATCCTGACAATCGAGGATCCGATCGAATTCATCTACACGTCAGACAAATGCTTAATTAACCAGCGGGAGATTGGACAGGACGTCATTGACTTTCACATCGCCATGAAACACGCGGTGCGTGAAGACCCCGATATCATGCTCGTGGGCGAGTTACGCGACCGTGAAACTTTCGAAACAGCGATTCACGCTGCCGAAACCGGTCACCTTGTGTTTGGAACGATTCACGCGCCCGGTGCGCCGGGGTGCATTTCGCGTATTTTGGACTTGTTCCCATTCGATATGCACAAAGCGATTCGCGCGAGTATGGCGATGAACATGAAGTGTATCGTTGGTCAGAAACTGCTGAAGACCATCGTCGACAAGCCGCCTCGAGTGCCCATCGTTGAAATCATGACCTTCAATCCCACCGTGCGCAAACTGGTGATGGAGGAAATGGACGAGAAATTGTTCGCGGCGATTCGTATCGGCAAGTCAGAAGGTATGCAGTTGTTTAATGACAGTCTGTATGACTTCGTGACGCGAGAATTTGTCAGCCGTGAAGCGGCGTTTGAAATTTCGCCGAACATTGAAGAATTGAAGATGAAACTCAAGGGTATCGAAGTGAAGGGCTCAGCGATTCTTTGACGGTATTCCCTTTTTCAAATCTCAATTTCAAATCTGTACCGAGAACCTGAGCGTCGATCATGGACTTCCTGCAACTCTCCGGAAAAACGATTCTGATCGTTGGTGTCGCGAATCGCAAAAGCGTGGCATGGCATACGGCGAAAGTGCTGCAGGAGAACGGCGCGAAATTGATCTTTTCTGTTCGCAGTGAATCGCGAGCAGAGTCGGTTCGGAATCTGTTTCCCGATTCGCCAGTCTTTGTGTGCGACGTCGAGCATCAGGACCAGATTGATGCGTTAAAAACGTCGGTGGCGGCCACAACATCAGTGCTGCACGGGATCGTCCATTCCGTCGCGTTTGCAGACTTTTCTGCTGGCTGGCTGCCCTTTCATCAAACTCCACGGCCCGCATTTTTGCAGGCGATCAATATCTCCTGCTATTCGCTGATTGCGTTATCAGAAGCCTTTCGAGACACCCTGGATCCGGAATCGGGTAGTGTTGTCACGATCTCCATTTCGACAACTCGCATGGCTGCAGAAAACTATGGCTACATGGCTCCGGTCAAAGCTGCTCTGGATTCCTCCTTGTGCTTTTTGGCAAAGTCGTTTTCTCAATTCTCCCGAATTCGTTTCAATGCGGTTTGTCCCGGGTTGCTGAAAACATCTGCCTCAGCCGGTATCCCGGGATATGTCGACAGTTATTTGTTCGCCGAAAAAGCCACGTTACGCAAGCAGGCGGTGCAGACGGAAGAAGTCGCTTCAACAGTCGCGTTCCTGCTGAGTCCTCGATCGTCCGGAATCAATGCTCAGGGACTCGTGATCGACGCCGGCATGGGCGTCAACTACTTCGACAAGGCGTTGGTCGGTCCATAAGACGCGGGCTTCAGATCTCGCATGCTGTCATCGAACGATGCACTGACGCTCTCGGCTTGTCGTTAAGCAAAGTGGCTGACAGCGCCGTGCAAATCATTTTCTAACTGACACACTCAAGATTAGACTGCCACACATTGTGGAGCTTCACAACAGTCACAGCGAGGTCAGAATTCATGTCTCCCCCGACAATTCAACGCGCGGTTATAGCCGAGTTTCTCGGCACGTTTATCCTGATCTTCTTCGGTTGTGGTGCGGTTCATGCTGCTGTGATTACCGGGGCTCAGAGTGGCCTGTGGCAGGTTGCGATCGTTTGGGGTATCGCCATTATGCTGGCGATCTATACGGTTGGCTCGATCAGTGGCGCTCATATCAATCCGGCGATGACGATAGCCAGTATGGTCTGGCGTGGATTTCCAAAATCTCGCGTTTTGCCATACATCTTCGCGCAAATTGCAGGAGCCATGGTGGCAGCCGCCTGTCTGTTCATTCTTTTTGAGCCTCATATCGCGGCAAAGGAAACTGCCAAAGGTGTCACTCGCGGAAAGCCGGGCAGTGAAATGACGGCGATGTGTTACGGGGAGTATTATCCGGCACCGGGAGCATTGGGAGATGGCGACGGTCCGTATTCGCCGACCGACCATGCCGCTCTCAAGGCAAAGATGTCGCAGGGGCGAGCTTTCGTTGCCGAAGTCCTGGGAACAATGATTTTGGCCTTCGTTGTGTTCGCTGTGACAGACACACGAAACACAGGAGCACCGCTCAGTGGAAACGCGCCGATCTTTATTGGACTGACGGTGAGTGTACTGATCTCTGTCATCGCGCCATTAACTCAGGCATGCTTTAATCCGGCTCGAGATTTTGGCCCGCGACTGTTTGCATGTCTTGCGGGCTGGGGCTCGATTGCGTTGCCGGGCTTCAGGGATCTCGGCTGGCTCACGGTTTACATCATCGCCCCGATTGTTGGAGCGGTGCTTGGGGGCGGCCTCTATGATGTTGCCATCCGTCCGGGACACTCCGTACCCGCTCAGGACTGACTGGCCCTGAAATCCTGATTAGTACGCAGGTCATGTGTGTACTTTTCGCGACAGTGCAGGCGGGCAAGCGGAAAAACACTTGTTTGTGACTGGATCTCTGAGCCGGGCACTCAGCCTGCTTCAGTAATTCGTTTCACGAGAATCGTTGCATAGCTGCCGCGAGGAAGCTCAAACGCCAGCGTGAGCTTCCTCCGCTGCGGATGCAGGTCATCATCAGACGTCTGACACTGAAGTCCTGCCGGTCGAATGATGGCGCGGCGCTGGCCTTTGGAGAAAAAGCTGTCGCGAGGATACTTCACGCGGATTTCGCGCAGCTCGATTTGTTCCGCTTTCAATACTTCGTCGAGAAGATCTCCGATCATTCCTTCCGGACGCTCAATCCTTGCGCAGGGCAGCGGAAGTTCGGTCTGCAGCAATGTCTCGATCTGCTGCGTACCTGAGTTCATCGGAAAGACGCAGCGACCACTGAGCAAGTCGAACGGTTGCAGCGAGCCGGGATCGCAAACTGCATCCTGGAAGCGAGTCAAAAGTCGATTCCACAAGGCTGACTGAAACGCAGACAGATAGAGACCTCTCAAGTCCACACTGATTCGCGCCAGTGCGCCGCGGTAGTCCGGATCTTTGCCAACCTTCACCTTGTCCGACATATACGTCACGATGCTGCGACGCGAAGAGCGATCCAGTTGCTGCTGACATTCGGGCCATTGTCCCCACAGTTCACGCAGAAGAGCCTTCTGCTGTTTCTCTGCGGAAGGATCGTTCACATGAGGATCTGCCAGCGCTAACCACAGTGCTCGCTCCCAATTTCCCAGACACCAGGCACGAGCGATCCATTCTCCGGACACACCCAGCGAACCAAATCGCTGATCGTCGAAGTAGTTGGGCAGTCCGGTTGTTTGGACCTGAGCAATCGCTGTTTCGGCTCGTTGAATTTCGTCCGCTGTCATGTCGCGGAGAACCAGTTGGAACCGATTGCCGTCCTGATCGGCCGGCGTAAAAGGTGCTCGCACCTGACCGAGATATTCCAGATCAAATGAGTTTTGTCGCAGCGATTTGCGAGGACCATTATGAATAGTCAGGTGTTGTACCGTGACCGCATGACGATCTTTGAGTCCACCGTAACTGATGCGTTTGCGGTGCATCTTCCATTTTTCGACGATGGCGTTCACCGCTTCGGGAGTACCGATCGATGTCTTCGTGAGTCTATAGAAAGCAAACGGCCCACCGTCCGGACTGATCTGCGTGAGTTCCTCAACCTGAAAGTCCTCAGGCAGCCGGCGAAGTTTCATGTGTTTGACTTCGTATTGCCAACGGCGTGAGACTTCTTTGGAAGGAAACCAAATCCAAGGCAGGTGGCCATGGAGATCCAGAAGATCCAGAACTCCGGGCGCGTGTAGCTGTGGAAGTCGACAATGTGCGGGTTGGTTTCCGAATTCAATCCCCAGTCAGCCAGGAGCTTCAGTCCAATTACGATCACAAGCAGATAGGCCGAAGTTTCAAAGCGAGGGAATCTCTCCAGCAGCTTGATGAACATTACGGCCGCGACGCGCATCAACATCAGACCAATAAAGCCGCCCGCGACGACAACCCAAAGCTTGGGGTTAGTCGAATCGGCTGGCATATCTTCAGGAACAGCAGGAATGAATGCCATCGCCGCCAAAATCGAGTCGACGGCAAATGCGATGTCGGTGAGTTCGATAACACCAACCGCCATCCAGAAACTCTTGCCTGCTCGGAGGTCCTCTTCCGGTATCGGGACAGGAACACGTTCCTGAATTTCGACCATCTCCTGAGCATCCGTCAGGGCCGCGCCAGTGACCGAGTCACGCAGTTCGGGTTCCCCCTGAGCGTCGATGCTCACGGTCTGCTCGGCCTCTTCCTTTGATTCGAAGAACAGGTGCTTGACCGCGATGTAGACGAGATAGCCGCCTCCCAGGAGCTTTACAATTCGCCACTTCAGCAAATAGCTGACTGACGCAATCGAGATGACTCGAAATACAAACGCACCGACCAAACCGTATGTCAAAGCGCGTTTCTGCAGGTGCTTGGGAACTCGCTTGGCCAGCAGTCCCAACACCAACGCGTTATCGATCGAAAGAACGCCTTCCAGCAGGACCAGCATTCCAATAACGATCAGGTCCGGAGTACCAAAAGTCTGTCCCCAAAACCCAAGTGACACGTCAGCAAACAGAATTGGCAGGGACATTCAGACAGGTATCCGCAGAGAGCAGGAGAGAAAATCAGTCGCAGCGCAGAAAAAACTTGCCGGAGAGCGATGTTAGTCTTCGGGCAGCATAAATTCAGGCCGAGTGTTCGCGGGACATATCGTTCCGATCGTTAACCCGGTCGTGACCGCGTACAGAATAATCACGATTTCCACTAAATACCAATTCGGCGATTGTTGAAATACGGGCTTTCTCGCGAACCCATGCAACGTTTTGCAGGCTCTCGGAGGTCATCACAAATCGAAGCCCGCAGGAAGTTTGACCAAAACTGAGACAACAGGGCCTGTTCTGCGCATTCCCGGGCTTCGTTTGGGACATTGGGATGCGACGTTCTTGAACGGCGGGGAATTGCTGTTACCCTGCTCCAAATTTTGCGCGCTTTTTGCTCTACCAGCGGATCGCCATCCGCATCGCTGTATTTCGCCACTGGAAGGACCACTGCAAAGTGCCACGTCGAAACGACATCAAGAAGATTCTGATCATTGGTTCTGGTCCAATCGTAATTGGCCAGGCTTGCGAGTTCGATTATTCGGGAACTCAGGCCTGCAAAGCCCTCCGCGAAGACGGGTACGAAGTCGTTCTGGTGAATTCCAATCCGGCCACGATCATGACGGATCCGGATACGGCTGACCGCACGTATATTGAACCAATCACGTGGCAATATGTCGAAGAGATTATTCGCAAGGAACGCCCCGACGCTCTGCTCCCCACGCTGGGTGGGCAGACGGGTTTGAATACCGCAATGGATCTGGTTCGCAACGGCGTGCTGGAAAAATACGGCGTCGAAATGATCGGCGCGAAAGAAGAGGTCATTAAACGGGCGGAAGAACGAGATACCTTCAAGCAGATTATGCTGAGTATCGGCCTTGATGTTCCTCGCAGCCACACCGTGCACACGATGGAAGAAGCTCGGGAAGCGGTCAAAGACATTGGCCTTCCGATTATCATCCGCGCCAGCTTTACTCTGGGCGGCACCGGCGGCGGGATTGCTTACAATATTGAAGAGTTTGAAGACAAGGTGCGCCGCGGGCTGGCGTTGTCGCCAATCACCGAAGTGCTGCTGGAAGAATCCATTCTCGGCTGGAAAGAGTACGAGATGGAAGTGATGCGTGACAACGCCGACAACGTCGTCATCATCTGCGCGATTGAGAACTTTGATCCGATGGGCGTGCATACCGGTGACTCCATCACCGTGGCTCCGGCTCAGACGTTGACGGACAAAGAGTATCAGCGGATGCGAGACGCCACGATCGCGGTCATGCGTGCGATCGGAGTGGAAACCGGCGGCTCCAACGTGCAGTTTGCAATCAATCCCGACACAGGTCGTATGACCGTGATCGAAATGAATCCTCGCGTCAGCCGGTCTTCTGCGCTGGCGTCAAAGGCAACCGGATTTCCGATCGCGAAGATCGCGGCCAAACTGGCTGTCGGATATCGACTGGATGAAATCCCAAACGATATTACCCGGGAAACACTGGCCTGCTTTGAACCAACGATTGACTACGTTGTTACGAAGATTCCACGCTGGACATTCGAGAAATTTCCGGAAGCCGATCCGACTCTGACGGTCCAGATGAAGTCCGTTGGCGAAACGATGGCGATCGGCCGGACCTTCCGCGAATCTCTGCAGAAGGCACTGCGAGGTCTGGAGATCGGTCACTTCGGTTTGGGCGGTGGCAAGAAGGATCTATGGGGAACTATCAACCAGCCGACGAAGGACGATATCCAAAGTAAACTGGCGATTCCGAACGATCAACGCATCTTCTATCTGCGTTATGCCCTGAAGTTCGGGATGTCGGTTGAACAGATTCACAGCATCTGCGACATCGACCCCTGGTTCCTGCGAAATCTGGAGCAACTTGTCACGCTCGAGAATGAAATTCGCGGCATCAGTCGACTCGAAGAGGCGTCCGTCGATCTCATGCGTCGCGCAAAAGAAAACGGTTTCTCAGACGCTCAGTTGGCGTACTGGTGGGACTGCTCGCAGATGGAGGTCCGTGACCGTCGCAAGGGCATGGGCATCGTAGCGACCTTCAAGCAGGTTGATACCTGTGCGGCGGAGTTCGAAGCATACACGCCGTATTATTATTCGACCTATGAGCAGGAAGACGAAACTCCGCCGAAGACTCCCGGCAAGAAGCGCATCATGATTCTGGGCGGTGGGCCGAATCGTATTGGTCAAGGGATTGAGTTCGATTACTGCTGCTGCCAGGCTTCGTTTGCTCTGGAAGATCTGGGCATCGAAAGCATCATGGTCAACTCGAACCCGGAAACGGTTTCGACGGACTATGACACATCGGACTACCTGTTCTTCGAACCGCTGACGATTGAAGACGTTTTAAATATCTGCGATCGCATGCAGCCGGATGGTGTCATTGTGCAGTTCGGCGGCCAGACACCTCTGAACCTGGCACGCGGTCTGGAAGCGGCCGGTGTAACGATTATTGGCACAAGCCCAGACAGCATCGACGCGGCGGAAGATCGCGGTCGCTTTCAGGTCATTCTGGATAAGCTCGGTCTGCATCAGCCGCCTAACGGCATCGCCACCAACATTGAAGGAGCCCGCGCGGCTGCGACTCGAATCGGCTATCCGATTCTGGTTCGCCCCAGCTATGTTCTTGGTGGCCGTGCGATGGTGATTTGTTACGACCAGCAGACGCTGGAGTCGTACATGACCGAGGCTGTTGATGTTTCGTCGGACAAGCCAGTTCTGATCGACAAGTTTCTGGAAGACGCCATCGAAGTTGACGTCGATGCGATTTCCGACGGAGAAATCACTGTCATCGGCGGAATCATGGAACACATCGAAGAAGCCGGAGTTCACTCGGGCGACTCCGCCTGTGCGCTTCCGCCGTATTCGTTGCCGAAAGAAGTGGTTGATGAAATTCGCGTGGCCACGGTCGCTCTGGCCGGTGCGTTGCAGGTTCGAGGACTGATGAACATTCAGTTCGCCGTAAAGATGGATGGCGACAACAGCAGTGCAAAGGTTTACGTTCTGGAAGTGAATCCTCGCGCCAGCCGAACGTCACCGTTTGTGTCTAAGGCCATTGGTCACTCACTGGCCAAGATCGCCGCCAAGGTGATGGTCGGGGTTTCTTTGAAGGAGCAAGGCTTCACCAAAGAGATCGTGCCGAAGTACACGTCGGTCAAAGAAAGTGTGTTCCCGTTCAATCGCTTTACGGGCGTGGACATTGTCCTCGGGCCGGAAATGCGATCAACTGGTGAAGTGATGGGCATCGATGCCGACTTCGCTCTGGCCTTTGCCAAGGCGCAGCTCGCAGCGGGTTCTCGCTTGCCGATGAAGGGCAAAGTGTTCATCAGCATGGCGGCCAGCCACAAGCTGCGAATGATCGAGCCGGCTCGGCGCCTGAAGAAACTAGGCTTTCAAATCGTCTGCACCAGCGGAACCGCGCGAGTATTCCAGGAGGCGGGCATTGACGTGGAAGTCGTCCGCAAGGTTCAGGAAGGGCGACCGAATCTGCTGGACCTGATGGCGAATGGAGAGATCCATTTGATCTTCAACACACCAAGCGGCAAGGGTGCTCGCACGGACGAAGGCAAGATTCGAGCGGCCTCGGTGACCTACGGAGTTCCGTGCGTCACGACGATGCCGGGTTGCTCGGCCGTCGTCGATGCCCTGGAAGCTCTCCGCGATCAGCCGAATCCAAGCGTCAAAGCGATTCAGGACTGGGTCAAGGAAAGCTGAGGCAGGGGCTGGTTCAGAGCATAATCCTGTTTGGAAAGCTGCAGCCTGCTGCAGCTTTCCAATGCACAGCCTGCTGTGGGCAACCATTCTGAACTGAACGGGCTCCAGACCTGATGTTTGGCAGCAGGCTGCCCGCACCAAAGCGGCAGCAGGCTGCAGCAGTCCAAAAAGGGGCTATCTTCGGCGCTTACGACTCGCCAGAACTTCCGCAATCTGGTGTGCCACAGCTTCCGCCACTTTGGGCACCACAGCATTGCCGAATTGACGATAGGCTTGAGTGTCAGAAACCACTTGCTTTCTGACAAGTTCCTCCGGGAAACCCATCAGTCGGCCAGCTTCCAGTGGCATCAGGCGGCGAGGAATCCTGCCTTCGCCGCGCGGGATCAGGATCTCGGAGCCGTCTTTGTAATAGCGGGCACTCAGGGTTCGAGTAATCCCCTTGCGATCAGCCACGCTGCAGCCAAAGCCGTTACCTTTTTGCTGATGCTTGATCGCGTACTGCTGCAGATAGTTCCAGAGATGCTCGGTCAGGATGTATTTCTCCGGAACCTTCGATTCCTTCTCCAGCACATCCGACAGCTTTGGGCGTTTGCCTTCCGGCGGGTCGGGAAATCGAAAGGGGATATTGTCTCCGAAAACATCCCGTCGAAAGCCTACAATGAAAATTCGCTCCCGATGCTGAGGCACATAACTGGCCGCATCGATGGTCTTGTCGAACACCTGGTAGCCCAGGTCATTCAAACGATCGGAGATCGTTTTCCAGGTGTCGCCTTTGTTGTGAGAACGCAGATTCTTGACGTTCTCCAGCAGCAGAGCCGACGGACGTTTGGCTTCGATGATATTGGCCAAATGAAAGAACAGCGTGCCCTGAGCTTTGTCGTGAAACCCGTGGGCTCGACCGAGACTGTTCTTCTTGGACACGCCCGCGATTGAAAATGGCTGACAGGGAAACCCCGCGGCCAGCAGATCATGATCCGGAACACCTTCGCCGGATGTGTAATGCGTGACATCTGAAGCCGGCTGCTCACCAAACCAATGCTGATAGGTTTTCTGAGCATACCGGTCGATCTCACACGAGAATACGCATTCGCCTCCGGCGGCCTCCAGTCCCAGACGAAGGCCACCGATTCCGGCGAAGAGATCGATAAAAGTGAACATCAGATTAAGCGACCAGTTGAATGTGCATGAACAAAACTTTGGCGGACAAACGGTAAGCAATTGTTACAGGCACAAACGACAAACACGATGCAATCGTGGTGGAATTCCAGGAGTCCACTCACAGTTGCATCGTGATTGAAACGAATCGTGATTCGGTGATCGATCAGATTGCCGGAGCTTCCGGAGTTTCTGCCGGAGCCACCGCAGCCGGAGTTTCAGCAACTGGTGGCACTTCAGCTTTCACAGCCAGCCATGGAGCGATCACGAGAGCAACGACCGAAACCAGCTTCAGCAGAATATTCAGTGATGGACCGGAAGTATCTTTGAACGGATCGCCGACGGTATCGCCAACGACGGCTGCAGCATGAACAGAACTACCTTTGCCGTAGTCGACACCGTTGATCGTGACTCCGCCTTCAATCATCTTCTTGGCGTTGTCCCAGGCGCCACCGGCATTGGACTGGAAGATGGCCAGCATGACTCCGCTGACAGTTACGCCTGCCAAAAGTCCACCCAGCATTTCTCCGCCACCGAGGAAGCCAACGACCATCGGGCCAGCGATTGCCAGAATCCCCGGGAGCACCATTTCTCGCAGAGATGCTCGAGTGGAAATCGCGATACAGCGATCGCAGTCAACTTCCTTCATTGCTTGATCCATGGTGGACTGCTCAGCAGCCGACCATTCTTCCATCGGAACATCTTCCTTAGCTTTACAGATCGCAAGAGCTTTTGTGAGGATCGGAATATCGCGGAACTGCCTACGAACTTCCTCAATCATCTTTGTCGCAGCACGTCCAACGGCTCGCATCGCCAGGGCCGAGAAGAGGAATGGCATCATCGCCCCGATGAACAATCCGCACATGACTCGAGCCTGTGCGACGTCGATCGACTTCAGACCAGCAGTCGTCATATAAGCACTAAACAGAGCCAGTGCGGTCAAAGCGGCCGAACCAATCGCAAAGCCTTTTCCGATAGCGGCCGTTGTGTTCCCAACAGCATCAAGCTGGTCCGTGCGTGCTCGAACATCTTTCGGCAAACCAGCCATTTGAGCAATCCCGCCGGCGTTGTCAGCGATTGGGCCGTACGCGTCAACGGCCAACTGAATGCCGGTATTGGACAGCATTCCCACCGCGGCGATTGCAATGCCGTACAGACCCGCCAATTCGTGAGCACCCAGAATAGCGAAAGCGATCAACAGCATCGGAATCGCGGTCGACAACATCCCGACACCAAGACCGGCGATCACGTTGGTGGCTGCTCCGGTGACTGACTGTTCAACGATATCAAGAACCGGACGACGACCAGAACCGGTGTAGTATTCAGTCACGAAGCCGATCAGGATGCCCGCTCCAAGACCAATCAGCGAAGCCCAGAAGACGCCCATTTCGGTATAGACGAAGCCATCAGCACCAGTCCACGTCGCCGGCAACATCATTGTGATGATGAAGTAGCTGGCGACAAGCATGGCCGCAGCAGCAATCAACTCGCCGCGGTTCAGTGCTTTTTGAGGATCAACATTGTCACCGCCAGAGACGAAGAATGTCCCGAAGACGGAGGCCAGAACTCCGGCCGCACTCAACATCAGAGGCAACAGGACCGCGTTGATTCCATCCGAGGTCGAAGTAAATTGTTCCAGAGGAGCAAAGGTGACTCCCAGGACCATCGCTCCGATGATTGCTCCGACATAGCTTTCGAAAAGGTCTGCTCCCATGCCTGCGACGTCACCGACGTTGTCACCAACATTGTCAGCAATCGTTGCGGGGTTGAGTGGGTGATCTTCCGGAATTCCGGCTTCCACTTTTCCCACAAGGTCAGCACCGACGTCGGCGGCTTTGGTATAGATGCCTCCGCCCAGACGAGCAAACAACGCGACGGACGAAGCTCCAAAAGAGAATCCCGTCAGCACATTAATGACGCGTGTTAACGACGCACCTTCGCTGCCCAGAACTTTCAAATAGACAACAAACAGTCCACCGAGACCGAAAACTCCCAGCCCCACCACAATCATGCCCATCACCGATCCGCCTCCAAAGGCAATCAGCAGAGCTGGCGCGAGTCCTCGCCGTGCTGCGTTGGCAGTTCGCACGTTCGCCAATGTAGCGATTCGCATTCCGAAGAAGCCCGCCAGGCCCGAAAACAGTGCCCCCGTAATAAACGACAGAGCGACCAGCGGATGAGAATCCTTCGAGCTGCCCGACAAAAACATCAGGGCCGTGGCCACCAGAATAAAGCCCAGCATCACCGTGTACTCAGCCTTCAGGAACGCCATCGCTCCCTTGCGAATTCGGTCAGCGATGGCCTGCATCTTTTCGTTGCCGGGATCCTGACCAGCTACCCATTGATAGCGATAAGCACTGAATGCAAGCCCGACAAGGCCGATAACAGGAATGATGTAGACCAGAGAACTCATTCTCGACTCCAGTGAGTTTGCAGAATTAACGGCATTCGCCAAATGACAAAGGCGACCGGGAAATGCCGTCGCCTTGAAGAAGATAGGTGAAGGAATAGTGTTCTGAACAAAAGTTTGCCACTGTACCAAGCAATGTTGCTGAATGTTTTTGCTCGATGGCTGTACGCACGCAATTTCCTCCCGTCACTGCCTTGACCTGTCTTTCCCAATTTGCTGGTTGCATGCATTGACTACCGACGATCGCTTCCATGGACGGTTTGGCGCCAGCGGGGCGTTGATTGAATGGGTTTTCACAACCGAAACGTCAGTGAGGGATAAACGTTGCCGAGTTTTAATCAACAATCCCTCGCTGACGCAGCGGGTTAGGATTGAATCAACACCCCGCTATCGCCATTCGGTTCACAAACAAGGACACAACACTTGAGACCTCGAACTCGGAATACGACAATGCGAATCCCGCCCCAGCCGTTTTTTCCGTACGATTTTTACAGATCGGCTGACGATGAATCTCTCCTCACAACGATTGCACTTCATGAGTCTTCTCAATCGTCTGCTGAATCAATGCCATCCGGACTTCTCTTTGTTTCCCGGGCTCGCAGCAATAATCGTCCTTGCGTCCGCTTGGCCGACGTTCATTCAGGCGGATGATTCTGAGCAGTTTTTTGAATCCCGGATTCGACCGCTGCTGATCGAAAAATGTCTCGAATGTCATAACGCCGAAAAACAATCCGGTGGTCTGCGACTGGATTCACGCGACCATATTCTGAAGGGAGGCGACTCCGGGGCAGCGATGATTCCCGGTGATCCTGCAGCAAGTCGGCTCATTCAGGCGATCCGTTACGATGGCGATTTGCAGATGCCCCCCGAAACACCGCTGGCCGACGACCAGAAGAAGCTGCTGACACACTGGATCGAACTGGGAGCACCATGGCCGGCCGATTCAAAACCAATGCTGTCCGAGAAAACAGATCTCAAAAAAACTCACTGGGCCTTTCAGCCGGTTCAGCATTTTGAGCCACCACAAGTCGCGAACAGCTCACAGTCAGCTCATACGCCTGTTGACGCATTTTTGCTTGCCAGACTGAATGCCGCAGGGCTCGAGATGTCGCCAGAGACAGATCGTCGCACTTTGATTCGTCGTGCGTCCTATGCGTTAACGGGATTACCTCCATCACCACAGGACGTCGAACTGTTCCTCGCCAATCCTGATCCTGAAGCTTATGAGAAACTCATCGATCAACTTCTGGCTTCACCCGCACATGGTGAGCAATGGGCTCGGCATTGGCTGGATGTTGCTCGGTACTCCGATACGAAGGGTTATGTCTACGGTCGCGAAGAACGCTTCTGGGTTCACGCCTGGAACTATCGTGACTGGGTCGTGAATGCTTTGAATTCCGACATGCCCTATGATCGTTTCCTGCTGCTGCAGATTGCAGCTGATCAAGTTGCTGATCGAACGGATAATGATCTGGCCGCGATGGGATTTCTTACCATCGGCCGACGATTTCAGGGAGTTCGTCGTGACATTATTGACGATCGAATTGACGTTGTTTGTCGAGGCACGATGTCGTTAACCGTGGGATGCGCGCGGTGTCATGATCACAAATACGATCCGATTCCGACTGCCGATTATTATTCTCTGTACGGTGTTTTCGACAGTTCTCGCGAGGAACTTGTTGCATTGCCTCCGATCGCAACCGCTGACGAAACGTTTGCGAAAGAACATGCCGCGCGTCTGGCTACGATGGAGTCGACCCGCACGGAACGTCGAGCCACCACAGAAGCTCGCCTGCGTTCTCGCGTCGGCGATTATCTGCAGGCTCAACTGGAACTGGGTAAGTATCCCGAAGAAGGCTTTGATCAGATTCTTGCAGTGACGGATTTACTTCCGTCGTTCGTTCATCGCTGGCGGGACTATCTGCGGGATACCGAAAAATCAGGAGACCCTGTCTTCGCCGCATGGCACGCGTATCGACGCATATCGCTTGATGACTTTGCTCAACAGGCAGCCAGTGAGACTGACATTTTGAAAGCACTGGATGCAAGTCGATTGAATCCTCGCGTCGCAGCAGCCTTCACTTCGCCTCCCGGAAACTTTACAGAGGTTGTGCAACGCTATGCAGCACTCTTTCAGCAGTGTGATACTCAGTGGCAGACCGAACTGAATTCCGCGAAGACTAACGGCCAGCCGCTTCCCGAGGGATTTAGTAATCCGGCTGATGAACAACTACGCGAGGTGCTTTATTTACCGGGTCGGCCCTGTTCGGTTCCGGACGAGCCGATCGTCAGCACGGAGTATGATTTTGACTCCGGCACCTGTAACGAATTATGGAAGCTCCAGGTTGAGATGGATCGTGCGATTCTTAACACGGCATCACAGCCGCGATTTGCCGTGACCATGCGTGATCGAGATTTCCCTGTGAATCCACGAGTCTTCAAACGTGGTAACCCAGCGAATAAGGGAGAAGATGTTCCGCGTCAGTTCCTGAAACTGCTCAGTGGGCCGGATCGTGAACCATTTCAGCACGGCAGCGGCCGACTTGAGCTTGCTCAGGCGATCATCGATCCTTCCAATCCACTGACCGCGCGAGTCATAGTCAATCGAGTCTGGGCACATCACTTTGGGACAGGACTCGTTTCAACGCCCGGAGATTTCGGCGTTCGCGCAGATCCGCCGTCTCATCCGGAACTGCTGGACTGGCTGACGGAAAAGTTTATCGCAGATGGCTGGAGCCTGAAAAAACTGCATCGACTGATTGTGACTTCGGCCGCGTTTCGTCAAAGCTCTTTCGGACCAACGGAGCCAGCTCAGCTTTCAAAGGCATTGACTGTCGATCCATCCAACCGACTGCTTTGGCGCATGAATGCTCATCGTCTTTCCTTTGAAGAGATGCGCGATTCCATGCTGTCAACTTCCGGTGAACTGGATGCTCGCCAGGGAGGCAAGCCGGCAGAATTATTCACGCCTCCTTATCCAGTGCGGCGGACCATCTATGGACTGGTTGATCGCCAGTTTCTGCCGGGAACACTGCGAATGTTCGACTTCGCTAATCCGGATTTACACATTCCTCAGCGAAGTGAAACGACGGTTCCGCAGCAGTCGTTGTTTCTGATGAATCATCCGATTGTTCTGGAACGTGCAAAGGCGATGGCGAGATCAGTCGCTGATGTTTCCGATCCGGCCGAACAAATCCAGCAGCTCTATTTGCGAACGCTTCAAAGACCTCCGACAGCCTCACAGCTTGAGGATGCTTTGCAGCTTATTCGCGAAGAATCTCCGACCGCTGAGCCAGCGGTGCTGACAGCGGCCGATTGGTCCTACGGCTTCGGAGCAATTGATGAGACGACTCAGAAGATTACTTCCTTTACACCTCTGCCGCATTTCAGTGGCAGTGCCTGGCAAGGTGGCCCGGCGTTTCCGGACGGACCGCTGGGCTGGGTTCAGTTGAGTGCTGTTGGCGGGCATCCGGGCAATGATCGCCAGCATGCGGTCATTCGCCGCTGGACAGCTCCGAAAGCCATGACGCTGAAGATTACGTCTGCATTGATTCATGAACATGAACCGGGCGATGGCGTTCGAGCATTCATCGTCAGTTCACGTTCCGGAGTCCTGCAGTCGGCGAAAGCTCACAAGCAAACCGTGGCGATGAATGTTGAAAGCATCGCCGTTGAGCCCGGGGATACTTTGGATTTTCTGGTCGACATCGGCGACGTGTTGAACACCGATCAATATTTCTGGCGTTGCCAATTATCGGAGGCTTCAGGAGAGGAACCAGTGTCCGTAAAAACGAATGCAAAGTCACCGCCCACGAAATGGAATTCCGAAGCCGACTTTCCGCGAAACACTGTCAATCTGCTGACGCCTCTGGAGCAACTGGCGCAGGTGTTGATGTGTTCCAACGAATTTATGTTTGTTGACTGACGCGAATTCGCGGTGCTTGTGTTTTATCTCATATTCGATGAGACTTCACAGGGACATATGGAAAGTTGTTTGTTCGGCAGTTTCTGACATGGGGATAGTCCCGACGTGAGTTCCGATTATCCCAACTCGAAGCGTCAGTTTTGAAGTTGCGCCTTTCAAGACTGGGGGAGATCAACGGTGCAAAAACACAGGGAATTACCATAACCCGACGCGTCAGCGAGGGATTTACGGAGACACTTGTAAAACGGCACAGCTCAATCCCTCACTGACGTCTCGCGTTGGGATTTCAAGACATAGCAACATCCGGAAGTTGATTTGGGACTATTTCTCAAGTCAGGCGTAGCGGTTCGACGTACCACTCACGCATGAAACATCATCGCAGCCCCCGAGTTGGACCAATTTGAATGACACTGGATCAGCTTCTGCAGCAATATGAACAAGGCCCGGAACTGCTTCGAGCAGCCGTCGCGAAAGCGCAGGAAAGTCAGTATGGGCTGCATCCGGTACCGGGCAAGTGGTCCATTCGACAGGTCGTTTGCCACCTTGCCGATTTTGAACCTATCTACGCGGATCGGATGAAGCGAGTACTTGTCGAAGACAATCCGACGATGTTCGGCGGAGACCCGGACGTCTTTGCATCCGGCCTGCACTATGAGATCCGAGATGTTCACGAAGAGCTGAACCTGATTGCCCTCGTCCGTAAACAAATGGCCCGGATTCTCCGCCAGACCGATGTCGAAGATTTTCAAAGAACCGGAGTGCACTCGGAATCCGGTCCACTGACACTGGAAACGCTGCTGGAACGCATCACGAGCCACATTCCGCATCACGTTAAGTTTATCAACGAAAAAACTGCGGCAATGCAGTGATTCTCTGCCGCCTTTTGGCGTTTGCAGGTTCACACGTTTGAAATCTTCAGACTCAGAATGTCAGGATTCAAATCGAAAACAGGCGTCGTGCGTTTAAGGTTGTCTGCTCAGCCATCTCATCAGGCGTCAGACCATGAATCTGAGCCAGGCATTCGTTGGTGTAGTGAACCCAGGAAGGTTCGTTACGTTTGCCTCGATAAGGCAATGGCGCCAGATACGGAGCATCGGTTTCAACCAAAAGTCGATCCAGCGGAATTTGTTTGGCGACCGCGCGCAGATCTTCGTTCTTTCGAAAGGTGAGCATCCCGGCGAAGGAAATGTAGAGTCCAAGACTGAGACAAATCTGTGCCGTCTCCAGTTTCCCGCAGAAAGAATGCATCACACCCTGCATTGGCTTCTCGCCTGATTCACTCTGCAGAACCGCGAGCACTTCTGCTTCCGCTTCGCGGCAATGAACAACGAACGGCTTTTGCACTCGCCGTGACAAATGGATGTGCCGTACGAAATAGTCCTGTTGAACGTCGAGAGGGGCTTTGTCCCAGTATTTGTCGAGACCGGTCTCGCCAACGGCTACGACATGAGGATGTCGAACCAGCTCTTCGATTTGAGCCCAGTCGGTGGGCCTGGCTTCCTGAACATAGTTGGGATGAATGCCAGCCGCAGCGGAGACACACGAATAACGATTCGAAAGCAGAATCGCAGCCTGACTGGTCTCCAACGTCGTCCCGATGGATATCATGCGTTCGAGGCCGCTCTCCTGAGCACGCTGAATCACCAGATCGATCTCCTGATGAAATCCCTCAGAATCCAGATGGCAATGAGTATCGATCAGGGGACTTGCCATGAGTCAGTTGTCTTTACGTTTCAGCATAGATTCACAGCGGACAGGAGCACAGACGCGCAGGGTACGTAACAATTGTGCGACCGTCCACCAGACGGGTTCAAAAGCTCGAATTCTGGTGCTGAGCGTTTCGGCGTAGGATTCAAAAATGCAGTGTACCGAAAGCACTGACGGCTTCCGCTACGACACTCGGGGCCAAAGTGACTGCCGAGGGCCGTCGTGTTTATAGCTCGGATGGATCTTCCTGCAGCCACTTGAAAATCTCTTCAGCAATGATCCGATGGGCTCGTTCGTTCGGATGATTGTCGAACGCATTCACTGTCAGCTTCTCTGAAACATGCGATGCAAAGATCGGCATCATGTCGAGCACCGGCACGTTCTTGTTGTTAGCCCATGCGACAAGGTTCTCATGAGCTTTCTGGAACGGATAATCAGGGCCAAGATTGTGCATAAAGGGGAAGATCACAAGACGAAACTCTACGCCTTTCTCTTTACTCATCGCAGCCATGCTATCGAGTTCATTCTTAACGGCATCCCATGGCGGACTGTTGTAGGATTCCACGAGGTGGGGGAAATAGTCGACAGACGATCCGGCCGAGTACTGAACCCAGCGATGGTACATCCAGTTGATGAAATAACTGTGAGAGACGAGCCAGCTTCCGGTCTGACGTCTGTTGCCGATCTCCTCAATCGCTGCGTTCGTCTTCGGATCGTAACCTTCGATGTCATTCATCATGTAACAATAGATCAGAGTCTGAACGGGGTACTCTTTTTCCAGCACCGCACTTTCCATGGCGCGAATCATGGAGATCTCAAATCCCGGTTCTCCCATGTTGTAAACCTGGTACTCAGGCTTCTTTCCGGAGTTCAGCAGGACTTCCAGGCGTTCAGTGAACCGATCATCGATATTGTTAACACCGTGCCCGGCTGTAAAACTGTCGCCGAGGAAAAGAATGCGACTGACGCCTTCGGGAAGAGGCGTGGCCAGAAGCCGTCGTTCACGAAAACCGTCATCGTTTCGCTGCGAATCGAAATGCACCTGAAACCAGCGTTTCGCGATCATGCTCGCGTTAAAAGCTTCAGAATGATCTACAAACAGGGCAAAGATGAGCTCTGCAGCCGTCAAGGAAGCGAAGAGAAACCAAAGTCCAAAGCCGAATCCCAGCATTCGAGAACGTAGAGAATTCTTCGAAGTCCCGGATTTCTTCCGAGCCGCACGACGCCGACGGAGCAGCCAGACGAGATTGACCAGCAGGAACGCCATCCATAAGGCTAATCCGACGAGATAACTGGTATCCAGCCACAGCAGCAGCATCGAAAACTCCCGGGGATCTGTTCAGGATACGATTGTCGAAATATCGCCGGGCCATTAAAGTGCCCCGCTTTCCATCGTACGCCAACACCCTTTCGGGAGAAAACTAATGGTTCAACGTCCTCGCACAAAGGCAAAAATCCTTAAGAAATCCAAGCGATGCCCAAAGTGCGGCAAGATTGTCCGCGCTGCCGCTCGCTGCAAGACCTGCCACATGGTTCAGAAGAAAGCGTAGCTTCGAGGCAGTTCATCTGCTTAAGCTACCTTAGAGTTTGACCGCAGAGGCGGTTCGACGGCTTGCACAGAAGCGAGCAAACCACATTCACTTGAGCCTGAGACGCTAGCCGATTTTTCCTGTAGAATCGCCTGACGCCTCAGGCTCAAGCGGTAAATAAGAGAATGATTTCGGGCTGTTACTCAGGAAAACACCATGAGCATTCCCACGCGCCGGTCTTTCCTTGCGGCTGTTGCTGCCGCCTGCGGTTCACAGTGCTTGCCTCATCTGACAGACAGTGCAATGGCCTCTGCGGCGGCCGGTTTCGACTTCAAGTATATCGTGGCTTCGTGCATGTACGGTTACATGTATCTGGGCGAGATCCTGCCCGAGGTCACTCAATGTGGTGCCTCGCATATTGATATCTGGCCGAAGCGGCACGGGAATCAGCGTGAGCAGTTGCAGGACATGGGTGAGGAGTTGTTCCTCAGCATGCTGCAGAAGCATAAGCTTCAGGTCGGCTGCCTGACACAGTATCCGCTTGGACCTTTCAAGCTTCAGGATGACATGCGACTCGCCAAACGCCTTGGCTGTCCGCTGATCATTACCGCTGGCACTGGCCAGAAAGGTCTCGCGGGAGCGGAGCTGAAAAAAGCCGTGGCAACTTTTGTCGAGAACATGAAGCCACATTTGGCGGTTGCAGAAGAAAACGGTGTCATAGTTGCGATCGAGAATCATGCAAACGATCTCTTCGAAACGGCGGACGGTATTCGTTATCTGAACGAACTACGACCTTCGGCGAATCTGGGCATTGCTCTCGCGCCCTATCATCTGCCGCAGGACGCCGAACAACTAGCCGCACTCATTCGAGAACTCGGCAGCAGCCTGCAGATGTTTTATGCCTGGCAGCACGGCGATGGTTGTATGACCAGGCTGCCGAAGGAACAGGAGCTGCTTCAGATGCCGGGCCGGGGTCCACTGGATTTTGGTCCGCTGGTGAAAGCACTCATAGACATCAAGTATCAGGGATGGACAGAAATCTTCATGCATCCGGTTCCCAGAGGCATCCCGATTCTGGAGACGGCTCAGGAGGTCACGGCCGAGATCAATAAGTCACGTGAATATCTGGCCGAACGATTGAAGAGCGTTGCAATTTGATGTTTCGCAGCTGTCCCGGAAAGACATCCGTGGGTTGTTGATTGAGTTGGTCGTGTCGACTTCAGTCGGCACTCTGCATTAAATCTCCGGACGAAAGTTGGCTGAAGCCAACACTACGGTCTGAACTGCTCACAAAACGTATTAGAAGGATCCAACAATGTCATCCAGCAACAAAGTGCTCATCATCGTTGGCGACGCCACGGAAACGCTCGACACGATGTACCCTTATTACCGTCTGATCGAAGCTGGTTTTGTTCCAGTGGTGGCTGCTCCTGAGAAACGTCGATACCAGATGGTTCTGCATGAAGTGAAACCGGGCTGGACGATCACGAAGGAGTGGGAAGGCTACTCAATCGAAGCTGACATTGCGTTCCGCGATATCAAAGAGGAAGAGTATGCCGGTATCATGTTTTCGGGAGGACGCGCGCCTGAGTATATTCGGTATGACCAGGACCTGGTTCGTGCAACAAAGCACTTCTTTGCGACGAATAAGCCGATCGCCAGCGTTTGTCACGGCGTCGAGATTCCCGCTTATGCCGACTGTGTCCGCGGTCGGCGGATGGCGACTGTCCTGAAGTGCCGCTTTGATCTGGAAGTTTGCGGCGGTATCTTTGTGAATGAGCCCTGCGTGATCGACGGAAACCTCATCAGCGGCCGAACATTCCACGACAACGGTCACTATGTCGGGCCATGGATTAAGTTGCTTGAGGCGGCTCGGCGTTAAACCCGGATTATTCATAACTGGTTCAAATGAAAGGGCCATCGCTGCGTAGAAGTTGATGTCAACGAACAACTTACGGAAACACAGCGAGGCCACGGATGAGTATACACACTGTTGAGGGATTTGGATGTGGAAACTGGCA
>JAPLOA010000005.1 GCA_026400835.1 Planctomycetales bacterium | reverse complement strand
TTTGTCAGCGTTGAAATCCACATTATTTTGTCATCATTCTTCTGTCTCAAAACGTCGGGCTTCCGAAACAGGTTTCTGTTCTGCTTCCCCGAAAAGAGACCTGACCCCTTTTTAGATCCAAAATGATGGCGTGCGACAGTGGGGCGCGTTTCGTCAGCGATGAAATCCACATTATTTTGTCATCATTCTTCTGTCTCAAAACGTCGGGCTTCCGAAACAGGTTTCTGTTCTGCTTCCCCGAAAAGAGACCTGACCCCTTTTTTAGATCCAGTGCTTCATCGCACTCTCAAGCGCGTCTTCGATGGGGCTGAGCGGCAAGCCGGCGGCGATGGCTTTGGTACTGTCCAGCACGCAGTTGGAACGAGGAGTCTTCGCAGCAAGCTTCATAAACTGATCGTCAGACTCAAAGAACTGAAAATCCCGATTCGACAATCCATGCTTCTGGATCAATCGCACGACATCGCGAGTCGTCACGCTGCCGGGATTCGTCAGGTTGTAAGTTCCGAACGGAACTCGCTGAGTCCAACTGGCCACGCAGGCATCGGCAAACTCATCCAGTTGCGAAAGACTGTTGGTCGCCATCAGCAGTCGATCATAACGCATCATTTTGCTGATGTAATTACGTGCGCTGTTGATGTTGTTGAACGGAATCCGCAATCGCCAGATAAAGCAGTTCTCGGCACCGCTTAGAACCTCTTCCCCGAGAGCCTTGCACCCCGAATAGAAGCTGCAATTGTCCTGGCGGAAAGAAAAGTTGGGAGCATCACTCTCTTTAAAGCCGCTTCCATCAGCTTTGGCACCCGTGAAAATGCAACCTGAAGAAACATGCCCCCAGGGAGTTTGAGTCTGCTCGCAGGCTTCCCGAATCACTCCCGGAAGAACAGCGTTTCCATCGAGACATTCGGTGCGATGAATTTCACAGGCGTCGACGTTGGGCTTGCCCGTATAGCCAGCTGCGTTGATCAGGAACTCCGGCCGCAACTCACGCAACATCTTGACCAGCACAGGGAGACTGGAATAATCGGAAGAAGCTCTCGAAGCCACGGTAAACGGCAAGCCTCGCCCAGTCAGATTTTTCTGAATGGCACTTCCGACGTAGCCGTTACCTCCAAGAAGCAGAATCATTCGACACCAGCAAAAAGGACCGAATCAAAAAGGAAGATGGCTGCACACCATGTTTCGTGTTCAGCCAATTTCGTCCATCAGCCGATGAGCGTAACAGTTCGTTTCAAAGGACGCGAGAAGTTAACGAAAAGCGACCGAAACTTGCTACCGTCCCCATGTCTTCTTAACCGTTAGAGTCGTCAGTTTCGTGCTAGCCTTCAAGCAAGCGAAGTTTCGTTCCCCACCGGGTTTACCAGCCTGTTGATTTAATCCAAACCCGCTGCGTCAGCGAGGGATTGTTGTTGAAAAACGAACCAACTTTTATCCCTCACTGACGTGTCGGGTTGTGATTTTTCGCCACATTAAAAACCGGATGTTATTTCGGGACTGCTCCTTAGCTCTCTGACACCTGACACCTGACACCTGACAACTGACAACTGACAACTAGCCACTAAAAAATGCCCATCCTTGCCAAAGAACCCGATATGTTCCCTGAAACCCTGCTGGATGATCCAGCAGCGGGGATCGATGAATCGTGGTTTGCCATGTACACGTTGGCACGCCATGAGAAGGAGTTTATGCGAAAACTCCGACCATTGGAGATTGCCCATTACGGCCCCATGGTGCAGCAAAGAAAACGATCGCCGCAAGGAAGAATTCGCACCAGCTACATGCCACTGTTTACTGGCTATGTCTTCATGCGTGGTGACGAGATCGCTCGACACAATGCCGTCTCAACCGGATGTATATCCCGCTGTCTGCCAGTGACAGAGTCTGAGCAGTTGCTTGAAGACCTGAAACGCATCCGTCTTGTGCTGGAGAAAGGCAACGATGTTCAGCCCGAGCCGAAGCCGCTGCTGGGGCGTGCGGCCATCGTGAAGACAGGGGCCATGGCTGGACTACGTGGCACCATCTCCAAAGTCCACTCGCAGCATCGCCTGACCGTCATCGTCAACTTCATGCAGCAAGGTGCTTCTGTGCTGGTGGATGAAGCTGACGTGGAGTTGCTGTAGGGCTCTGTCAATCATCGAACAAGGAATGGTGCTCAGAAAAGGGGTCAGGAACCAATAGTGCGCAGCACCCTGCGGGCCATTTGGCTATTGGTTCCCGACCCCTTTTCTGAGCCTTCGCTCTGATTTTGCCTCGGAGAGGCGGCAGCAGGTAGCCCCAGGCTTTAGCCTGGGGAAGACGTTTGAAAATGAACATTAAGCCGTGAAACGGCGAAAGCAATGTGTTGCTACGTTCAAAAACATGGATGAACGCCACCCCTGATTAGCTGAACCGGCGAGCGGTTGGGCGTCAGCCCTCCGTGTCAGTCCCCATCTGTTTTCTATAACTTGACCATCGCGAGAAATCGCAGAGACACGGATAGCTGACGCTATACCGCTCGCCGGCATTCCACAAGTTTTTTTGTGCTGCCATTCAAGGCAAATTGTGCGGCTCTACGCAAAATCGTTTGCACGACCCGGTATAGCAACGAGGCACCGCAGTTTTCGGACTCCGGGGAAGATCGATGCGTTTCACCGCGGCGTCAACGCAGGCTATCAACGGGAATGGCTCGGAGTTTCTTCAGCGATGGGCTGTCTGCAAGGACTCGTCTCGACGGAGCGAGACGGCTACTTTGAGAATTGCCCAGGGGAAGTTGGGCCAGTGTCTTTTTGAAACCACGAAAGCCACGAAAGAATCACATCGAACTCACGCTGAAGCACTTCGACTATTCGTGTACTTCGTGGTCCACTCGACCTTGTCGCAAATGTCGAGGATGTTGGGTAGGGGCCAAATCACAGCGGATTGTGCGTTACGCGCTTTGGCCGCGACCAGCCAAATAAGCCAACCACACGTCCCCGTGAATTGAGCTGGAAGAAACGCTCAGCGCGTAAAAAAAGAGGACTGCAAAAGCAGTCCTCTGGAGATCATTCTAACCCGACCCAGTTTACGAGTTCAGGCAACGACCGAGTTTCGACGACGAAGACGTCTAACAACCAACGCCAATGAGCCCAACCCAAGAAACGCCGCAGAGGCCGGTTCTGGAACTGCTGCTGCTCCGTTTATCGTGTAATCGAAATTATCAAAAGCAGCCTCTTGCGTGGCCGCGATCACCAAGCTCGTAATGTTAGAGAATGTCGCGCCAAACGCTGTTGGAGTAAGTGTAGCAAAAGGTCCAAAGTTAACGCCGGGACCAGAACCAGTAATCGTGAATGTCGGATCTGAGACTGAAGAAGTCGTGCGTCCCAAGGCCAAACTGTTTAATGTGAACGTACCAAGCCCTGTGTAGGTCACTGTAACGGTGTTTCCTGCAGAAAAAGCAAACGCATTCGTTCCGTTATTCCCTGTTACGTTTCCCGCAAGAGTCCTACCAGCCGAAGCAGGCGTCGTCGCACTAAAGGTAAAATCACCATAGACCAACGGAGTAGTCACAGGGGCACCATCAAAATCGATGACTGCGGCGTCGGACTTACCCGCCTGAGAAATAACCAACATCACAACAAGCCAAACCCACCTATGCATAATCGCCCCCCCAAAAGACAGCGTCACATTCAATGCAACCCGTAAACTCGCCCCAAGTTAACGCTCTAAGCTAGCAAAGAGAATCAATAGGAGTTCTATTAGTATCATTTTTCCCAATTTTTTTCGGCATCAAGAAGCACTGAACAAAAGAGCAACAGGAAGCTCTTCATCTGAACAAAGAATCGACGTTTTAAGGACTAAAACTCGTTTCCACCGAGCGGGGATTCTGGCACAAACCCCGCGATCGAACGGGGTCGAGCACCGCCCGGTGTGATGAGACGAACGTACACGCCCCGATCCATATTCTCACTCAAAGTCTTGACCGTTCCGTCACAGAACGACGCAACAACCAATCCGATATGACGACTATTCGGGTAAGGAGCAGCCCCGTCGACCCCGTTCTTTTCCTGATTGATAAAGCGATTCGCGCTCAAACTGTTTGCTACCGGTGGGCTGAACGGGATGTTCTGAAGTTGACCGAAGGTCGCCGGAGTGCCTGAGTTGACACCAAAGATGAACCCGCAACTTCGCGTTGACGGATTTGCCCATGTTGCACCGCCGCTCACAATATCCTTACCCGCATTTACGTTCTCTGTGAACATGATGGTGTTTCCTGCTCCATCGTAGATTCTGCCAATATTCGAACTAGCGTTCGCTGTTGCAGTATCTACAAGTGGAGCTGTCGAATTTACCTGAACATTTCTCGCGATACTGGACCAGAATACCCCAGTGTTCTTAGCTACTTCGGAATTCGCATTTGAGGCAGCAGTTCCACCATCTGCCCACCCAAGCGGCTCCACCGCAAAAGAATGCCCGAAGTCGGCAGCAGTCGTCGGCGTAAGATTCTTCAGATCAATGTCAGCATCGCCAACACCACAATTGGCAACATAGGTTAACCCACCGTCGACGCCAACGGCTGAATCATCATTTGGACAAGCGAGGACAGGAATACTGTAGAGTGACAGTGGACGGTTGCTGCCCTGATCATAAGCAAATTGAAAATTCCAACGCTCATAGATTGCCTGCTGATCTAAAGCAGGTAGCAAGTCAACAACCCAACTGTGACTAGCCCGCAACGAACCAAACATTCCGCCAAGAGGGTACGTCCCAGACGCCGGCAACACACCTCTTCGGGACTCCGCAAAACTAATCGCAGCCAAGGTAATGTTCTTCAAATTATTCTGGCACTGAGTTCTTCTGGCGGCTTCGCGGGCTTGCTGGATCGCGGGGAGGATCAAGGCCATCAGCGTGGCGATGATGGAGATCACCACGAGCAACTCAATGAGTGTAAATCCCGAGCGGGGAGCAACTCGCCGCATGCCAACATTTCGCGTCTGCATAAGTGATCGTCCAGTATTCCAGAATTGACAATGACAGACGACCAAGTCGGTTGGCCCCTCGACTTAGTCACACAGCTTAAAAACGCCCTGGGCTCAGAAAAGGGGTCAGGAACCAATAGTGCACAGCACCCTTCGGGCCATTTGGCTATTGGTTCCTGACCCCTTTTCTCATTTCTGAACCCACGGTATTCTTGACATGCCCCAAGCCCTTTGAAAAGTGATTCCCTCCAAGGATTCCACAATTTCCAGACACTCTCCCAAGGGGCGATCAACCGAGTCCCACACGCTTGCCACGTGAATCGCAGGTTTCACCACAGAGATCACAGAACAAACACTGAGTTTCTGAACGCAGAGGTCACTGAGGGACGCCAAGGAAAGCACAACGAGGTGACGACTGGACATTTGACTCTCTGCGTCCCTCTGCGGCCTCTGCGTTCAGACCTTTCTCGAGCAGCACTTTGCGATTCCCCTCCGCGCTCTCTGTGACCTCTGTGGTGAACGGATTTCAGCGTTCCTGTCTGAAACAGATCTTCGCCAATCGCAACGCGAACCACAGAAAACACGGATTTTCACGGGAACAGCACAGCGTCTCTGAAAGCCAAACCATGGCCGCAGGGGGCTGCCCGCCAGTCGGTCTCCATGCACAAGGATGCCACAAATAAACGTCTTCGCCTTGAAATCGACAACACATGTGTATTCATATGTTTACGTATCATGCGAAGTCTTTAGATATCTTAGGAATTCTCTGCTTGAGGTTGAATCCTCTTGAATTTGCCTGATACAAAGGTGCTGCTTTTCCTCACACCCAGGACGACACAACTTGGGGTATCAACGCATGGCAAAACACCTGCTCGTAGTTCTTCTTTTTGTCTCCGTGGGTGCTTGCAATGCACCGGCCGCTGTGATCACGCTCTCCAACGGCACGCCCGGTTATTCACAGAACTTCGATTCGTTGGCAGCGTCCGGAACCAGCAGCGCAACTCCTGTTGGCTGGTCATTTGTCGAGAACGGCCTGAGTGGACTCTACGCGGCCGGAACTGGCAGCAGCAACGTGGGCGACACGTACAGCTTTGGGACAGGCACAAACACCGACCGAGCATTCGGAGAACTGACGACGCTCACGTTCGCATCCACTTTCGGTGCTCAGTTTGAAAACGATGGATCGACCGCAATTCAATCCGTGTCGATCGAATACACGGGGGAGCAATGGCGAATTGGAAATAACGGAGCAGCCAGAACCGATCGTCTGAACTTTCAGTACAGTCTCAATGCGTCCAGCCTGACGACCGGATCCTGGACCTCAGTCAGCAGCCTGAATTTTCTAAGCCCGATCACCACGGGAGTCGTAGGAGCCATCAACGGAAACCTGGGATCAAATCAGTCGGACCGATCGGGCAGCATCACGAGCCTGAATTTAACGACAGGCAATACGCTCTGGATCCGGTGGATGGGCTTTAATGCTACTGGCAATGACGACGGTCTGGCAATCGATGACTTCACCATCACCGCGACGTTCGCCGCAGCACCCGCTGCCGTTCCGGAACCAGGCACCTTCGCACTTCTGCTGACAGGACTGTCGACAGTCCTGATTCGCCGCTTCCGTACTCTTTCGCTGTGATGCAACCCAGACTGGGTTTCACAGCAAGGCCTGGGGTCGCCACGCTGCGGCGTACCCCAGGTTTTTTTTACCGCCCCGACACAAGCCGAGCCGCCGGGCGTTATGCTTGGACTCCGCGATTTTTTAGCAGCAACCCGCCGCAGGGCCAAGCTCGGGAATCCGAGCGTGCGAAGTGAGCAGTTCTCGGCACAAAAATGGGAGGGCAAAAAATACTGGCCATCTTTTTGCCCATAACGCTTCCCTACCATGATCAACCACCCGGACGCTGTCATCGCGGGTTGGGCACAGCGGCACCCTCCTTGAGCTTCTCTGCGGCGCCCCTGATTTCCTGTTCCAGCAGTTTGTGTTGTTCCGCCATCTCTGCTCGACCCAACTTCTCATTCAATGTAGCAAGCTTCGCATGCACTGCGGCCACATCTTTTACTGACTGCAAAGCCTTTTCCAAGTCATCCAGGGCTTCTTTGTTCTTGTCCATCATCATGTAAATGGTACCGCGAGTATCCAGGAAACTGCCATTCTCAGGCTCTTCCACAAGTGCGGAATCAATCATCGCCAGAGCACGCTCGAAATCCGGTTTCTTTTCATCATGCGAAACCAACCAGGCGAGATTATTCATCACGACGGCCAACTTGGAATTAATACTCAGCGATCGTTCGAAGTGAAAGATCGCTCCCTCTTTATCTTCTTCCATCCAGCAGACGTTGCCCAAAGCAAGGTGAGCCAAAGCTGGCTGCTTACCCTCAGCCACAACACGAGCCAGCACTTTCTTCAGCTCTACATTTCCTTCCACTTTTGCCGTGGCATAAGCCATCAGACGATTGAGTGCCGGCCCAAAGTTCGGTTCCTGATCCAAAGCCTGAGCAATAGGCCCCAGCAACTCACTGATCTGATGCCCCCCCTGAATTGACAACAGGTCGTGGTAATTGACATAGAGTGCGGCCAACAGTTGATGCCACTCCCCCTCCGGATCACGCTTGAGACCCTCCTCAAGCACGACCTTCGCCTCGTCCAATCTTCCCAGCCGCATCAGGACTGTCGCGTAGTCGACTCGCACGAGCCGATCCTGAGATTTTGATACCAACTGTCCGGCAAGAAACTTTGTGGCCTTTTCATAGCTGGACAACGCCTGCTCTGTGTTCCCGAGTCGCGTATTGACTTCACCCAGCGTAATCCACAACTCCGGAAATTCGACGGCGGCAATTTCCAGGTATTTTCTGGCGCCTTCCAGATCCCGAGTGGCGATCGCATACCGGCCCCAGGCAAAACACATGCGTGCCGACTGCTCATCGAGCGATGCGTCCAAGTGCCACTTCAACCGATTGATCTGCTCGACCGTGCTTTGTTCGTTAACCGTGCCTGAGAGAATCATCGCCAGCCGACGATGAGCATCGCGGTAACCACGCTGATCGTCAGGAGCCAACGCATTAAACAACAGTTCCGCACGCTCCGCGTTTCCAGTTTCTTCGAAAACTGTGGCTAGCCCGTAGCGAGCATCCTCAACATGGGCCTTGTTGTCCTGCAGAATCCGATCCAGCAGCATTTCGGCGAGAGCGTAGTCTTTGACCAACATCGCTTCCTGAGCCAAATCCCAATATGTGCTGCCGACGCTGACCTGCAACTGCCGGATCCGATGCACGGCCAGTGCCACCAGTACTAAAAGCAGAATTGCAGGCACACCCCAAAAGAGGTTCTTCATCCGCCGATCCTGCCAGGCAGCAAAGAACCAACGGAATGGAAATGCAATGATCGCCCAGTAGAAGGCGGGTGTCATCCAGAATGGGATGAGTGATCTCCACCAACCCCATGTCAGGACACCATCTTGCCGCATCCTGCGGTACGTATACTTCCAGTATTTCTTAAAGCCACCAAACATTACTGACCTGCCGATAGCTGTGTGAGAATCTGAGCACGAGTGTCGTTAAACAATTGTTCGAGAACGCTGAGTTCATGAGGCAGCAATTCTTTTCCGGAGGCCACCATCAACTGCACCTGAAAAACGGGCGGCACGATTGGGGCTTTGGGACTTCCCATCAGTCCGCCAGAAACGAGGCGATTCTTTAGCATTCGCAAAATGCTACCGGAGACATCAGGCGGATCGACCGGCTTCCGCATGGAATCGAAACAGGAAAAGTAAACAACCGCCTGCTCACCAGAATTCTTGTACAACTTCATCCGCGTATGTGGAATCGCCAATCCATTCTGCATCAGGAAGCCATTCTCAGCCGCCTCTAACTTCCAGCCAGATCCGGTATAGCAATAAGCAAGGTCGTGAAACTCTGAATACATGCCGTCAACCGAAACACTGGCCGAAAGACCATGACCATTGAACTGCCAAATAGACGAACTCATTCCAAATGGGTCCGAAGGGTCTCTGGAGATCGACTCAAACCCCGCCTTCGTGAATGCCCCAGCCGAAGTTGACAAAGAATCCTCTTTAAACTGTGTAACGGCCCCGACAGCCTCGATTGATTGTCCGGTCGGTACAGACGAATTCTTCCATTGTCGAACAACGGCCACGCCAACGCTGGGCAGGTAAACCAGAAGTGCGGCTGCGATCGGAAGAATCACCGCCTGACGCCCCTTGAGACGCGGTCGATCAATCACTTCATCAACAAACATGCGGAATGGCTTCAGTATCACCTCGTCCAGCTCTTCACGAGCCGAGATCACCGCTCCTCGTGACATCGGAAACAAAAACCTCAGAAGCTGATCAAAGCTGAGTGCACTCACCAGAACCAACCCGTAGATGGCAAAACCCAGCATGTCATGACGCCACCCGGTATCCAGTTGGATCTGAAAACGGGAATCCGCATAGACGATCAGAAAGACCCGAAATGCATTGGCGGCGACAACCCAGAAGAGGGTCTGCACCAGGGTCAGAACCAGTCGTGGAACCCCGTAACGGCAGTAGACTCCGAAGAAGATCATCGCCGAAACCGCCGAGAACAAAGAATGAATTCCGCTGCAGGCTTCCTCAACCATGTAGGCTTTAAGTGCAGTCCGGATCGCCACCCCGGAAACCGTGTGACGAATTCCGGCCAGATCCAAACCGCCGCTGGCAAACCACGTGGCAAATTTTTGAAGCGAGACAATCAACTGGAGATCGAGATTGATGGGTAGCGGAATCAGCAGTGCCAGAAAGAGCATTGGCCCGCGAAGCAGATCGGCCGCGACGACTCCACCCAGAAACCATGTCACTGTCCACATAGACATCAAGCACGAAATCAACCCTATCCAATGACTACCCGTATATGCGGCCAGAGCATAGGCACTCGCGGACGCAACCAAATAAACCCAGGCACGCATTGAACAGGCGGGAATCGACGGCCAGCGGATCTCTGCTGTCGCTTGCCAGGCTAACCATCCAAACCCGGCCAGAATCATGGGGAAGAACTGATAGTGTTCTCGGCCCCACATCCAATGGCCCCACTGCCACAAAAAATGGAAATGGATCAACACGACGACAGTCGACAGAAGGATCCATCTTTGATTCAGAGAGAACTTCATTCACAAGCCGTTCAACAAAGAAAACTGTTACCCACAATGCATTTCATGAACAGGACAAGTTGGGTTGATTCCATCAGCCGGAACGCGCAGGAATGCTGCGTGAGATCGAAAAACGTAGGTTGGACATTCTTGTCCGACAATCCAGAGACGGGCAAGAATGCCCATCCTACCCAATAATGAAGACTTGACGAAGCACTAGCGAATTGTTGATTTAGTCGTTTAACGGCAAGCCGTAGGCGTCGTCGCCCGATTTCGCCTACGCCTGCGGCTCGCCGTTAAACGAAAATGCTCAATACCCAGTTAAATCATCACGCCGCTATCGCCCGGCGGCTGATGAATTCACTAAGTCTAACTTTTCCAGAATGACGACCGGCCGCAATCGCCACAACAGGCTTCGAGCAGAATTTTGGCGAACCTTAGAACCAGGTAAAGAACAATCGATCCATTCAGGAATCGTTTAGTCTCGTCAGTACGGGTGAATCCCCAGAAGAACAATTAGCAAGGAGGCTGATCGACAGATCGAGTCAACAAATGTTCAAGTACTCTGTGCCGATGGAAATGAGCTTCGCCGCAGGGCAAAACCATGAGAAGTGCGGAGGATTCTGGTCGGTGATTTGTGCTCGGAGCCCAGCGAACCGCGACGTCTTGCCAGACAGACCCGACCGAAAAAAATCAGTCGTTGCACCGCAGATGCCAAGCTGCAAAACAACAAAACCGCAGACGCTTTCACGCCTGCGGTTTCGAGATTTCAATCGATAGAACAGTCAGTGAAACTAGGCAGCCAACTGATTCTTACGACGACGGTGAGCAAAGATGCCACCGATTGCTGTCAAGCCAAGCAGGGACATTGTTGCTGGTTCTGGAATGGCACGAATTCCCGTTGTTGAGTCAAAGAAGACGTTTCCGCCACCAATTTTCGTAAACCGAATGGTAAGAATATCCACATTGGCAAACGCTGCGAGGTGGCCATTTCCCGAGTTCGATACTCTCTCGAGCATATTGAATTGGCTGGGGATCACCCCGGCCCACGAAGCATTGGCAGTCGTCGCACCACCGCTAGTTGCCGTTAGGCTTGTGGTGAAGTTGTTCGAGCCGCTAGTTACTACAAAGCCGGTTCGAAGCACTTGGTCGACAAAGAAATTTCGACCAATTGAAGCGCCCGTCAGATTATATGCCAGTTCAATATAAGAGCCATTGCCGTTCAGAAAGGCGGACGAAGCTCCCGGGGTCGCCCCAATGTCAATCGATCCATTCGAACCACCCACAGTTGTTGTTCGGGTAACGCCATTACCAATGGCGCGGTCCACGTCCGAGCCAACGCCACCGAGAACGGTAGCAGCAGCGCCCCCTGCAAAGGAGTCAATAACTATTTCCGCCTGAGTTACAGCCCCGGTCAACAAGACCGCAGCGAGGGTCAGGCCCCTCATAATGGTTTTCATATCTCTTACCCCTTGTTCAAGAACACCTTGGTTTGCAAACCTGAAACGGCAGAATCTGCCGGTCCAAACCGCACAATAGCTACCCCCCACAGGGGTAGGCAAAGAAAACGTCGAAACTTCCGAAGATTCATCCCAAATTACCAAAGCGGAAAAATCGGGATAGTGGACGGATTGTCATTGGTCATTGGTCAGTTGTCATTGGTCAGTTGTCAGTTGTGCTGATTTGCATGGCAGGTGCGGGGAGCGGCGGGCGGTGGGTGCAGAGCGAAATTGATCCAGGTGTAAAGTACACCAGTCGCTCCGCCGACTGGATTAGCTCCGCAATCCCTCGGCGATCAAGAGAGTATTGGCCCATTCTGCATGCGGATGACTCAATGGAGGGATCGGTTCCGACCGGTAGTCGACTTCCAAATCATACGCAGCTCGATCGTATGCAGTGGCCAGAACCATCTGAAGGTCCAATTCCACGTCACCATCCCCTTCTTTCAGAGGGATTCCAATCACCGGCAGTCGCTGTGGTAGCAAAATCGGCCAGACGTAACCTTTCGGCCGACGATCTTTTCGGGAGACATGCACGAAGTATTCGCCGGGTGGCAATAGCTCACGTGTATGCAAATGGTTGCCGTCCCGAAGCAGATCGATTTCCACGAAATGACTGGAAGACGTCATCACTTCACGACGCTTCTGTTCGTAGCTGGCTCGACCCCGGGAAGCACTGATCTTGTTCGTCGGACTGAGCAATTCGATAACGGTGACAACGGTGTGCTGGTGAGTATCGATGACTTCAAGACGAGCCTCGTGAATTTCATCCTCGATCAAAGTGGTCAGTACTACAGGTTCGGCCACCAAGACCAGCGAGTCCGCCGGCTCAGAAAAGGGGCAATAGTGCGCAGCACCCTTCGGGCCATTTGGCTATTGGTTCCTGACCCCTTTTCTGAGCCCCTACTGACAAATGACTACTGACAAATGACTACTGACAAATGACAACTGACAAATGACTACTGACAAATGACAAATGACAAATGACCACTGACTACCCCCTTCTCCTCACCACTCCCGCTCCGACCACTTCTCCACATTCAACAACCGCACCACCAAGGACAATAGCCCGAGCTGCGATCCAGGCTCCATGCTTCACGACAATCGGAGCTGTCTTCAATTCAAACGTCGGCGATCGATGATCATGACTGCCCGTACACAAATAAACGCCCTGTGACAGACACACATCGCTTTCCAGAGTCACCTGATCCAGATTGTCAATCCAGGCTTCCTGCCCAATCCAGCAATGATCGCCCACAACCAACTTCCACGGATACTTGATCCGAACATGCGGCTTGATCACCACGCCCTGCCCGATCGTCGCTCCAAACATCCGTAGCAGCCGACACTTCAACGAAGACACCGGAAGCCAACCACTTTCAAAGATCAGCAAACTCAGGAAGTACCAAACGATGCGAACGATCGTTCCTCGGCCAGGGTTGAAGCTGGAGTTGTCGTAGGCGGCTAAATTACGGGGGAGGTCAGTTGTCATTGGTCAGGTGTCATTGGTCAGGTGTCAGGTGTGAGTGGTCACCGTCGGGCGTTTCGGTGGGGCCGATGGAGTTGTCGTAGGCGGCTAAATTACGGGGGTTGTCAGTTGTCATTGGTCAGTTGTCAGTCGTCAGTGGTCACCGTCGGGGGTTTCGGTGGGGCCGATGGAGTTGAGGTAGGCGTTGAGTTTTGGCGAGAGTTCGTCGATGAGTCGCTTGAGTGCGGTGGTTTGTTCAGGACTGAGTAAACTACGGCGATGGGCTCGCCGTAGCCAGTGTCGTGTTTCAAGCAGCGAACCTCGGGCAATCCTTACAAACCTGCGATTGTCCTGATACGAACCGCGTCCAGCCCCCTCGGCAATATTGGCCCCAATACTGTCAGCTGACCGAATAACTTGCTTGCCGACCGTATCCTTCGCCAATTGCCCCCAGCCCAATACGATTTCCCAAATGGCGTCACCAATTTCTTCCGCCAACTGGTACACACGCAAATCCTCAAACCCCCTCGTCTTCTTCCCCACACCCCGCCTCCCTGCCCAATGACTACTGACAAATGACCACTGCCCAATTACTACTGACAAATGACTACTGACAAATGACCACTGACAAATGACAAATGACTAATGACTAATGACCACTGACAACTCTCTTGTAAACATCAGCCAACCTCTCCACACTCTTCACCCACGTATAGTTTTCCGCCGCGAACGCCGCCCCCCTGCCGCCCTGCTCCTCCGCTCCACTTCGATCATCTAACAACCGAAGGATGGATTCCGCCACACTTTCCACAGTCAATTTACAAACCGTCGCCGCACCAGCATTCGCGAGATCCGACCAGATGTTGACTCGCTGACTGCAAACCACCGGTGTGCCCACTCGCAGCGCTTCGACGAGGGCAATGGCAAAATTCTCCTGATAGGACGGCAAAACATACACATCCGCAGCAGCCAGAGCGGCCCACTTCTGTTCGCCATGCAGCGAGCCGATGAAATGCGTCTGCTCCGATATGCCGAGCGAGTTCGCTCGGGACCGCAACTCCTGAACGTAGTCTTTTTCTCCCGGCCCGACGAGCACCAGCTGACTGGACGAGTGTTTCTGCAGCACGCGTTGAAATGCCGGCAGTAACAGATCGAGCCCCTTCTTCTCATGCAGCCGGCTTAAGAACACAACGCGTGGTCCGCGGGCCGTTGCATGAAACTGACGGAGGAACTGCGAAGCCAACTCGGATCGCGATTCAGCGGGTGGGTCGCTCGTGCCGAGCGGTACCACGTAACCCATTGGCAACGTACCACAAGTTTCGCGAGCCAGTCGCTCTTCTTCCGCATGGGTGAAGATCAACCCTGATGCTTGTCGCAACGCGGGAAATTCGAACAAGCGACCGTAGAGCCGTTTCTTCCACGCCTTACGTCCCATCGAATGCGGATCCAGCATGCCATGCGTGCTGACAACAAACGGAACATCACATTTCGGGCAAAGGCTCGCGGCCAGTCGGTTCGCATAACCCCAAACGTTATGCACATGGACCAGATCAACGTGCTTCACCCGGTCTGCAAGCACGGACCGAAGCTGAGTCGAATACCCAAAGCCACGAGGCCCGACGCATTTCACCACCGTCAGCGGATACCGGGCGGCATACTCCGCCTGCCATGCGTCATCATCAGCCGACGCATAAGCATCCGTCGTCAGAACCTCTGCCTCAACACCTCGCCGCCGCAGCTCCGCGCACCACTGATCCACAACCACCGGTGGACCACCAGCAGAAGGATGCATGTAAGGGATGAGGTGCAGAACTTTGGTCATTGGTCATTGGGCAGTGGGCAGTGGGCAGTGGGCAAATGACAAATGACAAATGACAAATGACAAATGACAAATGACAAATGCCAAATGCCAAATGACTAACCCCGCCTGATCACATCCTCATAAACAGCAATCGTGCGTTTTGCCATCGCTTCGATACTGAATTCTGCTTCGTAACGTCTTCGGGCCGCTGCACCGATTTGAGAGCGAGTTGCAGGAGACTCGATCAGAGGCATAAGAACTTTTACCCAGGAATCAACGTCGTTGACTGAACAAAGAAAGCCATTTACCCCATGCTCAATCACGTCCTGCATTCCATCAACATTAGAAGCCACGCACGCCAAACCAGACGCCATAGCTTCAAGTAGTGCTAGCGGCAGACCTTCATAAAGAGAGCCGAGGGTAAACATATCGAATGCAGACATCCAGCCAGCCGCTTGATCCTGCCACCCGGTAAGGTGAAATCGCCCTGAAAGCTCCCGTCGCGTAATCTCATGCTGCAATTCAGACCTGAGTCGTCCATCTCCTACCCAAATGCAATGGACGAAACTCGGCAGGGCGCTCAAGACCTGGCAGAGAAACAGTGGATTTTTCTGATGTTCAATTCTTGCCACTACGCCAAGCACCACATCGGACGGACCTACCCCAACTGACGATCTTAGATCGTGACGATCTGCCCCCGCCGGCACACTCACACCATTTGCCACCGCATACACTGGACAATATCTTGCCCTTAGCGCAGTCGTCGCTGGTGCAGACACATCCTGAAGTTCACGATTTCCGTTCACAAATTCGGTCAGATCACACGCCGATGTTTTTGAAATTCCGACCAAAGGAAGGCGAGTTTTGCGCAAGGTGTTTTTGGAGACCATGTCTCTGAGCCACGCAAGTTTTGCTCCAAGCGATGTGGCTGATCTTGTTACGTGAATTGTCGACAAGGCAGGGCAGTTACACAGGGCGACAGCCTTAACGAGATCAAGGCCATCTTCGACGCACTGTTGGTTGATGTGAATGATGTCGGCTGAGGACTGACGGAATTGCCCGGCCAGCTCCTGCTGCAGCGACCAGTCGCCGATGGCCCCCAGAGATCGCAGTCGTCGATGATAAGTATTTGTGTATCCAAACCGATGCACAGTCAATCCACGTTGCAGAAACAACTGAACCAAAGGCTCCATTTGCGAATGAAGAGAGACCCATGTGACGACCTCGTGTCCCAGCGCCTGCAGCGATGTCGCAAGCTCCAGCAGATAATACTCCCCACCCCCATGAGATCCTGAAGATGACGATACAAGTAAAATCTTCATTAGACTCCACGCACCTCTTTTTCGGCGGGATACTTGTGCTGCAATTGACGCCGAATTATGCACAACACTAGAGACGCCGACGGGAGTGAAGAGGGCATGAGTGATTATGCCAGCCGGGATTGACCAAATCGCATGATCAAAAATTCACTTTTCTGGGCTTTTCACCAATCAATTTCAGCAACATCGCCAGCGGAATGTAAGCACCAGCCGCCCAGAAAGCTGCAGCTTGTATCTGAAAGGCACGTGACGCCCTGTAGCACTGCAGCACATTTCGCAGACTCAAGTCCGCAAACGGATTGCCGACCTCATCAGTGCGGCCCTTCCTGCGATTGATTAATGCACGTACAATGCTTCGAACCGTCTTGCTGTACACGTCGCGAGCAAGGCCTTGATCTGCAACTGGAATGAGCACTTCCTCTGTAATGATTCTCGCAAGGTCGATAGCTGTCAGCAATGGCTGGTTCCAACCTCGCACAGGCTCGTCAAACTCAAACAATGACGTTGGGGAGAAGAAAGCCCTTGAAGTCTGAAGTATGCGGAAAATTATGGCGGCGTGAGGATATAAAGAGGCAGCATATCTCTCAGTATCATTTGCAAGGTAGGTGTCACGACGAACGATGAAGTTGCCGAGAAAAGTAAGCTGAAACAACCCAAGCTCGCGTAGTACCGAGCGACCACCTTCCAGCCAATGAGGCTGCGTTCTGAGATCCCATGTTGTCAAATCCAGAGGCAAATCCGGAAGTGTTGGAAAGAGAGCTATTTCAGGTTCAAGGGCGAATACACCATCAAGGTTCAGCAGTGCATCCCAGCACAACAGATCATCGTCACCAACAAACAAGATGTACTTTCCCTGCGCCAGTTTAGCCACTTGCCGAAGATTTCTGGAAAAGCCCAGATTCTGAGCATTTCTGGAACTTCGAAACTGAAGTCCGGGTGAGCGAAACGCTGCGAGAACTTCTGGAGTGGAATCACCGGAGGCGTTATCACTCACACAAAGTTCTACACGGCTTTGCCAACCCGCGTGGATGACGCATGCAGCGATTCTTTCCAACGTCCGCGACAGCAAATGCGATCGCTGAAATGTTGGTATGCAGATAGAGAGGTCCGGGACGGAAGGCATGTCAGACGAAACTGAATTGGATGGTATCTTGCGGGTCATATCGGCGATCAGAATATGCCACCAACAACATTTGCTCAGATCCTGAATCGACGCGAAAAGCATGCGCGATCCCGGCCGGGACATGCACTGTCACTGGCTCAAGTGAATCCAAGAACAGTTCAAACCGTTCACCTGTCCCGGGATCAGCGAGTAACAATGTGGCGCTACCAGCTACGACGGTAAACCATTCCGCTGCCAAACGATGAAAATGTGCGCCTCGAAGCTTACCTGCAAATGCAGAAACAAGATAGCACTCTCCGGTCTGATCAGGGAGATCGGCTTCCCCGCCATCAAGAACCTTCAGGAGCCAGCCTCGATCATCACTTCTACGTTGCCGGGGATAGATCTTAATCCGCTGTTGTATTGCCACGTGGATCTCGTTCCAAAAAATGTTTGATCTGGCGATTGATCCCCGTCTCCAAAGGAGTATCCGGGATCCATCCAATAACCGATCGCAACATTGAGACGTCCGCCGAATAGTTCATCATTTCATCTTTCCTGTAAGGTCTTGCTCCAAAACGAATGTCCGGAACAAATCCGTACGAAGAGAGACATCGAGCTATTGTCTCAACATACGATCGAAGTGAAACGCACAAGCCACTTCCAACATTGAGTACTCTAAGAACCCCTGATGCTGCGGGCGATTCAACGACTCTCCAGATGACTTCTGCCACATCACTCACTTCGGTGTAATCACGTATCTGCTCGCCGGGCGTCAGTTCAATGGATTCACCTCGAAATGCACTCAGAATCAAGTATGGTGCCAACCGACCTTCTGGCTCGAATGGACCGTAAAGACTAAATGGCCGAAGTATCGTGATCGACAGTCGGGAAGCGAAAGCGGCCGCTATAGCGGTTGCTGATAACTTACTGGCACCGTAGAGAGAGTTGGGGAGACACGGATCGGTTTCTTTACGTGGTCGATCAATGGGCTGATACTCAAAACCAGAACCGATTGCTACGACCCTCGGAGGGTTAACCATTGCAGAGGCTGCCTCCAGCATCATGGCAAAAGGAGTCACATTTGTCCGAATCAATTCACCAATGTCAGAAGACCCATAACTCACACCCGCAGCAGCTAGATGCACGATCGTATCTGGCCGCAAACGACCCAGGATCTCTCGCCATTGACTAACAGTCAGCTGCGTCAAATCGGCATTTTCGACGATCACGTCCGGCACATGATATGGCCGTCGCTGGATGAACTGCATTCTCGCAGATCTCAGCCGCCCAGCTTCCGCAAAAGCCCTCCCGATGAAACCACTTCCTCCGGTAATCAGCACAGAATGGCTGTCGTAAGTGCTCATGCTGACACATCACCCGTGGCCCACAAACTACCTTTTGAGATCGCGCTTCGCTCAAAGGAGGAAATTTGTGCCAATGTCAGATCACGCATCTCAACGCACGATGCAGACTGATGTGCGCGATACCACTCCACACTTTTTGACACGGCCTCAGCAAATCCCCACGTCGGCTGCCAGCCGAGGAGTTCCGTCGCCTTGTCAATGGCTAAACGAAGTCTGCCAGCCTCCCGACCAAACGATGAAGATGGCACAGTCTCCCACGAACCTCGCCAATGGAGCAGTATCTCCTCAACCAATAACCGGACCGTTCGAAAATCCTGGGCAGTCGGCCCAAAGTTAAACGACGATACTAACGCGGAATTCTTGGGCACTTGTGAGACCCGAGCCCCAAGCCACAGATAACCACTCAGGCAGTCCAGCACGTGCTGCCACGGACGCACCGACTCAGGATTTCGAACAACAATGGGCCGACTGGCAGCCAAAGCCTGAATACAATCCGGCAGGATTCTATCTTTGGCGAAATCGCCGCCCCCAATCACATTCCCTGCGCGCCCTGATACCAGATGTCCTAACTTTTCATTCGACGAAAAGAACGAATCCCGCCATGAAGCAGTAATCAACTCCTGGACAGCTTTGCTCATGGAATATACATCATGACCGCCAAGCTTATCGTTCTCTCTGTATCCAAAGTCCCACTCTTGATTGGCATAGCATTTATCACTCGTTACGACTACGACAGTGCAAGGCAGGCACTGCCTCCTGACCACCTCCAACAGGTTAACCGTACCCATTGCATTAGTCTCAAACGTTCCTGATGGATCACGATAAGACTCCTGTACAAGTGGCTGTGCCGCCAGATGGAAGATAAGGTCAGGCCGCGCGCCCGTAATAGCCGTCCCCAAAGCGACCTGATCTCGTATATCGTTCAACCATTCCGCTTCAAAAGCCCCAGGTTGAATAATTTCGTAAAGATTCCTGGCAGATACCGGGGGGAGTGAGTAGCCGAACACTTCAGCCCCCAGCTGTCGCAGCCAAAGGCTTAGCCAACTCCCCTTAAACCCAGTGTGACCAGTCACTAGTACCCGCTTACCACGATAGAAATCATTATATGAAGTTACCATATTCTCCACGGTGGTTCACCGCTTTCCCATAGGCGATTCAGAAGTTCCAATTCACGAAGCGTGTCCATACATTGCCAAAAACCAGTATGCCGAAATGCATGCAACTCACTATCATGAGCGAGCTTGCTTAAGGGGGCCTGCTCCAGCACACAGTCATCGCCCTCATCAAGATAATTGACGATCCTGCGATCAAAGACAAAGTAGCCACCATTAACAAAATCATGACTGCTGAGCGGCTTTTCCTCGAAGTGCGCGACGCGAGACCCGTTTAGTGCCAGATGCCCAAAACGATTCAGCGGTGGAACAGCCGTAAGAGTTGCAATACCACCATGTTGATGATGAAATGCCACAGAGGCATTAACATCTGAGTCAGTCAGTCCGTCCCCATAGGTCATAAGAAACGTTTCTTCACGAAGGTAAGGAATCACTCTTCGTAACCGACTTCCCGTCATTGATTTAAGTCCAGTATCAACCATAGTGACCGTCCAGTCTTCCTCGTCATGGTTCGAATGATATTCAATGGACTGTCTTTGACCCAGCCGCAGAGTCACATCGCTGCTTCGGGATTGATAATTAAGAAAATAATCCTTGATCACTTCCCCTTTGTAGCCCAGGCAGAGGATAAACTCCTTATGCCCATGCATCGCGTAGGTTTTCATAATATGCCAGAGAATCGGGCGTCCACCAACAAACACCATCGGTTTGGGGCGATACTCCGTCTCTTCACGAAGCCGAGTTCCTAAACCTCCGCAGAGAATGACGACCTGCATAGTTTTTTCACCTCAACCTGAGGGCCTATTCAAAAAGAAGACTCGCAGACAGAGCGAATCAAGGAATTAAGCATCGTACTGAAAGGAAGATGAGAGTTGACATTTATTCAGTGCGCGGCCGCGATTGAGGTCATGATTTGGATTATGTATCCCGCCAAACCCGAGCCTCAATTTATGCCGCCCGAAGAATAAAGCGAATGAACATGTTAATAAAAAAGAGACCATTCACCGCACTGTCACTTCGGAGAAAAGATCACACCAGTCGTCAATGGATCTCTTCGCTGAAATCCTCTCTGAAATTTCAGACGATCGAGTCGCCATCCGTCGAATTTTTTCCGGTGAGTTCATCAGAACTTGAAGAGCGGCCAGAATCGCATCCTCTGATTCCGAAGCTATCACTATGCCGTTAACTCCATTCTCTACCAGATCGTGACTGGCACCAACCGTATCAGTAACAACAATGGCAAGTCCAGCGGCCACGGCCTGATTGATGACAACTCCCCAGCCATCGTGTCGCGACGGCAGGACAAAACAATCGGCCTGTCCAAAGATCGCGGGCAATGCTTCGACTCGCTGGAACCCGATGAAATGCACTCGAGTCCGACATTCGTCTGTGAGGCTTTGTTCCAATTGCCCCTTCAATGGTCCTTCTCCAGCCAGCGTTAAGGTGGCATGAGCCCCCGACGCCACAAGGCGACAAAACGCACGGCACAACAGATCCACGCCCTTCCGTTCAATCAACTGCCCACAATACAAAAAACGCAACCCGCCTTCGCACTCGCTCCCCTCCGCCCGCCTACTCCCCTGCTCCGCTGCCTGTGCTTCAAATTCATCCAATCGACAGTGATAGGGAATGTTGCGAAAAACACAACGTGGATTACCGGCTTGAATCAAAGCCTGATAGGCAGTCATGGCGCGAGAACCCACAGCCGCAATCCCGACAGCCTTCAAAAGTGGCTTCTGCAGCAAGCGGCGAATCCGGGATCCAAGCCACCCACGCTGATGCAGGCCCGGCACTTCACCCCAGAACACCCACTTCCGGCCCAGTCGATTCAATGTCCGCATCGCGACCTGGTTAGTAAGCCCTATATAGCCGACAATGACAAATAGGTCGGCTTCGCTATTCTCAATGAGTTTTCTTATTCCCGGATTCCAATGCACACGAGCCCCAGAGAAACCATACCAGCGGCCCGGCAGGACGCGTGCATACCCCGGCATCGCCTGCTCACCCCAGTACGTATCCGGCGCCACTTGTTCCAGATACCAAACCGTCAAATCGATCCGGGCATCAGCCGACATCGCAGCAAACAGATCCTGCACGTACGGCGAAGGCATCACGGTGAGGAAGGTGATTTTTAGTTGGTCAGTCGTCATTGGTCAGTCGTCATTGGTCAGTCGTCAAATGACAAATGACTATCTTGCAATCTCGATTAACAATTGCTTGAGGCGCTCTCGATGAGCATCCCACGAAAATTTCTTCGCCTGTTCATGTGCTGAACGGCCCATTTCCGTGAGTTGTGTTCTATGTTCTGCACACCAGGCAATCTTCTGAGCAAGTCCTGTCACATCATCCGGAGCCAGAACAAAACCATCAACTGCCTCACGGATCACTTCCGGGCCACAGCTGTGAGTACTGGTGATCACGGGCAACCCGGTGGCCATCGCTTCAATAATCACTAATCCAAATCCTTCAAAGACAGACGGCAGCACCAGTACGTCAGCTTGCTGCATCTTCCGCACAACTCCCGCCTGATCCGTACGCCCCAGATAACGATACCATTTCGAGTAGGCTTCCAGTGGACGAGCATCCGCGGGGGCTGGTCCAAGCAGAGACAATTCGACATGGGCGGAATTCAGTTGTTGAACCGCTTCAAGCAGGTACTTGATTCCCTTCCGCTGTCCGATGCCTCCGACGAACAACACTTTCAATGGACCATCCGTGCGCCGTTCGGCAAACTGAAACTGGTCGACATCAGCGGCCAGCGGCAGAAGTTGAATGCGTTCTGGCGGGATGCCAACTTCTTCAAGAGACCGTTGAGTAAACCCACTGGCTGCTACACAGACGTCGGCCTGATGTGGCTCCTGTTCTAACCGTTCGCGATACCAGTCAGGGAAATGCAGATTGCTAATCGTCGCAGCCCACTCCGGATGCTTCTCGGCTTCTTCGGAAAGAATACGAATGGCGGCCGTCACATGAGCGGTTGCAAACTCACAGACCGCCATCTTTCCGGCCGAACGAGCGGCTTTCAGGCTTTCCAGGCAACTACCCTGAAAACCCCAGAAGATGTCGCTTTCAAACGCAAAACGAGATGCCACCCACCGATCAAAGGCTGCATCTCGTTCAAACATCGCCAGCTCTGCCCGTTGCGGATTCTTCAGCACATTCCTATAGAAAAGTTCCGGCACCTCCAATGACAAATGACGAGTGACCAATGACGAGTCCACACCGTCCAACCACCGCTTCTGCAATCCTCGATCAAGTCGCGGGAACCACTGTGCAATTTGGTCAGGCCAGCGATCCCTCTTGTAATAAGTACTTGTCACAAACCGACGCAATAGCCCAAGTTGCTGCAGCGACAGAGCATGCCGATACGCATGTTGTTTGCCGGAGTGAGAGACGGTGACTGAGGTGCTAGTGGTCATTGGTCATTGGTCAGTGGGCTGTGGTCAGTGGGCGAAGGGCGAAGGGCTGAGAGTCAGTGGGTGGCGATGCGGATTCACGATAGACCAAGTTCAGAAATGACTGATCCCGCAGTATTAAGGAGAGCACCCTCACCGGGTAAGAAAATATCTCGATCCAATCCCAACCATTTGTAGAGTGTGGCGGATAAATCGTCGGGCTTATGCCGAATGATCTCACTTTCATGACCATATGCGCCAGTATCTCCAATGACCTGTCCTTTGGGGACCGGTCCACCAGAAACAATCAGACTCATCGCACGAGGCCAGTGGTGCCTGCCGGGTGTAGGCCCTGAGGTATCCATTTCAGGCGACCGACCAAACTCCGACATGATTAAGACAAGGGTTGTTTCCAGTCGACCGGAGTTTTTCAGGTCCTCCAGGATGCCGGACACCGCACGATCCACGTCGGGCATCATGCGCCGGGACGAATCAATCAGGTTTCCATGCATGTCCCACCCGGGCAGATTGACAACGACAAACCGAACGCCTTCCCTGTTAGCGTTTCTCGCCATCACGGCCATCTTTGCCGTTTCGCTGTTACCAAAAAGCTCTCGGTCCTGATGGTCAGAGCTGTCCACTTGAACTATTCGCTGAAAAGCCTCGGATTCCAGCACGGCACGCACTTTTCGCTGCTGGTTCACCAGAGAAACAGAGTCGCCTGTCTCAGGACTTTTCTGCTGCAATAACCGCAGCTTATCCAGAAGGTTCAATCGATGGCGAAAGCCACCTGAAGCGACGGCGTCATTCTTTAGAGATTGCCCCACGGGACCCAGAACTGCATACGACTGATACTCCGCGCCCAATGCACCGCTGTAATCACGCAAAGACGGAATGCTGACATACTGCGGCAACTCGCTCTTCAACTGCCATTCCAAAACCGCTCCCAGGGCCGGCGTTCGCTGATCCACAGCTTCCTTCATCGCATGCATGCACCGGGTCGCATTACCATGCTCCATATGACGATGACTTACGGAACGCAACACGGTCAACTGATTCGCCCAGCGTGACATCTGCGGCCAGTTTTCTGAAAACTGCAACCCCGGAACACTCGTCGCTATGGCTGAAAATTCACCCCGTATCTCGCGTGGAGCTAACGGTTTAGGATCAAAAGAATCCAGATGTGTGAGCCCGCCGTCCAGAAAGAAACAGATCACACTATTCGCCCCAGGCATGAGCGCTTCGGATACCCCGGCCTCACAACGTCGAGTGGAATCGATCCGCAGTGACGACACACTCATCCCCAGGGAAATGAACGCTTGCTGCATCAACCCTCGTCGTGTCTCGTTCAGCTTTTCGATTGTGCCGCTCATCATAGAATTCTACCCACCACATCAACCCAACATCAGCTTAACCGCGGAACACGTCAACAAACTACTCGCGGCACCAGCCGACAAAGGCGTGAGCCAAACAATGAATCACGAGCTTTCAGAACCCAGTTAATCCAGTGTCAGGAAATCAGAACAGTTCATCGCCACCCAGATCGCAGTCGCCAAGCCTTCACCGTCTCCCGCTGAATGATCGGACTCTTCTGCCATAAGCAGATCTGCTTCCGACGTCGTGCAGGGCCTGCCCCACAGGCCCAGGCAAACATCGTTAAAGCTCGGCGGCATTCGCTCACGATCTTGACACAGCGCGGCGGAAAGTCGCGTGGCATAGTCCAGAACGTCAGGCCCCACCAGCAAGACAGAAACTGCCTGAAAAGGCAAATTGGAGTCGTGCTTCTGCAGAAGCGAAGCAGACACCAACTGGTCGGCCACGGTTCCATAGTTCGGCTCAAACGAACCGCATGAATAGGGATTGCCGGGCGTTGGAGTCCAGCGGTCGGCCAGAGCCAACTGCACAGTCCGGTGAAGCTGATTGCACGAGGCCAGAATCTCTTCCCCCGTCAGGTGTCGAGATCTGAACACAACACTGTTAGACACTTCACCAGAGACAACCTGAAAACGATCGGACAGGACCAATTCTCTCAGCAACCATTTAATTGAATATCCCTGCTGAACAAAACCTGATGTCATCTGCTCCAGCAGCTCTGGTTCCTGCAGTTGAATACCTGGACGAAAATCGTCGACTGGCAATGCGCAGGCTGAGTTCAGGACTCGAAACAGCGCGCGGTTGACCAGACTGCGTGCCAATTGATGATCGGATCCCGTCAGCAACCAGTCCGCAAACTGTTCCCGGGGATGATCGTCGGCAGAATCCGGCAGGCGTGTCCCATCCAGTAAACGCGGAGCCCCCAGGTAATGATAGTTTCCATTCGTATCGTCATACACCTCACGAACCGCCGGTTGAGCGTCCGTTAGTAACCTGGATCGAATATTGCGAATCACAACTGACGTCAAAGAGCCTTCAGCCGCCTGCTGCGGGCGAATTGCAGCAAAGCCGAGATCCATCGACACCATCAGCAATACTGCGCCCACGATACCCGTCAGGAACGACAGCACGATCGGTCGCATTTGGGTAGACCTGCGAAACTGAATGGACTGACCAATCAGTAACGCGATCCCTGTCAGGCTCAGGATCCCCGTGACAATCCATGTCAGTGTTTGCGAGTATCTCGGCAACTCAAGTATCAGTCTGCCGGACTCCCAACGCGTCACATCGGTCAGCAAATGGAGATGGTTAAAGACTGCGTAGGAAGCAACTGCTGCGGTCAGACTGGCGACTATGGTCGCCAGCGTTGCAAGCAAAGTGTAACGGCGGTGCCGCATCACCAGGGCAAGACCAATCAACGAAAGTTCTGTGGCGACCCCTGCAAGGCTAAACCCAACAAAGAGACGTCGTTTCTCTTCACGGGTCACCGGCAGTTCGGCATATACCACCCGCTGAAAGATCGCAGACAGCCCTTTGTGGTCGTCCATTGTCCAGGCAGCCAGCGGGTGATCATGACAACGAGCGCACTCCATGCGGAACCCCAGCAGGTTTCTACAGATCAATTCCGCATTGTCAGACGGCGTGCGATAGGTCTTCCAAAAGAGATCATTGGGCCCCTTTTTAAAATCTTCCCAGCCCCCATAACCATTTCGCATCGCTCCGGCATATTTGCTGTATCGAGCTGTGTACGTACTCAACGTTTCGGAAGGGGCTCGACTGTCCGAGACTATCAGGTCCCGGATGATCTGGTCATATCCAGTATCTTCAGCAACCTGATCCTGCAGCCACTTTTGCCACAGCCAGAACAGACGTTCGCGTGGAACCTGCATCGCAAATCCACCAGGCGAAAGCAGCTCGTCATCGCATCCTGTCAAATAGGTGAGCCAGCGCCCCCATGTCTCCGCGTACTGAGGCGAATTCAGCAGCCGATCTACCAGACTATGGCGATCCAGAGGTTGCTGCTGATTCAGCACCTGCACAACTTCGGCGGCGGGGGCTGTCCTGCCGGCAAGCACAACCCAGACACGCCTGAGATACGTGAGATCATCACATTTCGATGCATCCGGGAGACTGAGCGCAGGCAGGCTCTCCTTGTTGCCGCCCATCGCAGGATTGGAGGCACCGAGGAGGACGAGACACATTAAGCACGACCGAACAAAGATCAGGCAAACGCTCAACAACACATTCCTTTGCGTGAACGCGACTAGTGCTTCGTCACGCCTCAGAAAAGGGGTCAGGAACCAATAGCCAAATGGCCCGGAGGGTGCTGCGCACTATTCGTTCCTGACCCCTTTTCTGAGCGGCAAACCGGGCTTTCAGGAACCAGTGGCTTCGCGTGCCTTCCACCAACACAGGACTTTGACCGTGGCGTAGAGTGACAGCAAGCCATAAGCTGTCGACAGGTTTACGGAACGACCGGTAGCAAAGACGACATAGAGTCCCGATGCAAACACGGTATAGAGCGGCAATGACTGCCGGGCCTGAATTCCCACCGCATCCCACCATCGCAGTATCATTCCCAGCAACGCAGACAGGATGGCAATGCCCGGTATGCCAAAGTTCCAGTACATCTCACCAATCAGACCGGGGGCTATCGTCAGTTTCGGCTCACCATCGACGACAGCCTTTTGGAGCACTGCCAGTTGCAGCCCGGCATCTTCAATAGGTTTCGACGTCCACAGGAATCGCGGAATGGGATTAATCGCCTGAACGTAATAAGTGTAGCCCCACTGCCATGGACTTGTGTTGGGCACGGTTCGCCGCAGAAACAGCAACTCCCGGAACATTTCAAAACCGACGTACTGCACTGAAAAAGCATCACGCCAGGCGAAGCGGCCTTCATCTCGCCCGCGAACCGCTGCGGCAGCCCATACCAAACTGACCGTGAACACCACCGGAAGAGCCAGCAATAACGCAGGCCGCTTCCATCGAAACGGTACCCGCCAAAAGAAGGCGGCTGCTATCGGAACAACAGCTTCGACCAGTCTGAAGCGCGAACCATCATGAAGTCCCCGTGCAACCATATAAATCAGGAGCAGGCCAGCCAGACTTCTCTGCCATGCTTTGTGACCGTGGCCTAAAACGATCGCTGCCGCCAGTGGAGTCGCCGCGCGAAGAAACATCTGCATCTCCAGCAGAGCATCGCGTCCATCGCCGTAACGTCCTCTCTGAAACAGGCTCGACCAGCGAGGCTTCGGATAGAACGCATCTTCGAAAATTGTCCAGATATTGCCACGGCTGAGCACCAGCAAAGGCACAAATCCGATCAATGCGGTAACCCAGAACGCATGCCAGAGGAATTGGGGCTGATTAAGCTCCGGCAAAGCGGAATGATTGCCCTCTCGCCGACTCAGGTACAGTCTTTGATAGGCAAGCCCAAAAGTGACAAGGCACAAGAGCACGCAGGCCAGAGCTGATATCGCCTCCGTTTGGCTGTATTCGTGAATGGCTGACGGCTGCAGTATGGTCTCCGCCAGATACCAAAAGCACATCGTCAGCAGGAAGACATTGCGCGCCGAAACAAGCTGGAGAACTTCTCGTCGGCAGTCGAAGGCGACAAGACCCAACACACCTGCTAAGAAGAAACACGCAACGATGGAAGCAGTCAAAGACAGATCTTTGCATAAGTGGCGGACAGTGAGATTTGAGGCGTATCAGCCTCCGTTTTCTCCACGGGAACGAAGAACGGCAAACAGAATCGGGACGGGCTTCCGCATAGAACGGGGAATCAGTGAAGAAGCGAATACCAAGGGTGCATGTCCCACTTCTGTTAGTGCCAGTAACGGCCAACAGAATAGTAGAAAAAGCAGCCCTTATCTGAACACAGATCTGTCACGATCGAAAATAAACATCCCCGGAAGCGCGTTCGCGTTGTCATCGTGAGCCTGGCAATCGAAGTTCAGGGGCATTCCTGTCCGCACCAGGCGTTGGAATCACCGAACCGCGGGCAACGGGAACAACGCGCCGTCCCTTGCGAGAGAAAAGGATCAGGATGACATAAAGCCCGAGCATTCCATAGGCCGTGCTCATGTTGATCGACCGGCCACTTACAAAGATAATTGCTAAGCCTGCTGCAAAAACGGTAAAGGCCAGAATCGACTGCTGTGCCAATGGCCTTGCTCTGTCCCAGGACTTTGCAACATACCCCAGGAAGACACTTACAAACAGGATCCCGGGGAGCCCGCCATTCCAGTACATCTCACCAATAAGCCCGGGCGAAACGGTCAAGTCAGCGCCTTGAGCGACCGTGTCCTGGAGTTCTGCCATCAGCAATCCGGCATCGCCAGACGGCTTACCTGGCCAAAGAAATCTGGGAATCGGGTTTACAACTTGCACGAGATACGTGTGCCCAAATTGATAAGGCGATTTGTCCGGGATCACTTTCTGCAAATAAAGCAACTCGCGGAACATTTCGAAACCGACGTAGTCCGCCTCCAATGCCCCTTCCCAATCCAGCCGACCTTCATTTCGGCCAATGACGCTGGCGGCCGACCAGAGGAAACCCAAAATCATAAGTGTTGGAAGTCCAAACAAAAGCGCCTTTTGCTTCAGGGAAGGACTAAAACGCCAGTAGATCGCGGCGGCGAGGGGTAGAAATACCTCAATCACTTTGGATCGGGTGCCATCATTGATTGCTCGGAAACTCATATAAGTCAGGAACAACACCACAACAAGTTTCCTGAAGTGCCCTTGCTTCTTCTGAACCATGATGGCTGCAGCCAAGGGCAGAGCCGCTCGCAGGAATAGTTGCAATTCCAAAAACGCGTCACGAACGCCACCAAAGCGTCCTCTTTGAAAGATACTCGACCATCGGCCACGAGACATAAACGCATCTTCGAGAATCAGCAGGACATTCCCCTTTGCGATCACCATAAGTGGCAGGAAGCCCACGAAGACGGCAAAGAGAAAGACGCCCCAGATCAGCCGCGGACTCTCGATGCTTACGAGTCGCTTGAAGGTCGAGTCAAAGAGCCCGCCCTTTGTGGAATGGTAGGCCGCAAGAAAACTGCCAATACACAGAAAGACGGACAGGAGCCCCATTAAGTGCGCACCCTGAGAATACTTCAGGACCGCATCCGGCAACAGGCACGCCTCCAGCAGAAACCACGCCATGATCGTCAGCAGGAATACGTTCCTCGCGGAAACAAGCTGCCGGATATCCCGCTGACAGTGGATGGCAATGATCCCAATTACCACCATCAGCAGCGAAAACGCAGGAAGAGCGGAAACACCAACAGATCCATCCATGTGAACTGACTTTTCTTATTCTTCTCGCGGGTTCAAAACACTCTTCCGGCGAGCGGGGGGGGGGATGTCAATCCCCTGATACCGCCGCTCACTCACGCCCTTTGCCGGTCGGCAGGTAGATGCAGGCCGGACCAAGCGAAGCGAGTTCCGGCTTAATCAATGGGTGCGGAATTGCCGGAACTCGCTGGCGCTCTGTCCGGCCTACGAAACTGCATCAGTGGGGAAGAAACCAAGATCAATCCCCTCTCCCCTGCATCAGGGGAGAGGGACAAGGTGAGGGGTCGTTCTTGCGGCTTGTGAACGATTGGGACAATCGTTCTCCATTGTAGAGCAGTTGTCTCAACTGCGCATGAACCACTGGCAACTCCTGAATGCTGCCCGATATCATCGGGCGAGAGCGATCCCACGGTTGTTCCTCGGAAAACTCACACCAATCACCGTGTCTCCAGCTCTCTGAGCGGAATCGCCTTTGTCTTCCGTAGACGACGAAAGGTCAGATATGTCTTCACCGAGACCGCTCGGCGATGCGATCGGTAGCGAAACGCATCGCGGTAGCCCATGAGCAATCCTGTCCCTGATAAAATAAAAACTCGCGGTACCCACCCAGCTTGAGGAACACGTCGCGACGAATGGCGTGTGCCGTTCCGATGCAGCATTCGGTCTCCCAGATTTATGACGGATCGGGCATCAAGCGTTACGCTTTGTCCCAAGAGCCAGCCTGCGAAACCGGCTGAGGGTATGCACCGACACTGCAGCTCTAAGGTGGAAGTATCCCAGGATTGTTGAAGTCGAAAATACGCCCGCAGCGATCCCAGCCCACCTGCCTTTCCGGACCGCAAAAAGCACGCGGTTCGCCGTCTGAAGAACTCCTAATGGAAAATACCTGACAGGATATCTTAGAAAGGCCAAAAGTGCTGTGTTTCGAATCTGTGCGGCATTGATTCTCGGATCAGCATGATGCTGATCTCGATCGCAGTCGTGATAGACTTGCAGATCGAATCGTTTCAGAATGTCGTACCCTAAATCCAATAACTGAAGGGAGACATCCAGCTCTTCCATGCCATATGCGAACCTCAATGGTAGGTAACCTTTCGTCTTGAGGAATGCGTTCTTCCGAAGGATGGTACCGCAGCCCACAAAGGATTGCACTTCAAACGCCTCTTGGCATTCTCGCGCTAAGGGGTTGCTCTGATGGGAAACTAGTTTAGGATCAGACTTTTCGTGAATATCACACGCAACCACTCCAGCGTTGGGATGGTCCGCCAATGTTTGCTTCGCCAAGGCGAAGAAATTGCTGTTCGTTGGCCAAGAGTCATCATCAAGACTTACGACGCATTCAAACTCCGCCGCAGCGATCAAACGGTTCCGCGCTCCGCCGGGACCGAGCGTTCGGTCTGATCTTAGCACGCGAACCGCAGGAAACTCACGCCGCAGAAATAGTTCCGTGTCGTTATCTCCAAAGTCAATATGAACGAGTATTTCTTGAGGCGCGGGGTCACATACTCCAACCGCTTGAAGTGTCGTGCGCAAGGATTCATGACGTCGGAAGGTGGGAATGACCACTGATACATCAACGGATTCGGTCATATGGTTTGGGGAAGTTTTGTGTGAGACTCAAGGCTGACTGGCATTAAAGATTTCTCTACAGCGAATTCAACTTCGGAGACCGATCTCCCTGGCCGGAACACCGACGACGATCGAGTTCCGGGCGACATCACGATTCACCACAGCACCGGCTCCGACAATCGCCCCGGCACCGATGCGGACACCTTTGAGGATCGTCACATGGGCTCCGATCCAGCAACCATCTTCAATAATGACGGCAGAACCGAACAGAGGCTGTTCAGCGATGGGAAGCCCCAGTTTCGTGCCATGATCATGGTCGGTGATGTAACAGAATGGCCCAATCATACAGTGAGCCCCGATTTCGATTCGCTCGGACGCATCAATCATCGTATGTCGGTTAATGTAAGTGCCGCTGCCAATATGAATTCGGGGCGAACTTGTGGCTGTGCCGGTCGACAGCAGGATCACACCACAATCCAAGGCCACACCTGCTTGCAGTTCAATGTCTGCATGGTTGCGCGGGATCTCAACGGACTGCAACCAGCAGCGGCCATGACATCGGAGGCCCCGAAACTGCAACCAGACCTGACGAACACGTCGAAGAACTCCCTGAAACAGCGCGATCAGCATCCGAAGGAAACTCGCCCTGCTCGCAAGGAACGTCGCATCAACCCCGAAATCGCAAGGAGTGGTAAGCCCAACAGGAACTTCCACCGATGATTCTGAAGAGCTTCACCAAGCACAGCACGATAAAACCGAAATGCCGTCCATGCGCGTCCGGATTGTGCCAGACTGATTGCAAAGGGGCGAACATGGCGGGCGATGATTCGGGCTCGTTCTCCGGCCCGCTGATGACCGCCTGGATAAAGCCCTTCCCCTTCACCGTTCAGTAGCAACTGCAATCCGGCCTGCGACTTTGTCGTATCGTTCGTGACATTGCCTTCATGAACGCGATAGCCAAACTGTGTGGGGCTTGTGACGTGCACAAACCCTGGTGCAATCCCAAGTCGCATAGCAAGATCAGCATCCTCTCCGTTGATGCGTCCATCGGCAAATCCGCCGACCTGGAGAAACAGGTCGCGACGAATCACAAAAGATGATACGCCAAACCACCGCCATTCATCGCCGGACGAAAAGTAATCCGCAAACGATTCAAACTCGACGGGATGCTCCACGCAGATCGAAAGTTCCTCGGGTTGATAGAACAATTGAGGCTTGCCCGTCACAAATGCCGGGCTCTTGCATTGAGAGATCACGTTCGCATAGTTCGACAGAGTCAAAGGAAACCAGACATCATCGCTGTCTAAAAAGGCCATGTACTGGCCTTTTGCAGCATTGACGCCCGTATTCCGAGCCACCCCAGGACCAGAGTTCTGTTGACAAATCACGCGAACGAAAGGAAACGACTGAGCAATTGCAACCGTGCCATCGGTCGACCCATCGTCCACAACGATGCATTCGAAGTCCTGAAACTCCTGTGCGGCCACAGAGGCAAGCGTTTCCGCCAAAGTGGATTCGCGATTGTACGTCGGGATGACGACAGAAAAAAAAGGTGACGTCATCAGGAGCCCCGACGCCAGCGAGCAACACGCTCGGCCAATTCAAATCCGGCAACACGGTGCATCACGCGATAGGAAAGCGGAGCGGCCGGTCCACAGACTTGATAATCTCCGATCTTGCGACGTTCCTGCTGATAGTCGACTGCAAGCGGCAAATCGTAGGCCGCCATGGTGCGCGACATTTCGAAAAACGCCTGTCCTGCAGCGGCTGCCAAAGCTGGCGTCCAGCGATTTTGCTGCTGCAGCCAATTCTTCATCTGATCAATCAGGTGCGTCTTCTTTTCAATGACGCGAAACGGGTCTTTGCGACATACGGTGGCCTGCGACCAAATGCGGTAGACGGCGCCTGCGTCGGGGCAGAAATGAAACTTGAGTCCATGTTGAATTGCACGCAGTGTCACTTCATTGTCCTGACAGCATGGATAGGCCTCATTCCAGCCGCCAATAGCCAACAGCGATTCCCGACGCCACAGGACAGCTCCCGTCTGAGCTACCTGCCAGCGAATCCACTGCTCTTCGAGGCTCATTGCGGAATCGATCACAGAGGTCGACTGTTCGACAACTCTACCGTCTCGCCATACTTCTGTAATGTGAGGAGAATAAATCGCATCCACCGTACCGCAGGCCTGTCCGGTTGAATTCAATTGATTGGCCACTTTTTCGGGCTGCAAATAGTCGTCAGCGTCGAGGAACTGAACCCATTCTCCGGTCGCCATCGCCAGCAATTCATTTCGCGTCGGATTGCCGCCGCGATTCTGTCGACAAACCGACCGAATACGATCCCCGTAAGCCTGAATAACTTCTGGACTTCCATCGGTGGACCCATCATCAATAACAATCACCTCGACGCTATCGCAAGTATGGCCGAGTGCCGATTCGACCGCCACGGCCACCCATTGCCTCGCATTGAAACAGGGTATCAGAATAGAAACCGCAGCCATGCTACTAGTCACAACACTATTCTTGTAATCACACGGATACGCAAGACCAAGACAATGACTGTTCGTTTATTCGCTATCGCCGAAACACTCTAAAGGAAACAAGCCAAACTCCGCGATCCGGCGTTTCGACAGGTAACGACTCTTCCACAGCTTCTGCAGAGCCAGACGACGGCTGCGCCAATTTGCGAACCGAAAGCCGCTATCGTTCTCGCCTGTTCCCGTGCAATACACGGCTCCCGGAAAAGGTAAGGATACAAGCGGGCGACCGACCTTGACCATGTAATCAGAAATGACTCCATGTCCGTGGCACAGAAGAAAAAAATCGTCAATTCGCTGCTCCATCGACTGCGGAAGATCGTGTAGTTCGGCCCACACGATTGCTGAAGTGCCACACAGCTGGGAAAAATTGTCTCGCAGGAACAGCCAGCGTGAGTTTTCGTCATGCACAAAAGCGCGGTCGAAACTCCAGCCTGAGCAGGGAGGAGCTGCGTTACAGAACGCCGCAAGCCGCCGACTGACACAGTCATCGGCATCACAAATCATAATGTATCCGGCGCCCTGCTCCCGAGCTGCTATAAGCCCCCGTTTGACCTTGGACCACTTGTCGGTCATCCGAGCAGTCGTGGTACGTTCCGGAAGCGGAAACGGCTCTTCAATCACAGTAAGATTCGGCAGATCTTGAATCCCGCCCGGAGATTTATTGCAAACTAGAATGATTCGAAATTCGTTACTTGTCTGCTGGGCAATGGATCGCAATGTCCGCCTTGACAGCCTCTGCACAGAAGCCCAGTCCTTCGATGCCTCGGGACTCTGAAGTGGAATAAGGAATGTAAGCAACTGGACGACCTTAGTAAGCACCCACTAATCGGTATTCGGCTAACCCGATAACTGTCTAACTACGACCGTACAGAAACGTCGCAGCCCATTCACTGTAAAGCCACAGCGAATAGAGCGAAACCTCCAGCGGAGCTCCGCACTGAAACTCTGCCCACAGCTCGCTTAATCGTGTTGCGTCCAGCAGCGAGCCCAACGGTGAACCTGTTCCCAATATGGCGGCCTCACATTGTTCTCGCAATGGGCCTCGCAGCCAGTCGCCAAGCGGAATCGGGAAGCCTTTCTTGGGGATCTGCGATCCCACGCCAAATCGCCGTTGAGCGACGTCTCGCAGTACCAGTTTTCCCGGTCCCGTGGCACCCGTCCTTAGCATGGCCGGCATCTGACTCGCCACCGCCGCCACGCCCGAATCCAGAAACGGACATCGCAGTTCCAATGACGCAGCCATACTCATTTTGTCACTCTTCAACAGCAACGACTCCGCCAATTGCCATCTTACATCCAGCATTTGCATGCGATCCAGAATAGGACCCGCGTTCGGAATCAGTTGTGTCGCGTACTGCTGGGATCGCACACTCAGTCGCTTCAACTGGGCGGCAGTCAGCCCCCACTGTGCCAGGGAACCACCGGGCAACCCTTCGATTCGACATTCCACCAACTCTGCATTCAGCGTTCGTCCTGCACGATAGCGAGCCCGCATGACCCGACTGGCCTGGGCCGTCAGGTCGGCCTTTGGAATCAAGCAAGAAACCGCCCTTAGAAAGCGGCTCCTGCCTACCTGGCTCATCATCGACTGATAGCGACCAGCATACCCTGCAAATAGTTCGTCAGCACCTTCTCCACCCAACAACACTTTCACATGCTCTCGAGCCATGCGGCATAACTTCAGCACGGCAAAGGCAGCCGGGTCCGCGACCGGCTCATCCAAGTGCCAGGCTACGTCGCGAATCGTCTGGCCAAGGTCTTCGGCAGTAACTTTTACCGCATGATGCTGGCTGCCCAACCATCGAGCCGACTCCAGCGCGGCGGGCCCTTCAGAGTCTTCCCCGTCGAACTCCACCGAAAACGTCTGCAACTGCGTCTGAACGTGCTGTTTTGCAAATCCACCGATCACTCGGCTGTCCAGACCGCCACTTAACATCACCCCGATGGGTACATCACTTCGCAAATGCAGCCGAACAGATTCGTCTAAAGCCTGTTCTAAAGCCGCCGAAGCTTCTGACATGCTTACAAATTGCGGATGCTCGGCAAATTGAAACTTCCACCACACCGTGGGCTTCGCAGCCGAGGGCTGAGCCAGATCAATGTCCAGCAATTCGCCAGGCCCAAGCCGAAAGATGTCCTTGAAGTGCGTTTGAGGTGCGGGCAGACGCAGCCACGTCACATAGTCGAGAAACGCTTCCGGATCGGACTCGCACGGCACAAACGGAAGCACCAGCAACGATTTAATCTCTGAGGCAAACGCCAATCGCTGACCGGAAGCCCACCAATACATGGGCTTCTGACCAAAATGATCGCGAGCAATCAGGCAGCGATTTTTTTTCAGGTCCAGAATTGCGAAACCGAACATGCCACGCAGCCGCTCGGGCATCGCCGCGCCCATTTCTTCATACAGGTGAACCAGCACCTCCGTGTCTGATCCCGTATGAAAGACGTGGCCTTTTGAAATCAGCTCACTTCGCAGTTCCACATAGTTGTAGATCTCTCCATTGAACAGTACCGCCACCGTCTGATCTTCGTTCCAGACCGGCTGCTGCCCCGTACACAGGTCGATAATACTTAACCGCTGCATGCCGCCAAAGAAACCAACCGACGGGACCTGCAGTATCCCACGATCGTCGGGGCCCCGGTGGACGATCTGATCCAGCATTCGTGCAGTAAGTTCCTGCCCGGCCGCACTGTCGGTCACGGCGGAACTGACAAACCCAGCAATGCCACACATGGGAACGAAACACCTAACAAAACCTTGGCCGGGGTTCAGCGGTCACGCTGAAATGGTGCCTGCCTCAGGCAACCCGCCACAGAGAGTAGCAACACTAAAGAACACGAAGTCCACCAAATCAGCATATTTGCCGGATGCTGAGACTCAGGACAGTCCTCCACTACTCCTTATATCAGCATCTCAACCCGCGGTGAAAAATATTTTCCCTCGGGAGGTACTTTCTTTGACATTACACCCAATAGCAAACGGTTGCTTTAGTGGTCTTGTTTTTCGTCGTGCCTTTCAATTGCCAGATTCACGCCCAACAACTGACCACCCGTCCAGACCAGACTTGCACCAAGCGCAGATCATCATTTCTCCTCAACTCCGCTCCCGAAGGCCGAGCGACCATCGAGCCGGATACCCACATGTTGGATGATCTTTTGCATGGGATATCGACTTTGACATTCACTTTGCCGGTTTTTGTGGCTACGCGCGAAATGAAGTGCTCTTTGACACGGTAGCGATTTAGCCTGAAAGGCCCATACACATTAGCTTGGGGCAAGAGAATCCACGAACATGGACAACGCCGCCCCAGGTGAGGGATGCAGTCGGCGATTTCGGTAGGTCCTCCTTGCCGAGGAGGATTTCGCGGCTGGCCGCGACATCTGTGCAATTGGATTGATAAAGCCCGTTGCGATCCTCAGCCAGTTGCACACATGGTTCGCCTTGCGGCAACACGAAAGTCCTTTCCGGCAGAAAGGACCTACTTTCACAATCAATCGCCACTACACCCTCAGGTGTGGCTCAGAAAAGGGGTCAGGAACCAATAGTGCGCAGCACCCTGCGGGCCATTTGGCTATTGGTTCCTGACCCCTTTTCTGAGCCTTTACAGAGCACCGGGAGTTTAAACATTACCGAATGAAGCCCTGGCCACGTGATAAGCTTTAGCCGTAAGTTGCGCCACATTGGACCAACTGGTCTGTTCACGCCACAAAGCCGCGCTGTCCCAATTCACGCCTACTTTCAGTGCGGCCTCCAGCGCGGCCGTTAACTTTTCGTCTGAACTCTGAAATCGAATCACATGACTGTGAGGTTCACCCAGGTCAACGGTGGTTAACCGCGACGGAAGCACAATCGGAATGCCCAGCGATCGAGCCAGACAGGCAGCGCCGGACGTCAGGATCGTGCGATAGTTGAAAAGAACGACGTCCGCTGCGGACAGCCACTGTCGCAGCTCCGCGTCAGACAGCCAGCCAAAACGAAGATCGATCGACGGATTTCCAGCCGCCAGTGACCGAAGAGACGTCTCATAGCTTTCGTCCGATACTCGCCCGGCAATGACAAGTCGGATGCCGGGTTTGTAATGATTCCAGAACTTTAAAACGTCCTCAATCCCCTTGTAGGGTTCCACAGCGCCAAACATCAGACAGACGGGAGTCTCAGAAAGTTGCAGGGCATCGCGAGACGCCTGCCGAGACATCGCTGCGGGCAGCGTTGACGACAAGTCCCCGTGAGGGATCACATGAATCTTTGTAGCGGCGTCCGGAAACTCGGCGACCACTGCTTCACCGGCGCCTCGGGAATGCGCAATGACGACTCCGGCCGATCGGACGATCGACTGATAAACTCGACTGATGTGCCAACTGGATTTTGAGTTATGGGGTCGAAGATTGTGAGACGTGTAGACCAGTGGAATTCTGCGACAGCATAGGGCCAAATCGATTGGAAATCGCCACGTGCGGTAAGCGTCAGAAGTCGAACTTCCCAAAAACGCCTCTGGCCAATGCAAATGAATCAAATCCGGCTGCAGGTCACGGCACATGCGAAACAGAGGAAGACCTCGACGATATCCGGGCGAAAAGATCGTCTCGATACCCTGCGATTTCAAGGCATCAGCGAGTAACTGCTGGTAGGAATTCCCTGCGCGCCAGTCAGGTACCGACAGCACTCTCACAAAACCCATCCCGTCATATTTTTCAGTTTTCCCGGGGCGATGCCCCAACCCAGGTTAATCGCTGAGCCTTTGACCCCAAATCGTGCCCTCTGCCCTCTGCCCTCTGCCCAATGACAAATGACAAATGACAAATGACAACTGACAAACGACAAATACCCTACTCTCTATACAACGTCATCAGCAGCCGCGCATATCCAGCCCACGTATAGGGCATGACGCTGTTGCGACAGGCGACGCCAAGCTCGGTCAGTTCTTCTCGATCCTCGGCCGCGACACCAAGCAGGCGCCGCAGATCGTCCGTCTGATTAGGAGAAAAGATCAGTCGATAGTCCTTCGGCAGGACCTCCAGAATTCCGCCGCAGGACGGGACGATGACAGCTCGAGCAAAACCCATCGCCAGAACCACACTGCCGGAGGTCAGGATGTCGCGAAACGGAAACACAACGGCGTCAGCCGACTTAAAGTACACCTGCATTTTCTCCGCCGGCACATAAGACGGGTGCATCAGGATGCGAGCATCACCCTGAGCTGCCTCTTGCACACGAGCCAGCTCGGCCTTGTCCCCGATACCCCCTGCAATGACCAAACGTAGAGATCGTTGAGGCATGGATCGAAAGGCATCGATCAACTGCAGGACGCCTTTGTAGGCCAGAATTCGACCGAGGAACAGAAAGACGGTTTCTTCCTCGGCAAGCCCCAGAGCCGCACGGGCTTCCTGACGACTAATGGTGTCAGGATAAGCGTTTTCGTACCAGGGATGCGGATAGACGGAGACGTTGCGCGACTGCCCAAAGTGATATGCAAAACGCTGGCGAGCGAACTCGGAATGCACGACCACCTGATGAAACACGGGGATAATCAGGCTTCGGAAGAATTTTTCCAGATGCGGATGTCGGCGATCATGGTTGCCTTCATTATGCATCGTCCAGATCAGCCGTTTGCCAGCCAGCCGCAGCAGCAGCAGTTCCACCAGGAACCGCAGGGAACGCACAAAGGTGCCGATAGCCGTGGGCCGGATCATGTAGGGATGCAGCCAGTGAAAATGAATGACGTCGGCTTTCCAGCGGAATAAAGCGGACCGCAGAAAATTCCCTCCGCCACCCCCCTCGCGAACATTCAGCCCCAGCTCTCGCTGCGCCTGCATCAACAAAGGCTGATACGGATTTTCGCTGTAGAACGGCAAATGCACGACCGTCAATCGACGTTCGCCAGCAACATCCTCAGTCAACAGTTTGCCATCTCCCACGACTTCTTCCTGCCCTCTGCCCTCTACCCTCTACCCTCTGACAAATGACCAATGACAACTGACAAATGACAAATGACAAATGACAAATGACCAAACTCACCACCCCCGCATATCCACAACCAACTTCCGCATCCCCTCTTTGTACATCAAATGTCGAATCGCCCCGACGTAATGTCGAGACGGTCGATCATCAGCCTCGCCCTTTAGAAACACATCGTATTCCGCCGGCAGGAGTTCCACACCAAAGCGGCTGCTGCACAATGCATAGAGCGTCTGTTCGATCAGCCAAAAGTTCCCGATGATCCCCGGGATGGCGAGGAACTCTTCGATCCAGTCCAGATTCAGAGACTCCCGATGAATCACGCCCAGGCCAGAATTGAATCGTTCTATCAAACGGACATCACAATGTTGCCGAGCTAACTCTGGAGTCACAGTGTAGGCTGACTTGATATCCCCGTTCACGCAGTTAAGACGATACTCGGGCGTTTCAAGACGCCGTAGCAGCTCCAAGGGTTCTGTGAAGAATAGCACATCGCTATCGAGCAGCAGCATGCGATCTGCTTTCAGGTAGTGGCGAAAGTCAAACACTTTCGGTGCCAGCAGATTGGACCGTCGAAACTCGCCGCATTTTGGAAAACTAATCAGCGTTGGCAGAACTTCAGCATCTGCCTGACTGCGACTAACGATCCGAGCCATCGGAAAATGCGATTGCAGCGTCTCTCTGGCCGTTGCGGAAAGCGTGCCGTCGTCATGAAGGCAGAGCGCGTAGCGACGACCTGAACCTTGGTAGAAGGATTTGAGTGTCCAGATCAGGTTGAGCCAGTCTGAGTCTGAGGTCATCACATGGATTTCGCAAACGGATCGGTCGTCAGCCTCAATCGGATCGGTTTTCAGAATTCGAGGTCGTAAGACATCTCGAAACCATGCCGTGCGAAGTCCGTGTTGAAACTTCTGGCGGAATTTCAGGATCAGCCGACCAATCATCAGCGTGCTCCATGAGCAGGGACGCTGTCGTCTTGAGGACTATCGTCTGGCACGCGATTCTTCTTTGCTCCAAAATACATCCGAATTCTGCGGCGGGCCGGATCTTCAATCCCGTAATAGGAAACGATGGAAACAAGACTCAACATAATCAATAGCATCCAGGCAAACTGACGACTCGATTCAACCTCAGAATCGTGGGTGACAAACTTCAGGACTCTACGAAGCACGGTTTCGACTGGGATGTGCCAAAGATAGAGCGAAAACGAAAGAGTTCCCAACACATCGAACACCCGCCAAGAGAACCATCGCCCCGGCAGACTTTTGTTGTCAAAAGTGCCGTAAACAATCATCGCCATGAAAGCCCACGCCGCCACTCGAGCAGCAAAGGTACCGCTGGCGAACGTCGGGTGCAGTACAAGTACGAGCCCGAAAGTTCCGATGCAAAACCACAAAGAGGACCAGGAGACTCGCCAATTGCGTCCTCGTAGAAAGCCACACATCACAAATCCCGCAACAAACCCCGCTATCCCACGCAGCACTGGGCGAGGCGGCGAGTGCAAATCACCGCCCTCAAAAGCCACATAGCACCAAGCGGTGATCAGAGAACAAGCACAGCATACTGGAAGTAATAATCCAAATCCGGCCTTGAGCTTTCTTCCAAACACCGCGATCATTAGCGGAAAAGTCGCCAGATACAGAAAAATCTCGACAGAAACGGACCAAGCGGGCAGATTGATGGACTCGGAGGTCGCATGACCAAACCAAGCCTGAACTCCCAGCACGTTCAGAAGGATACGGAGCGGACTCAGCGACCGATAGGCCACCCCATAACGTAGTAACGTGACCGCATCCAAAGCCATGACGACCAGCATCGAAAGCAGATAAACCGGATAGATCCTGGCGAACCGAGCAACGAAAAAATCTTTCCAGTCGATACGCCCTTCACCGGCATAGACGTAGGCAAAGATGAACCCGCTGAGTATGAAGAATAAATCAACGGCTTCATTAGCGAAGAATGCCAAATGCGTCTGTAGAGACGGAAAACCCAGCCGCGTTGCCATCTGAAGATGCATGATCGCGACCGAAACGGAGGCGATCCCTCGCAGCGCATGATGGCCGACAATATGCTGTGAAGGCCGAAGTGCCCAATCAACATTGGATTTTTGAATTACCTTCGCCATCCACACTCTTCAACGTAGGTTGGACATTCCTGTCCGACTGTGATTCGAAGGGCAAGAATGCCCATCCAACCTTTAGCCATGAGGGATGCGTGAACCACTAACGACTCCCCAAAAGGATTCGCCGAGCGGCACCGAGCCACGGACGATGCAGCAGACAACTGGGAGAAAATTGCAGTGCCTGCCACAAAAACGAACGAGCCGTTTTTCCGTCTCCGGCGCGATGGTTCCACATCGCCTTGCGCAGGAACAGTTCTCGTTTCTGATCGGTCAACTGGTGCTTGAGCAATTGCTGATCGTGTGGATCAAGACAATCCAGATAGGTTTCCGCAATGCGTATCTCATCTTCACGGAAAGCGTACGCGACGCCTCGCTGAAAGCTCTTGGCCTCAGTGTGCAGTCGCCAGGCAGCAAGACACTCGCCTGTGATGTGCTGAGCTATCTTACCCTTAATTGCTGCTCGAGTATAATACTCCATATCCATGGAGTAGTGATACGATGGGTCAAAATAACCGATCTTGTCGATCACATGCCGCCGCATGAAACAGGCACCGGATTGAGGGAAGACATAAGGATGCGGCCGGTCCCAAGGTGTCAGGATTTCTCGGTCATTGGTGATGCCAACCGGGTTCAGGTACCAGTCCTCAATGTCTTCGCCAAAGACTCGGCAGCCGCCGGAAAGCCAATCGGCATCGGGATTATCGGTGAAGAACTTTGCGACGATATCCAGTCCGCCCGGCTGAAGCAGGTCATCGCTGTTCAGGTAAGCCCAGACATCACCTGTTGCTCGCCTCAGTCCTTTGTTGATGGCATCTGTCTGGCCCTTGTCGGGCTCCGAAACCCACCAGGCGAGGTGTGGCTCGAATTCTTTAATCACACCAACCGACCCATCAGTGCTTCCACCATCAACGACAATCAGCTCCACCTTGGCTGTTGATGATGCGACGGCGGATGCAAGACATTCCGCAAGGTAGTCCCGCTGCTGGAAGGACGGAATGATGATTGATAGCCTGGGCATTCGGATGCGAACTAAACTCGATTACGTAACTTGTCGAATGTTGGTCCAATCAGTCGATTTGAAGTCAGTGTCACTGATAACCGAACTTAAGACACAATCGTATCGTAAAGATTTCTTGTTGAATTAATGCAGCAAGCCCATGAGAAGCGACTTGCGTTCATTATCCCGACTTTCAGAAATTGATCGCGCCCATTAACACTGTTTTCTAAACTGGAAATCTTGCTCGCAATACTTTCTGCGTTTCTTGGATCAAAATAAATTGCACCATCTCCGGCGATCTCGTGAAAGATGGGAATATCGCTGCAAAGCACCACAGTTCTCAGCCTTTGTGCTTCAACGATCGGCAGTCCAAAGCCTTCATCAAGTGATGGGAACACAACGCCAAGACTGCCTGCGTACAACCCTGCCAGCGACGAATCGCTAAGGTGGCCCACGTTCTCTATTCGGTCGCGGTTGCCGATTACTTTCAACATCAGTTCTTCGTCTCTGGAGAAAGCACCTCCCGCCACCTTTAGAGTGACATTAGCCGGCCATTCCTTTGAACCGGTAGCCTCAGCCAGCGTGCGAAAGTTCTTGTATCCGACTCTGCCGCCCACATAGGCCACGTACGGCGCTGATCTCGTCGACTCGCTTTTGGTGAAACCCCAATCGTCAACGTGCTCGCTTCCGAGATGAATGACTGTGGTTTTCGCGGCCGACTCTGGATACAGAATCGCCATCTTACGCGCAGTTTCAGCACTGATTGCGATGCATGCGTCGGCACGTTCAATGGCGGCCGCTTTTTCGTCAGCCTGCTGACTTCCCCAGGGACGGCAGAATTCAGGAAAGCATTCGGTCACCATGTCATACACAGTGACAACTTCCGGACAGGACACAGCAACCGTCTTCCTGAAAAACGTAGTGTGCGAGATACCAAAACCCGCCAACGGTTGTTCCGCTTTACCAAGCTTTCTGGCAATCTTTTTTGCGAAGGTTGGCCGGGTTGCGATGCGAGGGATTGTTCTGTCAACAAAATCCCAGCGTCCAGCGGAATCGAGAAGTGTGACTTCGTGAGTATGCTGAAGTCCGTGCATCAGGTAACGAAAGTAACGACCTACACCTGAACCCAGGTTATCGAGAGAATCTCCATCGTAGAGGATCTTCATCTTGTATTGCCGATCAGGTCCACTGGCCGAAACAACTGCAACTGGAGGTTTCTAATCACTGACGCGCATTCAAGAATGCTTGTTTCCATGCTCCAAGCTTCATTCTGATGCTCTGAAGAAATGTCGGGCGAAATACGGGAATTCGATAATGGTGAAGAAATGTAAAGTTATCCGCTTCGTGGCAGGCAGCAACGACTGTGGGATGGGTTAGGTTATCCAGACGCAATGCAGATTGCTGTAGCTGCGAATTTGTTGAAACCGTGTGAGTGGCGTCGGGGCCAAATCCGATGTTTTCAACTAGATTTCGGTTTGGCAGAGCAGCAAGGCCGTCTGCATGCCAGCATGACAGCAACCACTGGATATCCCAAGTGTCAATTTCTGATCTAAAGCAACGGTCTCCCATACGAATCCAGAAGTCGCGCTCTTCTCGAAGCGGGCACCGTGCCGCCAGCCTCTCTGAATCGCGATAAGACGGCCAGAACCGCATGTTCAAGTCGAAATGCTTCCATGACCGCTCCCAAGTCGCCCATCCCCAACAGTGGGGGTACTTGGAGAAGTAGAAACTTCCGTCGCCGCGCCAGTTTCCATTTTGATAGTTGTTCCCACTGATGCAAATGACTCGATTGTCGTTTCGGTATACCTCTAGTAGCTCGGCGCAATAAGAAAAGAAGCTTAGATCAGGAAGACAATCATCTTCCAGGATGATCGCCTCACCAAACAGATCCATACCGTATGTGATGGACTCCGAAACCGCTCGTGCACATCCTTTGTTCACATCCGAAAAAGCACGGGTAACCTCACATTCCCAATCGATGTTGTTGAAGATCCTACGCACTTCAGCACATCGTAATGCGTCGTTAGAATTGTTCCCGCGCGGGCCATCTGCCGCGACAAGCAATTTCTTTGGCCGCGCTGCACGGATCCGTTCGAAAACGCGGCGAGTTTGCTCTGGCCGGTTGAAGACCAGGAATATAATTGGGGGGCAATCCATCAAACCAAGTCCCGATTCCCGTGAATATAAATACATTCAATTTGCAGGATGCGATCCATGCGGCGATCCACAAAGCCTTCTTCGATCGAATGTAGGTAGTAGCCCTGCCCTTCCAGATAGTTGTGGACTTCCGGAAACAGAGGCTGGCCTTCATAGAGTTCGGAGATGGACATCTCCAACTCAATGGCTGGTATCTGCGACAACAACGTCTGAGCACTTTTCAGCACTTCCAGTTCGAAACCCTGAGTATCAATCTTCAAGTAGGCCGGAAACTCTGTTTTCAACTGCTCACACAGATCACTTAGTCGTTTGACCTGAATTTCTTCTGACCGCGTAATGGCCGAATCGGGTGCCGAGTCAGAATGCAAACTGGCCATCGGCAAAAGTGAACTGCTGACCGAATTTCCAGCAACGTTGATTGTTGCAGTGCCAGTTTCACTTCCGATGGCACAGTTTAAGCACGTCCACTGTGGGTCACCGTCAGCTCGCTGACTCAGCTGTTTAAAAGCCTCCGACAGCGGCTCAAACGAAATGATTGAACCTTTGAAACCATCAGCACGCACCTCCTGAGCAAACTCCCCTGTGTTCGCTCCGACATCAAGGAAAGTTTTAATTCCCATCGATTGCAGCAGGCCTCGACGCCGAATGACGGTCATTCGGGTGGCCGGATAACGATGAAAATCGAAACCGATGCGATGCAGAACGTTACGCATTTTTGAAAGCGACATTACGGTTTCATTCTCTTTCGGACAGATCAGGGCTTTATTTGATCAGTGGCCGGAGGGCTGTTCGCAGTATGGGTTCGCAGAATTGCCGTCCGCTTCCTCACGATATCGGCGCGTCGGCCGGCACCTATTCGATTCGCAACTGTGGCCTGAGCTCGCCCCAGCCAGCTGGCCCTTTCGGCGGCCAAATGCGGATGTTTTCGCACCGCGCTTCGAAACATCAAGTAGCATTTGGCGAGAGTAAACAATTCGACCGCAAGATCACTCCGCAATGGCCTTCGAGTTTCAAAATTTGCTTCGTTGTAAAATGCAAGTTCGGGGCAACTGTAGAATCCGCGGTAGAGTCGTACAAGATATTCGAAAGAAAGGCGTTCTTTGGTCATCCAATGGTTGAGCTGCAATCGCTCACTGTACCGAATTCGATAACCGAGCATACGCATTGCGATGCAGAGTTCGACGTCTCCTCCAGAACTTAGGCTTTGCCCTTTTCGGTCTGACGAGGCGGGTGTCCAGCCAGTGCTGAGCAAGGTCTGCACCGCGTCCCCTCGCAATACCATTCCGGCACCAAAAACATAACCTTTAGTCTCGGTCACGTCATCTTCTGCTTTGTGCCAGAGGGGGCCGCAGGCAAACGAGTGTTTGTGCGTTTGAAACCAATCCGGAAACGGCACGTCGCAAACTTCGGTATTGAGACCACCGAAGATCCCGCACTCCGGGAACTCCTGAACCAACTCACAGGCCTGCTGCGCAAAGTCAGGCTTAAGTTCGTTGTCATCATCCACAAGAACCATGATGTCACCACATGATGACTTAAAGCCAGTCATTCTTGCAGCGGATAACCCGGGCGTTTGTTCACAAACAACCCGAAACTCGACACCTGAAGACTTCAGAAACTCCGTTGCAACGCGTTCCGTGTCATCGGTGGAGGCATTGTCGACCACGATGACTTCAACTGTAAACTGGCTTTGAAATTTCTGATCCACAATGCTGCGGAGCGTCTTCGAAATTCGACAATCGCCATTGTGTGTACACACAATAAAAGAGATTTTAATGATCATGAATGCCTGTGACTATCACAACCAGCGTATAGCCTACGCTATAAGTTGACTGCGTACTCAAATAGGAATCAGTCGCAAAGTTTTCACTGCTCTCGGCCCAATCCTATTTCTTTTGGATGAAACAAATCCCATTGTGCATACTAATGCGTTCAGTAAGCTGGCCTTTCGAGAGAAAGTCATGTACCGCTTTTGAACATCCGTCCCAAGTGTGATAGTCGTCAATTATTAATACGCCACCAGGATTCACTATCCGAAAGAGATTGTTAAGAATATCCATAGTCGAGTCGTACCAATCGGCATCCATTCGCAAGATCGAAATTCCGTCCGGAAAGACTTGTGTCGATAAAGTGTTTGAGAACCAACCCTTTGTTATGTTCGCTGAATTGATGCCTGCGCGCTTCATGGCAGTGGCCGCGTCTTCTTCAGATGCGGTGCAGTTATTATGGTAAGTGGCCGACGAGGTATTTGACTGCCAGCCGATTGCCGCCGCTCCATCGATTTCTTTCGCTGGTGGAAGTCCCTCAAAACTATCAAAGAGATAGTAGGATCTTTCCGGACCCAATAACTTTCCAATACCGGCAATCATCCCACCCCTCCATGTTCCACACTCAACAATTGCACCCTGTATGCAAGAAAATCGCTGCGCTAACTCCAGATTGGCGATGTAAGCCTCTCTTGGAATCATAGTGAAGTCCTTTAGCAAATTGAAGACCTCGTGGTATCGAGCTTGCACCCGACGATACCCACTTCGCTCGCGTAGGCGTCTAAACAGTTGTAGTGTCATTCGTACTCTTTCCCTTGGCAAAGACGTCGCAGTCACGGGTTGTTGTCGGGGTACACGCTTCAAGCAACTTACTAAAGCTTAGTTTCGTCGCACGCCCACGAATTTCCAGTAATCCGATTCGCGACTGACGCATATGCCCGCATTTAGGCTCGCCGAACAAATAGGCATTTTATGTTTTTGTTTCAGAACTATCATGGATTCAACTTTTTTGCATCCGGCGGTCTTCAAAGAGCCAAGAAAGCTGCGCGAATAGATGTAGGCGCATAGCACCGATTGCAGCAACAAATTAACTGCCTTGTAAAATCAACGCCAACCCAAACGGCGACGAACTTTACAGAGCATTCCACTGAAGAACACTGCTGGATACCATGACACCGCTCTGCCTCCTTCACGAATTTCTTTGTCAACTGCCGCTTTTGTTTCCGCAGAAAGGCTGGCGTCCATGTATTTTGCTACTTCTGGGTGTATCACATTTGGAATGCATCCCGTTTCAATTTTACCACTCGTTCGACGGGCAAGAAATGCGTTTTGGCGATACCAAGGTTCCACACTATCATCATTCCATATCGCCCAACGGATGAAATCTTGGCACTGAAAGCTGTGATTGTTGAAGGCCGCCTCCCAATCCGCTTGCCACTTGCAATTAACATGATGCTGCCCTGGCTGGCCCGGAATTGCTGCCGAAAAAAGAATCTGATCGGTCGCATTACACGCGTTCACAATGAGACGGTTTGCCGCGCTTTCGGTGAGGTGCTCCGCCACTTCCATCGAAATTATAAGATCGTATTTTCCGCTGACCTGCCACTCACCTTCAAGGTCGATACGAGAAATGCACTCTCGCGGAACATACAACTGATCCTGTGCTTCTACCGTCCCCTCAAGCCCATGGACCTTCGAGCAGCCTAAACTCAATGCTGCAGCCATCCATGTTCCTACGCCGCAACCAATATCGAGCATTGAGTCAGGGATCCCAACCTTGTCAAACAAGACTCTTAAGACCCGTTCCGCGCCAGCGACAGTGTATCTTTCGTTGTGACAATACTTTTTCATGATCGGGTTGCTTAGAGGCTGTTTCAAAACCTGATTGTAGATATTTCAATGGCAGGGAGTTTGCATTTGTGTGAGAGCGAAAGGAGTAGCTCTCATGTTAATCAAATTGTGCTCTTGGCCGAAACGACGTCGACCGAATACCACAGGATCCAGGACGGCTCCAAAGCCATTTGTTTCCGACACCCAGTGGAGAATCATCAAGGATTTGTTTGAAGACCCCGATCCTTCGCCAGAAGGAGGGCGTCCGCGAGTTGACGCTCGAGCCTGTCTCGAAGGCATCTTGTGGATGCTCAAGAACGGAGCTCGTTGGCAAGATTTACCAGAAAGATATCCATCCCCTGCGACCTGCTGGCGACGACACAAGGCATGGACCGAAGCTGGGGTGCTGCTCAAGGCCTGGGAGAAATTGATTCGAATCATGGATCGGCGAAAGTTGCTCGACTGGTCGCAGGCGATGGGGGATGGCACCTTTTCGCCTGCAAAAAAAGGGGGCTTGAGGTGGGTAAGACCAAAAAAGGCAAAGGCACAAAACTCATGCTGCTGACCGAAGCTCATGGGATACCCATCTCTGCTTTGACTACGTCGGCGCAGGTTGCCGAGGTGCACACCATTGAAACCCTTGTCGATATTCGTGTAACAAAAAGACGTCCGAAACGACTGATTTATGACAAGGCCGCTGATGCAGACTGGATACGAGATTCGTTGTCATGGCGCGGTATCGAACAAATCACTCCGCATCGCAAGGGACGAAAGAAGCCGCCACGTCAGGACGGCAGATCGCTTCGCCGATATCTCCATCGCTGGAAAATCGAACGAACAATCAGCTGGCTTCAATACCAAAGACGGCTCCTTGTCCGACACGAACGACACGCTCATCTCTTCGAAGGTTTCTTTCATCTCGCCTGCATGATGTTGTGCTTGAAGGGGTTTTGAAACGGCCTCTACTACATTTGACGTACTGAGGACATTCACTGAGAGAGAGTTTACGTGCGACCACATTCCTGCGACTTCAGAGGAATTTTTGGCGATGCTGATTCTTTGCGGTTCACAAAACGGGGGGGGGGGGTTAACGATTGAACAACACACGCCTCTCCGGCGGACGTGCATGAAGGGAAGAGCACGAATTAAGTTTCTGCCATTATATCCAGCAATCCCCCTAATTGTTTATCGTCAACCGTATAGTTCCAATCATGTGGGTTTGTCTGTGCTTCGTTGAGCGATGTTCCAATGCAGTAGCCAAAATTGAACGGGATGAATTGTCCAAACGCCCAAGTGAAGACATTGACAGAACTGTCAGGATACAACTCAATCACTTTTGTACCCGGCTTGCAAAACAATGTACTGCACATGCTCGATCCCATGGGACCGACCACAAATTCTGCCTGCTGATAGGCAGCAATTGTTTCTGGCATGGTCAGTTCTTCATTGCGAACCACGGAAAATCCCATCGGCTGCAGCACTTGCATGATCTCAGTTTCATTGGCGATCTTGCGACCGGGTGCGTTGGCTCGTGAGACGAACAATTTGCTGCCCAGACCTTGCGGGACTTTTCCTTCAAAAGGCAGCAGTAAATCACGAACATAGTCCACAGCCCAGCGCGGGTAGTTCCCGCTGATGCCTGGGCGCGAGGGAATCAGCATTCGGTCAGCAGTCCAATGAGCGTGCTTGCAGCAGTCCGCTATTCGTGGAGATTCGATTCCAAGGAGTTCGAGTGTTTCTTTTTGGAACTTTGCAAACGGCCCACTGATGATAAAGTGATCCGCAGATCGCCAGTCGAAACCAGCTTTCTCAAGAATGCCCAGCCTGGGTAAAACGTCGAACAAAAAGTGTCCGAAGACCTGACCTGCCGGCGCAGCCAATACGACAGCCGTACCGTGCAGATGCTGCGGCCTGACAATGTAAGGCTGTTGAAAAATCTCATAGTCTTCAATCCGATCGCGAAACTCATGCGACATATCGGCAAGTACGTGATTATCAGGCCCGACAATTGTTCCCGCCCTGCCCCAGCATCGGCCATCGAGATATTCGACCACAAATGTCGGAGGCGATTCTTTGCGAAGCTCGCAAACAAATTTCGGATGCAGTTCTGACTCGAGATAGACCGGAGGTTGTCGAATCAGGATTTCAGCAGGATGTGCCGTATGAAACTTCACCCGCGAATCATTGCCGGGGGCCGTCGGTGAGTTCTGCCAAGCCTCAAACGTCGACCAATAACCGCTCGGAGATGGACAAGCAGTCAGGCGATCTTTCATAAATCGCGCGAGAGACATTAACCTGGATAACCCGCGCCGGGGCGCTGGTTTGAAAAGTTTCATTTGTAATGAAGTGCGTTTTTCGCAGCTTGGATAAATGCGAATTGATTTCGTCGGGTTTTAGATAACCGAGGAGTTTTCTCGATCAACTCAAGATAACGCTTCCCGGTCTCTTCCCACGTAAAACGCGTCCGAGTTGTTTCGCTCATTTGAGTTCGCAAACCATGGGACGGCGGGGCATTGAATGCCATCGTCAAACTCTCGACGAGCGCATCCATATTCAAGCCGTCGTGCAGCAACGGGCGAATTTTGTCAAATGTGATTTCGCGGAATGGCCCGTCGATCGGAAGAATGGGAACACAACCACATGCCTGCGCTTCGATCGCTACAAGCCCAAAAGTGTCCATTCGACTAGGCAAGATTAAGTATGAGCTCCGAGAGAATTCCGTTGCCAGCTCGGAGGGAGTGCAAACGCCTCGATAGATCACTCCAGGGCAATCTCGTTCAATTTTCTCCCAATCCAGTTCCCGTTGCTCGTTAAGCCAACCCTTGTGTTCGAATTTTTCGAATTCGGTCCCCGATTCCCAGGGACTTTGTTTTCCGCAAACTAATAATTCGAGGTCTTGGTGTCCGAGCTTCCGGAGCTTTGCGAACGCCTCAAGAGCCAGATGGATTCCCTTACGAGGGGAACAATAGCCAGCGTAGATCAGACGTTTAGGTAGTCGCTCGACATTTCGCGGGTAAAAGCAGTTTGTGTCAACGCCGTTCGGAATCACGGTGGCCAATTTTGGTGGAAGTCCCCATTTGATATTCTCTTCCCGAGAGAATTCCGATACGCAAATCGCAGATTGGACTAAGCCGTAGATACTGCGGCCATAGGTTTCAACGCCCCAGAGGTGATGGCGGTTGTGCATGATCACGAGATGTCGATTCGCAATCGGCAACCGGAAAGCGGTTGCCTTGGTATTCTCAACCAACACATCGCATCCGCCATGATCGCTAATGCAATCCGCAAGGGCCGTGTCTGAATCGTCATCAACGTGGAATATTGGTACTCCATCGACATCGGAGTCCTTTGCATCCTCCATCCCGCTGATGAGACAAACCTTCTTCCCATGACTTTGAAGCTGCTGAGCGATATTGCGATTTGCCACGTAAACGCCATTGTTGCCGGCACTTTCTGTCGGTGAAAGAGTACCACCACGGTTGACGACAATGGCAACATCCCACGTCATTTGCTGCGTTCACGTTTCCGCAAGGCTTTTTCGTTTCGGCAATAGGTCCGCCAGGCTTCCCAGCAGATCTTCGGGTAATCGAACAGCCGAGAGTATAGTAACCGTTTGTTGTCCCACAACATGCGTTTGCTCTCGGGAGCACGACCGAGTACATCGTCCGAGACCCCGCCGCCTTCGAAATGGATTAGCGGAATATCAATCACATCGGCTTGTTTGTAGTAACCAAAAACTCGGATCCAAAGTTCGGCGTCCATCGCGATTTTATAGTCCTCGCGGTATCCGCCGAACTCGTTCATTAGGTCGCGACGTACTAAAGTCGCGTTGTGCATGATCCAGCAATAGACCGGTGGCCAAAGCATCGCTAGCGGACGAGTGTGAACGCGTCCGCCAGGACCGGTTCCGGAAAAAATGATCACCTCGGATGCGGTTCTTGTTGGAATCTCAAACAGCGTCGCGATCGGTGGATCTGGCACGACCTCATCGCCACCATTAAGAATCCAAATCCAGTCAGCTTGAGATTGTCTGATCCCAAAGTTGAATGCGGCAGAAATCCCGTTGGGGGGCAAATGGTGGTAAGAAACATCACCCGGCTCACCCTCAACACATCGCCGGACGTCTTTCGAGATTTCAGGGCCGCTGCCGTCAACGACGAATTGTCTCATCGTGACTCCGCATTTCGCGGCAGCGACCCGTACCGACCGGGCACTCGCCAGCGTTCGCTTGATCCCATCAAGATCGTTGCGAGTCACTGAAACAATGTCAATGCTGGTGTTCATGTGGGGATTATTACGAGGAGTATGAGCATGCACTCAGCGAGTTAAGAGTGTTGCTGCAGTCTATCAGTTCGAAAGAACACCGCATTTAGCTGATAGATTTCGCGTGTCTTCGGATTACCCCACGCTTCTTCGATCTTAACCAGCGCAAATCCCATCGCATAAATTCGCGGTATCATCTCGATGAGTAATGTCTCGCCGTCATAATTCGAAATCAGAGATCCTTCGATTTGAATACCAGCAAGTTTCTGTTCTGACCCCGCGAGACCGTTGAGTACTTCGTTCTCAAACCCCTGCACATCCACCTTTGCGAACGCTCGACTGCCGTTTGGGTAGACATCGGACAGAATATTGTGCAGGGTATCCACCTGAATTTCTTCCTGCCTCACAACTGCCTGGTCGGGAGCGTTTCGCAACACGTTATCTGTCATGGTCCTTAGTGAACTTGCTCCTGCATGTCCGCCGGACACATTGATCGTTGCAGAGCCTCGCTTGCTACCAGCTGCAACTTGTCTTGTCTTCCATTTGGGATCACCGCCCGCGTTTGACTGCAATTCTTTAAACAGGTATCCGATCGGCTCAAGTGATAGTATGGGTCCCTCGAAGCCAAACTGTCTGTACTCCAGTCCAGATTGACCTTTGTTGGCGCCGACGTCGATGACGAAATCGACTCCGTATAAATCAAACAGGGCCTTCAAAATGGGCGTGTCTACATGGGAGTTTGAAACTGTATTCGACGACTGTCGACTACGGAGTCTTCGTAAGAGCGATTTTATCATGACTCAACGCGTTCCTGGCACCAAATTGCTATCAGCGAGTTTTTGCTGCACGCGACGCAAATCTTTGGTCGCTAGAAGATTTTTATAACCAAAGTCATCGTCAGCTGTGGCCGTGGATAGCTTGAAGTCTTCTCCCAGATGAAAAAGCGAATATCCTTGCTGTGCAATCGTGTTGAACAAATCCTTACCCGAAGTTCCGGCTGCAATACAATTAGCCTCGGTGAATTCGACCAGAAGATCAGGAGCGTTCGTTGGCCCAAATACTTCACGCCCGCCAAGAATGACGTTCTTCTCCCAGCCTTCGACGTCAATTTTCATGATCGTGGGTGTGAGTTTTCGGCGTTGACAATATGCGTCAATAGTGGTCACGGAAACAACTTCGGTACGCCCTTCATTCCCTGCTAACTGACCAGCGAGTGAATTCCAGGCATCATGCCCATCGGTTGACACGTAGAGTTGAAGTTCACCAGCCTCATTTGATAACGCACACTGATTGGTGTGAACATTGTTGAATCCGTTGCGGCTGATATTCTCGGTCAAACGGGAAAACGTTCGTGAAGAGGGTTCAAAACAGTGAACTTGCCCCGCGCCTTTAACGATTTCGGCGGCAAGCAGAGTGAACAAGCCAATATTCGCTCCAACATCAATGAAGATATCTCCGCGGCTTAAATAAGCTTCGATAAATCGCAGCTCTGTGAGTTCGAAAGGTTTTGTATCGATTACCCTACAAAGCACTGAATCCGCGTATAATTTCAATTTTATTTTTCTACCCAGATTGAAGATCTTGGTTGCATCGCTGCCGAATTTCTCATTCCACCATGCTTCCTTTTTGTTGGCCTCACGTTCATTGGCTGCATGCTTTCTCCGCCACTGCCAATTACCAAGTCCCTGAATAAACCGTTGTTTAATTTTCTGCAAGTTACTCATGATTTCCGGTCTCGGCCGTGGTCCATGTGAGGATTGGTGCAATACACCCAGGACGGTTTTGTTTATTCAGAACAGCCCAGAACGGTGACCTGCTGTGAGACAATGTTGTTGAAAACTTCGGCCCTTCATCGAGGTTCACAATCCATTCTGAGTTGTGAAGTCCGATCTTGGGTAAGACGGAATATTCGCCTCCATTAAGCAGTCCACTCGGGATCTCACAAACCAACTTATTGAGGCCGACGGTTAAATGGGGCCAGAGTTCCTGGGACGGATCTGTTTGGTAGCTGCGGAGTACTGTATTTCCGAACCTGTCAACAAGATCGAACCCAACACAGAGTGAGCTATCGACTCGCGTCGTGTGCAAAGTCAACTCAATCTGAATGGGTGATTCCGTCATGAATTCATTAAGCGGCATCTTCGGTTGCTCAATCAATCGAACGCCAGTTAGCTTGACGGTTGCATTGCCTGGCGCGGCGTCTATTTCCCATGTCGCGTGCGTCCCTGCGTCGGACGACTTCTTCAGGTAGGAGGCAATTGCCAAGTCCGTTTCGGCACAGAATTCAACACTGCCGTTCCGCATAAGTAATGCTTTTGGGCACAAACCGCGAATGGACTGCATGTTATGGCTAACGAACAGCACTGTCCTGCCGGACTTTGCCACGCCATTCATTTTTGAGATGCATTTTTCCTGAAACTCGGCGTCACCGACCGCAAGCACTTCATCCACAATCAGGATTTCACAACGCAGGTGAGCCGCCACAGCAAATCCCAACCGCACCATCATGCCGCTGCTGTATCGCTTAACCGGTGTGTCCAGATATTTCGCACAGCCACTGAATTCGATAATCGCGTCGAGTTGACGGGTTATCTCATGTCGCTTCATTCCCAGAATGGCACCATTGATGTAGATGTTCTCTCGGCCTGTCAACTCAGGATGAAAGCCTGTTCCAACCTCCAGCAAACTCGCTATGCGGCCTTTGGTCTTGATGCTGCCCGTCGTCGGCGCGGTGACTCGGGAGAGCAGCTTCAGCAGCGTGCTCTTCCCTGCCCCGTTGCGGCCGATAATGCCGAGGATCTCGCCCTGCTGGACCTCAAGGTTGATGTCGCGGAGTGCCCAGACGTAGTCGGGGGCTGCGCCGTCCTTAGTCTTTTGTCCCTGGTCATTGGTTGAGGATTGGGTGCGGTCGTTGAGTTGGCCCACTTTCGTATACGGGTCTTCTTTGCCTCGGATCGTGTGCCACCAGCGGTTGAGGTCGTGGGCCATCGTGCCCGTACCGACTGTGCCGAGGCGGTAGAGTTTCGAGACGGATTCGATTTTAATTGCGGTTGTCATTGGTCATTGGTCATTGGGCAGTTGTCATTGGGCAGTTGTCACTAGTCATTGGTCATTGGTCAGTTGTCATTGGGCGAGGAGCGGAGAGCTAAGGGCGAAGGGCGAAAGTCAGTTGTCATTCGTCAGTAGTCCTTAGTGCCTGGTGCCTGGTTGAATCGCAAGTGCCTGGTGCCCGGTTGAAACGCAGGGTGCCTGGTGACCAAGAACCAAGAACCAATGACGAAGAACCAATGACGAAGGACCAATGACGAAGGACGAAGAACTTCTTCTCATCCATCGGGGTTATCGATGAGTTGTTGTAGTCGCTCGGACAGCGGGGCCGGAAATCGCTTTGGCCATTCGTCGTCAATCAACTCGACATCCAACATGTCCCGCAGGTGCATCCGATCTTTGTCGCAAAATGCGTTGAGCTTCATGCGCACCAGGGCTTCCAGGGTCAAGGTATTGTGCGATTGGATTTGCACGGTTTCGGTGACGTCCGGTGCGGGCGTAAAATTGTCGGGGTGAACTTTTTCGGCGGCGAAGCAAATATGCACCGCATCACGAGCTTTTGCATCAGGGCCATCCAGGAACATATCAATGCCTCTGACATGCCGGTAAGTGAATCCAGCAGTGGTCATGACCTCCTGCACTCGTTCAAAATCTACTCGCCGCACTAAAATGTCGACATCACGGGTTGTGCGTACGGCTGCTTCGTCAACCTGAGCCACCCAGGCTCGAACAGCATTGCCGCCAATGATCGCGTACGGAATGTTTGCGGCGCTGAGCGCCGCGACCGTTCTTTCGAGTCGCTGCTGGATTTTTTCCACGGCGCGGTCCATCCGTTGCCACAATGCGGCACCAGTGAGATGAAAAACGGGGTCATCAGAAGTTGAGGCCACGGGAATCGCAGGTGCCTGGTCAAAACACCGGTGCCTGGTGCTTGGTTGAATCGCAAGTGCTTGGTGGAAGAAGCAGGTGCGTAGTCAGAAACGCAGGTGCTTGGTGCTTGGTTGGATCGCAGGTGACTAAGGACTAAGGACTTCGCGAAGCGAGATAGCGGATGAAGCCGCCGATTTTTCGGTGGGTTTGTGTTGCTTGTTCGTAGATGAGTTGGAACTGTTCGTCAAATATGTAGTCCTGATCAAGGGCTGCATAGAGCTGACTCTTGACTTCTGTGCAGGAACGCTGAGCGTAGCGCAGGAACCTAATAAACTCTGCGTCACTGCCGCCATCAAACCCTTCGGCAATGTTGTGCATCGCTGAGCCTGCTGCTCGTTGAATCTGATCCTTCAGTCCGAAGTCTTTGCTGAAATCAGGCTGCTTCGTGGCCGAATAAACCAGACGCGTTAACTCTCTCGCCAATTTCCAGCTTTCGATATCCTCGAATCGCTCAATCTTCATGAAATTGACGTGCTTGGTGCTTGGTTGAAAAAGCAGGGTGCTTAGTTGAATCGCAGGTGCTTGGTGCTTGGTGCTTAGTGCTTAGTGCTTAGTGCTTAGTAACCAAGGACCAAGGACTAAAAAACTGCTGACTCAGACGGGAAACGGCTTTTCGTTGAGGGCACAGTCGATGAAGCGGAGAACTTCTTCCGATCCGCCTTCCCAGACCTGACCCGCGAGAGATTGAATCTTCAAGACATTGAAGTTGGGGTGGACTGAGCAAATGAGGCGCCCCAAGTCTGTCGCATCCTGCTGCTTCTTGTCAAACTTTCGCGCCGGCGAGATCAACGCCGCATACTTTGCGACGATAGCCGCTTCAGCAGTCGGATATCTGCTTCCCGTTTTCTTGTCTGTCAGGACATGTTCCTTAAGAATCGTCTCCTGAAATTTGCCCCACGGGAGCATTAGATCAATAACTGGTATTCTATTGCCGTTCAGATCGACCTCGGCGGGATCATAAAACCTGACGACCGGCTCAAACTCTTCTTTGGTCAACTCCGGCCATCGCTCGCTGATAGCCTTCACGGCTTTTCGTTTTTGATTGTGCGGGACCATGACGTCAACATCCTGGGTCGCTCGTGGCATGGGCAGATATCCCACATAACCGTGCAGCCCCATCAGACACCAGTTCTCGACGCCGGCGTCTCGAAGACAACTCATCACTTCCGCAGGTTTAACATCCATGGACTGAGGCCTCCATGTGGTGCGATAGTCGGTTGTCAGTCGAGTGCTCACACGAAGGCCGTACTCATGGCCACACGGTCTGGTCGGATCGCCCGCGTCCAGTGCGCTGAGGTCCACCCGAGACATGGCCGCATTTCTGGCGGCAATATATTCCGGACTGGATGTGTCAGTGGGGAGCATGGGGGAAATCGCAGGTCATTGGTCAGTGGTCAGTCGTCAGTCGTCAGTGGTCAGTGGTCGAAGAGGAGAAGAGTCATTGGTCAATGACAAATGACAAATGACAAATGACAAATGAC
>JAPLOA010000094.1 GCA_026400835.1 Planctomycetales bacterium | reverse complement strand
TTCAGAGACGAACTTCTGATTACTGTTCTTCACGGGTGGCGTTCCTTTCGGGGAGAATTGGTCTTTGTTTGGTAACCAACTCATCTCGAAAAACGCCGCCTCTTTCAACCCTCACTCAAACACAACTTTCGACAGTAACTCAGGCTGCGATCGGTCGACGCTATCGTCGCCAGGACGAAATCGGTACGCCGTTCTGTATCACGGTAGATGGTGATACCGCGACGGATAAGTGCGTCACAATTCGCGACCGAGATTCGCTCGTACAGGAACGCATTCCTGTGGATCGAATTGTGGATGAAGTTCTGAGCCGGCTGAAGGCGTAGTTGGTTGCCGTCTTCACGCAGTACTTCGCGATTCGCCTGATGGTTGTCTTTTTGTCAGCCATTATAGGGGCGGATCGAGGAATTTCGCGGACCGAAAGATTCTGTGACCGAAAGATTCTGGCCTGAGATCTGTGCTGGGTGTTCAGTTTTTCGGTCGTTCAATTTTTTTGTTCAGATTTCTTGCGACTTGTTCGATCTCGCACGGAGTTTTCTTTTCTTGCGTAGTCGAAAAGAAGCGATTCGGCTTTGTGATCTCTGCCTTTGGGTGGACCGAAAGACTCTGCGACCGAAAGATTCTGGCCGACGTTATCCTGCGAGTTTATCCCGCCGCGGGAGTCGTCTCAGGAGATGCTGGAGGCGCAGCGTCAGTAATGTCGGTTTCTGAAAACAGTACGTCGACCAGCGTAGTGACGCCGTGGCCGGATGATTCATGGACTCCTTTGCGGAACTGGACGCGCCACGTATAACCTGTCTCCGCCGTTGGTGTGATGTACTGAATGTCTTCACTGCTGGCGACGAACGTTTCAAGAGTTTCCTCCGGGATGATCACCTTCCCGGATTGTTGACCAACGATCACGAACGCGTTGTCCATGGTCTGCAGAAAATTGAGAACTCGGACGGGTGATGACATCGCCGGTGAGCTGATATTCAACATTGAATTAACAATCGTTGATTCGTCCGTGGAGAATCTCGGAGTGCGATGCGACATCAGCCCTGAATCAAATGGCGGAAATGCGTAAGACCCCGAGCGGTTCTCAAACCGCAGCCATAGTTTCAGAACCGGATCTGTTGTCAAAGTTGTCGCGGGAGCCTTCGTCTGGAACTGTTCGAACGTCAGCGGTTCGCGAGTCACCTTCACTGGTGTCAGCACAACGTCTCCGAACCGGCGAGATTCCCCCAGCTTCAGGACATGACCTTCAGGGACGGGAGTTCCATCGGGCACTTTTCGGAACTCATTGGAATCCAGAGGACGGATATCCGGCAGGCTTTCCAGGGCCGCATTTCCAAATAGCTTCAGTCGTCCGGTCATGAGACAGAAGATCAACAGCAACGTGATGGCGATCGCATAGCCGTTGACCGCCGATGAAGATTTCTTTTCGACTGCAGCTGCCTGTCGTTTCTCTGGTGCAGGTTTCTCGGCAGATTTTTGTTCGACAGCGGTTGGTTTTGTCGCCGATGGTGCTGATGTGGATTCGAGTTGAGTCTCCGGTTTCAGCTCGGACGTTGGTTCGGATATGGGCTCCGGCACCAATAAAGGCGTTGGTTCAACAATGGTTGAAGGTTCCACAACAGTCAGGTCAGAGACCGTTTCGTCACCGATTGTTGCTGCTGGATCTTCCGGAAGTTCAGCAGCTTCCTGCGTCTTCGAAGCCGTCATCATAACCGCGTGTTCGTCAGCAGCCTGGTCATCCGCAGCCTGATCATTCGCGACATGATCAATCAAAGCCTGATCGCCTGGATCAACAGCCGGAGTCGACGATGAAAACGAAACTGGTTCCGCTACGATCCCGGAAAGGTCCGGAACTGTCGCAGGGGGCGAGCCGAAGTTTATTTCAGGCAGTGACGTCGCAGCGGTCTCTTCCAATGTTGGAAACGATGGTCGATCCGGCACTGAGTCCTTATTCAGGAATGAAAAATCTTTTGGGCTCTCGTCCGGACGATTCGGTCCTGCCATTCGTCAAAACTCCTGACATCTGAAACAATAGAGTCGACCGGCATGCTGACCTCAGATGCCCGACTGACTCACCCTCTATTTCAATCGTGTCGAATCTTCGGAGTCAACTGGAATGAAGTCAATTCTATCGAACGCATCCGGCTTCGTTCCGGCTTCGCATGAGGATCCGCGTAATCCCGGTGTCTTGAAGCGAGTTATCGCCACGAAAGACGACTTTCAGGCCGGGCATGTCCAGATGCTGAACTGGGCTCGATTGCCCGGTAAGTCTTCCTTTCAACTGCATTACCATGAAGACATGCAGGAAATCTTTGTGCTGTTGAAGGGTGAGGTGGAGATGCATGTTGGGAAAACGATGACGCTGATGCACGCTGGTGACACGGTCATTGTTGCGCCGCGGGAGCCACACCGCATGGTTAATTGTCTTGATGAGGTCGCCGAGTATATCGTGTTCGGAATTTCTTCCGGACAGAACGGAAAAACGGTGGTGATTGATGGCTGATGCCCAGTGAGTTCCTTTCCCGCGCACAATCACTGACGACTACTGAATTGTTCTGTTCCTGATTTCCACCTGCATCAAAAATCAAACTGGACCTGAATTCTACTCCGGGGAAGCTCTATGAAAACTGTTTTGTCTCTGGCCCTGCTGGTCTTCGTGATCGGTTCTGGCTCTTTGGTGCATGCGGAGTCTCTAAAGGCTGGAGCGGCGATTAGCAACATCACACCAGACATCGGTGCGCCGATAATCGGCGGGTTTGTGCCGTTTCCTTCCACGCAGGTTCATGATGAGTTGAACGTACGATGCCTTGTCCTCGATGACGGTTCGAAAAAAATTGCCCTGGTCGTCTGCGATCTGTTGGGCATTCATCGGATTGTCAGTGAAGAAGCTCGTCGTTTGATTCAGGAACGCCATGGGATTCCAGTGGCCAATGTGATGATCAGTGGAACTCATACTCATTCCGCTCCCAGTGCGCTGGGAGATGATCGACTGGAGCCGGAGCAGAAACCGAATGAGTATCAGGCGTTCGTGATTCGCAGAATCGTCGATGGAGTGACGAGAGCCATCAATAATCTTCGTCCGGCAAAGCTGGCTTTTGGTTCCGTGGATGTTCCGGAACATCTCTTTAATCGTCGTTGGCATATGCGACCGGGAACTGTTCCGCCGAATCCGTTTGGCCAGACCGACATCGTCAAAATGAATCCTCCCGCAGGTAGTCCCAATCTGATGGAACCAGCCGGACCGATCGATCCTGCTATCTCGATCATTGCGGTGCGGGATCTGCAGGATCGTCTTATCTCAATCTTCTCTGCGTACTCACTGCATTATGTGGGAGGCGTAGGCTCGGGACATATTTCATCAGATTACTTTGGCTATTACTGTGAGCACATGCGAAAGCTGATTGAGGCGGAGACGTCGGTGCCTCAATCAGAAGATGTTCCTCCGTTTGTCGCGATGATGGCGAATGCCACGAGTGGTGACATCAATAACATCAACTTTCAGAATCCTCGACCCGCACGCAAGTCATACGAGCAGATTCGTTACGTGGCGGAAGACTGCGCTGTAAAAGTGTTGGCCGCGTCAAAGACACTCGAATACAACGACACGATTGCTTTGGATGCACGGTACAGTGAACCTGTCATCACCTGGCGAAAGCCGACGCCCGAACAAGCCAGATGGGCAGAGGAAACAATTGCTGCGGGAGCCAAGGGTGACTCGGACCTGTCGTTCATCTATGCCCAGCGCGCGACAAAGTTGGCTGGATATCCCGAAAACACAACAATCCCTGTCCAGATCCTGCGAATAGGGGATGTCTGTGTCGGCACAATGCCGTGTGAAGTCTTCTGTGAGATCGGGCTTGAGTTCCGTGAAAAGTGTCCATCGAAGCATGCGTTTATGGTCGAACTGGCTCACGGCTATTTTGGCTATCTGCCTACACCTCGTCAGATGCAACTGGGCGGATATGAAACGTGGATTGGAACAAATCGTCTTGAGCCGACCGCTTCGGAGAAACTTCTGGCGGAACTTCTGAAATTGGCAGAATCCTCAGGCGAAAAACCGTAATCGAACATATCTGATAAAACGAGGTGCTCAGAAAAGGGGTCGGGAACCAATAGCCAAATGGCCCAAAGGGTGCTGCGCACTATTCGCTCCTGACCCCTTTTCTGAGCACCTGATCAAACATTCGCTTGTTAACCGGGCGCCACACCTATGCCTGCTCTGATTGAGCTGAACGATCTCTCGAAAGATTATGGCTCCTTCCGAGCACTCTCGGGCGTCAGCTTGCGGATTGATGAGGGCATCACGGGTCTGCTGGGGCCGAATGGTGCCGGGAAGAGTACTCTCATCAAGGTTCTGCTTGGACTGGTGAAGATTAACTCCGGGCATGGTCATGTGCTTGGTTTTCCGATCGGCCAGTCTGTTGCTCAGGTGCGAACTCAAATCGGATACATGCCGGAGGATGATTGCTATGTGCATGGTCTTTCGGGGATTGAATCCATTCAGGTGGCCGCTCGACTTTCCGGATTTTCCGAAACCGAAGCCTTACGCCGCGGGCACGAGATCCTGGATTTCTGTGGCATGGGACAGGAACGATATCGTCCTGTAGAAACGTACTCGACCGGTATGCGTCAGAAGTTACGTTTCGCGATGGCCATCGTGCATGATCCGAAGTTGTTGATTCTTGATGAGCCGACTTCAGGACTGGATCCTGAAGAGCGAGAAGCCATGCTCAACCGCATTCGAATTCTTGCGAGAGAATTCCACAAGTCTGTGATTCTGTGTACTCATATTCTTCCCGATGTTCAGTCGGTTTGCGATCGTGTCGTGATCTTCGCTCGCGGTACGGTCAGAGTCAGCGATTCACTGGAAGCTCTTTGCCGAATGCCGGATCCTTCCGTCACCGTGCAGGTGACCGGTGATTGTCAGAAGCTGCTGGGAAGGCTCACACAAAAGGGTTTGCGGGCAAAGATCCTTCTTCCGCAGCAGTTACAGATTGTCGGTGATGCTGAGTCATTGAGTCCGACGCTTTGGATGGCTGCGTCTGAGTCGGATTGCCTGATTCGCAGTGTGACGCCCTCAAAGAATTCACTCGAGCAGATTTTTCTGGACGCCGTGCGAGAGGTTCATCGTGCCGATTCATAACCTGGGTTACCGTGAATGGAATGGAACGCTGCATTCACCGTGGACGCGATGGATGGTCGTTGCCGAAATCGGAATCCGCCGGGCGTGGCAGAGTGCGTGGCTGCGCCGCATGATGTTTTTTGCGTGGGTTCCCGGTGTTATTATGGGGTTCATGATTTTTCTCTTTGAACAAGCAGAGAAAAATGATGGGGCCGCTCGAGATGTTCTGGGGAACCTGACGTCCATCCTGCTTTTAGGCCATGGCATCGGAAGTGACGCTGACGCACTGTTGCAGCATTTTCTTGAGTCAGAAGCGACACCCGGCGAGCGCCGCCATGTTTTCTGGTCGTCACTTCTGTTGAATTTGTTCAGGCGATCACAGCCGTTGATCCTGATCCCGATGGTCGGATTGATCGCGCCGCCGTTGATCTCACAGGACTTTCGCTCTCGCGCGTTTCTATTGTACTTTTCGCGGCCGCTGTCGAGGACTCAGTACATCCTTGGCAAGGCGATGACAGTCATTGCCTATCTGTCGATGATCACGTTGTTTCCGGCGGTGTGTTTGTTCGTCGTAGGAGTTCTGTTGTCGCCGGATATCAGTGTGCTGAGTGCCACGTGGGACTTATTCTTTCGAATCGTGTGTGTGTCAGCCGTCATCGTAGTACCGTGTACGGCACTTTCGTTAATGTTGTCCTCACTCACCACGGAATCTCGCTATGCATCGTTTGGATGGTTTGCGATCTGGATTCTGGGCTTCCTGACCTACAGCATCGCCGTACCGTTTTCTTCGCCAGGTGATAATTCTTTGATGCAGTGCGTTTCTTTATTTCACATCTTCAGCGACGTGTCGGGTTGGCTCCTGGATCCTCGACTTGCGGTGCCCGGCATTGAAACTCGACTGGTGACGCTGGGGGTTCTGACGGCTGTTTCTTTGGCTGTTGTGTATCGACGCGTGTCGGCTCCCATGCAGATTTAGTCGCTTAGAAAAGGTGTCAGGAACCAATAGCCAAATGGCCCGAGGGGTGCTGCGCACTATTGGTTCCTGACACCTTTTCTGCGCTTGCCCATGGAACGTGCCTACTACATTTCAGAGCCTCGTTTGTTTGTCTATGTCTTTAGAATTCCAGATGTTGGTGTCAGACTCATGTCCACTTCACCGATGATTCAATTCGAATCTGTGACCAAGCTGTACGGTCGAGTGCTTGGTGTTAACGACATCACGCTCGAACTGTCGCCAGGAGCCTATGGTCTGCTGGGGCCGAACGGGGCTGGCAAGAGCACGCTGCTGAATCTTCTGACGGGGCAGCTATTGCCGACGCGAGGAACAGTGAAAGTTCTTGGACTGAATCCTCGCAATAATCCTGAGTTGATGCGTCGCATCGGATTCTGTCCCGGCTTCGAAGGCATGTATTCTTCAACCAATGCTGTGGAATGGGTCACCTATCTTCTGGAGATGCAGGGGTTTACTCGTGCGAAAGCAATGCACCGAGCGATCGACTGCCTGGAAATGACCGGCATGGTCGAAGGCATGTACCGCCCCATCTCGACCTATTCGCGAGGCATGCGGCAGCGCACGAAGCTGGCTCAGGCGATTGCTCATGAGCCGGAGTTGTTGATTCTGGATGAACCCTTGAGCGGACTTGATCCCGTTGGTCGCTCACAGATGACCGATGCCCTGCGGCGCTGGATTGATTTGGGACGCAGTGTGATTATCGCCACGCATGTGCTGCATGAAGTCGAAGCGTTGACTCAGTCGTTTTTGTTGATTTCCGGAGGTCGAGTGCTGGCGTCAGGGACGGCGGCCGAAGTTCATGAACTGCTTTACAAGGTTCCCATGGAGATTCAGGTGCGCTGCAGTGACGGACGTGATCTGGCAGCACGACTGCTGCGAGAAAAACTGGCGGATGCCGTACGAGTCTCCACGTTGAGTCAGGGTGAGACCGTGAATATCACCACCCGCAACGGCGCTGTTCTGGCGGAGCGAATTTCGGTCTGGGTACGGGAAGATGGTTGGAAGATTTATGAAATGAAGACGGCAGATGATTCTCTGCAGTCATTGTTTAATTCTCTGATGAAGATTCATCGAGGTGAGTTGTGAATGCGCTGCGGGCCGTGTTCATGCATGAGTGGAAGCGATCGTTGACGGCCGGACGCATTGTCTGGTGGTTTGTGATGGCGATGTTTCCGGCTGTCCTGACAATTCTTATTCGCGCGATCCCCGGATTTGAGCGACAGATTCAAGGCGAAGAGCGAGACAACTTCTGGTCGATGACGCTCTATTTCCTTGTCCCCTGCGTCTGCTCGGCCTTAAGTGTTCTCCTGACCGCGGGCCCTGCAGTTGCGGCGGAACTGGAGCAGCGGTCGTGGGTGTATATGGCGACGCGGCCCAATGGCATTTTCTGGCTTCTGATCGGCAAGTATCTGGTGGCAGTCACCTGGGGCTTTACGGCGGCCGTTGTGGGAGCGACGACCTCGATTGTCTTTGCCAATGCCGTGACTCCGGTGCAGATCTGGATTGGCCTTGTGGCTCTGAGTTTTCTGTCGTGTGTTTCGTATTCCGCGGTCTACCTGCTGGTCGGGGTAATTTCTCCCAAGCGGGCGATGGTGTTCTGTGTGATGTATACCGGCTTCGTGGAAGTCGTGCTGGGCTTTATTCCAGCGTTGGTGAATCGACTCACGGTCCAGTTTCGGCTGCGGTCCTTATTGGTGCAGTGGATGCCGTTAAGCGATGAGGTCCGTCAATGGCCGTCGTTCTCTTATGTCTTCGGAGAAGGCTCGGCGTTTTTGCACTGCTTCTGGTTGTTGACGCTTGTCGTTCTTTTCCTTGCGGCGGCGTTGACGATCGCTCATCGCAAGGAATTCACCACGGCCGCTGAGGGTGACTTGTGAGGATGGGCTTTGGAATAGTATCGGTGAATGGTGGGCCCGCGCATTTGTCACACCCCACGAAGTCCAGCGTTTTCTGTAGGGTGTGACAAGTGAGCCTTAGCGAACGCAGGCACACCAGTTAAGTCTCCATTGATCAACAGCCGGAAGTTTTTCGGGACTGTTCCGAAGCCAAAAGGGCGTTAGCCACAGACGTTTGGGTGTTTTCGTTTAACCCGGATTATTCATAACTGGTTCAAATGAAAGGGCCATCGCTGCGTAGAAGTTGATGTCAACGAACAACTTACGGAAACACAGCGAGGCCACGGATGAGTATACACACTGTTGAGGGATTTGGATGTGG
>JAPLOA010000081.1 GCA_026400835.1 Planctomycetales bacterium | reverse complement strand
CATCATTCTCCTGTCTGCGGATGCTTCCACAGGACCTTCGTGCCCATTACTCTTTCACCGAGGCTCAAGGTGGGCTGCACAGGATGCTCATTAATTGGCAAGAGAATGAAGGCAGACGAATGAAAGCAGATTCAAATTCCGGCTGCGGTTCATTGTCTTGCCATCATTCTCCTGTCTGCGGATGCGAAAAAAGGGTCAGGTCTTATTTTTTAAGTGACCTTCCCCCTTTGGGGCCTTTCCGTACGGTTTCCTCGTAGCGTTGTCTTTAGCCAACGTGCGATTGACAGTCGAGCAGCAATGTCGACTGAAGTCGACGCTACAAACGAAAGTTGCATGGAGTTTGCCATCCGCGACGGCTGGATAACTCCCGCCGGTGGCCACGATACGTTTTTTGTGGCGTCATGCCTTGAGGGATCGAATCTTTTCGAAGACCATGCCGCACCCGGTCGAGAAAAGGCCTTTTCTGCGCCCGTCGCGCGACCCTTCAAAACGTTCAATTGATCCCAAGGAATTGTTCAATGGCCCAGCAGTACATCATGACGATCGAGAATCTGACTCGTATGTATGACGAGAAGGAGATTCTGTCGGACATATGGCTGTCCTTTTATCCCGGCGCAAAAATCGGTGTGCTCGGGAACAACGGCTCCGGCAAGAGTACTCTTCTGCGGATTATGGCCGGAGAAGATAAAGACTTCATGGGGACGGTTCGTCCGGCCAAAGGGATCAAGATTGGATATTTCTCCCAGGAACCTCGTCTGGATCCCACGAAGTCCGTCGGCGAATGCATCGAAGAAGCCGTGTCAGAATCGCGAGCTATCCTTGATCGCTTCAATGAAATCAGCATGAAGCTCTGCGAAGATCTCACGCCCGCAGAAATGGATAAGACGCTGGAAGATCAGGCGAAGGTTCAGGATCTGATCGATCACAACAATCTTTGGGAGCTGGATCGAACTCTGGAGATTGCCGCTGACGCCATGATGCTGCCACCGGCCGAAGCGAGAATTGAACATCTGTCCGGAGGAGAAAAGCGTCGAGTGGCTCTCTGCCAATTGTTGCTGATGAACCCCGACATGATCCTGCTCGATGAACCGACAAACCATCTGGATGCAAACTCCGTCCAGTGGCTGGAGCAATTTCTGAAGAACTTCGCGGGCACAGTGGTCGCGGTCACTCACGATCGTTACTTCCTTGATAATGTCGCCGGCTGGATTTTGGAAATGGATCGCGGCAAGGGGATGCCGTTCGAAGGAAACTACACGTCCTGGCTGGAGCAGAAGCAGAAACGTCTGGAACTGGAAGAGCGACGTGAAAGCCGTCGGCAGAAAGAACTGAAGCGAGAATTGGAATGGGTGCGAATGTCGCCCAAGGCGCAGGCCACCAAGAACAAAGCACGTATGGAACGCTATAACGAGCTGGTAGCTCGCGAATACGACGTACGTGACGAAGCGGCACAGATTCAGATCCCGACTTCCCGCAAGCTTGGCAAGCTGGTCGTGAAAGCCGACAAGCTGAAGAAGAGCTTTGGAGACAAGCTGTTGTTTCAGGACCTGAATTTTGACCTTCCGCCTGGCGGTATCGTTGGCATTGTCGGGCCGAACGGGGCTGGCAAGACCACGCTTTTCAAACTCATTATGGGGACTGAACAAGCCGACGCGGGAACTCTGCAGATTGGCGAAACCGTCCAGATTTCCTACGTCGATCAGTCACGTGATGAACTGGATGCAAAGAAGACTGTCTATCAGGAAATCTCCGGCGGCTACGATCTGCTGGAAGTCGGCAGTGCCAAGATTCACGCGCGAGCTTACTGCGGTCGTTTCAACTTCAAAGGATCTGATCAGCAGAAGTTTGTTGGCGATTTGTCCGGGGGAGAACGCAACCGCGTTCACCTCGCGAAACTGCTGCGATCCGGTGGTAACCTGCTGCTGCTTGACGAACCCACAAACGATCTCGACGTTGACACCCTGCGAGCTCTGGAAGAAGGTCTTGCCGACTTCGGTGGTTGTGCGGTGGTCGTGAGCCACGACCGCTGGTTCCTGGACCGCATCGCGACCCACATTCTTGCGTTCGAAGGCGATGGAAGCGTAGTCTGGTGCGAAGGCAACTATCGCATTTACGAACAACAACGCCGTGAACGTCTGGGCGATGCCGCTGATCGTCCACCAGGCGGTCGCTTCAAGCCACTCATTCGCTGAGTGCTGTCTCCTTGTCTGCTCTCTTGACGGACTGCCGGCAGAATCCTCAAGTGTAACGATTTCGCGGTCGTCTGAAGGATTCGGCCTGCGCTGAGTAATTCGTTCCTCGCCTGTTGCTGCTAAGGAAGCAAAGGCGGTACACTGCTGCGCTGATCAAATTTCCATCCTGCTCGACTCACACTGCTTCAGCGTTCTCCTTCCGATCATCCTGCCCACTCAGGAACGTCGATCTGATGAATCGAATTCTGCCCATTCTGATCCTTCTGGCGACGTCTGGTGTCGTGTCGGGACAACAGACGATTGATTTCGAAACGGCTGTGCGTCCGATATTGCAGAAGCACTGTAGCGAATGCCACGGCGCGAAGACTCAGAAGAGTGGCCTGCGGCTGGATGCTCGCCATGGCTTTATCAAAGGCGGCGACAGCGGTCCGGTTTTTGTGGCCGGCAAAAGCACAGAGAGCGAACTCGTTCGCAGGATCGTATCCACAAGTGCCGACGACAAGATGCCGCCCGAAGGCCCAGCGCTGACTTCGGAAGAGATCGTGCTGATTCAACGCTGGATTGATGCGGGAGCCGAATGGTCGGAGACGGATTACGATCGAGAAGCCGCCATTGATCCGCGACTGAGACACTGGTCGTTTCAGCCTCTGCAGCCTGTCGTAGTTCCGGATGTGTCGGAAAGAGAAACTGTTCCCGGTCGCCAACTGAATGAGATTGATCGATTCGTTATGGCGAAGTTGCAGGAACACGAGTTGAGTTTCAGTGCTCCGGCCGATCGCAGAACATTAATTCGTCGAGCTACTTTGGACATGACCGGACTGCCCGCGACACCGGACCGGATTACTCAGTTCGTGAATGACAATAGTCCGAAAGCGTGGTCAAATCTTGTCGAGGAACTTCTGGCCAGTCCGCATTACGGCGAGCGATGGGCTCAGCACTGGCTGGATGTTATTCGCTATGCGGATACTCATGGCTTTGAAGTGAATACTCCGCGTGATAACGCATGGCACTATCGAGACTATGTGATCCGGGCTTTGAACGAAGATAAACCTTACGATCAGTTCGTAAAAGAACAATTGGCTGGTGATGTGTTCAACGCCGACGCCGCCACCGGATTCATGGTCGCCTCGGCGGTGCTGTTGCCTGGTCAGATCGGAGCCGACGATGTTTCAAAACGTCTGGCTCGCCAGGATGCCCTCGATGAAATCATCGTTGGGACCAGCAGCACAATGCTGGGTCTCACGATTGGCTGTGCGAGATGTCATGATCACAAGTTTGATCCGATCACCGCACGAGATTATTACTCCTTGCAGGCGTATTTTGCAGGCGTTGAATACGGCGATCGTCCGATTCGGGATGTGGACTTTGAAAAGAAGAAATCGCAAGTGGCAGAGCTGATGGCGAAGATCGCTGAGCTGCAAAATCAGTTGCAGTCCTATGAGCCCATCGCGCGGGCCGGACGGACTTTGCTGCTTGATGAAGAGAACAAGGCCGTTGTGACCTATCTGAAGCAGGAGAACGGACCGGGGGCAAATCCTGCCGGAACAAAACCCGGCTACAAGGATGAAACTGGATCAACTGAACGTCTCGGCAACATTAGTCAGGGGCGATATACCTGGTGGAATAATGTCCCGGGTGAAGATGTGATGACTTACAACCCTGGAGTCGCCGGACACTTTCAGTTATGGCTTTCCTGGGGGGCTCACGGCAGTGGCGTTCATACCCGCGACGCTCGCTATGTGCTCGATCAGGACGGCGACCTTGCGACACGCGAAGATCAGACGGAACTGGCTCGCATCGATCAGTATTATCTGGCCAATGTGACCGAAGGGCAGACCGAACAGGCTCCGCTCTGGAGCGGCCTGAAGTCAGTGGGAGACGTTAATCTCTCGGAAGGTTCAAAGATTGTTTTGCGAGGTGGCAACACCGGAACTGGAATCACCGGCGATGTGGTCGTGTTGCAGGAAGTAACGGGCGATGGTAAGCCTTCGATGAATAACTTGCCGGGGCTGCGTGCCCCCGTGAGTCCGCTTCAGAACGTCGAACACTTCGCGCCGATGAGGGTTCGGTTTGTTCGCTTCACCACATTTGAAACGATCAACAACAATCAGCACGAACCTTGCCTCGATGAGTTGGAGCTCTATTCCGGAAAGGCTCCGGGAAAGAACCTCGCGCTAGCTTCTTCCGGCGTCAAACCTTCATCATCTGGAAACTATTCTGACATCGGCATTCATCAACTGCCGCATATCAACGATGGATTGTATGGCAACGATCATAGTTGGATTTCGAATCAACAGGGTGGTGGCTGGGTTCAATTGGAGCTACCGGAAGCGACGGAGATTGATCGACTTGTGTGGGGCCGTGATCGAAACGGTGAATTTCCGGACCGACTTCCTGTGCGTTATGAAATCTCCACATCGCTGGACGGTCAAAACTGGACCACAGTGGCTCGCCATGAAGATCGAGTTCCCATGGGAGCTCCCTTTGACGCAGTCCGGGCACTGGTGCGAAGTCAACTGGCGGACGCTCCAGCTGATCTTTCTGAGTTAGTTTCTGAGCTGGAGAATCTGCGATCTCAAAAGACGGCTCTGGAAACACCTGTGATGGTTTTTGGCGGAACATTTCGCGAACCCGACATGACGTATGTTTTGCAACGAGGCGACCCGGAACAAAAGATGGATGCAACGACACCAGCGATTCCAGTGGTGTTCGCAGCGCTAAATTCTGTGGCAGCAGAGTCCACATTGGACAGCATCTCGTCGCCCAGCGGCGCAGCATCCAATAACGATGAGACGCTGACGGCCGAGCAACAGCGTCGTCTGAATTTAGCCAACTGGATTGCATCACCAAACAACCCGCTGACGGTTCGAGTCATGGTCAATCGCATCTGGCTCAACCATTTTGGCCGAGGACTCGTCGCTACTCCGAGTGACTTTGGCGTGAATGGAGCAAAGCCGTCGCACCCTGAGTTACTCGACTGGCTGGCGGCAGAATTTATTCGCAGTGGCTGGTCGATCAAGCACATGCATCGCCTGATTCTGAACTCAGCGACCTATCAACAAGCAAGTCTCATCGATAGTCGAGCCGCAGAACTCGATCGCGACAATGAGCTACTCTGGCGATTCACCTCACGCCGCATGGAAAGTGAGTCGATTCGAGACTGCCTGTTGTCGACCAGCGGTGAACTGAATCTGCAAATGGGTGGACCGGGATTCAGCTTCTTCAAGTCGCGTGGCGGACTGGATGGGTTCCCGCCGCTTGAGGAATTCACTCCCAACGAAATGCGGCGCATGATTTATTCTCACAAGGTTCGTATGGAACAAGTGCCTGTGTTTGGAGCATTCGATTGTCCCGATGCCGGTCAGTCAATGCCGCGACGAGGTCGCTCAACAACGGCCATTCAGGCGCTCAATCTTTTTAATAGCCCGTTTGTGGCAGATCAATCGGAAAAGTTTGCGGCCAGAATCGTGGCGACGGGAGCGACCGGCCTTGAGGCTCAAGTGAGTTCTGCTTTTGAGATCAGTGTGGGACGAAAGCCATCGGAGACTGAAAGGACTGCTGCGGAAGCCGTTGTTCGCGATCACGGACTGGCGACGCTTTGTCGAGTTCTCTTCAACAGCAGCGAATTCCTGTTTATTCCGTGATGTGATTTGATCCGGTTGAAATCCACCATTGGTGACATCTATGAAATTCAACACTCAGCCACTCACGCATGCCGGACGCGGTTTACTTCAGCGACGCGACTTCTTTGCCCAGACCGCGTCGTCTCTGTCAGCCATCGCGCTGACGCAGATGTTGAATCAGCAGGGACTGCTGGCAGCGGATACGGCGCGTGCGCCGAAGATTGATCCTTCGCGGCCTCACGCGCCGCGACAAGGGCATTATGAGGCGAAGGCCAAAAACGTACTCGTCATCTTCTGTGCCGGAGCCTGCAGCCAGTTGGAGACGTGGGACTATAAGCCGGAATTGATCAAACAAGACGGCAAACCGATGCCCGGCGGTCCGGCGGTAACGTTTCAGGGGCCCGCCGGAAATCTTGCGAAGCCTCAGTATGAGTTTCGCCCCTATGGAGAAACGGGCAAGATGGTGTCGGACATGATTCCGCATCTCGCCCGGCAGGTCGACGATTTTGCTTTCGTGCACACATTGACCAGCAAGACGAATACTCACGGCCCCGCCGAAAATTTCCTCTCCACTGGATTCGTGCAGGACGGCTTCCCTAGTATCGGTGCCTGGATCACTTACGCGCTGGGCAGTGAGAATCAGGACCTGCCTTCGTTCGTTGCGATCCCGGATCCGCGTGGAATCCCTCAGGCGAGTATTAATAACTGGGGGCCCGGATTTTTGCCGGCCGTGTTTCAGGGAACAGCGTTTAATTCCAGCCAGCCGATTCGGAATCTCAGTCCGCCCGCATCGATCAGTGGCAGCAAGGACCTGGCGGCTCGCGATCTTCTGCGAAGAATCAACGAGGAACATCTCAAACTGAATCCGGGCGATTCGGATCTGGCGGCTCGTATTGCCAGTTACGAACTGGCTGCAAAGATGCAGTTGTCAGTTCCCGAGATCAGTGATTTGTCCACCGAACCTGAGCACGTCCTCAAAATGTACGGCGCAGATGATCCGAACGATCCGATCAAAACCGGGTATGCTCGCAACTGCATTCTGGCACGTCGCCTGATCGAAAAAGGCGTGAGATTTGTCCAGCTCTTTAACGGAGCGTACGCCAGTGGGGGAAGATTGAACTGGGACGGCCATTCGGCTCTGCGAGAACAATACGACATTCACGGTCGAATCATGGATCAGCCGTCCGCCGCTCTGATTCGCGATCTTCGGCAGCGAGGATTACTGGAAGACACGCTGGTCGTCTGGTGTACAGAGTTTGGCCGCATGCCGATGTTTCAGAAAGGTGCGTTCGGGAGAGATCACAACCCGAACGGCTTCACCGCCGTGCTGACGGGAGCTGGTGTCCAACGCGGTGTCAGTCATGGTGTGACCGATGAACTTGGCTTCAAAGCGGTTGAGAACGTCCTGTCGATTCATGATCTTAATGCGACGATCCTGCATCTGCTTGGGCTGGATCACACGAAGCTGACGTTTACACACAACGGTATTGATCGAAGGCTGACCGACGTCCATGGTCATGTGATTCGAGAGATTCTTGTGTGAACGGATTTGCGCAGGTTGAGTAGTGTAGCGGCAGCTCAGTGGCACTGACCTTGCTGGCTCCGAATCGCAGCAGAAGTCGCCAGGACGCTCGGCGGGCTGCGTTCCTGAGTCACGGCCGAAACGCTTCACGCGTTCTGCTTTTCGGTATCGCTTACCGTTAGTCGCAAGTCCAACGCATACGGTCGCGTAAGAATACGGCCGGCGAACGAATCAGGGGGTGACCCAATGGGCCGAGAGTCTGAGGTGTCGTAGTCGCAGGAATCATAGGGATACTGGTAGGATTTGTGCATTTTCTCTCTCACGAATTCGAACACCGTACGAATAGGCAAGTCTCCAGGCAGGTGCATCGGTCTGCGCGATTCGGGTTCCTGACGACGCGATGATCATGGGCAACCGATTCGCACTTTGGTCCAGTTGCAGCGGAAACGCATCGATAGTCTGTTAAAACCGTGAACGAAATTAGTATTCCCAGGTAGTCGATTTGAGGTCTCCGCAGCAAAATGATCAATCCGGTTCGACTCGCGGAAGTCGCGTCGGGGTTTGCAGTGGTAATTGAACAGATCCGGATCTGCAGAGGTATTATTCGATGAAATTTCGTACCGCCCGTCATCTTGTGTTGCCAATCGTCTTGCTGGGATTCACGTGTGCCTCCTGGAGTTTGCTGGCTCAGGAAGGCAGGGTTCTTCGGCACCGGTTTGAGAGTCTGGACAGGAATTCAGACGGAAAGCTCAACGCAAAAGAACTGGCCAACAAGGCAATTTTTACGAAGCTGGATGCCGACAGTGATGGTTTTGTTACGTTGGACGAAGCCACAGCCGCGTTCAAAGCGGGTACGCTGACTCGCGAAGAAGTGGAAGGACAACCAGTTGCGAAGCCGACACCAGATCCAATCTCTTTAAAGACAACAGCGGGCGAGATGGCTGGCGATGGAGCAGGAGATCTGCGTCAGTCTGCAAAAACTCTCCGTCCGGCTGATCATGGCGTTGGACGTTATGTGGCCGATGTGTCTTTTGCCGACATCAACGGGGCCCAGCGCTCTCTCAAAGAGTTCAAGGAAAAATCTTACGTCGTTGTCGCGATGACCAGTACCAGTTGTCCGCTGAGTCGTAAGTATTTGCCTTCGCTGGTTGAGTTATCTCAAAAGTATTCGCCGAAGGATATTCAGTTCATCGCGGTCAACTGTGTACCAACGGATCGCATGGATGAGATGAAGACCGCCGCTGCATCACTCGGTGAATCTGTTTGCTGCGCGCACGATGCCGACGAATCTCTTTCAAAGCATTTTGGTGCGATCACAACGACGGATGTTTTGGTGCTCGATCCGGCCCGTACAATTGTGTACCACGGTGCTATTGATGATCAGTATGGAATTGGCTACGCCCTGGATGCTCCTAAAAATCGCTTTCTTGCCGACGCGTTAGATGACTTGCTGGCAGGCCAGACACCTCAGATCGCCGCTACGCTCGCGCCGGGCTGCACGATTGTGCATGACGCCGAGGCCAGTCCCATCGAGTCGAACTGGACTTATCACAATCGAATCTCGCGAATCATTCAGGCCAACTGTCTGGAGTGTCATCGCAGTGGCGGAGTTGGCCCGTTTCCTCTGGAATCCTATGCGGATCTCGTGGGCCATACGGGCATGATTCGTCAGGTTGTTGACGATCGCACAATGCCGCCTTGGTTTGCTGGAAACTCAGAAGATAAACACTCCAGCCTCTGGGCGAATGATCGATCTTTGACAGATTCAGATCGTGCCGACCTGCTGGCATGGCTGGAGAGTGACAAACCGGAAGGAGATGCTGCAGATGCTCCGCAGAAACGACACTTTGTCGATGGCTGGACGATCGGCACGCCGGACCTTGTCGTGCAGATTCCTGAACCAATCAAAGTGAAGGCCACTGGAACGATGCCCTATCAGTTCGTTACGGCGCAGACGACGCTGGAAGAAGACAAATGGGTTCAGGGTTATGAGATCGTGCCGACAGATCGCAGCGTCGTGCATCATGTGATCGTCAACGTTCACGAAAAAGGCGCGGGACGCATTCGTGATCGGGAAGAGGGAATTGGCGGTTACTGGGCGGCCTATGTGCCGGGCAACGCAGGTCAGCTTTATCCGGATGGATTCGCAAGGAAGCTTCCAGCTGGCGCGACGCTTAGCTTTCAGATTCATTACACACCCACCGGAACAGCGACTGAAGATCAGTTGAGGATTGGACTTGTGTTTGCAAAGTCGGAGCCGAAGTATGTGATCACCACCCTGTCGCTGGCAGATACGGACCTGAATATCCCGCCTCGTGCCGCGGATCACACGGAAACGATTACGCGTCCTGTGCCGATGGACGTCAATGTCATGGCCTATATGGCTCACATGCATGTGCGAGGAAAGTCGTTTAACTATGAACTGATCAAGCCAGACGGGCAGACAGAAACACTGCTCGACATTCCGCGATACGATTTCAATTGGCAGTTGCGTTACGACTATCGTGAGCCGCGCGTGATCCCTGCAGGCAGCCGCGTGAAAGTGACTGCTGTGTTTGACAACAGTGAGAACAATCCGGCAAACCCGGATCCATCGCAGACCGTTCATTGGGGACAGCAAACGTTTGAAGAAATGATGATTGGCTACGTCGAGACCTATGTGGCGGTCGGCGAGGAGCGTCCTTCGCTTCGAGGATCAGAGGGGAACGGACAGGCCTTGTTTCGACTTCTGGATTCTGATGCCAACGGAAAACTGAGCAAAGAAGAAACCAACAAAGCTGCAGAACGTGTCCCTCGCCTGCGGGACAATCCCGGCCTTCTGGATCGTCTTTTTGAGCGGAGTGATGCCGACAAGGACGAACAACTAAGTCAGGATGAGTTTGATAAACTTCGTGAACAGATTGCCGGGCGTCGTTAGCCAAATTTGTTGATCAGAAAGCTCCGCCATGCGATTTCAAAAGCTCCTGTTGATGGTGTTAGTCAGTCTTCTGCTCGTGTCCAGTGGCATGGTGAATGCCGCCGAACTCAAACAGCGAGACTGGATGATCGAGGGCGTGACTCGGCAGGCCCTTGTCGCTGTTCCGGACTCTGCAAAACAGGTTCCTTCACCGCTTGTCTTTGTCTTTCACGGACATGGTGGCAACATGCGGCAGGTTGCTCGATCGTTTCGCATCCATGAACTTTGGGATCAAGCGATCGTGGTCTACATGCAGGGATTAAACACTCCGGGGCAGCTTACGGATCCCGAAGGCAAGCGACCCGGCTGGCAGAAGGAAAAGGGAGATCAGAAGGACAGAGATCTACAGTTCTTTGACGAAGTTCTGAAGTCGCTCAAACAGGACTGTAAAGTCGATGAGAAGCGAGTTTTCTCGACCGGTCACTCCAACGGTGGCGGGTTCACTTATCTGCTTTGGTCCGAGCGTCCCGATGTCTTTGCGGCCTTCGCTCCGTCGGGGTCGGCAGCCTTGAAGGTCAGGAATAATCTGAAGCCTAAGCCAATGCTGCACATTGCCGGCGACAATGATCCGCTCGTTAAGTATGCGTGGCAGACCATGATGATTGATGCTGTGAAGAAGATCAATCAGTGCGGGGAAGGCACACCGTGGGAAGAAACTTGTACTCAATTCCCATCGAAGATTAATGCCCCGGTCATCACGTTTGTGACATCCCAGGGGCACAAGTTTCCGCCCGAAGCACCCGCTTTAATCGTGAAGTTCTTTAAACAGTATTAATCCGCATCGATGGATCGTAGAAACTGCGTTCCCGCAATCATCGTTGCTGCACACTGGATACCTTCATAGATCGCTTCATCCGCAAGACCCTGCTGACGAGCCTTCTCCACATGTGCTGCGGTGCAGGGCTTGCAACCGTTGATATCACTCAGCGACAGATTGATCAGCTCTACCGTGTGATCATCCAGTGATGTCGACTGAAATGTGTGCGCTCTCAGCCCTACACTCATGCCGTTAAACACATCCGTTCCACTAATATCGCGGAATTTAAACAGCACGTTGTACATGGAGTTTGTTGCTCCAATTGCCAGGGCTTCCTGGATCTCCTCCCTGGTGATCCCTTTCGGAGCGGCAAATGTCTGCAGATAATCCATCCAGCGTCTACTACCGGTCTGTCCCGCGACGGCAAACGCAATCAACAGTTTACGTTTTTCACTAAGCTTTCCTTCGGTCAAAACGAACTTGCGAAAGTTCATAAAGAAGTCATGCAGGAACGCCGGGACTGTCGCAATATACTGGAAGACCTCGGGGATTTCCGTAATCTGCAGGACTTCGCGAATACGGTCATAGACCTGAGCGACCTTCTCCGGAGCGTCTGCAGGTAGAATTGGCTGGACAAATGGCATGTCAATCTCTCACTAAATTAAAAATTTTCTGCTGGAGTTATTCCCAGGCCGAGCGTGATTTCGGGTTGGAATCCTGAGGTTCCCGAAGCCGAACATTGAGGACATCCAGAGCCTGAATCTTCAGCCCGGAGAAGTCAGTAGGGGGTAATCTCAAGCGCGGCGGGGTGTTTGAATCAGTAACGGATCATAGGCCGCGCGGCTGATTTTTTCCCGCCGCCTGGTGCCGCTTGACCGCGTGAGCCTCCAAAAAACCTGACGATTTGGTCTTATGGAAGACCTCCGGCAGCATTTTGCCGGGGGCTGACTCATGCTCCAGGGAGCGACTTTAGGCTGTTTCAAAACGTTCACTGTTCCCGTCCCTGAAAATTCTGTGTAATCGATCCAAACTCTACTTCTGTTAAGACCGATAACGAGGAAGCGTGCCACGGCCGACCGGAACGTCGTAAGTTCCAGCTCGACAAGCATTTACCGGCATTCTTTGCCGGTCCCTTCATCTTGACACGCCCCGTTTGAGGTTCTAACTTCCGGCCTCAATTCGGGCAAATACCCGAACGTCTGGCAATCAGAAGCGAATGGAGTCGCTCATGTCCGTAATTCATCCACGAGCAGCGTCGACAGAAAGCTGCGAACCCGTACCCTTCATTGACTTGGTGGCTCAGTACCAGACCATCAAGGAAGAAGTGAAGAGTGCTGTGGATCGTTGCTTCGAGTCTCAGACGTTCATTCTGGGTGACGAAGTCGCAGCTTTGGAAACCGAGATCGCCACTTATTGCGACTCACAGTTTGCCATCGGCTGTGCCTCCGGAACCGATGCTCTGATTCTGGCTCTGCTGGCCGCTGGCGTGAAGCCGGGTGATGAAGTCATCACCAGCCCGTTCACATTCTTTGCATCAGCCGGTGCTATTCACCGAATCGGAGCGATCCCGGTTCTGGTTGACATTGAACCTCATAGCTTCAACCTGGATCCGGAGAAGGTTGAACAGGCCATTACATCTCGCACGGCAGCAATTATGCCGGTCCACATCTTCGGCCAATGTGCTGAGATGGAGTCGCTGTGGAGAATGTCGGCTGCTCACGATATTCCAATCATCGAAGACTCTGCTCAGGCGATTGGTGCCGAGTACCGAGGACGCCGGACGGGTGTTCTGGGCACGATCGGATGCTTTAGCTTCTTCCCGACCAAGAATCTGGGTGGAGCTGGCGACGGAGGGATCATGACAACTGATGACCCTGAAATTGCTGCACGCCTGAAGCGACTGCGAGTTCACGGCGACCTCGGGGGTTACAACCACGTGGAAGTTGGGTTCAACAGTCGTCTGGACGCACTGCAGGCAACGGTTCTACGCGTGAAACTGCGTCATCTTGATGCATGGACCGAAGGCCGTGCTCGCAATGCCAAGCGTTATTGCCAACTGATCGAAGCCAATGGTCTTTCCGATGTTGTCAAAGTACCGACTATCCTGCCGGATCGTCGTCACGTCTTCAATCAGTTTACCACACGAGTTGTTGGCGGACAGCGTGAGAAGATCATGAAGTCCCTGAAGGAAAACCAGATCGGCTGCGCCGTTTATTATCCGATTCCGCTGCATCTGCAGAAGTGTTTTGCGTATCTCGGTTACCAGCCCGGCGATCTGCCAGAAGCTGAGCGAGCTTGTGCCGAAGTCATGTCACTGCCGATTTACACAGAACTGCCAGCCGCTCATCTGGAACGAGTCGTGGAAGGCATCAGCAGGGCTTTGGGCCGCCAGTCCAACACTGTCTTCCCGAAGGCCGTTGCCCAGCTCCAGCGCCGTGCCGCATAGTTTTCAGATCCGGAGCAGTCTCTGCTGAATCAGAGCGGAAGTCCCTTGACTTCCGCTTTTTTTATGACCTGTGCCGATGGAATCGATTTGAATGGAACCAGTCGTCGGACTTTGTGTCTGTTCGAACACCGGGACGTTGACAGTCCTTGAAGATCTCAATAGCATCCGCCCCGGAGAGATGGCAGAGCGGCCGATCGCACCGGTCTTGAAAACCGGAGTACCCGCAAGGGTACCCAGGGTTCGAATCCCTGTCTCTCCGCTTTATTAATTGCACTCAGACAGCCGCAATCCTTGTCTAACGTCTTACGTTGACAGGGGTTGCGGCTGTCGGTGTTTTCAGGCTCGAATTCAACCATGATTGAGGGTGGTCTCAGGCTGTCTCAATGTTGCCAGACCGTTTTGTAAACCTCCGTTGAGGCGTGATGATATCCCGGAACGCCCTCCAGCATTGTCTGTGCAGGATGGTACTCGTGGTCAGGCACACTGCAGATCATTACCGTTGCGTCGCGGGAAACCGAGGTCATTAGATCGAGTCGGTTTCTGTGATGATTCCGGACTGGTGATTGGCTCCTCAGCAATGCGACTGTCTCCGCAGTGGTTGAACTCGTGGACCAGCAAGAACTTCATGTCTCTTATGTCGTTGGTCTCCACCGCAGAACCGGGCTTTGGACTCTGCGGCCACACGAGTATGGAACTCAGTTGTGTTACCAGATCGATTTGGAGCCGAAGGGATTTTTGCCGCGGCTGCTTTCAAATGTCATCGACTTTGCCTCAATCCATTCGAAAGGCATGGAGAAAGTTTTTGATGGCTTGCAGCAATGGCTGAGTAAAAACTCAGGTTCACAGGTAATCGGCTCGAAGGGTGAGTCGCGGATGTATTTGGAAGTGGACTGTTTCTGCCGGGAAAGATACTCGGCGCAAGAGCCAATTGCCTCACTTGGCCGCGTCGTGCCGGGGGTATGTCATTGCTGGACAGTGTGTTACTGAATAGTCACTTCAGCAAACAAAGGACAATGATCAGACGCCACATGCTCGTTGATCACTTTCACAGATTGAACAGCAATTCGACCCCTCGGGCGAGTAAGGATGTAGTCGAGTTGTCGCTCCGGCTTGACCGCTGGAAATGTCAGCATGTCCGCCTGACCATCGGTCACCGACTGCCATTCTTCTCGCAGTGTTCTTAAAGGCTGACTGTCGGGAGTTGCATTCAAATCACCGGCAAGAATCAGCGGCAAGCCGAGCATCTCAGTATGCTTTGCAAAGACCTGATTCAGATGCGAGGATTGCTGTTGGCGAAAAGATTCGTTGTTGTGATGAAGATGGGTCGTAACAAAAGTCAGCTTCAGATCGTTTACCTGAACAACCACAGCCCCGGCGATCCGACGTTCTCGATCGGGCATGCCGGGCAACCAATGAAGAGTCACCTCAGAGATCGGGAACTTTGACAAAATCGCCTGACCATAACGGCCACCCTCAAAATCGAGTTGATGAACAAACCGCCCGTTGAGCCCCGTAAGTTCCGCAAGACGAGCCGTCTGGTCAATTCGACCAGTTCGTTCTGTCTTGTCATCGACCTCCTGCAGAGCAACCAGATCCGGAGAACACGACTTAATCACTTCGGCCTGCCGGATCAGATCCACTTTGCCATCAACGCCTTCTCCATGGTGAATGTTGTAACAGAGAACTCTCAGCGTTTGCTCCTGCGCTGAGAGTCCTGCACCAAAAGAGAGTATCGCAATCGCTGCGAAAACGCGTTGTATCGGAAAGCGGAGACAACTCATCTGTGGCCTGCAGAGCATCAAACGTCTCCAGTAGCGAAATTCTGACATTCCCGACATGGCCGGACTCGCCCGTTCAGGGCAGTTCGACCTTCAATTCGGCAGAACCTGATTCGGGCACTTCCAGCACCAATCCGGACGTCTCCGGATCAGAGTACTTCGGATCAAGCTTCACCTTTGGAGGTGGCGGCGACGTAAACTCCGTCATACCTTCGTTGGGATTTGTGCTTGGTGGTCCAACCCATGTTACGGCCACTTTGTGCGACCCAGCAACCGCTCCATCGCCCGGCTTGTTGGTACCTAGTGTGAATCGGCCCTCAGCGTCGGTAACGCCCATCGCCGGGCGACTATCTTTGGGGAAGAATAACACCTGATAGAACTCAATCGGCGCTCCCTTGTGGGTCAGAACACCGCTGGCTGGGACCGTGTCTATAACGTCGCCGGTGGGCTGAGCAGGTGCGCAGCCAAAAAGGGCAAGTGATAGCCCAAAGATCAGATTCCATTTCGTCATTTTTAAACTCTCCAATGTCCGCATTCGGACGGCTATTCCCGCCAGATATGTATTTTCCGGGTGATTTTTCTGTGGTCGCCGGGCGGGACAAGCCCATGCATCCGTCGATTCGCTGGAACCAGGGGGCGTGAAGAAAATTGACAGGTAATCGGAGGAGTGTGGCAGAGCATATCGCTCTCTGAGCGCTATCAACGCGGAGTAAACCTCACCACGGATTCGCCGTTAAAGCACTCAACGTTGATCGCAGCAACGACCACTGATCCAACACTACAAAAGGCTGCTCATCCAACACTACAAAACGCTGCGCACTGAATCGCTCCTCAGCCGGACAGGCGTAAGGAGCGAAACTTTACTGCAGCCCGGTTTTGACGCTCTGATCGATGATGGTGGGCTGACTAGAATTCGCCAACCACTTCTCCGTTTGAAATCGAGCCAATCGCTCTCCACACACCACCATCAACATTCTCACTGGCGAAGCGAACGGATCCATCGGCCAGAACAATCTGAGCACCACCGACATGATAACTACGAGCCGCAAGGTGACCTTGCCACAGTGATGATGTGACGCAGTCGCGCTTTCGAGCATTCGGTGGCTGAGTATGATTGTAGTAGGTCGCGACCAGTAAGCCGCGATAGTACTGCAGTCCTCGGTACGCCCATGCATTTGTGGCACGATTTTCACATGCTGCCGGAGGTGTCAACTGATCATTTCCTGTCCATGGCCCCGTACCATTCGTTGCGACAAGAAAATCTTTCTGATCGCCGGCGGCAACCACCAGAAATGAACTCGTATTATTCGGCCCCTTTTTGATCTCTCCAAACATGGCAGAGTTGCTCGTTCCGTCGGTGATATCACCCATCCGCGTTCGAGAGTTTCGTGAGAAGACTCCATGCAGAGCTGTGCGTGGAGTTGTCACACCGCTCACCACATAACCTGCGTGATCGGAATGCGATCCAAGGCTCTGCATATAGTTTGTACTGGCAGCGTTGATAATACCTGCAACCAGATTCAGAGTTGCACCGGGATCCGAAGGGCAATGAAACGACGGGATAAACTGGATTCTCGCCTGAGTATTGTTGGCGTTACCGTTCACCTGAAAATTGAAGTTGAAAGTTGAGTAGTTATTGCTGCCTTCCAGATACGGCAGGATGTAGGCATGCACTGAGGCCTGTGGAACTTCACCCGCACCAAAATTGACCGAACAATCGCCCATTGGGAATGTTGTAAACGTGGATTCGTAATTGTGCAGAGCCAATCCGATCTGCTTCAGATTATTCTTGCACTGCGTACGACGAGCGGCCTCACGAGCCTGCTGGACAGCAGGCAGCAACAATGCAATCAAAATGGCAATGATTGCGATCACTACCAGCAACTCAATCAATGTGAAGCCGACGCTCCGCCCGTTCTTTTTTGAGTTCATCAACATAGCACATAACTTTCGCAATGAGAGGTACGCAATAATACAAGATTCCGTGATCCCGTTTCAGTGTTGCAGGAATCCTCCATTCCAGCAACCACTTGATGAATACCGTGAACACAAAATTCTTAATTGAAGTGAAAGTCGAGCAATACCACACAACATCACTTCTTCAACGACCTTGCCATCTCGCCAAGGTCAGGAAAATGCATTCCTGCATGTGGTTGGTCACGCAAAAAAAAATGCTCAATCAATGACCCGAGCGAGCCAGACTGCACGGGTGCGTCCGAACTGAATTCGCCCCGCTTATTTCTGGCCCCGCCCCGATCGGCCGCAACCGACAGGTACGCTCGGTGTGGTTACCTGGAAAGAGGGTTAAGTGGAATTTTACCGCGTCGCTCCGGATCGCGAGAGCGCAGCGGTTACCCTCAGGGAACAATCTTCGATTGGGAAGATAAGATTGGTAAGGGCTGCTTACAAGTCGCATGGATCCGGGCATTGGTTTAGTTGCTTCTCCGTTTCCTGCAGGGCGATATTGATGATTGATGCAAGCCTGCCAGATCGCGGTTCAGGGATTCTGCCAATGACAGCGATTCAGCTCGCTGGCGATTTCCATGATGGGAAAACTACAAGCACTTTTTGAGCACCGTCGACTCGATCACGGAAGGTGTCGTAGGCGGATTGAATGTCGTGGAGCGGAAATCGATGAGTAATCAAGGGAGTCAAATTCACTCGACCTTCGGCAATCCACTGCATGGCCAGTGGGAACGTTCGTCCAAAATCCGGATGCAGGCTGGTGGTGATAGAGAGATTCTTCCACATGGCCGCTCGCAACATGACTCCATCAATCTTCTCCGGGGGAACGCCAAAGATCAGAACCTGCCCAAAATCACGCGTCAGCGAGATGGCGCCGTTCAGCGCCTGAGCTTTATGACCGACGGCTTCGATCACGATCTCCGGCAGTTCGCCATTCAATATTTCCCGTACCGCATCGACGGCGTCTGCCCCCGTGGCACAAACAGTATCCGTGGCCCCCATCTGGCGACTTACGCGAAGACGGGATTCCAGCGGATCGATCCCAATGATTCTCCGAGCTCCGAGGTTGCGAAGACCTGCGTTGAACATCTGGCCAATCGGTCCCTGCCCAACCACGGCGACATCTCGATCGATCATGTTTGGCAGCTTCTTTAAAGCCCAGACGACCGTGCCGAAGGGCTGAGCCAACATCGCTAATTCATCTGAAAGTGCCGGAAGCAATGAGATGGCTCGTGTCTCCGGCAATACGAATCGCTCGGAAAGCCCTTGTTGGCCGAGAGGGACCGCAAGAACACGAGTTCCCGGTTTCCAACGCAGCCCGTTCGTGGCGACAACGGTACCGACCATTTCATGCAGTGACATACCGATGGGCTGAGGGTACTCAATTGCATGTCCCTCAAACTCACCGTCAAAAAACGGCAAGTCTGAACCGCAAAGGCACGTCATCTCGGGTTGAAATACAATCTGGCCGGGTAAGGTGTTAGAGTCCGGCAATTGCGGCTCGGGTACTTCTACAAGTCGCAGATCTCGACAACCAACAAATTGACCGGCCAGCATGGCGACTCCAGCGGTAGAGGTTGATCAGTAGCGTCAGTGACGGCGACTCCAGCCAACCTCGGCGCATAAAAAACCCTTCGGCGGTGAGCAGGTGCGGGGACTGAACGTCGAAGAGGCTGGGGAAGCTGCATCTGGCTGGGTGACCGTGAGCAGCGAGTGTATTCTTCGTTCAACACTTACTCATCCATGCCGAAGGGCGCTGGGTACCTTTCTGCTCATGCATGGAACGTGCCAATTCTGCCGATTTTTCGCGACGAGAAAAAAATGAGGAAAAATGATATTGATTGACGCAAAAGCAATCCTGACAACCACATGGCGCTCAACACTTCAGCGCCGAAGTCGTCGGACGCTTGAATCTTCGGCGCTGAACACCTACCGTTCCCCAACTTAATCAGCGCCGATGTGTGCTGAGCTGGGTTATTTAAGGAAACTTTTCCGTGAAGCTGTGGTATTCAAATAATCAGGGCGGGACGCACGATTACCGCGCCTTCGTTGCGACATGCACGGGGCTCGTGGTGACGTATTGCGTGACAGTGCTCTGGAATGTTGCCACATTTCCTGACGTTGGTCTTCGTTGCTTACTGCCGGACGGCCCTGCGCCGATATTGGCCCCCGAGGTTCCTGATCTTGGTCCGGCGTTGAGTTGCCTGACGGACGGCTGCGGCTCGACAGACAGAAGCAGAATTTCCGGCGTGGCACGGTTCCGGCCACTGGCAAATTTGTCGCAAGCTGTTTCAGTTTTGTCAGGGGCCACCGGGACACATCGGCGGAGAGTCGTTTCGCTGGTGGCTCGTCGGTTATCGGTCGCCCCTGCGCAGGTTGCGGCTGTTTCTGAACCATCGCCGCGAAAGACAATCTCGCGGCCCTTATCCGGGATCGAGATTTGGGAGTGGAGTCGCCCGGATTTTGTGATTGATTCTTCCGTTCCCAGGGCGGGTGACCAACTCCTTCGTCTCAATGGTCGGCAGATTGGTACGTTTCTGGATTTCGTGTCCGCCTTAGAGTCGTTGCGTTCCGCCAAGATTCCACCCGGTGGGCAGTTAGCTCCGGAGTCAGACCCGGCGAAGCTGCGAGTTCCTCCCTTGGTTGAAGTGTACAGTGCAGATCCTTCGCAGCCTTCGCAAAGACTCGTTGAAATCGTTTATCGTCGACCTGGGGCCGCTCATCAGGAGGTGGAAAGTCGGGTCTATGTGCCGGTACATCCGGTGAACGTTGGCGAAGTCTCCCTCACGATTTTCTGGTTCGTATGTCAGCTATCGATCCTCGCGATCGCACTTACCTCTTATTGGTATCGTCCATTCGACCGGGTTGCTCAGAATTTCTGTCTGATGTGTTGTGCGGCCATGGGGGCATTCGTGCCTGGGTTTCACTGGTGGATTTTGGCGAATAGCCCCTTGCTGAACATCCCGTTCATCGTTTGCGCTGCGATGCTGCCGTGTCTCGTGCTGAACTTCTTTTTGGTCTTTCCGAAAGAGCCCGAGTTTGTCCGTGGTCGCCGCGGATTGGTTCTGGGAACGGCCTTCGGAGTAGCAGGTCTGATCTGCATTTCTCTCGTTGTGATTTACTGGGCGGCGTGGAGCCTGAACGGCAGCGACACCTTGAACGTGTTTCAGAAGCTGGCCGTGTTGTCGCAGATAGCGGTGCATGGTTCGGCTTCAACAGTGGCTTCCGTGGCCCATGCAACATCGCTGTTGTCGCTGCTGCGATCAATGGTTCATGTGGCAATTATCTTTGCATCACTCTACTTCGGGATCACGGTCGGCAAGCTGGCAGTCAGCTTAATTCGCCTGGAGACACCTCACGAACGTCGTCAGGTGGCAACGATTCTTGGGGCGGCGCTGCTTTCGACAATTCCCATTGGCTATACGTTGTATCTCGCATTCTTTCGCAAAGTGGACTTTGCTCTTGGGCATGCTCAGATCCCGATGTTTATCGCGAGTATGTTGTTTATGGCGGCCTACTCGCATGGCATTTTTCGCCATCGCCTGATGCTGGCCGAAGAGGGTGATGATAAGAGTCGCCGCTACGTTCTCATGTCGATGATAGTGTCGGGTGGCTTCGCAACATTACTCGCGATCGGCGGAGTGTTTACTCATTCGTATAGCCTACCGCTGAATTCCACGACAACTCAGCAGTTGTCTTTGTTCTTCATTCTGCTGCTGGCTGCTGGCCTGAGCTTGTGGGTGCGTGACCGACTGCAGGCTGTCGTCGATCGCAGATTCTTCAGTGAGAAGTACCAGCTGGATCGAGCGATGCAGCAACTGAATCGTTCGGCTGCGTATCTTGCCGAGCCATCCGGGATGGCCGACATTACATTGAAGACTTGTCAGGATGTGATGGATGCCTCGTGGGCGATTATGTATGTTCGCGATGGGCACGGTGTTTTTCGTCTTATCGGAACACGTTCCACATCGGCTGCGACCGCTCAGTTGCGTCCTGAGCAGGTTCAGGTGGATATCCCCGGCGAATCGGTCATTCATCGCATTCCTTCAGCCAATCGCGAAGCGATGTCGCCCATGCAGCAGTTGTTGCATGATCTGCGAGCTGAATTGTTGTGTGTCATGGAAGGGGAAGGCGGAGTTCACGGAGTCATCATTCTGGGACGGCGACGTGGAGGGTTGGTTTTCAGTGCTGAAGATATCACGTTCCTCCACGCGATCGCTCAGATGAGCGTTTTGGCTCTACACAGCTCCCGCGCGAATCAGGCGATGGCGCAACTGGATGCGGAGCTGAAGATGAAGATGGATCGCATCGCCGAACAGCAGCGTCAAATGGCAGCTCTGCGAGCGGAGCTGACGTCGCTTCAGACGGACGCGGGGCAGGCTCCGGTCCTGGCGTCAGATCAGGGATTTGATCGTGAAGGTGTTCGAGGAAACAGTCCTGCGTTATTGGATGTGCTGGATCAGGTTCGCAAGGTGGCCCGCAGTTCGTCGACGGTTTTGATTCGAGGCGAAAGCGGGACCGGCAAAGAATTGCTGGCCAAAGTTATTCATCGCAACAGTGATCGTGCCGCGGGGAATCTGGTCTGCGTGAACTGTGCGGCTCTGTCGTCATCGCTGTTGGAAAGCGAATTGTTTGGTCATGTGAAAGGCGCTTACACAGGCGCTCATGCTGATAAAGCCGGGCGATTTTTGGCGGCCAATGGAGGCACTTTGTTTCTGGATGAGATCGGCGATATCTCGCATGAGACACAGGTCAGGCTTCTGCGAGTTCTTCAGGAGCGATGTTTTGAGCCTGTGGGCAGCGACAAGACGATTCAAGTGGACGTGCGACTTGTGGCGGCGACCAATCGAAATCTGGAGGAGATGATTTCCAAAGGGCAATTTCGAGCCGACCTGTTTTATCGCCTGAACGTCGTCGCTCTGACACTGCCGCCACTGCGGGAGCGTCCGGGCGATCTTGCGGAACTGGTCTTCTTCTTTCTCAGTCGAGCCGCCCAGAAGTCCAAAAAACAGATTCGTCAGATTGATCCCGGCGCATTGGCTGCGTTGGAGAATCATCCGTGGCCCGGCAACATTCGTGAGCTGGAAAACGTAATTGAACGAGCCGTTGTGTTGGCCGACAGCGACATTATCTCGCTGGCCGACTTGCCGCCCGAACTGCGAAATGCGACTGAAGATGGACGCCCAACAATTGGCGGGCGCCGAACTCAGATATCAACGCTGCCAACGCTCACCGTTCGCAGTCTTGCTCGACGAGTGTCTGAGCCCGAAGGATTCCCGGGAGCGACCGCCTCGCATCTTCGTGAAACGCAGTCCGAAGAGCAGCAACTGCGCGAAGCATTACGAGCCGCCGGAGGCAACAAAGCCGTCGCCGCAAGGCAGCTTAATCTGCCCCGGAGTACCTTCTTCAGTAAGTGCAAGAAGTACGGAATTTCCTGAAAAATATCATTATCCGCTGATAGTGACACTGTTCCAAAACTGATTCACACGGGTTGCTGAATTGTGAACCTGGTAATTGTCTGGCATGATGTTGTCGGCGGTTTGATGCCTCTTCGATTGTCTCAGCCTGAATGTGTTGTTAGCCCATGAGCAGTAAACGCGCGATGGCACAATTGCTTCGTCATCTGGCAGGAACCGGTGTGACTCATCTGCCGAAAGTCGATGTTCCCAAGCCTTCACGAGTGCTTGGAAAGCCGCGGCCGAGCCTTGTTGTTGCAGAGACGGTGGCTGTGAGCGAAAGTGTTTTGCCGGTGACAGAGGCTGGAGTTGCTACCTCGCGAACCCCGAGCCGTCTGAGGGCTGTCACACCAGTAGCGGAGATGAAGAGCCCTTCATCCGTGCTGGGTTCTGATAATTCGGCCAAAGTAATGCAGGCCGGACCGTTTCCGGAAACGAAGGCGGTCACGGAGACGATTTACACAGATCTCGAAAGCCGTCGAGACGCCCTCAGTAAGCTCGCGAAATGCGTGGCGGGGTGTCAGCGGTGCCCGGAACTGGCCTCGCGGAGAACTCAGACGGTGTTTGGTGTTGGCAATCCCACTGCAGACATCATGTTTATTGGCGAAGCTCCGGGGGCCGAGGAAGACGCTAACGGGGAGCCGTTTGTAGGTCCCGCCGGGCAGTTGCTGAACAAGATTGTCGAAGCCAGTCAATTGAAGCGCGAAAATCTGTATATCTGCAATATTCTGCGATGTCGCCCGCCAGGAAACCGTAATCCGCTGCCCGAAGAAGCGGCCAATTGCCGGGAGTTCCTGGATGCTCAGATCCATGTCGTGCAGCCGAAATATATTGTCTGCTGGGGGACGGTTGCCGCTCAGAACCTGCTGAATGAAACTCAGGCGGTTGGAAAGCTTCGTGGAAAGCTGTTTGACTATCGAGGGATCAAGGTGATGTGTACCTATCATCCGTCTTACCTGCTCAGGAATCCTGCTGCAAAAAAACAGGTCTGGGAAGACATGAAGTTCTTCATGAAGCACCTGGGGGTGGAACTGCAGTAGTTTTCTGGGTTTCGAGGAATGGGGCCTTCCGAGCCGTCTGCCAAAACTGGAAGGACAGGCATACAAACGCAGCGGGGGTTAGATATCGGCATAAAAGCCACGTAATTTGGGTCTCCCGCAACGGCCGAGGACAGCTTGTGGAAAGGAATCGGACAATCCCGGGAGTCGGCTGAAGATCGAGGCGGGCGAATTCCGAATCTAAAAGGCCATGAAACTGTTGACGAAAGCCTGGAAACTCTCATAATCCCGCCCCGAAGCGGTCTTCCAGCCGAACCAGCACTACTTTTGGCTGTCTGGAACGGGTGTTTGCAGTTTTATTTGCGAAATTATGATCGGCAGGAAGATTTGCCGTGCTAATTTCGGCGAAGTTGCTGTCGACAGCCTTTTCCCAGAGACTGATTCGTTACAATTTGATCGTGTTTCGCTGGAACACAAAACCATTGCGGGTGTAGCTCAGTTGGTAGAGCATCACGTTGCCAACGTGATTGTCGAGGGTTCGAGTCCCTTCACCCGCTCTTTTTTATTGCCTCCCGGGCCAATAAAACCGGTGGAGGCTGGCCATCAACAGTTCTGGGAAACAGAGAATGAGTTCTGACGCAGGTCAAGCGGTTGCTGAAGGTGTTGACGAGAACGGCGATCGCATGTCGCTTCAGGTTCAGATTCGTGATATCGGCTCATGCCGCAAGCACGTTTCGGTGACCATCCCGGAAGCAGACATCGCCGATATCCGCGACGACGCTTTGGCGGAACTGAGCTCTAAGGCGCAGGTGCCGGGTTTTCGAGTTGGCAAAGTGCCACGATCCATCCTTCTGAAGAAATTTAAGAAGGAGATCACCGCCGACATCAAGCAGAAGTTGCTGCTGGCAAGTTTGGAGCAACTGTCTGACGAGTACGAAATTGAGCCGATCAGCGAGCCGAAGATCGACGTTGAAAGCCTGGACATCCCCGATTCTGGTGAGTTTCACTATGAATTTGAGGTCGAAGTTCGGCCTGATTTTGAACTTCCGGACTACGCTGGAATTCAGATTAATCGTTCTTCAGGTGAGCCCACGGAAGAAGAGTTCAAGGCTTATAAAGAACAGTTTATTGCCTCGTACTCAGAGCGTGTCACAACGGACGACGCGGCGGCTTCAGGTGATTCAGTCGTTTGTGATATCACGTTTACTCACGAAGGTAAGATGATCAATGAGGCGAAGAACGTCTCTGTGACTCTGTTTTCTCGCCTCAACTTCCAGGACGCTGCTCTGGAGAACTTCGACCAGTTGTTGGCTGGTGCGAAAGCTGGGGATTCTCGTGAAGGTCAGATCACGATTTCTCTGCAGTCGCCGATCGTTGAGATGCGTGGCGAAAAGGTTGGCGTAACGTTCAGCGTTTCAGAAGTGCAGAATCTTCAGGTCCCAACCGTTGATGCAGGATTCTGTGAACGACTGGGTGCAGCCGATGAAGCGGAACTCGACGGCATGCTTCGCAGTGCTTTAACTCGTCAGGTTGAGTACCAGGAGCGTCAGGAAACTCGCCGTCAGGTGCTCGATAAGATCACTGCGTCCGCCGACTGGGATCTTCCGGAGTCTCTGGTACGTCAGCAAACCGAGAACGCTCTTCGACGTGAAGTTCTCGAAATGTCTCAGGCTGGGTTTGCTCAGGAACAGATCATGGCTCGCGAAAGCCAGATCCGTCAGGAAGCTCTTGAGACGACTCGCCAGGCCCTTAAGGAACACTTCGTTCTCGACAAGATTGCGACTCGCGAGAATATCGAGTGCGACCAGTCAGATATTGATCGAGAATTGTTGATGATGTCATTCCAGAGCGGTGAGCCTGTTCGAAAGCTCCGCGCTCGAATGGTCAAAACCGGTATGATTGAGAACCTGGAAGCTCAGCTGCGTGAGAGAAAGGCTGTGGATTTTATCCTTGCCTCCGCCAGCTTTGTTGAGGTTGCACGAAAGCCAGCAGAGGCAGTGAATGCCGCTTCGCTGCGAATTGCGGTGTGTGGTCGAATGAGCTCAAGTCTCATTGATGATGCCACTCCTGAGGATTCTGAATAATCGAAACTACAAGAAACAGACAGGCGCGCGTAGGATGACGCGACGCCTGTTTTTGTTTACAGACTGAATTCTGAAAATAGTCCGGCCTGATTCAGCCCCGACGATCCACGAAGAATAGTTCTCAGCAGGATAAAGCGAATGAAGGACCCGCGATTCGACTACATGCCAATGGCCGCCCGAGAATATTCGGCTCAACGTCAGATGACGGTCGGCGATCTGCTGCTTGACAATCGGATCATTTTCCTGGACGGCCCGATTCATGACGGCAGTGCGAATCTGATTGTCATGAAGATGCTGTTCCTGCAGTCCGAGAATCGTCATCAGGACATTCATCTTTACATCAACTCGCCCGGTGGCTCAGTCACCGCAACGCTCGCGATTTACGACATTATGCAGTTCGTAGAGTGTGACGTGGCCACTTACAGCGTTGGATTATCAGCCAGCGGTGGAGCGATTCTTGTTGCTGGTGGAGCGCCAGGAAAGCGGTTTGCTCTGAAGCATTCAAAGATCATGATCCACCAGCCTTATGGTCAGGTGGGTGGTCAGGTTTCCGATATTGAAATTCAGGCTCGTGACATTCTGGCCGCTCGTCAGTTGCTGAACGAGATTCTGGCAGATCACACGAAGCAGCCGATCGAACGGATCGCCAAGGATACACAGCGCGATCATTACTTGAATGCGGTCGACGCCAAGGCTTATGGTCTGGTCGACGAGATTCTGGAACGCCCTCCGAAAGAAAAGAAGAAGTAGTTTGCTTCAACAGTAAATTGCTCGGACGGCTGTGCTGACTTCGAATCAAAAATCATCTCTGCGGGATGCCGGATATGACAGTGCTTGTTCCTTATGTCATTGAGAAAAATGGTCGCGACGAACGCGCGATGGATATTTACAGCCGGCTGCTTAAGGATCGCATCGTGATCCTGGGCAGCGGAGTGAACGATGATGTGGCCAACAGTATCGTTGCTCAGCTGCTGTTTTTGCAGTTCGATGACCCCAAGGCTGATATTCATTTTTATATCAACAGCCCGGGCGGATCGATCACAGCAGGCATGGCGATTTATGACACGATGCAGTACATCAGTTGCGACGTGGCAACTTATTGCATTGGTCAGGCGGCCAGCATGGGTGCGATCCTGCTGACGGCGGGAACGCCAGGCAAGCGAAATGCTTTGCCAAACGCCCGCATTATGATTCACCAGCCACTCGCAGGCATGGAAGGTACGGCCACAGAACTGGAAATTCATGCCAAGGAAGTGCTGCGAATCAAGGGCAAGATGAACGATATCCTGCTGAAGCATACCGGCCAGACGCTGACGAAGATCGAAGAAGACACCGACCGCGACAATTTCATGTCTGCAGACGAAGCCAAACAGTACAACCTGATTGACAATGTTCTGCAGAAACTTGGCTGATCGATATTGATCGTGCCCTGATACTGCCACAATACAAGCCGCCTCTGGTTTCCAGAGCGGCTTTTTTTGTCTCTTTTGTTTGACGAGCTTTCGCGATGCAATCACGTACCATTCATGTTCCGTCAATGCGTCGATATCTGGTCCCGTTTGATCCCAAACGAGTGCCTCATCTATTTACCGATGTGCTGGTCATTGGAGGCGGGATTGCCGGGATCCGAGCTGCTCTGGCTGTTGATCCTTCGTTACGAACCGTTGTGGTCACGAAAGATTCTCTGCAGCATTCCAACAGCGCGTATGCGCAGGGAGGAATCGCAGGGGTGCTGGATCCGCTGGATGATTTTTCCAACCATGTGGCCGACACGATCGCGGCGGGTAAAGGGCTGTGTCACGAAGAGGTCGTTCAACTGGTGATCCGTGAGGCACCTCAGCGCATTCGTGAATTGAGTGCTTACGGCGCTGAGTTTGATAAAGTCGACGGGGAGCTGGCTCTGACATTGGAAGGCGGTCACAGTCATCCGCGAGTGGCCCATGCCCTGGGAGACGCGACGGGCCAGGAAGTCATGCGAGCGATGAATCGACGCGCTTCCGAGGCCGCTCACATTGATATCTGGCCCAAAACGTTTACGCTCGATCTGTTGACTCACGAAGGCATCTGCCGCGGTGCGTTGGTGTGGAATCCGAATCACGGTCGTACTTTTGTCTGGGCCAAGCAGACAATTCTTTGCACCGGCGGTGCGGGCGCGTTGTATCGTGAAACGACGAATCCACAGATTGCCACCGCAGACGGACACGCTGTTGCTCTTCGCGCTGGCTGTACTCTGCGCGATATGGAGTTTATGCAGTTCCATCCAACCGTGCTTTATATCGCAGGTAGTTCACGCTATCTGATCACAGAAGCGGTTCGTGGCGAAGGCGCGCATCTGGTGGATTGCTTCGGGCATCGCTTCATGCACGACTACAACCCGGCCGGTGAACTCGCGCCGCGCGATGTGGTGAGCCAGGCGATTACTCAGCAGATGGCAAAGACAGCGCATCCCTGTGTTTATCTCGATCTGTCGCCAATTGAGGCCGACCGCATTCGCCTGCGGTTCCCGCACATCGGCAAAGTCTGTGCAGATTTCGGGTTGGATCTGACTCGAGACAAAGTGCCAGTCCGTCCCGGTGCCCATTATATGATCGGTGGCGTGACAACAGATCTTGATGGTCGAACAAGTTTGCCCGGACTGTGGGCGGCCGGCGAAGTGACGTCCAGCGGGTTACATGGCGCGAATCGATTGGCCAGCAATAGTCTTCTTGAAGGAGTCGTCTTTGGGCTTCGTTGTGGACGAAATGCTTCGCAGGTGGCGATGAGCCAGCCCGATACATTCTCTGCACCACCGATCGAATCACGTTCAGCCCGGGAGATTCTACGGGGCGATGAGCAACTGGACCTGACCGACATTCGGAATGCCCTGAGAAGCCTGATGTGGCGGAGCGTGGGTATCAGTCGCAACGAAACAGATCTTGCTGCGGCACGCCAGCAATTGGACTTCTGGGCGAACTATGTCTGCCGCAGAGATCTCAGCGAGCCGGCGGGCTGGGAACTACAGAACATGATGTTAGTCGGACGCGCGATGGCCGCGGCGGCCCTGGAACGACGAGAAAGCCGGGGTGTACACGCTCGCAGTGACTTCCCGGAATCGCTGGAGAGTCAGCGCGGTCATATCTGTGTTCTGCCGGAACGATGGGATTAATGGGAGTTATGGGAAGAAAGAGGTGTTCGGTTAAGATTAGCAGACCTTAATTTGCGTAGGGTTTAGTCGCGTGCAACGTGCTGATTCCTTGCGAATCATGCGGCCTGAGCCGACTAATCTCGCCTAACTGATCCGATCTTCTGTATCGTTCCTGCTGAATTCAGCGGTTTTACAGAATCTGGAGTTTGTTCCATGGCGGGTTCAGTTCGGCTGGTCCTCACGTTTCACAATCATCAGCCGGTCGGAAATTTTGACGGCGTCTTTGAGCAGGCCTATCGCGACAGCTATCTGCCGTTTTTGGACGTGATGCAGGACTATCCGGAGATCCCGTTTGGTCTGCACACATCGGGCAGTCTGCTGGAGTGGCTGGAGCCGAATCATCCGGAATACATCAACCGTCTCCGCAGGATGGTGGGCTCATCGCAGGTCGAGATCATTGGTGGGGCATTCTATGAGCCGATTCTGGCCAACATTCCGCGTCGCGATCGTATCGGGCAGATTCAGACTTATACACAGCACCTGAATCAGTTGTTCAACACCAACGTCCGCGGCATGTGGTTGCCGGAGCGAGTCTGGGAACAGTCGTTTGCGAGCGATATCGCGGCTGCTGGAATTCAATACACCATTATCGACGACTATCACTTCCGTTGTGCCGGCATTCCGCAGAGCGAGCTGGCCGGTTATTACGTGACCGAAGATGAAGGTCGTCTGCTGTTTGTTTTTCCGGACAGCGAAAAGCTGCGTTACCTGGTTCCTTTTTCAGAGCCCGAACAGTGTATCGACTACCTTCGCGAAGTCGCCGCGCAGTTTGACGACGCAGTCATTGTGTTTGGCGATGATGGCGAGAAGTTTGGATCGTGGCCGGAAACGTACAAGCATGTTTATGAAGATCGTTGGCTGCGTAAGTTTCTGGATCTGCTGAGAGACAATGAATCCTGGCTGAAGGTGACAACTCCGTCCGGCGTGCTTGATCATGTCGCACCGATTGGACGATGCTATCTTCCCGACGCCAGCTACCGTGAAATGACGGAGTGGGTTTTGCCTCCCGCCGCGCAGAAAGAGTTTGTCTCGTTGACACGTATGAACCCGGATGATGCCGACTGGCAGCGTTTGGTCCGGTTCACTCGCGGTGGCTTCTGGCGAAATTTCCGGACGCGTTATCCGGAGAGCAATGAGATGTACGCTCGCATGATCGACGTCAGTAATCGACTGGGCGTAATGCTGGCCGATCCGACGCTGGATGATGATCAGAGAGAACTCCTGATCGATGCTCGCACACATCTCTATCGCGGACAGTGTAATTGCAGCTACTGGCATGGAGCCTTTGGTGGCCTCTATTTGCCTCATCTGCGCAATGCGGTCTACCACGAGCTGATTGAAGCTGACACATTGCTGGAGCGAGTGACTCGCGAGCCCGGAGCCTGGGTTGATGTCGCCACAGCGGACTATAATCTTGACGCACGACAGGAAGTTAAGCTCAGCAATCATCGCCTGGCCGTCTTTTTGTCGCCGGCCACCGGTGGTCACATGTATGAGCTCGACGTGCGAGCGAACGGGGTCAATTTGCTGGCCACGCTGAATCGCCGTCCAGAACCGTATCATCAGCGAATTATTGATTTCGGGCGTAACGTGGAATCAGACGAAGATGCGGATCTGGCATCGATCTCACGCGATGTGAAATTCAAGCAACCGGATCTTGACAAGAAAATTGTCTACGACAACTGGCCACACAAGAGTCTTGTGGACCTGTTCCTGCAGCCTCAGTTGACGTTTGATGAGTTTCGTCGAGGTGAAGGCCTGATCGGTGATTTCGCGACGGGCACATACGAAGCCAGTATTCGCAAGGGTGAGCAGAAGATTGCTGTCGAGATGCGTCGCCGTGGTGCCGTAAGCGGGCTGACGGGTGAGATTCGAAAGATTGTTGTGATGTCGGCAGATCGGCCGAACGAAATCCTGATTCAATATCAGGTGTCGGGATTTGCGAAAGATGTTCCTCTGCATCTGGCCGTTGAGCTGAACTTTGCCGCGATGCCGGGCGGAGCAAACGACCGCTATTATTACGACAGCAGTGGCCAGCGTCTGGGAACTCTCGACGCGACCCTGGATCTGGCGAGTGCTGACCGTCTGAGCCTGGTCGATGAATGGCTGGGGCTGGATGTATCGATCGAGGCATCTCGTGCAGGTGGCTTCTGGACAATGCCGATCGAAACTATCAGCCAGTCAGAAGGCGGATTCGAAGCCGTGCATCAGAGTGTCTGTATCCTGCCACACTGGGAGTTCGTGATGCCGGAACAAGGATCGTGGGTCGTCGATCTGCGTGTGATTGTGGACTCCAGCGTCGCGGCCGCTCGAAAGCTGGCCAGCATTACACCTCGCGCAGTTCTGACACCGATGACATCATCGGGAAGTTCCGCGCCAGTCGGTTCGTGAGGAAAAAAATTCTAAACCATCAAAAGCATTGAGCTTTTCGGCAAACGATGGTGGGTGAAAATGAGCCGCTTGTCTGCGTTCTGCTCCTGGAGTCGAGCGGCCTTACAGTTACCCTATGAAGTCGGATAATTTGGAACGAGTATTCGCTGCGGCCGAGAATAGCAAACGCTTTTTCAGCACATCACGCGCGGCGCGACAAAGTCCGTCCTCAAACTCACGGACTCGTACTTCGAGCGACCTTTTCACTGGTCCGCTTCGAGCCAGTCGTTCCTGCTTCCAGTGATATAGAATCTTCATGTTCAGCAATCGAGGCCGCTCCATGACCGATTGCGTGGCGTACCCATCCAGCATCATCTGCAGGGCGTCTTCCTTGAAAGCATTTGCATCACGTCGGCGCGTATCTTTCAACGTCGACACAGCGTTCTTCTGAGCCCTCTTCAAGGTCCTTTCTGTGGCTCAGAATAAGAGATTCATCTGTCCCTGGAACCTTCAGCACCTCCCAGAGCATTAGGCTGTCAACTTCGGCGTTCGTTACCTTAATGTCTTCATGGAACTTGTTGTCAGGTGCATTGCGCGGCAGGATCAAGGATTTGGGAATTTAGAGCTCTGTCAAATCAAACTCATCTCTCAACGCTTCCAGCATCTCTTCGTCGTCGATCTGAACCTTGGTTTCTGCTTCGGCCTCATAACTTTGGACGAGTTCCAGTCTTATGGCTTTAACAACTCGTTCTGAGAACAAAGCTGACCGCAGCCGGATACTGTTCTTGCAGACGACTCGGTGATATGCCTTCTCCGTATCTCCGCATGACATGGCTCTCGACGTCAGTAAGTACAGGTTCTCGGCATCACGAGCGCTGATCCCGTCGTCATCAAGCAGCGCCACATCGAAGACAAGTTCGAGTTTTGGCTCATGTCCATTCCGGGGGATTACCCGATAGAGTTTCCAGATGTCCCCGTTCGTCAGGACAACCCAACTCGCGGAAAGGGTCGCAGCATAGGTGCCCGCCTGCTCGAGGACGTTAGCGCCCAACCGGCTTCTGATCGCTTTGCATTCCACGACGATCAACACCTTGCCATCTTTCTTGATGGCGATGTCGATTCGTCCATTAAGCACTTTTCTCTCAGTTTCTAACTCATCATCGTCATATCCGAGGGCCGATCGCAGAGCGTCGACGCACCAGATTCTCACTTGTTCTTCTTTGTTTCCCGCCTCTTGCGCAAGACTCTGAAGGCGAGCGTGCAGCGATTTGAATCCAGACAATGCCTTCTCAATGTGGCCTCCGCGGATCTCGTCTCGTGTCCTCTTGTTTCGCTTTTTCTCTTTCGTTCTTTCCTCCTCAGCTGCAATTGCACTTTGCTCTGCGACACTCGGTACATCGAGAGACAATGTGAAGAGAGCTCTGCATTTTGGGCAGCGAACAGCCCTGCCGATTAAAGGACGATGCTTCTCGAGGATTTTGATGCGGGCTCGACACTCATCACAAGTTGCGGCTCCAATTACCTCGCTATCGGCGCTGATACTTTCAGACACAACGGAGTCTCCCAATACAAGGTTTCTGGCCTTGGTGATGATTCAGTAGCAGGCGGTCAGGTCGCGATCACGACTTGAGCTGTCGTACTCAAAACCTGACCAAAACAGTGCCGTAACTAATGGCAATGTATCAAATTACCTAACCCAGGGAACCGACCAACCACCTTATGCTTTCCGGCAAGCAGTGACTCTGAGTTCATTTAATAACTGAAGGCCTTTAGTTTGCTCGATACACGGCAACAGTTTTCAGCCCTTCCTTGTGCATAAGTGAAGGTTTCGAGTACGCCGCACAATACGTCAAAACGAAATCTGCATCAGAAGCACTATACGAGAATACTCGTCGAACAGGCAGGAGCTTTTCCGCTCTACTGAACCGCTTAAACACCGGCCTCCGTCCGAACGGACGCCTCTCAGTCGCATTGTGCCAAAATCGGGTCCATGGACGATAGCGCTGGGAAGCGGTTATCGTTTTTGTAAGACGTCTACAATACTCGCTGTTCAATTTCTTCGAGGTAGATAAACGCCGGAGCTTTCACACCTGCATTGCGGCGGATTTCAACAAGCTCCGGTGATTCAAAGAACCGTCGTGCGTTGTCCAAAGATGCCCAGCGTGAGAAGTGAACGACGTTGTTTGCGTCGGTCTCGTACTTGAGCAGTTGATCGCGGACTTCTCCGGCCGCTTTTCTGATCCCTGCGGCATAGTCGAAGATGTCTTTCAAAACGCATAGTCCTTCACCTTGTGAATGATTAAGACGTATGGCATGAGCAATTCTGTTGCGTGATGGGGATCGGTTTTGCAGCAGGTTTCCGGGGCAGCAACCGCCGCCTTGTCGGTAAAAGCGCCCGGAGTTCACACCGGAAGTGACACTGCACAGTGCGTAAAAAAAGCCTTCGGTCTTATTCAGAACGAAGGCTTTTTCAACAAGTGGAGGATAACGGGGTGGAACCGATGTCCGCTTGCATGCCATCGACTGCCAGAATCGCTGCCAATTCAGCAAACTACCAATGTTCCACCACTGTTCATCGGCTTTTCTGCCTCTCTCTTCAAGTATCAATCAGAATCAAAAACCCTCATGAAATAGTGGAAAACGGTTCCTTGCGTGGAAAAGTTCCTGATTCTTGCATGAAATGAATTCCTCCCGGTCGAGCTTCGAGCTCATTAGAAACCGCCTGCACTATCAAATGCATGAGCGTTCACGTGAATCGTCCGGTGGCAATCAATCTCCTTTGACCGCCCGCCGCTGAATCTGATCATCTGCAGCCATCATGCTTTGTCTGGTATCGCGTCTGGTGGGCCGGCAGTGCCACCATTATCACAATCAAAGAACTGCGAAGATCCAGTCGATAACCCCGCGGAGCCGGACACGGATTGTGCACTCAGGACACGCCGACTTTGATAGTTGGTTTGACATGAAGCCGTTTCATTCCGACGCCGCGATCACTTCCGAAGTCAACGGACTTCGATCTGTATTCGACTCGACTGCGTCACTTGATGGAGTACCTCCGACCTGGCGAATCAAATCGATGTCGAGTCGGCGTATCGGACCGGAGCTATGAAATTGGCTTCCGCGGAATGTCTGCGGTCCCGGCAACCCGGTCCAGGTGTCGGCAAGTATTGTTCGCAGTTGTCACTCCTGACGCCTACGAGGTCGGCACTTGATCGAAGGCTTGAAGAATCCCTCGGTGGTTCGTGACAAGAAGGCTCTGAAGGGCTTCCCGATTCGCCCGATGAGGGTGAGTCCTTTCCGACTGCTCTGCGCTACATTGACTTGTTGTTCACAGCACCCAAATGCGGGCTGGTCGAAAGAGTCTCCAGCCTTTCGCGAAAATGTGATTAATCACGTCGAGAAACCGGGTCTCCATCATCAGAGGCGGCGACTCCGGTTTGAGAAGATTGTGACTGCCGATGACCGGGACTCCAGTCACGATGTCCACAACCGTGCTAAGTTCAACATGGCTCAGAATTTTCTTCAAATGCTGCACAAGCGACCAAACCACCTCGTCGAAGATCTGAAAGATGTTTATCTGGTTGGTGGTGGATCGCATCCCGGCAGCGGGCTCCCCGTCATCTACGAGTCCGCACGAGTTACCAGCCGGTTGATTGCTGAGGCTCCTGGTCCAGTTTCCGCGAGAGCGTCAAGACTTCCGCAGTCATCTGGAGCTCGATGTGCTTACAAAACGGAGTGCTCTCAGCAGGCATTGTTCCTGGCATTCTAAATGGCAAGACCGGCAACGGCCGCGAGTGAAGATAGAACCACAACGATCGCTCTTGAGGCTGCATTTTTAGGCGTGAGTTGGTAGAAGCCGCTGGCAGAAGCGAGAATCACGGCAGCAACGATCAACTCGATTATCAATACTCGATTCGTGGCCCCTTGCAGAAATCTGATCGCAATAAAAACTGCCACGACGATCATTCCCTGAATGTACCCTCGCCATTTGTTGTAGTCTGATCCGAAGAGCACTACGCAGGCAGCTAAATGCAATGTATAGGGAAAGAAAACCTGACGAACGAGAATCCAACGAAAGATCACCAGCCAAACCAGGCTGCACGCCATCAGTAGCAAACGTCCGTGTCGAGACTCTGGTCGGCTTTGTAAGACAATCGCTGTCAAAAACACCTGAGCCCAGGCAGCGCCACCAAAAAACAGCGTTGTCGCGACAATACAGAGAACGAAAACAGATTGAGTTGCAGTCGAAAACCGTGGAGCTTGGATCATTCAAGGCCAACCAAATTCTGGTCTTTCTGAGTTCATCGAGCTGTTCTTAGACAGGCCGGTGTAGAAATCAATGCACGTTCAGTGAACTGCAGTCAGTTTTTCCGTGGCGATCACCGACGCGATATCCTCAAAAAGCAAAGAGTTTATGACCTGAGGTGTTACCTGTCGCGATCGAACGCGGTAAAGCCGTTGGGAATGCGGAATCGACGACAAGCAGTCAAGTTGGCCGAGGCTGCGAGACCGCCAGCATCGCCCCTGGACCGAATGATTAGCCGTAGCGTGATCGACCAACAAGCCGAGGAAATGAGATGAATCCTGGAAAGGCACGCCTGTGGGCAGGGATTAGCTGTGTCGGAACATTGGTAACAGTAGCCGTTGCCATGCTTTTCCATGATTCTGCTCATGCACTGTTTGCAGAAACGCCCAGCGGTGGCCCCGCTGATTTCATCGCGTTCCTGACGTTTTTTGCCTCCGTAGCTCTTTTGCTTTTGCCATTCGACCTGATCGGAGGCATTTGGATTCCTGTTTCTTCGGAGAAACAAACTCCAATGCCGGGCGTGTGGCTGAGACGCTGGGTTCGGTCTGTTGGCATCCAGGTCATTTTTTACTCCATAACGTTCTTTTTTTACCTGCAGATTGGGCGAGGACTCGGAGCTTCAGGGCTGATCGTCGTCTTCGCGATGATACAGATTGCTCTGATTGCAGGTCAGGAGTTGATCTGGCGCACGATGGCGGCTCAAACTGCGGGCGTTGCAGGTCACGGTGCAATTCAGTTCGTGCCGCATTTCGATCCCAGGTTCGCTGGAGGCATCACTGGAATACCGGGGTTCGAGAGTATCGTGATTCCGGCAGATTGGCGGACGCGTTTGAACCCGTCGAATCTGGATTTGTTGATAGAGCGTCGAATTGCTGCTCGAGATTCCGGTGGGCGGTCTCGAGGTATTCTTTGGGCCATGCTGTGGAACATCATCAGCTTCTCGGTGGCGATTCTGCTGTCCGGAGGCACGATTGTTTCGGTCGCCGATCTCGTCACCACTTTTTTATGGTTCCTGTTACTTTCGTTTGTGGGCTTGCTGCTACTGCCCGCGCTCAACCGGCAGAGCGTTTTCGCATTGGATCATCGCGTTGCCGCTCATGTCAGCAAAATTGAATTACAGGAGGCCATTCGTGAGATCGACGAGCTCACAGAACAGGATCCGACGCGGTCTGCTTCGGCCGAATCCATCTTCCAGCCAATCCCCTGTCCCGAACGCAGGCTGTTGTCACTTGCGAAGGAAGGCCCGGAAGACGTGATTGCGTGGAATGTCGCGAGGACCGCGCTCTACCTGAGCTGGGCATTCGGTGGTCCGCTCGCAAGGGCCGTTCACTGCAACGTTGGTCGTCCTGAATTGTGGGCCATGTTGCCATCAGACTGATGTTTTGAAGAACGGAATCGGATGTTCAGGAAGTTTCCACGCGACGAAGAAGAGCGACAGATCTATCATTCTCCCTGAGACGCATTTCCCCGATCCGGAGTTCGCATTCTACGCGAGCACAAGCCCATGTTGCAGCAGTTCCTGTTTTTTGCCATCACAGCGTTCCTGATTCCGTTGAGCCTGGTTCGGGGCCTTGCGTCAGATTCGGCTGCTCCGGCCAATCCAGCGGCTGAACGTGGGTACCGGTTTTTGACTGACACGGCACTGATTCCTGCGGATTTCCATGAATCAACGTTTGACGAGGTTTGGAAAGCCTGGCCGCAGCCTCTGAAGTCCAGGGCAGCCATCGTTTCCCCTGCTGAGCGAAGAACCATGGCTTTCGATCGCTATGGGCTCACCACCCGACCGGGTGATGATTCCGGAAAACCGCTGCAGTACGTGGTGACCGCCGACCGTGGCTGGTCGATGAATTGCTTCGCGTGTCACGGGGGCACCGTTTATGGAACGCCCATGCCCGGCGCGCCGAACAACCGCTTCGCCCTGCAGTCTCTCACGGAAGAGACTTTTCAGACCAAATTGCGACAGGGGAAGCGCCCCAGTCGCATGGATCTGGGCGCGATCGCTGTCCCGCTGGGCACAACCAATGGGACCACTAACGCGGTTGTGTTTGGCATGGGGCTGATGAACGCGCGGGACTCACAGCTGAATCTGCTGTTCGCTCCGCCCAGGTTTTTTGTGAATCATGATATGGACGCGCCCCCGTGGTGGTACTTCTACAAACGGCCGGCCATGTACATCGACGGGTTCGCAAAGAAGGGACATCGTGGGCTGATGCAATTCACACTGGTCCCGGAAAATGGTCCGGACTTCTACAGGAAACACGAAGACAATTTTCGTGACGTTCTGGCCTACATCACTTCGCTTCGCCCTCCAAAGTATACCGGCCCCATCGATCAGACGCTCGCCAGTCGCGGAGAATCGCTGTTCGTCCAAAACTGTTCGAAGTGTCATGGAACATACGGCGACGATTGGACCTACCCAAATGTGCGAGTTCCGCTGGACGAAGTCGGCACCGATCCCGTTCGGCTGAAAGCTCTGACGGAGGAAGGCCGAAAGAAATATGCCGACAGCTGGTTTGCGCACGCCGGTGAAGCAGACGCTCAGCAGACACTCACTGATCCCGATGGCTACGTTGCTCCTCCGCTCGACGGGATCTGGGCCAGCGCGCCTTATCTGCATAATGGCAGTGTTCCGACGCTTTGGCACCTGATGCATCCTGACCATCGACCAGTAGTCTGGTGGCCTGTTTCCGCTCAGATGGACGAAGAAAAAGTGGGGCTCACCATTGAGCAAGCTTCGGAGATGCCTGACAGTAGTGACGACTTAGTGCTCCGCCGCAGCTTTTTTGACACACGTCAGTTTGGCAAGAGCGGCGATGGTCACACATTCCCGGATACGCTGTCCGAACCGGAAAAGCAGGCAGTGCTGGAATACCTGAAGACACTTTGACGAAACGCATTTTCCATATGACTCGTGTCCAGACCGCTGATGTTTGGCAGAAAATGTCCCTGAGCTCGGGCGTTGATGCTTGGATAAGCACGTCCTCGCCATTTGGGCGATTTTCAGCAGCGTACCGCCCTGCTGTTTCCGACGGCATTCGAATGATGTCCGGCCTTGTAACAACATGCGAATGCTCTTTCATCCATCTGTGCATCGACATTGCATTCCCCAGACAGGTGTGTTGGCACGGAGGCAAATGCGACAGAGAGGGATCATTTGCACTGGCCCAAATCCCGCTTTTCCATCGAACTCAATACGACGCAGAATCTCTTCGAATACCCCATTCGAATTCTCGATCAGCAATGACACGATGGACGAGGCGTCGTTTCAGAATGGCTGGGCCATGGAAATCTCCATTCTTGTCATAAAGCTTTTGAAACACTGTAGAGCTTCATGACAGATTTTGACGGTGGGAAAGCAACATGCATCGATAGGTTTTGAAGCTCTTACAAACACGCGACGGTTGAACATGTCTTCACCGCAGACGAATGTTTCGCCGGGGTTAAGTCACTGTTTCGAGCCTTTTCAGTTGTTCTCAACCACGCTGCCAATATTCAATTTTGGCGGAAACGACATCGACCAGATCCACCGGTGATAAGTTTCCAGGTATTTGCCAATTCGACCAAAGCTGATTTTATTCGTACGCAAGTGTGGGAACCTTGTGAACTCAGTCGGCAGCGATCTCGTGCAACAACTCAGGACAGTCAGAAGAAGGTTTTTATGAATCTGAGCCAGCCCGTCAGTGAAAGAATGCAGTGCATGGAAGTCTGAGGCGGCAAAAGAGCGACGTGGTCTCAGTTTTCCGTATCGGGACTGGATCTCCGGGTTCACAGCGCGCTATTTCGCAGCAGTGATGGAGGCGGCGATGTGTCCTACCTCTCTTGCTGTGCAGAGGGAAGAATCTCGAGAAGGCCCGTGGCTGACGTGAGTAGCTATGACGCCCATCGTACGCGGCATGCCGTGATGGGGCGCAATCTTAACCGAGTTTCGCCACGACTACCGATGCTTTGTCGTCATCGCGTCCAGTGACCGCGAATTCGCATGTGCGGATCGCATCAATCATCCGAGACAAAACGCTGAGGAACAGTCCCGAAATAACATGCCGTTTTTACTGCGGCGAGAAATCACAACCCGAAACGTGCGCGACGGATTTTTCTGCAAGACACCAATCCCTCGCTGACGCGTTTTGAAGTTGCGCGTTTGCGACTATCCCAACCCTCTGCCTCAGCGTGGGATTGAGCTTTTGCGTTTGACGCAGTGTTTGGAAAAATCCCTCGCTCACGCGTCGGGTTACGATAATCCCCTGAGTTTTCGCGCCGTGGATCTGCCCCAGCCTTGAACAGCGCAACTTCAAAACTGACGCGTCGGGTTGTGATTCAGGGAACTTGCTTCGGGACTGTTCCTTCGTGTCAGTTCAACTTTGGAATACCTTGAATTATGAGCGATTCTGACTGCCGTCCATTCCTTCTCCAAACGGGCTTTGGCAGTGTGATGAGGAGGCAAGGGGCGAGATGGCGGAATTCAACTGAGCGACTCCTCCCTGCAGATTTCCCGGTCTACGCACACTGACATTGACTCTCGATGACAATTTCAGATGAAAAAAGCGGATTTCAGCGATATTCGATCTTTTCCGAATAACCCGTGTTACTAATGCACGTTTGCTCCGGTAAATACTACCGGAAGAACGTTATGAACGTTTAGAAATCGAAAAACCAGAAAAAGTGAGATCACAGATGAAGAAAATGATCACCGTATTGGCGACAGGATTGCTGGTTCTTTCTGCAACGGCAGAAGCTGGATCTAAGTGTAAAGGGACAACAACTGCAAACCGGTCGGTACGCGGAGCACATGTGTTGACGACCTTCGTTGCACATCCTGCTGAAAAAGACATTGTCGACACGGCCGTTGGAGCTGGATCATTCAAGACCCTGGTCGCGGCTGTGAAGGCTGCAGGCCTTGTTGAAACTCTGAAAGGTGAAGGACCATTTACAGTTTTCGCTCCAACCGATGAAGCGTTTGCCAAGCTTCCAAAGGGGACTGTGGAATCACTGTTGAAGCCAGAGAACAAAGCAAAACTGCAGGCAATCCTGACGTACCATGTCGTGGCCGGCAAGGTAATGGCTGCTGATGTTGTGAAGATCAAAGGTGCTGTATCAGTGCAGGGTCAGCAGATTGACGTCGTCGTGAAGGACGGCAAAGTGAAGGTTGATGGAGCGAACGTCGTGAAGACGGACATCGCGTGCTCCAACGGTGTGATCCACGTGATTGACAGCGTGATCCTGCCAGCGGACAAAGACATTGTGGACACCGCTGTGGCTGCCGGTTCCTTCAAGACACTCGCCGCAGCATTGACGGCGGCTGGCCTCGTGGAAACATTGAAAGGTGAAGGCCCATTCACAGTCTTCGCTCCGACTGATGAAGCATTTGCGAAATTGCCAAAAGGAACTGTGGAGAGCCTGCTGCTGCCGGAGAACAAGGAAAAGCTCGTGGCCGTGCTCACCTACCACGTTGTGGCAGGCAAGGTGCTCGCCAGTGATGTCGTGAAGCTGAAGTCAGCCAAGACGGTCAACGGTAAAGAAGCGACGATCAAGGTGAGCGACAAGGGTGTGATGGTCGACGCCGCCAAGGTCGTTGCCACCGACATTGAAGCATCGAACGGTGTGATCCACGTCATCGACAGTGTGATCCTGCCATAATTGCTCGCACGATGAACTTGATTTTGGGGGGCGGTTGACATTCAGTCAGCCGCCCTTTTTTTGTCTCCTGGACTCTGAAAATTAAAGTTCGTTCAACCATGTCAATCGCATTCAATCAGACCCTCACCGATGAATCAGTCGCGAACGATTGCTGTCTGCGATCGAATGAGTCCCGGCATTTCTGACGCTTAATGATGACCGGGTCGGTTGTCTTCTGTCAGTCATCAGGGGTGGTTTATGCGCAATTCTTAAAGCGGATGGTGAAGATCCTGACCGCGACGATTTGCTTGAGACACCCCGCCGTGTGGCAAAGATGTACGCTGAGATGTTTTCTGGTCTGTAGTGGGATCCGGGACGTCATCCGGAAATGACACGCGAAGAAATCTATGGCGAAAACTCGCTGGAGCGTGACATTCTATTCACGAGCATGTGCGAGCATCATTTGCTTCCGTTCCGCGGAGTTGCCCATATCCCGTACATTGGAAATGGACGAGTCACGGGGCTGAGTAAACTGGCCCGAGTGGTTGAAGACGTGTCGCGTCGCTCGCAGGTTCAGCAGCGTATGACTCAGACGGTCGCTGACTGTTTGAAGCTCGTCCGGGCAGTGGCGCTGTCGACGTTATCAGCAAGACCGAACACTTGTGTACGTCAATCCGCGGGATCTGCAAGACCGGGAGTCTGACCGTGACCAGTACGACGCGCGGATCGTGTCGCAGCGATCCGGCAAGTCGGGCGGAGTTCATGTCGCTGATCAACAGACTGAACTGATGAGCCAATCCGGGCCCAAAAAGACTGACATGGGGACGTTTGTATGATCATTCAGAACCAGTAAAAGTTTTACGCCGCACACCGCAATGAGACACTGTTGGACAAATGCAGGAATTTGCATGGTCATCGCCAGGGACTGCGATGCCACTTTGAGGTAGAACGTAATGGTGATATCTGCACGCTTTGGGTAGACTTCGACTCGCAAATTGAGCCGTGGCTGAAAGAAAATTACGACCATGGCTGGTTGATCAACATCCACGACCCGCTTTATGAACCCCTGCAGCAGCACATGGCCCGAACCGGTGAGACATTTCGGCTCAAGGTGATAGACGGACCGACCAGTGTAGAGAACCTCTGCCACTTTTTGTTCCCCGAGATCACTCGGATGGGATTTCACCTTGCAGTGCTGGAAGTCGAGGAGACGGACACTTCGGTCATCCGCTACACTCGAGAAGACTGGATTGTCGACAATCGGCACTTTGCCAGTCGCAGTTCTCATTCCGATTCGGAAGTCGTCTCGTTGGCCTGAACCTGTCGCGATGTGGCCTGACAACAAGTTTTACGAGTACCGGCAATGAAAATAGTTCTGTTCATACAAGTCTTCGCCACAGTGTTCATGGTGGGACTCATCTGGTTTGTGCAGATCGTGCATTATCCTCTTTATGCGAATGTTGGTCGCGAGCAATTTCGTGAATACGAAGCACTCCACAATCGGTTGACGACATGGGTGGTCGGACCGGCGATGCTGCTTGAAATGGTGAGCGCCGTGGCATTGCTGAGATATGCCCCGAACGGTTCGACATCGCTCGCGTGGCCTGGACTTGGACTGCTCATCTTGATCTGGATTTCGACAGCCACGTTGTCCGTTCCAGCACATAATCTTCTGACAGCCGGATTCTCTGACGCAGCATGGCAGCAATTGGTTTCCACAAACTGGATTCGCACAGGTGCGTGGTCGATGCGAGGCGTGATCGTAATGGTCCTCACTTATCGCAGCGTCGATCTCAAGTAATTTCCCTCACCGGACCGGGTTTCGCCGATAGCGAGTCGGTACGTAACTTTTCTGGCTAACTTCAATTTCGCCAGTGGCGGATGGTACTGGACCGAGCCCCAACGATGCGTAACCTGATACTTGTGCTGGGTGATCAGCTTGATCACACTTCTGCCGCTTTTGACGGCTTCGATTCTGAAAACGATGTCGTCTGGATGGCAGAGGTTGAGGAAGAGGCGACGCACGTCTGGTGCCACAAATTGCGAATCGCCCTGTTTCTCTCGGCGATGCGACAGTTTCGGGACGAACTGACGAACTCAAAACGCACGGTCGAGTATCACAAATTTCACAGGCAACCGTCGAAAGATCGCGGGAAGTCATTTGGTGATCTCCTGCGACTTGATATCAAACGCCTGAAACCCGAACAACTGGTCCTCGTTGAGCCCGGCGACTGGCGTGTGCGAACGCAGCTCCAGGCTGTTGCGGATGAACTCGGCATCGCGATGGACATACGGCCCGATCGCCACTTCTACTGTTCGATCGAGGAGTTTGCAGATTATGCGGACGGGCGCAAAAGCCTGTTGCTGGAGTTTTTCTACCGCGACATGCGAAAGAAACATGATGTCCTGATGGCCGGCAATCAGCCCGAAGGCGGTCAGTGGAATTTTGATTATGATAACCGTGAAAGTTTCGGCAAGTCCGGACCGGGTGAACTGCCGCAACCTGAAACATTTCGGCCCGATGCGACAACACAGGAAGTGATCGAACTGGTGGAAGCTCGTTTTCCTGATCATCCGGGAAGTCTCGATCATTTCCAATTGCCTGTGACGCGGCAGCAGGCCAAAGCCTTTTTGAAGAACTTTGTCGACAACATCCTTCCGCACTTTGGGTTGTGGGAAGACGCGATGTGGACGGATGAAGCGTTTCTGTACCACTCGCGATTGTCGGCTCCGCTCAATCTGAAACTGTTGAATCCTCGCGAGTGCGTGGATGCCGCCGTCGAGGCCTACCGAGCAGGCAAAGCCCCCCTCAACAGTGTCGAGGGCTTTGTGCGGCAGATTCTGGGCTGGCGGGAATTCATTCGCGGCGTTTATTGGCTGAAGATGCCTGAATACATCGAAATGAATTATTTCGATCATCAGCTGGAGTTGCCATCATTCTTCTGGGACGGTGAAACGGAGATGAACTGTGTCCGACAGTCCATGCGGCATGTGATCGATCATGGTTACTCACATCACATTCAACGCCTGATGGTGCTGGGGAATTTCGCACAGTTGTGGGGGGCCCACCCGCGACTGTTCCACGAATGGCACATGGCGATGTATCTGGATGCCATCGACTGGGTTTCACTTCCGAACACGCTCGGTATGAGTCAGTACGGGGATGGCGGCATCGTCGGTACGAAGCCGTACTGTTCCAGCGGCAATTACATCAATAAGATGAGTAACTTTTGCTCGGGCTGTCGGTTCGACTACAAGAAGCGAGTAGGCGACGACGCCTGCCCATTCACGACCCTCTACTGGGAATTCATGGACCGACATTTCGATCTGCTCAAAGACAATCAGCGAATGAAATTCCCAATCAGCAACGTGGCGAAGATGCGAGCGAAGCCGCAGGAAATAGCTGAAATTCGCGCACGTGCCGAGAAATTGCGACGAGAATGGGGTGGCTCAACGGAAACACATTCTGGCTGAAGTGCCTTCTTAAATTCTTCCGGGGAACTTCAGTTCCGCCGAAATTAGATTCTGATCCGATTGAAGTGAGTATTTTCGATTCCTGACTTATCCACACTCAAACGTCATTCCCGATTGCGACAGTTGCATGCGATTGCAAAACTGTTTTCTCTCCTTCTGGCACGATTGCCCGAACGATGATCATGAACTATCCCGGCCTTGAGCGTCCTGACTCTCGCATTGCTCGTGGCGCTCAACTTACTGGACAACGCCTGCTTGCATCTGATTTCAATGAATGCCGGGATCGTAGTCTCTGAACACTTGAGCAAGATGCGGGCGGATGAGTCGCCAGTCGAGGAACTGCACGTGACATGCGAAATTCACCACCATCGCCCGCATGCGAAAGTTGATAAAGCCAGTAGCTGCGAGGCAACGCATGACAGCGTCAACCAAAGGATAGCCCGAGCGTTGGGTGGAGAGGTGACAGGCCGGTGTAAGCCAGTCAGCAACAGCATGGGAGAACGCATCCGGAAGCAGCCATGCCTCCGTATCCGAAGCAGCTTCAGCATGACCGGACGACCATTCGTTGCTGGCATGCAACACTCAGCAATCGCTGCGTACCATCCGGCCTTGCGTGGAGCTGTTGCGATGTGTCTGTTTTAGCCACGTTTGCGAGAATTCAGACCTCTCACCGTGGGCCAGTTACATTCGACGACGGCGGAGCGTGACGGATGCTGCTTCCCAAAATGGAAAGAATCCCTTGGTCGCCATCGGGAAGAACGTGATATCGTGTCCTCGATCGGCGTAGCGGAGCTTAATACCAGCGGTGGCCAGTCCAGTTGCGAGGACGGCCAAAGCGTCGCCGACAAATCCTGTGAGTGGCCGAAAGGCCCACACCTCAACCACCCCGTTCACCCGACACCAGTCGGTGACTTCTTCCTCGCTGCGGGCGAGCGTCACGGTTCCCACGCGGGCTTCGGCATCAGCGCATCCGCCGGCGATCCACTCGTCCACTAACTTGCCCGGACAATGTTGCAGCCTGTCAGTAACAACAAATCGAACGGCCGGGAGCGCAGCCCAGCTATCTGGCAATGGCCCGCAGTCTTCATCATGCAGGAGCATCGCCCGCGGTTGTACCTGGCCCGCATCAGGTCCGAGAGCCGGCTTTACTGCGGGAATTCGCGCGAGTCCATCGTCCCGAATCGCATCAGCCGACTCATTAAGTTCGCCCGGCTTCGGTACCCATCGACCGTTTGTATACTTCGCGATGTTGTCTGCCCGCGCGAGGTAGTGTTTTCCAGGCGTTTGAAGCCCGGCCACCCATCGCCATGAGAGCGTGTTGGAAGCCGGATCGCCGTCCAGAAGGTGGTCCAGAAAAAATCGAGCCCCCATCTCCCATGGAAGCCTGAGAGTGAATATCCAGATGCTCGCAAACCACATTCGTACGTGGTTGTGAAGATAGCCTGTGGACGTGAGTTCGTCGCACCACGCATTGAAGTACGTTAAATCCGTCGTTCCGGCGATGGCACTCGCGACATGATCCCGGTCCGACCCGGGAAGCGTCTCATCGAGCGTCCGAAGTCGTGTGAGATAGGCTGTCCAAACGCTCGGCCGGGCTGCGAGCCAACCCTTCCAGTACGTTCGCCAGACGACCTCCTGTGCAAACTTCTCGATCCGAGCATATCCTCCGACCGTGAGCGCGAACGCTAAAACTTCTTCCTCCAGAATCAGCCGCCGCCGAATGTATGGGGAAAGACGGCTCGTCGTGAGCCCATCAGCGTAGTTACGCGCGGTCGCATAGCTCTGAATGACTTCGGCCAGATCGTTAAGTTGCGTTAAGCCCTGCGTTCGAGTGGGAACCAACGCCGTCACACTACGTCTGCTCTCAGCCATGTCTTCCTCCGCTTTAGGGATCTCATCAGTTGAAAACCAGTCACATGCGAGCGGCCGCCGGGCTCATTAACGCTCTCGGGTTTACGCCCGTAGCAATCGTACCAAAACGACAATAGACGTTTTCTCTGTCGATTCAGTACCAGCCGTTTCATCAAAATGATCTGCAGAAAACCTGCCTTCTCTGCAGGATTCGAGAAGCGCTTAGGCATTGTACCTGTTTCATGGCGATGTCACCTTCTGAGTTAACTTAGTTAAGTGCGGACGCGACGTTCCATCAGGAATTTACCCGGACTTTTCAATTTTTTTAGGCGGCGCTGTGCCGCATAGATCCCCGAACGCTGAACAGATAAGCAATGCTCGCGGTATTGCTGATCTTCGGTATTGCTCACAGGTTGCTGAACACGTCACAGCTGTGTCAAATCTGCGAAACAGTTCCCCGAAAGCTAATCCGCTGGAGGCCCGCCGGACCAATCTTTCACACCTCCCTAACCTGCTCCGGTCACCTCGAATGAAGGCACCCCGTGTGTCGGACCGACGAGCGCAGAATAAACTCTGTTTCAGACGCGGTCGTGACCACGTATATGACGGTTCAAAACTGGAAAGAACTGGTTCTGAATAGCTTCGTGTCATCCCGAGTTGCCTTGAGAAAATGAGATTTTCGCGTCGCTCTCTCAAATGGGGATCAGCGACGCCGTTTGCGACGCTCCTTTTGCGGTTTTGGTCAATATGACAGATCCAGCCCGAGAGATGGCAGAAACCCACCCTTGACGGTTAGTCGATGGTTCATCCTGAGCCACACACGAGCCTCCAGAGGGGGTTAAGACGTTGTGGTAGCAAGAGTTCAATCTGATAGAACGGATTGGCAAGTCTTAGCCGGACGAACTCCGTTCGGTCGATCTGATAGTCGCAGTTCGTCAGCTATAAAAAACACCTCAATAAAACTCGCTTCCGGGGCATTGACGGCGACGACGTTCGCCGACTGTCGCGTCACCACACCATGGGGAGGTATCATCGCCTTGCCATGTTGTCAGACGCAGCAGTGGTCAATCGTCGATATTCCGTTGTTTAAGACGCAACGACCACGAACCATGCTCAAGCGGCATAACGGGCGACACCTTCGATGATTCGTTGTCCCTGCCCACGTGACGCTTCGATTAACCGGGCAACATGAGATCGTTTTTTCATGACGTCAATTCGGCGTTAAGCCGGGCTGCAAAAGATGGTTCAGCTGCAAAAGAATGTTCAATGGTGCCGACGGCCGGAATGGCCGTCCTGCGTTGACTGACTGGCAAAACCTTCTCTGACATGATTACGCAAAAGTTTGAAGATTGTTAGCAATTGAGGTCCACGCCCGAGATGGCCATAGTTAATCATGCAGCGGGTGGGGAGGTCAGAATGAGATAGTCCCTAAACGATCTCAGCCTCTTTGCGAGCGTGCTGCAGTTGTCAGTCGGTTATTGAGCTGGAGAGTACACGAAAATGATGCTGCAATTGAGCAAACAACTTCGCATAACCGCTGCGCTGGCGGCGATTATGGTCTCTCTCAACACGGCTCCGTCGTTGGTTGCCGAAGAGCAACTGATTGTTCCCGAAAGAACATGGCAGGGAATTCCCGGCCTCGAGCGCACCGGCAAGGGCCGCGTTTTTGTCTCATGGTTTACGGGTGGTCCAAAAGAGCCTGCTCCCGAAAACACAGTCGTGCTTGCCCATAGCGACGATGGCGGAAAGACGTTCTCGGTGCCGCAGGCGATGGGATTGCCGCTGAGCAATGGCACTCGCTGTTTCGATCCGACGCTCTGGATCGATCCCCACGGACGGCTGTGGTACATCTTCAATCGGGGTAACAAGACAACCGCAGTGCATGATGTGCATGCCCGTATCTGCGATGATCCTGACGCGATGACACCTGTGTTCGGTACCGAGTTTCGCGTCGGCTACGAGGGGCCGTATGCTTTCCGGATGAACAAGCCGACGGTGCTTTCGACCGGTGAATGGATCATGCCGGTGACGCATGCCGTGGAGCCGATTCACGAATGGTTTGCCGGACCAAAGCAACTTCAAGGCGTGGGCATCTCGACCGATGAAGGTAAGACATGGAAACTTCACGGCGCAGTAAAAGCACCTGAGTGGGCGCTGGAGTGCATGATCACGGAACTCCGAGATGGCCGCTTGTGGATGCTCATTCGCACCGGCAGCGGCTTTCTTTGGGAGAGTCATTCCAGTGACAAAGGACGGACATGGAGCGAAGCCAAAGCCAGCACGATCAAGAGCCCTGGCTCGCGGTTCTTCATCCGCCGCCTGTCCTCGGGCAATCTGCTGCTGGTGAATCATTACAACTTCAAAGGCCGCAGCCATCTCACAGCGCAGCTTTCCGTCGACGATGGAGCGACTTGGAATGACGGATTGCTGCTCGATGATCGCAGTGGTGTGTCCTATCCCGACGGCGTGCAGGATCGCGATGGATTGATTTGGGTCACTTACGATCGCGACCGGCAAGGTGCTGGCGAAATCCTGCTTGCTAAATTCCGCGAAGAAGATGTGCTTGCAGGCAAGAACGTCTCGGGCGCAGTGATGCTCACGCAGACTATTAACAAGCTCGACAAGCCCTCGTTACTCCCTGCCAACTGGGACGCGGCGATAGCTGGTGACACTGTCATGCAGCGTCTCATAAAAGTTACTGCGCCGCAGGTGAAAGGGGCGCATGATGCGGAGTTCGTCTGCATAGGCGAGCGTGCATACATCGTCGAGCATGATAACAATGTCGCTCCTGGACACGGCGCGGGCGCGGCGATGTATTGCGTACTGACGGTGGTGAACCTGAAGACGCTGGCAGTGGAAAAGACCATCCCGATGGCTCAAGCAGGCCAGGCGTTTGCGAACGTCACTCTGCCGGAGGCGCAGGTCTTCGTGCCGCGCATCATTCGTAAGGACGACCACACGCTGCGGACTTACTTCTGCAGCCAGCCATCGAAGGAACAGGCGGTGACGTGGTTTCGGGACTTCGATCTTCGCACGCAGACTTTCGAGGACAGCATCCACAAGGCGAAGCTCAAGACGGCGGCGGGGACTTTCGACATGGAGCCGCGTCATTTCCATGCCGACGCTGCGGCGCAGGGCTTCAAGAAGCCGCCGGTTCGCGAAGGGCTCTACATCTTCGATTCATTCAAAGAGTTCGACGGTCGCCGCTACGTGGCGCTCAACAACTTTCCCGGCAAACAAAACGCTCTCGCCGTGTTGCATGATGACTTCACGACTTTCGAGATCATCGGCCATTACAACGAACCGCAGTCGCAGCAGCTCAGCGAGTCGGCTGTGAACCGTTTGCCTGACGGCACCTGGATGGCAATCTGTCGCAACGATGCGGGCAACTATCACTTCACGACGAGCAAAGACGGCAAGACTTGGAGCGTCGGCCAGACCATGCCTTTTGTGCCCAGCGGTCTGAATTCCAAGCCGACCTTCGACAAGTTCGGCGGCGTCTATTATCTCGGCTGGCAGGAGAACACTCGCGTCCACGATTGCAATCGCAGCGTCTTCAACGTGGACATCTCCCGAGATGGCAGGACGTGGGAACGCAAATACCGCTTCGAGTCGCCACACTCATTCCAGTATCCGACCTTTCATGAACACGACGGCACGATTTGGCTTACCGTCACGCAGAGCGATCACAAAGGCTCCTCCGATCGCATCATGTTCGGCAAACTAGAGGATGTTGGTCGGTTCGAGCCGCAAACCGGCCACAAACGCATCGCATGGCCAACGCCTCCCATCGAGCCTGCGATCATGAAAGGTGGTGTGAAGCTCTTCACTGACCGCGACTATGTCATCCATGAATTTCCCGAGCAGGTGCGCGATCTGCCGTTCCTCCGTACCAGCATCGAGAAGACCGATGTAGAAGTCACCAAACCGGGCGTGCTCTTCGCGCTCACGCCGACGATTCGACCAACGGCCGCGAGCCAGGAGGAAACGCTAAGAAGAGCGGGCTTCACCAAGGTGGACGTGCCCGAGGTGCAGCTCTTTCCCGGCGAGATCAATCGCGTGAGCCTGTACCGCAAGGAGGTTAAGAGTGGCGAGCGGCTTAAGTTCAACAAGATGGTGCTGTTGCTGCTCGCGGATGGTGCTGCTGTGTCAAAGCCGGGGCTCAACGCGCCGGTGGTGATTTCAAATCCAGGTGCCCCGTTTCAGGATGAGGCGCGGTCGGGCGCGATGATCATCGGGATGGATCGCACACCAAAAGGCCGCATCTGGGGTTGCTGGACGGGCACGGGAGACAAAAAGGATGGCTATTTTCTGTTAGCAACAAGCGATGATGATGGCACCACATGGTCAAAGCCGCGTCTGGCCGTCGGCGCGCGGACGGAGCCCGAACAGAAACTCAGCGGCGCGCTGGTCGGCAATCTGTGGAGCGATCCCAAAGGACGCATGTGGCTGTTCTTCGATCAGCAGCTCGGCGATCCGCAGAAACGTATCACGAACTGGTTCATCCGCTGCGATGATCCCGATGCGGCGGAGCCATCTTGGAGCGACCCGGTGATGTTTGCCGAGGGTTGCACGCTGAACAAGCCGACGGTGTTGAAGAACGGCGACTGGCTGTTGCCGGTCTCCGATTGGCATAAGAAAACAGCGCGAGTCTTTGCCTCCACCGACGAAGGGGCATCGTGGAAAGAGCGTGGCAGCGTCGTCTTTCCGGATTGGAACTTCGACGAGCACATGACCGTCGAGCTGCGCGATGGCCGCCTTTGGATGCTGGCCCGCACGAACGGCCAGCCGTTCGAGAGTTTCTCCAGCGACCTAGGCAGGACCTGGAGCGAACCGCGTCAGGCCGCGACGGTGCAAAACATCAACGCACGCTTTTTTCTGCGCAGGCTGAAGTCCGGTCGCATCCTGCTGGTGAAAAATGGCCCTCCCACCGAGCGACTCGCGAAGCGTTCGCATATGTCTGCCTATCTCTCCGAAGACGACGGCCAGACGTGGAAAGGTGGTCTGCTGCTCGATGAACGTAGCTCGGTCTCTTATCCCGATGGCTTCGAGTCGCCCGACGGTCTCATCCACATTCTCTATGATTGGAACCGCCACACTGACGCGGAGATCTTATTAGCGAAGTTCCGTGAAGAGGATGTGCTCGCTGGCAAGATTGTCTCGCGCGATTCGAAGCTTCGCATGCTCGCTAACAGGGCGAGTTTACCGGTATCAATTCGTCCAAACGATAAGTGGTCCTTGCAGGTGATTGAAGACGCGAAGCAAGATCGCACCAGCATTCCGTACGATGGAATAACTCCCAACAAGATGGTGTGCGACACGACGCTACGACTTATGCCGGATAACTCCTGGATTATCTCGATGCTGGCAGGCGATGACTTTGAACCATCGCCGAAGAACTACATCGGTATCACGCGCAGTACCGATGAGGGCCGCACCTGGTCTCCTTTGTCAACCGTCGAGACGACGTTTCCTCGCAGCGGTGTGACGAGCGGCCAGGGAGCGACGGAAATCATGACGATCGGAAATCGCACGACGATGTTTTTTAGTACGCATTCGCAGACCTGGGGCCGCGATTGGCAATCGTGGCAGATGCACAGCAACGATAGTGGTCATACGTGGAGCAAACCTGAACCGATGCCCGGGCGCTTGGCGAAGTTCACGTTCATTCGCGGGCACATTGTGACGCGGGATGGCCGCATCCTGATTCCGTTTCAACATTATCTCGGGCCCTCGGAAGGAACTCCGGAGCCTCCGCCAGAGGAAAAACCGTGGCACAAAACGCTGGCTCACTACGTTAGCAATCCCCGCAACGGAGTGCTCATCAGTCGTGACGGAGGAAAGACATTCTCTGAGCACGGCAACATCCGCATCACCGACGATGACCGGTATCATGGATGGGCTGAAAACAGTCTCGTCGAGTTGGCCGACGGGCGGGTTGCGATGGTAATCCGTGCGGACCGCCTCGGCGGAGTTCTCTACTACGCCGAGTCGAGCGACGGCGGTCAAACATGGCCGACGTTCGCGACGAAAACTGCGATCCCCAACCCCGGCTCCAAGGCAATGCTCTACGGTTTGGGAGGCGACAAGGTTGCGTTGCTGCACAATCCCAATCCTAAGCATCGCAGCCCAATGGCACTTTGGATTAGTTTTGACGGCATGAAGACCTGGCCTTATCAGCGCGTGTTACAAGCCGAGTCCTGCGACGGTCCGAAAGGCCGAATGAACTATCCCGATGGTTTCGTTAGCTTCGACAAGCAATGGTTGCACTTCGCCTTCGACGACAACCGCCATCGTTGCGTCCACTATAGCGTCAAACTTCCGCTGCAGTGAACCAGCCATGCCTTTGGTTGTTGCAGGTCTCCCCGCACTTGTCAGTCTTCACGTTATAACCAAGTAGCCTTCCATGATTCGCTTCATCCAATGGTTCAACAATCTTTACCCTGTTTGGCTGGTCACGCTGGCGGTCATTGCTTTCTTTAAGCCCTCAACGATGCTCTGGTTCGACAAGCCATGGATCTTTTGGTCGCTGGCGGCCTCGATGCTCGGCATGGGTCTTACGTTGAGCATCAAAGACTTTAAAGCCATCGGCAAGATGCCTGGTAGTGTGGCGTTAGGCTTCCTGGCACAGTATACAATCATGCCGTTGTCAGGCTGGCTCGTCGCGACAACGTTAAAACTCGATCCAGGTCTCGCCGTAGGTATTATCCTCGTGGCAAGTTGTCCTGGCGGTATGGCATCGAACATGATCACCTACCTCGCGAAGGCGAATGTCGCGTTGTCTGTCGTGTTGACGATGATCTCCACCATGCTCGCCTTCTTCTTCACGCCGATGTGGACGAGTCTCCTGGCAGGCAAATATGTGCCGGTCGATGCATGGGCACTTTGCCTGTCAGCGGTGCAACTCACGGTCGCCCCAATAGTGCTTGGCGTTTTGATTCGTTGGAAATTGCCACGCACGGCGGAGGTGATCGGTGCTTGTGGGCCTACGATAGCTGTCCTGGCCTTCGTGTTAGTAAGCGGAGGCATTGTCGCTGCCAGTGCGGATGCTATCGCGGCGAATTTCGGCAAGCTCGCGTTGGCTGCGTTAACGCTGCATCTGCTGGGTTTCGGTGTAGGTTATGGAATTTCCAAAGTGCTGCGTTACCCGGAGTCCGTGGCTCGCACCGTGAGCATTGAAGTCGGCATGCAGAACGGCGGCATGGCGGCTTCGCTGGCTCGTGAACATTTTGCAGCGATGCCACTAGCTGCTGCAGCCGGCGTATTCAGCGGCGTGCTGCAGAATATTATTGGCGGCCTGCTCGCGTCCTGGTGGAAACGTCATACACCGGAGTCCTGATCATGAGCCGCCACGACATCTACTACTGGAAATGTGATCGCCCAGCTGCCTTTCATGGCACACAGCGGCGCGGTGAGCCGGACATTGTGATGGAGGAATTGCTGCGTGAGGCTTTGCGCGAGCAACTGAAGACGAAGCATGTCGATCTGACCCCCGGAGCCGGTCAGGGAAATCATCTCACCTGGAATGCCGACGTGGATGGCCAGGCGATGTTTGTGCGCGTCGAGAACGGACCCGAGAAAGACGAGCATCTCGCCATCGAGTCTGCCGTATTGGACCGTGTGCGTGAAATCGGCGTCATTACTCCCAGGGTTTTTGGCTGCGATGCAACCCGGAGCCGTGTGCCCTTTGCCTGGCAGGCGTTGGAGCGGACTTCGGCTCCTGATCTGAACCATTGGTTCAAGCTGGGGAGCCTCGATGCATCCGGCATTGCCTTCGCTATCGGGCAAGGGGTCGCGAAGTGGCAGACAATCACGCTGGAAGGATTTGGCACGTTAGAGTGGTCTGCACGGAACGAAAGTCAAGCGACGCTTGAAACGCACAGAGAGCAGTCCAGGCCACTTTCAGGCTCTCGCAGTTCCTACGCCGACTACTTCCATCTTCGACTCGACCAGCACCTCGCCTTCCTCGTTTCGAGGGGTTTTCTTACTCGTGAGCAACGCGACGAAATCGCCTCCGAAATTGCAAACCACCAGGCCTTGCTCGACCTGCCGCTGGGTTGTCTTGTCCACAAAGATCTCGCGCTTTGGAACATACTCGGCACCCGCGAGCATATCGCCGCGTTCATTGACTTCGATGACGCGATCTCGGGCGACCCGATGGACGATCTCTCGCTGCTCGCATGCTTTCATGATGCGGCATTTCTGTCGCGCGCCTTCGAGGGTTATCAGAGCATCCGACCGTTGCCAGACGAGCATCGCCGCCGCTTTTGGCTGCATCTTCTGCGCAACATGATCGTGAAAGCTGTCATCCGCGTCGGTGCAGGATACTTTAATCGCGATGGCGGCCTGTTCCTGATCCGTCCGGGTGACAACGGTCAATCACTTCGACAGCAGACAGAACATCGCATCGAAACCGCCCTTAAAGGGCTTCAGACGAACTCGGAGTTTTGCACGCTATGACCAAATCGTCTCTTCGACTGGGAACCTGGCTCTCGACCGGATCACCTGCGATTGCCGAACTGGCGGCGTTGTGCGGGTTCGACTGGCTGCTGCTCGATCTGGAGCACGGGTGTGAACCTGAGGCGGCTTTGCCCGGTCAGCTTCGCGCGCTCGGCGGCCGCGCCACGAAGCCTGTCGTGCGCGTGGGAGCCCCATATCCCGATCAGATTGCCCGCGTGCTCGACTGGGGTGCAAAGGGGATCATGGTGCCGCATGTGGAATCTGCCGAGACGGCCCGCGAAATCGTCAGCGCCGCGTACTATGCTCCGCGCGGTCGACGTGGTCTGTCACGCACCGTTCGAACGCATGGCTATGGTCTCACCTTCGCCACCGACGCCGAGTCGGCACCACGCATCATGGCTCAGATAGAGTCGGTCGAGGGAATGAAGAACGTCGAGGCGATTGCGGCGGTCGATGGTGTGGACGTGCTGTTTGTAGGTCCCGCAGATCTGCGCCACGATCTGGAGCATCATCCCGAATGGAACGTTGCTGACTTTGAAGCCTGTCTGGCTGCGGTCGTGAACGCGACCCTGAAGTATGGAAAGGCAGCGGGAATCCTGTGCCGGGATGTCGAAACGATCACGAAGTTTGCAGATCAAGGTTTCACGGAGATTGCCGTGGAGTCCGACCTCAGCATTCTGAGACAGGCTTACCTGAAAATTCTGGCGGATGGGCGCAGGTCGCAGTGATGCCAGTAGTGCATTGTCAGCCATAATTTGATGAGTAGCACGCCCTGCAATCACTTACTCGACCGTTGACAGACAACCAGGATGATCGGGCATGGACACAACGACGAGCGGGTGTCGTAGATGGATTTCGATCTCACCCCAGTCGGAGCTATTGTTCCGACGTGCCGCGCAATATGCCAGCACGGTTCCTTCGGGAGTGACCACGACGCCGGGAATGCGATAGCGAGCAACGCCATTCAACCCCGGCGGAAACATGTCGCTTGTCTCTCGCAGCGGTTCGGCGGCCGAAGCAACCGCAAACAGGAACAGGCAGATGATCGCGAACGATGCTATCACGCAGTGGTTGCGGAGTAATTTAAGCGTGCATTTCATTTTTCTGTCGCCCATTTTTTGACGTCACTGCCCTGGCTCGGACACAATCGGAATCATTGACTTAAGATACGCCGCTACCTGCTCACCCAGAAATTCATTTCCCGGCCCGGTAAAGTGGACGTCACTGGGGTTCTGCAAATCGGCCAGCCGTGGCGTGATTGCAGTGAAGAGATCATCAATGGCGACTGCGTGTCGTTGCATCACTTCAGCGGCAGCTGCGTTGCGCTCGATAATCGATTCGGCGGAGTACTTGTCGGCGACGTCGGGAATCGGCGTTGTACTGGCCCAAACCAGCTTCGCACCCGTCTGCTGCATTCGCTCGACAAGTTGTTCAAGCCGAGTTGCGTAATCCGCCAGCGGTGTCGCGCGATCGTGGATTCCGAAATTGAAGTGGATCACGTCCCACTTGCCGTTGCCCAGCCATACGTCAATCTTCTTCAGCCCGGTCGACGTTGGACCGCAGTTGGCCGGAGCACGATGCACGTTGGCGATTCCCGTAAGTTCCTTTCGGACCGTTTGCGTGTAGGCGCGTGAGACCGAATCGCCAATGAGAAGCACTCGCGGCAAAGCGGGATCATCTTCGACGAATTCCCAGGCGTTGGACTTCCCGGCAACCTTCTCACGCTTGTGAATCGGCAGATAGAAGCTGCCAAGCTCCGCCTGCAATGTTTTCTCCCATGCTTGCTGTGCGGATGTCAGCTTTGCCACCCAGGCTTGATACTTCTCCTCCAAATCCGCTTCTTCGCGAGCCTTCATCGCGGCCGCTTCTTTGACGTTGGTTGGCTCCGTTTGCGACAGAGAATGGTGTTCGACTCGCAGTCGATCAATCGGGATGACGACCAGTTCGTTCGCTGCGTGGCTTTTGTGGGTGTAGCCGATGTAGAGCTTGCCGTCGTGCTCGATGGCATAAGGGTAACTGAAGTCGGCTTTCGGGTCGGAGACTCCCGGCGTGCCCTCGAAGACCGACGCGCGAATGAGAAAGACCTTGCTGAAAACCGATTCGCCTGGTTTGCCCACCGCGATGGTCAAGGGGGAACGCGCTCCGCCGGTGTCGGCCGTGGTAGTGCAGACAAGGTAGGGCTCGCCGGTACTCAACGTGCCGGCGTAGGGTTTGCTGGTAGCCATGGGCAGATTCGATGGTGCCGTGGGCGTCCACGTGCGGCCGTGGTCCTCGCTGATGGAGAGCAAGGCCAATGCCTTTCTGCCGTAGCGGGCGATGTTGAGAATGCGTTTGTCTTCGACGATGACGGTGGACTCGCCCCAGATGTTGCCAAGACCGGGTGCGGCAGGAATGACGACGAGATCCCACTTCGTGAAGTCGTCGCCCTTGCTGATGGCCACCGCAGGCAGATTGCCAGCTTCGCCGATGCGGAACCCGGCCATGATCCAGTTTCCATCTGGCATTTTCTGCGGCTCCTGCATGGGCCAGAATCCGCCGTCCACGATGGCTCCACGCGGCTCCCAGGCTCCCGTGGTTTCATTCAACTTGTAGGCGCGGGCATGCACGCGGTGGTAGAGTTTCTCATGTGCATAAAAGGCACCCATGAAGGCCCACAGGCTCCCACCGTGCGAGAGGAAGACGCCGTGGCTCACCGCGATATCGCCCTCGCCTGCATCCATGACCACGGTCGGACTCCAAGTCTTGCCCCCATCGTCGCTAACCTTCACATGAGCTTCCTCGGTGGGCGTATTTTCATGGCCCTTGTTGTAACCATAGGAGGCGTATAGCTTTCCTTTGTGCCAGGCGAGGCCAACGCCAAGCGTGAACTTGCACTGATCCGTATCTGGTTGCTGATTTTTAATGACATAAAACTCCGCGGCTGCCACCCGCGGCAGCTCGGCGGCTTTCGGGAGCGGGTGCGCGACGTCCCACAATGGCAGTCCGACCACCGTCGTCATATCGTGCATGGCGGATACCGGTCGGTAACCTGCGGCGACCTCCTCTGCCTTCAACGCACGGGGTTCCAGGGTGAGTTCATCCAGGGCACCGGTGAAGGGCTGGCGCACCTGATCCGCATCCCAGATGCCGCCAAGTGTGATGGGAGCCGGTGTGGCGGCGATGGGCGTCTGAAGCTTTACTTCGCCCACGGGCTTTCCGTTCAGGAACAGCGTTGCTTTGCCTGAGTCGGCCACCAAAGTTGCGAAAAACCATTTTCCGGCGACGAGCGGTTCGTCACAGGAAATCGTACTCCAGTCGTTCTGCCGCAGGTGTGCTTTCAGTTTGCCGTCCGGCTCGATGGTGAGACTCCACTGTCGCTCGTTTCGCGAATAACGATTCTTGCCGACCAGCATCTGCTGCTCACCAGCGAGATCATACGGATTGAACCACAACGAAACGGTGAAGGCGTCGCTGGCGACGTCTGCGCTATCCTTGAGTTCAATCAGCGACTCGCCGTCAAGCACCAGGCTCTGCCCGGAGGCCCCGGCGGCCGTCTTAGCAGCGCCACGCATGATCAATGTGTCATTGATGTCTTCCAGCGGCCAGTTCGCGGCCTCGATTTGCGATGTGAGGATCAAAAGCAGAAGAATCGAGTATTTCATGCGGACTGCCTGTTTGATGTGTCTTGAGGAATGGAGCGCCGGCCCCACCACGAGGCAAGCGAGGAACTGGTAATGGCGTTCCACGGGGCGAATGTGGTCACAGCGAGAAGGACATTGGGTTTATGGAACAAACAAAGGTGTCAGGAGTCTCTGTTTGGTAAGTTGCGTACTTGAGCGTCCGCGTGGTCGTAAGGTCGATTCGAGACCGAAGCGGCGAGCAATGGACTCAACCCATGTTTCGTTTCCCCGCGCAGCATGACCGTAATGTCCTTCGTCATCCCCGGTTGCGATACGAGATTGAACGGCGAGACAAGCTTCTTCGATCGTGGCAAACGGCTGAAGAATCGTCCCAGGATTGGAATCATTTCCATCTGCAGCAACATAATAATCGGCAGCCAAAAGCGAGGAAGTATCAGCGGCGAACGGCGTAGCTAGCGGTGCCACCGTGGCTAGCAGCGATAACAGCAGGGCAGTGAGGATGATGTTGATGGGTTTCATGGTTACGAGAATCCAGTTCTACGGCTGGCGCAGCAGCTCGCTAATGGCGATGATGTGGATGAGTTCGCGGAGGGTGTAGTTCTTCGCCTTCCAATCGGATTGCAGTCTCCGAAGAGCGGGTTGGTCAGCGAATCCGAGTGGGCGGCCGAGGGCGTAGGTAAGGAGACGGTGGGCAAGGTTGTGCGCGAGCAGCTCGGGGTGATCTACGAGATAGATTCGGATGTCGGCGGGGCTACTAATGGTTTGGCCGCGGTACTCGCCGGTGGTGTCGATGGCGGCTCCGTTTGGGTAGGCGCTGCGAAAGTGGCCGATGGGGTCATAGGCTTCGAGGGCGTAGCCGAGCGGATCGATCTTGGCGTGGCAGTCGGCACAGGCCTGAACATTGCGATGCTTTTCCAACTGCTGACGGATCGTCGTGGCGCCGCGAATGTCGGGCTCGATGGGCGGTACGTCCGGTGGCGGTGGACTGGGCGGTGTTCCAAAAAGCTTTTCAAGCAACCAGACACCACGCGTTACCGGTGAAGTCTCGACTCCGTTGGCTGTGATCGTGAGAACGCTTGCATGGCCCAGCAATCCGCGGCGTGGTGAATCATTGGGCAACCTGACGCGTTGTAAGTGATCGCCGCTAACCGCAGGGAAATCGTAAAGCCGCGCGAGACCTGCATTGAGATACGTGAAGTCAGCGTCGACAATCGCCGTGACCGGTTGGTCGGTACGGATGATTTCCGCGATGAATCGCCAGGTCTCTTCTCTCATCGCTGGCTCCAGTCGGTCGATATGATACGAGGGGAAAGTCTCCTTGGCTGGTGGCATGGTGCCGAGCTTATTCAAGCCGAGCCACTGCTCAGTGAACAGCCGCAAGAAGCGATCGCCGCGCGATGAGTTAAGCATGCGGTCGGTCTCACTGCGAATGGTTGCCGCATCGAGCAAACCTTTGGCCGCCACCGCGCGGAGTTCGTCATCCGGTGGACCGGCGGTTAGGAAGTAAGAGAGTCGAGTGGCCAACTGCATCGGCGTGATGGCCTTCGCGTCTGTTTGTGGCTCGGTCAGAAACAAGAACTCTGACGAGCAGAGCATGGCTTTGAAGACGGGTCGTGCAGCGTCGGCATAAAGTGTTTTGCCATCGAGACGATTTTTCACGGCGCTCACATAGGGGGCGATGTCTTCGCTGCCCACCTCGCGACGAAAAAGACGACTGGCGAGTCGCTGAAGTTCGGCTTGCAGTCGGGCAGCCTCGATTTGTTTTTCATCGGGCTTAATGTTCTCAAACAGCAGCGACCGAGAACGATGCGGCTTGTCATCGCGCATCGGACCAGTGACTTGCCAGTAGCGGACACGGACTTCGGGGCCTTTGTAGAGGTGTTGGTAGAGCTTGTCCCGTTCGGCACGAAGGGCGAGATTCTCCCAGACGTGCTTCTCGATCTTCGGTACACTTCGGTCATATTGATAGAGCTTGGTCGAAATGAATTGGCCGCGTGTCCCTTTCGGCGGACCGTCGATCCAAGCGAGGTAAGGCACCGTGCCTCGATCCAGCCAGATTCGAGCGCGGATGGTGGTATAGCGATTATCGGGCAACTCGGCGGAGTGAACAATGTTCGGTGGGATCAGCCGCCAGCCATTCCCTTTCATCCCTTCGCCTTGTCGGCCAATGCCGAGCTGCATCGGCTGCGATTCGTCGTAGTAGGACTTCATGTCTTTGTAATACGGTGCCAGGCCCCCAAGCATGAGATCCTTGCCGTAGGGATGCTGGCGATTCGCGGCGGTGGCTTCGACTTCGATGTCATACCAACCGGAGTGCGGCACACCAGTCGCACTCAGTTTGCTGAGGAATAGCTTGCTGTCGAAGATCAGTTCCTGATTCCGCAGACCATGGCTGAGGTGAATATACGCAGGGCCGTTTGCTTTCTCTTCACTGATGACGCCAAGTCCGAAAGCGGGATTAAGCGATCCCATCGTCTCGGCACTGTCCTTCCATTCATCGATCTTCGGCTTACCATTAACATCGGCAAGATCGTAAGCCTGTTCGAGCACTTCGTCGGCCGCTTTAAGATACTGTTCGAGATGATGCCGCGAGGTATGAAGCGCCGAACCGACGTTGCGAAAGCCCTCCAGTTCCTCATCGCCAGGGAAGCTGGTGGTGGGATCGAAGTCCCCATCGAACCCAAAGAGGTCTTTTATGGTGTTCAAATACTCGGCACGACTGAGCCGACGATGTACAACCTGCCCACCGCGATCCTGAGCAATCGACTGCGCCTTGGTGACTTGTTCTTCAATCCATGCGATCATGGAGCGTCGTTCTTCGTCGGTTGGTTGTTTCTCATCTGACGGCGGCATTTCACCGAGCTGCAACTGATGCAACACCTCCTGCCAGCGCTCGGCAATCGCGACATCGGAGCCGATTGTCGTAGGTAGATTATCAAACCGACGATCCCCCTTTTGTTCGTTGCCCCCGTGACAACCGAGGCAGTATTGCGAAAGGAACCATTCGGGGTCGTACTGCGCGACGTCCCCTGCATGCAGGGTCGTGGAGTAGAGGAGCGATAAAGCGATACCTACCAAAGAACAAAGGCCTGCGGCATGATTCTGAAAACTTCGTGGCATATCACACCAAAAATTCATTGAGGTTTCCGGTGCTTGATCCGAATCGATCGCGTTCGATGCCCATCTGCTGAAGCAAAGTAACGAAGAGATTGCACAGCGGCGTCTGTTGGCGGCCTTGCTTCGGAAAGAACAGATGCCGCCCATGCTTGAAACCTCCTCCAGCAAGAACGACAGGCAAGTTCGTGTTCGCGTGCGAGCTGGCGTTCCCCATGCCGCTTCCGAAAACTACGGTAGTGTTTTCCAGCAACGAGTTGCCTCCGATGTCCTTCATCGTGGCAAGTCGTTCGAGGAAGTGATCCAGCTCGACCACCAACGCGGACTCGATTACGTGAAGCTGTCGCAGCTTCTCCGGATCATGGCCGCTGTGTGAAAGATCGTGGTAACCGCGATCGATACCAGGGATGTTTGTCACCGGCAAAGAGCCGCCGATGTTCAGCGTGACAATGCGCGTCGCGTCGGCTTGAAGTGCAAGCGCCGCAACATCCAGGTTAGCTCGCACGCGATCCATGCAGCCCGCGTTGTCCCACTTGGGGTTCTCGCCACCAGCGACTGGCAACGGCTTGTCGATCCAGTCAATGTTCGTGGCGTTCGCTCGCTCAAAATCTCGCATGGCGCCCATGAACTCGTCCATCTTCTCGCGGTCCCAGCGGTCCAGCAGCGGCGCTACGCGCTTTGCATCCTGCGCGATGAGCGAGAGGACCGATTCATTCTCGGTCAGCTCTGCGCGTCGCGCCTCCTTCGCCGATTGAGGTTCTGGCTTAAAAAGCAACTGAAACGCTTGCGATGGGTCCTCAAGCTTCGGAACTGCAATGCCCGATCGCGTCCATGAGATCGCATCGCCACCTCCCACGCCAAGGCACAGCGACGGAAACCGAGTCAATCCAACCAGCTCTTCCTCTGCCAGTTGATCAAGCGACACGCAGCCATCGGGAAAACCAGCGGCTTGTTCGCGGCGCACGCCGCTGAGAAAAGCGTGAACGCCATAATGCCCGCCCTGCACGCCTGGATGATCAAGCTGCGAGAACACCGTCATCTTTTTCTGCCAGCGTTCTAAAGGTTTCAGTAATGGCGTGAGCTCTAACTCAGGCCCATGACCCGCTGGGAAAAACGCTTCAGGCCGCAAACCGAAATCCAGCCCGATGCAAACCAGTCGCCGTGGTGCCTTCTCCATCTCTGCGCCATGCAGCGCGAGGTTCGAGAACCAGGGGAATGTCAGCGCGGTGGGAGTTATCGCGGGGACTGCACTTGCCGCAGCGAGTGACTGGAGAAATGTTCTGCGTTTCATAATGGTGACTAAGTTCAAGTTACGAGTTCGTCGCTTTATTGTTTGCGCGGGCCGCATTGAGCATCTCGATCCACGGTCCAACGAAATGGCCACTGTCGTGATAGGTGCGACCGCTGACCATGTGCCGATCGATCACGCACGGTTCATTCACGTAGATACCGCCGCAGACTTCGAGATCAAACTTGCACTTGGCGACTGTTGCCATGCGCAGCCCTTTCACGATTCCGGCTCGCGCGGGGATTTCAACGCCGTGACACACGCTGGCCATGGGGCGCTTATTGTCCCAGAACCATCTCGTGACCCGCAGCAAATCTGCGTCATCGCGAATGTATTCCGGAGCCCGTCCACCACTGAAAAAGATGCCAACATACTCTTCAGGCTGAATGTCCTTGAAGGCGATCTCGGCGTTGATCGAATAGCCTTCCCATTCTTTCGTAATCGTCCAGCCTGGTTTCACTTCGTGAAGAACCATTTGATACAGTCGCTTCTCGGGAGCCGTAACCACCGGTTGGTATCCCCCTTCGATCAATCGATAGTAGGGGTAAAGTGTATCGACGGTTTCCGCCGCGTCACCGACAACAATAAGGACCTTTGGTTTCGACACTCTGATTTCTTCTTTCTTTTTCCTGGTACAATCTGGCTCCAAAGGTTTACGACTCGCAGCCGTAACCGTGATTAATGCTGAGAGCAGGGATGGGCATCATTCAGATAGTCTCAAAGCCCTTGCGCTGCTCGCGTTTTAGCCAGGTGTTCGCTTCTTTGTCGTCGACGAACTCTTCCTCGGTTGGATCCCATCTCAGCGGGCGATCTAAACGCATCGAGATGTTTCCAAGGTGGCATGTTGACACGGTACGATGCGAACCCACGATGTCCGAAACCGGCGTTCTGCGAGATTGCACGCAATCGAAAAAATTGCCCATGTGATTGATGATTGCATCGAGCTTCCCGGCACGCGGCGGTCGCTCCAGGTTGTCGTAATCGTAGACCTTCCAATCTTCGCGATTCAGTGGATTCGTTTTTAACGCGTCAACGGGTGCTCCGGTGAGCTTTCCTCGATTCACGAACAATCTACCAGCATCGCCGGTGAAAAGGATTCCGTTATCGCCGGTGTCACCGACTGTCATCGTCACGCCATTGGCATACTTGTAAGTGACGTTGAAATCGATCGCGACGTTGTAGCTATTGGTGACGGTTGGCATTGTTGCTGCTCCGTTGATTTCGACTGGATACGAATCGATCGCCCACTGTGCGATATCGATGTGATGAGCTCCCCAGTCGGTCATTTGGCCTCCCGAGTACTCGTACCACCAGCGAAAGGTGTAGTGCGAGCGTTCCTCAATATAGGGTACATCCGGCGTTTGCCCCTGCCACAAGTTCCAATTGAGATGCGCTGGGGGACTTCGTGGCACAAACGCATCGCTTGTGCCGTTCTTGCCAAGCACCACATCCACCTTCTGAAGCTTTCCAATGCGGCCCGATCGGACCATTTCGACGGCGAGCCGAAAGCGATCGTCGCTCCGCTGCCAGGAACCGACTTGCACCACACGTCCAGTTTCTTTCACGACCCTGGTTAGCAGCTTACCCTCATCAATGGTCAGCGTCAGTGGCTTTTCACAGTAGACATCTTTGCCGGCACGGCATGCGTCGATCACCATTTTGGTGTGCCAATGATCGGGACTGCCAATTGTGACGACATCGACATCGTTGCGAGCGAGCAACTCACGGTAGTCCTCGCTGCTGTGTGGAGTGCTTCCAAAGGCCGCCTTTGCCTGATCGCGGACGTTGCGATCCACGTCACAGACGGCAACAATATCACCGTACAACTGCGCCTTATTCGCAATCACACTCCCCTGGTAACGCAGGCCAATCGCGCCAATGCCAATGCGTTCAACCTTGTGAGAAGGCTTCTCCTGCCCGGCTGCCGTTTGTGGCGATGAGAAAACTCCCGGCAACGAAGTCCCCAGCACCGAGCCCCCTGCGAGCGTCGATGCGATGAATCCTCTTCGAGAACGCGATGAATTCGACATGTTGATCTCCAATGATGGCCAGCCTGAATGACGGACCATTTTAACGCATAAGAGATTCATTCACATTCCGTATCTGCGTAATTCAGTTACACTATATTATCAGCCCTGATTCGCCTGGAATTCGCCAATGCTTCGCGTTGCTCTCCTCATTGAAACCTCGCGGACTTATGGTCGTGACCTGCTGCACGGTGTAAAACGCTATGCACAGGAGCACGGGCCATGGTCAATGTTTGTCGAAGTTCGAGATCTGGAAACGAGGCCTCCGGTTTGGCTGAGAAACTGGGACGGTGATGGAATTCTGACCCGCTCTGGCAACACTGCGATCGCAACGGCCGTTAAACGTGCGGCAGTGCCTGCTGTGGAACTGCGATCGACGCGCCGTGGTTCCACATTCCCATTTGTCGGGGTTGATAACACGGCAGTTGCATCCATGGTTGCCGAGCATTTTCTTGAGCGAGGCTTCCGTCACTTCGGCGTGTTTGCGCTTGATGCCGAACCCTTCTTTATCGAACGCCGCGAGAGTTTTGTCGACTATTTGCGAGCACGCGGACATGAGTGTTCTGTGCTTCGTCAGCCCGGCAAATCGGAAAAGCCGGAACAATGGGAGGCTCAGCAAAAGAGACTGATGAAATGGCTCAGCGAACTGCCTCGCCCGACTGCGATTATGGCCTGCACGGATCAGCTTGGTTGCTGGCTGTTGGACGCATGCTCTCGGTCATCAATCCGCGTCCCGGAAGATGTCGCTATCGTCGGAGTCGAGAACGACGAGACGATCTCCACGATGAGTACACCGCCGCTGAGCAGCGTGCGTCTAGCCGGTGAGCAGATCGGCTACGAAGCCGCGCGAATTCTGGATCGCATGATGCGTCGTCTGAAGCCACCTGCCCAGCCGACACTTTTCGCTCCACTATGCATCGAGACGCGTCAATCGTCGGACATCGTGGCGATTGATGACGAGTATTTGGCACAGGCCATTCGATTGATTCGCCAGCGTGCGTGCGATGGACTGACCATCAATGCAATTCTCGGGATTGTTCCGATCTCGCGAAGTACTTTGGAACGGAGTTGTCGCCGCCTGCTGGGAAGGTCTCCCAATGAAGAGATCGTTCGCGTGCGCATCGAACACGTCTGCAACCTGCTGCGAGAGACCGATCTGAGCCTCGAGCAGATCGCCGCCCGTACCGGCTTTGCGACTTCGCAGTACATGCTGGAAGTATTCCGCAAAACGACTGGTGTTACGCCTGGCAACTACCGCCGCAGCCTCATATCCGGCGAGCGATAGTGCTGCGACTCTGGCCTCGAGGTCGCGATCGGGGCTCGGTAACTTTCCACTAGCCAAAGGTCAGGGCGGCAAAGCGTACTTCACTGAAGGTAAAGGTGTCTCTCACGAAGCCACGGTAATTTTCTATGATGAGCTTTATTCAAGGTTCGCTACGGCCACCTTTCATGGTGAATCAACAAGGTGTACCGATCAGCGAGACCTCTGTACTTCCGTGCCTTTGTGAGAAACAAAACACCGCTTAGTTGGCACGCCTAACCGTTCAACGCCCTGATGTTTACAAACTGATCGTAGACCGACTCGCCGGCGGGGAGCGTCGTGGGTTTCATGGGAAGAATACAGGCACGGCCCATTTGCGGATGAAGATTGTTTCACCAGCGGCGCAGTCTTTTTGGAACAGCGTGCAGTAGTTCGCGGGCGAAGCGGGATTGAAGAGTGGGATTTCCGGCAGGGCGACTTTCTCGAAACCCTGATCCATCGAAGGTTGCGAGGCCGTATCGCGGTTGCGGTCGAGCACCGGGGTAAGGAAGAAGACGATGCTTGCGCGTTCGCATTTGATTGTCTTCTGGCCGTCTATCGGAATGTGAAGGAAGCGTGCGTCCTGTAGCGCGGCGGGAATCTCAGCGGTGGTGTCGTCTTGGTCGCTAAAGAGTTTCACGCCGGGGATGAGAAGTTGCCGTTGAACATCGGCGTTGGTGTGGACCGGGGCCGTCGAAGTCTTCGGCTTCTCCTCGCCACCAGTGGCTTTACTGACGACTTGACGTAGTCGCACATCGTTGCTGACGGGCTTGCCAGCCGCGACGTCTTCCTCACGGAAAGCAGCCACGAGAAGGTTGCGGTCAGCGGTAACGCGGTCGTAGTCGTAGATGATGCGAATAAGTCCATCGCGGGTCTGCTGTCAATCCGGACAGGACACACCCGGGCGTTCATCCAGCATGAGTCCGCCGGTCCAGTTCGCGCCGTCGTCTTTGGAGAGGCAGGCAGTGAGATGCGAGCGTCCGGTACGTTTCTCGAGCGGGCCGTGCTTCACAAGCAGCAGGTTTCCAGATGCAAGTCGATTGATGAAGAAACGCGAGGGCGTGTGCAGGATGGTCGAGGGCTTCAACTCCGGCGACGTCTTGCCCGAGTCTGTGCTCACGCTTTCGCCGATGCCGTGGGTAGTGCGCGCCAGCAACCAGAGCGAGCCGTTCTTCCGCTCGACAAACATGTACTCGTCGAACTGGCGGACATCCTTCGGCACGTTGCAGCCACCGCGCAGCGTCCATGTTTTGCCCTGGTCGTTCGAGACAATCATTTGCGCGCTGTTGTCGTGCTCTTTCCATTTTGAAATTGGCAACACCCATTCGCCCGATGAAAGTGTGATCGGCTTGCACAACATGACGCCATCGCCGATGCGGCGCGGCTGCGACCACGTTGGCTGCGCGGCATCCGGCTCGCTTATCTCGATGCACCAAACGCAAAGTTCGGCATCGCGGCGACTTTTCTCCATCTAAGCCCAGAAGAAGAACAGCCGACCATCCAGTGAAACCCACAGTTCAGGGTCGAAACTCCGCACCGGCCCCCCGCATCAGGATCGACGGTCAGCAATTCGTTCCATGTCGCGCTATTATCGCTGCTGGTGGAGAGCACAACGTAGTTGTTGAGATCTTCTGCCGGCGTCGGTCCCGCATACCAGATGTTGCGGCGGTTGCAAAGATGGAGCGTCAGCAGAATGTAGTGCGGTCAACGGTGAAAGCACCAGGGCTGTGAGAACTTTGAAGGGGGGATTCACGGGTTTTCTTCAGTTGGTTCATTGACCTGGTCGTTTCGAGAAGCAAAAGTATCATGCATAGTAGACGACTTACCAGACTACTCAACTTTCGCCGTCAGCATCGAAGACTGCGTCAACGGGCACTTGCAGTCCGGTTGCCAAATGGTTGGTCCTGGCAGCCAAAGAGATGACGGCAAGAAGTTCGGTATGTTGTGCATCGGTCATCCCCCTGGCACGGGCTGCTGCGGTGTGGGAATGGACGCAGTAACTGCACGAGTTCGCTACCGACACCGCGATGTAGACCATCTCTTTCGTGAGCGGATCGAGGTGCGTGGGAGTCGCCATCAGACGCTTTACCTCGGACCACGTACTTTCCAGCAATGTCGGGTCGAGCGCGAGGGCATGCCAAAAATTGTTGATAAAGTCTGTTTTCCGCATAGCGCGAATATCATCGAACACGGCCCTCACGCGTGGATCCGATTCGGGACTGGCAATGCGTTTGGTTGTTGACATGAGTGTCTCATTTGTTGCGTTGGGAATCTGTTCTCAACTCTGGCGGCAATTCTGCCAGCGGTGTCAATTCCAGGATATCGGTTTGGTACCATTGATTCGCATTGGTAAGCCTGGTGTCGCGGTCGGTGAATCGGTATCCGACGACATGCGATGGATAGTGATGGTCACCTTCCGTTGTTTTCCACTGGCTAAACAGGTGCCGCGTATCCGTGTAGTCAATAGCCACGAGTCGTTGCGTTTCTTTGTCGAAGTACAAATCGATTGGATTGCTGATCGATTCTGTCACACGCAGGCCAAAGACGGGTTTATCAGCGATGGTCGTATCGGCAATCGATTCAACCTTTGATTTCGGGTCGAGCAGTATCCGCAGGCTCCACGCCCAGCAGAGTACGCGGACCTTGTCTTTGTCGCGTTTCGTCGTTCCAAGCCAAATATCGCCGGCAATTTGTACAATTGAAGTCCGATTCCCTTTTTCATCTGCCGTCACTGGAGGTGCTGGCGTCGCGGTAACGAGGACTCGCTCGCGATAGCGAAACAAATTCAGCAGATGATCTTCACCCCCAACCGCCTTCACGACCTGCTCGACGCGGCTCTTCGCGTCACTCTTATCAGCCGCGACCAGTGGTACGGCGACAATGAACAGGATGAGGCTGGAGAAGACCAACTGAAGTGACGTGTGCATGAATATTCTTTCTGAATTGGACAACAGTGTTAACGAATCCAGATCCCTTTGCCTGTACCACCGCGCGGCGTAGTGCTGGGGTAGTCGGGATTGCGCTTTTGCTCAATGACCTTCACGACTTGCTCGAAAGGCAAATCGGTTTTCGTATTCTGAACACGAACGCCGGTGATACTGACGTTGCGCACAGTGCAGTCGATATCGGGTGAGAAGATTTCGGTCCATGTGGCTGGAGCGTCCGGCTGGTGTTTGTACGTTTGCGACCTGGGGCCGAGTTCAACAAGGCGGTAATCCGTTGGGATCGGAAAATTGAGCTTCACGTCGCGGATTGTCAGGCCGTCGGTGTTGGCGTGGACCTGGATGCTGCCGGGGCGGGTGAAGGTGAGGTTCTCGAAGACGATGTTCCGCAGCGTGCCGATACCGACACTGAAGTCGTTGTCGCGTCCGAGTTCGAGGTTCGGTTGGTCGTAGAGTTTGAAGTCGCGGATGTCGGTGATGTCACGCAGCGTGATGTCGTGGATGGGGCAGTCGAGCGTGGTGCCGTCACTGAAACGCTTCACGCCAGGGAGGAGGCGGATGGCGTCGGTGCTGCGTTTGCCTTCCGGCGCGCCGGTGATGTGTTCGATGGTGAGATGGTGGATCGGGCCGAAGCTCGCGCTGTATTGCCGCCAGTCCCACGCCGTGATCGAGACAGGATCGTCGTGCGAATCGCCGCTCACGTTGCGAATCATGCCGTCACTCGCGGGACCATCCACATGCACGCCGTCGCGTCCGTGCCGGTCGAGAGTCAGGCCATCGACGGTGAAGTCGCGGATATTGCCAAGATGGATTGCAAAAGGGCGACTCTGACGTACGGTGACGTTCTTGACGCTCACCCGGAGGGCGTTGTGGATCAGGATGACACCGTGGGTACCGGGCACGGGATTCTTCTTTGAAGAGTAGCCGCGCTGGTTGCCGTTGTCGTCTTTGACGCCAGTTGCCAGCGTGGTCCAGATGCCGCCTGCGATGATGATGTCGGTGTCGGGCTTCGTGTCTTCGGGCACCGAGAGGTCTGCAAAGCCGATGACGTTCTCGTTACGAACCATGCAGGTGCTGCACCCGGGTTTCAGACGAATCTCAGTGTCGGCATCGGCCGTAAGCTTCTGCCCGGACTTCAGGATGATGGGGCCATCCAGGTAGTAAGGCTGATCCCGCTTCGGCAGATGCACGGAGTTGGTTTGATCAAGCGCCGCCTGGATGGCGACGCTCCATATCTCGGCTGTAACCGCGCGCTCCTCGATCTCGCCGGAGTCGCGTGGCCATTTCTCGGTCCAGGTTTCGATGTGGACCTGCGACGGCTGGTAAGCGCGTAATTCTGCCCTCGATAACAGCAGCAAAACGAACAGGAATAAGAAGCTCCACCCGCGAAATCTCAATCTGAATCTGGTAACGCGTGTCATGAATCCAACTCGCTCAATGTGCCAATGCAGCGGTAGCGAAAGCGTGACTCCCGCTTCGCGAAGAAACTTACTGTATCAGACATTTGATTGATGATTGTCGATTGATGAAGTGGTGGGAGTTGGGAATCCCCGGTCTACTGTTTTATTGGCAGCACGATCCGAGACACCTTTAACGACGAGTGATAGACCGACTCCGTCGAGATCAATGTGCTCGAACCGAATGGGCCTTCGCCAGTGTTGGAATTTCGATCGTACAGCGGGAACAGAGAACCACAGATGTCGACTCGAAGTCGATGCCCTTTGGCAATCGTTGCGGCACAAGGACCGAGATCCACAGTGATCTCGTACACTTTTCCGGGTTGCAGCGGCGATGGTACAAGCAACGAATCTCGATATCGGCCTCGAAGAATGCCGGTCGCAAGATTTTGAGCAAAACCGTCCGGTCGTACATCGACCAGCTTGACGGCCCAATCCGCATCCGGCGTGTCGGCGCTTACAAACAGTTTTGCTTCGACATTGCCTGCAAAGCTGAGCGGCTCAGTCAACACATCGCTTGTATAGACAAGCACGTCCTCTCGGTCTTCGAGAGCACTTTGATCAACCGGTCCCCACACCGCAGCTTTCATCGGACGCGTCTCCGTGACCGGGCAGGCTGGTACAGGATGCGCCGGATCCGCGCGAAACGTATCGGCGGGTTCTTCGCCAGCAGGTTCTTCGCGGTTCAACTTGCCCGCGCCGCTGCGAGTGTTTGCCTTGCCGTCCGAGTGAAGGTAGAACGATGTCGCCGAGAAGCCTTCGGGCGGCCAGGTTTGCGCGTCATGCCAGGCATTGTCCCCCATAGAAAAATATTGTACGGGTGGAAACGGCCTGGCGATCGCGGCGGGATCCTGTTTAAGATGGCGATCGAACCAGTCTAACTGAAGTGCGAATGTATCCACTTCGGCATCGGGACCGAAATCAACTTCAGCAACCGTCGCCCTGCCAACGGTGCCGTGATCCCACGGACCAAGGACCAGTCGTTGTTGCTTGCGAGTCTGCGGATCGCGAGACTGCTGCATGATCATGAAGTTTCCAACGGACTCGCGCGAGAAAAAGTCGTAATAGCCCACGACATGCAAGGCGGGCATCTTCAAGTTGGGCAGTTCGTCCGTCAGATCCAGTCGCCTCCAAAAACCATTTGGTTCAGGATGAGTGAGGTACGCATCGAGCCACGGCATTGGCCAGCCGATCGCCTCATCGACATCGCTCAGCGGTAGACGCAGGAGCGCTTCATTCATATCTGCCGGTTGCACACCTTCAGGCTTGGGAGTGTTGCCAGCCAGCCAGCCGGAAATCAGCGACAACCGCACGGCACCACCCAAGTACAGGTTGCGATAAAAACTGCTCCACGTTGCCTGAGGTGCGATCGCTGCCAGACCGGGCGGATATTCGACTGCCGCCTGCCACTGCACAGCGCCCACATAAGACCCGCCCATCATGCCCACACGACCGCTGCACCATGCCTGTCGGGTGATCCATTCGATAGTGTCAAATCCATCCTGGCCCTCGTTATTGTAAGGAGCCAGCACCCCTTCTGATTCACGCGTCCCGCGACAGTCCTGAATCACAACGATATAGCCGGCGTCGACATACTTCTCCGCATTGCCTTTCTGTTTCGACTTATCATAGGGCGTGCGCATCAGGATGACGGGCGCCTTCGATACCGCGGCATCGCGATAGATGTCGGTCGCAAGTGCTATGCCATCGCGCATGGGTATCGAGACGGTTTCGGTCGCGACATCGGCCATTGCGCTGCTTGTGATTGCCGCAGCAACGAGGATAACAACGAGATGTTTCATACAGGTGCCCTAAGACAAAATTTCCTTCACGACGGAGCCATACACATCGGTGAGCCGAAAGTCGCGGCCGAGGTGGCGTCGAGTGAGACCGGTATGATCGAGACCGAGCAGATGCAACATGGTCGCGTGCAGATCGTGAAGATGCACTTTTCCGTCGATGACCTGGTAGCCCATCGCATCAGTCTCGCCATATGTCAGCCCCGGTTTGATGCCGCCTCCAGCCATCCATGCGCAGAAACTCTGCGGTTGATGCTCCCGCCCGTGTTTGTCAATCGGAGCTGTTCCGCTCAAATCCTGACTCCATGGCGTGCGACCAAATTCGCCGGACCATAGAACCAGCGTATCGTCAAGCATGCCTCGCAGTTTCAGGTCTTTGACGAGCGCAGCAACGGGCTGGTCGGTCTGACTGCAGAGTCTCGGCAAGTTGCCTCGGATGTCGCCGTGATGATCCCAGCCATCCATGGTCACTTGCACAAACCGCACGCCGGACTCGCTGAGCTTACGAGCGAGTAAACAGGCTCGTGCGTTTTTGTCGGTATCCTTGCCACCAACCCCGTACATTTTTTGCGTCGCTTCGCTCTCGGTCGACATATCAACGAGCTGAGGCGTCGTCGTCTGCATTCGGAACGCCAATTCCATGTTTTGTATCATGCCTTCCATGTTCGCGTCGCCGTGCAATTCATCGATGAGACGCTGGTTCAACCGCTGAGTGAAATCGATCCGCCTCCGCTGAATCGCATCGCTCGCCGAAGCATTTCGCAGGTTTTCGATGGCTGCTGCCTTGCTGTCCAGCGGCACGGTAAGCGCCGTACCCTGATGTACCGCCGGCAGAAACGCGGAACCGTAGGTACGCGACTCTTTCGGATGAATGGTCACAAAACTCGGCAGATTCTGATTCTCGGTTCCGAGTCCATAACTGATCCATGCCCCCATCGATGGCCGGACTTCTGTGAAGCTACCGGTGTGGAATTGCGATGTCGCGCCAGCATGTTGTGGATTGTCAGCACTCATGCCTCGCAGCAAACAGATATCGTCCGAGATGCCTGCCAGATGCGGCATCAGGTCAGAGATCATCATTCCAGACTGTCCACGTGGTCGCACCGGCGCCATTGCACCCAGCGCAAGAAACTTTTCTGTTCCAATCTGAGTGACATTCGGATCCAGCGGAGAATCAATCGCTTGTCCGTGTTTCTCGCGGATGTAGTCCTTGGGATCGAACAGATCCAATTGCGAGGGACCACCCGCCATAAAAAGAAAGATTACGCGTTTGACTCGTGGGTTGAAGTCCAGCGCTGGCGCACCCGAGAAACTCGTCGCGGCGCGAACCATATCATGCAGAGCAATAGCGCCGAAGCCACAAGCCGCGTGCTGTAAATACTGGCGTCGATTGGGAATGTAATTTTTGTTCATGGTGAGACAAAACTTTCGTAGGACGCTGATTGAGAACGACCGCCTCGCTCAAAGGCGAAATACAAAATGATTCGAGGACATCAGGCTGTGACATAGCTCCTGCCAGACAATGATGTCAGTGGCAGTTTGATTGGGTTCATTTGCGACAAGTGACCTGGAGTCGTCAAGAAAAGCGATCGCCTCCCTGCGTTCAACCGCCGTCATCGGTCGAGCCAGGACTCGCATCCAAAGTTGTTCCAGGCGTTCTTCCTGCGTTGAAGCACTGGCAAGAAGTTGTTCAACCATAGACCGGGATCGACGGCGAAAAAAATCGTTGTTCATCAGGAATAATGATTGAGTTGGCACGACAGATTGCTCACGCTTTCCAGCGATTTGAGCTGGATCGACGAAATCAAAGTAGCTGCGAATGCGGTCAGCGCCAGGAAACCCGGTCCGCATCACAGGAAGATAGATCGTCCGTTCAAATTCCTGGGACGGACGCGGTTTGCGATGGTTGTAATTGGGTGGATTCACTCCCGACTGGACGAGTGCCCCTGTGTTCTCGACGTTCTCCAGTACCAGCGATGGGCCGCCCTGACTTTTTATCAATTCGCCGCTGATCGCCAACGCAGAATCCCGTATCGCTTCTGCATCCAGCCGTTGGGGGTTCATGCGCCACAACAGCTTGTTTTCGGGATCAATCTGCATCGCTGCGATGTCGTTTCTGCTACTCATTCGATACGTGCGACTGAGTACAAGCGAGCGAATGAGTCGCTTCTGTGACCAGTTGTTGCGCATGAATCGATTGGCCAGATGATCGAGCAACTCAGGATGGCTCGGTACCTCGCCACGCGTACCAAAGTAATCGACACTGCGCACGAGCCCTTCACCAAACAGCTTCTGCCAAATGCGATTGACCGTTACGCGTGCTGTGAGCGGATTACGGTCGTCGGCGAGCCAACCTGCCAGTTGTAATCGACCGCTCTGACCAGCCGGAATCTCAGGAAACTTCTCCCACGAAGCCACTCGCAACGCGCTGCGTGACATCACCGCCCCAGGTGCATAGGGATTACCTCGAATGTAAACCGGCATGTCGGTCGGATGCTCGCCGTCTCGCATTGCAAACGCTTTGGGCACCTTCGAAGCAAAGAATTCCGCGTGCTGGATCTCGGAGGCGAGCTTTTTGATTTTCTCTGCGATTTCGTCACGTTGCTTAGCCAGAGATTCTTTATCTGGCATGGGCTCGGAAGCGTCTGGCTCTGGCTGCGTTTGCTCCACTTTGGCTGTAACAATCTGAGTGTCAGACGCTGGTGGTTTCTTCACGGCGACCAGCTCTTTTTTCTCTGCTTCAGTTCTGTTGAGCGTGGCAAGTTGATCAACGATACGCTGCTTCGCTTCGGTGAGCTGCTGTTGCTCCTTCTTTAAGCTCGACAATTTCTCAGCGTGTTGAGCTTCTATCTTCTTTCGGTCTGCAAGCTGTTCCGGTGTCTCGGGAAGTTCGGTCGTGTTGAGACTACTCCAGACACCGAATGGAATTTTGTGCGTTGATGGTGAACTGCGGAGGATTCCTGCGATCCCGTAATAATCATTCAGCCCCACGGGATCAAACTTGTGGTCGTGGCAACGCGCGCACCCGAGCGTCATCCCCAGAAACGCAATCCCGAGTTTGTTGACTTGGGTATCAATGTGGTCAGCTTCCATCTTCGGTTTGTCGGGCTCCACGATCTCTATATCGCCGACCATCAGGAACCCCGTGGCGATCATGTTCTCCGCTTGTTCCTGCGGCGATGAAGCGGTTAACAAATCGCCGGCAATCTGTTCGCGAATAAAACGATCAAACGGTTTATCTTCGTTAAATGCATCAATGAGATAATCGCGATAACGCCATGCATGTTCTGCGAAGACGCTATTCGACGTACCAATCATGTCCGCATAGCCCGTCAGATCCATCCAGTGCCTGGCCCAACGCTCACCAAAGCCGCGCGAGTCAAGCAATCGATCAACAACGGTCTCGCAGGCGCGCGGCGAGTTATCCCGAATAAAAGCTTCGATTTCATCAGGTGTCGGAGGCAATCCCGTCAGATCGAGACTGACTCGACGCAACCACGTGTAGCGATCCGCGTCAGCGACAGGCCGTAACCCAACGGACTCCTGCCGGGCAAGAACAAAGCGATCCATCGTGTCGATCGGCCACGACTCGTCTTTAATCTCTGGCGGCTGTGGATCAGCAACTGGCTGAAACGCCCAGTGCTTGCGTCCTTCGTCTAAGTCAATTGTTCGAGCAACTGGCAATTCATCAGCTCGGCGAGGATCGGGGGCACCCATCGCAATCCACGCTTCAAAATCCTTAATGACAGCGTTAGGCAGTTTTCCCTTCGGCGGCATTTCAACATCTTCATAACGCAATGCCGCTAATAGAGAGCTTTTTTCGGCATCTCCGGGAACAATCGCCGCACCGGTATCGCCGCCTCGCAACAGGCCCTCGCGATGATCAACCCGCAGACCTCCCTGCACGATCCGGGCACCCGCTGCGTGGCACTCGTAACACTGTTCGACGAGCACCGGACGAATCTTCGTCTCAAAGAACTTTATCTGGTCGGGAGTCGCTGCTGACTCCTGTGCATGAACTTCACCAAACAGCGCTGCGCAAAGCAACAACCAGACGCCTTGTGCCGTCGCAGAACGATATCGGACAGTATTTGATTTATGCGAGCGACTTTCCTTCATGACTACCTCTCCAGTCGCTCGAGGACCGCCTGCATGTGCTTGCGCATCGCAAGTTCTGCCGCGTCGGGATCATGTTCACGAACGGCTTTCAAGACCGCTTTGTGCAGCTTACGTCCAAGTTGATTTTCACGCTGAGTCGGTGTTGTACGAACCATCTGGGTCAACACAAATTCGTAAATCACTTCCATCAGGTTCTGCATCAGGACATTGTCCGCGATCTCGATCAACTTTCGATGAAAGCGGAAGTCGATTTCAAGCGCGTCGGCGTAAGGCAACTCCTCATCATCCAGTTGCTTGAGCAGAGCTGTGAGCATTTCGATGTCCTCAGCAGTTGCTTTCTCAGCAGCCTGCCGAGCCGCCTGGACTTCAATGGCCGAACGCAATTCGGCATACGACAACAGTTCCTGCGGCGAAATCGTCACCGCGGACTGCAGCAATCGCACACAGTTCGCCAGGCTGTTCGTATCCCCGACGAACGTGCCGCGCCCGCGCTGAATGTCAACCAAACCCAGGCTTTGAAGTCGAGCCAACGCTTCACGAAGCACCGGACGGCTGACCTGCAATTGTTCCACCAGTTCATGCTCGCCGGGAAGCCGCGAACCAGCGGCAAGCTTCTGATCCTTGATCACGCGGGCAATCCGGTCCACGACCAAATCCACTGTGGTCCGTCGCTCAATCGCTTCCAACTGCATCAACTATCTCCCAACGCGAGACCACTGATCACCAAGTCAACTTGTAAGACATGTTAACAGGCTGCTGATCCTCGATCAAGCTTTTGGGTAAGTGAGTCAGGAATTTGATCACTGAACAGGATTTTGAGAGCTGAGAATAACCATCTGCTGCGTCCGCAGCTTCAGCCGTGGTCGCAACCATTCCCGTCCCGAGAGTCATCACGAAGAGCTTTGCTTCGGCTGTATCCGGGCGTTTGATGTCGAACGATCAGGTGTGATGAGTCAAACTGCTCCGGTGAGACCGAAGTGAGGCCGACGGACGCGAGCCGGGGCTCAGCCGTTCGACACTCCGGTCACATCGACGAAGCCTACCAAGGGCCGGGCACGAACAGCAAAGGTGACGACCGGGAAGGATGGCTCCATTCGTATCGTGGACGAGGCAGGGACGTCCACGGTGAAGCATCGCGATGGCGAGGGCATTGTCTGCGAAGTGTCGACCGGCTGTCGCGATGAGGATGGGATCAATCGGGATGCCGCCTGCGAACTTGGCGATCAACTCACCGTAAGCGATTCGGGAGGATTCTGAGCCATAGAGACCGAGAAGATAATCGCGACCGCTGATTCGAACGCGGGCTTGTCCACTTTGCGTGTGGAGCAGATACGACGGAAGAACATTCGCTTTCCGTGCCATGTGCAGCAGCTCCCTTTCATTTCGTGGAAGAACTTCCACGATTGAATCAAGCTTTTCACCGCACTGACGAACGTCGTCAGGTATCGTTAGTCACGATTCGGGTACAAAAAAACCGCTGAAAACGTGATGTTTTCAACGGTCTCTGGTAAGTGGAGGATAACGGGGTCGAACCGATGACCTCTTGCATGCCATAGACTGCTGGAATCGCAACCCATTCAATGAAAACAACAACTTTCACCGTCTTTTATCGTCTCAAGTGCCTCTCTCGTCAAGTATCAATCTCTCTCATTTTGAGTCGTTGAATAGTGGTAAACGGGTCATTTCGTGGTAGTAGCCCTGTTTACTACCACGAAATGAATTCAGCAAAGCACAAAAGAAAACCCGCTGCCATCATCACGATGGAGCGGGTTCACGATCTCAATCTACTGCTCAGTCCGGCCTCATTCTGGCCACCCGTAAAACGGAACGCTGCCATACTTCCGATGACACTCAACCGCATAATCGCGAACAGCCAGCCAGCCCGAGTGATCATCAACGGGTAGCTTCTGTGCCGCCTTCATCAATCGAAGTGCTTCAGCCCGCTCTGCAGCATTTGCATCCTCAGGTAATGGCAGTGCGAGCAACTTCTGCCCCTGTCGTACCATTCGCGGATCTTCTTTTTTCAGCGGTCTCAAGAACGGCCGACATTCCAGGCTGAACAATCGGCGTCGTAAACTCATGGCTTCGATTCCAGTGCTTAGAGGCGTTGCCGAAGTTCGCCAAGTTCGGTCATTGGTCCCAATTGCGTCAGGATCGCTTTAGCCGCGTTCAGGCGAACAGATGGTTCATTCTCCGCAGTGAGCAATTCTCGGATGGTAGCCACTGCTACAGATGCCGCTGCTGATAATTCGCCAACCGCTGCGTTCGTCATCTCGGAACGGATCTCAGAGACACGAGATTTGAATTCTGGCGACGCCGCAACACGATAGCCCTGGCGTTCGCTACAACCGCATGATTCCGCCGCAGCACGAATCGTCGAACCACTGGCGACGTGCATAGCCAGCAATTCGGTAAACCTGCCAGAATCGGACGTTTCTGATTCCATCATGGTTCATTTACTCCAAACAAAAAGCCGCCACCGAGCGAAAGGTAGTACCCGATGGCGGCCCGTGAAATGACGGGCAAAGTGCCCCGTCATGTGAACAGCCTTAGAAACTCCGCAGGAGGCGTTCTGAGCCTCAGTAGATTCAGATTGACTGATCGTGCAAGCTCGTAAGCCAACGCCGCTTCTGCGTCCTCATATCGCTCAGGCGAAAGGCTGTAGATTGAATGCAAAAACTGCAGATCGTTTGGGCACAAAATAACCTGTTTCCTCGCTCGCCAGTACAGATGAAAACCCAGCCGAACGAATTCCGAACCATGCTGGCCACGGATCAGGATATTCCTGTCGATGCCAGCATCCCTCAGGATCTCTGATTCACAGCCGCTCAACAATTCCCGAGCCACTGGAGATAAATTTACTTTTGGGCAAAGTGCATCTGGCTGATTCAGATGTTCAATTCCGTGAGCCACTTCGTGTAGCAGCGTTCCTGCCTGAGTACGCGGGGACCATGTTTCAAAGTCATTGCGAACGATGATACAGATTCCGCGACCACGCCAAAGACCGAGAGATTCCAAAGGCCCTTGTGACTGCAGATCAGCCAGGGGGCTGAATGCCGCCATCCATGATGGTTCCCATTCGGTATCCGTCTCATCGCTTTTCAGAATGTAAATTGGCGTAATGGCGAGTTCAGGAACAACTTGAAGAATGAACGCGACATGTGTAGTGGACCAGTGCATCGTTCGCCCTTTCAAGGCTTCAGTTTTTCGGCATGGATCTGATTCAGTTCGGCCTGCAGTCGCACTTGCTTCTGTTGTCGTTGTCGAATCGCTTCCTGCAGTTGCTGCAATTCATTGCGGACCGCTGCAACGTGTGCATCTGTGGATTTAATAGCCTCGTCAGCCTGTTGCAATCCGAGCATTTCGAGCGGTAGCCAGGGGATCGAAGTATGCTCACGCAGTTTGCCAACGTGGGACTGAAGATTTTCCAAGGTCGTTTGTCTGCGAGCCTGATCCTGCAAGAGCGGTTTCAGCTCGTTGTTGACTTCACGTAGTCGAGCGACGACGGCCGCTTCACGTTCCAGCAATTCCTTGTCGAGGATGTTCTCCGGATCAGACAGCCACGCTTCCGCCTGCGTTGTTGTCATAAAACGATGATTGGCCGCGTTCAGCCGATCATGTGCCTGATCAATCGCTGGCTGTAGTTTGTCGTAAGCTGCCTGCAGTGCCCTCTGTGCTGCATGTAGTTCGCTTTCGGCCTGCAGTCGATCAGAAACAGCCTGTTGATTCTGAACGCGTTGTGCGTGCCATGCGAAACGCTGCTGCTGCTTCTGTGCCTCACGTTCAAAATCGTCATCTGACTTTCCAGCCGCGAATAGAATTCGCTTAACCTCGTTTGCATCAACCTCAGCACCCGAGCCGAGACGTCGATGGAGATCAACATTGGCACCGCGTGCGGTTCTATGTTCGTTCTTCCGTTCCGTTCGCAAGTCGGAAACCAGTTTTGTGACAAATGCCGGGAGTGCCATGTTTAACCTTTCGTGTGAGTGAAGTGCGTTGCCGCCATTGTCGTCGATGCCGCTTCGTTGTGGTCGATGTCATTACTAAGCAAAAACGGATTCACAGAAATTGTTTTCGATGTCGCTCCGCAGATCCTGCAGCGTCGATAGCGGGTCGTGAACTGACTGCCCTGAACAGTCGCGTAGACGATCGCAGGACCGTTACATCGCTCGCATGTTTCTGGAATCCTCATCTGAACGCCTGATCTGAGATTTTGGAAAAACGGACTAATTGACTTTCTGTGGAGGGAACGGACTCTTTTTGGTCGAGGAGAGAAAAACCGATTTTTTTAAGGACCCGGGCCAAAGTTTTCAGCCCCTCTCGTGATGCCCGTTGTAAACGCTGCTGCTCATCGCCTCCCGCCTTCCGTCCGCCAGCCGATGTGTTGGCCGCTGATCGCTGCGAAGCCTGCTCATTCGTTCTCGCTCAGACCAACCTGATTGAATCAGCAGACATAGCTCTGCGATCTCGGTTGGCGTTGGATCTCGTGTTGCTGCCATGTGCTCGCCTTTCAGTCCATTTCAAGGAAGATGCTCATTCCCCTGAGAATGAGCACCTTGACCAAAAAACACTGCTTCACCCCATAAAACACTGGGAATTCAAGATGCTCATTTCAAGATGCTCAAAATGCCTTGAGCATCTTGAATTCAGGATTCTGCAGCCTCAATAAATTCGTCAGTTCGCGTTTGTTCCATGTCCGCTGTCGGCACCCAATACCAGACCGAGTCTTGCTTTTCGCTACGGATGCCAAGTTGCTCTTTTGCCCTTCGCAGTGTTGCCGTAGAAAACATTTCCGACTTTGCCCCCCTGTCGATTTCCTTTGCTGGCATGGCCGCTGTCAACGTGTCCCGTAACCAGTCACAGCACCTTCCGAGTTGACCACCGTCTGACTGCTGATCGCCAGTGGTCCCATGTCTTCCTGATCTTTGGCGACGATCCAGACCGATCTTGCAGCCCCTGCAAAAGCAATCGAGCCCTGTACTCTGTATGTCGCGTTTTCACCGGACATCGTTTTTGACTTCGTCAGATGCTCGATACAGAGCACAGCAACGTGATGCTTTTCGGCAAGTCGTTTCAGGGGAGTCATCACCCCCCTGACTGAACTGTTGTTGTTCGTCGCAACTGCACTGCCGATGTGACTCTGCAGAGTGTCGATAATCAGAATCCCGATCTCTGGATTCGCAGTGAGCATCTCATCCAGATAAATCAGATGCTCATTCAGGAACAGAGGCAGTTCCGAGTCGTTGCGACCTTTGACACCTTCAACAATGTGGACACGTTCCAAGTCGGCATCTGCTGCAATTAGTCGAGGAACAACTGTGTCCGCAATGCCATCCTCAGTCGTCGAATAGAGAACGCTGCATTGCTTACAGGGCGAGCCGTCTGGCCAGTCGCCACCGCGTGATGCTCGAGCCGCCATTGCGATCAGCAACATCGACTTACCTAGCCCGGGATCTCCTGCGATGATGTTGATATGACCGCGAAGAAGACTGCTCATCGTGCCACCCCCTGCAGATAACGCTCTGCAGCATCACGTTGAGTCGCCGCTGTGTAACCAGACTGGAACAACCAAAAACGCCACTTGCCGAAAGCTGCTCCTGGCTCATCCGGCTTTCTGTATTCTTCTACGGGCAGTCCTGCGTTTTCGCTAAACACGTACAACATCCCGTTGCCGTTATGGTCAAGCGTTGCCGAGATGCCGTGATCTTTGCCCGGTCGCGTCCAGAATTTTCCTTCACCATGCCAACCGAATTGGAGAAGCAAGTCAGACCATGCGACGTGTTCAATATGTTCTTCGGCCTGCGTTACACTGCCGCCATTTCCCGACGCTGGCCGCTGCGTATAAACACGAGGCGGAGGTGGATCAGGCTTTCGATCAGGATCAAAGTCGCCCATGATGCCGAGAACATCAGGAACATTGGTCGGCAGGTACAACATCAACTCGATAGATTCTTCCGCATCCAACCATGCAGCATCGCCCCAGAATTGCGACACATGCGGCCGCTTGTGATGGTGTCCGGGAAGACGTACACCGTTGCCCCATGACTTTGCTGATTTCTGTTTCGGATTCGTCTCGATGTCGTCGGCGGAATAATCACTGCGCAGAAACTTGGCGAAACGATACGCCGCGTCAATTGGTACCGATGGATCGAACAGCACCCACAAGTGCAGGCCGCCTTGACCATCGGAATCTTCCAGGGCACAGATAACACCCAACTCCGTCAACGTGTTGAGGATGCCGGTCGCAATGTTGAGGTTCCGTTGAGCAACATTGGGATCAGAATCGTGATTGTCGAAGTCGAGGCACACCCACTTACAACGCCCGTCTGCGTTGTGACTGTAAACCACTGTTGGTGCCAGTCGCTGACAATTGATTCGCAGTTGACTGGCAACATCCCCAGGAGAAGCAGACCATCCTTTGTGCGACCAGTACGTTGCCTGATCAGTCCGATTCACCATCCGGCGAATCTGCCAGTCTGCGATATGTTTGGCGTTCTGCTGCCAATGCGTTTTTGCGATTGAATGACTTTTGTCTTCATGTAAAATCATCTGTGTGTCCGTTCGTTGAAAGCTGCCCTGCCAGGCAGTTGAATTTAGAATTGGGTGTTGCAAGAAAGCTCGATCAGCTTCCCAGTTGGTCGAGCTTTTCTTTCTTCATCATGTGATCAACTGACGCGTAGACCATCTCACGCTCCTCTGGTGTCATGCTCAGGAGTTGCTTGCAGATTAGCTCTCCCCGCTCTTGGAACGTCAGCCGGTACAGTGCCTCATGCGCAACCTGCATCAGTGAGTTTTGATTTCCCGAGCGAAGTCTGATCACATCAGCATCAGCGTGACACTTCTTGATGAATGCCATCTTCTTTCGCGGTGACTGTTGCGAAAACCATTCAACAATTGCGTCCACACTGGTGTGGGCATTCGCCATTGCCTCGAGTTGTTGCTCGACTGCAATCACGTCCGCCTTCGCTGGCTTCGATACCACCGGCTTCTCTGTCGCCTTCGATGGCTTTACCGTCTCCACCGCAGCGTTCAACGTGATCTCGCCGCGCTCGACCGCTGCCACCGTTTCAGGCGTTGACGCCTGCGTTGCGTCGGAGTGATCGCTTGAGAAGCAGGAACATCATCTGCGTTTTGTGCCGCGATGAATTGGGCGATGGCTTCTTTGCTTGTGTAACGTCTGCCGCCGATCTTGATCGTCTCAAGTTTGACGAAGACGCCAAGGGCTTTGATCTTCACGCCCTTTTGGATGAATCGAGCCATCGTTGCATCTGAAATACCATTCGGAGGAAATGCCCTGCATGCCTCCCCGATACCAATTACCGTTTCAGTTTGGATATCAATTCCCATAACGAAAATACCTCCCGAGAGTCCACCGCTGTGACTGAATGCCACTGCATGGTTCGGAAGGTATTTGACGGCTTTCGTTGATTCAGTAAGTTCTAAGTTCTCGGAACCTCTGGAACCAAACTATCACTCTCTGTGGTACTTCTTTTTTTGCTTGCCTGTGATGTGTCGGAACAACTCCTGAGACACCTGACGATTGATGGAAAGTCTTTCCTGAAGTGCAGTAGCAGATTTGACAGTCTTGGCGTCGATCAATCGCCGTGCCTCTGCTTCGGCTTCGGGTGTCCACAATGAATCAGATTCTGCGGAGTCTGCAGCAGGCAGTTCCCCGCGTTCTGATTTTTCAATCAGTTCGAGCCATCGACGAAGAACGGAAGTGTCAGGCATTTCATATTCGAAAGAACCCGCTCCCAGAACCGCCGTTGGCCAGGGGAGATTGGCCAGGAGTTCTTTCAGATACCTGGTCGTCAGATTTCGCCCCGATGTCGCCACGATTGCGGGAGAGTCTAGTGGATTCCCCAGCAACACAAACAGGCATCTTGCGGACTGAATCGCTTCATCAACGCCCTGCGAAAATATGCCTTGCTGGAATGACTCCCAGCTTGAACACAGATGTCTTAATTCACGGCAAACATCAGCCGTGTTCACTTCCCGAGATTTGAGCACATTATCACCCCTGAATGGTGATGCCTGAATTGAGAGGAAACGCGGGAAGTGAGATTCAGGAGCCTCACTTGTCGGGAGCTAACCTATCCCGCGTTGAACTCAGTATAACCGATTAGCCGATTCGCCTGGCGACCTCCGCCGCTTTCTTCCCCGAGGCTTTCGCGTAGTGTTCACTCATGTTGGCTTTCGCATGCCCGAGGACGGCTTGAGTATGTTCCAGGCCGAATTCTTCCCGCACCGCATCTGCGTTCGTGTGTCGCAACTGGTGAGGAACCCACCGATCAATCTTCAGCCGATCGCATGCTCTTGTGATCGCTCGCCTATACGCCGCTCCAGTGATGTCGAATAGGGGCTTGTCTGGATCGGCTGACAGATACTTCATCAGGAGCAATTGAGCCTGCGGACCGAAATAGAGAGTTCTGCTTTGGCCATGATGACGGTTCTTATGATCGCTCAGTTCTGCCACCCAAACATCGCTGGTACGGTTGAGGATGCCGCTGGTGAGTTTAAGAAGCTCGCCCGATCTCGCCCCCACAAGCCGCTGGATATCAATCAGATCCTTCACAATCGTGGACACTTCCTTTCGGACGCGTTTGATATCTTTGTCGGATACTGCAGTCCTCGGGGCGTTGTCGTGAGCCTCCGTCCTGCCTGCCAGGAGTGGAGCAACACACTTGAGCCGATCGAGAACCGAAGAATCAATCAGTTCGTTTGCAGTCGCATGTTTGAAGATTCGCCGAATCCTGCTCATACCCGCGTTGATTGTTCCGCGACACCAGCCAGATTCCACCATCTTCGCTCTGACCGCCTTGAGTGCCAGTGGCCCGAAGTCTTTCGCAGGGAGCATGCCGTAAAGCTCATTGAGAGGCTTTATGACCGAACGGACGATGTGGACTTCGCTGGTCTGCTCACCATTCTTGAGATAATGCGATTCAGCATGGCGGAGGAAGACAATGCAGAGTTCACCGACACTGGGGCCAGGATCTTGCTCAGATCCAAACGTGGTAGTACTACCACGTTTGGATCTTGCAATCGGATCAATTGAGATGCCGCCAGCAAGTTTGGCGACCAGTTGACCGTAGGCGATACGTGAGGCTTCTGAGCCATATTCGCCTAAATAGTGGTCCTGCCCTGCAATGCGGACGCGTGCTTGTCCGGTGGGCTTGTGGAGCAGATAAGACGGAAAAACATTCGCTTTTCGTGCCATGTGCGGAACTCCTGAATCATTTCGTGGTAGTAACTACCACGATTGAAAGTGAGTTTTCACCGCACTGACGAACGTCGTCAGGTATCGCAAGTCGCGATTCAGTAACAGTTTAAGTACAAGTGGAGGATAACGGGGTCGAACCGATGACCTCTTGCATGCCATGCAAGCGCTCTCCCAACTGAGCTAATCCCCCGGGAATTCGCAACGCTCAGGCTCACCCGAGCATTGACTGGAGAACGCTATCAGCGATATTCGGGAGTGTCAAGTTGTTTCGTTGGCTTCACCAAAAATAGTGGTCGCGTCAGGGGCCGGATTTCTCAGACAAAAGGATCGCCATGCGGATTGCTTCTGTCATCCCACTGGAATCGGCAGGGGTTGCCGGATTCCAGGCTCGATCAAACGCGGTGCCATGCGTGGGACTCGTTCGCACAATTGGTAATCCCAGCGTAATGTTGATCGCCGAATCAAAGCCGATCAATTTGACGGGAATGTGGCCCTGATCGTGATACATCGCGACCACGCCATCAAATTCCCCAAGCATCGCGCGGCGAATCAGGGTATCGACGGGAAGCGGTCCTGTAACGTTGGGGACATCTCTGCGCGAGCGTTCAACAGCCGGGCGGATGATTTGCTGCTCCTCATCGCCAAACAGTCCATTCTCACCCCCGTGCGGGTTCAGAGCACACACAGCAATGGCTTCCCGTTGACAACGAATCTGGCGGAGAAAGCCGGACATCAGGCCAATTTTTTCCGCCACGCCTTCCAGACTCAGCAAGCCCGGAACACTGGCTACTGACGTGTGCAGCGTGACATGTGCGATACTGATGCCACAGCCCACGTGTTGATGATCTTCCGCTGCACCACCGGAGCCGCGAAGCATCGAACGCCACGGCGCCAATGCCGCTTCAGGCAAATGCAGCATCATCGCGAAATCAGAAACACCGCATTTCTCGGCAAGTATCTCCGTGTGGCCCGGATAGTGGTGCCCGGCCAGATGCAGCGCCTCTTTGTTCAAGGGAGCTGTCACGATCGCATCAGCGAAACCCGTCTGTACCAGGCGAATTGCAGAAGTCAGATACTGAAAAGCGGCATCGCCAGCCAGAGCACTCACTGTGCGCGAAGGAGCCTGCAGGACAGCATCTTCGGCTGGGTTCCAGCAGGGAACGAAGCCTCTATCGTGAGCGTGACGCAGAGCCTCGTGAAAATCAGCCACCGTTTTGTGCTTTTGATCCAGCTCAGAGAACTGGAGATCAATGCCGAACATCTCTGCGGCACGACGAAAGATCTGCGGATGACCAATCAGAACGGAGCGGCCATTGTCCCCGATTGAGTTATGAGAGATTGCGCGGATGACGACTTCGGGGCCAATCCCGGCGACGTCACCCGCTGTGATAGCAATAACACTCTGTCGAACGGACATACACTGCTCGAATCTGCCACTCAGAATGTGGGTTCTTCCGCACTTACATACGGGGACTCTGGTCTGTTTCTGATCATCAACGATTCTGCAGATTGTTCCCTATGGAAACTACTCACCGCTCAAACCATATCCTCAACAGCTCAATGATTTGTTTTCAATTTACTGTCAATAAATGGAGTCGAAATGCAGTTGGAAATCTAACGACTCAGCATCTTCAACGTTGACGAAACCTCCGGAGTGATTCCACCTTGTGAAGATTTCGTTTCAGCCTTTATGGCTGAGTCGCTCCTTCCCTGGGGAAACGACCGGCCCTGAATCGCAAGATTCATGGTTGGGGGGAATCGCCCGAGAGGGAGCGCTCTAAATAGTCGCTGGCAAAGCTTCGCGAGCTTTACCGCCGCCAACTTTACCGCCGCCAACTTTACCGCCTATGTGTAATGCTGCTTCAGGCGGAATTCCGGATGAGCCTGCAGCCATGCATTAATGCGATCTGTGCGAGACAACGCGACCGGGATAAAGGCCAGAGCCTGTTCCAGACGATCGTTCGGCTCTGCACAACTGAATCTCAGGAACCCACCACCCGCTTCACCGAAGCACTCGCCGCCCAGACAGGCGACGCCAAACTTGTCGTCAGCCGCTTCCAGGAAGTACAGAGCGAGTCCGTGGGAGGTGATGCCCAGGCGATTGCAGACCGGTTTGACGCCTGGAAACACATAAAACGTGGCGGTTGGATCGAGCGATGAGAAGCCTTCGATCCTGTTCAGGCCGTTTGTGAGCAACACAACTTTCTCACGAAACTTCAGCATGGTCTCATCACGCTCTTTGGAGTCCTGATCAAGTGCTGCGCGACCTGCGAGCTGAACGATTGGTGGTGTGCAGGACAGAGTCGTATTGATCATCTTGCCGATTGCATCAATGATCTCGCGTGACGCAGCACAGAAGCCGAGACGCCAGCCGCTCATAGAGTACGACTTGCTGAACGTGTAAGCGGCGACGCACTGGTCCAGCATTCCCGGCTGAGCCAGCAAGGAATGATGCTGCCCCTTCCAGATCATGTGGCAGTAAGGCTCATCGCTGAACACTGCAACGTTGCGACCTCGCACCAGATCTGCGATATCGCGCAGATCCTGTTCCGTCGTGATACCTCCGGTCGGATTGTGCGGTGAGTTCAAAAAGATGCCACGTGGAGCCGGATCTGTATTCAGGAAGTCTTCGATGTCCGAAACCTGCGGACGGAATTCTGTTTCCTGTCGTAGTGGTTTCAGGACAGCTCGCGCACCACGGCGCTGAATATTGGGGATGTACGTTGGGAAGTGAGGGCTGAAGACGAGACATCCATCGCCGGGATTCAGGAAGGCTTCGCAGAAGAACTGCTCGAAGACTTTCGCACCGGGGCCGACGGCAATATTTTCGGCCGCGACTGGAATGGAGAACTCCCGCTTCAGAAATCGAGCGGCCGCGTCACGGAACTCGGGGAGTCCAGGAGACGGGCAGTAATGCGACTGATTGTCATTAATCGCCTGAAGCCCGGACTGGATCGCTGACGCGGTGCTGTTGAACGGGCTATCGCCAATTTCCAGCTCGACAACATCCTTGCCGGCGGCTTTCAACTTCTTGGCGACTGCCAGTACTGTGAAGGCGGTTTCAACATTTAATGATCTGGCAAAATCGCTCAACTGAGCCTTCATGATAGTGAGTCCCCAAAGCCCGTGTCAGGAAAGTGGTGGTGAAATAAGCTACGTTGGACGCGTCAAACCGACGCCGACGGGATGATAGTGAATGTGCAGACTCTGTGCGATCTTCAAGGGGCTCCAACTTCAACGAGCCCCATTCGGATTGGCCACTATTGACGGCAGGATGGCAAATCGGACAGTCAGGCATTGGCATTATTGGCGTTGGCAAGGCATTGAATGCCGAGTGCACCAGGATCGAAGTATCACGCAACTCGAAGCGTCAGCGATGGAACTCCCGGCCAGCGGCTCGAGAATCCATCAGTGCCTGGTAAGGTGTCAGAACGCAGGCTGGACTTGCTGTTCGACAAACTTGCGACGGGCAGGAATCCCCATCTGCGGCAGCATAGAGACTTGGCGAAGCACCGACTTCAGACGCTCGGCGGGCTTTCGACGACGATCGTTTTTCGTCGTTCAATCGGAGTTGCTTTCCATTCGACAGAGCGTTTCTGTGCCGGCTTCTTATCTCCCGGCGCGGGTGTCGGTGTTGGGTCAGGCAACGCGGCCGTTTTTGTTTCCGCGTTTGTTCCCGGAGTCACAACAGCGATTGACACCTTCACTGAGGGCGTGTTCGAGTCGCTGCCAGGTGCCGCTACGATTAAAGGCATCGGTGGCATCACCACAGACGTTGCTTCTGCCGGGCCAGCGATCAGTGGGACTTCTTCGGCAGAAACCGTGGCTGTTGAACCAACTGATGCTGCAATCACAACTGTCGGTGACGGCATTGACCGAACCTCAGAAGCAACCACCTCCGATGGCACGACTGCCACTACAGTCTCTGCGGGCAACGGCTGAAGTGATGGCTCTGCTGCAGTCATTGGTGTCGGGGTGGGCACGAGTGCTGGAGCGGCCGCTGGAGTTGTTTCTGCCGGAAGCTCATCCGCCGGATCCGGCAAAGGAATCTGCTTCAGAGGATTCTCAGGAATTGGCATCGGTGTCACTGCTGGCAGCGTTGTCGAAGGAGCTGCAGGTGTTACCGGCGTTGCGTCAGGCACCGGAGGTGTTGGTCCAGCAGCCGGCAATTGTGCTGGCGTTGTCTGCGATGGAACAGTCGGTGCTGGTGTTACAGGGTTCGCGGACGGCGCTACGGCTGGTGTTGTTCCCGCAGGTGTACCGGTTTGTGGCATGACTGAAGGCGTGCCCGGGTTCACCGCTGCGCCCGGCACTGCTGGAGGCGTTGAAACAACTGGCGTGCCAGACTTCGCCGGAGTTGAAGCAGCAGGAGCAACTTCGGGAGTTGTCGCTGGCGGTGTTGTGGTCGTCACAGTTCCCGATGGCAAAAGCTGTGAATTCGAAATCGCTTTGGTGTTCTGAGGCTGCTGTGCGACGGCCTGCTGCTGTGGGAGAACTCGCTCCAGGTAAATCGTCAACGCGTCCGTCGCGTGATACAACGGCGAGCAACTGACGTAAGCTTTGCGGTTATTCTTGAGATCATTGGCTGTTGCTTCAATCGCTTTACGAACCCACGGTTCTTTCAGGCGTTCCTGAGGCAGAGCGACCATCAGGAATTCCAGCAAGTGGCCCATGCTGGCCATACGCTTGTCGAAATCCTGCTTGTAGTCTCGCCCACGAAAGAAGTTCGATGACAGGGAACCATCCTTATTCAACTGAGACTGAATGGTTCGAATATACTTCTGGATTTTCTGGTCCGCCTGAGCCCAGACTCCGCGCAGTGGCTTACCGGTTTTCATATAGACATTGCGAGCACGAGCCAACGCGAAGAGCCCGTGAGTTCCTCCGCAGGGTGATGTTGGACCGCCAACTTGTTTGCCTGTCTCGAGGAGAACAAGTCTTTCGATACTCCAGCGTTCACCCTTCTCATTGATCCATTCGGCATCGGATGGAAGATAAGTGGCCAGAGCCCACAGAGTCCAGGTGACTTCCTCTTTGGCATTGGCGGTCATCTGAGCATTCTTCAGCATGTCCCGCATCGTGATCGGCCCCTGTGGAGTGCCGAACTGTGTTTCAAGTGGCAGATTGCACATGGCCAGAATCGCGAGCGACTGATTGATGTGCCCTTCAAACCAGTAAGGATGATTGAATGGATGAGCACGACCACCGTGGGTGGTTTTCTGAAACCACGGTTCGTTTTTGAACATCGGACCAGTCTGCATCCATTCCAGCCCGTTGATCGTCTGCCCGTTATGGTTGATCAGGAAGTCCCGCCGCAATCCCAGCAATCCATGCATCATCTGCCATGGTGTATGGTCAGTGGTGTTTAATAGTCGCTGGCGGGTTATCTCACGAGTCTCATAAACCAGCTTCACTAACGGATCATTGCTCTCGAGAACCGCTCCGGACGCGGGGCGGATCGGAACCTTACCGGGGCTCTCAAGAAGGATGATCTGCGGTTCGTCTTTGGGTGACTTGGCGCCGAGTTCGTTTGAGAACGGTTCTTCACCAAGCCCGGCACTTCCGGAGACAATGCTGATTACAGCAAGCAGCGGCAGAATCTGCGCGAGTGCCAACTGCTCATTAATACGCCTCATCGGGACAGCCCCTTCATCCTCAGTTGCAAGTCAACGACGGCGCAAGGCGCGGTCCGACTATTGGATCCCCCAGGGTCTGTTTTCGGTAAATCCGGCAGCGCTCTTCAATCCATCAGATTCGGCACATCCGGAATTCGCATCAGGTGCGGCGCTGACTGCCGAGGAACGCAGTGGATTCCGCCAGATGTCGACGGAATCGGGACGTCTGTTCCAGAAGTTCGGTCAGAGACCTGTCCTCCTGCGCGATTTCGTGGCAGGCTGCTTCCAAAGCCGGAAACAGTCCTTCGGAGATTCGAGTCTCCACCATGGACTGGGCCAGCTGATGAATTCGCTCGGAAAGCCCCTGGCGAAGATTCCAGATGAAGATCATGACCAGCAGGCCGGACCACAGCACTAAAAACAGCACCGCCGGAATATAAAAATCGACAGCGAGCAATGGTTCCGCTTCACTTCTTGCCCCAAGGATTGGTGCAAGAAATGAACTCCAGAAAAAGTTGTATCCGACTCGCCCGATCAGGAACGCGACATACAGCAGGAACAGACCTTCATAACGATATTGTATGAGCTTTGTGCAGTGCTGTTCAGCCAGCTCGTCAATCAGTTGATCGATGGCTCGACGAGCATCCCCCAGAAACTGTCCTTCAACCTGAGCCGCTCGACGGCGAAGCTGACTGAGATCTCGCCGATCGCTGAAATCTTCCGTCTGAATTCCCGCACTGTGGACATATCCCGAAACCACCATCCGCGCTTCCTGCAGATGTTGATCAGCAATGCCGAAGGAAGCCAGTCGCTCCAGCGTGGAATCCGCGTCGTTCTCTTCCACCTTCGACTTCACCCACCTGGCTCCCTGCATGGCCCCGATCAAAGCCATCTGGGCCGACGAGCGTGCCCGAAAGAAACTGAACGAAGCGATAAACGCTCCCAGTCCGTTATAGAAGCGAAGCACTGAACTGAACGGACTGAATCCCCAGATATCAGTGACAGCAGCCAGCAGGCGACGTTCCCAGAGATTTCGATTCAGCAACAACTCATCACGCAGTTGAGTCGTTAGCGAATCTCGCAACTTTGTTCGCTGTTGTTCCAGAATATCCTGCAGCGAACGAACATCTTTAAGTCGTTTGTCGTAGTCGAGTCGACACAATGTCAGAGCTTCTTCCAGCAGATCAATCAGGTTGGCTCGTCGAATCGCCACTCGGCGTGACGCCCCCAGTTGGTTTGTCAGCAGATCAATCAGGCGGCCGAAGTCTCCGGAAGATCTTTGCCCCTGAGCCTGCTCACGCATTGCTCGTCGTGAATCCACAAAGAACATGTCGGGAACCTGATACGCTGGTGCCAGATTTTGTTTCCAGTCATCGCGAATATCGGAATCCTGATCGGCATGAGTCTGCACAAAGACCAGCCGACAACCGGCCGCCGCATCGGCCAGCTCTTCAGAAATGCGAGCACTTCGGTATTTTTGCTGAGTCGAAACATAGAGCAGGACATCACAATGCGGCAGGATCGCGCGAAGCCGGGCCAGATTGCTGCCGGAGTCTGCTCCTTCGCTGGTATCCGGGTCCGGGCAATCGATAATCACCAGATCCCGCAGCATCGGGGTATCAATCTTCTTGACTTGAAACTGACTCAGATCAAGTCCCAGTGCATTGGTTTCGAAATCGGGATGCACAAGCAGGATTGGCATCGTAGTGGTCGGTCTCTGTCGGCCCGATTGCGAAACTTCCTGTCCGACCAGCGCGTTTACGAGCGTACTCTTGCCAGTGCCTGTTCCTCCAAACGTCGCCACGACGATGGGCGATTCGAGTCGAATCCGCAACGTGGAAACTCGCTCGACAATCTTCCGCACGACCGAACGCGCTTTGTGAGCCGGATCCCAGGCAGGCGAATGGTCCAGCCATCGACGCACTCGCAGCACAAGATCATCGATCTCGGCGAGGATGGTAAGATGTTCCAGTTCAGGAGTCAGTGACATGAATGACAGTCCAAAAGCAGGGTGTGACAAGTGAGTGCATGCGAGCGCAGCCACACCAGTTCGTTCTTTAAATTCGCTGCAGCGTCGCTACGCAGTCCTGAATCGTCGACCACGCATCGCACTTCGTCAGTTCCGCAGCGGCCTTGAGTTCTGCCGGAAGGTCGCCCAGTAATTCATCGTGAATCAAACGTGTCAGCCAGGCGGCTCGTCGAGTCGTAAATGAGGAATGCAGGGAATGGAACCAGGCCTGCAGCATGCCAGCTCCGGAACCCGCCGCCTTTGAAACAGCAGCCTCTCCCGCGATGGCCGCCGTTGCACCACCAGCGACATCGGCTACGACATGCACCATGGCCGAAGCCGCGGCATGGCCCAGCATCGGAGCCACTAATTCGCCAGCCGGACCAAATCCCACAGAGAACAGCACGACACTCGTCACCGGTCGCACCGCGGCGGAAACATTATTGAGCTGGCGATAAAAACCAAACAGATCCGGCTGTGTTTTTTCGAGCTGCAGCATTTGTTCATTGACGACATCCCGGAGTTCCTCATCAAAATCCAGAGCATCGTGTTGAGTTCGCAGAAGATTCAACAGGTCGGCTCGAGCTGATCCGCTGAGAACGGCCTCGAGCCTTGGTCGGATGACATCATTTCCGGAATTCGCCATCCACAGGAGCTTTTCGAACAACTCTTCGACGACGGATAAAATCGCGGCCCATTCACGACTACGATAATCATCCATGACCGGTAAGGGATCTCCCTGGAGTGCTCGCCGGGCTGCTCGAATGGGCCACAGCAGTCCATTGCCGACGACACTGTAGGCGGAGTTAATCGTGCGAGCCCAGCCTTCCTGCCGAGTTTGCCACCACTTGCGAATTTCGGCTACCAACGCAGAGTTGGACGGCGAAGGCCAGTTACGGATTTGAATCACACTGTCCGCCGCCAGCCGTTCGGCAGTATGTCCCAGATCCTCACTTGCGCTGCGCAGCTCTTTTAGATACCCAGGAATGCCGCGTTGAGGATGAGACAACTCACGCAGCGAACCCAGCAGAGTTCTCATGCGAATCTCGCGAAACTTCAGCTTCGCAAGATCAGCCGAAAGATTGCGAGGTGTATTGTCCGGGGCCACGTCGGCTTTGGAACCATCGTCCAGATTCTGTGATCGTTCAAAGAAGGGCAGACGCAATTCGTCAGCCGCTCTTCGATCAGCCGGTGCCAGATAGACCGCATAGGGTTTGATATGAGTTTCAGTGCAGAACGTTTTCAACCAGACGGGCCAGTAAGGATCGTCTTCCGGCAGCAGCACCTGATTGAAGACGATCAGCACGGACTTATCTTCATCGCCGGCTTTTCGGAAGAACTCTTTGACCGCAGCGTCGTTATACTTTTGTTGAGTCAGCACGGCGATCAGCACATCAGCACAGCGTCGCACCGCATCGGCTCGCACCCAGTTCACTCGCGCATCACTGTCGATGTCGGGCGTGTCGAGAATCAACAGCGAAGACGGCAACTCCGGAGCTGTTCGCCAGAAGATGCGGTGAGCCGAACTTTCTTCCAGAGCAAGATTGGCGTCAGTCCATTCCTGCAGGACAAAGTCGGGGAATACATCTTCCAGGCGGCGCGACTTGGTGAAGCCTTCGGGTACCAGAAGTACCGGATGCCTGGTACCTGAGGCCAGCGGGCTGCTGGCACTGGCTTTGCATCCGGCCAGATGATTGAAGACAACGCTCTTGCCGATATTGGTGCCGCCTACAACCGCGACGACTAGAAACGCCTGATCGCCCAGTTGAGGAATCAGTTTTTGTCGTAGCAGTTCAAACCACTCGCGCCCGGCCAATGCCGGCATCTGCAGAATGGCGGCTCGCTTTTCCAGTTCAGCCAGCGCAGGAACGAGCCGCTGCATGGCGGCGGTGCAGGTTTGAAAAACAGAATCCAGTTTTGCTTCGTCCACGCTTATGCTCAGCGTCGTCCGGTGGTTTCGTCATCGCCTTCGTCGAGATCATCGATGTCGTCGATATCATCTTCATCGTCGTCATCATTGTCATCGAAGTCGTCGTCGTCAAAGTCTGAATCCGGATGCAGCGGATCATTCGGCGAAAAGAAGAAATCAGCCAGTCCCATCGGAACATTGTTGCCCCCCAGAGACTGATTTTTCTTATCCGCGAGTGATTTCAGATCCACAGCGTCCTGTCCGAGACATTTTTCGAGGGATTCACGCCATGCATCGTCGCGAGCGAGGGGATGAGTTGGATCCTGGGCAATTCGCTTCAGGGCGAAGCGCAGAATGTTGATGCCATCGCGAGTCGAGAAGTCCAGATTCAGCGAATGGGCTTCCTGAAGGAAATCGACTGTCAGGCTCAACATCTGGTCATCAGCAAACGGCAAATGATACTTCAGAATTGCCAATTCATCTTCGCGAGCTGGATGACCGAGCGTCAAAGTTGGCTGCAGGCGGCTGAGGATGTAATCGGGAATTTCGAAGGTGGATTCATCCTCATTCATCGTGACAGCACATCGAAAATCCGGATGAGCTGGAATCGAGATGCCGGCAACGATGGATTCCACATAGCGACGATGGTCAAGGAGCGGAGCAAGGCTGGCCCATGATTTTTCATTCATGCGGTTGCCTTCGTCCAGAATGCAGATCCCGCCTCGCAGCATGGCAGTGACCAGCGGCGAAGCGTGGTAAGCAATTTTACCGCTTTCGGCCAGAACCGGAGTGACCAGCAGGTCTTCCGGGCGAGTATCCGCGGTACACTGGTAGATATAGAGTTCCTGACCTCGCTGCCGAGCTCCGGAAATCGCCAGAGTGGTTTTGCCAATGCCCGGTGTTCCGACCAGTCGTGGAGTTAACGGCAGGTCGCGAGGATCCACAACCAGCCAGCAGGCCAGCAATTGCTTGAGGACTTCGCGCTGCCCGATCCATTCGCCTTCGGTCGGGTCGGGAGTACCAAGGTGCAGATTGATACCGTCAATCGTATGGATTCTGCTCATGAATGTTCAGTTATATTTCGTTAGCCAGAAAATGAGGGGCCGCAACCGGGCCGCAGGAAATTGCGGATTACGCTCGGGACGCGACTCCAATTGAGTCGACCGCCGTGATGTCAGCAGGCGAATCAGCGCGGATCGAGCGGCGGTTGTCAACTGAACCGGTGTCGTGGTCGCAGCCGCTGAGATTTATGCGGCATTTCAATGCCGATTCTGGCGTTAAAAAAATGCACGAGCCGTCCGGTGTAAGAGTTTGAAAACTCAACAACACCGGACGGCTCGCGCCATTACGCTTTAATTCAGAACAATAATCTTCGGATCACGCCAATCGGCTCGTTCGGACGATTGCCGAAATCAGCCCATCAGTTCCGGGATTGGTCGACCGTGGTCAACGATCGGTGTTGGGCGGCCGTTGAAGTCTTTGATCAGAGTATTGGCCGCGTCGATTCCCAGGTGATGATAAATCGTCGCCAGGAAGTCGCCGGCGCTGCAGATGCGTTCGATCACGTCTTCGCCACGCTTGTCGGTCGCTCCGATAACCTGACCTGTGCGAATGCCACCGCCCGCCCAGATGTTTGAAAACGCGCGAGGCCAGTGGTCGCGACCGGGCTGCATTGTTCCAGCTGGAGCACTCGCGTCGCCAGCTCCGGTGCTGGCCGAATGTTCGATCCTGGGTGTTCGGCCGAACTCTCCAGTTACCACAACGAGCACTCGTTTATCCAGCCCGCGATCGTAGATGTCTTCGATCAATGCCGAAACGGCCTGGTCGTAAGCCCGTGAACGGAATCGCAAGGCATCGAACACATGATGATTCACCGCGTGGTCGTCCCAGTTGTTGACTCGACCACACAACGGACCGCTCAAGCTGCTCGTCACGACTTCCACACCGGATTCCACAAGGCGGCGTGCCATCAGCAACTGCTGTCCCCATGAATTGCGACCATAACGATCGCGAGTTCGATCGTCTTCTTTGGTCAGATCAAACGCATCTTTTGTTTTCGGATTCGTCAGCAGTGTCATGGCCTGTTCTTCGAATTCGTCCAGAGCACCCAACTCTCCCTGACGATCAAAGGCTCGTTCCAGGGTATCCAGGTTCTGACGCAGAGATGCTCGGCGACCAATGCGACGGACTTCACCCTGATCTGAAAGGCCGATGTTCGGAACAGAAAAGGTTGGCTTACTTGGATCTCCGTTGACCGTGAACGGTGAATACGCATCGCCCAGATAAGCCGGGCCGTTGTATTCGAGCGGCGGGTTGATGCCGGCGTACAGCGGCAGCGGACTATTGCGAGTTGTCCCGTGAGAACGCAGGTAGTTTGTGACTGTCATCCAGTCAGGATACCTGGGCTTTGGTTTGTCACGAGTATCCGGGTCACCGGACAGCATCTGCATCGAACCGGCTGGATGTCCGCCGGCGGTCTGCCGCATTGATCGGAGAACCGTAAACTTGTCCGCAATCGCCGCCTGCATTGGCAACAATTCCGTGAACTGCATTCCCGGAACTTTGGTGTCGATTGTTCCAAAGGGGCCTCGATAGTCGCTGGAAACATCCGGCTTTGGGTCATAGGTGTCGATGTGTGAGCACCCGCCTGGTTTCCAAACCATGATCACGGCAGTCTTTTCGCTGTCAGGCTTTCCGCCGGTTTCTGCGCCCTGAGCGGCTCGCAGACGAAGCAGTCCGGGCAAGGTCAGGCTGGCAAATCCGCCAAGACCCATTCTCATGAAGCCACGTCGTCCGGACGAACCAAACACAGACGGTCCGGGGCAAACAGATGATGCAAAAAAAGGATCACTCATGATTCATGACTCCCGTGCACAGAATTGTAGGTTGGACATTCCTGTCCGACTGTGACTCGACGGGCAGGAATGCCCATCCTGCTGAAACTGATCACTAAGGAGCTTTCACGCGAATCGCGATCGGCTCTGACAAAATAATATCAACAGTATCTTTTGGTGTAGCAAGGTCGGTTGCTGCTTTGACTTTGGCTGCGGCGGCAGTCACTGCAGCATCAGCCGCCTGCTTCTTTGCCGTTGCATCGGCAACGGCCTTGTCAGCTTCAGCCTTTTTCTCCGAGGCTGCTGCCGCTGCCTCTTCGGTCAGTTTCTGAACTTCTGCAGTAATCGCGGTCGCTTCATCCGTAACTCGTTTCTGTTCAGCTTCAGCGGCGGCGACAGCGTCAGGGTTGTACCGATACTTTGCCACGGCACTGCCGTAGAATGTTATGAGATAGTCGCCAGGTTGAGTTCCGAGAGCTTTCGTGTCCAGCACTGCTTCAGAAGTATCGGCTGTCAGAGAAACATCAAAGCGAGGATTTCCTTCGAAGCCATCTCCGGACGTCTTCAGCTGCAGAATCGTCCCGGAGAACTCGGCTCGCTTTGTGTGCACCAGAGGGACCGTCAACTTCTCCCCGGCCGTCACTTCCCACACCTTCTTTTCACTGGGTGCGATTGAGATCGGAGCGAACTCGGACCCCGTTACTGATACCGGCAGTCCGGTCACAAGTCGTGGGCTGGGAACTTCGCCCCATGAATCCACGATCGGCCACGCGTGACTGGCCATATGCATTGGTCGTTTGAGTTCTGTTCCGTCGAGTGTTGACTTGCCATAGAACGTGACGTTGGTCAGCGATCGAGGAGCATTTTGATCGGCTGTCAGCAGCATAATGCCACGAGTTTTTCCCTTCGGAATCTTCAGGCCCTGAGCCGTGACGCCTTCCGGAAGGCCTTCCATCACCAGTTCAATATCGCCATCAAAGCCGTCGCGGCGAACGGCCACAACTTCCAGAGCCACGGTGAGTCCACCACGAAGTGCGAGCGGTTTTGAAAGGGCATTTCGGTCACCGTTACGCAGTTCCATATGCAAGCCCCATGCGGCGACGGCATAGTCCGGAGCCGCTTTGCGGATGACAAGGCGGTAAACATTGCGAGCATCATTGCGAGTGCCGCCGAACAGATCCGAGATCTGCAGACGATGCACACCGTCTTCTTTGATCTCGAGTTTGCCAATGATATCGGCCGAGCCGCCATCGAACGGAGGACCATCGTAGGCATAACCATTACTGGATGGCTTCATTGGAGGAGCGATGTCGGTGAACTCAGCCACGTCCGTGATTTTCTGCTCTGCGCCGTCACCGCCAACATGCTGAACGAGGATTGAAGGATCCGTTGGACGTCCGAGTCGCTCGGAGGCCACTTCGACCCACCACACGTCGCCCTTTGTTGCGGTAAATTCAAACGTATCGACATCGGCTGCCGGGAAGAAGCTGCCGGACAAATCACAAGGCAGAGTAATCTTCTGCACCTGAGCTGCCCCGTTGTTCGGTTCAACTTCTGCAAGCCCTGCGATCTCAGGAAGTCCCGCTGCTGGCCATGAGAATGAGTTCACCGTCTTTGTTGACGCAAACATTGGCACGGGTGAGTCGGCCGGAATGTTCTGCAACGATAAGCGGTAATAGTAAGCCGGACCACCTTTGAAGGTGAGCTCGTGAACCTTGATCGTGTGTTTACCATCTTCTTTGGCGGTAAAATCCAGAGTGCCTCCACGACGTTCCACCATCAGATCTCGCCCGGCCGCGTCACCGATGATCAGAACAGCCTCAAGCTTGGAATCGATTCCTCGCGACGCCACATTGACGATGTACCGCTGACCTTTGACCGCATCAAACGTGTAGTGATCGACTGCGCGGTTCGTCATGACGGCATTGCAGATTGAATTGACCGCGACCGGCATCGCTGTCGGCAGAGTTGTGTTCGGTGTGGTCTGAACCAGTTCCTGCAAAGTGTCCACGCAGAAAACTCGTGAAGAAGTCACTCCCAAACGAGTCATCAGTCGGGCTTCATGGATTCCCGGAGGGCAATCTGCAGCGATGGTGACGATCCATTTGTTGGCTTCTGGTTTACCATTCGCGTCCAGCCTGGGTTTCGCCGTTAAGCCGGGATGCGTGAAAATCAGCTCACTGGCGTCTTCAAGGTTCTCGCCGGTGATGACAATGTCAACCTCAGAGCCGACTTTGCCGCCCATTGGCATCGTGGTCAAAAGCCGAGGCAACGGCAGGCAGACAGTTTGTGCCGAGGCTGACAGACTGCTCAGCAGTAAAGCACTGACAATCGCGAGATTTCGAATTCCGTGAGAAGCGATCTTCATAGCTATTCGTCTACTCAAATATCGGAGGTTGACTTTAATGACAGGTTAGCGGCGGCGGCCGGAGGTGGAAAAAAAACAGAACAACTCGGAGGGCTGACACCCTGCCGCTCGCCTTCTAGTGGTTGAACAAGAACTCTTTCGTATTGATCAGAGCCCAGATCAGATCCTGAAATTTTTCCTGACCGGCGCGTTGGGCGTCGACAGGGTTGCCGGCGGAATCGAGCAAAGGTTCAGCCAGATAATCCACAGCCACTTTCAATTCTTCAGCTTTTGGTTCACGTGAAAACGCGACCATGTAGAGTTCGCGAATTCTTTCTTCCGGCGGCTTGTCTGATTTCGACAACCGGTCTGCTCGCCCACTTCCCGTTGCCAGCTTGCCCTTGATGTCCGCAGCATTCATCAGATGCAGACTTTGAGCAAGGCTGGAGGATTGAATACGCTCACACTCACAGACGCTTTCATTTTCCGGGCGACCGAACACACGCAGAAAAGGTGAGGCGTTGTTATAGCTGTTGTCCGGCAAAGCGATCGCGCGAGTTCCAGCCGGAAGATTCGGGAAATCAGTTTTGGCCCCCGTCAAATCGTCGATCGCATCCAGCATCACTTCCGCCTGAAGTCGACGTGGATAATAACGGGAGTAGTTTTGCACATCGGTGATGTTGTGTTCGTTTGGCGTTGCACTCAACTGATACGCGTTGGACTGTACGATCACTTTCACCAGCGACTTCAGATCAAAGTGGCTGTCGATGAAATGCTTTTCCAAAGCGGCCAGTAGTTCCGGATTCGTCGGCGGATTGGAGTCGCGAATGTCGTCTTCCGGCTCGATGAGACCTCGTCGGAAGAAATGCTTCCAGTAACGATTCACCAGGGCTTTAGCGAAGAATGGGTTCTGCGGAGAACTCATCCAGTCCGCAAGTTTCAGGCGAGGATCTTCATCGGGGGCAATGGCAGGAATTGCATCACCAAGCGCTCCTGGTTTCAATGAAGCACCAGTCTTGATGTTCGTGGCCACAGCGACGCCGCGTTTGTGGAAGATCAGGTCTTCACCACGAGTCGCCGACGGCTTGCGTCCGACCTGAGTGAAGAAAGCGGACAGACTGTAATAGTCATCCTGGCTCCAGCGTTCAAACGGATGATGATGGCACTGAGCGCATTGCATACGCACGCCGAGGAACAATTGAGCCACATCTTCAAGCTGCTGCTTTGGTTCTTTGACTCGCTTGTACCATGCCACCGGAGGATTCGCGATGACTGTCCCGGTCGCCGCCAGCAGTTCACGCACCATTTGATCGTAAGGCTTGTTTGCCAGCAAACTGTCTCGCACCCACGCGTAGAACGCGAAGTTGGAAGTAATGTCGCTGGCGTCGTCGCGGCGATTCTTCAGCATCGCTGTCCATTTGTTGGCGAAGAAGTCAGCGTACTCGGGACTGCTCAGCAAGTTGTCGATCACCTGATCACGCTTGTCAGCAGCCGTGTTCGCAAGGTACGCACGTGATTCTTCTTCGGTCGGCAAACGGCCGGAGATATCCAGCGTAATTCGGCGGAGGTATGTGGCATCGTCGCAAACGGGCGAGGGCGGAATTCCGATCTCTTTGAGATTTGCAAACACCAGATCGTCAACGAAATTCTTTGACGGTGGCACATTCTCAACGGGTGCTCCCAGCGGGATTGATGCGTTGAAGACGGTGATTCGTCCCTGATAGCGAACCATGATGGCCACCTTGCCCGGGATGTCGAGAACCTTCACGAGTCCTCGATCAGACACATCGGCCATGCTCTTGTCGTTTGATTCGAACAGAGCTTGTTCGGTCACATCGCGTTCCGAACCATCGGAGTATTTTGCGACCGCCTTCAATTGCTGTTCGGCATTTCGCTGGACGGTACCTCGTCCGGGTTGAACATCCACGGCCAGCAGCCTGGGAGCCACTTCGCCATCGAACGTTGCCCCCTGACGAATCCAATTCAGCAGAATCTGATAGGCCTGCGAATCGGCTTTGATTCGAACTCCCCCGCCGTGCGGAGCTTTTCCGGACGCTTTGGTCAGGAGGAGGCTGTTTTCGGGAGCGGACAGGAACAGTCGGCGACCGCGATTTTCTTTCACGATGTGTTCGTAGTCTTCCTCCGCTTCAAAACCGAGCAGCGACAGATGAAAACCTTTTTGGCCGCCGCCCGCTTTAGCGTGGCATACTCCGGCGTTGCAACCGGCTTTGGTCAGCACAGGAACGACATCGTTGACGAAGCTAACGGCCGGAGAAGATTCCTGAGCGTGAATAGAGCCCGGAAGGACAGCGGCCGTCATGACGACGACGCACAGAGATAAACGGCGAAAGTGTTCGCCGAATAGTAGCTTTGAGGCCATATCGTTACCGCTTCAGGCCAGAGGGAAGGATGCAGTCAGGAGTGACTACACGAAAATCAGGAGGGAATCCGGGGGCCCGGACCACTTCAATCTAATCGGAAACGAGGGCATTCGTCTATCGTCAAACTGATTTTAAGCCCGGATTCCGGAATCGTCCTGCGGTAGCACTGCGGAGAGCCCCGTCTAATCGGGAGAACCGGAATGATGTTTTTTGTCACAAATCGAGGATTGAAAGCCATCAGTCGTGGGGGTGGATTGGCTGTCTCCCGACGCCCATCAACCTCATTCTAAAGCCGATTCGAAGTTGCTCAGTGAGTACCGCTTGAAAGCCTGCTGGCGTCCGTTTACGCTCAGCAAAATAGCCTGTCAGCAAGAAATCTGTTCATCGGTTGGAGAATTCTGTGGTCATTTCAGCCACTCGGTCGCCTCTGCGGCGTTTGTTTATCGACGCCTTCCTGCCAGCGATGCTCCTGTTCACCGTCGGATGCGGCGGTGGGGAAGAGGCGGCCTCCGATTCCGCGGCTTCATCGGATGCCGCTGCTGCAGGTAGCGCGGCGCCGGGCATGCCTGCGGGCGACCCAACCGCACCGGGAATGGCACCGGGAATGGCACCGGGAATGACACCGCCAACCGGAGCGGAAGGTGCCGCGTCTGCTGGTGGGCCGGGGCATGCGGCAGGAATGGTCCCCGGTGCAGCGTATCCCGGGGCGGCTTATCCCGGAGCTGAACAGGGTTCCGCTTATCCCGGGGCCGCAGGAAACACTCAGCCTCAGATTCCGTCGCGGCCTGAAGACGTTGCAACATGGACTGATGAGCAGCTTGTTGATGCCGTTCATGAACGAGATCCAAAACTGCTGAATGCCATTGATAGTCGAGTGAAGTCGTCTCCGGGTGACCCCAAGGTGGCGGAAATGCTCACAAGCCTGTTGATGGCACTGGCAAATCCTCGCGTTCCCGCTGCACCCAATCAGCAGGGCGGAGCGGCCGGTTATTCAGGTGATCCAGCAGCAGGTTATCCCGGAGCCGCCTACCCGGGCAGCAACAGTGCCGCCGGTGCGACCGCGCCGGGAATGGCGCCGGGAGCAGTGCCGGGAGCAGGCACTCCGACTTTGCAGGCAACGCCGCCAACTCAGGGTTCAATTCAACAAAGAAAGCGGGACGACCTCGCTGTTGACTCTATCTCCCTGATGTTCCTCGAATCGGCCACTGCTTTTTGTCAGGGTGGCGGAGTCGGAGCGATGGCCGGGAAGAATATTCCAGGAGCCGTCAGCGTCCCGGCACAGAATCCGGCCAACGCGGGGGCAGCAGGTGCTCAGAGTGGTTCCGCTGCCGCGATGCCTGATGCCGCTATGTCTGCAGGGGCTCCGGCGGGTTATGCTGGTGGAACGGCCGCAGGCTATCCCGGCGCAGAATATCCGGGAGGAGCCTATCCGGGCGCGCAGCCCGGAATGCCCGGTGCCGGTGGCGCTGCTCAAGGCAAATTGGCAGAGTTTCAATTGATTGAACGAATCGTGGATGGACTCATTCAGAATGGTTCTCCCGGAGCGTGGCAGACGATTTATGGGATCGCGGCTCAGACGGTAAAGACGCCACTCCCGCCGGGATCCGGTGCAGAACTTGTTGCTCACGGCCTCTACCGAAATATTGACAGCAACCCTACGATGATTGAACCTATTCTGCTCTCTCTGATTGACGGCTCAGCGCAGTTGCCGCCCGAAAGTCGATCTGCAGCATTAAGCGTCACCGCTCAGATTTCTGGACTTGCGGCAGACAAGTTTACGGGATTCCGCCCTTTGTTGAGTCCCGCTGCAGGAAGCGGACAGTTTGGTATGCCGGGAATGCCTGGTGCTGGAATGCCGGGGCAGGCCGCAAATTCTTATCCCGGCGCTGAGGGCCAGGTCGCTGGAGCCGGAGTTGGAGCTGCGGGATATCCTGGTGCCGCTTTTCCGGGAGCAGCAGGAGCCGAGGGCTATGCTGGAATGCCTGGCGGAGCAATGCCGGGAACTGGTATGACCGGAGCCGCTCCGGGTGGAATCAATGCTGTTGGAAAACCGCTCATTTCTGATGCCGCTCTGATGCGTGCCGCCAGTTTTCTTTGGGGGCCGAAATGCGTCGATGCCCTGGTGAAACAACTGGAGGCCTCCAGTGATATCGGGATCGCCAAAGGATTTGTCGGGGGAGGCGACTTTGTTCGTATCGCAGCTTCGGTTCCGAACGATCGAGTTCGCAAGGCGCTGGCTGTTTTGTTCGAGAAGACGGCACCGGCGAGTGTAGGCCAACTTGGTCTCACGGGGTTCTTTTCGACATCCGTTCATGATCCCGGCATGTTGATATCAATGAAGTCACTGCCGAGGGCAAAGCCGACTCGTACCGAGGCCGCTCAGGGCGTGCCGTTGGATGGCTGGGCCACGGCGAGTCTTGAAGTTGTGTTGTCTCTTCGTGATCGCATGAGAGCACTGTCGACAACACCTGGAAAGCTGACGCCGGTGACAGAGAATCTTCCGATCCGACTGCATAAGAATGCCGTGGCTGAATTCTACGGTGTGTTGACTCTGCCCGGACGTGAGGGATCGGCTCTGAACGAATCCGCACCATCGCCGACAAAGATCTATTACGCCCGCACATCATTCTCGCCGGAGAAACCTAAAGACCAACAGGATCTTGCCGATCATTATGAGTCTCGAGCAACCGGAATTAAGCGAGCCAGTGAAGCGAAGGGTGTTCTGTTGTGGATCGACGGATTTAAGGCCACTCAGACCGGATCAAAACGCACGGCAGATGTGCTTGTTCAATCATCAGCGGGTGGCGGTGGCGGTGGCGTAGGTGTCGCGGCGGGCGGTTATGGGGAATCAGGTGCTCCCGGAGCCCCAGCGGGATACGGTGCTCAAGCTGGCGGTGCAGCTGCCGGAGCGTTCACCATTGAAATCATTGTTGTCGAAACCAGCGATGCAAAAGCACCTGCTGCTGACGACGCGAAAGCGGAAACCGCTGCTAAGAAGTAAGTCTGCTTTTTGCTGTCCGGATACCGATGGAAGTGAGCGATCAACCAGGACACGCTCGAGCATTTCCGGAGCGACATACGGATTGAACGCAAATGAATCTTCCTGCAAATTGACCAAGCAGGATCCTGTGAAGGCCAACTTCGTCTGAGCGCAGAAAAACGCCCGCAGAGAAATTCTGCGTGCGTCTGTTTCTGATGCCGGTTTGGGAGTTCAAATTTGAACTCTCAAATTGTTCGGGACGAATTAGTGGCCTGCAACAGCGGCGATTCCCTCAAGGAAGCCCTGAAGCTGGCGGCTTCTTACCGGATGCTGAAGCTTGCGTACGGCCTTGGCTTCAATCTGGCGAACTCGCTCACGAGTTACCTTGAAGATGCGGCCAACTTCTTCCAGCGTGTAGGTGTAACCATCGCCCAAACCGTATCGCAGCTTGATGATTTCGCGTTCGCGGTAGGTCAGAGTCTTCAGGACAACGTCGATCTTGTCCTTCAACATTTCTGACGCCGCGTTGCTGACCGGGCTGTCGTTGCCACGATCTTCGAGGAAGTCACCAAATGCGCTGTCATCGCTTTCGCCGATCGGCTTATCAAGACTGATTGGCTGGCGAGAAATTCTCATGACTCGACGAGCTTCATCAATTGGAATATTGGCCACTTCGGCCATTTCTTCAACGGATGGTTCGCGGCCAATTTCCTGCAGAAGAACTCGAGCGGCTGCACGCAACCTGGTCATCGTTTCGATCATGTGGACAGGCACACGAATCGTACGAGCCTGGTCTGCAATCGCACGAGTAATCGCCTGACGAATCCACCATGTGGCGTAAGTTGAGAACTTATAGCCGCGGCGATACTCGTACTTATCGACTGCTCGCATCAGGCCGGTGTTGCCTTCCTGAATGAGGTCGAGGAAAGTCATTCCACGATTGCGGTACTTCTTGGCGATCGACACTACCAGACGCAGGTTGCCTCCGGAGAGATCTCGCATCGCTTTGTCGTATTCGCCATGTCGCTGCAGAATGGCCTGCATCTGAGCGGCCATTGATTCCGGCGTTTCGCGAGTCAGCAGGATCAGATCGTCCAGTTCCTTCTGCAGGTGTCGGCGTTCATCGCCAGCCGATGTCAGATTTCGCAGGCTGGAGATCTGTTCGTGCAGCTCCATCATGCGATTGGAGATCTGTTCCAGACGCTTCATGCAGGGCTGCAGGCGCTGAGTTCGCAGGCTCAGTTCTTCCAGCAAAGTCACACAGCGGCGACGGCGTTCAGCCATTCGATGCTGAATTTCAGTGCGTTCAGATGCGGGCAGATCAGTTGCCAGTTTCGCGTAGTCTTCCACATCACGTGTGCGAATGTTCTCAATCGTAGCCAGGTTGAAGGGCATACGGCCAAGAATCTGTTCCTTCTCCAGGCTTTCCGTCATGGAAACCTTGATCGTACGATCAAACGGAAGTTCTCCGCGATGCACTTTGATCAGAGTTTCGTGGCAGAAGCTCAGAGCGAACTCGTTGCTGAGCAGAGCACGGCGGAAGCGGCGGCGAGTGACTTCGATCTGCTTCGCGAGGAAGATTTCTTCATCACGCTTCAGCAGAGGAATCTCGCCCATCTGGCTCAGGTACATCCGAATCGGATCTTCGGTGCCGCGTGAGTCGTCATCGATACGGATTTCCGGCTTGCGTTTTTTGCGAGTGGCCAACGGTTCGGAAGCGACTTCCTTCACCGGATCAACCACCAGCGGCATGTTGAGTTCTTCGAGATAGATGATCAAGTGATCCAGGAAGAGCGGATCGGTAGCTTCATCAGGCAGATAGGAATTGACCTGGGAGAAGAAAAGATGGCCCTGCTTGATTCCGGTTTGGATCAGGCTTCGCAGGCTTTCATCGAGGCATTGCATAGGAGTGTCTCCGAGGAATACTTTTTCGACTGAATGATTCGTAGTATGAGACTTAGCGTCAATTCATTTTCAATTTGAAATTTCAAATCTGAAATCTCAAATGACAGGGATCCGATTCTCTAACGGCAGGTCGCTGCTATTTCATTTCCGTAGGGTTTCCCATCTGACTTTGACGAAATTTGTGAAGGCGTCGAAGTGCGTCTATTGTCCCGTCGTCGAGTATGCTCATGGACTGTGCCGGTTGAGCCAATAATTGTTTCGACACGAGGTTCAGTCGTTTTTCTCGCCGTTCCAGAATGGGGCGGAGGACCCGTTCCAGATGCGATGGTGCCGAAGCACCACCGGCTTGTTCATGAGCGTTCGGCTGATCGTTCATGAGTCTGAAGATTCCTTTCTCCTCGGCCGAATCCACCAGTGCGTTGATCAGGCTCAGAAGATCTGAATCTGATTCAGCCGCAATGATCATCCGACCCAACTCCGGAAGGTCTCCGTCTTCCTTCCAGACATCAATACACAGATCCAGCAGCCGCTGGTGTCGTGCATTCTCGAAATCATCCGCCCCGATCTGGTGCCGGATGACATCGATTGTTTCAGGACAAGTTAAGATGATCTCCAATACCTCCCGTTCTGCACGTTCGAGGGCATTTTCGACTCGAGTTTTCAATTCGACGGGTTGCCTTTCGGCATCACGTCGCGTGAACCCCTTTTTCTGTGTCTGACCGCGCAATTCTTTCAATTGCTGGCGAGCCATCCGTTCATCAACCTGGACACGCCCACAGACATTTCGAAGAATCATATCTTCGCGAATGCTGCCAGCCAGCCCTTGTGAGGCTGCCAGGAACTCCATCATCTGATTCAAAACCTGCTGACGACCAGCAATCGTGTTGATGCTGATTCGCTGCAAAATCGACCGCAATTTGTATTCCCACGCCTCACTCGCGGATGCCGTAAGGGAGTAGAATTCTTCTGACGTGTGATCTTCCAGATAATCCGCCGGATCTTTACCGGATGGGACGCTCAGGATTCTCAGGTCCAGATCTTCGGCCAAAAACCGTGAAATGGATCGTTCTGCGGCATCCTGCCCTGCTTTGTCCGAGTCATAAACCAGGACAACTTTTTCTGCGAATCGCCGCAGAAATCGCACATGATCTTCGGTCATCGCTGTCCCGAGTGTGGCGACAGCGTTGGTGACTCCCGCCTGATGACAGGCGATGCAGTCCATGTATCCTTCAACAATTATGGCCGTCTTGCTGCGTCGAATTGTTTCTCGAGCCCGATCGAACGCATAAAGTGTTCGACGCTTATGGAAGATTGCACTTTCCAGACTATTCCAATATTTCGCATCACTTTCAATGTTGCCCCCCGGCAACACTCGTCCTCCGAATGCAACCGGTCGGCCTCGCTCATCAATGATGGGAAAGACCAAACGACCCACTAAATTGTCAAAGTATCCAGGACCATTGTTTCGCTCCTGAATCAAACCGGCCGCTACCAGTTGAGCTGGTGTAAAGCGAGTTCGCGCTTGATCAAGAAACCAGTTCCAGTCCTCCGGGTGATACCCCAGTCGGAAGTTCCGTACAGTATCTTCCGACAGTTTTCTCTTTTTGACGTACTCCCGAGCGTTCTCTGCTTTCGCGCTGGTTCGCAGCGTGGAATGCATGAGATTGACAGCCCACTCGACTACCGCGAGCGAATCGGTCTTTTTGAGCTGATTGTCTGAAGTCGCTTCATCACGCTTCTTTTTGGGAACCTCCAGCCTCGCTCGGCGAGCTAAAGACTCCATCGCTTCCGGGAAAGGAAGCTTCTCTATTTCCATGACCCAGCGAAAACAATCTCCGCCCTGGTCACAGACCCAGCACCGATAAGTTTGACGATCCGGATAAACGTGAAACGAAGGATTCTTGTCGTCGTGAAACGGACACAATCCAATAAAATCACGTCCTCCGTGAATTGGCTTCAGCGAAACCGTTTCAGACACCAGATCCACAAGATTGGTGCTGGACCGAACCAGTTCCTTGAAGTCATCTCCAAAACCAACCACAGTGAACTCCGACGTCGATCTCTGACAGTGAACCCAAACGAGCGATCCGTCAGACAGTCGGAATCCACTCAGAAAAGGGGTCAGGAACCAATTGTGCGCAGCACCCTGCGGGCCATTTGGCTTTTGGTTCCTGACCTCTTTTCTGAGCACACTTTGGTCTTGTCCCTGCAGTTCATTCCTCAGCGCAGCGGAGAGCGCGGCGATGAATCACGGGCTACGGGGAACTATTCAAAACGGCGGGAGCTTCAATCTTGCTCAACCACTGAGACTTCCAATGATCAACAAAGGACTTTTGATTAGTGACGCCTGGAGCATGCATCCTGAACTCCCCTGTCTGGCATCGGGCAATTCTAGCCGCGATCCGTTGGCGGTCAAGGACTTCGGTCGAACTCGCCCGGTGAAATACGCCCCCCCCAACTCCCGCAGAGAACAACGGTGCAGGTCTTCTTTCGAGGCTTCTTCGGCGTGCCGAGCAGACTTTCTCAGACCCGCATGCCAGGCGATTACGGCAGAGTTTCCCTGAGAGATCCGCGGTTCAGCAAGATCTCCCAAACTATGGAATTTCGCGGAGAAGCCGTTTGACGCCCGAGAATCCAGCCTTTTGACGATTCTGTGACTGTGGAAAATTGGTGTGCTGTTCTGTGTACAGATGAGCGAGATCGCTCACAAAATTGGGAAGTTTCCGCAAGTCAGGGCGTTGAGTCGGCGAGCGGCAGGGCGTCAGCCCTCCGAGTTCGTCCCTGTCTGTTTTCTGTGACTTGCCCATCACGAAAAATCGCTGAGACACGGATCGCTGACGCTATACCGCTCGTCGGAAGCCCACCAAACCGGCGAGCGGCAGGGCGTCAGCCCTCCGTGTCTCTCCCTGCCTGTCTCTCAGTAATGTCCGTTGTGATTCACTGTCGGTGCAGAAGGGATTGGTGTATTGCAACTTTGGTTTTGATAGCATGACCGGAGAAAGGCCCACCGGTTCGCCAATGCGGATCAACACCTCCGAAACGTAATAATCCCTCTGATGCTGGCAAACTCTCGCAATGCAGACCATGAAGAATCCCGCAATCATCGGCCTGCTCATCCTTGGAATCACGGGTGCGGGGCTGGCTGCTGATGGTCAGGAGGCTCCAATCAGCCTTGAAGCGGCAAGGGAACACGGGCGAGCTGAATCCCGGTTCCTGAAAGAGTCGACCGCAGAGTCCACTTCGACTCCCAGCGACGCCGTTCCTGCTTCGAACGTCGCCGCTTTTCGCGAGTCCGTGGAACCCGTTCTCAAGAAGAGTTGCCTTGCCTGTCATGGTCCCGAGAAATCCGAGGGCCGGCTTCGCATCGACCAACTGAACCCGGATCTTCTGACCGGTCCGGACGTTGAACGTTGGCGTGAAGTCTTCGGCGCGATCAGCAAGTCGGAGATGCCTCCGGAGGACGCTGCGGAATACGCACTTGCGGACGCCGATCGTGGACGAATTGTCGATTGGCTCACCGAGGAACTCAGGGCAGCGTCGCTTGTCCGTCGGAACATTAAAGAGCATTCATCATTCCGCCGGCTGACGAATTACGAATACAACTACGCTCTCCAGGATCTGCTGGGGCTGCCTTACAATCTCGCGAATAACCTACCACCGGAATCCACTTCGGAAGACGGTTTCAAGAACAGCTCGGAACTGTTGCAGATGTCGGTCATGCAGTTCCAGATTTATCGTGAGACCGCGTTAAAGGCACTTAAACGGGCAACGGTCAGTGGTGAACGACCGCCAGCCGTCACGTACATCATTTCAATGCCGGAAGAGTTCGAGAAGGCCGCTCCCAAAAAGGAAGAGGCCGCCACTGACGCTGGTGAAAAGAAAAAACGCAAGCCGCGAAATCAGCACGAGCTGTTTCACGTCGAGACAGGCGAGATCATCGATTTCTTTGGCGGTGAAGCTTATTCCTTGCGGCGAATGGAGCTGTGGGACGGGCCATTGCTTCTTGGAACTCACCGAGTGCAGCTTCATGCCGACGGGCACGCATTCATCGTCACTTCGCTTTCGCACGGTCAGGCCGCTTATCAAGAACACCTTAAGGTCTTACTTACACATACCAGACTGAAGGGCATCCAATGGATCAACTTCAATCACTTTCAAGTCGAGATCACAACCATTGAACCTGGGTAGGGAGCAGCACGAAGGCAGGAGAGTGAAGGCAGGAGAATGGCCCGCGTGGTGCTCAGACGCAGTCATTCAATCACGAAGGCCGCCCGATCCCTGCGATGAACAGGCCGAAGGAAATCTTCGACATGCTTTTCGTGACCAGTGGCAAAGACGCCGCGGCCAGACTGGCCAGAAGTAAGAGTGCCCTGGATCTGCTGATCGAGAACACTCGGTCGCTGTCTCGTGAGCTCTCCATCCGCGATCAGAAAACACTCCGGCAGTATCTGGACGCTGTGCGAGATACCGAATTGAAACTTGTGAAGGCCCAGAAGTGGATTGATACGCCAATCCCGCAGGTCGATACACAGAATCTGCATCTGGATGCCGAGCCCAAAGAGGCCCGGCTGTACTTCCAGACGATGTATGAGCTGATCTATCTTGCCTTCCTGAGCGATTCAACTCGCGTCGCCACGTTCCAGCTGGGAAGAGAAAACGGCGAAGGACCACATGACCTGCTGTCGCTCGCTGTCGGACTTGGAGGTGCTCATGGCCTCACTCATGACGTCAAATCGCCCGGAGGCTGGCAGAACCTGGGAACGTACAATCGCTACCAGGCCGAGGAGTTCGGTCGTTTCGCGCAGAGACTGAAGGACACTCCCGAGCCGACCGGCTTAGGTTTAGGCACATTTCCGGGTGGCTTCTTGGGTTCTTGCTCCGTCGATCATGGCCTGAAGTTTAGTCCATCCTTTCCAGAGGACCAGCCACCCGGGGTGGCTGTCATGTTTTCGGTTCATGTGGCCGCCCAATCGAG
>JAPLOA010000070.1 GCA_026400835.1 Planctomycetales bacterium | reverse complement strand
ATGCAAGGTCCCATGTTTCCTCGACGAACATTTCTTAGTACCAGCCTGAGCTTCGTTGCTGCCGCGTCAATGAATGGTGCCGACGCAAACTCAGTGGATCAACCCAGGGACCTGGAGATCATTGACTGCCATACTCATTTTTATGACCCGACACGTCCTGAAGGGGTTCCATGGCCATCTCCCGGTTCATCACTGTATCGAACGGTACTTCCACAACATTTGCGGGAATTGAAACAGTATCGCAGGATCACTGGCACCGTGATCGTCGAAGCCAGTCCTCTGGTTGAAGACAACGCCTGGTTATTGGACCTCGCCAAAGACGATCCGTTCATCGTTGGCATCGTCGGAAACCTGATGCCTGGGAAAGATGAGTTTGCAGGACACCTTGATCGATTCGCAAAGAATCCTCTGTTCCGTGGAATTCGAGTCTCTTCAAAAACAGTAACGGACCTGCTTAGCTCATCATTGGCTGATCTCAAAAAGATGATCGATCACGATCTGTCGTTGGATGTGAACGGAGGACCCGATACTCCAGGTATCGTGGCAATGCTGGCTGAAAAACTTCCCGCACTCAGAATCGTTCAGAACCACATCGGTAATGTCCGCATTACGGCTGACTCGCCACCTGCCGACTGGAGAGCTGGAATTGAAGCAGCGGCAAAACACCCCAATGTGTTCTGCAAGATTTCAGCACTGGTTGAAGGAGCATCACGCGACGGGCAAAAGGCTCCTGCGGAGATGAGCTTTTATAAGCCCTACATCGACGTCGTCTGGAATGCCTTCGGTGATGATCGAGTCATCTACGGGAGCAACTGGCCGGTCTCCGAGAACGCCGCCGACTACGAAACGCTGCAGAGAATCGTGATGGAATATGCGGCTGAGCGAGGCGACGAGGCAACTGCAAAGTTCTGTTCAAAGAACGCGGATCTTGCCTACAAGTGGATCTCTTCCGAAGCATAACATCCAGCCCGGTCATGCAATCTTCCTGCCGGCCGGTTATGCTGCTCACTCCCAAACCCGATTCCATATCGATCTGAAACGATCAACTTCAGATCGAATCCAGATCCTGTGTCAGGAAGTTCGCATGTTTCGCTCAGGTGTTGTTCTGTATTTGATCTTCATGATCTTTCCGTCGATCAGTTTAGCGGCGGATTGGCGACAGTTTCGTGGGCCAAATGCCAGCGGTGTGACCAATGACGCGAACGCATCAACCAGTTGGAGCGAGAATGAAAACTTGCTGTGGCAAACGGACATTCCGGGCGCTGGCTGGTCCAGCCCGATCGTGATCGGCGACAAAATTTTTGTGACGACGGCGGTGACCGACGGACCACAAAACCCGACGAGCGATTATCGCTGGGAGGTCCTGTGTCTGGACTCGAAAACTGGAAAAGTGCTGTGGACAAAAACGGCTCTTGAAGGCAAGCCTCGCCTCGAAACTCATCGGGACAACACCTATGCATCTGAAACGCCGGTCAGTGATGGGAAGCATGTCGTCGCTTACTTTGGCATGATGGGAATGTTCTGCTACGACCTCGACGGAACACTGATCTGGAAAAAAGACCTCGGGCTTCATCCGATGGCTCAGGATTGGGGAACATCCAGTTCGCCAACCATCCTTGATGGTAAAGTCTTCGTTCAGGTCGACAACGAAGAGGCTTCCTTTGTCGTCGCGATCGATATCAGCACCGGCGATGAAGTCTGGCGACAAACTCGCGATGAGCGGTCGAACTGGGGATCGGCGATCATCTGGGAAAACAGTCATCGCAGAGAACTCGTCACCGGCGGCGCCAAGGTAAGATCGTATGATCCCAACACAGGCAACTTGCTGTGGCAGGTCGATATTGGCAACGGCGGACTCAACGCGACCCCAACAGCCAGCGGCGATTTGCTGGTCGTGGGACGCAGCGGTCGTGGCGGCACTAGTTTTTATGCAATCAAGAGTGGTACCGACGAACAATTGTCGTCGGCTCGCAGTGGTGATTCAGCGTCTCTGGTGGCATGGAACACGGGCGAATTTGGCCCGAACCGAGCATCGCCATTGATCGTTGACGGAATGATTTATCTGCTCGACGGACGAGGCGGCAAGGCTACGATCGTGGATTCAGCGACGGGTGTCCTGGTGACCCAGGGCCGTATTCCGGAAGCGGGGGAATTCTGGGCTTCGCCATGGTCGAATGAAGGCAAGATCTATTGTCTCGACGCCAGTGGGCAGACGTTCGTAATGAAGTCCGGTCGAACGCTTGATGTGATCGCAAAGAATGTATTGCCTGTGACTGATAAGGTTCGATTCTGGTCAACACCCGCTTTGGCTGACGGAACGCTGCTTATCCGCTCGAGCAAAACTCTCTACGCGATCGGAAGCAAGTAATCGCCTCCTCAGTATGTCCTGTAAGTTGCCGAGCAGACGTCACGATCTTCGCCAGAACAGAAGCTCCCTTCCCTGGTCCAGTACTGCCCGCTCACGCAGTCACAAAGCCGTTTTCTCAAGGTCCCTCGCCACCGTAAAAGCCGTCGGAATACGCATTCGAGACGATGACAGCTTTGGCAATACGAAGCTGCGAAAATGGTCGCGAGTTCTCCTGGCAACAGCTCCAGTCTAACCTACCTGGGAAGGCATCTTCAGATGCCAGTTACGATCGCTTCCCGACACATCCGTTGGTTGACGCATGAAGACTCGCCAGAAAGAAGCGACTTTGACAACCATCCGCGACTTCAATCGTGGAGAATCGACGAAGCCTGACACTGCGATTTGCGATGAACCGTCTGCTGAACTACTCTGTGTGTGGCCACGATTGAGGTCATGATCTGAACGACCAATCCCGCGAACACCCGGCCTCAGTTTTTGCCGCCCGAAGAATAGATTGCGCCCATGGAACTCTGGCAGACCTACCTCATACTGTGTCCGGCTGCGGCAATCGGCGGAGCCATTAACTCCGTCGCTGGTGGAGGTACGCTGGTGACTTTCCCGGCATTGATGTGGGCTCTGGGCAACGCTCCCGGAGCTGCAATCATCGCCAACGCAACCAACACCGTAGCTCTTTGCCCCGGTGCATTTTCGGGATCGTGGGGCTATCGGCGTGAGCTGAAACAGATGTGGGATTGGGTTCGCTGGCTCGCAATCCCCAGTATTCTGGGAGGTATTACCGGTTCAACGATCGTTGTGCTGGCTCCGGAGTCTTCGTTCAAGGCCATGGTCCCATGGCTGATCGCTCTGGCAACGCTGCTCTTCATTTTGCAACCTCGCCTGACCCCGAAAGCTCCGGCGGAATCCACGTTAGCAAGCCGCAGCCAGCGCTCACAATGGCTGGTCTTCGTGCTGCAATTGGTTATCGGGATCTATGGCGGATACTTTGGAGCAGGGATCGGTATCCTCATGCTGAGTTCGCTCAGCCTTTTAAATCTCGGCAACATCCATCATGTCAATGGACTGAAGACTGTATTGGCCGGATTGATCAATGGCGTTTCTGTCGTCGTGTTCGTCGGCACCGGCAAAGTCAACTGGGCGTTAGCAGTCCCGATGATCGCGTCAGCAATGCTCGGCGGTTGGCTGGGTGCATCATGGGCTCGAAAACTCGACAAGAAGATCATTCGCCGCGTGGTTATCTGTATCGGGGTCGTTCTGACGGTCTGGTGCTTCGGAAAGACATGGTTGATTGATGGGTGAGGCAAGAACCGGACGCTAACGCGTTCCGGCCGATTAATTCAACGGCCAGCTAGTCCCTGGCAGGAGCTGCCGTCTTGGAATAGAGCCCGTTGCAAGTCGGATCAAACAATCCAACCTGATTCCATGGAGCCACCGCAGCACGCAGCCATGACTCAAACGCCTGTTCTGCATTCGTTCGATCTGCCGGATCAGCATGACGTGCGACGGCAAGTCGATGTCTGGCTTCTTTCAACATGCCTCTGAAAACAGGATCATTGGCTCGCAGAAAACTAGTGCCTCCTGAGGCTCCGTCCAGCGACTGTTCCATACTGGTTGCTGCTGCAAAGTAGAGCATGCCCCAGAGACACCATAAGCGAAACGACGGGATCGCTTCATAGCAGCCTTCCACCAACTCATCGACGCAGCAAATCTCCTCGATCAACGAATCGGAATACTTCCGCAGTCGATCTTCGCGATGAGCAGCGGGGCCCGACGTCAGCAGGATCTCGGCCAATCTCGACACGCTGAAAAGTGTATGGGCAATCCCGGTGCTGTGCAGCGGATCAATGAAACCTGCAGTGTTTGTAATCGCAGCCCAGTTCGAACCTGCCACCCGAGATGCCAGTCGCTGAATTCGAGAGGTCTGCTGCAGGCCTGAGTCCGGCCGAACAATACGAGCATTCCTGAACTGACGAGCCAGAAATGGTGCTCTCCGAATCCGCCAGTCCCATTCTTCCTGAGGCGTTGAAAAGGAGCGTCGTGCACGCTTAGCACTCGGTCGGTCATCAATCATGAACCCCGCGCTGAGAGTGTCGTCGTCGTACCGCAATTGCCACATCCATCCATCCGGACAGACCTGATGAACGGCCGCATCATCGCAGTTATAAGGAAAAACCCCGACGTTTATTTGACTATCTTGCAACAACTGCTCACAAGCGGTGGCCGCTTCAAAGTGAGCGAACAGGGATCTCGAATGAGTTTTAAGCGATGCCGTTTGATCGGCAATCCCGAGCGTACTCAGTATTCCCTTTGAGGATCCCGTTGCATCGACAACGAACGGCGCTTTGACGAAATACGCACCGGAAGACTCCACCATTTCCTTGCGCGTAGAAGGATTCGACAGGGCCGGTTCATCGCTGGAGAAAACTTTCAGAACCCATTGATCGCCATTTGCTTCCAATTGATAAATACAGCTCTGAAATGTCACGACGCCAGCAGCATTCGCAAGACGGAACAAGAACTGGTCGATATCACTGCGAAGCCAATGAGTGTCTGAGTACTCGTCGTTGACGCTAGCAGAAACCAGCAGGCGGCGATGATCGAAATTTTCAATCGAAACATCCTGATCGCTGGTCTGATCAAAATAGGTAAAGCCTCGCTTCTTGCCACACAGAAGATCCGGATACATACGTTTCCATGATCCCCAATGACACAACGGGCGTAACTCGGGAAGTTGATATCGATCAGCCATCTGAGCCAATGTGCGATCCGCCAGCGGGGTCGATGATTCGCCGATCGTAAACCGAGGATGCCGGCTGCGATCCACCATGACCACCGACTTTCCCGCTCGGGCCAGTATCAAGGCCAGCAGACTCCCGCCGAATCCGGAGCCGAGAATTAAGACATCGGGAGATAGTACAGGCATGACGGATCTGTCACTGAGATGGATAAGGTGGAAGCAGGATCACAATCTTTTCAGGTGACGGATTGTGTCAGATTCATCTGTTCAAGTCTTGAGATCTGCAGCACAGCCGTTTCGGGAGAATCTGCAAACTGTGCGGCATCCCACAAATCAGCAAATACACGACCACGTTTCCACGACAAGGCTTCTTGCTGCACGATCTCGAGCGAAGACAACCGTGGCGGTGAGAACAGCCCGGCCGAAGCCAGTTGCTCCATAATTCCGTTGCCGGTTCTCACTGGGATTACAGCACAACAATTGACTCCACACTCGAACGCAAAGCGTATTGAGTTGATAGCCCGCTCAATCCCCTGCTCTTCCGTTGTCTCCGGTGGCTTCAGCAAAATGAAGGCTCGAATCAAAATGCTCTGCTTGAGAAGCGAGTCACAAGCACGAGCAAAGTCATCGACGGTCATTTGTTTGTTAAGTCGGGCAAGCGTTTGTGGGTGAGATGTCTCCAACCCCAGAGCCACTTCCAGTTGTGTCTCGCACAACTGCTGAAACTCGCCGCATCGGTCATTGCAAAGCGAAGGATGGTTTTCCACGATGACAGTGTCAAAGCGTCGAACCCGCTCGGCAATTCCAGACCAATCGGCACGCGGGATCGCTCTCTGATCAAAGAAATTTCCGCTGTTATAGAGTTTGACGTGCTGAGCGACCGGCAACTGTTGCAGGGCAAAATCAATCTGTTCCGGAATCGTCCCTTCTGGAGTAGCCTGCTCTGTCGTGTTCTTCCACAGATCGCACATGAGGCAATGGAATGGGCACTCTTGATTGGTGAGAAAAATCGTGGCAACACTCTCCACACGACCATGACGCGAAAACTCATTCTCCACCAGAAAATGGTAGGGGCGAAACACATTCACGGCGTTCCGCGGTCCGCGGGCAGCGAGAATATCAGCAGTGTTAAATCTCAAACGACCTCCGGCAGCATCAAATTTCAGTTTGCGAAAAACAACCCCAACGATTCAAGGCCAGCTCGTCCCACAGTCCCGTAGTCCGCCAACCTTGTTGAGCCAGAACCAGGCAGAAGCCTCAACCCCATCAAACGGAGGCTGCAGCTTGATGACTCGACGAGCATACAGCCCTTCGTCGACGCCCTCAGCTTCATCAAGTCTCTTGAGGCACTCCGCGTCCACCTCATACACCTCGCCCTGCACCGCAAGTCCTTCTGGCCAATCGACGAGACCGGGATAAGATCCGAGGTCAAAAATCCGATAGAGCGGACAAGTCGTCGCGGGACCACGAAAGACCTGCCCCTCAAGAAGATGATGTAGGCCGTAACCGCGTTTGAGAGAACCGTAGACAAAGATCAGCGACTGAGGGCCGCGACCATGAAACTCGGCCAAATCACTTGATGCCGCCACCATAAAAGAAGAACCTGCTTCTGGTCGTTTTCAATGCACACAACTCACAAACCATACTTTCATCCCTAACCATGATCACTAAGCACTCTACCGAGATTCGCGTCCGCTACAACGAGACGGACGCTATGGGATTCCTGCACCACTCAAACTATCTCTGCTATTTTGAAGTCGGAAGGACGGAACTCTTTCGAGCACAGGGTGGCAGCTACCGACGGATGGAAGAACTTAAACTGTACTTTGTCGTCGCCCGAATCGACGTGCGGTACCGCCGCCCTGCGCGATATGACGACCTGCTGACTTTGCATACGGAAATCGCCCGAGTCACACCGGCAAAGCTGGAACATTCGTACAGACTCTGTCGAGGCGAAGAATTGCTCGCAGAGGCGAACTCCGTCATTGCCTGCGTCAACCAAGCGGGCGAAGTTCAGCGAATTCCCGAGGATTTGGTTGGCCTCACCTCCGACAGCAGGGCCGAATGATGGAAAATTAGGCAGGTTGTTTGACAGATTCTGGTCAGTCAAGATAGCGTGCACTGGAGTTTTGAGTGGCCAACGGGGTTTGGAAGTGTTTTCCAGAACCTTGCACAGGCCAACTGGCTGAAACACAGCCGTGAAGAGAACAAGGGGTTTTACCATGCGAACATTCGGTCTCGTCCTCGCGTTGGCAGCATTGCTGCTCACCAATACTGCAGAAGCCGGTCGAAGCTGCTGCAAGCCTGCTAAGTGCAAGCCGGTCAAGTGCAAAGTCCAGAAGTGCAAGCCCGTCCGCGTCAAGCACTGCAAGCCAGAGCCAACGTGCTGCGAAGCGGCTCCAACCTGCTGCAGTGCTCCAGCTCCAACTTGCTGCGAAGCAGCAGCTGGCTGTGGTTCAGCATGTGGTAGCAGCTGCGGTTCAGCATGTGGCGCCAGCACTGGATGTGCAAGCGGGGCTTGCGGAACAGTTGCACCAGCAGCAGCTCCAGCTGCCGTCGATGCACCTGCACCTCCAGCTGAAGCAGCACCTGCTGCTCCAGCTGCACCTGCACCAGCTGTAGAAGCTGCACCAGCCAAGTAATTCGGACCAGCTTTGGTTCGTGGAATCATCGTTTTCGGATCGCCAGCCCCCTGCTCACGCAAGGTTATGGAAGCTGGCGAGTTTGGATCTCAGAGAGATCGCCGAAATGGGGCTAAAATGCCTTTTTTAAGCATGTTTCTGCATTAAGAGCCAATGGTTCAAGTTTGAAACGGCAGGGATGCCGTTTTTTCATGCGCGGACGCTTGTCTTGACAAGTGTCGTCGAAACGTCCATGCTTTCCGTATGACATCGTCAGCCAAGCCTAAGAGTGGAAAGCGATTCGATTCCCCGGAGCAGGAAACCTTCCTGAACCTCTGGAGAACCTATGACTGCCTGAAAGCTCTGGAAGACGAACTGTTTAGCAGCTACCAATTGTCTGCTCAGCAATACAACGCACTGCGTTTATTGAGATCTGTACACCCGGCTTCGATGCAAACATTGGCACTTGGCAAGCGGCTGATCTCCCGCGGGCCGGATACCACGCGAATGCTTGATCGTCTGGAACAGCGCCAATTGATCGTCCGTGAACGGCGTAGTGAAAACCGCCGTGTCGTTGAGATCGCTATCACAACACAGGGCCTCGCGCTCCTGGATGAAATGACAAAAACCGTTAGAGAAATGCACGAACGGCAACTTGGACACTTAAGTCGTACCGAACAGCAGGATCTCATCACGCTGCTGAAGCGGATTCGTGAACCTCATGAAGATGCCAGTTGTGACTGGCTGGACGAATAACACGAGAGGGCGAAGACATGAAAACCTCATTCCTGACAATTCTTGGCATCTACGCGGTCAGTTCCGCAGCCATGGCCGAGGACTGGCCACACTGGCGCGGACCTCATAATGATGGCCAGTCGTTTGAAACCAATCTGCCGGACAAGTGGTCTCCAAAGGGTGAAAACCTTCTTTGGCGCAAAGAGGAATTCGCCAGCCGTTCATCACCAGTGGTAATGAATGATCGCGTGTATCTTGTGTGCCGAGCGTTCCCGGAGACAGAAAAAGAAGGCGAAAAGACGGTTTGCCTGGACGCAAAAACCGGTGAGCTGATCTGGGAAAGCATCCACAACATTTATCTGTCGGACGCACCGGCAGAACGTGTCGGCTGGTCGAGCGTAGTTGCCGATCCAGCCAGCGATACAGTGTTCGTTCTTGGTCTCGGATGCGTATTCCAGTGCCTTGATGGCAAGACCGGAAAAGTGCTCTGGGAACACTCCATGAGCGAAGAGTACGGGATGCTGTCCACCTACGGCGGTCGAACCAACTTTCCCGTCGTCTTTGAGGATCTGGTCATCATCAGCGGAGTCATGACGGGCTGGGGAGAAACCGCCGTTCCAGCCCATCGCTTCGTTGCGTTTGACAAAAAGACTGGTTTGGCTCAGTGGCTGAAGAGCACCAAGCTTCGCCCGGAAGATACAACTTACAGTACGCCCGTGCTTACAACATTCAAGGGTCAGGCGGCAATGGTCGTCGGTGCTGGAGACGGGGCGTTCTATGCAATCCAGCCACGTACCGGGAAAACGATCTGGAAGTATCAGGCGTCAACTCGAGGTCTGAATACCAGCGCCCTGATCGACGAGAATGGAATCGTTTACTGCGGACATGCAGAGCAGAACGCCAACGACACAACGACTCTGGGTGCTATCTTTGCCTTTGACGGAAATGTCGAAGGGGAAATCATGGAAGACAAACTTCTATGGAAGATTCCAAAACGAGCTGTTGGTCGAAACTGCGCCGTAAAACTTGGCGACCGTGTCTACTACATCGAAGACGGTGCCACGCTGGTCATTGTAAATGCAAAGACCGGTGAGCTGGTCGGTCAGAAAAAGCTTGGTCGTATTATGTTCGGCAGCCCAATGGTGGCTGATGGCAAGATCTATGTCGCAGAGAACACTGGTCGGTTCTATGTCCTGAAGCCCAGCGAAAAAGGCGTAGACGTCGTCAGTGAAGCTCGACTTGGTCAGGGCGAAGAGGTCTTCGGCTCACCAGTCGTTTCCAACGGAAGAATCTTTCTCCCATCAATCGAAGCTCTGTACTGTATCGGGAAACCTGATGCATCGGCAACGAAATCGACGCGTTCGAAACTTGCAGACGAAACACCAGCCACCAGCGACAAGAAGGTGGCGCAGATTCTGCTCACGCCTGTTGAACTGTTGATTGGAACCGGCGAAAAAGCCAGCCTTCAGGTCAAAGGATACAACAAGAGTGGTCAGTTCGTGCAACTCATGAAGGATACCACGATCACTGCCGAGGGCGGCGGTTCGGTTTCAAAAGACGGCTCCTATATAGCCCCGGCTTCGGGTCATTCAGCGGTCGTGCTGACAGCAAAGTCCGGCGAAATGACAGCCACGGCAAGAATTCGAGTGGTCCCGCCGCTTCCATGGAAATTTGATTTTTCTAATGACAAAGTCCCGGCAACCTGGATTGGTGCTGATTATCGCCATAAACCGGCACCCCTGGATGGTGAAAAAGGGCTGGTCAAGATCAGCACAATTCCAAAGGGAACTCGCAGTCAATCCTGGATGGGCTGGACAAATCTGCATGATTACACGATTCAGGCCGACTTCAAAGCCACCGAAAAGAACGGACGTCTGCCGGACCTTGGACTGATCAATCAGCGTTACACGATGGACCTGCAGGGATCACAGCGGCTTCAGATTCGTTCGTGGGTTGCACGACTTGAACTCCGATTTGCCAAGACGATCGACATGCAATGGTCGGCCGACACCTGGTACACAATGAAGTTCCAAAGTGAGACCAGGGACGGCAAAGCGATCCTGCGCGGCAAAGTCTGGCGACGTGATGAAGCCGAACCCGCGGAATGGCAAATCGAAGCCGCTGATGCAACTCCAAACCTTAGCGGAAGTCCGGGACTCTTCGGCAACGCAACGGACGCAGAATTCTTCGTCGATAATGTTCAGGTCATGTCGAACAAGTAATTGCTAATCTTCGGGCGACATGAGTTGAGGCCGGGTGTTCGCGGGATACCGTTATAGAACTAAGCCTCAATCGTGGCCGCGGACAGAATAAGTTGACTAAAACTCGTTGCAGACGAATAAAGCTCTGCGACTGGCGAAGCAAGTCGGCCAGAAAGGCAAAAACGCCAATCTTAATCAGACTTCGACTCGCCTGATTCTTACTTCAATCCATAAGGAACCCTTCCATGTTGAAATTCAGAATCTGCCTTAACCTCGCACTGTGTCTGACAGTTGCGGCGGCAGCACAGAACACTGCGGTGTCTGGAGAGAACCCCACTGAAACGGCCCTCAGCAAGATTGGGAAGATGAAAGTGGGGCCAAAAGACTGGCCGCAATGGGGCGGAAGCTACTCTCGCAACAATACTCCGGACGGCAAGAATATCCCAACGACCTGGGATGTCAGTACGGGCGAAAACATTGCCTGGTCAATGCCACTCGGATCCGAAACTTACGGTAATCCTGTCGTGGCAAACGGCAAGGTCTTCATCGGAACGAATAACGGTAACGGCTATATCAAGCGTTACCCAAGCTCGATCGACCTCGGATGCCTTATCTGCATTGATGAAAAGTCTGGTGAGTTCCTTTGGCAGCACTCCAATGAAAAGCTGTCCACCGGCCGCGTTAACGATTGGCCTCATCAGGGTATTTGCTGTTCTCCTTACGTTGAAGGCGACCGTGCGTGGTACGTCAGCAGCCGCGGACATGTGGTCTGCCTGGATACAGAAGGATTCCGTGATGGAGAAAACGATGGGCTTTTGACCGATGAGAAAGTTCAGGAAAAGGATGAAGCCGACGTAGTCTGGTCTCTCGACATGATGAAGGACCTGAAGGTTTCTCAGCACAACATGTGCAGTTGCTCGGTAACATGTGTTGGTGAGTTATTGTTTGTTATCACAGCAAATGGTGTTGATGAAGGACACATTACAATTCCCGAAGAGAAAGCTCCCAGCTTTGTCTGCGTGAATCGTGAAACAGGAAAAGTCCTCTGGACAGACAACTCCCCTGGCGCAAATGTATTGCATGGTCAGTGGTCATCTCCAGCTTTTGGAGTATTCGATGGAGTTGCTCAGGTCCTGTTTGGAGCGGGTGATGGTTATCTCTACAGCTTTGCTGCAGAGGGCAAGGACGGCAATGCTGAGATGCTCTGGAAGTTCGACTGTAATCCTAAAGAATCGATCTATCTGCTTGGTGGCCGGGCTACTCGAAACCATCTGATCGCTACGCCTGTCGTCTATGATGGCCTCGTCTATATCGGCGTTGGCGAAGACCCTGAACATGGTGAAGGTCAGGGACATCTGTGGTGCATCGACCCGAAGAAACGCGGGGACGTGAGCCCAACCCTGGTCTTTAATTCCAAGGACCCGAAAACCCCGATTACTCATAAACGACTTCAGGCCCTGGATGACAAGGCCGGGGACTTTGAACGTGAGAACCCGAACTCGGCTGCGGTCTGGCATTACACGGGAACCGACCCGTCAGTCTTTGAAAGCACGATGCACCGTACTTGCGGTACTGTGGCCATCAAGAATGACCTGCTATTCGTTGCAGACTTCAGTGGACTGTTTCACTGCCTGAATGCAAAGACCGGTGAACCTCACTGGACTTACGACATGTTCGCGGCCTCATGGGCCTCTCCACTGATCGTCGAGGATCGGGTCTACATCGGCGACGAAGACGGCGACATCGCCATCTTCAAACTGTCAGCAGAAATGGAAAAACTCGGCGAAGAGATTAACATGGGCTCATCCGTCTACACGACACCTGTCGTTGCTAATGACACCATGTTCATCGCCAATCGCAACCGCATCTACGCCATTAAAGAAGGCGCAAAGAGCGAACCTGCAAAATAGTCCAGCTGTGCACCTCACTGAAAAGCTTAGACCCCGTGTCAGATCATTCTGAGCGGGGTCTTTTTATTGGGGAAGTTCGGATGGAACTTCCGCTGGTAACTTCGCAGGATCAAGTTGATCAACAAGTCCGGACAAATCCTGGTGTTTGCATAGCTCACGATACTCTGCAGAAGATCTGAGCCGTTTCAGGATAGACGGCTTCAGGAAGACATTGTCTGCATGGGCTTTATTGATAAACAGCGTGGCGACTGCAACAACAGAGCTGACCTGTTCGGTGTCAGAATTGTTTTTCACCATCGCTCCGCACGAGCGAATCTGATCGGGTAAGGAAGGACAGTGAACAGTCCCGTTCACCTCGACCTTTAGCTCAGAAAGCGTTCTTGAGTCCTTACAGAGCCCCATGCAAAGGAACCGAATAGAACGGTGTCGCGAGGCTGGATTCAAGCGAATAGCCTCATCAAAGTATCTCATTGCCCCCGCATAGTCCTGCTGCCCGAAGAGCAAACGCCCCCTGGCCCAGTTGACTTCTTCCTGAGACCGCAGAAGACTAACTTCGCCGGGATACGACTTCATCGCATCTGTGACAGTGTTTTCAGCTTCTTCAAGTTGCTGCCTCGCCAATCTATAGTCACCTTTTTCCGCCAGGATATCTCCGCGTTCAATCAACGCATTTAGAATTGTGACCTTCCCGGTAGGCCGATAGGGTGATCTTTCAGCGATGCGATTGAGAATCGGCAAATGCCGAGCCATGTGTGCGCTGGCTCCCTGCAAGTCCCCCAAACCATCATAAAAATTGGCGAGCTGCAAATGATATTCAGCAATGATGTCCCAATCAGGTGAAGACTCGGGAAGGTCTTCTTCAAGCTCCTGAAGAAAAGCTGACGCAACATCCGTGAACTCTTTCGCCCTGAGTTTTTCATCCCCCCAGATCTTCAGCTTCACAAGTCCGCACTTCGACTGCAGAATCGATTGTGCATGAATCCTTTCGAACCTCACTCTGGACTTCGCCTCGGCGGCCGCAAGCCCGTTCTGCAATTCAGTCTCAGCGTCCGCCAGTTGGCCTCGGTCGGCAAGCAGCATCGCAAGATCATACGGCAGACTGTGAATCTCCCAGGACTGCGCCGCCGTTTCCGGATAACTGACAGCCAACAATTCCGCGTGGTGTTTAGCCTTACGCAAAGTCGCCTCGGACTCTTCAAACTGACCGTACGTGTATTGAAGCATCGCCAGCAGCCGATCAGCCTTCAGCAGTTGCCGATAGCTCTGCGCGCCATCAACCGTACCGATGATCATCTTTTCGAATAATGCAACTGCATTCTTAAGGTCCTTCTCAGCCAGTCTCAGATGTCCCATGCGAGCGTGGATCGCACCGCGACGAATTTGCATGCCACCGAGAACACCACGAAACTCGTCACTTAAGGGGTATGCCTCTGCAAGCTTGCCAGCGAGTTCCACGGCTTCGGTCATTTCTTCAATCGCTTGATGATTCCGTTCAAAGAACTCATGTGCGTACGATCGATCGTAACATGCCCACGTAAAGCCTTCGCTAAATCTGCGGTTGTCGGGAAACTTCGCAACTAGTACACGGTATAGCGCCAGAGCCTGATGCGAATAGTCTTCCTGTCCAGCAATATCGCCCAGTTGCTGACAAGCATCACTCATCGCTCGGTAGGATTCCGCGAGTCTGGCCAGTGTCTCGTGCGATTCGGGATCGGAAGCTCGTCGCTTTTCAAGAACATCCTTCGACTGTCCAAAGGAAACAAGCGCCTCCTCCATTCGCCCTGCGGCAATCTGAATGCCACCAAGCAGTTGCTTGAGATTCGCAAAGGCCTCCCAGGCAACAGGATCAGACGCCCCTGCCTCTTTGACAAGAACAGGTGCGAGCACAGCGAGTCCCTCATTCGCGGCCTGCTCGGCTGCTGCCAGTTCTCCAAAGTTCTGCATGGAAAGACCGACGTCAACGAGCGTAGAGGCCAGTTGCCGACGGTAATCTGCCTGATCGGTCTCTTCCAGGAGTTTCTGGTAGATCTTTGCGGCCGCTTCAAATCGAGCTCGAGCCTCCTGTTCTTCGGAGAGTTGCAGTAGAATCGTGCCACTCTGCTGCAGACCTTCGGCGCGTATCACACGACTCTCGATCGAGTCGCCTTTCAGACTGGCGAATGTCTCATACTGCTGCAGAATCTTCTGCAGAAACTCACGATCCGAATCTGTCAGCTCAGCCTGCGATCCTAACTTTTGCGCGACAATATCGTCAAACAGGGTCCTCAAAGCCTGAAGAGCCTGAACATTAGCGGAACGAGAATCCTCCATCGCTAATTCAAGCTTCTCATTGTTCGACTGAAGTTCCTGATTCTTCTGCCCCAGAACGACGGCTCCTGCTGCTCCTGCCAATGAAGCGATCAATACTCCTGTCGCCGAGGCAGCTGCAAGTCCGGGCCGGCGACGAATCCAGCGTCCAAGCCTGACGAATGTCGAATCACGACAGACACTGACAGACTCTCCAGCAAGGTATCGCTCAATATCCTGAGCCATAGAAACAGCCGAGACGTAACGATCTGCCCGACGGATCTCCATCGCATGGCAACAGATGGCCTCCAGAGCAACCGGGATTGCTGGATTCACTTCATGTGCTGAAAACCGCTGCCCCAGCTTCAGTCGATCCAGATGTTCATGAAACGCGCTCTTTCCGATTGAATATGATCCCGTCAGCAACGCAAATAAAGTAGCTCCAAGTGCATATACATCTGACACGACAGTGACGTTTTCTGTGTGCCCGAGCAGTTGTTCGGGGCTGGCAAATGCAGGTGTCCCGAGAACCTGCCCATCATGTGTTTCAAAATAATTGCCGTCAGAAGCAACTGTCACGACCGATGCCGGATCGTCCGAGGTTTCGCCATGAACTTTTGCCAATCCCCAGTCCAATAACAGAACTTCTCCAAATGGTCCCAGAATAATATTGGCTGGCTTGATATCGCGATGAATCACTCCCTGCCCATGTGCGTAGGCAACAATATTGCAAACAGTCACGAGGTTCTGCAGCAACTGACGAAACTCGTGTGAGTCGTAGAAGGAGGCAGGTTTCGAATCCAGAGTCCCGGCATGCAGTGCGTGAATACGAGCCTGCAGCGTTTGACCATCAACAAAGCGCATGACATAACAGGGACGGTCCGTTTGATTCGACTTGAGAGCATGCACAGGAATGATGCCGGGATGGTCAAGACGTCCGGTGACTCTCGCTTCCCGCTCAAACCTGGCAGACTGCTCAGCAGTCAGGTTCTTCCACCGAGGAAACTTGATCGCAACTCTGCGATTTAACACAGGATCGGTAGCTATATAGACACTACCAAGCCCTCCGGAGGCATGCAGCTCTTCAATTCTGTACTCTGACGAAACAAGAACGGTATCAGACGGCTCCAAACGGTGTGACGTTACCTCAGCCCCGTGCACCTGCTCCTGCTGAGTCGAAATCACCCCAAACCGAGATTCAACAGCCTCCAGGGCACGAATGGTCCATTTGAGTTCCTGCAGCAGTTCCGGCGTTTCCGCGCACAGATCTTCCGGAGAAACAGGGATTCCCGCTTCACGATTTTCTTCCCACAGGCAAAGGAGATCGTCAAGTGTCGTCATGTCAAAACGCTAAACTCCACGTTGGCGATGGAGCATTCAAAACGGGTGCAAGTTCACTACAATCTGCAGATCGAAGATCAGACAAAGAGTCGGCCAATAATCTCCAAAAATCCTGAGGTGCCGGGACATCTAAATTTCCGAGTCGCCTGACTCACTTAAAAGGTCACGGTAAAGCCGAATTCGGACCGTCTTCCATCGCCGCCCCAGGGTTCGCAGGGGAATCGCCAGAAGTTCGGACGTCTCGGACATCGTCAGGCCCTGATACCAAAGCAAATCAAAAAGCAATCGATCGTCTTCCGGCAGACCCTCTACGTACTCATGAAACTCGGTCCACTGACTTAGTTTCTGAGGATCAAAGGTGTCATCATTGTTCGGCACCACGGCCGGACTCAGGGAATCACCAAGAGATGACGCTGTTGATTCGGCCTGGCGATGGGAATGTCGCTGCCCGAAATGAAATCGCGACAGATCAATCAGCTCACGGCGAATCAGACAGGCGGCGAGACGGAAGTAGTCGACCGACGTTTCCGGCTGATGACTCGAGAGATACTTCCACAGTCGCACAATTGAGTTCTGCAGCAGATCGTCGGTCTCTTCAAAACTACGAACAGCCGGAATGTCACTCAAAATTCGACGCGACAGTAAGCGCAATCGACGCATGGAGATATCAAGGAGTTCCTGCCGAGCCGCAGTATCTCCGGCTTTGTGACGTTCCAGCCAATGCCGAACCGCCAGCGTCGATTCTGATCCGGAAGGTTCGGGAACGGTAGGCATAACAGCAGGATTCCTGACGACTGCAATCAGGGATAGAGAACTCGGTGCGATCTAACATCCTCTTAAGGTACCCTGCATCTGCGACAAAATCGATCTTTCCGCTTAGAGATCATAATCTTTGGGGAAATCTGGCCGTGGCAACGCCACGGCTTCGATCTGCATGGCAGCCCCAAAGAGTTACGCTCCGAAGCGTTGATTAACATAAGCTTCCCGGATCTCTCCTGACCGCCGTTCTTGAAAGGTGATATCCATTTGCCGATCTATGACGTCACTATTCATTTTGCTGACCTCTGTCGTCTCTACTGGCGAGATTCTCTCGGCACAGGAGAAGACGCATGTTGAAATCGTAGGATTCAGCGTCGGGAAGAAGGATCCGGAGTCGCAGCTTGGTCAGGGGCTCCCTATGACGAAGCAGCCTGGACTGGAAACAAAAAAGCGTCTTCAGACTCCCAGGAAGAACCATCCTGTCAATCGACGAAAAACAGTCAAAGATTACCGTGACGACAAATGAAGGCGACCAGTTGCCACTGAAGGAACTCTTCGACGGATGTTTTCAGATGACAGTTAATGACAATCCGTCAGAAGGCACGATCACGCTCCGAAGTGCTGAGCTTCCGGCTAAGTCGGCGAGCAATATCCTGAGCGACGGCACGTTTGTTCTCATCACAGGAGCCGACCTTAAGACCGTCGACGTCGATCTGAAACTGGTAGAAGGCACGAAGATTTAATTCGGCCCAGCCCAGCTGAGCGTCAATCAGATTGGTCCGGCATTTGGGGACCCGTTCAAGCAGCAATTCGAACTCAATGGTACCCAACCACTCGATACGATCCAAAACCTCGAATTTCTTGATGACAAGGCTGAGGCGATTGAGAGCGGTTCTGGTAGCTTTGGATTCGGTGAGAACGCGACTTATTCGAAGTCGTGGCGAATCGCAACCAACGCCAAAAAGCTGAAGGCTCGCGTGTCCTACTTCAGCAAGACTGAGGGTGTGAACCTGCCCTGCAAACTGACGTTTGGCCTGGGACTCGAACCGTGACTTTTATCCTTCACACTCCCCAGACCATGCCTCGTAGCTCAGAGAGAGTGCGAGGTGATCATTGCGATAAGGATGCATCGGTGGAGAACAACCGGCTTCACGGCTTCGCAACATCCCAAAGATTCAAACGATTACATCGTGGTGCCAATGCAGTGCATGCCTCTTCAAACAAGAATTACGCAGTTTGAGTAGCAGAATTCAATCGCAAGCGGCATGCCCATACAAAGAAAGCTGCCGGGAAGTCGCACGACACGAAGATGCGAAAAAACATGAACCTGTGGCATGAGACCACGGGCCTGTATTTTCGATTCCGCTGAGCATCGCTCTCGCGAAAAACGCCGCCGGAGTAAATCGACGGGCTGGCGCAACACAAAACCTCGGAATTTTCACTTCCGGCTAAAGCGACATGTCGTCGCAAAAGAGACCGTTTTCTGCGACCTGCCGAAAACGGGGGCGCCCGCCAATGACTAGCCCTTGCGATGTCGAATTTTGGCGCGCATACGGCGCTTCTTGCGACCAATTTTTCGTCGACCTTTGCCCGTCTTCTTCGTACCCATGAGCCAATAATCTCCGGACTTCGAACTTGAATGCCACTTCGGAAGGGGCGAAGAATAGCAATCCCTGGCAATTCATTCAAATCACGATCGCTGCCGTTCTTTCGACAAAGAGAAACCCGCAACTTTGACATCTTCTAACCGGCAGCCAAATTCGGAGAATCAGCACAGCAAAGTATTGCGGGGCGACGCAAACCTGCGTTGCCAGCGTTTTTGCGACCTTCAGCCAGAATTGACAAGAGGCAAGTAGCCAAAAAGGCTTGAAAAAGGAAAGGTTAGCCGGAAACTGCCTGATTGCTGTCAGACAAACTCTGGCTGGCGTCGTCGCTCAACTCGCGATCACTAACAGAAAAGAAGTTATTCTTTAGTGAGGGTGCACGTCTGCGTTATGTTGTAACCCGCACAAAAACGCATTAATCCCCACGAAACGTTGGTGGCGGGAACCGACACTGTCGCAGTCGCCGTTGTGGCGGCATTGACAACAGTACAACTCGCGCCCGTTCCCAGACCCACGATGTTCATCTGTCGCAACCCCTCGGACTGCGCCTGAGCCACCGTTCCACCCGGTATGATAAGTTTGCGAGCGGCCTCGTAAGAAGCATTCCCTGCGGTTTGACGAGCAAAATTCAGAGCCGTCAACTCCAATCCACCAAGGAACAGAAGAAAGATGAGGGGAGCAGCGATCGCAAACTCAACAGTAAGTACCCCCCTTCGTCCCGGGTCTAAACTCGGAGAGCACTGAATCGTGTTTCTTACGTTCTTCATGATGATCTCTTGATGTTTCAAGTCCGCGGTAGTCAGTCTGTCAGTACGATCGGAAGCTGCTTGGCAAGGTCACGAAAGGCCTGCTGCAATTGAGCGGCATTTTGAGTTGCGTAGTATTGGCCTCCTGTAATACTGGCCACTTGCGTCAGTGTCGCCTGAGTGGATGTCATCATGCTCACACAGTGAACGGTGACCCCGGCCGCAGCAGCATCCTGTGCAGCAAGAACCGGGTCTCGCCCATCATTCCACTGACCATCAGTTAACAGAATAATGACCTTGTTGGATAAAGCTCGACCATTTGCACCCGTCAGCACTGCGACAGCTCGGTCAAGACCTGCCGAAAGAGTTGTGCCTCCACCGATCGCACTATTGGAACGAGTTGCAATAACGTTCTCAATCGCAGTTCGATTCGTCGACCAGACAAAAGAGCCCGCCGCCGGCAGGTTGTGATCTGTGTCCACGAGCGTATAGCTCGTGTATGGATGATAAGGAAGCGTCATGGCACTGCTCCAGGTGACAAGAGCTGTACGCGGTGGGTACTCAAACTGACCGGCTTCATTCAGAAAAATATTCACCGCGCTTCGCATGATGGCCCACCGGCTGGCCGTCGTCTGCGGCGGCGAACAGTAGTTCCGATACATCGAGTTCGGATAAAAACCCGACGAGTACAGTAACGGATTTGGCGATGGGTAGGACCAGTCATTTCCAGTCATATCGAACATCATCGAGCCAGAACGGTCGATGCACAGGCAGACTTCAACTTCCTGCTGTCCTGCAGTTGCCTGAGCTGCCGTGGAAAACGGAGCATGTCCAAGTGCCGGAGCAAAGAACATATTCATCGCTGGTGTCACCCCGCCATTGCCAATCCTCGCATTCACTCGAACTGAGTTGAACGGCGTGGCATTCGCAGTGAATGTCCACGTTCCATTCGTCTGACCGGTGACTCGGCCGAGCGTTACGTCATTCGTGGTAATCGCATAAGAACGACCACCAACTTTGTTGAGCCCCGCATATTGAACTGCCGCAGCCTTGGCCACATTCCCATCCTGGGTTCGGGCCAGTGCTTCTGCACCGGCCTTTGCTGCAGCATCCGTGGCCGTCCGCAACTCAGTTCGAATGAGTTGCATATAGGCAAAATCGACTGTCATCGCCGCCACCATCACAAATGTAAACAGCATCGCGGCAATCAGCACATGGGCCGCTCCGGGTCGCTGATGATCAGTGCGACGCTGAAATCGAAACAACCGTTTCATACCTAAAACCTTTCATCACAGCTCACATTCGACGGACTCACGAAGCCGCCACGCACTTCTAAATCGCAAATTTCACTACAGCCGAACCATCACCACAGTTGTGCTGAGTGTCGTTCCGGTCATGAACTGCATCGGACCATAAGACAGATTCGAAGCGGGTGCTGATAAGGTCACTGTCACCTGAGTTCCACGTGCCGTTGCAGTCGTCACGGTTGGGGAGAACGTAAGCGTATACGTACTCACTTTCCGAACAGTCATGATCTCCTGACACCGAGTGCGAGCCAACGCTTCATTGGAACCCGGACGAGTAATGACCTTGGCAGCCTCGTAAGCCGCCATGTTCATGGACTGCCGCAGGAATACGGCGTTTGCCATTTCCATCCCGCCAAAGACAAGCGTAATCAGCAATGGAAGAGAAACGGCCATTTCAAGAACCGCAGTGCCGCTTCGCCTGAAGACTCCACGCTTATTGACGTGCACACCGGAAACTTCGCATTGCAGAGCTGTATTGATTTTTTTCAATGGGAAAACTCTGACTGGAGTCAGGAAAACAGAAACCACCATGTGATCTGTAGGTCGAAATCCGCCCTACCTTGAAGGGTTCCTGCCGTAACAATCAGAGAAATCCCTCCAGCCGTACGAACATGACGGATATCAGCAGCGTGCGGATCATTCAGAATTCAACGAATTGTTGTTCTCCGGCATCACCCCTCACAAAAACAAGTAGATTTGAATGCTTTTTGCATCTCAACCGTACTGAAACCTGTCCACCGGACAAAAAAAGCCTGCCCCGGAGAGGGACAGGCTCTTGAAATCGGATTTGGTTTCGCAGAATCGATGTCAACACCGCTGCAGCATCCGAAGACGCCGGCAATGTACTTCGTCGACTATTCCTCTTCCTTCGCCCATAAATGCGCTGTCAACGCATCCGCCGCTGAAACAATCTCCTCTGATCGGAAATAGGTTGCGATCTCTTTCGCGGCCGCATCGGGACCATCGCTGCCATGGATCAGATTCATCTGGCGACTTGCTCCAAGATCACCACGGATCGTTCCCGGTGCCGACTCACGCGCATTCGTCTTTCCCATGAGCGTCCTCATGACAGTAATGGCTTCCGGACCTTCAACAACCATCGCCACCACCGGGCCTGACGTAATGAAGGCTTCCAGTTCCTTGTAAAAAGACTTGGCGACATGCTCGGCATAGTGCTGCTTGCTCAGTTCTGGAGTGACCTGCAACATCTTCATCCCGACGATACTCAAACCCTTGTCTTCAATTCGCGAAACAATCCGCCCAATCAGACGTCGCTGCACACCATCTGGCTTCACAAGTATCAGAGTTCGCTCAAGCGCCATTTCAAGAACCTTTAAGATCAAATAATAAGTGGGTTAACAAATCGACTGCACCACGCAGATGTTCATCAGCAGCCACGAAAAATCGGTACATGAGCCGAAACATCAGGCAGGAATACCCTGCATCATTTCAAGAAACTCAGTGAACAGGTAGTGACTGTCATGAGGTCCAGCGGCCGCTTCCGGATGATACTGAACACCAAAAGCCTGATAGACCTTATGGCGAATCCCCTCAACTGTCTGATCGTTGAGATTCACATGCGTTACTTCAACATCATCCGGCAGAGTGGCTGCATCGACCGCAAAACCATGGTTCTGTGATGTAATTTCCACTTTTCCGGTTCGACGGTTCAGCACCGGCTGATTGGCCCCGCGATGCCCGAACCGAAGCTTGTAAGTCTTGCCTCCGAAGGCCAGGCCCAACAACTGCAGCCCAAGGCAGATCCCGAATACAGGCTTCTTACCCAGCAGGCCCTGAATAGTTTCAATCGCGTAAGTCAATGGCTCCGGATCTCCCGGACCATTCGACAAAAACACTCCATCCGGATTAAGGGCCAGAATCTGCTCCGCCGTTGCCGTTCCCGGCACCACGGTCACTCGACATCCCACGTCGCGAAGATAACGAGCAATGTTCCACTTCATTCCGTAATCAATGGCCACGACGTGCGGACCATCCGTTCGCTCAGCACCAGACACATAGTCCGACGGCCTGCCAAGTGCACTGAGCGGTGTATCCCAACCACAGGACTCCTGAGGCATCACTTCCTGAACAAGGTCGCGACCCACCAGACCAGGAGCCTCCTGAACCTTTTTCAACAAAGAAGCGTCGTCCAGATCCACGGTCGACAGAACACCTTTCATGGCACCCTGTGTGCGGATCTGACGAACCAATGATCGAGTATCAATGCCCTGAATCCCGACGATCCCGTTTCGCTTGAGATAACTATCCAATGATTCCGACGATCGATAGTTACTGGGAATCTCGCATAACTCTTTGACGATAAAACCTTTAAGGAACAGCCCCTTGCTTTCAACATCCTCCTGATTGACTCCATAGTTTCCAATCAGTGGATAGGTCATCGTGACAATCTGACCGTTGTACGAGGGATCTGTCAAAATCTCCTGATACCCGGTCATACTCGTATTGAATACAACTTCCCCGTGCACTTCGCCGTCTGCACCAAAGGCTGTTCCGGTATAGATTTTCCCGTTCGCCAGTACCAGCTTCGCAGGACGACTTGCCATGCCAAAATTCTCCCAGGGTCCGCGCGTAGAACGACCGCAGTTGAAAAACACGTTTGTTCGTGAAATCTACCAAGCGATCGGTGGAGCTTAAAGCTGTCGACCGGCTGGACCCTGAGTTTCGCAAATTTCGTAGTACCGTTATTCTCCCGCCTGAGACAACAGAGAGACTTGAATCCAGACCCGCAGTGCCTTTCCCACCTCAGGAGATTCATGCCTAATCTGTCCTGAATGACCCGGGCAGTCCCGTCGCCAGCAAAAGAACATGACCGAACCCATCGTAACCAGATTCGCCCCCAGCCCGACAGGCCTGCTCCACACTGGCCACGCATTTTCAGCCTTATTCGCCTATGAATCCGCCCGGAGATCTGAGGGACCGTTTATCCTCAGGATCGAAGATCTCGACTTCACTCGATGTCGGCCGGAATTCGAAACCGCCATTGAAGAGGACCTGGCCTGGCTGGGAATCACCTGGGAACTCCCAGTCCGTCGACAGTCAGAGCACCTATCGGATTTCGCAACAACGGCTGATTCCCTGCAACAAAAGGGTCTGCTCTATCCCTGCTTCTGCACTCGAAAAGACATCCAGCAGGAAATCAACGCCGCCGGAGGCGCGCCACATGGCCCCGATGGCCCCGTTTATCCCGGAACTTGTAAACACCTTTCCCCCGCAGAACGTGACGACCGCATCGCCTCAGGACAGTCATTTGCTCTCAGACTGGATCTTGAAAAAGCGATCAGGATCACAGGCTCTGACCTGAAATGGCGAGACCTCGCAAAAGGCTGGCAGACGGCGAGGCCGGAGATCTTCGGGGATATCGTTCTGATCCGTAAAGATATCGGATCGAGCTATCATCTGGCGGTCGTTCATGATGATGCGCTTCAAGGCATTACTCGTGTGACACGCGGAATGGATCTCTTCAGCGCGACTCACATCCAAAGAGTTCTGCAGTCATTACTGGTCCTGCCGACTCCCGAATACCATCATCATAAACTCATCTGCGATAACAATGGAAAACGTCTCGCCAAACGGGACGATGCCGAAAGCCTGCGATCGATACGAGATCGTGGAATCACGGCCGAAGAACTTCGTGCGAAGCTCTTCACAGACATGCCGTACAATTAAAAATACTGATGGACAGCCATAGCCAAGGCTGAGTCCATTCATAGCCTGAGAAAAATTCGGCTGCGATACAGGTAGTACAGAAAAAGCCATTTGGCCCCCATACTTCCCACTTCAAGCAGGAATTCGCCCCCGCCATCACTCAACCGCACAACGCCACCTAAGAAGAACACAGCCATCCGGTCGAAATCGATGAACCGCGGCGCGATGTACATCACGATGGCATTCATGCCGATGACAGTCCAGAAGAATGACCACTTCTGCCATCGAACGACATCTATGATTGTGTAAAAGACACAGAGCAACAACAGACTCCAGCCTCCCGCAACCAGCACGAAAGAACTGGTCCAGAGATTTTTGATGACTGGAAAACTTCGCCCCCACAATGTGCCAAGAACAACGCATGAAACTCCACAGGCGAACAGCCCTCCGATTTTTGCCCAATCAGATCGAGAACTCTTCAGCCACAGCCCGGCAAAAACTCCCAGCATCACCGTCACAATAGCCGGTATTGTGGACAGAATTCCTTCGTTGTCGCCGTAGCCGTAGTACTGCTCCATGATTCTCCCGGGCAGCCAACTTCGATCCAGGTAGCCCGCAAGATTGCCATTTTTCGAATAATCTCCGGCAACGCCGCCCGGTACGGGAACGAAAGTCAACAGCCCCCAGTAGCCCAGCAAAATTGCAGCAGCCACTATAATCTGACCACGGATCCTGAAATTCAAAAACAACACTGCAGTGATGCCGTAACACACAGCAATTCTCTGCAGGACTCCCGCGTATCGAAGATTACCGAAGTCGAACTTCAAAAGACCATTGCAGATCAAGCCCAACGCAAATAGCGCTGCTGTCCGGCGGAGAATTCGTCCATAAGCAGACTTGGGATCATCCCGAAACTTCTCCAACGAAAACGGAATCACACATCCCACCAGAAACATGAAGAGTGGGAAAATCAGATCGTAAAATCGGAAACCCTCCCACTCCACATGCTCGAATTGAGACTTGAGTCGAATGGCTGCCGGTGAATTGAGTCGACCCAGAAAACTTGTGGCCAACGCATCCCCACCAGCGATCCAGAACATGTCGAAACCGCGCAGTGCATCAAGCGACTGCAATCGCGGTGTCGAATTCGTCTGGTCGTCTACATTTCGGGTAACGGACGGACTGCTCATTTTTCACTCGGCACTCTCAGAATCTTGACCACATCACTCAGGCAGATGTGAATCATAGAATTCTATGGAGGCAAAGCTACTTCGGTTCTTTCGGGTCCTGACCCGGATCAACCGATTCCGACTCACGAACTTTCGGAGCAGACGCTGAGATGGATGTGGTTTCAGCACTTCCTGCTTCTGCCGGTTCTGGCAACAACGGCTTATAGCGGTAGTAGACTTCCAGAGTCAGCGTCGCAAGACATGTCGTCAATAATCTTCCACCGGCTCTGCTGTAGTCGTCACGATCGCGCGGCGCCCAACTGCCTTTTTCGTCGCCCTCAACTCCCTGCCAGGCGATCAAGTCATCTCGCAATCGCCCGTTCCAGCGATCCCACTCGGCTCCACCCCAATTCTTCATTACTTGCGTGGCAAAATAGTTGTAATAGAGATTGTCGTAAGGGCCACGCTTGTCGATCAGCGCAACACCTGCGCGAAGGTCGTTGTCATCACGATTCTTCCCGAGATACATACGGCTGAGTAAAGCCATGGAAGTCACCGAGATCGCATAGGACTTCTTCTCGATCTCGTATCCATATCGCCCTTCCCCATCGACAGCGACACTGTCCAGGTAATAAGTCACACCTTTCCATGTCACGTCCGGCACTTTGATGCCAGCCTTCTCTCCAGCCTTTAATGCCATCAACTGAATTGCCGTAGCCGATGTCGATCCCGGCTGCTGTGGATTGTAACGCCAGCCTCCTCCGCGAGGATCCTGCGAATTGACCAGAAACTTCACCGCACCTTCCGCGAAAGGCTTCAGCTTGCGATCTTTGGTCATCCCATAGGCTTCGCACAAAGCCAGAGTCGCGGCCCCATGAACGTAGTAAGCGTAATTCGGGTCCTCATCGTCATCGGCTTTGTTGATAACTCCTCGAAGGTCATATCCCGCAGGTGCAGTCACGCCAATAGATGTCAAAAACTCCAGACCTGCCAACACCGACTTGCGATACTGCCCGTCTTTGTGCGTCTGTCCGGCCGCAAGAAAGGGCAACAAGGCATAGGCGGTTCCGCCTATCGGATTATTAACTGTCCCGGGATTTCGACAGGGACCCACATCAATAAAGTCCCATGTGCCGTTCGCTCGTTGTCTCGCCGCAAGCCACTCCAGAGCATGCCCCACGGCAGATTCACTTGCAGCGGAACCACCGTATTTCTCCACCATTAGCTTCCGGCCTGTATCACTGCGATGATCAACAGCCGACGCGGTTGCACCCTCGGCACTACTCGATCCCGCAGCGATTGTTCCATCGGGCGTATCCGGCAACTCTGTTTCAGCCATCTCTGTTTCAGCAACAGGCATTGGCTCCGGTAGTGGCTCTGGAGCGGGCTCAAGTTCCGGCTCCGGCTCCTCCACCATTTCTTCCGGAGGCTCTTCGATCGGCTGCTCGAGCTGTTTTCCCACTTCTTCAGCAGGCGGCTCGATCGGTAACGATTCTTCGACGGGCTCAATTGTCTCAGAGAACCCGGCCACCAGCGGAGGCAGAGTCACTTCTTCCACGATCTCCAGCCTTGCAAGTGTCAACAGAAACATCACCAGCCCTGTCAATGCAGTACTGATTGCCGCAGGCCGACGACTCCGCTTCAGTTCAAGTTTCACTTCCTCGGTCGTGGTTCGCAGCTTTGGCTTTAAATCGGATTTTCGGGCTCTGACTCGGACTCGCTCAGCCTGCTCCAAAGTGACCAATCTTGCCCGCTCGATAATCTTTCGCAACGATATTCGCGCACGTCGTTTCTTTGGAACACTCCTCTTCGAAGTCGGTAATTGCGATCCATCACCAGCGTTACGGCTTCCCGAAACAGGATCTTCCTTGCTCTCGCCGGGAACGTTTGAAATCGGACCGGTCTGGGCAGGAGTTTCAACAATCGCCCCGGCAGCCGCCAGTCTCGCTGGCGGAGAAAAGAAGAGTGACTTTTCACTCGCTGCCGCAGAACGAGTGTCAGCAACCGAACTTGTCGTGATCGTCGATGCCGCTGTCGTCGATGAAGCTGTCGACGATGCCACGGAGAAATGGGGACCAGTATTCGTTTCGGCCCCCAGTCCAGCATTTTGTTTCGAAACGATCTGCTGCTGAATGCCAATTGGTCCAGCTGGCGCACCTGTCGCGGCCTCTCGTTCAAGTTGCTGAACAGACAAAGTGACCGCAGCCGGATTTCCAATGGCCTGCTCTGCCAGCGCAGAGAACTTTTGTGCAAGCGTCAAGTATTGCTGTGAGAGCGATGCATGATGAACAGAAGCAGCGACAGCCTCTTCCGTTCGAACTCGCAAAGCCGCAGCAAATTGCTCCGGAGTCTGACTCTTCGGCGGGTTGCTCATAAAGCACCGACAAACTGAACGGCGGCGGGATGTGACACACTACCACGGGAACGACGCATGCACACGGGTAGTAGTCAATCTACAGCACTAATCGCCCACAAACAAATACACCCCATATATTTCCTCCTGTTTTCTGGCGGCCTCACACTCACACGTGCACGCAAAAACTCGGGCATTCTCATGACAAATGCATGATGTCGGCTCAGACATCAAGCTGCTGAATCGCCCAGGCAGCGGTTTCGCGGAGGATCTGTTCGCCATCCTGCAACAACACTTCCAGTTCAGGCCTCGAATCACAATCCCGAAGATTGGCCAGCACAATCGCAGCATTTCGAAGCAAGCCTGTTCGCCCGGAACGCAACAACGGGGATCCAGCAAACCGATCGCGAAATTCTTCTTCCGTCAGTCTCAGCAAAGACCTGCATTCAGAAGTACTGAAGTTCAACTTTTGCTGAAACTCCGGCACAGTGTCCGCCGGAGCAAATCGATTCCACGGACAAACATCCTGACAAATGTCACACCCAAACAACCACGGCCCAAGATCGCTTCTGAATTCCTCCGGGATTCCAGCATGGCGATGTTCAATCGTCAGATAACTGATGCACCGACGAGCATCCAACACTCCTGGCTCAGGGAACGCTTTCGTCGGACAGGCATCCAGACATCGCGTGCAACTCCCACAAAACGTTTGCTCAAGCGGCTGATCATAGGTCAGTTCGATATCAGTCAGGATCGCTCCGAGGAAGAACCAGCTTCCAATGGACCGACTGATCAACATCGTGTTCTTGCCAAACCATCCCAGACCAGCAAGCCGACCAAAATCACGTTCCAGCAACGGAGCAGTATCGATGACAATACGGCTCCGAGACTGAGGAAACTCCGCGCGCAGCAACGCAGCAAGTCGTTTCAGCAGAAGTTTCAGCACATCGTGATAATCGGCAGTCCCTGATGCATAACGAGCGATTCTCGGACCTTCGGTTGTATGCTCTCCATCGTGGTAATTCATCGCAGCCATAATCACGCTGCGTGTTCCGGACATGACACCATCAGGATGACGATAGGCCTCCAGACGACGGTCAACCCATTGCATGTCCGCGTTTTGACCTCGACTGACCCAGTCGAGGAGCCGATGAAATCCGGTTGGTGTTACCGCGGGCGCAATTCCAATCTGCGCAAACCCCAACTCCTGTCCCAGAGACTTGAGCCGTTCGGAAATTGTTGACATCTGCATTAAGCCAGTCACGTCAGAGACAACAGGCTGAACTCCGTGACACACTTGACGCAAGCAGATCAACCCGACAAACCAATCACATCGCGGATGTTATTCCATCGGTAATACGCTGCAGATGGCGACGTCCCACAGCGGTGACCTCGTCAGCGCCGACTCGTGGCAACGCAGAATAGTGCGGATGCCGCCCATCTTTATAGGGATCATTGCTGCGAGTGTTGTAGCAACAGATAAACGCCCAGCGAGGATTCTCACTTCGATTCTGATCTGACCGATGCAGCGTGTTGCCATGGAACAGCACTGCAGAACCAGGATTCATCTCGACGTGAATCAGCTCCATTCGAGCCAGCGCGGCGTCAACACGTTCCATGTCAGCCCCGGTCTGATCGCCGCGCTTCACATGATCAATGCGGCCCATCCGATGTGATCCACGCAGGACCTGCAAACAGCCGTTTTCTTTTGTAGCCTTATCAACAGCAAACATGCAACTGGCCATATCAGGAAACAGACAACCGTTGTTGTACCAATAACCATAATCCTGATGCCAGGTCCAGGCGCCGCCGACTCGTGGCTCTTTCAAAATCATTTTGTGATGATAATGATAAACTTCATCGCCGAGTAAAGCCTCCATCGCCATCACCAATGGCTCAGCCTGAACAATAGCCGTGTAGATCGCATCGGCCGGAAGCTCATTCTCGACGACCAGATCCACCGAGCCACCTTCGCCATCGGCTCGAGAGGTCTTCGCGGCTGCAAGAGCATGATCCTTCCGCGCAATGGCTCCGAGCAACTCAGTCTCTTCAGCATTCAGAAAGCTGTCGACAACAATAAAGCCATCGCGGTCAAACGCCTCGATCGCATCAATGGTCAGGAATCCGGTTTTCATCGTAACCACTCCTGCAGGATCAATTTTATGGCCAAAACTCGATGGGCATAATTCTCGCTGAGACAACGCAGAATATCAGCCTAACTTCGCAGGAACTCAATGGTTTCTCGCACTCGGATTGTGCCCTCATAAATGGCACGACCAATGATCGCACCAATCAGATTCGGCTGTTCGGCATTGATCTTCTTCAGCGCGGCAATGTCGTCCATCGTCGTCACACCCCCGGAGGCAATCACGGGTAGCCCCATCTCAGCCAGTCGCACAAAATCGTCAAGCGTCTGCTGATCAATGCCCTGCATCATGCCATCGTTCGCGATGTTTGTGTAGATCACGGCCGCCAGCGGAACTCCAACAAATCGCTGAGCGAGCTGCGTTACGGAGACCTGTGAAACTTCCAGCCATCCGTCCGTCGCAACCATCGAATCACGAGCATCAAGCCCGAGAGCCAGGCGATGAGGAAACTTCGCACACATCTGTGCGAACCAATCCGGTTCTCGCAGCGCTTTGGTTCCGACGATGACGCGATCGACTCCAGCCTCTTCAATCGTCAGCCGGATGTTGTCCTCGTTCCGAATTCCGCCACCCAGCTGACAGGGCAAACCGGTTGCCTCCGCAATACGTCTGACAACATTCTGATTCACGGGACGCCCTGCTTTTGCACCGTCCAGATCAACCAGATGCAGTCGTTCAGCCCCTTCATCTCGCCAGCGTAGTGCCATATCAACAGGGTCGTCTGAAAAGACTGTGCTGTCGTTGTAGTTTCCCTGACGAAGACGAACACATTTGCCATCGAGAAGATCAATGGCGGGGAGAAGCTGAAGCATATTTTTAGCTTGTAAGGAATCTCAAAACACGAAGGCAGTACGCAGCGCCTCACGGAAAAATTCGGCTCAGACAATGGTCGGCGGTCGAACTCAATCACACCAAACTTAGAGCACCGTAAGGCATCAAATCATCGGGCCGAGCAAACTGCCGACTCACCAATCGAAACAAAGTTGCGTAACAACTGCATCCCGCTCGACTGACTTTTCTCGGGGTGAAACTGAGTCGCCATAACATTGCTTTTTGCAACGACGGAGACAAACGGACGACCATAATCAGTCGTGGCGGCAATCCACGACTTATCGCCGGGAACCACGTGATAGCTGTGAACGAAGTAGAACCACGGCTCTGTTCCCAGCTCCCTGAGTAATCCATGCTGCGAATTGCCTTCGAGAGTCAGTTGATTCCAGCCCATGTGAGGAATCTTGAACTCAGACGAAAGATCAAACCTTTGCACAGTGCCGGGTATAACTCCCAGACCTTCATGCTCACCATCTTCGAAAGATGCATCGAGCAACAGTTGCATGCCAAGACAAATCCCAAGAAACGGCCGATCTGCGGCAATATAATCCCGAATAACGCCAGTCAGGTCATTCCTTCGAATCGCACTGATAGCATCTCGAAACGCTCCAACACCGGGCAGAACCAGTCTTTCTGCCGCAGCAATCTCCGCAACGTCTGAAGTTACATGAGCAGACTGGCCGATGCGTTCAAACGCCTTCTGCACGCTGCGAAGATTTCCCATTCCATAATCAATGATGGTGACTGATGTCATATATGAAACAATGCTCTGTCGAAAAACGGATCTATTGCTGAGTGAGCTGAAGAACAACGGAGAACGCCGCGGATTCACTCCTCAACGTTTGCGGAAAATTGATCTGTATTGCTGACACCGATTATCGAATTATGTCACAAGGTTATCTTGAACTCGTTCGTTTCATTGGCTTTCACAGTCAGCTTCAAAGCCCCCTCTGCACGATTGAGTGGCTTTCCAGTGACTCCTGCGAACCCAATATTGTATTCACCAGCAGGACAACCAAAATGTGAAGCGTCATACATCAACCGAAAGTTCCCACCGGGATCTGTGGTGGCCCAGACAGCAGAGCGATTATCTTCGGGACCGCTTGAGATTGGTTCAAAGAAAACCTGGATTCCCACCGCAGGAGTTCCTGCAGTTGAAACCTGACCCGTGACTTCAAATAAATCTGGTCCTGTCCACGGCTCATGATTCATCCACGAAAAGTAACCGTAGACGAGTACGCCGACCACTAACAATCCTGGTAAAGCTCGCCGCGTGATGAACTCCGTCAATAGTGCTCGTTCCTGCTGAGCCTTAACATCCTTCGCAGATTTCGAAGGAGCTGACGCAGAATCTCGCTTTTGCTGATACGCGCGGGAGAGCGCATCAGCGGCAGTCCCGGCGGTCTCAAGAGCTGAGGCCGCAACTGCCGAGGTACGAACTGCCTCAGAGGTTGCCTTTTTTTCTCTGCCCTTCTTCGCAGCATCGAAGTCTTTCATCATTTCAGCCATCGACGGCTTGCGTTCCACCGATTCGCTACGAGATGACCTCGGTCCCACAGATCCGGCTGATGCCCCCAGCACCGAGAGCGGATCGAAGCTGTCTGATTCCGGCACTTCCGGAGTCAGCTCGATCGGCATATCGACGGAATCAACCGGTTCATCAATTGGCTCGTCTGCTGGCGAGGCTGCAACTTCAGCAGACTCTTCAGCCTCCGGCTGGGGAACTAAAAACTCGGCCTTGCATTTGGGGCACTTGCCCTTCGTGCCAGCTTTCTCATCCTTGATCTTCAACACCGATTCACAGCCGGTGCATGTATATCGAATGGTCATAAAAGTGGCGCTCAGTCAACGAGATACGAAGTGTCGGCCTAACACCGATTCGTTCGAAATGAAGTCCTTAATTTGTTCATGTTAACTGCATCCATGGGCTACTGTTCCAGATCCCGCGAAAAAAAAACGCCAGGATGACGAGAATTCGCAACCCTGGCGTCTGGGATATGCTGAGCATCAGAACCCCTGAGTGGTCACTCCACCAGAAATATTGCCCGCAGCCTGCCAAACGTTCAGGCCGATGTTTTGAGAAACAGGCTTCGCCGAACCATCAGAAAGCCCCACCATGCAGACGTCACCGTGTGAAGACCCGGCGAACTGAAAGTGCAACATCTTGTTCGGGCCATCCATGGTTGAAACAAGAGTCGCAGCGCCTCCCCAAGCCCAACCGTCATAGGCAACCTGAACGGCATTGCGAGCGTTGATTCCGCGCCATGGTGAAAAACGCTCGGCCTCTGCAAACATGATTGTATGGCTCGTTCCGTCCTTGATATCCGTAAGACGCACTGAGCTGTTGACTGTGAAGACACCGAGGTTGCCGGCGAGCTGATTGAAGTTGTTAGCAAGCGTTCGAACCTGTTGATTCTGGTTCGCAATCTGGTCAGCTGTCAGATCAAACATCGGCCGTCCGGCACTACTGTCAAAGACCAGTCCGGAGCCCGCGCACCCGGCATAATCAATGCCGCCACTGGAAATCTGACCGGTTGAAACTCTGCTGGCCGACACTGAGTCGAGATAAAGATTGTGACTCAGGTTCTTGCGGTCCATATTCCCTCGACGCGAAGGACAATAAAACTCTTTGATATCGAATGTCGCTGGAGGATACCCGGCTTTCTGCCAGTCTCCCTGTAGATTCGCCATCTCTGCGTTGTTGATAACGTTGAAGAACGGACGCCACATCTGAAACACGTTGCCTTGTTCGATGTAAGGCAATACATGCAGCGCCCAACTCGTTCCATGGAGTGATAATGATCGTGAAAGGTCAGTTGCTTCAGTAGGATCGATGGTTCGAAGCCCGTTAGGTGTCAGATCGGCATTAGCGGCCAGGCGATTGGAAATAATTCCTGGCGGAAGAGCCCCATGTGAATCATGGTAGCTGTGCATCGCCAGCCCAAGTTGCTTCAGATTGTTCAGGCATTGAGTCTTTCTGGCGGACTCACGAGCCTGCTGCACAGCAGGGAGCAACAGTGCTACCAGAATCGCGATGATGGCAATCACCACCAGCAGCTCGATCAGAGTAAACCCGCGGGCGCGTGTACGTAGTTTTCGCATTACAAAATACCTCCCTTACTGACCAGTGCCTTCAGAACCGAATAAGTCTGAATAAAACGCCAGATCTGACAAAGACTGGCTGACGATGGAGAGATCCGAAGGACACCAAAATGTTCAGAATTCTCCCGGCACAACACACATCATGCAGGGATTCTGCGCAGAGTGCAAGAAAATCACCGCAAAACATATGCCGTGGCATGCCTGAGAGTCTCAAGTCCGGAGAAAACCGTCCGGCGGATTTCTGGCCAAACGGCAAAGGATCTCTGCTCCCTCTCGAATCAGATCGTCTTCTGCTGCGAAGGAAACGCGAAAATGTGTGTCCGACGGACTGAACACATTTCCGGGAATGATCAGCAGATTGTTGCGAATCGCTTCAGCTACGAACTCCGTCCCGGTCCCCCACGGAGCTTTGAGAAACAAATAGAATGCACCTTGACCTCCGGAAATGTCAAAATCTTCCTTCAGGAGTCCAACTAACAGTTCTCGCTTCCGTCGGTAATCATCCACGTTGTGCTGCAGATCCAACTCCCATGCTGTAACTCCTGCCCATTGAACAGGATGGGGAGCACAGACAAATGTAAACTGCTGCAGTTTCATCATCTGCTGGATCAAATACTGCGGACCATGGATGTAACCAAGCCGCAACCCCGTCATTGAATGAGACTTGCTGAATCCGTCAATCACGATGGTGCGGTCATTCCATTCCGCAGGACTATGGAAGGGCTCGTCATAACAGAACACCCGGTAAATCTCGTCGCTGATCAGCGCGATGTTCTTCTCGGCAGCAAGCTCAGCCAGCGCCTGAACTTCCGCTTTCGATGCGACAGCTCCTGTCGGATTAGCGGGACTGTTAAAGAGGATGATCTTCGTTCGAGGGGTTATTGCCTTGCGAACATCTTCGATTCTAATCCGGAAATCAGGGTACGTCGAAACCTGAACGACAGTACCGCCAGCCAAAGTGGTCAGGTGCCGATACATCACAAACCACGGATCAAAAATGATTACTTCGTCACCGGGATTAATCAGCGTACACAACGCCAACATCAATGCCCCGCTGGTCCCTGATGTGACAAAAACCTTCCGATCAGGATGATGGTAACGGTCATCAACATCCTTTTGCAGCACGCTGAGCAGGGGAGCAATCCCCTGCGTCTGACTGTATGCATTTTTCCCATCCTGCACTGCCTTACACAAAGCATCCTTGATTGGCTGCGGCGTGTCGAAATGAGGCTGGCCAATGCTGAGATTAATGGGTCGCTTCATCGTTGCAGCGAGATCAAACACCTTTCGAATTCCCGATGCATCAATTCGATGCATCCGATCTGCAATCCACGTTTCGCTCACGAGTTCTTTTCCTCAGTTCTACTGACAACAACTCACGTTTCCCGGAGGACAGTGAATGGAACACTTATCTTCCGACGACACCACACCAGCCGATTCTCGACGTCCAAAGGTATCTTGACGACTCGAAGTGGTTCCTACAACACCCCTGAATAGTCACGCGCACATTGGACTTGAGACAAATCCGCGAAGTCAACGAGCAATCTCAATCGGCCCCTTTCCTTTGATTCCCGAAGTCAAAAGACGATGAAAACTCTTTTGAGCGGTATCTGAGGTGGATGACTGGCATCTGGTTTGCTGCTGACACAAGATATTGCTGGCCTTATTTTTCTATAATCTTGCTGGAGTTTTTTATGGCACAAGTCCCTGGCTCAGACGCCGACAGCCTTCGCTTGAGGAGTCTGTTCCCCACATTGATGTCTTGTCTGATGGTCGTGCTTTCTGGCTGTGAAGAGGTCAAGAAAGCGGTCAACGACGCAAAATCCGAGGTTTCTGGCTCGGCAAGCACTTCCACACCGCCAACCACTCCCGCAAATGCCACTCCGCAGACCATGTCGCCGGTCGCCGCTTCACCAGCCCCCGCTGTCGGCCCAACCCCAGCCGAAATCGTTGCAAGATTTCAAAAGCTTCCTTCCTACGACATTACCGACGCCGACTTAACGCAGCTCTGTGTTACTCCTGAAGTAGGGCCGAGCATCCTGAAGATCGACCTGACGGGCAACAGAAATGTCACCAACGCCGGCCTGGCTCAGCTTGCCGCGTTAACGCATCTCACGTCATTGACGCTTACAAGCACCGACTTAATGCCTGATGCTCTTTCAGCGATTGGCAATATTCAATCTTTGAACGAAGTCCTGCTGCCCTCCACAAAAACAGATGACACGGTTGTTGCAAAACTCACAGCAATACCGCATCTCCAAACGCTGGATCTCAGCGGTACGATGATTACACCAGCAGTAGGGGCCAGCCTGAGTCAAATGCTGGAGTTGTCTAATCTAAACGCAGGGTCGACAGCCGCAAATGATCAGTTGGTCACAATGCTGCATGACTTACCGCTGCGTGAACTTCGGCTGCCGCGAACTCAGATCACAGGAGCTTCCATTCCTGAGTTGCTGAAAATCAAGACGCTGGAATATCTCAGTGTTGACTTCAATAACATCCCTGGAATCGCGTGGAAAGGGGCATCGCGAGCCAACCTGAAGACACTGACGGTGGGCGAAACCCCTTTTGGCCTCGAAGGCTTTAAGGCCATCAAAGGGATGGATTCACTGGAGCACCTGAACGTATACGGTGCCGGTCTCGTCGAACACAAAGCGGCTGATGTTTTCGGTTCATTTCCAAAACTCCGTATCCTGAATGCCGGATCCAACGCGGTGACCGATGCAGGAATGGTGGAATTCTTTAAAGGACTAAAAAACCTTGAAGAACTACATCTGGGAAGTAACCGAGCCATTTCTGATCAGGGACTCGCAGCACTCGTCGGTCTGAAGAAACTTCGACTGCTGGATGTCAGCAACACAAACTGCGGGCAGGCAGGAGCATTGGCGCTCAAAGAAAAACTGCCTGATTGCAAAATCAGAACCAGCACGGGCGAATACTGATCAATCGCAATGCATGCAGAAATGAACAAGGAGAACAGGGTACCGAAGGGTGCCCTGTTTTTTATTGCGGCTGCAATGTGATCAACGGCCATTCAGACACAGTGCCATGCGTATTCGCAAGACCGATATTCACGTCAGCAGAGCCAGATTGTCGCGATGAATGACTTCTCCGTACGGAACATGCCCCAAAGCAGCGGCGATCTGATCAGAGCGACGGCCCTGAATCCGACGAATCTCATCTGAAGAATAATTCGCCAGCCCTCGAGCAATGTCGGTACCGTCTTTTGCTCGCAGCCCGACCAATGATCCGGATTCAAACTCGCCCTGAACATCGGTAATGCCGACAGCCAGCAATGATCGTCCGGATTCTCGAACCGCCTTCGTCGCGCCTTCATCAAGAACCAGCATGCCGGCTGGGGGTGCTCCAAAACCAATCCAGCGTTTCCACGACGGAACGGCTTCGCCCTTTGCGAGGAACAGTGTGCCTGTGGAGACGCCATTCCGAATATCGTCGAGTACAGTATCGCTTCGCCCACTGGCAAGAATCACGGTCTCGCCCATGCCGGTCGCTGCCAAAATCGCTTTCAGTTTTGAGCCCATGCCGCCGCGACCTCGAGTACTCTGCTCGGCCGCAACCAGCTTCAGCAATGACTCATCAGGCTTCTCGACCAGCGGCACAACTTTGCTGGCTGGATTTGACGGCGGGCCATCATAGAGCCCGGCAATTCCCGACAAGATGACCAGCAGTGGTTCCGGCAATAACGTGGCCAGCATAGATGCCAGTTGGTCATTGTCACCAACAGCAATCTCCTTGATGCTGACCGTATCGTTCTCGTTGACGATCGGAATGACGTTGAAGTCAAACAGCGTGCGAATCGTATTGCGAACATTCAAATATCGCTGTCGATTACGAAAATCATTACCCGTCAGCAACAACTGAGCAGTCCGGTGCCCGCTGCGCAACATGGCATCGTCCCACGTTCGCATTAAAGACGGCTGACCAATCGCCGCCGCAGCCTGAAGCTCGGGCAGCGAATCGGGACGTCGATTGAGTCCCAGAATCCCGATTCCCGCACCGACAGCCCCACTGGAGACCAGGACAACTCGTCGGCCAGTTTCCTGAATGCGATGAATCTGATCCGCGATACACTGAATACGAACCAGATCAAGCCGATCATTCTCCGTCGTCAGCACATTCGTGCCGATCTTAACGATGACGGTTTTGCAGGCCTGAAAGATTTCCTGTCGCACAAGGTCTTGCATGGGTCACTTGATGGTGGGCTAAAGTCCTGCACACGCTTTAAAGTCGCGGGCGATCATGCCAACTACGGCACTTACACCGCACAATACTCGTCGCATGGTAAACGCCCGGCAGCTTTCGTGTCACGATCGGAAATCATAACGAGAATGGTGTCGAAACCCGTGAATTCTATGACAGCTCCCGAATGATTCGCTCGATGCTCTCCAACTGAGCTTCCTGCTCCGCCTTCGTGGCTCGAATACCGTCCACGACGTCAGCCGGAGCTTTCGCCATAAAGCCTTCATTCTGCAGCTTCTTGTCCGCACTGGCGATGAAACCTCGCAGCTTTTCAGCTTCCTTTTCCTTGTTCTTGCGAACAGCGTCACGATCGATCGAATCCCCAACAGGAATATAACCGTCGGCATCAGGCAGCGAAAAACTGACGGAGCCTTCGGGAGCGGTCACATCCAGGCCAGCGGCTTCAAGCATCGTCTTCGAGAGAAAGTCGAACTGCCCAGCGACAGCCTTCAATTGCTCCGCAACGTCCGGCGCACATCGCATGAAGAGTTTCAGCGGAGCTCCCGGTGATATCCCGTAGACCGATCGCACGTTGCGAACCGCGATGATCGTTTCCTGGAGTCGCTCGAAACGCTTCTCCAACGATTCATCAATCGCCTTGAGCGGCATCTCCGGCCACTTTGCGACCATGACGCTTTCCGAAGCCGGCACTGACTCACCAAACACACTATCACCGCTGGCAATTCCTGTTGGTCGCACCGGAGCGAACTGAGCAAACAAGTGCCACAGTTCTTCGGTGATGAATGGAGCAAACGGATGCAATAGCCGCAGCAGCGTGTCAACAACGACAACCAGACATCGCTGAGCGACCGGACGAGCAGCCTCGTTACGGAAGCGAGGCTTCAGCATTTCAAGATACCAGTCACAGAATTCATTCCAGGTAAACTCGCGAACGGCTCGAGTCGCCTGATCGAACTGATAACGATCCAGCATCGTCGTGACTTCGCGAATCGTCGTAGCCAGCCGACTGAGCACCCAGCGGTCTTCCACCTGCAGGTCTGATTCCTTAACCGGGCCTGCTGTGTAACCTTCCAGATTCATGAACGCAAAACGACACGCATTCCACAGCTTGTTGCAGAAGTTGCGTCCATACTCGAACCGTTCGCTGACGATACGAGCGACCGGCGCTCCATCATCCGGAGTAAACCACGGACTTGGGAACTGGAACGACCTCTTGCACTTGGCACATTTGAGCGACGGTGTTGCTCCGCCCATCGGCCGCATTTCCTGATGCTCTTTGGTCTGCGGGGTGATGGCTTCGCAATGAGGACACTCATAGCCAACCGGCAAACGCACGTCCTGAGTTTCCCCGGCGAGCGATGAGATCGTAAAGCGGATCGCATCAGTGCCGTATTTCTCAATCAACTCCAGCGGGTCAACGCCGTTGCCTTTGGACTTGGACATGGTCTGGCCAAGACCATCCAGAATCTTCGGATGAATGTACACGTGCTTAAACGGCACGTCGCCCATGTTGTAGAGCCCCGTGAGCACCATTCTTGCAACCCACAACGTAATGATGTCGCGGGAGGTGACGAGTACGGACCCGGGGTAGAAGAAGTTGAGGACTTCGTTTGTCCCTGAGGCAATTTGAGATTTCAAATTTGAAATCTCAGATGTCGCGCCAGCAGCCTGTATCATCGGCGGATTATGTTCCCGATCCGGCCAACCCAGCGTGGCGTGAGGCCAAAGTGCGGAACTGAACCATGTGTCGAGAACGTCGGGGTCCTGCGTGAAGCCTTCATGCTCCAACGCTTCTTCAATCTCGCGAGAATCTTCTGAAACACTAATTTGAAGGCGAACTCCATGTGAACTCTGGACTGGAACGACTGCAATTCTTTCCGCAATGCTTTCGGCGGTGGCGAATCGTTCTTTCTGATTCGAGCTCATCCATTTGTGCAGCAAATTAGCCCAACGAAGCCCCAAACCAGTCGCGTCCAGCTTCTGTGATCCATCCAAAGGCCAAGGCAACTCGAACGTGCTCGTCCAAACCGGAATCCGATGCCCCCACCACAACTGCCGACTAATACACCAGTCTCGTTTCTCACCCAGCCAGTCGAGATATGTCTTAGCGTACCGCTGCGGAAAGAATCGGACTCGGCCATCTTCAACGGCGTCAATCGCGTTCTGAGCCAGGGTGTCCATCTTCACGAACCACTGATCACTCAAAAACGGCTCAACCGGCGTCTTGCTGCGGTCGCTGTACTTCATCGGGATAATGCGGTCTTCGACCTTTTCCAGATGTCCCAGCGAATCCATCTTCGCAACGACTCGCTTGCGAGCTTCGTAACGATCCAGACCCTGATACTCGCCGCCGTTTTCATTGATCGTACCATCCGAACTCAGGATGTTGATCGGCTCACCCATCTTGTCCTTGTTGCGAGACCAGCAGGCATAGTCATTGGGATCATGCGCAGGAGTTACCTTCACTGCACCAGTGCCCAAAGTCTTGTCGGCCAGCAATGCATCAGCAACGATCGGGATAATTCGGCCATTGGCCGGAATCATCACATGCTTACCGACAAGGTCGGTGTAGCGTTCGTCCGTCGGATGAACGCAAACAGCGGTATCGCCAAGCATCGTTTCAGGACGAGTGGTTGAAAACGAAATGCGTGTGCCAGTGAGAATCCAATCTTCATTCAGGCGAGCGGTGGGCGTAAGCCCTCCGAGTTCCTGCGCAGTGACGGCCGATTTGCTCGGAGGGCTGACACCCTCCGCTCGCCTTTCCACCACCGGATAATTCATCGTCCAGAAGTGCCCGGCGATGTCGTCCGTATAAACTTCATCGTCCGCGACGGCCGTCTGAAGATAGGTGTCCCAGTTCACCAATCGCTTACCACGGTAGATCAGTCCGTCACTGAACATCTTGAAGAATGTCCGACGAACGGCCTTGCTGCAGACTTCATCCAGCGTAAAACGCACTCGACGCCAATCGCAGCTTGAACCGATCTGCTTGAGCTGGTTCAGAATGCGAGCTTCGTACTCGTCTTTCCACTTCCAGATGCGTTCGACCAGAGCATCACGACCGATATCGTGGCGTGTCAGTTTTTCCTCTTCCAGCATCCGACGTTCAACGACCGCCTGAGTCGCAATACCCGCATGGTCCGTGCCCGGCATCCACAAAGCGGCTCGCCCCTGCATGCGCCGCCAGCGAGTCAGCAAGTCCTGAATGGTGCCGTTCAGGCAGTGCCCCATGTGCAGGGCTCCGGTCACGTTCGGCAGCGGGATCATGATGGTGTGCTGCTCTTTGCCCGGAGTGGGTTCTGCGTTGCAATATCCCTTATTGAGCCAGTGTTCAACCCAGCGAGTCTGTGCGGCGGCTGGTTCGTAGGCTTTTGGAAGTTCTGTGGTCATTGGCTGCGATTACAGTTCAAAACGTGATGCGAGTGATTCAAAATTCAGGGGCGAAGCTTAATGAAAAAGTCGCGGTGCGTCGAACCGGATCTATTTCGGCCTCATCACCTTAGCCGCTGATGCTTTGTTTCAGCCTGCGTCTTGCGGCCGTTCGACGCACGATTTCATCGGCGATCACGCCAATCAGAATCACAGCCCCGATGATTGTCGTCTCGTGCTGCTGCGGAAGTTTCAGGAGCGTAATCAAGTTATTCAAAACCTGCATGACCGCCGTACCAATCACAACTCCCAGAATTGATCCTTCACCACCGCGTAGACTACAGCCTCCCAATACGGCCGCAGCGATGGCGTACAACTCATAAGAGTTTCCAAAACTCGATGGCGACACCGACGTTGAATCCAGCGCGAACAGCATCCCGCCCAGCGCTGCGAGAACCGTGCAGATCACATAGGCCATCAGTGTAATCCGGCCGGTATTGATGCCGCTGAATCGAGCCGCCTCTTCACTTCGTCCCAGCGCCAGCAAATATCGCCCCCAGATGGTTCGACCGAGGAACACGGACGCTACAACACCAATCGCCGTCAGCAGAAAGAAGGGTATGGGAATGCCAAAGACCATTTCCTGCCCACGAAACAACAGCCCAACACGGCCCGAGGCCACAGGTCCCAGAACTTCCTGAAGTTCACCGAATCCCGCCGGATTATCATTCGTCAACCATCGTGAAACACCACGATAAATCAGCAATGCACAGAGCGTAACAACGAACGGCTGCAGCTTGACTTTTGTCACCAGCAGACCATGTACCAACCCCAGCACCGTCGCCACGAGCAGCACGATCAGAATCGCAACAGGGATCGAGGTTCTCTGGTGTCGCTGTAATACGATTGCAAAGGCATCGGCTCGATATTTTTCTCCGGGATCTCTGGCCAAAGTCAATCGCTTTACCGTCCCGGCCGTCTCAACGCTCGACACCTTTTGAGTCGTCACCGCGCCATCGGCTTTCACCAGTTGGAGCTGATCGCCAACATTCACATTCAGGTCAGAGCTGACTTCGGCAACGACAGAATCACCGGTTTCAATGCGAGTGACAGGCGAGGCCACAACAAGACGACCATCTTTCTCATTGCGAGTCAGATTTTCTTTGATGCGAATCCGGAGTGCCCCGTCGGAGATAGCTGATGATTCGGTTGTCAGGACAAGACCTGAGCCTACTCCGCCGGTATATCGAAACGTCGTACCGGGCCTCAGCTCGCCAGCCGCCGCATCCGCGATGATCATCTTCTCTGCAGCAACAATCTGACTCACAGAAATCGGCTCTAACGGCTGATAATCGACCTTAAGCAGTATCGACAGCAGGACACCACAAAGGCAAACTGATGAACCAATCGAAAGATCAATACCGCTGGTGATGATCACAAACGCGACACCAATTCCCAGGATGCCAAACAACGACAAACGATTGAGCAGGTTCTGGATATTGCCGGGCTGAAGAAATTTTGACGTTCCCAGATTCCACCATGGATCGGACGTAGCAAATGCCAGGCACGTGCAGAGCACGACCAGCACACCAAAAATCCCAAGTATCTTACCCTTCATCGTTACCCTGCACTTTTCAGTCAGTTCCAGGCGAGCGGCAGGGCGTCAGCCCTCCGAGTACGCCACCATTTCAATTTCGCCTGCGCCTCGCCGTTAAACGAAACCCTCAATACTCGACTAAATCAACAACCCGATTAAACCCGTGGGTCCAGTTGTTTGCGGGCTAATTATGCCCCGTGGCCAGGTGCATCACCGATTCTTCGGATAGCTGCTCTCTGGTCAGCTCACCAGTGATGCGTCCTTCGTGCATTACAATCACGCGATCACTCATCCCGATGATCTCTTCCATTTCGCTGCTGACAAACAGCACAGCAATCCCCTGCCCTGCCAGCTCATCCATCAGTTGATAGATTTCCTGTTTGGCGCCGACATCGATCCCGCGAGTCGGCTCATCCAGCAACAGGACTCGAGGCTTGAGTGCGAGCCACTTTCCGAGCACGACTTTCTGTTGATTTCCGCCGGACAGATTTCCAACTCGATACTGATCATGGGGAGCTTTGACTCTCAGCCGTTGACTCATCTCCGCCGACTGCTGTTTCTCCACCGCAAAGTTCAGAAAACCGCCGAGTCTTGAATGCTGATGGAGCGATGCCAGTCCAATGTTCTGGCGAATGACCATATCCAGAACGACGCCCTGCTGTTTGCGGTCTTCCGGCACCAGAGCAACCCCGGCCGCAATCGCCTGCTGTGGAGACTTCAGATCCACAGGCTTCCCACCGACTTCAATCACTCCACTGACCGGGGCATCCACTCCAAATAGTGTTCGCAGCATTTCAGTGCGGCCCGCTCCGACAAGTCCGGCCACACCAACAATTTCACCAGCTCGCACGTTCAGATTCAATCGATGCTTCGGCCAGGTGGCCGTCACAACATTCTTCACTTCAATCGCCACATCGCCCTTTTTGTGAGGATTACGGACGAAGAAACGCGAGATATCTCGGCCGACCATTAATCGCACGAGACTGTCATGAGTCACCTCACCGCGAACGAGTTCGCCAGCATTCTCACCATCACGCAGAACAGTCACTCGATCCGAAAGATCCTGAACCTCCGCCAACCGATGAGAGATATAAACAATACTCACTCCGGCCGCGCGAAGATCCCGAATCACCTGAAACAGCTTTGCAGACTCACCGGCCGACAAGCTTGAAGTTGGCTCATCCATGATCAACACTCTCGCGTTGATCGACAGCGCTTTGGCGATTTCGACCATCTGCTGCTGACCAACCGTAAGCTCCTTCACCAGCATCCGTGGCGAGACCTTCAGCCCGATTCGGTCAAGCAGCTTCTCCGCGTCCTGATTGATGCGGTTGTTGTTAATCAGGCCAAGTGTTCTCGGCTCGCGGCCCAGAAAAATATTGGCTCCAATTTCCAGGTTGTCCGCGAGATTCAGTTCCTGATGAATGATGGCTATTCCATTGCTCATCGCATCACTGACGGAACCAAATCGCTTTTCCTGCCCGTCGACAAGAATCTGGCCGCCGTCCTGAGATTGAACGCCGGCCAGGATTTTCATCAACGTGCTTTTGCCTGCGCCATTCTCACCCACCACCGAAAAGACTTCGCCCGGCATCACGCGAAGACTCACACCCTTGAGCGCTTTGACTCCGGGAAAAGACTTCGTGATGTCGCGAACTTCAAGTCGCGGGGTTGGGAGTGAAGTAGTGACCATAAAGAGTGTTTGACTGAGTTCGCAGGTTATAGGCCCGATACTTGTGAAAGCGGTGGGCTTCTCTATCAGTGAATGACACGGAGGGCTGACGCCCAGCCGCTCGCCGCAATGACCTGCTGTCGTTTGAGTGGTATGTAGGGTGTGACCAGCCAACTCGAAAGACGGTGTGCTCCAAACCTCAAACCCTCAGCTCCCTACTGTCCCTTCAATCGCTTGAGTTCTTCCCAGTACGCTTCGACGTTCTCCCTGGTGATCGCTCTCGGAGCAATGTCGATGTACTTTGACTCCGGGATCACGTCTTTGCTTCCGGCCAGGATTTCCTTCAGTACTCGGACCGACTGGAATCCGTATTCATAAGGGTTCTGCACAACTGTTCCAGCACATTCGCCGTCTTTGATTGCCTGAAGAGTAACATCGTTTTCATCGAAGCCGGCAATCGCCACTTGTCCAATCTTACCAGCCTTCTTCAGAGCCTGGTAACACGCTGGGGGATTGTATTCAAACAGTCCTGCCATACCCTTCAGCTCAGGGTACGTCACAATCGCGTCTTCTGCTTTCTGCAACGCAACTTCCGGTTTACCCTGATCGGTGACTGTCGCCACAATCGTGTACTTATCACCTTTGATCTCACCGTCGTTTGGATCGAAGGCATCTGGCTGAGACTGATAAAAATCAATGCCGCGATCGCGACCCATCAATACATCGATCACACCCTGACGACGATACTTGCTGTTATCCTGTTCCAGACGACCAATACACAACAATACCTGGCCACCATCCGGCAGCGCGTTTTTCAGGATCTCGCCACAAGCTCGACCGGCGGCGTAGTTGTCCATACCGATATAGACGAGGCGATTCGACTTTGGAGCGTCTGAGTCGTGTGTAATCAGGGGGATCTTAGCAGCAATGCTGTTGATCCATTCGACCTGATTGTCGGCATCAAGCGGGCTGATGGCGATCGCCTGAATTCCGCCCGTCATCACGTCTTCAACCTTCTGCTTCTGCACGACAGCAGAAGCTTCCGGAGGCATGATCACCTGAACATCGATATCAAATTCTTTCGACGCAGCGACACATCCAGCTTCTGCGATCTTCCAGAAGTCGGCAATCTGGTTCGTTACAAAAGCGACGGACTTGCGCTCGCCCGATTTCTCTTCTGTACCGCCTTCAGTGGTACTACCGGGAGTTGTACTGTCTTTTTTCTCCCCTGAATCCGTTGTGCTTGATTCCGGCGTAGGTGGCTGCTCGACCTGGCATCCCGCCAAAACCAGCCCAAGTAACAAAATCCAGTTGCTTCGAAATCTCATAACTGTGCCTTTTTCAATTCTCGCCTGAATCAAAAGCTCCGGCCAAAATGCCGAGACAAACGGACACCATACGGCTGACTGCTTCACGGGTCAAATCAATGAATCCGGAGTCCTGGTGTTCTGGCCGAGTTTGTCGGTTTTCCGGGCAGATTCAGCAAACATGATACGGTTTATGCCACACTACAGGGCCTGATTGTTCGCGTCAAAGACCGGCAAGCGCATCGTGACTTCTGATCGATGACGTCCGGAGCGATCCGTGGATGACTCCACGAATTGAATGTTAATGTCGCTTAAAAAGCGTGGCTTTCACCGTCAGCAGTCGCCATTGTGGCAGCAGGAAAGCGCCGCTATAGTTTCGCCCCGCGACTCCTAACCAAGCTGCCTCGCAAAGTTCCTGCCAGGCTTCGATCACTTCAGACAGCCAGTCAAAATTCCTGCCATGCCGTTCAGCAATACATTTGAACATGATCAGCAGTTTATGCGACTGGTCCGCAGAGAAACAGATGTTGACCTGATCACCGCTGCGCTGGAAATCGCTCGTGATGGTCAAGCCAATCTCGACTTCGCACCGACTCGCCTTCGTCTCCAACGATCGATTGCTCGACTCACTCATCCGGTGACCCAGGCAGGATCAGATCTGGAAGAACTGAAGATGCTGGTCCGCCATATGACGGAAGAACTCAACCTGCACGGCGATGACGATTGTCATGGCGACCCGGACGCCAGTTATCTCAATCGAGTGCTTGAAACTGGACGAGGAATCCCGATCTCCTTGTCGCTGATCTACCTAAACGTTGCTAATGAACTGGGTATTCCGCTCGAACCAATCGCGGCCCCGCATCATTTTCTGACGAGACTGCCAACGGACTCAGGCAACCTGTATGTGGATGCCTTCAACGGTGGACGGATCATGGATGAGCCCGAGTGCATCGCATGGCTGCGTGAGATCACTGAACTCCCGATGCCAGAAATTCGCCGCACGCTAAAGCCTGTGGATGAGCGAACAATCATGGTTCGGATGCTTAACAATCTTAAGACGCTGTTTGGCAATCGAGAACTCTGGGTATCCGCCTGGCGTGTCCAGAGCCGAATCGCGTTGCTGATTCCAGGCTCCTATCGGGAACGCAGAGACCTGGCGATTCTGACATTGCGTTCCGGTCGACCGGGGGAATCGAAAGAACTCCTGCGAGCCTGCCTGGCCGTCGCACCGGCCGAAGAACATTCAATGCTTAAGCAGTACATCGTCCAGGCCGAGAAAATGCTGCCTCTCTGCAACTGACCGCCATGTTCCCATCAGCCGAATTCCCTTCCGTGGCCGCCGCGATTCAGGAAGGAATCTCTCGCGGACTGCATACCGGGGTTCAAATTTACGTTTCGCTGAACTCTCAGCCCATTCTCGACTCGGCGCTCGGTGACGCATCACCCGGCGTTCCCATGTCACCCGCGACAGTCATGCCGTGGCGCAGCGCGGGAAAGCCGCTGACAGCGTTGCTGATTCTGAGACAGATCGAAAATCAATGCTTCCAACTGTCAACAAGGCTCTCCGAGCTTTTGCCCGAAACAGTTCAAAGCGATAAGCACGATGTCACGATCTTCGACTTGCTGACACATCAGTCCGGATTCCCTGCGACCGAAACTGGCTGGCCTCATGCCGATTGGTCAACCACGATCGAGACCATTGTGTCAACAGCGCGACAGCTACCCATCGGAACAGCCGCCTATCATCCACAAAGCAGTTGGTTTCTGCTGGGTGAAATTCTGCGACGAACAATAGCGTCCACACACCTCGCTACGTTCGATGACATTTTGACGCATGAACTGCTTGAGCCCCTTGGACTCAACTCAACATCGTGCGGCGTCAAGACTCACACACTGGTTCAGAATGCAGGATTGCTTCCGACACTTTATGAACGTGACAAAGGAAAACTTGCGATCTCCAACTATGGGACATCGCCGTGGTTGAATCAGCCTTCACCGGGCGGCAACTTGCGCGGACCGATTCGAGAGCTCGGCATCTTCCTTGAGTTGCTGCTGCGAAACGGAAAGCTTCCCGAGGAAACATACTTCGTATCATCGTCAACCGTCCAGCAGATGATGATGCGTCATCGAGTTAACCAGTTCGACCAAACGCTCCAGCACGTTGTTGACTTTGGCCTCGGCGTAATTTGTAGTTCCAACCGGCATGGGCTCGAGACAGTCCCTTATGGATTCGGACGATACGCCAGTGAATCAGCGTTTGGACACGGAGGCTCCCAGTGCTCGATGGGATTCTGCGATCCGCAGCATGGCCTGGTCGTCGCCTGGAGTGCAAATGGATTCTGCGGTGAAGGTCAGCATCAGCGACGCAATCGCCTGATCAATGAAGCGATCTACAAAGACCTGGCGTTGATGCCCTGATCTCTCGCGAGCTTCGAAATGATCCCGCCGTCGAATTTGGTATCAGGAAGACTTGCAACAGCCACCTTCGGGTTGCTGACCATCCTTTGGCAGAACAGCACTTCCGAGGACGCCAGGTATTCGCGTAAATTCGCGGTTCAGAATCTGCCCCGGCGTGGCCCACTTCGTTTGCCGCTGAACTGAGAAACCATCGTTGCAGACGTAAAAATCCCGATAATCGGACAGCCTGATGCACGCAGTCCGACACGATGCAATCACCGCAGGCGAATCGCAGCAAAGTCCGGCAAATCTCATTGATTCACCGATCATTTTTCTCAAACTCTGAACATCGATACCGTAAGTCACGGGTACTGTGGACATACCGCTGTCTCCTGCTCGACTCAAACCTCTGCGAATATAGCCTGACGTCGATATGCAAACTCTTCTGGTCACTGGTGGTGCAGGTTTTATCGGAAGCTGCTTTGTTCGCCGCGCTGTTGAACGAGGCGACGTGCGCATTATCAATCTGGATAAGCTGACCTATGCAGGCAACCCGGACTCACTGCCCCCGAACTCCGACCTGTATCAACTCGTTACGGGAGACATTGGCGATCGAGCACTCGTCAAAGACCTGCTCGATAGATTTCGCCCAACGGCCGTCGTCAACTTTGCTGCTGAATCGCATGTCGATCGCTCAATCGATGGACCACTCACTTTCGTCGAAACAAACGTGCTTGGCACCTGTCGTATGCTCGAAGAAATCCGAGCGTATTACTCGCAGTTGAGCGGATCTGAAAAAGACGAATTCCGTCTGTTGCATGTGTCGACGGATGAAGTCTATGGATCACTGGGCGCAGAAGGTTTGTTTACGGAAAAGACCTCGTATTCGCCAAACAGCCCTTACTCTGCAAGCAAAGCGGCATCGGATCATTTTGTTCGAGCCTATCTTCACACGTATGGACTGCCGGTACTGATCACGAACTGTTCGAATAACTATGGACCCTATCAGTTCCCGGAAAAACTGATCCCTCTGATGATTCTGAACGCCATCGAAGGTAAGCCGCTGCCTGTTTACGGCGACGGTCTCAACGTCCGCGATTGGCTGTATGTCGAAGATCATTGTGCAGCCATTGAAGCAGTCCTTGCAAAGGGACGAATCGGCGAATGTTACAACGTAGGTGGCAACAACGAGCAGACAAATATCAGTATCGTAAAAATGATCTGCGCCACAGTTGATCGACTTCGTCCAGGACTACCACACACTCCTTGTGAATCTCTGATCCGTTACGTGAAAGATCGTCCCGGCCACGATCGTCGGTACGCGATTGATGCGACAAAGATTGAACGTGAGCTGGGCTGGAAACCTCAAAAGGATTTCCAATCAGGATTGGAATTGACCATCCGCTGGTATCTTGAGAATCCGGTTTGGGTCGAACGCGTTCAGTCCGGAAAATACCGCCGAGAACGCCTCGGGCTGGGCGACGAATAGAAGGTCCAATTTTGAACGATCAATGAAGACACTCGGAGGGCTGACGCCCTGCCGCTCGCCGTTGTTTTTGAAAACCGAACACCTCCAACCGAAAACCGCTACCCATGTCCCACTTTAAAAAAGGCATTATCCTCGCAGGAGGCACTGGTTCTCGACTGTTTCCAATCACACTTGGCATCAGTAAGCAAATGGCGCCGGTTTACGACAAGCCGATGATTTATTATCCGCTTTCAACGCTTATGCTGGCGGGCATTCAGGAAGTGCTGATCATCTCATCGCCTCGGGATATTGTTGGATTTGAAAAGTTGCTCGGCGACGGCTCGAAGTGGGGCATGAAGTTTTCTTATATCACTCAGGCTAAGCCGGAAGGACTCGCCCAGGCGTTCATCCTTGGAGCAGACTTTGTCGGTGATGACCATGTGGCTTTGGTTCTGGGAGATAACATATTCTACGGCAGTGGCTTTCAGAAGATTCTGGCCAATGCCGGAAGCCTTGAAACAGGAGCTACCATCTTTGGATACGAGGTGCGTGATCCCGAGAGATACGGAGTTGTCGAGTTTGATGCTCAGGGAAAAGCCATCTCGCTCGAAGAGAAACCTCAGAAGCCCAAATCCAGCTTTGCCGTTCCCGGACTTTACTTCTACGACAATTCGGTCGTGGAGATCTCCTGCAATCTGAAACCATCTCCGCGAGGCGAGTTGGAGATCACCGACGTCAATCGCGAGTATCTGAACCGAGGACTTCTGCGAGTCGAAATGCTTTCTCGAGGTTTCGCGTGGCTTGATACCGGAACGCATGAATCTCTGCTGGACGCTGGTAATTTCGTCGCCGCGATTGAGAAACGAATGGGCCTGAAAATCTCCTGCCCTGAAGAAATCGCGTGGCGAAAGGGCTTCATTGATCGCAGCCAACTGCAGTCGCTGGCGTCCGAGTTCCCGAATGAGTACGGTGAGTACCTGCATCGTCTCGCAAGATAGTCCCGGACGAGCTTTGTGTTGCTCCAGGTAGACCATTGAAATAATGGTCGCAGATCGCTCCAAAGACACGGGCGCATGCGCTTTGTTCCGGATCCGATGGAGCCTTCCCACGCTTCATTCTGTCAGTAAAGAGCTCTTCCAATGATCAAGGGATTTCGCGAACGCCTGCAAAAGGGTGAAACACTTCTGGGCACGATGGTCACTCTGCCGACAGCGTCGACGGCCGAGATTCTTGCGGACGTGGGTTTCGACTGGCTGTTTATCGATGGCGAACACGGACCTCTGACAACGTCTGATATCCTGAGCATTCTTCAGGCTGTCAGTCACCGCGTGGCCTGCATCGTGCGTGTTCCCATCTGCGATGAGGCAGAAATCAAGAAAGTGCTGGATCTTGGAGCACAAGGGGTCATCGTGCCTCAGGTCAACACTGCCGAACAAGCGGCCGATGTGGTGCGGTTTGCTCGATACGCTCCTGCCGGAGGTCGTGGTGTCGGCCTCGCAAGAGCTCACGGTTATGGCTTTCGCTTTGCCGATTATGTCGCCTCCGCCAACGACGACGTCGTTGTGGTTGTTCAGGCAGAACACAGGACAGCGGTCGAAAACATTGAATCAATTGTCAAAGTTCCGGGTGTCGACTGCGTGTTGCTCGGGCCTTACGATCTCTCAGCCAGCTACAACAAGATGGGGCAGATTTCTGATCCCGAAGTTCTTAACGCGATTGCGAAGATCACCGCAACCTGCCAATCCACGTCTATTCCGCTCGGATATTTCGGTGTAAACGCCGAAGCTGTCGCTCCGTATGCAGCTCAGGGATATACGCTGCTGGTTGCTGGAGTGGATGTCCTGTTTCTGGGCAATGGGGCGAGAAGGATTTTGAAGGACATGCAGGCTTATGAGAAGCCTGCGAAGTAGCTCGCCAACACAATTGACTGTCAAGAGACAGCCTTATTACAAAGATATTTTGCGGTGGGACAGAAATGATCGTGGAACCCTTACCATCTGAAACACACCGACTTGTCCGTGAGGCTCGCCGAGCGGGCAAATCGGTCGGTTGCGTTCCAACCATGGGCGCGCTGCATGCGGGCCATGTGAGTTTGATCGAACGAGCTCGCAAAGAATGCGATTTTGTCGTGGGCACAATCTTCGTGAACCCGACTCAATTCGGGCCGAATGAAGATTTCAGCAAGTACCCCAGAACGCTGGAAAGCGATCTGGAAATGTGTCGGACGGCCGGTGCGGACCTGGTCTTCACACCGCAGACTTCGTCCATGTATTCACCGCTGGCACAGACGATTGTAAGCGTTGATCGGCTGGCCTCCGTGCTGGAAGGTGCTCATCGGCCGGGCCATTTTGATGGCGTCTCAACCGTGGTCACCAAACTGTTCAACATTACTGAACCTGATCGTGCCTACTTTGGGCAGAAGGATTTTCAGCAGCAGCTCATCATCCGGCAGATGGTCGAAGATCTGAATCAGCCCGTCGAAATTGTCACCTGTCCGATCATTCGAGAACCAGATGGACTGGCGATGAGCAGTCGCAATCGGTACCTGTCTCCGGAAGAACGTCAACGCGCTGGCCTGCTGTCTCAGGCTCTTCGCAAAGCAAAGTGGTTGGCACAGGAGACATTTCTTGCTCCGACGGAGATCTCCGCTGCGATGTTCGACGTACTTCGCTCTGTGGAAGGTATTGATTTGCAATATGCCGTGATCGCCGATGGTCGGACACTCGAACTCTTGACCGAACGAACGCGCCCTGCGGTCGCGTTGATTGCCGCGAAGGTGGGAACCACGCGCCTGATTGACAATGAGATCCTGAATTTTTGCTGACGGCAGCCAACGACACCTCAATCACTCAGAAAACCCGCGTTTCTTAGATCGCCGGGCTTACGCTATGATTAGCCGGAAGGCTCGTTGAACGAAAAACGAGCGACACCGGCCTGGCCGTTTTCTCGGCGACTTTTATGCGATTTGTTTTATGCGCAAGGTCCTCCTGCGATTCCTGTTTGAAGATCTCTGGCAATGGCAGTCGGTCGGCAACGAACTCCATGTTGGCATGGCGTGGCTGGTTCTTGCCTGGTTTCTGATCACATGTGTTTCCTTTGTGCTGTTGTACCGCAGTACTCTCAACCTGAAGGAATCCATCGCATCAGCGGGCTTCTGGCTGGTGGTCCCGATCGTGCTTTTGGGACTCGCGTTTCTGCGTCCGGACATTGGCATCATTCACAGCGGTATCCCGGTCTTCGGCTACGGCTTCATGATGTTCATCGGCTTTTCGACCGCGACTTGGCTGGCTTCACGACGAGTGCTCAAGATCGGACAACCGCCGGAAGTCATTTGGGACATGATGATGTGGGCGCTGATTCCGGGACTGATCGGTGCTCGCGTTTATTACCTTGTCCGGCATGGCAGTCCCACGATGGCCCGTGCTCAGGGCATGGAGAAGCTTATTGCCTCCGTCGCGTTGTGGGACGGTGGTATCGTGTTTTATGGCGGCGTCATTGGAGGAATTATTGGAGTCATGATTTTTTGCCTTCGCCGAAAGATCAGCCCGCTCGCAATGTTTGATGTCCTTGCCCCCTCGCTTCTGATCGGTGAAGGTTTCGGGCGAATGGGCTGTTTTCTTTACGGCTGTTGCTACGGCAAAGCCTGCGAGCAACCATGGGCCGTGAGATTTCCTCCGGACAGCCTGACTTTCGAAAAGCTTGTTGAGAACGGCGTGATCGGTCGGGACGCCACAGAAACAATCTCGCTGCATCCCACACAGATTTACAGCTCCGTGGCAGCATTTATGTTCGCCGGGATTCTCGCCTGGTTTTTCCGTCGACGACCGTTTGACGGCGCAGTGATGTGTCTGACATCGATCCTGTATCCGATTAGTCGATACGTTCTGGAGACATTGCGAGGAGACATCAACCCGGGCGCGCTGGGACTGAAAGATGCTCAGATGATGAGCATTGGTCTGATGATTACAGGAATCATCGGGATGTACTATCTTTCGCGGCATCCAAAATTAACGTTAGCAAGCCCGGAGAAGCCGCTTCCGACAACAGGTCGTGCCTGAACAGGTCGCTCCAAAGTAGTGCTCAGCAAAGAGGTCAGCAGACTCGGTGGACAGCTCTTCAGACCTGCAACTCATCACGATGACTCTGCAGGGAAATCCGCGCGCGTTTGATGACCTCGTAAGGCGTTACCAGGATCGGCTGGTTCATAGTCTTGAGCATGTCCTGAACTCTCGCGAAGACGCACTGGATGTGGCTCAGCAGGCGTTTGTTCTGGCCTGGCAGAAACTGAGTTCTTTCCGTGGAGATGCAGGGTTCTATTCGTGGCTCTACCGCATCGCACGAAATGTTGCGATCAGCCGTGCGCGCCGCCAGCACATCAGTGCTGGATCTCTGGATCACATGCACGAAGCTTCGGCATTTGAACCCGCGGATCCCAGCCAGCAGAATGCTCCCGGGCATGCGATGGAACAGGCAGAACAGGTTCGCCTTGTTCAAGAAGCATTGAAAAAAATCGCAGACGAATTTCGCCAGCCGCTGGTTCTTAAGGAAATCGATGGATTCTCCTATGAAGAGATCGGCGAGATTCTCGACATCCCTCTCGGCACTGTGCGCAGTCGGATTTTTCGAGCCCGTCAGGAACTGATCGAACGCCTGCATAGAGTGATGAAGGATGAATGATTCGTGCAACACCCTGAGCTGAATAATCAGACTGCACGTCATCCCAATGAAGAACTGAAACCAACACAGCTCATCCTCAAATGGCTGCGTCCCACAAAGTGGCGAATTCTCTGGCTGATCGGTGTGCCTGGATTCATCTGGTGGACGGCATCAATCTACCTTGGTCATGAAGTATCGCTATTCTTTTCGCCTCAGACACTCACAGTGACTCGCCAAACTCGAATAAACCTTCCTGGTACAAACATTCCATTATTTACGTCAGACAAGGAAACAGACGATCGTTTCTTCCTGCTTTCGAACTTTCTGGTGATTCAGGAAATCTGGACGCCAACAAGTGAAAACATAGAATGGTGGCTGATTTACAAGGACGATCGCCCATCAGGTCATTCATGGCTCATTGAAGAATTCGCCAAAGATTACGGCATCTGGCTCGGCTGGACGAACTTGGAGCAAGGACCATGGGACACCAATGAAGAGACGCCGAAGGAATTCTGGGACAGAATACTCCTGCTGACGCATACTGAAAAGAATCCAGATGACGATTCAATTCGGGAAATCCTGCTCCGGAAACGAGCTGAGTTTTCAGAACAGTCAATCGGCAGCTACGAGGAAGCGGCAATGGAAGTTGATGTGGTCTACTATGTGAAGAGGAACCGACCGTTGACAAAACTTCGATAGGAACATTGAGATTTCGTCCCGTGCCACAGCACATCAAGAAAATTAGAAGGTCGGCACCCAGGGATTCCAACTCGCGTAATACATCGCTCTCGGCACACTGGCCTGAAGGATTTGGTCAGCGATAGCATCTGCGGCAGACACCTTTGAACCGATCAGAGCGTCGACAAGGCCCGGCGTTGAGCGATACTCGAAAGCATCATAGCTGGTGAGTTGCAGTTGCTTCGCCAGCGCGGTAACAGCATCTTCTGTGTAGCCGATCTCATCGACCAGATGATTCTCGAGAGCCTGATTGGCGGTGTAGATCTGACCGGTCGCAAGCTTGCGAATCGCGGCATCATCAAGCTCACTGCGGCCGGCATCGATCACAGAAACAAAGCGATCAAACGCATCCTGCATGATGGCCCCCCAGACCTGTGTCTCTTGTTCCGTCATATCTCGAAATGGATTGAGCGTGTCTTTCAGTGGACCAGTCACAAGCGGTTCTGATTTGACGCCAATCTTTTGGACAAGTTCTGTAGCGTTATAACGAGGGATGATAACGCCGATGGATCCAGTCCATGTCGTGGGCTCTGCGAAAATGCGGCCCTGTTCACCAATCCCCATCGAGATGTAATAACCTCCTGAAGCCGCGATGCGTTTCATCGAAACGTAGACAGGTTTGGCTTTGGACAGCTCCTGAATCTTCCGCAGCAATTGATGGCTATCGGCCACAAATCCACCTGGGCTGTCAATCACCATGACAACGCCTTTGACAGTTTCATCTTCCGTCGCGCGTTTGATCTGTTTCAGCCAGCGTTCGGTAAATGGCGGACTGATGGTGCCTTCGAAGTTGATAATCGCAATGCGATCTTTGGCACCGCTGTCGCCAGAGAAGTGTTGCTCAGGAATACCAGGCGGCGAATACGACAGCGGGTCCAGAATGAACCACAGGTTCAGGATGATTGAAACCAGCAGCAGGCTAAGAACAATGCGTCGAAGCCAACGTTTTCCCGAGTTTTCCGACGATGTGTCAACTCGAACAAAGACCGTGGAACCACTGAATGAAGCCGTTTCGCCGGCTCGCACGACTTTTTCCTGTGTCATCGCGATCGATTCACCTTGAAGACCGGCAGAGGCTGCCGAACACATCCCTCACTTGCACGAACATCTGCACACTGTGTGAAAAGAGGCGGCTTGCATCAAGTCTACGGATGATTCTGGTTGTAAGTGTCGTAGCCATCCTGTCTGTCGTAACGTCATCAAAACCAGACCAACTGGAACGACCTGACTTTTCGGAACCGTCGATAGAAAAGGCGGTGGCTTATTGACTGGAGCAATTCCGGGCGAGTCACTCATTCGTCATGAAAGCAAAGTCCGGCTCGGGTAGTTGACCTGAACCGGCCAACGTTGAGACAGGGATGGATCTCATGAAGACACGAAGACTTGTTCGCCGCTCACTTCTGACGGCGGCTGTTTCAACAGCGTCGCTGTTAGCCACGTTTGAATCCCGCGCCCTGGGATTTGAAATCACCGCTTCGCCGGCATCATCCGGGATTCAGCGCGTTCAGTATCAGCCTGGACAGCAGGGACAACCGGCCCAGGCCAACCCGGCTGTGACTGCAGAACTGAAGAAAATGTTCGAGGAGAGTGGTCAGCCTATGCCCTCGATGAATCCCCGAGATCTTCCGAATGCTCAGGGACAGCAGATGAATAACGTTCGGCCAACTCAGCGACCTGCAGGTCAGCAGTATGGCAAACCTCAGAGCTACATGAAGCCTGCCTCTGCTCAGAAAACTTCAACGGCTCAGGCTGGCATGCAGCAGGTGTCTTCCACAGCCCCGGCAAAAGCACAGCAGCCGGCGAAGAAGAACTTTCTGCAGAAATTCATGGGAGGCATCACCGGACAGAACAAGAAAGCCGCCGATGCCGCTGTTGTTCCGCCAGTTCCACCCGGCTATGTAGAACCGCCACCGGCTCCGCCTTCAGGCGGATCCAGCGTTGCTCAGGCTCCGAAGCCTCAGGGTGCTCAGGGGAAGCCAGCAGCCATGCAGAATCGTCCATCGGGCGTTCAGACGATGCAGAAGAACGGAAAACAAAACGCGGCGCAGAACGGCATGCAAAGCCATCTCGCAAGCCAGAGTCGACCTATGCCTGCGGCAAATTCTCGCCCCGCCGTTGGAAGTCAGTCGCAAGTCAAAAACACGGCCCCTCAGAGCAATGCTCCAACAAAGTCGGTGCCAGTTCGAACGGCCCAGGCCACTGCGACCAATGGACAAGTTCGAGCAGCCAGCCAGCCCTCGCAACCGATCCCTGCGGTTCCGGTCGCGGCGAGTTCATCACCTCGCAACCCACGAGCCTCTGCACCGCCTCAACCGGTCGCGAGTTCTCAGCAGTTTATTCAGCCCGGCACCGCACCTGCGTTCATGCCGTCTGTGAAGAAGAATCTGAACGAGGTGCAGGCAAAAATACCTCAGGTTATGTCACCTGCCACGGCTCAGTCAGTTCCGAATCCCAAGCCTGCGATGGCTGAGCCCAAGGCTCCTGCGAAACCGAATGAGGATGGCTTCGTGGATCCGTTCAGCGAATCCGAATTGGCCGCGGACGCCAATGATTCTCTGGATCTTGATTCGCTGGCAACTCCGAAGCTCGAAGAGACTGTTCAGGCTGCCGAAGCAGCGACTACTACAGTCGTGGAAAAGTCAGCAACAGCCTCTGCAGCGGCGGCGAATTCTTTGGCAGAAAACCCCTTTGTGGAAGAAGCAAAGGAACTCGCCAAAGAAGCAGCCGGGAACCCTCTGACAGGAGTTCAGCTCAATACAACCGACGAGGAAATGTTCAGCGCGGACTCGGCAAAGACGATTGTGAAGAAGGCACTTCCCGCCGCAACAGCAACTACGGAAGCAGCGGAAGCACTTCGAAATTCTGTCCCATCAGTGGAGGAGTTTGAACAGAGTCTTCCCGCAATCGATCTGCCGACCGTTGAAGAAGCCGTCGACGCAGCGGCGACAGAACTCAGCACGGCTCCCGACATTAACTTCCCCGAACTGGATGCCCAGGATGCAGCGGAAGCACAAGGAAATACTCCTCTTGTGAACACTCCGCAATTACAGGAATCGGCTCCTGCAGAAGCTTCGGGCACTCCTTTGCGAAGTGTCGATGCGGAACGCCTGCAGCAGATTGCCGAGCAGGATCGACGAACCCACCAGCAGCGACTGATTCAGTCACGATCCGGACAGGCTGGCTTTAAAGGATTCTGTCCTGTCGAACTTCGTGACCGACGAGAATTGATCGATACCAATCCACAATTCACCGCGACCTTCGGACTCCAGACCTACACGTTCTCGTCCGCAGAAGCCAAAGCCGCGTTTGAAGCTGATCCGTCTCGCTACGCTCCAGCCGCTGGTGGCAGTGACGTTGTGCTGCTGGTCAACAGTGGTGAAGAAGAACAAGGCATGCTGGACTACGCATTGTGGTACCGCGATCGTCTCTATCTTTTCCGATCACGTGAAACCATGGCCATGTTCAACAAAGATCCTCAAAGGTTTGCGAACCAATATTGATTCAGAAGCGAGTGGACTCTCCTTCCGAGTCTGAACTCGAACACGGTTGATTCAATCCTCGTGCAGGGAGCATTCGTCACTGGTGCTCCCTTTTTTCGTTGACAGAAAAGAAGCAACTGTCCGACTGGAACGGAGCCAAATCCTCGGCAACACCAATACCCGAGTATTCCAAAACGAAGAATGCTTTTGGGGCCATTTGCGAGACCTGCAGTGGCACTCTGTGTGACTGAGAATTGTCTGATCGAACGGCTTCTACCGTGCGACGCGACTTCTTTGCGTCAAAGATTGCGATGTATTCGGCAACATAAGCCCATCGAGGAAACTTCAAGGCCCGCAACGATTGCCGAATCGCCGTGTGATCGGCAAAAAATGCCGGGCTGTTGTTTCTCCAGATCGCCTCTAACGCCAAAAACAAGTATTTCTTTTGAATGCAGCAAAGTTTTGTTCAGAAACATCAAGAACACGTGTTGACTCATTCGGCCGACCGGCGATATCACTCGGCCTCTCAACGAGGATTCACCAGCGGAATCCAAAGTGCTCCTTTCAATTCTCCTCTCGATCTTTCCGGATTCACTCCGGACCACTGAACTGTTTTCTGACTCTGAACTTTTTGGTTGGTGCCTCACACTTTCCGAATTCAGTCATTTTCAGAAACGATTCAGTCCCCTCTCGTCGCTCTCCCCTCTGTCTCTCCCCTCTGATCTCAGATTGAGGAAATCATGAACGAGTTCCCGAACGGCGCTCATCATGAGCCGCATATCCTGCGGTTCCCCCAGCCAACATCCGCTGCACCTGCAACTCCACAGGCAGCAACTCCCGAACCTACAGAAGCACCAAACCGTACGGTTCTGGTGTTCTCTCCTCGACCAGGAGCTCGTCAGCTGCTTGCCGACGACGTCCGAAAGCGAGGAATGCAGGTTTGTGAAACGGACAGCCCGGATGCCATGCTGTTTCACTTGAGCCGTCAGGAATTTGCCTGCTGCATTATTGATGATGCGGATACGGTCTCACGAATTCAGGAAGTCAACGCAGCGATCCGCAGCCACTCGAAAGCGGCTCAGGTCATCTGCATCGTCGGCGAGGATTCTCGCTGGGGACGTGAAACTGTTCCAACCTTCGAATGCGAAGTGATGGAACGCCCTTATTCAGCATCTCGCTTCGGCGCAGCTCTGCTGAACGCTCTGAAACGCGGCGAGCTGATCCGCGAAAATGAAAAGCTGCGACGTCAGCTTCTCAATCGTAACCTGATGGATCTGGTTGGCAGCACGCCAGCCATGCAGTCTCTGCGAGAATCCATCCGCATCGCTGCCGATGATGATCGCACAGTTCTGGTTCGCGGCGAACCGGGCAGCGGAACAACTCTGATTGCCGAAGGCCTGCATCGCTGCAGTCGCCGAGCTGGTAAGCCGTTCCTGCGAATCGACTGCAGCCTGCACTCAGTAGAAACTCTGGAACACCAGCTCTTTGGTGACGCGACTCCGGATGGTTTCCCTGGCTATCTGAAGATGGGTGATGGCGGCTCAATCCTGCTCGACAACGTCGACACGGTTGCTTTGCCATTCCAGAAACGACTGGCTCAACTGCTGGAACAGCGAGCCGCCGCGGTACTTCACGGAACAATGGACGGACCCAATATTCGGTTCATTGCGGCAACGCACTGCGACCTGAATCGACTGGCCATGGAAGGCCGGTTCCGTGATGATCTGCTGCAGCACCTGAGCGGAATTACTCTGCAGTCTCCACCACTGCGAGTCCGCACGAACGATATCCCTTTGCTGGTCGAACACTTCATCAGCCAGATCTCGCTGAAGGAAGGTCGCCCGCCGCGACAGGTCAGTGCCGAAGCCATTCGAGTTCTCGAAAGCCATCCTTGGCCGGGCAATGTTCGCGAACTGCAGAACGTTGTTGAACGCTGCTGCACTGTCGATGTCACAGAAATGATCGGTCCTGAAGATCTGCGACCATGGTTGCAGAACGACACGATCGAAGAAGGTGCCGAGTGTGTCGGAATGACACTGGCTGAAATGGAACGCAAGCTGATCGAATCGACGTTCGCTCGCTGCAACGGCAACCGTGAGAAGACGGCTCAGATTCTGCAGATCGGTCTGCGAACTCTGTCCGGAAAGCTCAGAGAATACGGCTACCCTCCACGAGGCGGCCCCGGATCCAACATCAAGCGTCCTGTTGTTCCTGCAGCGATTGTTGCAGAACAGCGTCGAGCCGCCTGATACGAATCACAACGAAAAGAACCTCCCCCCCTCCAGAAAAGGGCGAGCTTTCCCCCGGAAGCTCGCTCTTTTCTTTTGTAGCCCGACCTGTCTCAGGTCGGCTATCTCGAAGTCACAACATCAGGCCCGCAAAACCAAAACAGGTGCTGATCATGATCACTGTGGTTGCGCCAAAAGTGGATCGTTCGCAACGTTAGACATTGTTGTGCCATCGAAGATTTCGTTGCGCCCTATTCACGAGCAATGTGAACTGCTGGACCAACGATCCGATGTTGCTACTTCGCATCGTTTGCAGAATCCTTCTGCAATGCGTCGAGGAAGTCTCCTGCTTCAGTAGACCTGGAACTCCACGCTGGCGGATACAGAAAATTCCGCAGCAATGGCAATTTGACTTCCATCAAGTTGCCGTTACGTTTAACCGTCATTTCGACCATCGTGCCAGCCACAGCAAGCATCTCGCGAATTTGCCACCAGGACAACGTGGACGCCTGAATTTTTGAGATAGCAACCAACTCGTCATCAGGTTTCAGGTCTGCTTCCGCTGCCGTGGAGCCGTCTTCAATTCGGCGAATTCTGTAATACCCACGGTCATCCCAAACGAAACGTATTCCGCTGGCATCGACGGGAAATGTATCCCGGCCGTCCTGCGCATCACCACTCAGGTACGCGATTGACTTTTTGAAATCCACTGTGAAATTGATGTGCCTCAAGAGCCCCATCCCTACGTGGTTGAGTTTACCAACTTCGGCCGGAACGTTTCTGAACTGAACTCCCAGGACTTTGAGTTCTCGGATCGCAATCACCGATTTTGTCTGAACTCCTGACGCATCGAGGAACTTGGTCTTTGTCAAAAGTCTTGCATCACCAGAACGAAGCAGCAGATCAGCAAACTCCTGAGAAATGGCAAGATGCTCCGAGAGCCCGGTATCAAATCCAGCATTTCGCAGTCCCAGTACCGGATACTCCAACGGAATTTCTGGAATCTGAATCTTACTCCCTGTAACAGGCCATGTTGGGACTTCAGAAACAGGGGCGATTGGTGAATTCGTAAATCGCGGCATCCCATCCTGCATGACAAATGCAAGATTTCGAAGGTAGTCTGCCCCAACAATGGCACCAACCTGCAGTCCGGTCACTTCCTGCACATTGGAAAGATCGAAAACGAACGCCCTGCTCTTCTGCTTCCCATACGACCCAATCGACACTTCTACATTGTCGTAAGCCACCCGACGTTCCGTCGCTGAAAGCGTCTGAATGTTTTCCTCTTTGCCTTTTGCGGTTACCGGAAGAACTTGCTCGTAATCTTTGTGCAGAACTGTTGCGGCTGCACCAGTATCAAGGATGCATAGAAGCGATTGGTTTTCGATATTCCCGGCAGCAACGATAACCCCTGTGCGCGAGAAGCTATCTTGTATCTTTGCCGGCAACTCATCAGCAAAACCCCGCTCGCAGTAAGAACACAACAAAGCGAAGGCGAGTAGTGCAGCAATACGGTCTCTCGTGACACATTGATTCATGTGCAACCTCCTGTTCGTTTCACAATCAAACCATCAACCGTGCGTTTGCCAATTCTTGATCACCTCGCTTGGATAGGCAAGCATGTAGACGTTGAGGATAAGGCAATCTCGGATCGTGATCAGAAGGATCAGTTCCGTCAGCAGGAAGAAAACCATCGAACGACGAAACCCAAGTTGTCGCGCCAGCAGGTAACCAACAATACAGGCGATGAGGTCTCCGGCAGAGTTGATAATCGAATCTCCAAAGTAATCTTTGGAGATTGTGGCTGCTCGATAGCGTTCGATGATCATCGGGGAGTTCTCCAGAATCTCCCATCCTGCTTCCAGAACCACAGCCGTCAGAAAACGACTCGGTTCCGATACCCTCCGCGGCAGCCAATACAACAGCCCCCACAAGACGACGCCATGAAGCACGTGCGTAAAGAAGTACGGATCCACAAAGTGCTGTGAATTATGCGACGACCAGATATCCCACGACCACGGAGACAGACCGCCACATTTGCACCACAAGGGCTGGCCCGTCAAATGAAGGATGATTGCCATCGCCATACTGACCGCGACAGTGCTCAATCGCAAACGCCGAGAATCAGTGGCGGCGATCTCCTTCTGTTGCTCTTCTGTCAGCATAACTACTGGACCTTCGTCAAATCTATGGTCGTGAATTAGCGAAGCGATTAGAACAATGTTTTCTGACTTAGCATACCCCTCGCTGCTTCTTCTCCGGGCCAGGCAGGCATTTCAGGTACTATGGCATCGTACTGCCGAATAGCGTTGTGCATTCGGCGAGCAAACTCCGGGGCGAATTTGTCGTCGGGGGCGTGTGTAAAAATAAACGGCTTCAGGCCCTGACGAATCCACTCGGCGATAACCGGAGCCCATTCATCAATCCATGGCGTGACATCGTTCAGGTTGTTCCGACCAACAATACGAAGAAATGGATGTTCGCCAGTGACTGTCTGTCGAATTGGCGTCTTCGGCTTGCGACTCTGCGAAGCCTTTTCGACATCGTCCGCAGGCGGCTTCGAGTACAGACAGCGGCTATCAAACAGAACTTTGTCCATACAAAGCTCGCGCAAAAGATCATCCAGCCAGAGTTCGTTAGGCCCCGAGTCGTACCAGTCGAAATGTCGCACTTCGATAGCCCACGGCATATGGGTTGGAAGGTTTCGCAGGAAGCCTTCCAGGACACAACGATCAGATGGTGAAAAGTCCGGAGGCAACTGGAGAAACGATGGACCAAGGCATCGATATGCATCCAGCACGTCGGCAACTTCAATGAACGCCTGGAGTTCTTTATCCGCGTTCTGCAGTCGTTTGTCATGCGAAATAACGCGGGGCATCTTCAGAGAAAACTGAAATCCCTTCGCGACCGATTCAGCCCAGCGCTTCGCCGTGTCCAGATTCGGCAGAGCATAGAACGTGCTGTTGCCTTCGACAGTGTGAAAAATCTTCGAATACTGCCCCAACCAGTCGGCTCTTGGAGCCTTCGCCGTATACAGCGAACCTCGCCAGTGATCACACGCCCAAACAGGACAGCCAAGATAAAGGGGATGAGTGACTGGCATGATGATCCTGTAACGCAATTCGAAGAACCAGACAGGGGATGTTTGCTGAACTATAGATCGTGAGGACTTTGACGTCGCTTCACTGCCTGGAATTCGAGCGACTTCGATTGATCCCACCGCTGCCTTCCGATCGTCGGTATTCATGGTCGCCAGTCTGTTGAGTCGACCAATTAAAGTTGATAAGAATCAGCAGTCTTAAACGCGATAGGTTGAGAATCCCTGCACTATGACCCTAAAGAGTTCCTGCCCCCAATTTGAAAAGGCAACTTGTGAACCCACTTGGATTACTTCTGGCCGCCGCTGGCGCGTTCTCAGTTTGCGGCGCTGTCTGCGACTGGGACTGGTTTATCAATAGTCGCAAAGCCCGATTCTGGGTGGCAATCCTTGGACGTAATGGCGCCAGAGGATTCTATGCAATCCTTGGCGTTGCCTTGATCATCTTTGGTGTGCTGATGGCTATGGGAATTATTGAATCGACTCGACGGTAGCCCCGTCTTTCTCAACCGAAGACCACACGATGTTGATGCGATCAAGGTGCTGTTGAAGAATGCAGACGTCCAGAATCAACCGTCAGGATCATCCAGCAGTTCCTTGAGTCGCGATGCCAACTCCGGCGAATACCGCTGACACCAGGATTCATTGATAAGCCCGATCGAAATCATGTCCAGAATATGCACCTGATCTTTACGTCGAAATGATGTCAGCTTCATCCGCACCAGTGATTCCAGGGGAAGAGTCTTCGCCGACTGGATCACTTCGAAGGGTTCTACATTCGGAACAGGCTCCGGATACTCTTCTCTCACCTTTTCCCCGGCGAAGATCACATGCACCGCATCGCGAGCCCCTGCATTGGGGCCATCCAGATGCATTGGGGCCATCCAGAAACATGCTGACGGCTGCAGAGGGGCGATAGAGAAATCCGACCTGCTCAAGGACGTCAATGGCGCGCGGCAAATCGCTTCGATTGAGAATAATGTCGACATCACGAGTATTCCGGACAACGGATTCATCCACCTGAGCGACCCAGAACTGGACCGCGTTTCCGCCGATCACAGCATAAGGAACCTCCGCGGCATTCAGCGCTTGCGTCACTCGGCGAAGTCGATCCTTAACGATCTCCACAGCTCGCTCAATCCGTTGCCAAAGGGCATCACCCGTATATTTGACCGGAATCATTTCGTCACCTCGAACCATGCGATACCAGTCACTTCGCCAGAACCAAACGTCTTCACAGAAGAATTATCTCACTTCGGACCACGATGATGCCTGAACAAGGCCTGCTCCGCTACATGTCTGACGTAACAGTGGCTATACTCCCCGGAACTGTTGTTTCTCGATCTGACATCCAACACATCCCACGGCGGGGAGATTTCTGGTGGCCACTCGAATTCTTAGCATTTCCGGCCTGCGCGGCATTGTCGGTGATGGACTTGATCCCGTTTACGTTTCACGTTTTGCGGCGGCATTGGGCACCATCTTCTGCGGCGGAAAAGTTGTCGTAGCCAGAGACGGCCGATCGACCGGCCCCATGATTCATCAGGCTGTTGTCTCTGGGTTGCTCGCCACTGGCTGCGAAGTGCTGGATGCAGATGTCTGCACAACTCCAACCTGTGGTGTCCTCGTAAAGCATTATCAGGCGGCAGGCGGTCTGCAGATTACCGCCAGTCATAACCCGATCGAATGGAACGGCCTGAAACCATTTGCTCCGGATGGCTCGGTCTTCAATAAAGATCTTGGACAACAGTTGATCAACATTCTGGAGACAGACGCGATCGCCTGGAAAAACTGGTCCGGTATCGGCAAAGTGACAAAACTTGTTGATCCTTCAAAGCCGCATATCGACAAGGTTCTTTCACTGGTCGATGTGGAGGCGATTCGCAAGAAGAAGTACCGAGTTGTCCTCGACTGCAATCATGGCTCGGGTGCCACGTGTGGACCTCGTTTGCTGGAAGCCCTCGGATGTGAAGTGGTCGTTCTGGGAGGAACTCCGGATGGTCGCTTCGAACATATTCCTGAACCCACCGAAAAGAATCTCGGCGACCTTTGTCAAGCCGTCATCCAACATAAAGCCCACGCCGGTTTTGCTCAGGATCCTGACGCAGACCGTATGGCAATTGTCGACAATGGGGGCCGCTATATCGGTGAAGAACTAACTCTGGCACTTGCCGCAGATTTTGTGCTTGAACGTCGCAAAGGTCCGTTCGTTGTCAATGGTTCCACCAGTCGCGTCACGGCCGACATCGCGGCAAAACATGGATGCCAGTTCCATCGCAGTTATGTCGGGGAAGCTCATGTGTGTGCCAAGATGAGATCTGTGCAGGCAGTGCTTGGCGGCGAAGGAAACGGCGGCGTCATCGAGCCAGCCGTTGGATACGTTCGTGACAGTTTGGTCTCGATGGCCTATGTGTTGGCAGGCATGACGGACAAGAAGAAGACTTTGGCGAAGTGGGCCGATTCTTTGCCGTTCTACACCATCGTCAAGGACAAGATCACCTGCCCTGCGAATGCGGTTCCTGCGGCCTGTGAAGCTCTGCGAAAAGCCTTCCCCGACGCCGAAGCCCGCGACGGCGACGGCCTGCGACTCGACTGGTCCGACCGCTGGGTTCAGGTCCGCGCCAGCAACACCGAACCCATCATCCGCATTATCGCCGAAGCCCCCAAGACCAAAGATGCGGTGAAATTGATCGATGAATCAATGAAGGTTGTGGCAGAGGCGGTCGCTCCGTACGTGAAGTAGGCAATCGCCGCAAGAAAATATGTGTCGAATGCTCAACAGCCTCGTCTGCACGCGGAGGAGATCCAACTTCGATTTGGCTGCGTTTCTCGGCGAGTCATCGAAGAACGTTCCAGCACTTTGGAGATTCAAGCCGTAAATCAATCTGTTTGATCAAACTGGATCGTCGATTTTCGACTCATTAACGATTAAGTCGAAACAGAATCGCCCTCGCGAATTTCGCCCAGATCATTGTCAAGAACTGATCGTTCGAGGACATTATCGGGACTGATGGCCCTGATGGGTTGAACGCCCTGAAAACAGGATGATGCCTAACGCTGCGAATATGCAGAGCTGATGCGATGCCGCACTTCCGGAAAGTCTTACCATGCAAAATCACAAATACGTTGAACGATTCGTTAACCTCCTCAATCCGAAGAACAATACGATCTTCAACATGACGGTTGAAGAAGCAACGGCCCGGTTAGGATCTGGCGATCCTGCCAAGGTCCGTGAGATTGATGGGCAGTTTGCTCTTGTACATCAGAACGGGCACATCATCAGAATGGCTCGATCGATTGGTCGCCCGATGCGATATTTTCTGGCCAAGCAGGTGGCGGGGCCTTGTCTGATCGTGGCTGAGCGTATCGATGAAATCGCAAACTGGCTGAAAAAGGAGGGCCTGGCAGAACAGTTCCACCCATCCTACACGCGCATGGTGCCGGCTCATCATATTCAGGAGCTGGCCCTGATCGGCTGTCCGGATCCCAGCCCGGCGTGTACTCGATTCTTCACTCCGGAACGAAATCGACTGAGCAACAATCTGGATGAAATTGGTTACGCTTACATCGCCGCCATGCAACAGGAAGTCTACCGCTGGCTGGACCAGATCCCGACGACAGAACCCATCGGAGTGCTCTTCAGTGGCGGCATCGACAGTGGCGCGGTTTTCCTGGCGATCTATGATGCCCTGCTGAAGCGAGGGGAATCGCCCGGACGACTCAAGGCGTTCACGCTGTCACTGGATTCGCGAGGTCAGGACGCAGCGCAGGCTCACGAATTCCTGTCGGCACTGGATCTCGGATTGTTTCTGGAAGTGATCGATGTACCGCGAAGCGCTATCGATTATCGTGAAGCCGTGCGAGTCATCGAAGACTACAAACCTCTCGACGTGCAATCGGCAGCCATGTCACTGGCTCTGTGCAAAGAGATTCGCAACCGATACCCGGAATGGATTTATCTGGCCGACGGTGACGGCGGCGACGAGAACATGAAGGACTATCCCATCGAAGAGAACAGTGAGCTCACCATTCGCAGTGTGCTCAACAATTCCCTGCTCTACCACGAAGGCTGGGGTGTGAATGCCGTCAAACATTCTCTGACCTACAGTGGAGGTCAAAGTCGTGGCCATGTTCGATCCTGGGCGCCGGCGACGATGCTGGGATTCCGTGGATTCAGCCCGTTTGCTTTGCCCAATGTGATCGAAGTGTCGGAAGGAATTCCCTTCATTGAACTCACCGATTGGCAACACGACAAACTCTATCAGCTCAAAGGAGAAGTCGTGCGGCGCGGGGTTGAACAGATCACAGGGCACACTATGCCTGTGTTCGAGAAACGCCGCTTCCAGAAAGGTGCCACTGAAGACTCAACCTTCGACACGTTATTTCCGAAAAATGAACTCCCCTATCGACAGGCCTTCGCAGAACTCTATGCTCGCTGAGCTTGATCAGGCGGCTTCGCCCGGATGATAACAGTCCCCCTGGAACCTCTTCTGATCTGAGCCGCCCCATGAAAAATTCAGGAGCCGAGGAGTACGCCGTTCTTAACGGCACCGTCGTTCTGCCCGATCGATTGCTTGAAGACGGCATGGTCCGCTGGACAGGGTCGTCTATCGTCTCTGTCGGTAAACAACGCCGGCTGCCAAAGAGTGTGATACAGATTGATGCCGATGGCGGATTTATCTCACCAGGATTCATCGATATCCATGTTCACGGCGGAAACCGCGCCGACTTTATGGATGGCACTCCGGACGCCGTCCAAACGGCCTGCGAAGCTCATGCGCGACACGGAACAACCACCATCTTTCCCACAACAACAACAGGCAGCTTTAAAAGCCTGATGGCCATGATTCAGGCCTCTGCGACTGTTCGCAAAAAGTCAGAGAACTCATTCGTTCCCAACATCGCCGGGGTTCATCTCTACGGCCCCTACTTTGCTGAAGACAAGGTCGGATGTCATTCGAAAGATGGTTGCCGTCCTCCAAAACTAAGCGAATACGAAAAGTACTTCGCCACAAAGATGATCCGCATCGCCACGTGCGCAGCTGAACTTCCGGGAGCATCAGACTTCTACGCATTGGCTCGTCGCAACAAGTGCCTGATCACCTGCGGGCATTCGAACTCCAGCTGGTCGGAAATGCAGACAGCGTTCAACGCGGGCATGAGACATGTGGATCACTTCTGGTGCGCAATGAGTTCTGTCCCGTCGATGCGACAGCGATTTAACGTCCCCATGCAGGCCAGTATGGCAGAGTTCGTATTGATGAATCGGGAGATGAGCACTGAAGTGATCGCCGATGGCTGTCATCTGGCTCCGGAGCTACTGGAATTCGCCTACCGCATGAAGGGCGCGAGTCGACTCTGTCTCGTCACCGATTGCAACCGCGCGCTGGATAGGCCGCCGGGAGAATACATCTTTGGGCACTCGACTGAAGGCTCTAAATTTCACAGTGATGGCCGCGTGGGCTGGGCTCCGAATGGAAGTCTGGCCAGTTCCATCGTTGGTATGGACCACATGGTCCGACACATGAAAGCCAGCACGTCCGCAAGCCTTCCCGATGTCATTCGAATGGCCAGCCTGACTCCCGCGGAACGAACTGGAATTGCTCGCCAGACTGGAAGCCTTGAAGCAGGAAAACGAGCCGACCTGCTGATTCTTGACTCAAAGCTGGCGGTGCAGAACGTTGTTGTTCGAGGACGACTAACTCTTTGAAATCTTCAGAACCGATAGTCCCACAGCGATAGCTCGCGACTGAACATCGCTTCAATCTTCTTGAGGCTGACGGAATCGATCAGCTCGGAATAATGACGGCGGTCCTTTCGATGTGCGGCCTTGGCCATTGGCAACTGCAATGATTCCGGCAGTCCGACAGCCGTACGAATCTCTTCCAGATCTGCACTCAGACTTTCGTAAAGCCCAACTCTGTTCACGCAGACGTTTCCCGTCGAGTCAGTGTAGACATCAATGCCACGACGAGTTAACAAGTGGATCTCGGAGCCTTCCAGAAACTCCGCCAGTGTTGGCCGCGGCTCCGACTTGTGGCACCAGAAATACAGCGAGATGACTCGATCAAAGGGATTGCGTTCAAAGCAAAACTTGTAGTAGTTGCTCCAGGTCTCTTCGCCAATCATGCCGCGCACTTCGTGAGCTGGCATATGATTGTAGAACTTCTTTCTTCTGCCCAGAAAGATCGCACGCGTCAGCTCGACAGGACGGTGTTGCCGCAGGGGAACTCGATAATTCTGCGGCCCGCGATAACCGAGACCTCGGCGAATCGCTTCATCAGGCGCGGAGATTGGCGTGATGATGTCATGATCACCCAGAAACTTCGACAGAGCAATCTCGATGCTGGTGCCAGCCGTTTTTGCGGTCTTCAGAAAGATGAATCGATACTTGTGCGAGACAATCATGGACGCATTCGAGGCATGGTGATTCTTCAGGCCGCAGCAGGAATCGCCTGTTGAGAATCTGCATATTCGCGGGCCCACGAATCATCCGTTTCGTAACCCATCTCGATCAGCACATCAGGAAGTTCCGGCAACTCCTGAAGCAGCGAGCGAATTCTGTCACGATGACAAGCCTCCCGCCAGCGAAGCACATTACTTTCATCCAGCTCGCGCAGGCCATTGAGAGCTCGACCATCGAAACCGGCAGGGACATTCTGATGAAAGTCACGGAATGGACGATTCATTTCACAGCCGGTGAGTTTTGCAAACTGTGATTCCACAAAATCGGGTCCGCAAACAACATCTTCGTAACGAATCGACAACACATCATCTGCGTTCGCGGCCCACTTCCAATGACGATAAATGTGTCGCCATTGATTGGTCGTCACAAAGTATTCGCTCGGCCTGGAAAAATGCACCGAAGTCAGAATTGCGCGAGGATCGCGGTGCATCACGATGAATTGAACTTCCGCTGAGTGTGACGCATAGAAGTCGCGAAGCTCCTGAATGAGGAAGATGTCTTTCGGTCGTTTCGTCATGACACAGGCATGCGTGCGTCGGCCGTACTTGGCGAATTCAAGAGCACGTCGTTCACGGCCAAATGTTTTGATCCCGGCGACGCACGATTCAACCATCAGTTGAAACAGTGTTGTCCCGCTGCGAGGAAACCCACAGATCACGACATGCTGACAGAGAGGTACGGCGGGCAGCCTGCCAGCATCCTGCAGCTTGACCAATGGTCGAATGAATGGCTGAATCAGTGTTTTCGGAAACTGAAACGTTGGTGTGTACCGGCTGATCGATTCCGGAGGAAGTTCGGGACGAACCATCGATCTTCCCTTCATCGCAGAGGAATCCGAACCTCAGAGATCAGAGTCCCAAGGCCACGGAGATTTGCATTCGCGGCATCGCCGGATGAGGGCACTGACAGCAGGTCCGCGATTCGAAATCCTGACGAGATCGGGCTGTTCGCTGAAAGACATCGCTCAACGACAATACGCGAGCATCGATCAGCCTCTGAAAATGACTTTGCAGACGCCGATAAAGGACGCCCATGCCACCAGTCACTGCAAGCCGTCACCATTGATGAACGAATCAAACGTTGGATATTAGAAGAGATTCGTCCCGGTGAGGTCGGTTCCAGTTCGAGCAATCCAACCCGGGCTCCCGCGGTCAGAGCTTCGTAGATCATGGACATGCTGTCACATGTCACCCAAACGGTCCCGCTGCGCTCAAGCTGATCGGGAAGCCACTCAGCAGACGTATTCTCGGGAGTCATCAGCCGAACATCAGGGCACATTGCCTGCATGTGCTTCAGGAAGCTCACCGGGGTACGTTCAGAGGCAGCAATCGTCCACTGAAGCCGCGTCCTGGCGACAAGGTTCTGAACTTGCTGAGCAATACTCTCATCGGACCAGCGAAAATGCTTTGAAAGACCGCCTATCAGGATAAGTCCATGGTCTGCAATCTGCTTATCTGACGGACGAATTCGATTGAGTGCACCTTCTGTGCGAACGACATTGCCGGACTGAAAACGAAGCGTATCGTGTTCAGGAATCAGGCAGAGATCAAACAAGGCGACCGGGAGACTGGGCTTCATGATGACAACCGTGCGGCCCCCGTATCGTCTGCTACAGGCCAGCAACGGCAGATGCGTCGAATGTCCCGCACCGATTAACAAATCTGGCGCGGGAAATGATGCCACGTGCAGCAGGCGACTCGGAAGGAAACTCCACAGACCTTTCATGTCATCGTGGACGCAAACGTCGAAAAATTCGACGCTGCGGATCCGCTCGAGCGCTTCCGACAGGCCCCTGACCTGGTTCTCGTGCCCGGGTCGGCCGTCAAGAAATCTCCAGATCACAGTCGTGCGTTCGCGAGTCATGACGACGTCCTGCTTCAGGCGGCTCGACGGAGAGTAGTTTCCATCTGGAGCAATCGGGAATAGTCGGGAGTTGTTTTCAGAAGATCTTCGTGACGGCCAATCGCCGAGATTCGACCTCGATCCAGTACAACGACACGATCAATCAGATCAAGAAACGTCTGATTGATCACGTGTGTGATAATGAACGTTGTTCGGCCTCGACTGAATTCTCGAAGTGCCTTGTAGATCAGGTTTTCACTCTCCGCATCAATAGCAGATGTGGCTTCATCGAGAATGAGTATTGATGGATTGCGAAGGATGGCTCGCGCCAGAGAAATTCTCTGTTTCTGACCACCAGACAATCGCTGGCCTTTTGCGCCGACTCGTGTATTCATGCCTTCGGGCAGAGTCAAAATAAACTCTGCGGCGTGAGACATACGGATTGCCTCTTCGACCATATGCGCATCTGCATCCGGGTTTCCGTAGAGGATATTGTTGTAGACCGTGTCATCAAACAGCATCGTATCCTGCGTGACAATCCCGATCTGGTTTCGCAGATCCATGGAGGTAACACAGGCGATATCGACACCATCGACCTTGACGGCGCCATCGGTGGGATCCATCAGTCGTGGAATTAAGCTTGTCAGCGTCGACTTGCCGGACCCGTTTCCTCCCACGATCGCGACGACTTCTCCAAAATTCACTTTCAGGCTGATGTCGTGCAACGACAACGGATGAGAATTCGCGCTTCCCGTAGACAGGTACCGGAAAGACACATTTTCGAACTCAATGGACTCGCAATGACGTGGAAGTACAACTGGCGCCTCAGGCTCCGGGACCATAGTCTTCAGGTCGATCACTTCGAACACTCGATCAGCGGCCGACATTGATCGTCGCATGATCGGCAGAATCCCGGACAGCTTTCTCACAGGGTCCAGGACGCCAGCAAGCAATGCATATAAAGTCGCCAACTCGGCCATTTCCAGAGGTCGAGCCGCCAGTTTAATGCCAGCAATTTGATCCGTCCTGTTCAGAACCATGTAGGCTCCGGGAATAAGGATCGAAATGAATGCGATGATTCCCAGCAGTTCAGTAGCTGGACGAACCAGTGCAGTGACACGGACCAGTTTCTGAGATCGGTTGTAGTATTCCGTGTTGGCATCCACCAATTGCTGCTGGTGACGATCCTGACGGCCAAACGCCACAACAATTCTTACGGCATCCAGCGTCTCGGAAATGCAATGATAAATGCTGGACATCGTTTCGAGCGTCTGTCGCGAGGACTTTCGCAGGGCTTTGCCGGATCGGCTGAAAAGCAGTCCAATCAAAGGCAGCACAAGAATACCAACAGCCGTCAGTCTCCAATTGATATAGAGGGCTACAATGATACACAGGACGGCCTTCAGTGGTTCACGAACCAGATCAGCCCCAAACAGACGAAGCCCCAGCCCCATTTCGCCCACGTCATTCGTCAGCCGCGACGTCAGGTTTGATGTACCAATTCCAGCCAGTGACTGACAATCCAGCTTCAGTGCGTTCCGAAAGACATCCGCACGAATATCATTTGAAGCCGCATTGACCAGGCTTCCCACCAGAATTTCCTGAAAGTAAATGAAGATGCCCTTCACAACTGTGGCAGAAACCACGAGCCCCAGAATCAAAAGGATCGTCTTGAACTTATCTTCAGGAACGTACGGCAGGATCACATCTTTTGTGACCTGACGAGTCAGCAGAACCTGAGAGGCATCATTGATTTTTCTCTGCACGCGAGCATGCTCGGCGACATCAGAGTCCTTTACAGCATCCAGATTCTGCTGATAACCCTGAATCTCAGTCTTCAGTTCGGAGATCTCCCGATCCACATTGGCATGCAGGCTGTCGCCTTCGAAAAGCACGCGGACAATTGGAAACGTGATGGAGAGATTCAGTGACCAGAACGCCGAAACCAGCAACGCACATACGATGGAAAGAACAATTTTCTTTCGGTAGGGCCACGCATAGGTTCCGAGACGAATGAGCTGCTGCATATTCAATACTTCTTATCGACGTTGACGGCTACCCTTGTCTGTACACACTTCAACCGGAATCTGTACTAAGCAGCACGTCTCACGGCCTTCACGTGCCACCCAAAGGTTGCCAATTCGCTGGACTTCCGCTGGTTTCTGGGACCATCCATCGCGGCCAGCAAACGGATACTCATGCGAGCCGCCCAGAGGCACACAAAACTGAGTGGATCAAGCGGAATCCCACTGTATCTGCGACGAACCGATCCGATGCGGCCCATTTCCTGATCCATCAGATCAAAGTAGCCGCCGTTGGCTTCCATCGTGACGATCTCGAAGCCCTCCGACTCAATGTGCTTGTTGTAGAAATACTCGGAGAAGCCGGTCGCGTAATGATAAGGGGCAAAATGCGTCCAACTGCAAAACGGTGCCGTGATGATCAAAGTCCCGCCAGGCTTTACCATCCGAGTTAGCTTCTGAATCGCGCGGACGGGGTCAACCACATGCTCAAGGACCTCCGTACACATTACGCAGTCGAACAGCTCGTCTTCAGGGATATCGTACAGATCACACACGAAATCCAGTTGATGAAAGTCGAACTCTCCGGTGTGCAATCCGTGTTTGTTGCCCGCGCCATCATATTGCGCGATATCCTGTGCCTTATAGCTCAGGTGGCTGCAGTCCTTCTTATTCGGGCACTCTCCAGCCCCGACATCGAGAATTGTGCTGCCAGCAGGGATGGCGGCGAGGGTCTGCCTGAGCCATGAGTTTCTGGCATCCAGATTCTTAATGCGTCCGAACATAATGATTGCTTTCCGATGAATTCCGTTTCAGCAGAGCTTCTGAGCGATGAATTGCAGTCGTCGACGCCTGTTCCAATCGGCGACGACCGTCAATGTCAGGGACGCGGAGGTTTATCCTGCAGGATCTGGCGACTTCATGCGGCCTTTGATTTCTGCAGATACTTATTCCGAAGGAACAACATGTCACCATGGCGACGAGGTGTACTCATGGAAGTGAATCCGCGGCTCTCCAGAAAAGTCTTCACCTCTGGAAACAGAACTCCGCCTTGATAGTATGGCCGAGTCGAAACTTCGACAATCACAGCGCTGGCGCGAGCCAATGTGGATTCAGCACCCTTCAACACCAGCAACTCTGCGCCCTGCACGTCGACGATCAGCACATCACATTGGTTTGCGTATTTTGTCCCGGACAGCAGTGTGTCCAGCGTACGCGATGTCACCGATTCGACGACCCCCGTAACGTCGACAGCCGGCCAGCGAGTTCTCAGCTCCGATGTTGGCGCAAAAATCGAATTCGACTTCCCATCGTTGCTGAACGACTGAAGCGCCAACTGGTCGCCATCTTTTTCCGTCAGCAGAGCACAACACGCTTCATGTTGGGCAGTCCCCTGATGGCTTTCCAGCACTGTCGAAAGTCGCCCATAAACTTCCGGAGAGCCTTCGATCCACAAAACTTGCCGATAACCGCATTCTTCGTACAGATGCCGTTCCTGAGCCAGATGAGCACCCACATGCACCAGGGTCTCAAGTTTCAGGTCGGCTGGTGCCAACTGACGAAGCAGCCGAATCGGATCCGTCTTGCGCCGAAGGTACTTGCGGATGTAATTGAACAACGGACTTCCTCCAATGAAGCTCTTTTTTCGCACATCCCATGCGAATCCTGATCAGCTTTGGAACGGTATTGGTTTTGCCTGAACCATGCAAGATGGGATTTGCCTCAGAACACACCGGCCGCCAATCCGCATTGCGTTAACTGCTCAATGTCAAATAGACTCCCGCGCCCCCCTTAACGCGGGAAGCCTTCTCTGATTCGCCTGAGGCAATTGTTTTGTCCTCTGCCCTGTCATCCTGCATCAGGTAATCCTGTATCAGGAGTCTTCTGAAGAGTGAGTGTTCTCATAAGTGTGGAGCACGCGTCCTGCTCCGTGCTATTCTAACTGATTGTTGTCTGCCTGCCGGTGTCGAGATGAACCGTCCGATCTCAGTAGTATGCCTGAAATGGGGGACGCCTTATCCTCCAGAATATGTGAACGTCCTGCAACGGGCGGTCCGCGATCATCTTTCGTATCCACATCGGTTTATCTGCATAACGGACACGCCCGAAGGGCTCTCACCGGATGTTCAGGTAATCCCTCTCCCTGAGATTCCGATTGAGCGACCCAAATGGAATACAGGCTATTGGCCCAAACTGGCGGTCTTTAAAAAAGGGGTCTTTGCGGACAACGAAATCGTCCTGTATCTCGATGTCGATATCCTTGTGGATCAGTCACTGGACCCGTTTATCGATCTGATCGAACGCGAGAAGGGTCTCCGAATTATCCGCGAATGGAATCCGGATATCTGGCGACTTCTTCCTGTGAGTATGCGACCTGATCGCGGCGGAAACGGCTCTGTCATCGGCTTTATTGCCTCCGAACAGACGCACTTGTTCGGCGACTTTGCTTCTGACCCCTATGGCATTGACGGTAAATTCGGCATCGATCAGATCTACATTACTCGCCAGGCCGCCGAAAGCCGCTACTGGCCAGATGGCTGGTGTGCCAGCTTTCGAAGGTCCTGTGTGCCTCATTGGCCGCTGAATCTGCTGTGGCCAAAAATTCGCAAAGCGAACGGTGCCCATATCTTTGTTTTCCACGGAGTTCCGAATCCGACCGATATGGTCGCCGATGGAAACTACCGCTGGGGAACACGGTGGCGATACGGTTTCGGGCCGGTCAAGTGGGTCCAGGACTATTGGCGCGCCTACTCGCGTAAATCATGACGAATGAGACATTGCAGCGTTTTTCTGATTCCTCCTAGAATGCGAACCATCGCAGCCAATGGAGAATGTGCGGTTCGTTATCAAGACGTCAGGATGACCCAATGAAGAAGCGGCTTAAGTTGACCATTCGAACAGCGCGAGCGCTCCTGCAGGCCTTTGCCTTTCGACTGACTGCTGCTCTTGGCAGGCGAGGACCTTCGCGAAGCTGTCAGATCCCGGAACTGCAAACCATACTTCAGTTGTGTCTGGGAAACATTAAGCGCGGTGTATTCGTCGAAGTGGGTGCCTACGACGGCGAAAAATTCTCCAATACATCCTGGCTGGCAGATAATGGCTGGCGAGGCATCTATGTTGAGCCATCCCCAGAGTTTGCGGGCCTCTGTCGTCGAAGACATTGCCTGAATAATGTCGAAGTGGTGAATTCTGCCGCCGGCGAATCTGAAGGGGAAGCCGTGCTGATGCAGATGGGATCGCTCAGTACCATGAGCGCTTCCACATTCGATGCTTATCAGCACATTCCCTGGGCCAAAAACCAGATGGATTCAAGGCTGGAGCAAAAGACCACTCGAGTCCAGACGCTCGACTCCATTCTGGGTGCGAATTCCTGCCCCAGCGGTTTCGATGTCCTTGTCGTCGATGTGGAAGGATTTGAAGAAAGTGTATTTCGCAGCTTTGACCTGAAGCGATGGCGCCCCCGACTCATGATCGTTGAACTCTGTGATGTTCATGAAGAACTGAATGTCACGGCTGAACTTGCGGACTCCGCACGACGCGTGCGTTCTCGCATCCTTGCGGCCGGGTATCAGGAAGTCTATCGAGACCACATCAATACCATCTTTGCTGTTCCTGAGTGCGCTGGCCTGCAACCGATCAACGCATCTCGCAGGTCGGCAGCCTGACATGACCAGGGGACCTGAAGCTGTTTCTGGTTACCGCTTTCAGGTGAGCGATCTTCAAGTTGATGATCGCCGACCGGGTGTGAGTGCCTTCATGCGAATCAGGAACGGGGCGGACTGGCTGGAAGTCTCCATTCGCAGTCACATGCCATTCTTTGATGAGATTGTCGCAGTCTACAACCAGTGCACCGATGCGACACCAGAGATTCTGCTCAGACTGCAAACCGAGTTTGGCCCCAGGAGGCTGCGTGTAATCCACTATCTGGATCAGGTGCATCCGCCGGGCAGTGAAGGGCATGCTCAAACGGACCCGTCATCACCCAACAGTCTGGTGAACTACTACAATTTCTCTCTGATCTCGACACGGTATAAGTACGCGACGAAACTGGACGACGACCATCTTGCAATTACCGAGACCACTCAACATGTGACTAACGGGCTTCGAAACGGAACCGCCAGCCCGAACACGATGTTCTGCTTTTCAGGGCTGAATTTGTTTCCTGGCACCGACGGCAATCTCGGAATTCTGGACAGCGATCCGATCTCCGGTGGAGGCGACATCGGATTCTTTCCCGTAACGAATCAGACCTATTTTGTTCACGATCGGCGGTTTGAGCGATTTCGTCGCGGCTCCCTTCGCCGTGAGTTTGCCGGTTATCTTTATTGGCACCTGAAGTATCTGAAGCGTGATATGGGGTTCGGCAACTACGAACTCGATAAAAACCCGCAAAGCCGCTACGTAAGACGGCATACTGCTTTGCAGAATGGCTGTGGAAACGCCATCGATCTGAGGCAGTTGTCCCGCAAACGCGCTCCCGGTATCGCGACGAAACTGCTGGGTCTCTTTTCTGAAAAGTCAGCGTTGGTTGCTAGTCGAAATGCGGCAATCGCGACGACATTTCCAGATGGCAGTGTGCGAGAAGCGATCGAGCGCACGACTCAACGCGAATTTAATGCCCACGTCATCTGAACCCACATCATCTGATAAGGACGGATCTGATGAAGTCATACCTGATCAACCTCGACCGATCTACGGAGAGACTCGAGTTCTTTACCCGGCAGGCCGAGTTGTTGGGGATTCCTTTTGAACGAATCTCCGCAGTGGAGGGGCGTCGTCTGAGTTCTGAAGACCTTGCCTCTGCAGTGGCAGCAACCTTTGAATTCCAGCCTATCAATGCGGGAGAGATCGGTCTGTTTATGAGCCATAAACTGGCGTGGCAAAAGCTGCTGGCCAGCGGCGACCCTCATGCGGCCGTCTTTGAAGACGACGCCGTGATGGCCACAACGATGAAAAGTGTCATGAAAGCGATTGATCTTGAAGTCGCTGATTTTGATGTCATCAAACTGGAAACGACATTAAGACAGGTTGTGTGCCGCAAAGAACACCAATCGCTGAGTTCCGGAGGCGCGCTTCAGCGGCTGCTGAGCTGGCACGGTGGAACTGCAGGATATGTGATCTCCGCTCCTTGCGCTCGGCGACTCTTGTCCCTGAAGGAAAAACTGGCTGACCCGATTGATCAGGTCATGTTCAACCCGATGTCCGTCGTCAGTTCGCAACTCAGAATCCTTCAGCTCAACCCGGCAGCGTGTATCCAGAAAGACATTCTGGATAAGTCAGACTCGGCCGTCTTTGGCACGACTATTGATCGTAACCTGACCAGTGGAAAACTGTTTCGACATGGCCCACTGATCGACATTCGCCGCATGATCAAAAAGCAGATTGAACGCCAGCGACGCAGGTGGCTGACATTGAATCAGCAAAACTGCCAAGCCGTCATTCCGTTTACTAATGACGAATCCCGGAAACGCGCAGCATGAGCCACTGCACTGGCTGGCAAGTATCCAGTTCCTATCTCAGGGCCAAAGTGATTCAATGGGTGTCGCTGCAAGTACTCAGCCAACATGCCTGCTCAAAGTTTCCGGCGGGCTTGGCAATCAGCTCTTTCAATATGCGGCAGGAAGATCTTTGGCGTCCAGAACAAATTCCCGGCTTGTTCTGGATATATCATTTTATGACAAAGGTCGCCATCGAACATTCGAGCTGGATCAGTTTTCGATTCAGGCGGATGTACAACACCGCTCGTCGAATATCACCTGGATGTCTCGCGGCCTTCAACTCATGCAATTAGTACTGAGTCGGGAGCGAATCTATCGTGAACCTCATTTCCAGTTTGACCCGCATTTCGAGAACATTCAACCACCCGTCACACTGACGGGATACTTTCAGACTTATCGCTATTTCGAAGGGATTGAGCAACAGATTCGAGAAGAGCTGAGAGTTCCGGATCCCTCAGATATGGAAACTTTGCAGCTCAGCCAAAAGCTGTCAGATCAGAATTATGCTGTCCTGCACATTCGTCGCGGTGACTACGTCAGCAGCACAAAAGCGAGCAGAATCTACGCCCAGTGTACTCTGGACTATTACCAGGCTGCCATGGAGCGACTTCCGACGAGCAATCCAGTGCTGGTTCTTTCCGACGATTTACCATGGGCCAGGGAGAATTTGCCTGCCATCAGACCGCTGGTCTTCCCGGAAGCCAAATTGGACCGTCCGGGACTCGCAGATCTGTGGCTCATGTCTCGAGCAACTCATCACATCATTGCCAACTCGTCCTTTAGCTGGTGGGGAGCATGGCTGGCGGTAAAAGGCGGATTGAAAATCGCGCCGAGGAGATGGTTCCATGACCCCACGATGAATGACACGGACCTGACACCGGAAGAGTGGATCAGGATATGAATCCGGTGACTTAAACTTTTAAATCGCTCAGCGCGAGCAACAACACCTCTGAGTTATCAGAGCCGACAGCACATCGCCCCTGCTCCCATCAATTCACTTTTATTTTGACGTTACTGTGGATGGCCAGAATGCAAAAAATGATTTTCGATATCGGAATGCACATCGGCCGTGACACCAACTTCTACCTGCAGAAGGGATTCAAAGTTATTGCGGTTGAAGCGAGTCCCGTCCTTGCCAAACAATCCGAAGAACGATTTCGCGATCACATCAGCTCCGGACAACTGACGATCGTCAATAAAGCACTGGTTGAGGATCAGACTGACAGCGTGGAGTTTTATGTCAATGACGAGAAGAATGACTGGGGAACTCTATTGCCAGACTGGAATCGAAGCCTGAATCAGGCTTTTCAGAAGATCACTGTACCCACTATCCGCCTCGCCGAACTCGTTGCCACTTTTGGCCTGCCCTACTTTATGAAGATTGACATCGAAGGCGCCGATGTCATGTGCATTCGATCGCTCAGGCATCTCGACCAGACACCGGAACATGTGAGTGTTGAGCTGATGACTCCCAATAACCTCGCGAAGCAGAAGGTGGAGTGCCTGGAAATGCTGGTCTATCTCCGGGCGATGGGGTACACGAAATTTCAGGTCTCCGATCAATCCAGGCTCAAATCGGTCAAGTGCCCGAATCCTCCACTTGAGGGCGCCTACGTAGACTATGCCTTCGACGGACATACTTCCGGACTGTTTGGAAAAGAACTTCAGACTCCGACCTACAATGTTGATGAGGTTGCCGAAATGTACCTCGCCTACTTTTACGGTCGCCAACGCCGATTCCCATTCTCCTTGCTTTCCTCGACGCCCTCCGGGAGCCCGTTTCACCGCAAGGGCTGGTTTGACCTTCACGCCCGAAAAGACTGAAAAACGGCAATTTGATCAGCCCCCGGGGGCTTAAAGATTTTGTTCGTCCTTAAAGACGGTTCGGTCACGAATTCCTTCCGAAACGAATCAGAGTGGCCATCGCATGTTGGGCCGAAGTTTATGCTGGGCATTTCCGAAAGCGAGATGATTCCTCCGGCGACCTCTGTTGGCCTTGATTCACCGAGATCAAGTTCATATTCCACATCTGCAGAGATTGCGCCCGGGGTCGGTGCGCTTAGGGGGTTGCCATGGCTGCAGGAAACCGCAGTCCTGGGGGAAAAACTCAGGCGTTGACTGCTCATTGAACGTTTGCTGGCTTTGTAGAGGATCTGAAGTGGACCTTCCCAACCTTCCACCCTTATTTGTCTACGGCGCGATTCTCGTCGGGTTTGTGATCACAAACCTGTTGTTGGCACATCTGCTGGGGCCTCGTAAGCATACGCCCGTCAAGGACATGCCGTATGAATCGGGGATGGACCCAGTAGGCGACGCTCGCCAGCCGTTTGACGTGCGATTCTATCTGGTTGCGATCCTGTTTCTCGTCTTTGACGTGGAACTGCTGTTTTTGTATCCATGGGCCGTGAGTGCCTATAGTGAATTTGGAATTCCGCCCGAATTGCGGGATACGGTGTTTGCTGTCATGCTTGTGTTCATGACAACTCTTGCACTGGCTTGGGTTTATGCTTGGCGGAAGGGAGTATTTCGATGGCGGTAGGTCTCCCGGAAAACGTATTTCTCACAAAGTTGGATGCAGCCGCAAACTGGGCGCGGTCCAACAGCATGTGGCCGATGCCATTTGCCACGGCTTGCTGTGGTATTGAGCTGATGGCGACGGCGGCATCCCGGCACGACCTCGCTCGTTTCGGTGCCGAAGTGATGCGATTCAGCCCAAGACAATGCGACCTGCTGATTGTGGCTGGGCGCGTCGTCATGAAAATGCTGCCTGTTCTGCAAAGAATTTGGCTGCAGATGCCAGAACCGAAATGGTGTATCTCGATGGGCGCTTGTGCCTGTTCGGGTGGTGTTTTTGATACGTACGCCGTTGTTCAGGGTGTCGATAGATTCATTCCGGTTGATATGTACGTTCCTGGCTGTCCTCCACGTCCGGAGCAGTTGATTGCGGCCGTGATGGAAATGCAGGCGAAGGTTCGCCGAACTGGAACGATCATGGGCAAGGAGTTCATGGCTCGCGACACCCCGATGGGGCCGGAGCCGTTCGAATCTGAAGAGCGATATCGTATTCAGGACGCCAATTTGGTTCAGTTGGGTGGTTTCTCCGCCGCCATGACTCAGGCTGGATTGAATCGAGGAGCGGGCAAAAATGGTTGAGTTGTCTGTTCTGCAGCAGAAATTCGGCACTGAACTCGCGGAGAACAGTTTCCGCGACAATCGTCGGGTTGATGTTCCTGCGGCAAAGCTGTTCGATTTGCTCAGCAGTCTGAAGTCCGACCACGGCTTCGATATGCTGATCGATCTGACCGCTGTGGATTATCTGGAGTATGAAGGAGCGACTGATCGCTTCGGAGTGCTCTACATGTTGCTGAACGTTACCTCAGGGGAGCGTCTGATTGTTCGCACGGCCGTCAATCTGCCGGATCCAAAACTGCCAACGGTCTATTCGTTGTGGCGAGGTTGTGACTGGCTGGAGCGAGAAGTATTTGACATGTTCGGGATCGTCTTCGAAGGACATCCGGACCTTCGTCGAATTCTGATGCCTGAAGAATTCACCTCGTTCCCGCTTCGCAAGGATTATCCGTTGAAGGGTCGCGGGGAACGTCATAACTTCCCGGTAATCACTCGCGCGGGAAGTTGAGGGATTTCCTGAGCGGTTTTGCGCCAGCCTTCGGTGCCGCTCAGAGTTTTAGTGATCGAAACTGAAGGTTGGCACCGTACCGCACAGGTTGAGTTTCCTATCGTCTTTGTTGCCTGGCTTCTACTGATGCCCCTGACTCCTGTTGATAATCTGGAAGCGGAATCGGCCGAACGTGAATACGTCTGGACGCTGAACTTCGGTCCTCAACATCCGGCAACGCACACCACGCTGCGACTGGTGTTGACGCTGGATGGCGAACGAGTCCTCAATGCGGTTCCCTATGTCGGATACCTGCACAGCGGCTTCGAGAAACTGGGCGAACATCTGGACTTTAACCAGTATGTGACCATCGTCGACCGCATGAACTATCTGTCGCCGCTGGCTAACGAAATTGCCTGGCACCACGCGGTCGAGAAACTGCTGAACATTGAACTCACCCCGCGCTGCAAGTATCTGCGAACGATTCTTGCGGAACTCATGCGGATGCATGACCATCTGTTGAATTTGGGCACAACGGCCCTCGACCTTGGTGGTTTCACCGCGTTCCTGTATTTCTTCCAGCAGCGCGAGCACATCTATGACATTGTCGAGATGGCTTCGGGGCAGCGATTTCACACCAGCTACACTCGCGTTGGCGGCGTCCTGTTCGACGTAAATACGGACTGGGTTAATCGAGTTCGTAAGTTCATTAAAGAGTTTCCAAAGGTTTATGACGACGTCGACCGCCTTTTAACCAAGAACCGCATCTTCGTGGATCGAACGAAGGGCATTGGTTACCTCAGTCCGGAAGACGCAATCAACCTCGGAGCGTGCGGCCCGGTTGCTCGTGCCAGCGGAATTCAGCGGGACTTGCGTCGCGACGAGCCTTATCTGGCCTATGAAGACCTCGATTTTGACGTCGTCTGTTCCAGGGGCGGTGACTGCTACTCGCGGTATCTCGTCCGTATGCGAGAGTTGCTTGAAAGCCTGAAAATCATCGAACAGGCCATTGAGAATATCCCATCGGGTCCGGTGAACATCGCGGTTGACAGCGACATGGTGCTGCCGGCTAAGCCGTCCGTGTATCGAAGCATCGAAGGGCTTATCCAGCACTTCGAGGTAATCATGCCGAACAAGGGCTACGAAGTTCCTCGGGAGCAGGTCTATGCGGCTACGGAATCGCCGAACGGGGAACTGGGATTCTTTATCGTTGGCAACGCAGAAACTCGTGCCTACCGCGCGAGAACTCGTCCGCCTTCCTTTATTCACTTTTCCATGTTCCCTCACCTGATCAAAAATCATCAGTTGAGCGATGTGGTGGCGGTGTTGGGTAGTATTAACATTATCGCGGCGGAACTGGATCGCTAAACAGGGGCTGTTGTGAAATGAGTGTTCTCAGTGAACAACTCCGTGAGCGGATTCGCCAGGAGTTTCCAAAGTATCCAAACAAGCGAGCTGTGACTCTGCCGGCCCTGCACATGGTGCACGATGCCATGCGGGCGGTATCAACGGGAGCAATCGAAGAGATTGCCGAACTGCTTGAGCTGCATCCCTCTGAAGTTCACGACACCATGTCGTTTTACAACTTCTTTAAGGATGAAAAACACGCCCTCGGTAAACACCGGATCTGGGTCTGCCGCAGCATTTCGTGCATGCTTCGAGGTGGTGAAGAAGTTCTGGAGAAAGTCTGCAACAAATTCCATGTTCATCCGGGGCAGACATCTGCCGATGGCAAGGTGACACTGGAGTTCGCAGAGTGTCTCGGAGCCTGCGAAGGGGCTCCGTGCATCCTGGTCGATGATGAATGTCACATGGATATGAATGCAGAAACCGTAGCTGCGTTGATTGAGAAACTGTAATCAGCGGCAATTCAGATCAGAGGTCGGTTGTGGCAAAGTTCGAACCCGTACTTTTTGCTCGAATCAACAAGCCGGACAGTACGTCACTAAAGACATACATGGCCGACGGTGGCTACGCACGGATCAAAGAGATCCTGAGCATGGCTCCGGTTGATGTCATTAACGTCGTCAAAGATTCCGGCCTGCGTGGTCGTGGCGGCGCGGGGTTCCCGTGCGGTCTGAAATGGACCTTCCTGCCCAAGGATCATCCGGGTCCGATTTATCTGTGTATCAACGCGGATGAAAGTGAACCAGGAACCTTCAACAATCGTATCCTGATGGAGAAAGATCCGCATCAGCTGATAGAAGGAATCATGATCGCCTGCCATGCGATCAAATCCAACAACGCCTATCTCTACCTTCGCTATGAGTATGGCCACAGCTATCGAACTCTGGATGCCGCGATTAAAGAATGTTACGCAGCAGGTTTGCTGGGCAAGAACATCAAGGGTACGGGTTTCAATCTGGATATTGTGCTGCATCGTGGTGCGGGCGCTTATATCTGCGGGGAAGAAACAGGACTGATTGAAAGCCTGGAAGGCAAGCGAGCATGGCCTCGGATTAAACCGCCGTTTCCGGCGATTGAAGGTCTGTTCCGCAAGCCCACGATTGTCAACAACGTGGAAACACTGTGCTGCGTGACACACATTCTGTATCGCGGCAAAGAGTGGTTTCAGTCGATTGGGGTGCCACCTGATCCAAACAACCCTCGCGACCCTGGCAGCTACGGACCGAAGCTCTATTGTGTCAGCGGTCATGTCAATAAGCCCTGCTGCGTGGAACTGCCACTTGGTGTCACGGCCCGTGAATTGATCGAAGAGCATGCTGGTGGTGTCTGGAAGGGTCGAAAAGCCAAGGCTGTCGTTCCGGGCGGGATCAGCATGGGTTTCCTCTCTGACAAAGAGTTCGATACGAAACTGGATTTTGCAGGTCCTGGCAAAGTTGGCTGCCTCGGGCTGGGTACGGCTGCGGTCGTTGTCATTGACGATCAGACCAGCATGGTGGATGTGTTGTTCAATTGCTGCCGGTTTATGTCTCATGAATCCTGTGGTCAGTGTACGCCATGCCGAGAAGGCACAGCGTGGATGACAAAGATTCTGACTCGTATTCGGGCTGGTCAGGGACGTCTTGAGGATCTGGATCTGCTGATGGAAGTTGCCGGATCAATGGGCATTATTCCCGGGACCACAATTTGTGGTTTGTCGGATGGTGCTGCATGGCCGGTGAAGAATGCGATCAGTAAGTTCCGAGGTGACTTCGAAGAATACATCAACAGCAAACGAGCCACGGTGACGTCGGCTCAGAAGCTGATGGAAGCGCATTAGTCAACGAGTTTGGAAAACCGGCATCAGGAACTGAAAGTCCGCCGGAATTTGGCGGATCAGCAGATTCTGGGTTCCTGACACTTTTTCCTGATACTTTGTGAGTGATTTGAGATTTCAAATTTGAGATCTGAAATTTGAAATTCAGAACCAGGGATCGTCATGGCAACGGTGACAGTAAACGGTAAAGAAGTTGAGATCGGCGCGAGTGAGCGGCTGAACTGTATTCAGGCAGCCTCAAAAGTCGGCGTTGAGATCCCGGCCTACTGCTGGCATCCGGCTCTGTCGGTCGTAGCCAGTTGTCGCATGTGCCTTGTGGAAGTCGGCGACAAAAAGCCGGACGGGACTGTCGCAATGCAGCCCAAGCTGGTTCCAGGTTGTCAGACACCGGCCAAAGACGGAACAGTCATTATTTCGGACAGCCAGAAGGTCAAAGACGCGCGAAAAGCGACGCTTGAATATCTGCTGCTGAACCATCCGCTCGATTGCCCGACCTGCGATCAGGCGGGTGAATGTTACCTGCAGGACTATAGCTTCAACTACGGTCGAGGCTACAGTCGCCTGAATGAGCCGAAGAATATCAAGCCGGACAAGACTTATATCGGCGATCAGATCACTCTGTTCACCGATCGCTGCATCATGTGTACTCGCTGCGTGCGGTTTACTCGCGAAGTGTCGGGCTCGGCTGAACTGCAGGTTGTGAGCCGTGGGTCCCACGAAGAGATCGACATTTTCCCTGGCCATCCGGTAAACAACCCTCTGGCCGGAAACGTTGTCGACCTGTGCCCGGTAGGCGCACTTTGCAGCAAAGACTTCCTGTATCAGCAGCGTGTCTGGTGGCTGAAAAGTCAGTCATCTGTCTGCCCCGGCTGCAGCACTGGTTGCAGCATAACGGTCGATCAGAATGAAGAGCGTGTCTACCGACTTCATCCGCGGACGAACGAAAAGGCTCAGGGACACTTCATGTGTGACGAGGGTCGCTTCGGCTGGAAGTACACGCATTCTGACCAGCGTCTGACCTCACCAGAGGCACGAACGAACGGACACGTAACGTCGTCTGACTTTGACTCAGTCCTCGCTTCTGTTCGAACGGCCTTGAAAAAGGCGGCTCAGGGCAAGGGTAAAGTAGCAGCGGTGTTGTCTCCATGGATGACAGTTGAAGAAGCCTATCTGCTGGCTGGCTTCCTGAAGAGCTTGTCCGGTGAAGTCACTCTGGCGATGGGGCCGGTGCGCATCGAAGGCAAAGACGATCAGTTCCCGAAGGACGTCAAAGGCAACGTCGTTGAGCCTGTGAAGTTCACCATTCGTGCCGAGAAGGCTCCTAATCGCTCTGGCGTTGAAGCCGTGTTGAGCCACTTTGCTGGCGACGTCATGCCATTTGAAGAACTGCTTCGACTTTCATCAACCGGAAAATTCAGCGCGGTCTATCTGGTCGGCGGAGATCCGGAGGGCTGGATCAGTGAGATTCAGGCGGAAGCATTCAGCAAGATCGAAACTGTGATTGTGCAGGACATCCTGTCGTCTCCGGTTTTGAAGCACGCGACTCATGTGCTGCCCTCGGGAACCTTCGTCGAGCGTGAAGGTGTGTTCGTGAATCATAAGGGGCTTGCCCAAATGATTCGTCGGTCTGTGCGAGGACCTGACGGGACTCGTCCGGATGGACGACTTCTGTGGGAGCTTGCGGAACGATCGGGACTCATTCAGACGGATACACTGCGAAGCGAGATTGCTGCAGCGATTCCGGCACTGGCTGTGATTGGTAATGCGGAACTGAAGGTTAATGGCGTTCTTTTGGACGAGGCCGCCGTCGCTGTGTGAAAACAAAGGTGAGCGGAAGGTTTCAACAAGAACTTTCCGATTGATCGCCAAAGGCTCGGCGGACCTTCATCTGGCCCTGCCGGTTGCCGAATGAGGACATAAATTTTATGCCAGAGATTCTGATTACTCTTTTGACCATCGGTGTTGTCGTCGCGGCGATTCCGGGGGTTTGTAACTATTTGATTCTGCTCGAACGCAAATTGTCGGCCTGGATGCAGGACCGCATTGGTCCCAACCGCGTGGGTCCCATGGGGCTGTTCCAGCCTCTGGCTGACGGCATCAAACTGCTTTTGAAAGAAGAAGTCGTTCCGCCGCATGTCGACAAAGTGCTTTACTTATTGGCCCCTGCACTGTCCGTGTTTACCGCGATGATGGCGTTTGCCGTAGTGCCATTCGGCCCTGTCGACGATTCGGTTCCCGGCTTCCTGCGTTTCATCATTGCTCCGAATATCAACATCGGTTTGATTTTCATCTTCGCCATCACCAGCCTTGGTGTCTACGGAATTGTTCTGGGCGGCTGGGCATCGAACAACAAGTACAGTGCTCTGGGTGCGATGCGAGCCAGTGCTCAGGTCGTGAGCTACGAGATTCCGCTGGGGATGTCAGTGCTTGGGCTGGCACTGATGTCAGGAACACTCAACCTTGAAGAGTTGATGCATCAGCAGACTCAGGGCGGGATCATGAGTTGGAACATCTGGTTCCAGCCTTTGGCCGCAATCATGTTCTTCACAGCGTCTCTCGCAGAAGCCAACCGATTGCCATTCGACCTTGCAGAGTGTGAACAGGAACTGATCGGTGGCTGGCACACGGAATACAGCGCGTTGAAATGGGCGTTGTTCTTCCTTGGCGAATACACGCACATGATCACTATCAGTTTCCTGACCTCGATCCTGTTCCTCGGAGGCTGGAACCTGCCATTCATCGCGGAAGCGACCAGTAATTATCCAGGAGTATGGCTGGTGAAGCTACTCGTCTTGTTCGGCAAGGCGTTTTCATTCATCTGCCTGATGATCATGCTTCGCTGGACAATTCCTCGATTCCGGTTTGACCAATTGATGGAACTGGCGTGGAAGGTCATGATCCCGCTGTCGCTTGCCAATTTGGTCATGGTCATGTTCTGCATGCAATTTGGGTTCAATCGTTGGTGGTTGTTCGTCGGTTCACTCGGACTGTTCGCAGCCTGGGGCGTCATCAGTGCGAATCTTCGAGAGGCGGAACTGGCTGCACGGCCTGGTTATGTGAAGCCAAAGAAAAAGGCTGCTGCGGTCGCTCATGGTCACGGCCACGCTGCCGGACATCATTGATTTCAGATTTGAAATTTCGAATTTGAGATTATCAGAACACTGAAAACTGAAAACTGAAAACTGAAAATCTACTCTTATGACTGAAACAAAAGCGAAACCGAAGAAGACGGTAGCGTGGGTGGAGGAGCCTCAATTGGGCTTCTGGGAATCCACGTTTGTTCCGGCCATTATGAAGGGTCTGAAAACGACCCTGAAGCATGTGACCGATCGAGCCCCGGTGACGCAGCAATACCCGGAACAGAAGCCCGATCTGCCTCTGCACTACAGAGGCGTCCACCGGCTGAATCGGGATGAAAAAGATCGCGTGAAGTGTGTGGCCTGCATGATGTGTGCCACCGCCTGTCCCGCGAACTGCATCTCGATTGAAGCTCAGGCAGCGCCTCCCGAATGGCCGGACCGCGATAAGTTTCCGAAGTCGTTTGTGCTGGATGAACTGCGCTGCATCTACTGTGGAATGTGTGAGGAAGCTTGCCCGGTAGATGCGATCGAGCTGACTCATATTTACGATCTGACCGGCGAAACTCGCGACGCGTTGATGTTTGATCGTGAAAAACTGCTTAGCGTTTACGACAAAACAAAAGACAACCCAAGAGATCCGGTCCGAACTCGGCGCGGCATTCTGGGACCTGCTGCGGAATTTGCATCTCTGCCGACTCTTGGTCCGGCCACCGTCGTCCCTGACTCAGATCGATCTGCCAGGAATCCAACTGCGGGTGTGATCAAGGGCAGCCTGGGAGCCAACTCATGATGGACTGGTTACAAGCACACCCAATGACAGTCGTCGGCCTCGTGCTCTGGGCTGTCGGGGTTCTCTGGCTGATGCCCGGAAGGCAAGCCGGTTCAACGCGGCCGAAGATTCCCGGGCTTTTGTTCACGGCTGCAGGACTCTTTGCATTCTGTCTGTCCTGCGGAAAGCCTCAGACCCAATTAGCTGACGAAGTCATGTTTTGGGTCTTTGCAGTCAGTGCCCTCCTCTGCGGAGTGCTGATGATTACTGCGAAGAACCCGGTCTATGCAGCCCTGTGGTTTGCTCTGGCAACCCTCGCCACCTGCGGTCTTTTTCTTCTCCAGAGTGCGCCGTTTTTGGCTGCGGCCACCATCATCGTCTACGCAGGTGCGGTGATCGTCACGTTCCTGTTTGTCATCATGTTGGCTCAGCAAAGTGGTGCTGCCGGTTACGACCAGAAATCCGGTCAATCAGTGATGGCAACCATTTCAGCCTTTGTATTGCTGGGTGCTGTTGCCATGACTCTTCAGCAGGAGAAACTGGAGATCGGGGTACCGATTGTTGTCGCAAAAGCGAAGGGAGCAAGCGACGAAGTGGCTCCAGCGCAACCAAACATGTCAGCCATGATGCAAGCATCAGGTTCAGGTGCTCCAGCGGGAGGTCCAACTCCTCCTCCTGATGCACCTGAAGAGAAACCAGCAGTACCTGGTAACCTTCTTAGTTCAGCAGACCCTGAACATGCCGTGGGTGACTTGAAGGGTCTTGGACGTTCTTTGTTCAGCGATTATTTGTTTGCCGTGGAACTCGCGGGCACACTTTTGCTGGTCGCCAGCATCGGTGCAATCGCTCTCGCACCGCGTAGAGAACAGGGTGCATTATGACACCAGAAGATTTGAGATTTCTATTGGTCGGTGCGGGGTTGTTCATCCTCGGCGCGATCGGTTTTCTGACTCGTCGCAACCTCATTCTGATGGTCTTGTCGGCAGAGTTAATGATGCACGGTGTGTCGATGACGCTCGTGACGTTCGGCAGGATTCATCAGACTCAGGAAGGTCAGATCTTCACGATCTTCACTCTGACAGTGGCTGCCTGCGAAGCGGGCCTTGCATTAGCTTTGGTGTTGTCGCTGTATCGCAAGTCGCACTCGCTGGATATTAATCTTTGGTCTGAACTTCGAGAGCCGGATATGCCAGCACCAGTTCAGGATGCACCAGCCCGGATTGATGATGGAAGCGGATCTTATGGTGATACGCCAAAACTGACTCCAGCCGGGATTGCACCCAAAGACCCACCCCGAACAAAGTCTTCGGCCGGTGCGTCCTCTGCGCGAACCTGAAAGAGTTATGGCCCTGACCTCTGCGGTGTCTGATTTTGAAATTTGTCTGACCGTTGTGTTTTGAGTTGTCTCCTATGTCTGAAGAAATCCAACAGCTGGTTTTGTGGCTGATTCCCGTTGCTCCGCTGGCATCGGCAGTCATTACCGCATTGCTGGGCCCAAAGCTGCTGCGCTACAAGAGTCACCTGCCCTGCTGGTCGGCTCTGGCGGTTTCTTTTGTCTGTTCCCTGATTCTGCTGTTGAAGATACTGCCTTCAATAGGATCAGCAGCCGTTGACCCGGGTGAAATCGGCACTTTCGCCGGACCACAGGTCCTGGTTTCAGGATACGAATGGCTCAACGTCGGCGACCTGCATGCAAACATTGAGCTCAGAGCCGATTCAATCACTGCTATTATGCTCAGCATGGTCACGGGAGTCAGCCTGCTGGTGTCGATGTTTGGTTCAGGATACATGAGTCATGACCTTGGCTACCCGCGATTTTTTGCGGCCGTGTCGATGTTCGTGTTCTCGATGTGCATGCTGGTTCTTTCGGGCAGTTTTGCCTTACTGTTCGTGTTCTGGGAAGCGGTGGGACTTTGCAGTTACCTGCTGATCGGATTTTGGTTTCAGAAGCCATCAGCGGCCGCCGCAGCCAAGAAAGCGTTCGTCGTTAATCGAATAGGTGACTTCGGCCTGATCATGGGCATTTTCCTGATCTGGACAAATTTTGGATCTCTGGATTTCGTGACGGTTCTGAGTGACTCAGCCCGCATCGCGGCCGTCGAAGTCAAGAATCCCGGAGTCATCCAGTTGATTTGTTTCTGCCTGTTTCTGGGAGCCATGGGCAAATCAGCTCAGTTCCCGCTTCAGGTGTGGTTGCCCGATGCGATGGAAGGGCCAACCCCTGTCAGCGCCCTGATTCATGCTGCAACAATGGTGACCGCCGGAGTTTATCTGGTCGCTCGCTGTACGCCGCTCTTTGTCATGGCCCCCAATGCTCAGCTCGCTGTGTCCGCAATCGGTGCTGCCACAGCAGCAATCGCCGCTCTGACCGCACTCACACAAATGGACCTGAAACGTGTCCTGGCCTACTCCACAGTCAGTCAGCTCGGCTTTATGTTTATGGCATTGGGCTGCGGTGCAGCCAGTGCGGAACTGGTAACACCCGCAGTAACCGCAGGCATGTTCCACTTGTTTACTCATGCCTTCTTTAAGGCCCTGCTGTTCCTTGCTGCAGGCAGCGTGATGCACGCGATGGGCGATGTGATTGACATGCGTCGATTCAGTGGTCTGAAGCATGCTTTACCGATCACTCACTGGACTTTTCTGGTCGGTGCTGCAGCACTCGCCGGAGTTCCTCTGCTGGCTGGTTTCTGGAGTAAGGATGACATCCTGGCCGTTCTGGCTGAAGCTTCACACAGCAAAGAACATGGCTTGTTTTTCGGAGTGATCTGGGCGGTGGCAACGGGAACTGCGTTCCTCACAGCGTTTTACACATTCCGTGCCTACTTCATGACGTTCTGCGGCCCTGAAAAATTCCCGGAGGAAGCAGGCCATCATCCTCACGAAGCCACTCCAATCATGGCCTGGCCACTGCGAATTCTTGCGGTCTGTGCAGCGTTGATCGGTTTGGCTGTCGGGCCAACTCACCTGTTCGCAAATTATCTGCAGAAGACGATGGGGCTGACTCCGGTTCCGCCGGAATCACAACACCTTCACTGGGGTGTCATGGCGCTGAGCAGCGTTGTGGCGATCGCGGGTATTGGTCTGGCATGGATGTTCTACGTCGCTTCTCCGAAGGTTCCGGGAGCCATCGCGAGTGCAATGAAGCCGCTGTATCTGATTTCTCAGGGCAAGTTCTTCCTCGACGAGATCCTGAAGGCCCTGGTCGTTCTTCCGCTGGTGGGCATCGCAAAACTGGCGACTGTCTTTGATCGAGGAGTGATCGATTGCATCGTTGATTCGATCGGCGCTATTCCCAGGGCACTGAGTTCGATACCACGGCAGTTCCATACCGGAGTTGTCTCGTCCTATGCGGGATTCATGTGGGCAGGGGTTGTGGCAGCGGTTGTTCTGGTTCTGACTATGTTTTGATCCGATGTCGCTTCTGAGTTGCTCCGTCCTGCGTTGTTGACCCTTTTCAGTTTGATTGCAGAGTTCACATGATTGCTCTTCTCTTTATCACCCTTGCAATCCCGGCCGTAACATCGTTACTGCTGATGCTGTTCCGCAACTCACTGAACCAGTCCAGTTCTCGCTGGATCGCCTGCTGTGGCAGCGCTGTGGCGTTGCTGTTTTCCGTACTGCTGCTGTCGCAATACACCGTGGTGACCGTGGACCCGCTGGGAACGGGGAATGTCCCCGCACTGTCTTCAGCCGATGCCTCCTCGGCTGTTCATCCCAAGGCTGAGTTTCGTCGTCCCTGGCTTGCCACAACAGATCGCCTTCAACTCGAAATGTATTTCGGACTGGATGGCATTAGTGTCACGATGATCGCCCTGACAACATTGTTGACCACTTGCAGCGTTTTGATTTCCTGGGAAGCTATCAAGGATCGCGCTTCAGAGTTTTATGCGGCTGTCCTGATCCTTGAGACAGGTCTGATCGGGGTCTTCTGCTCGTTTGACCTTGTTCTGTTCTACATCTTCTTCGAAATGACTCTCATCCCGCTGTTCTTCATGATTGCAATCTGGGGTGGGGCTGATCGTCGCTGGGCGGCGATTAAATTCTTTCTGTACACATTGGCAGGGAGTTTGGTCACGCTGTCTGGCTTGATCTACGTCGTTCTTTACGTAGCGAAGCAAGGCCTGGTCAATCCAACTTCGATACCCGCTCTCTCAGCGTGGCTCGTTGCAAATCCGCTCCCGGCCTCTCTGCAAGTGACTCTTTTCCTGGCAGTATCGGCGGGATTCCTGATCAAAGTTCCGGTGTTTCCGTTCCACACGTGGCTGCCTCTGGCGCACGTGGAAGCTCCAACGGCAGGCAGTGTCATGCTGGCCGGTGTGCTGCTGAAGCTTGGCAGCTATGGCTTCCTGCGAATCTGTCTGCCGTTGTTTCCGGAAGCTTCGTTGACGATTGGTTTGCCCGTGATTGGTCTGCTCTCAGTCATCGGGATTATTTATGGATCACTGTGTGCTCTGGCTCAGAAAGACATCAAGAAGCTGGTCGCTTACAGTTCTGTTGCGCATCTCGGATTCTGCATGTTGGGGCTCTTCGCCCTGAACACAGAAGGAATCACAGGAAGTATCCTGCAGATGATAAATCACGGCCTCTCGACAGGAGCCCTGTTCCTCATCGTGGGGATGGTTTACGAACGATATCACACGCGTATGATGGACGATCTGGGCGGGCTCGCAACACGGCTTCCAATGATTGCGATCAGCATGGTTTTCATCTCAATGTCCAGCATCGGACTGCCAGGGCTCAATGGGTTCGTTGGTGAATTCCTGTCTCTGGCCGGGATGTTCAAAGAAAACCGACTCTACGCTGCGTTGGGAACGACTGGTGTTGTCCTTGGAGCATGGTACCTCCTGACTGCTGTTCAGCGAGTCTTCTTCGGAACACTGCATGAACCACATCACGGTGACCATGACGATGATGTCAGTGACATGAATGCTCGCGAGTTTATGGCGATCGCTCCTTTGGCAGTCCTATGCCTCTGGATCGGCCTGAAGCCCGCCAGTCTGATTGAGATTATCGAACCCGATGTGAAGGCTGTTGTGGATGTCATCCAGGGAGTTCGAAGTACGGCTCCTGCGGAAGCAGCAGCAAGCATCGAAACCCCTGTTGCTGGAGCTCTGGCTTTCGCTTCTGCAAAGATTGAAGATTAGTTGTGATTTTGTTTTGTTGTGCTGACTGAATAAAAGTCGTTGTCGCTCGACGAGCAAGTTTTTTCCCTGAGTCCCAAGGACTGCTTCCGTGCCCGCGTATGATGCAATTAATCAGGCTGCTGGTCTGATCATTCCGGAAATCATTCTGCTCGCGACTGTCTGCATAATGTTCCTGGCGTCTCCGTTTTTGGTCAGTGAAACCGGGAAGGCGGCCCCCGGGCTGCGTCATCGCTGGGGTACTCTTTCTCTTCTCGCTTTGGCAGCAGCGGGGTTTGCGTGGCTTAAGGCTCCGATTTCAGATTCTGGCCTGGGGCCATTTCAGGCTGATCAGTTCGTGTGGTTTGTACGGGGACTTTCCATCGTCTTCGGTATGTTGCTGACAATGATTCTTTGGGATCAGGTCGAAGACGGGATTGCGGCCGAGGCGAATGCCTGCCTGCTGGCTATTCTCTGCGGTGTTAACTTCGTGGCGCTCTCCAATGATCTGTTGGGTGTCTTCCTGGGACTGGAACTCGTCAGTATTCCGACCTACATCCTGCTGAATCTCGGTCGTCATGACTGGATGCGACAGGAAGCCACGATCAAGTACTTTCTGTTGAGCATCTTCTCTTCAGCCATCGTGCTTTTCGGACTCAGCTGGGTTTTTGGTCTTGCCGGAACAACAAACCTGACGGTGATTGCCGCAAGGGCCGCAGAGGGTAAAGTTGCCATCGATCATGGGATGTTTCGAGTTGCGTTGGCCATGATTATTGCCGGTCTAAGTTTTCGACTCACGGCCGTACCTTTTCACTTTTATGCTCCGGACGTCTTCCAGGGCGTGTCTCCTTCTTCAGCCGCCATGCTTTCGTTTATCCCCAAGGTTGTAGGCTTTGCAGCGTTGTTGAGGCTACTGCCTGTCTGCGTGGGCCTCACAGGATTTGTGAATTGGATGCCGGAAGGAGCCGTTCGAGGTATTCTGACCGTCATTGCGGTTTTGACGATGGTCATCGGTAACCTGCTTGCTTTGCGACAGTCAAGCCTGCTGCGTCTGCTGGCGTATTCCAGTATTGCCCATGCAGGATACATGCTGGTTGGACTTGCAGTCGGAAACGCGTCACAGGGGACAAGTGGCGTCGCATCGCTCCTGTTCTATCTTTCCGTTTACGGAGTCATGACGATCGGGCTGTTCGCTTTGATCACGGCTGCGGGGAACGCAGGTCGACCAATTCGAGCGATCGCTGATCTTTCTGGTCTTAGCCGCACGAAACCCGCCATTGCTCTGATGATGACCGTTTGCGTCGTTGGCCTCAGTGGCCTGCCTCCGACCGGCGGATTCCTGGCGAAGCTCAACCTGTTTCTTGCCGCATGGTCAGAAGGCTCGCAGGACGGTCGCATTCTTGCTGTCGCGCTGGCGATCAATGCTGTCATTGCAGCAACCTATTACCTGCGACTGATCTCAGTGATGTACTTTGAGCAGTCCACGACTGTGTCAGAGCCGTCCGATCAGAATGTCGCGTGGGTTGCCGGTTGCCTGTGTGCTGTGGCCACTCTGGTTCTGTTCGTAGCACCTCAATGGCTGTGGAATGCAGCAGCACTTGCACTGAACTGAGAATCCTGGATCGTACAACTCGGCAGGCGGCGCGCGACGAATATCCGGAAGACTGGACTTCGCCTCAGTGATCGTGATCGTCACCTTCGGTCTGTTGATTTAATCCCCCTGAGCCTGCCTCAGGGACCTGTTGGTTTTTTGCGCCACTGACAATGATCTTTTCTTTGCTGGTGCAAGAGTCGTTAACCTCCCGACGCGGGGTACGGGACGATTGAATCAACACGCCACATTGAGAACGACAGCCCATACCTTCCTGCGGTTCAGTCTTAAGCAGGTTCACGCAAACTCCGCTCTTACGTTCGGATCGGCTGCACTTCTGTCGTTCTCTGGCAGAGGCAACCTGAATCTGGCCGCCATGTCGGGCATAGATCCCGCGTACAGGCAACTGAATGTCAGTTCGACCACTGGATCTGAAAACATAATCGTATTGGAAAAGAGCCCTGCTCGAATCATAGGCTGAGATCGCCCAATGACAGCAATATTGAGAGAACGCCCGAACCAGCGTTCATAAGTCAGCATCCATCCGCCATCTGTCGGACGCAATTCGCATTTTGTACGAGCCTTGATCGCCCCAACCGCATGGACCGGAAAGACAATCAGTGAGGAGGCCTCTGCCGGTCGCGGAGAACTGCAGGAGGCTCGCAGGAAGTCGGACAGCATCGTGCGAAAGAAGATTTCTCTGCGATGAACCCAGCCAAAGACGAGCAAAGCGACCAGGAAGATTCCGACATTTAAAGTAAGAGCCAACACCGGACTCCATGCATACAGAGCCATCAGCATTGCACAGACAAACTTGTTGCAAAGCTCAAAGACGGCATCCAGCAGAGGAATTGGAGTCAGCCAGATCAGGACTTCACAGAAGAAGCGGACGGCACTGATAACAAAAATATTGACCGCAGCGGCCAGCATCAGTACCAGGTCGGCAGAAAAGCTGAAGACCCCAAGCTGGACCAGAGCAACAGATTCATCCTGAAGAGCTGACTCCGAAGAGATCATATATCGGAGCACCAACATGGTGATAACTCCGGACCATGACTCCAATTGATCGGCTGCCTGGGCAAAAGGCTTGCTGACTTTGGTGAGCCGAGGAATCGAAGTCAATAACGTCAAAACCAGGAAGACCCCAAAGACTCTCGTATCGTGCAGGGGCGAATCGGGGCCGATCAACGGATTGCCACTGGCCACCCAACTGCCCCCGAACAGAGACAGTCCGCTCAGACAGGCGACTCCAAAGAACGGAGATAACGCCACGGGAGCCATCGGGCCCAGCCATTCTGCGATGGACAGCGATTGTCCGAATTGCTGAGCAGCGACGATTTCTGCTTCGGAAATCGCTGAAACGGCTTCGCGCTGCTGGGGAACAGGTGAGGCACCAGAGGCCGACACGGTCATGACAAGAATCAGCCAGAGAGCACCCAACTCGCGATACTTTGGAGAGAATATCTTCATGTGATCTGTCCTTGTTGGAGTCTTCGCAGAGTTTTTTCAGATGCCGAGGCCAATTACCATGAGGAGTCATTCCGCCCAGGGAATCGAGAATCGTCTGATTCGTCAGTCAATCGATCTTCCTGGCAGGTTAAAGCAATAATTCTCGATGATCGTCCCCACAATTGGAGTTTATCTCACATGTTCTCTGCAGGATTCCTACGTTTTGGTCTTCCGGTCGCCGCTCTCGTGGCGGCTGCTTCTGGCACATTATCGGCTCAGGAATGGAAGAGTGGCATCGAGTGGCAGGAACCAGCTTTGGTCACTCCCGGCACGACCGACGACGCACCACCATCTGACGCCATCGTGCTGTTTGACGGCACCAATCTGGATGCCTGGCACAACGGTGAAAAATGGAAGATTCAGGACGGAGTCGCCATTCCTCAGGAAACCGCTATCACATCAAAACAGAGCTTCGGTGATATGCAGCTACATCTCGAATGGTCTGCTCCCACAGAGATCCGCGGCGAGGGTCAGGGGCGAGGCAACAGTGGTTGCTATCTGATGGGACTTTACGAAGTTCAGGTTCTGGATTCTTTTGAGAACCCGACGTACTTCGACGGTCAGGCTGGTTCGATCTACAAGCAAACACCTCCTCTGGCCAATGCGATGCGAAAGCCGGGCGAATGGAACTACTACGACATCATCTTCAACGCTCCGCGATTTCGCAGCAACGGAGATGTCGTGAAGCCCGGATACGTGACTCTGATTCAAAACGGCGTACTTATGCTCAATCATTTTGAATTGGAAGGCCCGACCAGTTTCGTCGATGCGCCCCACTACAAGCCCCATGCAGAGACCGGTCCAATCTCTCTGCAATTCCACGGTGACGCTGTCAAATTCCGCAACATCTGGGTGCGAGAAATCAAACCACCGACAGGTCGTCGCGTCAGCGCTCCGTTCAATCTGGAGCAGAAGAAGAAAGAAGAGCCAAAGCAGGAAGAGAAAACGGAGACAACTGCAGAAGAGAAAAAGTAAGTTCTCAGCCAGCACCGGGCCTGTGTTGCACTCAGCCACCAGGCCCGGTTCTTTGCCCTGACAATTCAGCCTGATCGGCCGACAACTAATCGACAGGCAAACCACGATCCAGACGGATCCGCCTGACTTCGGCCAGTACTCCTTCGACAATCGCACTGTTTCTTGCAATCGCGATGTATTGCGTGAAGTTGACGATGAGCGTGACCAGCCATGTCGATACGGCTGCAGCAAAATGAATCGTGGAGTCCGATACGCCAAACTTGCTCCCGAGTTCCACGGCGGTCGCCGGGTCGGCAATTGCACCAAAACAGCCGGTCGCAAGGATCATCAGAAAACTGATCAGAATCCCGGGCAGGATTCCATACTTGATCTTCTGATTGCGACGGTGGAAATCCCCGGAAAGGCTGTACGCCGCGGAAGTCTCTTCAATCCACCGACTGGTCCCCATAAAGTAGGTGAAGATCAGGGCGTGAACCATCGTAGTTCCGGTGAGTGCTCCCAGCCCAATCAAAATATGTGTGCCGATGCGATGATTGACCTCGGGGTCCCGACCATTGGCCAGCATTGGATCGCCGACTTGTAACCCCAGCACCATGGCAATGATCATGATAATGTTGGCAAGGATGGCCAGAGTCAGAAAAATTCGTTTCACAGCTCAGGCTCCCGGCGCGAAAAAATTGCAAGTTGACACTCAAAGAATAAGGGCCGCAGAAGAACTTTCAGCGTTCCTCTGCGGCCCTGTCGTGTAAATTCTTCAGAATTCAGAAAGCTGGCCTGCTTTTTTCAATCCTGACAATTAGCCAACGAGACATCGAGTTATTCAGCCAGCACCATCGACGTTTTCTGACGCATTGATTGCTGAACGGCGTTGTTCAGCCGTTTGACTTCCAGGTCCAGCTTGAGATCCAGATCCGACTTGGTAATGCGTCCTCGTGCGACATCAAACAAGACAAGTCCCTTGCCTTCGGACTTCTTCATTGTCATCGTGATTTCGGCACCTTCACGAGGAAGAACTTCAATCCGAGGCGACTGAGAAATCCGCGCAACGCCTTCTTCGGTTCCTTCATAGACCAGCTTCGAAACAACGGTCATCGTGCCGAAAGGCAATTCGACCTTCTGGCTGCTTTCCCACGACTCGCCCTTTTTCAAAGGCTGACCAGGGAATGTAACCGGAGACTGAGACATCATCTGCTTCAATGTGTCTTCGTTGATCACATTGCTGTTCTGAACGGAGTCCGTCAGTGCCTTCAGCAGATCTTCCGGAACAACAACTTCTGTCACCTTTCCCGTGGGCTGCATAGTGACAGCGAATTCCTGACCCACAATCTTTCTGAAGGATTCAGCCATTGATTTAACGACAGGCGATGTCACTGGCTCTTTGCTGTTGCTGTCGAACTGGACAACACCGAAGGCCCCTCCTTCTGTTTTCACCTGAACTCTTTCGACACTCTGTGACATTTTGAAGCCACCGTTCCCGGCTGCGGAAGTCACCTTCCACACCATGTCCATGGTCTGTTCCATGTTCATGGTGTTTTGCTTTCCATCAGCATTCATCACCATCTGTGTACTCTGCTGAACAACATATTTCAGCGATTCACCAGACTCGAACTTCCACGCAAGGCTGTCCTGAGCCGAAGCTGTCATTGCGACTGCAAAGAAAACAGACAGAACAGAAAACGCTGACATCAAACGCGACACCATCTGAGAATTCTCCCGATGCAATGACTTGTAATCGTGGTTCACGATCCGAAGGCGACCAAATCCAGATCTGACAAACTGCCCTTCCGAACACTCGCGGAAGCATACCAGATGAGGCAAACTTCACAGAAGACCGATTCTACCCAACCTCCGGGCCTTGAGACTCCGGAAACCTCCGGAAGCCCTATAACTGTGGAAATCAACAGGGTCTGCCATAAACGGCCCGGCATTTTCAGACGGCGCTGAACAAGGCGACAGCCTGAAAAGGCCGCGCCAAGGCGTGCAGTGTCCACTGCTGGAACCGCACACCTCGAACATCAACAGCCCAAACCTCGGACGCTCCCTACTGAGCCTTCCGGACCCCGACGGTCAGCAGCAGATTGGCCCACAACGCCTGATCGCCCGTCTGAATGGTCAGAACGTGATCGCGAGAATCAACAGCGTCATAAAAATCCCAGCGAGAGATCGGCTGCAGCTCAATCGACTGGCCAGCGTCCACCAGTATCTTCCGGTAATCGCTCCAGACCGGTGGATCATGTGGTAATCGGTAGGGATCATCTTCCGGCATGCCCATCGTATTGACGGCTTCAACGGGGATCGCGGTCAGGAGTACACGCAGAACCTGAGCCACTGTGACCAGCCCGGGTGCGAGGTTCAAACTGATCAACTCGGCCTTAGGACCAATTGCAGATGATGCCGGATAATTTCCGTCAGCAATCAGCACTTTCGAACTATGGCCGGCTCGAGCGAGAATCTGAGAGATTTGTGGATGGATGAGTTCTGATCGCAACATAACAGACGGTCTTCCTTTGAGAATCTCCGGGGGAACATCACAGGCGGGATTGTGGCTGCACGACTTAGCCTTGCCAATAATGTCTCTGAGAGCTTTCCCGGTTTTCTGCAAACGAGTGCCGCATACTTCCGCGCGGTAACTTCCGCTCGCCTCTTTCGGATCAGCGGCCTCTTCGCCAGTTATTGATTGTCTTTGTCAGATCCATGCATCGCACTGGACGAGCCAGCCTTCAACTTACCGAGGAGCCCCCATTGCATTGGCGCATCCTGGACGTATTGCTTTCCAAGATGCAGTGCGATCTCAGCACGAGCCAGTTCATAGCCCAGATAAAACGCGTGGCTCGGATCCATCTTCACATCCAGAGCCATCCCCGTCGCCTGAGACTGCTCAAACAGGCGAAAGACATCGTCGCCACTCCAATGACCATGGCGGTTCATCAAATGCAGTTGGCCGGCTTCCGCAAAGATTCGAAAATTCGTGTCGGTCAGCGCACCAGCCAGACTCTCCAGCGTCTGCGCTGAGACTGAACGTAAACGAGAATCTCGCAGCATGACCAATGAAGAATCCAGATGCTTGGGGATTGTGCGGGCCGCAACGGCGTGATGAACCAGTCGACGAGCCACATCAAATTCACGGACCGCACTTCGACACCAGTTGATGACCTGCGTTGTAAGAATACTCTGAATCCCCAGCTCCTCACAGAAAGCGGCCAGCACCATATTCACGCCCGCAGAATCAACTTCAGTCAGCTCTGTGATATTGCCGACTCCCATCATCATGGGAACATCAGGGTACTTCTGACGGACCTTCAGATAGCGATCCAGAGATGCCGCAAACCCCATCCCGATCGGTTCAATGATCGGATCAACACGAAACGGAACACTGGCACCTCGAAGTTGTTCGATCAGATCGTCCAGCGACTGCAGATCCTGAGGCGTATCAGGAATGACCACAACTTCAGTCTTCAGCTGCGTAACCCAGTCCACGTTGGAATGATTACAGCTCAGGATCAGTTCGGCTCCCGCTGTCACCGCCTGTTCGACTTCGTGAGGATCAAAGCTGTCGATCGACACTCGCAGCCCTTCCTGTCTCAGGGCGGAAACGATTTCGGAAATGCGCTGGCTGCTCTCTCCTGGCACTCCACCCACATCAATGACATTGGCACCTGAAGCCGCAAGACTGAGTGCCTCGCGCACTACGTCTTTGAGCGGCATTCGAGTCGCGTGATTGATCTCGGCAATGATCTCGATGGAGTAACGAGACAGATCAGCCTTGCGGCGTTTGCTCAGTCCAAAATACTCCGGCAGATCATGCAAATCGCGAGGGCCGCGCTCGAATGGCTTCCCGAAGTGCTGCTCCAGCTCATGGAGATCACCCTGACACCAGCCCGGCAGAATCACTCGATCAATCTCTGCGGGAACAGTTAATCGCTTAAGAAGAATGCGACTATGCAACAGCGCCGCGACCTGAATTCCGGGAACAACAACCTCGAATCGAAAGCCAACTTTCGGTGCGATAGCTTCGAGCACCTCTCGCAAACTGGCCTCGGCCAAACGACCGGTGACAAAAAGAAGCGAGGGCTGATGAATAGCAGCGGAGGATGTCATGGGACCTGCACGGAACAAAAAGTGTCAGAACCGGCTGAGCAACTATAAACCTTCAGCCTTGCTGATCAAAAAACCTGCCGCCAAACACTATCGAACCGCGCCACCGTTAACGTTAATGACCTGCCCTGTGATGTAGGATGCCTCTTTGCTTAACAGATAGCGTGCCATGTTTGCGATGTCCTGTGGCTCACCCCATCGCCGCAACGGTGTCTCAGAGATTACTCGGTCCTGCCAGTATTCACTTGCGGTCGCACCCCACGCCGTCCGAATCCAGCCAGGTGCGATGCAGTTGACTCGCACGAGCGGCGCCAAACTCACAGCCAAAGATCGACTAAATCCCATAATGGCATTCTTGGCCGTCGCGAATAACTCGCCGCTATCGCCTTCCATCCCTCGATCAGACTGGTCCCAGCCAATGTTCAGGATCGCACCATGCTGCTGTTCTCGAAACCGCTGACCAAAAGCCCGAGACAATTCGATGGTGCCGAGCAAATCCGTTTGAAGCAGTTGATTCAGCTTCACGGAGAACTCTGCGCCGCGTAATTCGGTCGTTAACAAATCTGCACCCGCATTGTTGACGATGGCATCCACACGTCCGGTCCGAAACGACTCGAGCAGCAAATGTTGTCGATCACTTTCTCGCGAGACATCCGCCGAAATCACGTCGGCCGCCCTGCCCAGCTTTCGAATCTCCTCCGCCACAGATTCCGCTTTGCCGATCGACTGACGACAATTCACAATGAGATCGGCTCCGGCTGTCGCACATTCCACTGCAATCGCGCGACCAATCCCGTCTGAAGAACCAGTTACTAGAACTCGCTGTCCTGATAAAGATGCAAAAGTCATGATGGGTTTGCTGGAACTATCAAACATGGGGCAAGAACGAAAGTATGGTGCACGCACGAATGCGACAAACAAGGGAAATGAGTCCACAATTGGGCGGCTCGAATGACCCTCAAGCACCTGAACAACATACGCAGAATAGCGATCCGAATTTACCAAGGCGAACAAGACTCCGTTGTCGCCGTATTCCAGAACGGCCCTTTTTACTTTCCTTTCCGCAGTCCGATCTGTCCTCAAACAGGAAACTCAGCCGTACCACGACCCAGGAACGGCCCTTCAGACGTCATTTGCTGGCGGCCGCTACCTCAGGCCGCCTTCCCGCAACAGAACGCAGCCTCCCGGAATCCCCCAATCTCCGGGATGAAGTCCCTATTGAGGCGTTTTCAGAGGACCACGTAAACTACGAAAACCTGTATCTTCATCCCTGTACCGAACTGTGTTCAGATTTCGAACACTCTCTGGCCCGTGAACCCCTGCGCGGATACCGATGTCGCTTCGCCCTCTCACCGCACTTCGACAATTTGTCACAGCTTTGACGCTGTTGATGGTTGCGGTGTTGGGTGTTGAGATCTGGCTCAGAAGCAACGCGGCACCTTCAGCCCTGATCGTTGCCGGACAGGCACCGCTCGAAGATCAGAGTCTTCTTGTTCCCTCAGCCGTCTACCATCATGAACTGCGACGACTACAACAGACATCACATGTGACCGAGTCCGGCGCCAAGCCAATCGAAATTCGGATTAATTCACTCGGGTGCCGTGGCGCAGAAATCGAATCGGTTCCGCAGGTCGGAGTCCGTCGAATTCTGCTGCTGGGCGATGACACCATCTGTGGAACGCACGTGGCGGAATCGGAGACGGTTGCAGCATGGCTTAAAAAATTCTTCACCCAATCGACTGGTGAAGAAGTCGAAGTGATCAATGCGGGAGTTCCTGGATACTGTCCGCTGCTCGCTTTACTGAAGTTTCAACATGACCTTTCGAAACTGAAGCCGGACATTGTTATCTTACACATAGACATGACCGACATTGCCGACGACTGCTGCTATCGAAGTCTGACGCTGCAGGAGGGTGACCATTCCGTTTGTTCTCACCCAACGCTGCGTATGCATCCAAAGCCGGAGAACCCGACACTCCAGCTTGTCAGACAATCCGCCACGGCATCATGGCTGTTCGCGAAAACTCGCCAGCATGGACCGGAACTGCTTTCCGTGTCTCACGCCAGTCTTGCCGGGAACCAGGGCTTTCTGTGGATTACGGATAATCCACCGGACCTGAGACTCCAGATCGACCACGCATTGAAACCGATCAAGGCAATGCAGGATTCCGTGAAACAATCCGGTGGGCAACTGTTGATTTCGACGTCCCCTGTCCTTTGGCAGGTCGTGGCCTCTGATCGAGCTCCTGAACTCAGTCGCCGCCTGGGCATCACCGGCAAAACGCCCTTTGCCAGTACCTTCCCGTTTGAGCTCCTCCAAAGTTTCTGTCAGGACGCAGGGATTCCATTCTGCGACGCTTCCCCCGTTTTTCGTCGCGACAAAGCGGAAAAACTGTTCTCAAAATCGGCCCCGGTTCTCTCAAAAGTCGGTATGGCCCTTTATGCCCGAGAGATCACGCGGAGCCTGGTTGAACTGTCTGCCACGTCCCGGACTCCGGTCGAATGACACGCTGACGCCGGGCGAATCAATTGGAAAGATCCGCCTTTCCGCGTATATCTCGTTCTGTCGACAGACCATTTCTCACCGCACACAGGTACCGTCATTATGAAGAGCGCATTTGAAGCAGCCGAGCAATACTTCGAGGAAGCTGCTGCTGTCATGAATCTGACTTCCAGCATGCGCGATCTGCTGCTGATTCCTGAACGCGAAGTCAAGGTGCAGGTCCCGATCAAGCGCGACAACGGCGAGATCGCGACCTTTGTCGGCTTCCGCATGCAGCACAACAGCAAACGTGGCCCCATGAAAGGCGGACTGCGTTACCACCATGAAGTTAACGCAGACGAAGTGCTGGCCCTCGCTTCTCTGATGACATGGAAGACCGCGGTTGTCGACATTCCCTATGGCGGTGCCAAAGGGGGCATCGCCGTGAATCCCAAAGATCTTTCGATCGACGAACTGGAACGACTGACTCGTCGCTTCGTGGATGAGATCCATGACATCTTCGGCCCTGACAAAGATATCCCGGCTCCGGACATGGGCACGAATGCTCAGACGATGGCCTGGATTATGAACCAGTATGAAAAATTCCACGGATTCAGTCCCGGCTGTGTGACCGGCAAACCAGTGGAACTTTACGGCGCTGAAGGACGCGAAGAAGCGACCGGCCGCGGTGTCGGAACTCTGACGCTTGCCCTGCTTCGCAAGTTCGGCCGATCCATCGAATCATCAACGGTCGCCATTCAGGGTTTCGGAAACGTCGGTACATTTACCGCGGCGTATCTGCAAAAAGCCGGTGGAAAAGTTGTGGCCATCTCTGACGTCAGCGGTGCAATTCTCAATAAAGACGGCATCGACATTATTGCGGCATTGGCGTGGGTTGCGGACAAGAAAAGTCTGGCAGGATTTCCCGGCGGTGAGTCGATCACAAATGAGGCCCTGCTGGCTCTGGATGTTGACGTGTTGATCCCCGCGGCATTGGGCGGTGTCCTGACGGAAGACAATGCCAAAGATGTGCGAGCACGTTTCATTGTGGAGGCCGCCAACGGTCCAACCACTCCGGAAGCTGATGCCATCTTCAACCAGAAAAATGTGATCGTGCTGCCCGATATTCTGGCAAATGCCGGAGGTGTCACCGTGAGCTATTTCGAATGGGTCCAGAATCAGCAGTATTTCCGCTGGGATCTTGGCCGAGTTCGCGAAGAACTGGAACGCACGATGACTCGCAGCTTCGATAAAGTTTGGTCAACGGCGCAGGAAAAGAAGGTCTCGCTGCGAGTGGCCGCGTATCTTGTCGGCATCGGCCGTGTGGCGCGGGCGACAACGCTTGGCGGGATTTAGAGCATCCGAATGTCTCGTGGGATGGTCTTCCTGCCCGTCCAAACATCGCCACCGGGAATCTCACCCGCCTTTCGCAAATCAACTCCCAACCTGCATTGACTCGCAGCACTCAGCACAACAGCAACCCATTCTCATGTCGACGACACTCGAATACTCCCAAACACTGGCCCGGAATTCTCGCCTTGCAGCAGCGGCATTAGCTCCACTCGCCGCGGGAAAAAAGAACGCATGGCTGCAGCGAGTCGCCAATAATCTGCGAGCCCGGTCCGCCGAAATTGTCGCCGCCAACGAGATCGACATGTCCGCCGGTGCGGCAGCAGGATTGAGCTCCGCCATGCTGGATCGTCTGAAGCTCACTGCAGACCGCATCGAGGCCCTGGCGAAGGCCGTTGAACATATTATCTCCCTGCCCGATCCTGTGGGCGAAGTCATCGAAGGCCAGCGACGCCCGAATGGATTGTTTATCAGTCGTGTGCGAGTTCCCCTGGGAGTCGTATTCTTCATTTATGAATCACGACCAAATGTGACGATTGATGCCGCGGCCTTGTGCGTCAAGAGCGGCAACGCAGTGATCCTTCGCGGCGGCAGCGAAGCGATTCACAGCAACCGAGCCCTGCAGTCGGTCATTGAAGAATCACTGATCTCCGAGGGACTTCCGCAGCATGCCGTACAACTTGTGAATTCCACGGATCGCAGCATCGTGGGTGAACTGCTTTCCATGGGCAACCTGATCGATGTCACCATTCCGCGCGGGGGCCGTTCACTGATCGAACGAGTAACTCGCGAAGCCACGATGCCGGTGATCAAACATTTCGACGGCATCTGTCATGTTTATATCGATGCCTCTGCCGACAAAACCATGGCCATCGACATTACCATCAACAGCAAGTGCCAGCGGCCGGGTGTTTGTAACGCCGCAGAGACGCTGTTGATTCATCGTGATGCAGTCGACCGGCTGCTTCCTGCGCTGGCCAAAGAACTGCAGTCTCGTGGTGTGGAATTGCGTTGCTGCCCGGCCAGCCTGAACATGATCTCCGGCGGCGTCGCAGTGACGGAGACAGATTACGGCACTGAACACATGGCCCTGATCATGTCCGTGCGAATAGTTGACTCCATCGATCAGGCTATTGAACACATTCGACGTTATGGGTCCGCTCATACCGATGCGATCGTGACGAACTGTGTCGCTTCTTCAATGGAGTTTGAAGCGGAAGTGGATTCAGCCGCAGTCATGATCAACGCGAGTACTCGTTTTAACGATGGCGGTGAGCTGGGGATGGGCGCGGAAATCGGTATCAGCACCGATCGCTTTCACGCGCGAGGACCATGCGGCATGCGTGAACTCACGAGCTACAAATTCGTGGTTCGCGGCTCAGGTCAGGTCCGAAGTTAAGGCTGCTCTGAACTTAGGATCAGTCCCGAAGCAAGTTCAGTCTATCCTAACCCGAAGCGTCAGCGAGGGATCGAGTTGCTGTGCAAAATCCCTCACTGACGTTTCGGGTTGGGATTTCAAGGCATGGAAACGACTGGACGTTATTTCGGGACTGCCTCTTAAGCAACCAAATGGGATGAGGAGCTGAACATACTGCCAGAGCGCAGACGACACTGACTTTGGATGACAAGGTCTCAATGATTCGGCGTAATTCGGGAGGTCTGGTCTGGATTCTGACGCGAATCCGTGTTACCAAGATCACCCCCACGTTATTTTTCCAGCCGCCAACTGGCTGTTCCTAGTTCCCACCGACCTTGCCGGAGCCTGCCGAATGCTGAGTCTCACTGCGCAGAATGATCAATCTGGCCGCCTCAGTAATGGATTTTCTCGACGCAGCCTGCTGAATATTGGAACGCTGGCCGCAATGGGCACGGCCGGAGGTTGGTCGTTGCCGTCTTTGCTGCGAGCCGAAGAATCTGCTGGCAAGAAGAAGAACCCTAAATCCGTCATCATGATTTACCTGGTGGGTGGGCCGCCGCATCAGGACATGTTTGACCTGAAGCCGGAAGCTCCCAAAGAGTTCGCTGGTCCGTGGAAACCGATCGCGACCAATGTCCCGGGCATGGAAATCTGTGAAGCGTTTCCAAAGCTGGCGACCATGGGCGACAAGCTCACCATTATTCGATCGCTGGTTGGTAACCAGGCCGATCATGATGCCGTGCAGGTTTTCAACGGACGTGATCCGAAGAAGCCGAAGCCATCCGGTGGCTGGCCTCAGTTTGGTTCGATGGTGTCGAATGTTCTTGGCTCGGCTGCTCCGACCGCTCCACCATTTGTCAGTCTTTGCTATCCGTGTACACACGGCCCTTACAACGAACCCGGCCCGGGATTCCTCGGAACATCTCACGCGCCGTTTCGGCCTATGGGTCCAACCAAAGAAGACATGGTGCTCAACGGTGTCTCGTTGGAACGTCTGGCCGATCGCAAGTCCCTGCTGAAAAGCGTGGACCAGCTTCGCAGAGACATCGACGCCACCATGACGATGACCGGGATGGATACTTTTACTGAGCAGGCCATGGGCCTGCTGACATCATCTCGCCTGGCTGAAGCACTCGATCTGTCAAAAGAAGATCCGGCTGTCGTCGCCCGCTACGGGACCGGCAATCCAAAGATCTTCATTGATGCCAACGGCGCACCTCGCGTGCCGCAAAGCCTGCTGGTCGCTCGCCGACTGATTGAAGCCGGTGTCCGAGTGGTGACTTTGAACTACAGCAAATGGGATTGGCACGGTGGCACAAACGCCGAAGGCCGCGCGAACAATTCCATCTTTGTTCGCGAACAGGAAGACTTCCCGGTTTTCGACCAATGCGTCAGCGCGTTGATTGAAGATCTGCATCAACGTGGACTGTCTGATGATTGTGCCGTCGTTATCTGGGGCGAGTTCGGCCGCACTCCCAAGATCAGCAACATTGTTGGTCGCGACCACTGGCCGCAGGTCAACTGTGCTCTGATGGCGGGTGGCGGAATGCGTCATGGGCAGGTCATTGGCGCCACAGACCGCATCGCCGGCGAAGCGATCGCTCGACCCGTCACCTTTGGCGAAGTCTACGCCACACTGTTCCATCATTTGGGTGTTCGAGTCGAACAGACAACGATCCTCGACAACAATGGACGACCGCAGTATCTCGTCGAAGACAGCGGGAAGATCATGCCGGAACTCGTCTAACCAATTCGACTTAAGTCATATCTCTCCGGCAAACGGTTAACCTGACAATCACGAGCTTCACTATGCGCACACCGCCCTTCCGATTGCCATCATTATTCCTGCTGCTGGCCATCGCGCTGATCACCGCGTTTCCTGTGGCAGTTCGGGGCGATGAGCCAGCCAATGATGGAAAGCTCAACATTATTTGCTTTGGGGCTCATCCCGATGACGCCGAATATAAAAGCGGCGGAACAGCCGCTCTGTGGGCCTCCATGGGGCATCGCGTCAAACTGGTCTCGGTGACGAACGGCGATATTGGACACTGGCAAATGGCCGGTGGACCTCTTGCTAAACGACGAACGGCAGAGTCGGCAGAAGTTGCAAAGCGGCTGGGTGTGACATCTCAAGTGCTCGACATCCATGATGGCGAACTGCTTCCAACGCTGGAGAACCGCCAGACGATCACACGATTGATTCGTACATGGAATGCCGACGTCGTGATTGCTCATCGCCCATGGGATTATCACCCCGACCATCGCTATGTCGGTGTTCTGGTGCAGGACGCGGCTTACATGGTGTCTGTCCCGTTCTTCTGCCCCGACACCGCGCCATTGAAGAAGAACCCTGTGTTCCTCTACAGCAGCGATCGATTTCAGAAACCCTGCCCTTTCGAAGCTGATATCGCTGTTTCGCTGGATGATGTCTTCGAAAAGAAAGTCGACGCCCTGCTGGCACTGGAGTCACAAACTTTTGAAGGCGGTGCGTTGGGGTCGGAAGAAGAAACCGCAAAGGCTCCTCCTGCGTCTCAGCCGGAATTGCGTCGAGCCTGGCTGCGGGAGCGATGGGATCGACGTCAGTCAGGCGAGGCCAATCAATACCGCTCTTCACTCCTGAAATGGTACGGAGATGAAAAAGGGGCGGCGGTCAAATATGCCGAGGCATTTGAGATCTGCGAATACGGATCACAGCCCTCGGATGCAGAGATCCGACGGCTGTTTCCGTTTCTGCCAACACAGCCAGCACCAGTCAAATGAGTCGGCCAATCGAGGCTCTGATTATCTCGGGCCAACAGACAGGTGCTGTTTCAAGACCTGGTTCCCGGACAGGACCGGCATTCTTCCCCGTCGAAACCCAGTCGGACAAGAAAGTCCAACGCACATTGTAGGGTTTGACAACGCACGAGCCGAATATCAGTGCTTGTAGACTTTGTGCTGCGGGCGACCCGAAAGAATCTGCTCTTTGCCCCAGTTCGTGACGGCTCGAAAAGCCTCGCTGCGAATGAATTCCTGAAATGCCGATTCTTCTGACCACTCACTCGTGATCAGATAAGAGGCATCGTCGCTTACATCCTTCCACAACGTGGAACTGGTGTGTCCCGGTGCTGCTTTCAGAGCATCAATGACGCCCGCAAACTTGTCCTCAAAACTCTTCTGCATTCCGGGGATAACGTGGTAGTTCATGCCCACTGTAATCATGTTCTGAATTCCTGTGATTGGTTAAAGAGAAGTCTCTGAAAGATTGCTGGCTGAAGTGTATCAGACGCGGCACGATTCTCGTTCGTTTTTCGTCGCTTCAATAATGGCGAGAATTCTCATTGTCGGCTAGTGTTTCGTAGGCCGGACCGAGCGGAGCAAGTTCCGGCAGTTCAGCGCTTCGGAAACAAGCCGGAACTCGCTCGGGCCGGCCTACATTCATCAGGGAACAATACCGCCCCATCCGACAACGCCAAATGGGGCGGCAGTTTACAGCCAAGTGCGATACGGGCGAATTCGTTTCACCCGTCAGGCTAAACGCGAGGAATCTCAAATCCTGCGCGCGGAGTTCGTGCAAAGAACGCAGCCGCCTGATCGTCGCCGGTAATCTTCTCGGCCTTCGCATCCCACTTGATGGCACGATTCAGCCGAGCCGCAATTGCAGCCAGATGGCAGGTATTCATGGTCTGCACATGGCTGTAAACATCCGAGACCGGAAGACCGCCGTCTGCAATACAGCGATAGAAGTTCTGCTTATGGCCTTCGAATGGCTTGCCCTTGTAGAGTTCGCTCAATTGGTCGGGGCCAAACTGATCCTTATCCCAGTTTTCTTCGATCGGCTGTCCCGCGATCTTACCACGATTGACGAAGAAGCGTCCCTTGTCACCTTCGAACAAGATACCATTGTCACCTCGGCTGGTAATATGCATTTCCGTGCCACCAGCAAACTTCGCGATGACATTGAAGTCATGTGAAGAGTTGTAGGAATCATCTTTTGTGGGGTAACCATTCTCGAAAGGCACCGGATGTTTGGCATCGGTTCCATCGATCTCAACTGGTCCGGACCCTTCTCCATTCTCATCAATGGCCCACAAAGCAATATCAACGTGGTGAGCACCCCAGTCCGTGAACTTGCCGCCGGAATACTCATACCACCAACGGAAGTTGTTGTGACATCGCTGCTCGACATAGTCCACCAGTGGCGCCTGACCGAGCCACATGTTCCAGTCGAGGTTAGCCGGTGGGTCAGACTTTTTGAACGGTCCGCCGACATCGCCTCCACCAATCCCGACGGTCATCTTTGTGATCTTGCCGAGCAATCCCTTCCGAACCAGATTCACGGCTCGCAGAAAACGATCCTGATCACTGCGCTGCTGAGTCCCCACGAAGAAGACGCGATCACTGTATTTGCGACAGGCATTTCGAATCAGCTGATTCTCTTCGAGAGTCAGAGTCAAAGGCTTCTGGCAGAAGACATGCTTGCCAGCCTGCAGAGCTTCGATAGCGATTTTGACGTGCCAGTGATCCGGAGTCACAATACTCACGACATCAATATCAGCACGCTCCAGAACTTTGCGATAGTCACCATAGAGATCTGCTTTCCCGCCGCCGATGTTGGGGTCGTCATTGGCTTTCTTCGCCTGATTTTCATCAACATCACATAGGGCAAGAATATCGCCATAGCTGCGATGACCGTGAGCATCCCCGCGACCCATGCCGCCCAGCCCGATGCAGCCGATCCGAGGACGATCGTTCAGCAGTGTGTTTGCAAATCCGACTTGAGCCCATGGGAAGCAGGCGGCGGCTGTTGCGGCCGCAGCCATCGAAGCAGACGATTTCAAAAATGATCGACGATCAGACCTTGTTGCGTGAGACATCAGGAAACTCCGGAAACTTATAGGGGTTAGACAGCACGCAGAAGAGTGGGATTCTCAAAGCTCAGGAGTCTATCTGAACCCTCGTTGTGAACAAGCAATTGCACTTTTCTGACGTCGCTCCACAACGCTTCTGACCTGATCAGGGCCCGTTCTTCTGCGGATTTCTAATGATCACCTGCACGGGAACGGACAGATCTGGATATACTTTGGACCGGAAGACGATCTTTTCCGGGGGCAATGCTGATACCTGCACCAGATTGAATCAGAGAAGTTAGAGAAGAATGTCATGCCGATTAAGACGGACTCTCTGGAAGAGCCACAGCTGAATTTGACACCCATGATCGATGTGGTCTTCCTGCTGATCATCTTCTTCATGGTTGGCGCTCGATTTACGGAAGAAGCGAACGACCAAAAGTTTGAAATCGAGCTTCCCACGGCCGCTCCGGTTCAGATCATGAGCCGTACGCCCGATGCCCTTGTGGTGGTCGTCGCCAAAAATGGCACGATGACGATGAGAAAGAAGGAGTTGTCGCCCGAACAGCTTCTGCAGGAGTTAAGAGCCGCCAAAGCTGCCTATGTGGACCAGGCCATTCTGATTCGTGGCGATGGAGACGGCAACTACCAGGCGGTGATTGATGTCATGAATGCCTGCCACCAGGCGGGTATCAAAAAGTTTTCGCTGGCATTCAAACCTACAGAAGTAACCTCAGGACAACCCTGACATACATACGAAGCCGATAGTGATAAGATTATTAGCTGGCCAACCGTTTGACTCCGCCTTATCTCCAACATTCTGGAAAACTCACGGTCGTCTCTACAACATTTTCTGTCCCTCATGAACGCACTCAGTCAACTCATCAGCAAGATCTCACGCGGCGCGTCACTTAACGGTGACGACATGATCGCGCTCTTGTTGGTGCTGACAATGATCGCATCACTGACTCATCTGCTGACGATGCTGGTGACGCAGTGGGGAGATCGAAACACAACATGGAAGTCGCTGCTGGCCTCGATCCTTGTCCATGGCGTTTGCTTTCTTGGACTGGAAGTTTTTGAACCAACCGTGACACGCAAAGCACGGGCTGAAGTCGTGCCGCCAAAGCCGCCCGAAACAGTGACTGAGATCCTCGTCGAAAGCGATCAGGACGTAAAACTGCCTGAATCCGGGAATACTCCCATCGCCGATATGATGACAAAACTGGATGTGGAGCTGCAGCGGCTCGACGTATCGTCCCCCGAGATCACGGCCACGGAAACCCCTGAACGAACTCCCGACGAACTGGAATCATTGAGTACCGCAGCCAAAGACATCACACAGTTCGAAGAACGGCAGATGACCGAGCTTGCGGTCCCCACCGATTCCGGAGAACTGGGGCCCCAACAGGTCGGGGCTGAAGACGTCGCTTCCGACCTCATCACGACCTACGAGCCCAACAGTGCCGATGTCCTGACGCCAAAGATGACGCGAACGCTTCCTCAAATCGGCCGTTCGGAAGATGGACGACGGATTGACGACCCCACTGGTTTGATGTCCGCTCCGGAGCTGGAGTTTGAGTCGCCCAAACAGGATGTGGCGATGAGTCTCGCAAACATCAGTGATTCGGCCATCACCTTGCCACCCGCCACGATGAATTCTCAGGAAACGATCGAAAGCCGCAGTGCACCGATCTACTCGATGCAGCCCACGGACGGCAGCGGGCTGACTCAGAATGTTCTGGATCCAAAAAATGGAGCCGCCTCCAGCTTTCAGGCTCGTCTGCCTCGACCAGCTCGCACAACTCCCGATCGCACTCCGGCCGAACGTCCCTCCAGAATGACTCCTGATCGAGCGCGCACAATGACGCCACTCAACAGTACCTACGATGATGTTCGCGTCGGAGACGTTGCCCCACAGTTCAGTGACGCTTTGGAATCGGCGGCCGCTCTGGTGGAAGCCGATCTGCCCACGGTCCGTCGGCGAGAAAACCCACCGGCCACCTATCAGCTTCGCAGCCTCGCCACACGTCGTGATGCGGCCTTGCGTTTTGGTGGCACTCGAGAATCCGAGAACGCCGTTGAACGCAGCCTGCGCTGGCTGGCCTCCCGTCAATCCGCCGATGGACACTGGGATGCAGAAGATCACGGTGCGGGGCAAGTCAGGATCGATGAAATTGGCGTTGATCGACAATACGCCGGACGCGAGGCCGACACGGGCTTAACGGCCCTGGTGATCCTGTCATTCCTCGGCGCGGGTTACACTCACGAAGATGGACGGTACGCCCTTCAGGTCGACCATGCTCTGGACTGGCTGATTCGTCAACAACAGCCAGATGGCAACCTCTTCGGGAATTCCGAGCACTTCGCCAGAATGTACTGCCACGCCATGGCAACGTACGCGCTAGCCGAAGCTTACGGCATGCAGCAGGATACGGTTCTCGGGCCCATTTTGAACCCCGCATTGATTCGGGCTCCCAACGATGCTGCTGCTCTGGCCGGAGCTGTTACTGCCGCCGGTGCAACGTCACAAAGTGGACTCTTGCTCCTGGCCATGGAACCTGGCCGAAGCCAAATGGTGGCCGACAAAGTCGCCAGCTCATTCCGCCTCGTCGATGATCTCCGACTTCGTGCAGCTCTTGCGCGAGCCGTCGCCTTTACGATCGGACGGCAAGATCCCAAAAGCGGAGGCTGGCGTTATCGAGAACTCCAGGAGGGCGATGTCAGTATGTTTGGCTGGCAGATGATGTCGCTCAAAAGCGCAGAGATCGCCGGTGTGTTTGTTCCCTCAAAAGTTCGGCAGCGTATGGATAATTTTCTGAACAGTGTGCGGCAGGGAAAAGATGGTGGACTCTTCGGTTACCGGCGCAATGTCGTCAGCGATGGAAAAGATTCCGAGCCTGTCAGTCCCACGATGACGGCCGAAGCATTGTTCTGCCAACAAATGCTTGGATATCCCCGGGAGTCCGCCTCGAATCAGGAATCTGTCGCCTACCTGATGAGGAATACTCCGCGATTGTCAGATCTCAATTACTACTACTGGTATTATGGAACTCTGGCGATGTACCAGCATGGTGGTCGAGCCTGGCAGGACTGGAATTCGATCGTCCGTGAGGTCCTGATCTCCGAACAGGTCACCTCAGGGAAAAATGCGGGCAGCTGGGAACCCAAAGATCAATGGGGACGCTATGGTGGTCGTCTTTATTCAACCGCTTTGGCGACACTGACGCTGGAAGTTTATTACCGCTTTCTGCCACTCTATCGCATGAATGATAAGCAGGAAATCAAGGTCAAGGTCGACTGAGAAATCAACTGCTGGGCCTGACAGCAAAATGGTGCCTCGCGATCTTCATCATCATTCTGCGCCGGACGCCCAGCTTTCGGATCTATTATCGTCGTAGTCCAGAAGGACGACGACGTCACCTGGTTCGCAGAACAATTCCGTCGCTGGCCGTCGTTATCTTCGTTCTTGCCCCCACAATGATCGTCGTTCCTCAGCTCTTTGCTGCCTGGTTCGGCTGGGGACTGATAACCGTCTGTACCGCGATCGTGGCCTTCGCCGGTTTCATGATGCTGTTGCCAGAACCGCGAGCTGTCTCTCTCAACAACGGCGTCTTTCGCGTCACTCACCTGGTACTCGAACTGCTGGCTGTACTTAGAAACTTTGCCGATGAGCATTGAAACCATTACTCTTCGCGGCGACCGCCCAGGAGTCCCGACTTCATCAGGTAATACAAGAGGGTCAACAGGCTCGACACAAACGCAGCCACGTAAGTCAACGCGGCAGCATTCAGAACACTGTTCATGCCAGATCGTTCATCTTCACCGATGATTCCGCTCTCAACCGCCAGGCGTTTTGCACGAGCACTTGCGTCGAACTCGACCGGCAACGTCACCAACTGAAACAGGACGATTGTGCTGAATGCGATCGTCCCGAGTACTAACAGGGGCTTCGACGCCATCATGAAACCCAGCATCAGCAGAATATTCGAAGCGCCTGAACCAAACCCGACAACCGGCACCAGTGCCGATCGCATCCAGAGCGGTGCATAAGACCGAGCATGCTGGATGGCATGGCCGGCCTCGTGGCAGGCCACACCAATTGCCGCCACGGAGTTACTCGCATAAACCTGCTCGGACAGCGCCAGCGTCTTCGTGGCCGGATTATAGTGATCGCTGAGAAAGCCATGAGTTGGCTCAATCCGCACGTCCGTAATTCCTGCTCGATCCAGCAGAATCTGAGCCGCCCTGGCTCCCGTATAGCCGCGTCGAGTCCCCACCTGCGAGTAACGGGCAAAGGACGACTTGACCATCAGACTGGCGATTCCCGACAACACAAGCCCCGGAATCACGACCATCAGCACATAATTGAGATCAATAAAGCCGTACATCGTTCTCTCCCTCTCCACCGTTGAACGTTTTCGACGCTGCAGTTTCGGCAGCGTCAAGAACATACCAATGCAACTCATGTGCCCGACTTCAACGACCGAATCGAACACCCACCGTAACAGCAAATATTCTGTAACGTGGAGACGAGAGATTCAGATCAATCACAAACAGCCAACGCCTCAATTTCGATCAACAAATCTTCGAACGCGAACCCCGAGACTCGAATCGCTGTGACGCAGGGACCCGGGGATGGGTAAAACTCCTGCTGCACACGGGCAATCGTCGCCTTCGCCTCAGCAATTTGTGACCAGTCATCCGGGGCGTAGTAATAGATGTACAGCTTGGCCACGTCCTGCTCCGTTAAGCCGCCTTCGCCCAGAACAGCCCGGATAAACTGAAAGACGTTACGTGTCTGAGTTTCGATGTCCTTTCCGACGGCCTTCGCCTTGTTGTCTGCGGAAATCTGACCTCCAATGAAGCCCATGTTTCCAATCTTCCAGCCCTGCGTAAACTGAGTATTGGGAATGCTCCAATCCCAGTGATTCTCTGGCTGCAGACGCTGCTTTTTCTCTCCCAGCATTCCAATGCCTTCGACCTGAATTAACTCGTCGGCATACGGGAAGCCAGTAATTCGCAGACCTGCGCCCGCCGCTGACGGGACCGACATATAGCGTCTTCGAACGTTGGTCATCTTCTCCCAATAGTCGGTGACTTCACGTCCCTGACCGAAGAATCGGAAGTAGGTGTTCTGACGCATCAGCGTGTGTCGATCGCCACCAGCCTCACGCAGCATCGTATCGAGATTTCTGAAAGCGTGATCCGTCTGAATCTCAATATCTTCGATGCCCAGGATCTCACCGAAGGATCCCAGCGACCGCTGGCCGCCGACAAACACCATGTCGCCGACTTTCCAGCCATGCGAAAACGGTAACTGCTCCTTCCAGGTCCAATGACCTGGCGGTGTCAGCAATTCTTTCTTTTCTCCAACAACCGCCCACGCGTCGACCAGAATCAAAGCTCCTTCCCGCTCCAGCCCGACAAAAGTTTCTGTTGTCGTTGGCCCCGGCGCAGAGAAGTACGGAACTCGAACAGAGTTCAGGTCTTCCATAAACCCGGCGATCGCCGATGCATCACCGGGGCAGCTCAGATAAACGTTGTGCTTCACAACATCCGACATCGAAGCGCCAGCAGCCTCAAGAACTCGCCGGAGTGCTTCAAAGGCATTCTTCGCCTGCGTCTTGATATCAGAACCGACCACGTTCCCCTTCGGATCCAGCGACATCTGACCGCCAACGAAAATCAGATTTCCGGCTCGAACAGCCTGAGTTCCCTCTCCGGAGCCACCCACATGATTCTGGGGAGCGACAAGTTGCATCTTCACGGCGAATCCTCTGTACTCAGGGAAAGCGAAGCAAACAAAACCTTTAACAATCAAGCCTCGATTCTATTGATCTGCTCCTGAAATACTACGCAGCCCGGAACCGCTTACCATTCCTCGGGAACTTGATGTCTCTGGAACGAGCTTATCTACGGCCCAATCGTCACCAACACAGTACCTGAACAAGAACATGCCTCATCAAAACTCGCCATGGCCGTTATCAGTCCACCTCTTCTCCTGGAGCTTCCTGCTGTTGTTCACGGCTCTGACGGCATCGATCACGCAGCCTGCAAGCGCAAGAGATTTTTGGAATGGCTGGCGGGAAAGCCACGGCCTGCGAAACCCGTCCTACACAGAACAGATCTATACCTCGGAGATCATCCGTACCCGTGCCAATACCTGGTCAAACCTGTCCTACATTCTGGTCGGACTCTATGCCATCGCATTGAGCCGTTATGATCGTCGGCAACCAGCCACGGCCGCGTCAGGATATCTGATCCAAACACCTGTGATGAGCCTGACATTCGGCGTGGCCTGCTGCATTCTGGGACTGGGGAGCGGTCTGTTTCACGCATCCCTCACACGCATCGGACAGCAAATCGACGTCGCCGCGATGTACATGCCACTGCTAACTCTCTGCGCGGTGAATCTCGGACGATGGATGCCCGCCTCTTTCAACATGGGACAACGATCATTTCCGTGCTGGATTCCTTTACTGATCCTCGTCGCCGTCTGCAGCGTGCTGCTGTTTGTCTTCAAATGGTCCATGTCCTCTGTCGTCGTACTCAGTTCGCTCATCGCCATGGTGGGTACTTCCATCGTGGCAGATCAGTTTCGAACATCCCGGCAACTGAATATCCGTTGGGTTCTCGTGAGCTTTGCTCTGTTGATTGCAGCAGTCGCCTGCCGAGAACTTGATATCGCCGGACGATTCAGCTCCCCTCAGTCATTGCTGCAGGGACACGCCTTCTGGCACATCCTCACGAGCCTCAGCCTCGCAAGCATCTACGTTTACTGTCGCTCTGAGACGATAACATCAGACACATTTCACTCCGATTGAAGTCCCGAACCGCATCAGGCTCAGGAGGAACACTTTCTTCTACCGGTCACCTTTATGAGTTGTCGTTTTGATTAATCGCGTCCAACACCGTACGCTGCCCCTGATTACCTTTACTGCTGCTCGATAGCTTCCTTGAGGATCTCTCGCAATGCTCATTCGCCAGAGTTTGCATCGATTACAACTCATCCTGCTCGCTACGTGCGTATGTCTTTCATCGGCTCCAACGACGGCCGCTGAACTTCTGATCGGCGCCGCATCGACCAGCATCACCCCTGAACAGCCGATCGCACTCTGGGGGCAAATGCATACTCGTATCTCGACATCTGTCGAAAGTCCCTGTACAGCAACTGTTCTCGTCCTTGAATCTGTCATCGACGGAAAAGCCACAGATTCTGCCATTCTGGTCTCCTGCGATACTGTTGCGATTCCCGACCATGTCCGAGACAAGACGCGCGAGCAGGTCGCGAAACGCATTCCCGATTTTCCGGTGAACAAGATCATTCTCAACGGCACACATACTCATACCGGACCCGTAATGACCGAAGGGATCTACGAGATACCCTCTGAAGGAGTGATGCAGCCGAACGCGTATGTCGACTTCTTTGCCGAACAAGTCGCTGAGGCGATTGTGATGGCCTGGAATTCTCGCCGTCCCGGTCAGGCCAGCTGGGGACTAGGGCACGCCGCTGTCGCTCAGAACCGCCGCACGGTTTACACCGATGGCACCGCCGCGATGTACGGAGCCACCTCACGTCCGGACTTTCACATGATTGAAGGTTATGAAGATCACACGGTCGAGTGCCTGTTTTTCTGGGATGCCGACAACAAACTGATCGCGACCACTTTGAATCTGGCCTGCCCTTCTCAGGAAGTGGAAGGTGGCTCCGCCGTCAACGCAGACTTCTGGCATCAGGTTCGTGAATCACTTCGAGCGACCCATGGCAAGGACCTGAACGTTCTTGCCTGGACAGGCGCCGCCGGAGATCAGTCGCCCCACCTGATGTTCCGCCAGAAAGCCGAAGAACGCATGCGAAATCTGCGAGGCATCAATCGTCTGGAAGAAATCTCTCGCCGCATCGTTGGAGCCTGGAACGAAGCTCTCGAAGGCGCTGAAAAAGACAAGCACAGCGATGTGCCCATGTCACATGTCGTTGAAGATCTTGAATTGCCTCGTCGAGAAGTCCTGGAACGAGAATGGAAACTGGCTCAGGAAAAAATCGCTGACCTGTCACAGCAAAAAGGCAAACAGACACTGCTTTACTGGCACGGTGGAGTTGTTAAACGCTACGAAAACCAACTGGCCGGAACAGTCGAGCCTTACAGGATGGAACTGCATGTGATTCGTCTCGGTGACATCGCGATCGCAACAAATCCGTTTGAGCTGTTTACAGACTTCGGGATCCAGATGAAAACTCGCAGCCCGGCTCTTCAAACATTCGTCATCCAGTTGGCTGGCCCCGGAACTTATCTACCATCCTCTCGCGCGGCTCAGGGTGGCGGGTACAGTGCAATCGCAGAAAGCAACGAAGTCGGCCCCGAAGGCGGAAAGGTGCTGGTCGAACGAACTCTTGAACAAATCAACGCACTCTGGCCAGCGGCCACGCGTTAGCCAGTTACCCGCCATAAGAACTGTATCGCTGCACACCGCGATGAAAGGCCACGCGATTCAGAATAAACAGCACCACAATCCACACAGCCTGCACAAACAACTCCATCGGCAGTTGTTCCTGCGGAATCTTTCCCAGCATAATGGCCGCAGGTGCATAAGCCAGATATCGAAACGGCAGGTAATCCACGAAGGGAATCCACTGCGACAATAGTTCCAGCGGAATCATGTGACCCGACAGAAAATAGCTGAGCATCATGTAGATAAAGATCAGGGAACTGACTTCCAGAAACCAGAAGGCAATCAGACCAATCAGAGCCTCGATCAAAAAGCCAATCGCAAACGACATCAGCAGTGACGCCACAAACGCGGCTGTCACCGGCCATGCCGGCCAACCCGGCAGATGAGCACGACACATCCAGAACACGAGCGCAAACGGACCGGCGGCGATCACATAATAAACCAGCTTGTGAGCCACTCGATGCCAAAACAAATGATCCAGCATGTCGACCGGTTGAATCAAATACTTGCGGACCGAACCGTCAGCAATCGAACTGGCAATCCCGGTCGATAACCCGGGCATGCTGGAGAACGCACGAGCCATCATCACGAGCAGATAGTACGACACCATCTGCCCAAAGTTGTAACCCTTCATTGTCCGCGCAGTATCGTTCTGAAAGATCGCACTCCACAGAAAGATCTGCGTCACGATGGGCAGAAACCGCACCAGTGTCGAAAACGCAAAGTCCGCGCGGTAGACAAGTCGCTCTTCGATGGCGGTTCGAAGGATCAGCCACTTCAGCCGCAGTCTGGCTCGCAACTCTTCACCAAATGATTCGGTCGCAACCGTCATGTCGCGGCCCTTGACGCATCATCGGTCGAGAACAACTCGGCAATGACATCTTCCAAGGGGCGCTCGACCACGCTGATGTCATCGACAGAATGTTGACTCAGGATCGTCGCCAGACACTCAGAGACGCGCTGCTTCTCGACCTGAATTCGCACGCGCGGTGGTCGAGTTTCCACAATCCGCCCGAAGCGTTCGAGCCCTTCCGGACAACCGTTATCAGAGAACTGTAACTCAATAATCTTGTGCCGACTGAAACGATCAATAATGGCAGCCAAGGGCCCGTCGTGAATCACCGTCCCTTTGTTGATCACAATCGCTCGCTCACACAGAGCTTCGACGTCCTTCATATAGTGGCTGGTGAGAATGACTGTGATTCGTTGCTCACGCTGGTAGTGCCGCAGGAACTCCTGCACGCGTCGTTGGCTGACGACATCCAGCCCGATCGTTGGCTCATCCAAAAACAACACATCCGGGCGATGCAGCAACGCCGCGATCAACTCCATTCTCATACGCTCGCCCAGCGACAGTTCCCGAACGGGCTGAGCCATCAAACGACGCACTTCCAGCAGATCCGTCAGCTCGTCAATGCGGCGAGTGTAATCTTCCGCCGGGATCCGATAGATCTCTTTGTGCAGCCGAAATGATTCCTGGGCTGGCAGGTCCCACCAGAGCTGTTCCTTCTGCCCTGTGACCAGTGAAAACCGCCGACGATAGGCGTCTTCTCGTTTCCACGGCACATGTCCCAGCACCGTCGCGGTTCCGGAGGATGGCACAACCAGCCCGGACAGCAGCTTTAGCGTGGTCGTTTTTCCAGCCCCGTTCGGCCCCAGAAACGCCACCATTTCCCCTTCATCGATGGAGAAACTGACGTTCCGCACCGCGCTGACGATCGTGTGCTCGCGATGGAACAACCCGCGCACGGACGCCATCAGCCCTTCGCGTTTCCGGAAGACCTTGTATTCTCGACACAATTCCCTGACTTCAATCGCCGCCATCCGCGGGATGGTAGTGCAGTCGGCGAATCGTCGCAAACGGTCATCGCTGATCGGCATCCCTTCAGGAATGCAGACCTTTCAGTCCACAGGACGCCGTACGCGATCCGCAGGTGAAGAAATATCGTTCACAATCTTCATCGACGTTGAACAGACCAAAACCAACAATCAAAGGACTTGCTCCAGCCTTTGGAATACAATGCGTTACTGTTGGCCATTCACTCAATTCAGGAGCAGCGTTCTTGTCTTTTCCCAGCGTAGCAGATTTGATCCCGGTTCTGCAGGTGGCGGTCGGTCCTGTGATCCTGATCTCCGGTGTCGGGCTTTTATTGCTCAGCATGACCAATCGACTCGGCCGAGTCATCGATCGTGCGCGTAATCTGGATCGAGAACTCAGGCCCGGATCAACGGAAGATCCTCATCGCAACCGCGAGCAGCTAAGAATTCTGATCGACCGCGCGAGGCTATTGCGTCGGGCCATCGTGCTCGCTTCCGTCAGCGTGCTTCTGGCCGCTTGTCTGATCATCAGCCTGTTTCTGGCAACCCTGCTGAAACTGAATGCCGGGGCTCTGATTCTCGTTCAGTTCGTCGGCTGTCTTGGATGCCTGATCTGCTCAATCATCGAATTCATTCGCGACATCAATCTGTCGCTCGCGGCCATGAAACTGGAAGTCTGCGATTCACTGCAGCAATAACAACGCCGCTACCCGCTCGTCACAACCCCGCCAGTCGCGTCTCTGCATCGCCGAACTGAGGCACCTCAACACCCATCCGATCCATCAACGACAAATACAGACTGCACAACTTTCGATTGTCGTCACCTTTGTCGAGATAATCCAGGACGCGACCGGTCTCCAGCGTTCCTCCGAGACTACCCAATAACAACAGCGGTACTTTTGATGAATCGTGACGGCTGCCGGACCACATGTTTGAGATAAACATCAGGCAGGAATTATCCAGAACCGTCCCCTGCCCTTCCGGCATCGAATCCAGCCGCAGCGCCAGATACGCCAACTGACTGACATAGTATCGTGAGACTCGCTCATAGTCGTCGGACAAGTCATCGTGCGAAGCCGGATGATGCGCCTTGCGAACGTCCAGAAACGGATAAAATAATCCGGACAAGTCTCGACACAGCAACAACGTGGCCACGCGAGTTTTATCCGTTTGAAACGCCGTGGCGATAATGTCGCCCATGAGTCGCATGTGCTCGCGAAGATCTTCCGGAAGACCATTGTCCGGACGCTTCATCAATTCCACCGTCTGCCCACGACGCGCGGCATTCTCGTCGGCTTTGGATTTGTCTTCCCGAGTTCGCTCAATTCGTTTTTCGATCTCGCGAACACTGGTCAGATACTCATCCAACTTTGCCTGATCAGCCGTACTGATCTGACGGCGGATATGGCTCGCATGCTCTCGAACGCGGTCCAGAATACTCTGCATCCGCCGACTGCCATGATTATCGAACAGACTGTCAAACGCGAGCGATGGATAAACTTCCATCGGCACCGGTGAGTTCGCATCATGCCACGAAATATGCGAACTGTAGGCCATCGAGAAATTTGTTTCGTGATAGCCCGTAATCGGCTGCTCACAACCCAACACCAGACTCGGCTGCGGTGAATCTTCGCCAAGCCGATTCGCCAGGACCTGATCGAGGCTGACTCCACCTTTCAGAACGGCACCTTTCTGCAAAGCCGCACCGGACAGAATATTACCGGTTTGCCCCGGATGAATGCCGACTCCGTTCGCGTTGCGATTGAATAAGCCCGTGACGACGTTCAGCTTCTTCTTGAAGGGATCCAGCTGCTCCAGAGTTCGACTGAGCTCCATCTCGTCACCAGCCCCTTTGGCCCACCAGTGATCTGCGTTAATTCCATTCCCCATAAACAACGCCGCAAAGCGTTTGGGAAAAACAGGATTCTCCGTCGATAGCTGCTCATCACCAGCCCGCAGAGACTCCATCCACGGCAAAGCCATCGTTACACCTGCACCCAGCAAAGCTGTTCGGCGAGTTGATCTGTTCATCGATAGCATCTCCTGAGAAGAAACTTTTTACGGCGGTTCTGAAGTGCAGGCTCGGACCGCGAAACAGCAGTGTACCGAATAAATTCAGCTCCTCCCAACGGCAATCCTGTTTTCCACAGGCGTTTAGCTGCGATGACGAATCCTATTCAGCCTGTTAAAGTTGACTGTGAGATATTCAGTCCGAAAAATACACCCACACTTTCTGACGACTTACCACCATGCTCAATCGACGCCAACTGCTCGCTCGGACCGGCATGGGATTAGGTTCGTTGGCCCTCGCTGATCTGCTGCAGTCAACAACGGCACAGGCGGAGCAATCACCAACCAACCCACTGGCTCCGAAGCAGCCTCATTTTGCTCCGACCGCACAACGCGTCATTCACCTGTTTATGAATGGCGGCCCTTCTCATCTGGATACATTTGATCGCAAACCGCTTCTGGAAAAGTATCACGGCAAAGCACTGCCCACTTCGGAACGAACAGAACGAAAAACAGGAGCGGCTTTCGCCTCACCATTTAAGTTCCACCGGTACGGCCAAAGCGGACTGGAGATCAGCGAAATCTTTCAGCATATTGCACAATCAGCCGATGATCTGTGTGTCATTCGTTCGATGCATGCCGACGTTCCCAACCATGAACCGTCTTTTATGCTGATGAACTGCGGTGACGGTAGGCAGGCTCGCCCCAGCATGGGTTCGTGGGTGACCTATGGATTGGGAACAGACAATCAGAATCTGCCGGGCTTCATCGCCATGTGTCCCGGAGGTCAACCGACTGTCGGGGCTCAAAACTGGCGATCATCGTTTCTCCCCGGTGCGTACCAGGGAACGTACATCGATACCGCGCAGGCAGAACCCGATCGCCTGATTGAAAATCTCCGCAACCACTTTCTTCGACCCGGTCGCCAACGCACACAACTGGATCTCATCCAGACTCTCAACGTGCGTCATCGTGAAACTCGTCCTTATGATTCACAACTCGACGCGCGGATTCAGTCGTTTGAACTCGCGTATCGCATGCAGACGGAAGCCAGCGATGCATTCGATATGCGTCATGAACCACAATCCACTCGTGAAGCCTACGGCGATACGGTCTATGGTCGTCAACTTCTGGTCGCTCGCCGTCTGATGGAACGAGGCGTTCGCTTTCTGCAGATCTGGCATAAAGCTGGCCAGCCCTGGGATGCTCACGATCAGCTGGAACAGAATCATCGAGGTCTCGCCGCCGAGGTCGATCAACCCATCGGGGCCTTGTTGAGAGATCTCAAACAACGCGGAATGCTGGACAGCACGCTTGTCATTTGGGGCGGTGAGTTTGGGCGAACTCCAACGATGGAATTGCCGACTCCCGGAGTTTCCTCAATCGGCAGTGGTCGCGATCATAATCACTACGGATTCTCAATGTGGCTGGCTGGCGGTGGCGTCAAGGGCGGCTATGTGCACGGTGCAACTGATGAGTTCGGCTGGAATGCGATCGAAAAGCGAGTTCACGTGCACGACCTGCATGCCACGATTCTGCACTTATTGGGCTTTGACCACGAACGTCTCACATTCCGCTACGCCGGCCGCGACTTTCGCCTGACGGATGTGCACGGTCACGTTGTTCGTGACGTGATTGGCTGACAATTTGATCGGTTCCGTCCCGCTTCTCTGCTTTAGCCCGCTACACCGTTTGATCGGCCAGAAAGTATTTTCTGGAATTGATTGAACCATCTGCACGCCTCGCGCACTTCACTTGCAGGCTGTCAGACACCGGAAGCCCACAGCCAGATGCTGGCGTGTGATTGCTTCCTCATTTCGATGTGTTCAGCCATCCATTCTCTTTGCCTGAATTCCCCCAGTGATTTACCAACTGCGCTCCCGTTGCGCGCTGGGCTTTCGGTGGAAATCGGGCACAACTTTTTACCGGGAGTTCTTCAATGCCTATTCGTTCTTACCGCGGGCCAATCGCATCGTTGCTTTCCGCATCACTGATGTTTGGAATCATCTGTGGCTGCGGCAGCAGCAATGACATGTCGAGCGACACAGGCAGCTACGGAGATCGAGCTGATGCTCCAAGCTCTGCCGCGTACAGCGTTTCCCCCGCAGAACACAGCGATTCGATCCCTGCCGGAACGAGTGCTCCGCCTGCGAGTGTCTCCCACACAGCGCCACCCGCAGCCGGAGAAGTCTACAGCAGCTCAACCACTGATCATGATCCCACAGAAGTTGTCGGCTCAGATGTCAGCCGAGCGGAGGCTGTGTCCCGCGTTGAAGACGCTCATCGGGAGAAGGAATTTGTCCCACGTTCAGGACATCAATCCGGACTTCTGACAGCCGGCAGCTTTGATGACGTCGCCAACTACCACGAATACGTGCAGTTGCTTCAGTCAAATCGACACCATTTGTCGTACTGTCAACTGCCGATCAAGGCAGAAATGCGGCAGACCATTATTCGAATCACTGACGGCCAGGGACGTCCGATCAGCGATGCTCAATGCCTCGTCACTGGTGCCGGAAACAACCAGGACCTGATGTTGAATCTGCGTACGGGCTCAGACGGGCGAACAACACTCCTGACACAAACAGGCTACAACAGCGATCAGGAACAGCCGCTGCGACTCCGAGTCATTCCCGCAGGTGCTGAAGCCGCTGTCATCGATGAAATCCGCCTTCCAGAGAATCAGTGGGACATCGTGCTGCAAGACGGACGATCGACGCTGCCGACTCAGCTTGATCTGGCGCTCGTGATTGACACGACAGGAAGCATGGGAGATGAACTGGACTACTTGAAGGCAGAGATCGACAGCATCGCGGCGAGTGTTCATCGTATGTTTCCTAACGTCGATCAACGATTCTCGCTGATCACTTATCGCGATCAGGGCGACGAATATGTGTGCCGTGCGTTTGACTTCACGGGATCACTTTCGGAATTTCGACGCAATCTCGATGCACAATCGGCGGGCGGAGGCGGTGACTTTCCGGAAGCCATGGATGTCGCTCTGCACAGCGCAGCGAAACTTACCTGGCGAACATCCAATACGGCTCGCGTAATGTTTCTGGTTGGCGACGCACCGCCGCATCGTGACGGAACAGCCAGTGCCGTGACAGCGATTGACGATCTGCGTCAGAAAGGCGTGCGAGTCTTCCCTGTTGGGGCCAGCGGCGTTGAGAAGTCAGCAGAGGTGCTCATGCGAACCGCGTCTGTTCTGACGATGGGACAGTATCTCTTCCTGACCGACCATTCCGGAGTCGGCAATGCTCATGCGACACCCAGCGTATCGTCGTTTGCCGTGGAAAAACTGGACCGAATGATGATTCGCATGATCGCATCCGAACTGGCGGGCAAGCGTCTGATCCCGCAGGAAGTGATTGCCATCGAACGCGGTGAGTCGTATTCATGGACACCGCCGATGTCCTGCCCACAGACAGCGTGTCAAACTTACCGCGCGCCAATCGTCTGCTATTCGCCACCCGTCGTGTCAGGACCGTCCGTCCTGAAGCAGCTTGTTCAATGGATTCGGCACAACACTCTGGCCACCGCGATCGCACTGATGACCTTCGCGATGGTCGTGGAGAACCGACAACGCCGTCGCGGGATCCAGAATCGCTCAAGCAACTTGTGTCAGGATTGAGTTGGTATTCGTGCTCAGAGCCGCGGCAGCTATGAAAGGACTCAATCGCGTACCGTGATCAATTCTTCGCCTGATGTGCACGTGACACGCAGCGAAATCACACCAGCCCCGGATGTTCGCACACGAGCCTTCGAATCTCCTCGCCGACATCATCAATCGTTCTCAACGAACCGGCCTCATCCAGTCCATGCACCGTGCGCCAATCCAGTCGACTATGCGCTAACGCGAGATAGCAACGACGCACGCGTTCCAGATAAGGCAGATCAGACTCTTGTAGGTCGGCTTCCTGTTCAGTGTAGTCCCGAGCCGCCTTCCGTGAGACCAGCTCGCGACTCATCTGTGATGACATGTCGATCAGTATGGTGAGTGTTGGTCGAGGCAACTGGAAGACGTCGAATTCAATCTTCTCAATCCACTCCACCAGCACGGTCCGCGCAGCGCCTTCAAGCTTGGCCGACTGATGTGCCAGGTTCGAGCCGACAAATCGATCCAGCACAACGACGTCGTTGTCGTCGATCATCCGCATCAACAACTCACGCGATTCAAATCGGTCACCGGCGTACAACACCGCAGCCAACTGCGGATGCACTTCATTCAGTGAACCAAACTTCCCGTTTAGAAAGTCGCCAATCGCGGAACCAAACGTGGTCGACGAGTAACGCGGAAACTGCAGCGTATCGACCCGCAGTCCCATCTCACGCAGTGTCGATACTAACCGGCCAGCCTGAGTCCCCTTCCCGGCTCCATCGATTCCTTCAATCGCAATCAACGTGGCCATGACGACTCTCCCGACTGCGTACCGGCCACTGAAGAAAAGCTTAACTGTACCAATTCCACAGGCTCTGAACTGCAGCCATCCGCCATGCCTTCAGCACAGGCTGACTGAAGAGCTTCTTCAACGCCTGAGGTGTCTTCCTGATCGCTCAGCCATGCACGGCGTCGTCCTGCCACTCGATCCTGAAAAGTCTCGGAACCAGACGGCAAGTCCTGACCGGGAACACTGATTCGTTCCGCCACAAGACCTTCACGATTAGCCGCGACAGCTCGACAAAGCAGAAAGTTTCCAATATCCGCCGCAGTGCCGGGAACTTCGACCGGCATATACCAGCGATCTGTGCCACGCAAATATCCGGGACGCGTTTCAGACTCTCGCTCCGCCAGAACCTCCAGCGGAGTGCCGTGAAGTGACACCTCCGTCGGCCGATCTGCGTCCAGAGCCACTCGACTCAAATAAAATTGCTCCGCCAGCCCTCGTTCGAGTTCACTCAGAACATGAACACGCTCTTTGATCACATCCGGGTGAACCTGATCGGGCATCGTTGCCGCAGGAGTTCCGTCACGACGGCTAAACGGAAACACGTGTACCTTCATAAAGCGAGCTTTACGGCAGGTTTCCAGAGTCTCCTCAAACTCGGCATCCGTTTCGCCGGGAAACCCGACGATGATATCGGTGCTGAACGCCGGATCATTCCCCAACATGTCTCTGATCTGATCCAGACGTTCCAGGAAACGCTCGACACGATAACGCCGTCGCATCCGAGTCAGCACGCTGTTACTTCCGCTTTGCAACGCCGGATGAAACTGAGGACACAAGTGCTCGCAATCACCGGCCGCTTTGATGAAATCATCGTTGACTTCGACGGTTTCGATACTGGAAAGACGCATTCGCCAATCGCCGGGGATGCGATCCAGACGACGCAACAAGTGCCACAATCGCTCAGGTTTTTCGCCCGGAGCCAGATTATTGGTATCGACGCCAAAGTGCCCCATATGAATACCGCTGATCACAATCTCACGGTATCCATGTTCAATCAACGCGCGGATTTCGTCTTCAATATCGATGGGACGTCGACTTCTCAGGCCCGGTCGAACAGTGGGAATAATGCAGTACGAACATTTCAGAATGCATCCATCCTGAATCTTTACAAACGCACGCTGATGCCCTTCGAACTCACTGATCCCGTTGGGCATATCGACGATGCCGAAGCGGCTCAGCACATCCGGGAGCTCGCGCTTGTCTGTGACCACTTCAATCACATTGGGCAGCTCGGAAACCGCGCGAGGATCCCGCGTTGCATAGCAGCCCATCACAATCGTTTTTGTGCCCGGATTCTGCCGTGACAACTGCCGGATCACCTGACGGGATTTCGAGTCGCCGGTGTTCGTCACTGTGCATGTATTGACGACGCACAGATCCGCAGTCTCACCTTCAATCGCTTCGCGATAGCCGCTCTGCAGCAACGCTTCACGGACAAGCTGAGTTTCGTACTGATTGACTTTGCAGCCCAGCGTTACCAGACGGCAGGTTCGAAGATCTGACATAGTCACAACACGCGGTAAAAAAGGAGCTACTACCGCCCTCAGACGTCACGATTCCGGAATCGCACAAGTACTGCTCGGTTTCCCAAATCAAAACGCCCACCCGATCCGAGCAAAATCACAGACCGAGGGCGGAATCTTGGCGAATGGTGAGCCTTCTTCCGCTGAATCTCAATCACAGAGATCCGCACGGCCCAAATTTGGCACAATTAATCGTAGCTCGGCCCAAAAATGCCCCGCTATCTTCTCTTCTACCGGAACGCCTCGCCTGAAAAAGAACAACGCCCCACTGCCGGGCTTCGATTCATCATCGAATTAAAGCGTTATGGGCAAAGAAATGATTGGGCAAAAAGATGGCCAGCTTTTTTTGCCCAATCATTTTTTTGCCTCAAAACTGTTTGTTTCTCGAACGCTGCCCTGACGGTGCTCTTGCCCAAATTCATGAACCTGGCCAAGCAGCTTGCGCTTGAAAAAGAATCCTGCCCGCTACCGCTTGAAGTACTCGTGAGACGCATCGCCGCTGCTGAGCACATAGGCGACCAGGTCCATGATCTCATCCCTGGTCAACAGGCCCAATAAGTTGGCTGGCATCGGAGAGGTCTTCGAAACCTCCATCTCCTCAACTTCTTTCCGATCCACAGCCACACGCTGATCGGGATCCGTGAGATCCGTGTTGAGCGTCACGGTATCGCCATTAAGATTGACGATCACGCCCGTATGAACTTTCCCTTCGGTCGTCACAACAGTCACCGCCGAAAACTGTTCGTTGATGACCTTGCTGGGGTTCACGATCTGGTCCAGAAAATCATGAGGCGAATAACGGCGTCCAGCAGTGCTCAAGTCCGGACCTGTCATGCCACCCGCATTCCCAAATCGATGGCAGGTGAAACAAGCGGCCGCAGCAAAGACCTTCTGACCCGTCTCAAAATTACGTGCCTTCAAGTCCGTTTGAGTCGCCCCGCTCAACTCGTCCAGAGTCCACGGAGTCACCGTGCGTCCAACGAACATCGCGCCGACATTCTCCATCGCCGATTTCTTTTCCGGCTTTCTGGCAATCAATTCGGCAAGCTCTGTCTTTTCTGTCTCTGTGAAAGTCTCCAGTGAATCATTCCGGATGAATTCAATGAACTTGCTGAAGCTGGCACCGCCTCGATAATTGGCCGCCTTGAGAAACCACTCCAGCTGAGCCGTCCGCAATTCTTTGGTCCAGCCGGTCTTCAAAAATCGCAGACTGCGAGCATACTCAATCTGAGGCTCCTGGCTGGCGGCCGCGGCAATCAAAGCCATCCCTTTCGCAGCCGTGTTCGGAGCCTGCAGATATCCCAGCGTTTCACACAACAACCAATTGAGTTCAAAAGTGTCGGCCGGAAATGCGGCATCCAGTTTGTTCGTCAGGGCCGCCTGCACAGACTCTTCCGGGTTTCCGAATCGATGCAGCACGATCTGCGAAATACGAACAAAGGCAATCTGCTGCTCCCTGGTCAGTTTCGACCAATCAAGATTCAACAAAGCCGCAAACAGTTTGTCTCGCGCGGCCGTGTTGACGACGGCATTCTCCGCACGATGCAGAGGACAAACACCTTCCACGCGAGCCAACGCCAGCAAGGCTTCCAGTTGAGCCGTGGGATTCGTCTCTGCCAAAGCCCGTTCTTCCCAGGTCGCCGACGGCTGATGTTCCAGCACCGTACGAGCCGCCCAGCGAATGAATCGATCAGAATGACTCAGATGCGGCCATGCCGTCTCCAAAGCCACCGGATCCTGCTTGCCATGCAGCGCCTCCAGTTGATGCCGCAGATCGCGTTCTGGTGTGGATGTGACAACAGCTTCAACCGGAGAAGTCGATTCACCGCCCGTGTAGGTCACTCGATAAAGCCCCGACTGAACTCGTCTCCCGCCAATCGCAAAATACATCGCCCCATCACCCGGATGAATGATGGCGTCGGTAACAGGAAGAGGTGCTCCGGACAGGAACTCCTCTTTCGTGGCTGTATAAGTGGCACCGCTCGGCGTCAGATGCACGGCGTAAACTTTGCCCCAGCTCCAGTCGAGCACAAACAGGGCACGTTGATACTTCTCAGGATACTTTGCACCATAACCAAACGTGGTGCCGGTCGGTGAACCCGGGCCGATATTGAGTGTTGCCGGCAGATTATCCGGATAGAACTCCGGATACTTTCCAGCTCCGTTTCGCCAGCCATACTCCGCACCACTGACCACATGATTGATGCGAGTAGGCCGATACCATGACGTATTGAAGTCGTACTCCATATCGGCGTCGTACGTAAACAGTTCTCCATCATGATTGACAGAGGCATCGAAGATATTGCGGAAACCCGTCGCATAGATTTCGAATTGCTTTCCGTCCGGAGTGACTCGATAAATGATGCCGCCCGGGGCAAGAACATCGCGATTGTGTCCTCGACCATCCGGCATCCGCGGCAACAGATGATCATCACCCCAAATCTTTGGAACCGGAGAACTATCAGGAGTCTCTGTCAACTTCGCGTTATTACCGCAGACCAGATAGAGAGCCTGACCATCCGGCGTCGGGACCACGGCATGCACTCCATGATCACCTTTGGAGTCAATCCCACGCAACAGTTCGACCTTATCCAGCTGGTCATTGCCGTCCGAGTCCGTGATTCGATACAGACCGCTTTGCAGCTTCTGCTCATAGTCATTCACGCCGATATACAAGGCACCGAAGGCGAAGACCATCCCGTTGACCGCTCGAATATCAACCGGCACCTTTTCGACAGCAGCGTGATTCAATTGTTCGCCCGCAGCCGGAGGCATAAACCGATAGAGCCCGCCAAACTGATCGCTTGCATAAATCCGTCCCTTGTCATCCGCACACAAATTGACCCACGATCCTTCTTCAACACCCGGCACGGAGTACAATAACTCCACTTTGAAATCTTTCGCAGCCTTAATACGTTCAACAGGAGTCGCTTTATTCTCGCCAATCGCCGGGCCAACCGTGACCGGGCGATTCTTTGCTTTAGCTGCTGAACCATTCTTGTCCTTTGCGTCTGATTTTTCTTTTGCTTCGTCTTTCGGTGATGAAGTTTTCGGCGAGTTCTTTGCTTTACCCCCAGCCTTCTGTTTGCCCGCCGCTGCAGGCTTTTGTTCTATCTTCGTAGCATCGGCCGGAAGCGTGGCACGATCAAACCTGGCCACTTCCGCATCCGGCAACTCACGCAGACGCACGTCTTTGAACTGTACCGTCATAGCCGGACCCCGGTGAATCTGAAATGCCAACAACCCCTCGAGTACGTTCGCTGATTCTTCGAAATCTGTCAGCTCTGCCGTAATCTCGCCATTGATGCGATGCACGAGGTGGTTACCACTCGCGACGATAGAGTATTCGTTCCACTCCGCGACGTCTTTGGCCACAGGCTCGCGCCTGGCTGTCAGCCATCGCGCGCCAGCAGGCTCAATGACCACGCTCTGACCGTTCTCTGCAAGGATTCGACGACCGCGTTCTTCATAGACCATCGCGTTGTTCACAGGAGCCGGATGAATGTCGCACTGGTAACCGCCAATCGACCACTTCCCCACGTCCGGCAGTTCGCGACTGCGATACTGAATGCCGGTGTTGTTCCCAGTCACTTTCGCGGACACACGGAGTTCAAAGTTCTTCAGCACTCCGCCACGCCAGATCAGAAACTGATTGTACGACAAGTGATCGGGACCGTTCGTTTTGCCAACAATACAACCATTCTCAACGGACCAAAGTTCCGGATTACCATCCCAGCCGGTGAGGTCCGTTCCATTAAACAGGGAACGAAACCCTGCATCGGTCTCCTGAGCCGACGATACAACGCCTTCCAGAAAACAGAGCCCGACAAAACAAATGATGACCAGCAACAAATTCTTCATGGGCCAGAACTCGAGCAAAAGAAAAGTAGAAGCAAAAAAGGCAGACATCACCTCGGATCAATGGTTTGAAGCCATACTTCTTGATCGGACAAGCGCATTGTGCGATAGTGATGGTCCCCCCAGAATAATGACTTCCCGCCTGATAAACCACGCCCGCCTGATCCCGGAAAGATTTTCATGCTCACCATGCAGAATCGTCCGACGTCCCTTTGCGACAGACTTCCGCGCCGAGACGCCATGCAAATTGGCGGATTGTCGGCTCTCGGACTGTCCCTGCCACAACTTCTGCATCGCTCTGTTCAGGCAAGACCGATCGAAGACGCCTCCCCGGGATTCGGCCGAGCGAAGTCGGTCATCATGCTCTGGTTGCTGGGCGGCCCGCCTCAACACGAAACATGGGACCCGAAACCCAACGCACCCAAAGAGATCCGCGGAGAATACAGCCCCATCAGTTCTGTCGTGCCCGGAATTCATGTCGGCGAACTCATGCCGCGGACGGCCATGCATACAGACAAGATGGCTGTCCTTCGCGCGGTCGTGACCAAGGATCAGGCCCATTCCTCAAGCGGCTATCAAATGCTGACGGGCGTTCCGCATGCACCGCTGAGTCAGGAAAATGTGACCTCCAAAGCTCCAAACCTGTCGCCATCTCACGCCGCGATCATGCGCGCTCTGCAACCGGATCGAGATGGGACACCATCCGCGATTGCTTTGCCGTATCACATTGCCAACGATGGTGAGATACTCTGGCCGGGGCAGACCGCCGGCATCCTCGGCCGCAAGTATGATCCATGGTTGCTCAAGTGCGATCCTTCACAACCCAACTTTCGTATCCCCGATCTCGCCTTTCCTGACGACGTTTCCACAGCTCGATTCACATCCCGCCGCGCTTTGCTTTCGCAACTGGATCCGGTACGAGAAACGATTGAACGTGTCAGCGCGTCCGGACGATTCAGTCAGCAGACCGAACAGGCGTTCGCTCTTCTGACCGGCAGCGCATCTCGTCGCGCATTTGAGATTGCCGAAGAATCCACTGAGACACGTGATCGCTACGGACGAAATCGATTTGGTCAGTCAGTATTACTAGCCAGACGACTTGTGGAAGCCGGCGTATCATTAGTGCAGGTGAATTGGACGCGAGTTGAAGAGATCAAAGGTAACGGTTCGTGGGATACACACAGCAACCATTTTGCAGATCTTCGCAATCATCTGATGCCCAGAATGGATATGGCCTGCTCGGCATTACTGCAGGATCTGGACGAACGTGGACTGTTGGACGAAACGCTGGTTGTATGGCTCGGCGAATTTGGCCATACGCCACGAATTAATGGCAATGCTGGCCGTGATCACTGGGGCAACTGTTTTTCCATCGCACTGGGCGGAGCTGGCATCAAGGGCGGAACGGTCCACGGCGAGTCCGATGCGCATGCTGCATTTCCTGTGTCGGGAATCGTTTCTCCGGCAGATATTACCGCGACGATTTTCCACTGCCTTGGCTACTCCCCGGAAACAATGCTGTACGACCAGACAGATCGCCCGATTCCTCTGAGTCGCGGTCACGTGATCAAGGAAATTGTCGGGTAAGAGGGGGCGATGACGTCTTCGCTTAATTCGGTTAACGGCAAGCCGCAGGCGTTCGCGTAGTATCTCACAGGCTCGAACGGAGCACCGGGGAATTCCGGCCATAAAGCGCCCGATGAACTGAGTCCCCAAGCTATTCATGCCGTATTTCGGGACTGATCCCGGGGCGCAATCGCCTGCGGCTTGCCGTTAAACAAGACAGCCTCTACCGCCGACAAGCTTCTGTGCAAGCATCAGCCAAATATCCAATCTTGAACACGAATTTCCATCATCGGCCTCTTTCTCGAACAAATCCGCACGTCTTACCCAATCGGAATTTTTGGTGAAGGCGTCCCAACACTGCACCCGATAACGTTTCTGGAACGGAGGAGGAACGGACCTGATAAGTCGAAATGCGGCTAAAATGCTCTTGCAGCACCAAACCATGTTTCGAGTTGCAGGTTCAACTAAGAGGTGCGTGAAGGATTCACGAATGCGTCCCAGATTACGGCTGTTTGTCGGTGCTGATGAACCAGAGACACTGACGTTTCCAGAGCCTGAAGTGTCGATCAAACTCGGTGAACTCACCAGAATCCTGGCTGATGCCATGATCTGGGATCGAACCTGGGTTTCTGACTTCGCGGATGATGATGTTCGCATCTCAGCCGACTTGTACGAAGTCCTGACGACTTATGCTCAGATGCGTCCCAGTGCCTGAGTTCAACGGTTCTGAATGATTCAATACACTCACGACGGTCATTTTTGACCGTCGTTTTTTGTTTTCTCGTCAGAAACAAAACAGGCCACTCCAGCGATGTCGCTTCGAGAACATGCGGAAGCTATCTGGCGCGCCGGAGTCGCTGCGGTCGATTCATCGGCCGCTGTGCGTCGTCACATCTCCTGCGATGGAACAACGCTTTGCATCGCCAATGTTGAACTGGCTCTCAGCAAAATTGGTCGCATCGAAATCATCGGCGCCGGCAAGGCTGGCGCAGGAATGGCAGCTGGGGCGGAGTCGACCCTTTTGGAACATCTACCAGCCTCACAAATCAGCGGCTGGGTCAACGTACCAGCCGACTGCGTACGACCGCTGCAGCGAATTCATCTGCACGCCGCACGTCCAGCCGGCATCAATGAACCCACCAGCGAAGGTGTGGATGGAACGAATGAAATCCTTCGACGCATCAGCAACCTGCAGCAGAATGATGTGTGCCTTGTATTGTTGTCTGGTGGTGCGAGTGCCCTGCTCTGCAGTCCCGTCTCACAGATTTCTTTGGCCGACAAATTGGTCGTGACGCGAGCACTTGCCTCCAGCGGAGCCCCGATTCAGGAATTGAACCTCGTGAGAACTCAACTCTCCCAGGTCAAAGGCGGACGGCTGGCCGCGGCCTGCACTGCAGGAACACTCATCGCACTGATCATCTCCGACGTCATCGGCGATCCGCTGGAAGTCATCGGCTCTGGCCCCACAACACCAGCGCCATCTCGTGCTGATCAGGCGATCGAGATTCTGAATCGCCGTCAACTTCTGCAGACGATTCCTCGCAGCGTTCTTACGTTCCTCGAGTCACGTCGCGAAGCACACGTTGAACCCGCATCGACAACGGCAGCTCGAAATGTCATCGTGGCCAGTGACCGAATTGCGATTGAAGCGGCGGCGGCCCGAGCCCGAGAGCTTGGCTATCACGTGGAATCTCTGGGTTCCGAAAATGCGGGTGTCGCTGCCGTGGAAGGACGAGAACTCATGCAGAGACTCATGGCAGCCCGCGCGGCGAGGAAAGAGGGACACTCGAAACTCCCGCTCTGTATTCTGAGCGGCGGTGAACCGACTGTCGATCTGCGAAACACGACGGCAATGGTCTCTCCAGCCCGAACAAATCCGTTCGTATCGGCGAAAGGCGGCCGCAATCAGGAACTGGTTCTGGCCGCAATCAATCAACATCCCCATCTTGATACATGGCGAGGAATCGCGCTGCTGTCCGGCGGAACCGATGGCGAAGACGGCCCCACCGACGCCGCTGGAGCCGTAGCCGACGAGGAACTCGTCCGCCGGATGGCCGTCCAGAAAACCGATCACTCGGCCAGTCTTGCCGCTCACGATTCCTATCATTTCTTTGAGGCACTCGGGGGATTGCTGAAAACCGGCCCTACTCACACCAACGTGATGGATCTTCGAGTCGGTCTTGTGACTCTCTGAGCGAGCGTTGCGATCCCGTCGGCGGAGCGACGGGCGTACGGTACACTCGTCGCTCCGCCAACGAGACTCTTCTGCATTCAGCGAAAATCTCGGACGTAACCTGCCCGACACATCACCGGGTTCTGCCATTTGCGGTTCGGCGATTTCACCTTTATCATCCCGCGCATGTCAGAGACTTCTCCACAATTTCAGGAACGCAGCATCGTCATCGTAGGCGTTGGGCTGATCGGCGGTTCGATCGCCGCCGCCGTGCGAAAACGATTTCCCGAATGCCAGGTCATCGGAGTCGGTCGCAACGAAGAACGTCTGGAACAAGCCCGACGTTCAGGACTTCTGACGTCATGGACGGTTGATCTCAATAAGTCCACCGTTCCCGCCGGTAGCCTTGGTATCGTTTGTCTGCCTGTGCATCAGATTCCGAATGCGGTGACCGCACTCCTGGACGCGAACTGCGAAACCGTCACCGACGCCGGCAGCGTGAAGGAGTCGGTCTATGAAGCCCTGGGGCCAAATCCGGATGAACGTTTTGTTGGCTCACACCCCATCGCCGGAAGTGAACAAAGTGGCTTTGAACATGCCGATGCCAACCTGTTCAGAAATCGTTTATGCGTCGTCACAACATCGAGCCCCGAAGATTCTGCACTCAGCCGTGTCCAGCGCGTCATCGCGTTCTGGAAATCGCTGGGATCTTCGGTTTATCTGATGTCTCCGGATGAGCATGATCGAGTTCTGGCACTGACCAGTCATCTTCCGCACATTCTCGCATCCGTTGCAGCCAGTTGTGTGAACCCGGAACTGCTGACATTTACGGGGACAGGATACCGTGACACGACGCGCATCGCAGCCGGCTCGGCAAAGTTGTGGGCATCTATTCTGATGGGCAACTCAAAGCACTGTGTTGAGGCGATCGAACAGGCCGAAGAGCAGCTTCGAAAGCTCCGTGAGTCGTTGACATCAGGCAACATCGAAGCACTGGAACAACTTTGGGAAGCCGCCGCGTCAAACCGCAGAAGCCTGAACGGCAATCATTCAGCACCGTCGTGAATGGAGCTCTGATTTGCCTCGGCTTTCACCGATTCCCCTTTGTGACCTCTGTGGTAAACACTTTGCCGGGCCAGCGCGTGTCGAGTCGCAGGATTGACCACGGAAAGTCATGGATCCCGAGGAGAACTTTCCCGGATGCTGAACCGTTGCAGATTAAATTTCTGCAGCAATGCGATCAGATGACAGACACGCTCATCCAGTGAAGTTCCGGCTCGGATGCCCACAGCGATTGTGCCAGCCGTTAACGCAGCGACGCGAGCCACACTGATGGGAAGCCCAAAAGGCTTAAGATCTGCAAAGAATTCTTCATCACTGCAGACTTCGCCAAACTTTTGCCCCTGGTAGTTGAACTCAATCCCGTAGAGATCTCCGCTCCATTGGTAATCAAATGGCCCAAACAGCGCGTGGCGATTCACAATCCAGAACTTGTCTTCGTTCAGTATGATTTCGTTGGGAACTGAACGTGACACCAGAGTACTCTCCCGAGACGAATGTAACGATTTTTAAGAAGCGTGAAGAAAAAGGTTGCTGCGATCTGATGAACGGCTGCAGTACGATCCCGTTTCGTCCGAAAAGAGGACAGACCATTTCCGACCCCTGGAAAGACGGGGATTTTATTGAATGCAGGGGATTATACGGGGTTGACAAGGGATTCCCTGTCTGATTATCAAACGCGTGAAATGGGCGTCAGAAATACGTAAACGTTAAAGACACGGGACTTACACGAGGTTACTGGTCATGGTTTTGACTCTGGAAGCAGGCGAAGTCACAGAGAAAGACAGTTTTTCGGTCTTCGCCGGGATCGAACAATTTGATTCGGTTGTAAGTCCTCGCCTACGTGGTGATGACGACGATGACTTCGCTGACGAAGGTTTCGCTGACGAAGAAGTCGAAGACGACGACGATGATGAATTCGACGACGAAGGTGAAGACGACTTCGACGACGATGAAGATTTCGAAGACGACGACTTCGATGACGACGAAGACGATGACTTCGATGACGATGATGAAGAAGAGGAAGAAGAAGAGGCTGAAGAAGACTTCTAACAGAGGCCTTTTGCTCAGTCACTGTCCTCAATCGCTGTCCACGAAGCGATGGTCGTGCTGATGGGTAGACCCACTGTTTAACCCGATGCCGCCGGCAAGGCTGCCAATGTGCAACGCCCCGCCGATGGTCTCGGGTTAAATTGCTTTGTCTCACTGCTGTTTCGCGCTGGACCGCATTTGAGGAGCAGTCCCGAAATAAGTTCCATCTATCCCAACCCGAAGCGTCAGTTTTGAAGTTGCGCATTCCGCGCATGAGATAGACCATAGTTCCGAAAACACTATGATTTATCATAACCCGAAGCGTCAGCGAGGGATTTTTAGAAACACTGCCGAAACGCAAAAACACAATCCCTCGCTGACGCGTCGGGTTGGGATAGTCCCAAATGCGCAACTTCAAAAAGCGTCAGCGAGGGATCGAGTTGTGTGCAAAATCCCTCACTGACGTTTCGGGTTGGGATTTCAAGACACGAAACATCCGGAAGTTGAGTTGGGACTGTTTCAAGCCTGAGTCGCAATCAAAAGAACAATCAATAACTGCTCTCTGAACCACTTTGCCTCTGACTCCGCTAACGTTCAGAAGCCGGGAGAAAACGCGTGGACGGACTATGGGAAGAGATTCAGGAAGCCAAATCATGGCTGACAACTCGATGGAACAAAACACCTCGCGCCGGCTTGATTCTGGGAACTGGTCTCGGTGGACTGGCGACTCGAATCCAAACCGACGCAGAGTTTCCTTATTCTGAAATCCCGCATTTCCCTCGCTCCACAGCGCCGTCGCATGCCGGCAAACTGCTCTGCGGAACGCTCGAGGGAATCCCGGTCATGGCGATGGAAGGTCGGTTCCATTACTACGAAGGCTACTCGCTTCGGCAGGTCACATTCCCGATTCGAGTCATGAAGGCTCTTGGTGCAGACACATTAGTCCTGACCAGTGCCGTGGGAGGAATGAATCCTCAATACGCGCTCGGCGACATCGTCGTTCTCGAAGACCACATCAACCTGATGCCCGATAATCCTCTGCGTGGCGTTAATGATGATCGGTTAGGCCCACGCTTTCCCGATATGAGCCTACCCTATGACCGCAAACTGGTTGAACAGGCGCGATTGATTGCCCTGAAACTTGGCATCTCCGCACACAAAGGTGTTCTGGCGGCAGTTCCCGGTCCTAACCTGGAAACTCGCGCCGAATATCGAATGCTCCGCACCATCGGAGCGGATATCGTCGGCATGTCGACCGTTCCGGAATGCATCACCGCAACACATGCTGGCCTGAGAACTGTGGCGTTTTCAATCGTCACCGACATGTGTCTGCCGGATGCTCTTGAGCCTGCCGACATCGAAAAGATCGTGCGTGTCGCAGGAGAAGGCGGCAAGCGACTCGAACAAATCCTGCTCGAACTCTTTCGCCAACTCTGAGGCCGAATTCTGTAGCTTGAACTTCAGTCCTAATCTTCGTCACCCTGTTTTCAATTACTCGGCGGGTGGTACCGGAGCTGGAACGAATTCCTCAGCAGGCTCCAGCTTTGCACTTCCGGAAGTCTCTTCTTCACCAGAAGTCTCTACTTCATCAGCGGTTTGCTGTTCACCGGAAGGCTCCACTGGTGCCGTATCCGGGCTAACGGTTGGCAGTTCTGCGGTTCCTGTTTCATGAGAAACCTGATTGACTGTCTTCTGCTGCTGAGCCTCAATTTCTTTTGCGTCGGCCAACTGCTTCTCAAGCACTGCCGGATGCACATAACTATGACGGTCACCCATCGATAGTGGTTTGATTTGTCGAGCGACCTTCTTCTCAAACGGCGGGTTGACTCGATTGCCCGCCAGAGTTACGCCATTGTAGACACTGCCACGAGTCAATGGACCAACACCCATGAACCACGAGTCCTTGGCATCGCTCCGCGCGACAGCGGCTCCGGACTGCCAGACCGGAATTCCTGTGTCTCTGTGATATGCAAACACCACAATCTTGGAAACACCCAACAGATTATTGCGTTTCCCCACAGAGATCTCCGGGATCGCCGGAACAGCCGGAACACCACCCAGCGCCGATGCGGCTACGCCCAGCCCGTTACTCGAAGGAATCCCATAGGTGACTTCCATCGTGTCAGTTCCCAAAGCACCTACACGAGCTTCCAGGATATAGTCAGCCTCAGTCCGACTGACTTCCATGCGGCAGCCAGTTGTCGTCAGCTTCTGGCGCAACGCACTCGCGATGTAATCAGAACTCACATAAACATTCGGACCTTTGTAGGTCTGCATGTACGTGGTATCCAGAAACACTTTTCTGCCAGCCAACGGCGCCAGATCCAGTTGATCAATCGCGCGGTCGACCGAATCGGAGAGCACCAACTGCTCCGTTCCTGTTTTCTGCACAGCCGCTCCACAACCTGCGACAAGCAACAGGAGGCTCAAGGCTACGATTAACTGGGTGATCTTGATCTGACGCACGACGGAAATCCTGCCTCCAATATTGTTCTGTCTGATTGAACGACACATTCACCCCCGTCCCTGCGAGGTGGTGAATTCATAGTTATCACAACCCGAAACGTCAGTGAGGGATCCAACGATCATCGGTCTCGTCTAAACATCCCTCGCTAACGCTTCAGGTTATGATAAAGTCGACAGACTGCTTCAGCGGTAAAAAGCACCCTTCCGCCGACTACCGCTATTTTTTTCGCACCACGACTATCTCTGGCTTCGGGAAAAAGGGGCCCTCAGCCAGGACCGTAGTTTACGGCAATCCGCCCGTACCGGTCCCACCGGTCCCGGCAAAACTACATCTCGATCAGGACTGAACTTCATCCGGTTACCCGCTTTCGGCAGTTTTTGCGACCGGTCCCCGAATTCAACTAGTCCCCACGATCAATGCAGACCTCCTCACTTACAGCCCCAGTGGTGTACAAGCCCTCAAAACCGGCCCGCCAGCAAACCCGCTCTCCAACCTCTGCCCCGCAAACGCTTTAGAGCTGTCCTGCCCTCGCCGTAAGCTCGACGCACGAGACCTCACTTTCCGTAACTCCTTGGTATCAATCCACTTGGAATGTTCATCTGGATTCACGTTTCGACGGCGATAGGATCGTGGCATCTCGCTGAGCGAACTGTCGTGCTCAGAAAAGGGATCCGGAACCAATAGTCAAATGGCCCGAAGGGTGCTGCGCACTATTGGTTCCTGACCCCTTTTCTGAACCCTCTCTGCAGTCCCACTCAACCGCGAGTCGTCTGATCTGCCCAGAGGAGTACGACGGGCAGATTTTCCCTCCTGAACGGATGCCCGTTTCTGTTGAGTGGTCTCAATGAGATCTCTCGACGCTTACCAAGAGGTATTCAACGGATCTTTCCCGATTCGCCGAGCCTCCTGTTCGCGGGTGCTGCCATGACCAACCAAAGATCCCACCAAAGAACAACCACAAGATCCAATCTCCGATCCGCGCGCCGTCATAAAGCTGCTGGCGTTCGTCAGTCGGTCCGCCCGGCTTCCGCGCATCAGCATCGCGGAAATGGACTGGCCATTGGTCGCGCATTCGATGCTCCGGAATTGTGGCATGAACCTCAGGCCTCAGACGACTCTTCGGCCGGTCGCGAATTACAGGTTCTGGTTCAACCTGCAGGAGAAGGTTATCTGCATCCGGTGACGCCTGATGATGTGCGTGAACGAGTTCTCCAGTTGCCGGAACAGTTTCAGGAAAAGCTTGAAGTTGTGCAGTTCAGCCGCATGACTCGCAAGCGTCGACTCTTCCCCTGCTACGGTCTTCAATGGGGCAGCTCGGTTTATCTTTATCCAATCGAAGCATCTCTGGAAGAACTTTATGTCCGAGCCCCCAGACCTGCTCAGCGAATCGAAAGCGAAATGTATGGCGGCCGCTGGGTTCAGGACGGCAATCTCTGGCGTTTGATCTGGACAGAAAACACGATCCGGGATTTCTATCTCAACAACGTGCTGATCCATGAGATCGGTCATATCAACGACGACCGCAACACCAGCTTTAAAAAGCGTGAACAATACGCCGACTGGTTCGCCATCGAATACGGCTATCGAGCATCTCGCAGAAAGCGAAACGCAACTCCGATTCGATAGCCCACATCATTTTGTTCCTGCAACAAACACACCACGCTCAGTGGCACGCACCAGCCAACAGAGAAAGATCCGGCAAATAAAAACAACGCCCCGCAGCCGGGCTACGATTCATCATAGAACGAAAGCGTTACGGGCAAAAAAATGATTACTTCGGAAACGCGCCACAGACGTTGCGCTCGCCAGGATTTCTGGACTCAGCTTTCCAGTGGGCGGTTGTGAGCGGGAAAAGAGATCCCATTTTTAGAGCCAACGAGAAGACAAAATCATGTTTACAAAATGATGGCGTGCGACAGTGGGGCGTGTTTCGTCAGCGTTGAAATCCACATTATTTTGTCATCATTCTTCTGTCTCAAAACGTCGGGCTTCCGAAACAGGTTTCTGTTCTGCTTCCCCGAAAAGAGACCTGACCCCTTTTTTAGATCCTTTGTCATCATTCTTCTGTCTCAAAACGTCGGGCTTCCGAAACAGGTTTCTGTCCTGCTTCCCCGAAAAGAGACCTGACACCTTCTTTAGATCGCAAAATGATGGCATGCGACAGTAGGGCATGTTTCGTCAGCGTTGAAATCCACATTGTTTTGTCATCATTCTTCTGTCTCAAAACGTCGGGCTTCCGAAACAGGTTTCTGTTCTGCTTCCCCAAAAAGAGACCTGACCTTTTTAGATCGCAAAATGATGGCGTGCGACAGTGGGGCGCGTTTCGTCAGCGATGAAATCCACATTATTTTGTCATCATTCTTCTGTCTCAAAACGTCGGGCTTCTGAAACAGGTTTCTGTTCTGCTTCCCCGAAAAGAGCCTGACCCCTTTTTTAGATCCACATTATTTTGTCATCATTCTTCTGTCTCAAAACGTCGGGCTTCCGAAACAGGTTTCTGTTCTGCTTCCCCAAAAAGAGACCTGACCTTTTTAGATCGCAAAATGATGGCGTGCGACAGTGGGGCGTGTTTCGTCAGCG
>JAPLOA010000015.1 GCA_026400835.1 Planctomycetales bacterium | reverse complement strand
TCTGGGCGCGATCGCGATCCCGCTGGGCACAACCAACGGGACCACCAACGCGGTTGTGTTTGGCATTGGGCTGATGAACGCGCGGGACTCACAGTTGAATCTGATTTTCACTCCGCCCAAATTCTTTGTGAATCATGACATGGAGGCGCCGCCGTGGTGGTACTTCTTCAAACGGCCGGCCATGTACATCGACGGGTTCGCAGAAAAGGGGCATCGTGGGCTGATGCAGTTCACACTCGTCCCTGAAAATGGCCCGGATTTCTACAGGAAACACGAAGACAACTTTCGTGACGTTCTGGCCTATATCACTTCGCTTCGCACTCCAAGGTATATCCGCCCCATTGATCAGACACTCGCCAGTCGCGGAAAACTGCTGTTCGTCCAAAACTGTTCGCAGTGTCATGGAACATACGGCGACGACTGGACCTACCCAAATGTGCGAGTTCCGCTGGACGAACTCGGCACCGATCCCGTGCGGCTAACGGCCCTTACAAAGGAAGGCCGAAAGAAATATGCCGACAGCTGGTTTGCACATGCGGGTGAGGCCAACCCTCAGCAGACACTCATTGATCCCGATGGCTACGTTGCTCCTCCGCTCGACGGGATCTGGGCCAGCGCACCTTATCTGCATAACGGCAGTGTCCCCACGCTCTGGCACCTGATGCATCCTGACGATCGACCAGCAGTCTGGCGGCCAGTTTCCGCCCAGATGGACGAAGAAAAAGTGGGGCTCACAATTGAGCAACTGTCGGAGATGCCTGACAGTAGTGACGATCCGGTGTTCCGCCGCAGCTATTTTGACACGCGTCAGTTCGGGAAGAGCAGTGATGGCCATCGCTTCCCAGATTCGCTGTCGGAACCGGATAAGCAGGCAGTGCTGGAATATCTCAAGACACTTTAACATGTCGTTCTGACGAAACGCATGTTCAATTTGAGGTTTGACGAGGGTGTCTTAATGCATCTGAGAAACTTTTCGTTGCCATTCACTTTGTTTGTTAACACGGACCGTCAGAGATGCGTGTCAACTTGCAGTTCTGCTGTTTTCAAAGTCATTCGAATGATGTCCGGCCGTGTGAAAAAACATTCAGATGCTCTTCCATCCATCTTTGCATGGACATTGCATTTCCCAGACAGCTGTGTGTTGGCATGGAGGGAAATGCACCAGAGAGAGGGATCAATTGCACTGGCGCGAAGCCCGCTTTTCCTTCGAACTCCATACAACGCAAAATCACCTCGAATGTCCCATCCGAGTTCTCGATCAACAATGACACGAGGGACGAGGCGTCGTTTGTGAATGGCTGAGCCATGTGAAACTCCATTCTTGTCATAGAGCATTAAGTTTTCGGGTATTTGCCAATTCGGCAGGCAGTCATTTTATTGTTCCGCAAGTTTGGTACTCTTGTTAACCCAGTCAGCAGCGATCTCGCGACAACTCAGGAAAGTCAGAAGAATCTTTATGGATCCGAGCCAGCCCGTGAGTGAGAGAATGCAATGCATGGAAGTCTGGGGGGGAAACCGAGCGACTTGGTCTCAGTTTTCTGTGCCGGGACTGGATCTTTGGGTTCACAGCGAGCCATTTCGCAGCAGTGATGGGGGCGGCGATGTGTACTACCTGTCCTCCTGCGCGTCGGGAAGAATCACGAGAATGCTCGTGGCGGACGTCAGTGGCCATGGAGCGTCTGTGGCACCGGTGGCAGTCGCGTTGCGAGACTTGATGAGGAAAAACATCAATTTCATCAAGCAGACTCATCTCGTTGCGTCTCTGAATTCTCAGTTCGAGAGCATTTCGGCGACCGGATGTTTCGCGACGGCACTTGTCAGCACCTTCTTTTCCCCAACCCGAACTCTCTCCGTATGCAATGCGGGGCATCCGCTGCCGCTGTTCCGGGACGCACGCACAGGTCGATGGAGCTCCAGTGATGCGGGTACGGATGAAAAACCCTCGAATAACATTTT
>JAPLOA010000029.1 GCA_026400835.1 Planctomycetales bacterium | reverse complement strand
GTTCACATCGCCCGCACTGCTCACGGAACGGCCACTATAGTCATATGTCTCTGCGCCGAAGATCGTGATTCCCGCAGTGCCGAGAGTCGCCAGATCGATCGTCGACGGAAGCGACGCGCTGCCGAAGATCACATAGCTCTCACCAGCACCACTTTTGGCATTCCCAGATGCGTCACCCCCACCGGCCCCGATGATCATGTCGTCAAAGCCATCACCGTTCACATCGCCCGCACTGCTCACGGAACGGCCACTCTTGTCATCTCTCTCAGCGCCAAAAATGGTGATTCCCGCAGTGCCGAGAGTCGCCAGATCGATCGTCGACGGAAGCGACGCGCTGCCGAATATCACATAGCTCTAACCAGCGTCACTTCTGGCATTCCCAGATGCGTAACCTCGGTAGGCCCCGATGATCAGGTCGTCAAAGCCGTCACCGTTCACGTCACCGGCATTGCTCACCGAATAACCACTCGCGTCGAACTCACCCGCTCCAAAGATTGTGGTGCCCTGAGCGGGGGTGAGAGCCGCAAGATCGATGGTGGTGAGCACCAGGCGCTGCTCAAGTTGTTCCGACCACGATGATTTCGATGGCAGCCGACGTTTGGAGGCGGCTGCCACAGTCTTCGCGGTCACGCGTCGCAACACATGTAAAATTTTGTCGTTGAGGGGCATCTCCGGGAACCTTGCTCAGACGTTTGAATGTCAAAAAACTCTGTACGATCACAGCCGAAAGAGCGGCTCGGGAGAATCACGATCCGGTGATTCTCAAAGGGCCTGTTGCTCTCCAATCCGCAGCACTCTGCGAATTTCATCGGTCTTAAATCCCACGCACTGTGGACGAACAACGTTTGACAGCGCGACGACGTCATAGAGTTCTGTGACCACTCCTTCAGCACGAACCCAGTGAACGACATCGCCGGTGTTCAGGTCGATAACCTGAATTCCACAGCGAGCATCCACGCCGTTGGTTTTCAGGTTGTTGTCTAACTCAAGTCCTGAAAATGTTTTGTTGTGCCGGGATTTGGACAGCCCGACAATCGCGTAGTCGCCATGGAACGACAAGCCGCGCAGGTACCCGGGGCAGAACGCGACTTTCTCGAAGGCTCCCGTGGCTCGATCCACATAGCCAAAATGACCAGTGCCGGAATTCAGCAGCCAGAGCTTTCCCCGGTAGACTCGTGGAGAATGAGGCATCGAAAGCCCCGTGGCGATGATCTCATTGCTCTGAACATCAATTACGCAGCCGCCATCATGTCGACGATCTCGCCAGCCATCCGCTACGTCCGACTGACTGACAGCGGTGACGTATTTCGCTTTTCCATTCTCCAGAGCCAGGCCGTTCAAGTGGCAGCGGTCTTCTGCGGCCAAGGCAGCCGAACAAGGTGTTCACAAACACAACACGCCCGGTGTCTTCGACGGCGATATCATGGATATCAAGATCTCCCGTCGTATAACCCACCTGCGGGACGTACATGCGATCGTAGCCCGAGGCTGACTGTCCCGTGCTGAGCACGTTTTCAAATCGCCATAACTGATACAGCGACGTCATCCACATTGTTTGCCCGTTGCTCCACAGACCGAGACAACGATTAAAAGTCCGCTCGAAGACAGAAAGCCGTTCGTTCGGCTGCAGCCCCAGCAGGAACAATTTCCCGGCCTGGTAGGTTGTGAAGGCCAGACTCAGACGCTGTTCCCGCATCCAATTGGTGAACTGCCGCGATGTTGTCAGTTCCAGAGCTTCAGTGGTCGTTGTCATCAGAATTCTTCGAAAGTTGGGGAGGGGGCTGTTTCGCTTTTGGGTGCCATCCTTCGCACAACCGTTTGATGGAAGCGGATGAAGTGACTTCTATTTGATTTGCGGAGCAATCACACCACGATCGTATTCGATCGAACAGTGCGGCAGTGCCGCAGCGAGTTTTTGTACACCGGCTTCAGTCACTTTTGTGGAAGTTAAAATCACGTTGCGCAGCTTCGGCATCTGTGCAAGTATCAGCAGCCCCTCATCACTGATCTCGGTACTCTCCAGAGAGATTTTCTCCAGCCTCGGCAGTTCCTTAAGCCCCACCAGGGTTGAATCCTTGATACCGCTCTCCAGCAGAAAGATCATCGACAGCTGAGGAAAGCGTTTCAGTGCCGCAAGGTCTGCTTCCGTCAAAGCGATCCCGTGGCAGTTCAGAATCCGCAGTTTTGGAAGGTCAGTGAGTTGGGCGAGTCCTTTTGCTGTGACTTTTGAGCGGTACAGGCAGAGTCCGTCCAGGCTTTGCAAACCGGACAGCACACCCACATTGCTGTCATCCATACCGAGTGTCAGCTGATCAATATTGACGAGGGTGAAGGGTCCATCGGGCAGAGCTTGTCCATCCGCGAGGCGGATCGATTCATCTCCCTGTGCGAGATACAAGGTGGCTTTGATCCGAGTCAGCAATTCCGCAACCCTGCGATCCTGATCTATGACTGGACCTGGCTGCGGAATCGAGTCAACTTCGAGTTCCCGTCGGATCGTCACCTTCGAACCGGGAGTCGCCTTAACGTCGATTTCAGTGCCTGCGGGAACTCGAATCACGGTGTCTCGTCCCTCCTTGTCACGTATCGTTATCACGATGATTCCCAGCAGAGCCAGCAGAAACCCGCCGGCCCCGGCGGCTGCCAGCCATTTTCGAAGCGGGAAACTGCCGGGCGGAGGGCTTGATTTCGTGGGTAAAGACTCCGTCAGGGTTTCAGAGACCTTTGTGCTACTTTCAGCAGAAGGTCGGCCCGCAGGCTCGAGCAGTGAGGCAGACCTGACACCGTCCAGAAATTCCTCAGAGATTTCATCAGCATTCTCAGGGTGGTCTGCAGGCGGAGTCATCTGTTCGTCGGCCTTCAGGTTTTGCAGGACGGCCTGCAGTGAACTCACCACCTCGGATGCAGATCGCGGCCTCTGATCACGATCTTTGGACATCAGTCGGCTGATGATCCGGCAGAGGTCCGGATCGAGTCCCGGCACAATTGATTCCAGTGATCGCGGAGCACGCTGAACAACCGCCACCAGCGTCGCCGTCAGATTACCACCGTGGAAAGGTAACTGCCCCGACACCAGGTGATACATCACACTGCCAAGGCTAAACAGGTCGCATCGATGATCGACATCCTGCGCAAGTGCCTGCTCCGGTGCCATATAACGGGGAGTCCCCATGACAAATCCGGACTGAGTCAGCCCAGCATCCTCAGAAGTGACTCGCCCCAGGCCAAAGTCCAGAATCCTGACGCGCCCGGTTTTCTCCTCGATCCAGATATTGTCAGGCTTGATATCGCGATGAATCAAACTCCGCTCATGCGCTGCGGCGAGCCCGGAAGCAACCTGGATACCGAGACGCACGACATCCAACTGCGACAATCGCCCCTGCCGCTCCACTCGTGTCTTCAGAGACTCACCCTTTAGAAAAGGCATGGCGATAAACGGCACGCCATGATCTTCACCCACCTGAAAAACAGGCACGATATTGTCATGTTCGATCGCTGCCGTAAACTGGGCTTCTTTCAGGAAGCGATTTTTCGCACCGCGACTGACGGCAATGGAGGGTTTCATCACTTTCAACGCAACCTGACGCTTCAGACGCTCATCCTCGGCTCGAAACACCATTCCCATCCCGCCCATCCCAAGAAGTTCAAGAACTCGATACCCCCCCAAACGACCAAGCTCATCTGAATGCTCGGCGGGAGCCAGAAAGTTCAAGCACACTTCATCGTGATCCGCTGAATCAATAACGTCCACGGTCCCCACCTGTGTCGGAGTGAGCGACGGTTTCTGAGCCACGATGGTCTGATCGAATTCCGCTGTCTGCAGTTGGCTGCTAAGCAACTTGCCTTTTTCAACGGCCGCAATGATCGCCGATTCTTCGCCCGCCGGATTTCTGCGAGATCGAATTGCCTCGGTAAGTTCATCCCGCAGACTGAGACCCCCGGCCAGTTGCACACAGCGGCTACAATCCTCAAAGTGATCACTGAGAGCCGACTGATCGGCCTCTGGCAGTTTCCCAAGCAGGAAATTTTCCAGTGTGACTGGATTGGGACAGGTCCGAATGGTCATAACAGGAACCTCGCGGCAGACGACATGCGGGAAGGCATTCGCAGGCCGATACGGACGAGACTCCCGTTTCTGTCTCGAAAATCTCTATTTCGTCAGATTTTTTTGAGTACTTCCCAGTGAATTCCCGGAAAATCATGGAGAAAAATTAACTCCGAGAGCCGGAAATCAGATGCGTCGCACGCATCGCCAGACCGCAGAAGTGCCCTGTCAGAAAGGGTCGTCCACCAGGACACTCGGCACGCAGCGCTCTACCGGGATATTTTTCAGGTTCGTACTGATCTGAAATGAGTTCTTTTGAAGCTGACACCATGGCATCATTCCTTCAGAAAAACCGCGCTTGGCAGATTTTCTGCCGACGATGACGTCGCTGCTCCCGCATTTTCTTAAGTGCTCTGACGCGACCTTCGTTTCATGTTCGGCGGGCTTTCACGCTCTGACGAATCCAGCGTTCTGCTTCTGCTACAGCTTCTTGTTGACTTGAGATCGTTCCTCGGACGCGATTTCATAAGCCTTGCAATGGCTGCCCTGCGGAACATCCTGATCAAGTCGCGCGATAACGACTTCAGCCTGCTGCGCTTCCTGCCAGCATCGCTGTGAGCGATGCCTGAAAAATCCGTTCGCCGGGGGCAGGAACCGGAAGACAGGATGTCGAATGAAGTATCATCTCGGGAAAGGCAAGTGATTAACGTGACTGCAACGCTCTGTGACATCTTCTGCCATCGACTTTTTGACGACCAGCGAGCGGCCTCGGCAACGCTCCGTCGATCGACACAACTGTCGCGCGTCGCGGTTTTCATCCGATTGCTGACTGAAAAAGCCCCCCCCACTAATGCGCGTTTTCCTACTTCAGGGAACGCAAAGTCGATGGGTGGGGAAAGCAAAAACCCCGATTTTTCCGGGGTTTTCGTGAGCCTCAGAGACGCAAAAGCATACCCTAAGGAACTTCGGAACAGAGGGTTGTCGGTTCGAGCCCTACCGGGTGCATTCAAAAAAGCCAGTGTTTTACCGCTTCAAACGGTCGCACTGGCTTTTTTTGTTTCGGCTGTGTCGCCAGCAAATGTGACCACTGGCTTTTCAGACTTTCTTGTGATCCATTAATCGGCTTAGTTAAGATCATTGAGAACCTCACCCAGCCCGGCACAGGGTTGCCCCCGCAACATGAAACGTTCCGCGACGAAATCTGCATTTCTGAGCGTAAATGAGCTGAGCTAACGATTGCTGCCGCTTCGTTCGGAGTGAACACAGTTGGTCTCTTTTCGACGTCCCGTCGGCGGAGCGACGGGCGTACCGTACACCCGTCGCTCCGCCGACGGTATCCTGTTCTGCAGCTCACTTCAGCAGCAGATGTATCCACTCGAGTTGCGTCGAAAGTCGATCCCGGCAGACCTGGTACCGAATCGAATTCCCGCGTTGCCGCATTTCTGGTTACTGAATGGAACACAGTGCGATGGCCTGCGTGGCTGAGACTTTGGTGAGCTGTTGCTGGTCGCAACAAAGAAACCTGCCCCCTTTGTTCTCAACGCGATGCGTCACATGAGCTGGTGTTTCGGCTGCACCGTATCACGCGATCACACGGCGTCAGTTGATCGACCGAAAAATAGGGGAACGTGAACTTCCGGAGATCTCCCTTTCCGCCGTTGGTTGGACTTCGTATTCTGCTTTTGATTGTTCAAGCGCCTCGATATGAACTGAACCGGAGATTTCCCGATGTCCGACACACCACTGGAACAGCGAATTCAAACGCTCGAACAACAAATGCAATCCGTGTTGATGAGAATTCAGTCGTCATCTGCGCCCAGCCCTCCGACCAGGGATTGGCGGAAAAGTCTTGGCATGTTTGATGATCACCCGGTCATGCAGCAAATCGACAAAGCCGGGCAGCTAGTACGGCAGCAGGACCGCGAACAGGGTGCCGCATGATCATTCTGGATACCGATCACCTCACGGTGCTGAAGTATGCAAGAGACGGCCGATTCATGAAGCTGGCGGAACGGATGGCCGATTCCGTCGATCAGGATTTCGCCACGACAGTCATCACGCTTGAAGAACAATTGAGGGGTTGGCTGGCGGAGATCAACCGGTTTTCAGACCCTGAGAAACAGATCCCTGCCTACTCAGAATTGACGGGGCTGATTGAATTCTTCAGCTTCTGGACCATTCTGCCGTTTAATAATGCTGCGGCGTCAACGTTTCGCCAATTCCGTTTGCAGAAGAACCGTGCTGGTTCGATGGATCTCAAGATTGCCTCTATCGCGGTGTCCCTCGACAGCGTCTTGCTGACCGCCAACACTCGCGACTTCTCCAGCATCTCCGGATTACGAATTGAAAACTGGTTGGAATAACGGCGGGCACAAACCGTTAATGTTGTCGCGGTGAGTCGAACGCGAAGGCACATGACTTCAGCAGTAATCGTGCACGCGTTTGCTGAATTGCCGCATCGGCATCAACCAGACGCCCGGCATCATTGCCCCCGCATTTCGGGTTCGTGAATGGCCGTCAGTGCGATGGTTGGTGCGGTAGAGACTTTGGTGAGCTGCTGCCGGACGCAACAAAGAGACCTGACCCCTTTGTTCTCCATTCTGCCCCCATCGTCGTCCCTAGTTGGTAACTCGGAAGCATACCCTCAGAGATTCGATTAAACATCTCAAGAAGTGATTGAAATTTCCGGTGAAGCTCGATGCCGGTTTGCAAATAGCAGGCTGGAACAGCCGCGACCGGAGCTGGCGGACGGACGGGGTGACTACGCGCAAATGACAGAGTTCCGTTACAGATCTTCGGCGGTGATGTCCTGCATGGAGACGTGTCTGATCTGATAGACGACGATTCGCTGTTCACGAATCACAAACAGAATGCGGTGAGTAATTCGTTTCCCGGATCCGTACAGCAACTGTCGCAGTTCGACGGGGAGAAATTCGCTTTCTCTGGCGACCGAGTATTGTTCTGGATTATCGCCCAAAGCATTCAGGCGATGGATGAGCCCATTGAACCATCTGGCGGCGACGGTGGGATTCTGTTCCGCATACCAGTCGGCGGCAACGTTCATCTACTGCTGAGCAGTTTCGGTCAGGACGACTTCGCGTGTCATTGAGAATCGCTGAAGTTATTCTTCTGACGAATGGAAGCGGCGGCAGATTGCAGTGAGACCACTCGACCGGCTTTCTCGTCGTCTGCACTTTGCTTGAGACTGACAAGGTCCATTTCATCAAACTGATGCAGAGCGGCACGCAGGACATCTTCGGCCGAGTGATACTGGCCAGAAGAAATGTGCCGTCGGACGGACTGCTCAAGATCAGGGGGAAGGTTGATTGCCATGTCAGGAGAATACCACGATTCAGTCAGGACTGTCAAAACGATTCTACGGTTCGATGTTGTTAAGGGTGTTTTGCTGATTGTCTTCACACCGTTTTCCGGGCGTTGCCCCCCGGTCGATTGGCACGTCGACAACGAAAACATGTGACTCCGATCAGGGCTGCTTCGTATCATGGCCCTGTACCAGAAAATCGAACATTTCTCCGCAGGGTTTACCGTCGAGCGTGATGTCGAACGGGACGATTTGCAGGCCCGGCGGCAGGATTGCAGTATCGGCCGTTAACTTGACCTGAAAGGTGCTTCGGGATTCTGCCGGGACAACCCCCTCCAGGACGGCCGGGACGGCTGTGACGCCACTCGGAAGAACAAGCTTGATGTTGTGATGCTGTTCCTTGCTGCGGAAGTTACGGACAGTGACCTGAATCGTCTGTTCGGTCGATTCACTGAAGTCAACTCGATATGGATACGCCGAGACCCAGTAAGGATCGAAGCGGTATTCGTAATCGGGATCGGGCAATAATTCACGATAGACCGAGATCATTCTCTGTGCCCACGCGGTATAGCGTTCGATGAATTCCTTTGGCTCCGGCATGACGTACGAATGGCCGCCCATAATGATGTCGGGCTGCAACTTCCGGAGGTACTCGCCAGCGTACAGGTATCCCTCTTCAAGAATTCCACTGTTGCGAGCGACGACACATTCGTGCCCGTCCTGAGTCACGTCGGATGGACTGCCGAACAGATTGTCACCGGTAAACGCAATTTTCCTGCCGTCGAGTTCCAGCCAGAGACAGCAGCCGAATTCCGTCTGGCCGGGCATCCAGTCGACGTGAATCTGATAGCCCTGCCATTCGATCACTTCGCCATCATGAATTGGGCGTTCAATCTTCATGCCGTCAAAACCATCGCCGTAGGTATTGATCAGTGCCGCGTAGTCGTAGCGACGCGGATTCTCACAGCGGTCGACAATGCGGTCGAGTGTCCACGCCTCCGCACCGTATTTTTCCTTCAGCACTTTGCCGAGCAGAAAGTGGTCGCCATGCATATGCGAAATCCACACGGCATCGATCTGCTTCAGACCGAGATGCGCACGCATGCCAACGACGATTTCTTCCAAAGTCTGTTCCGGAAACAAACCGCAGTCCAGGACGAGACCATGACCGTTGTCTGAGATGATGATCGAGAAGTTTCGTCCCTGCATCGTGTGATTCAGCTTATACAGATGTGGCGTGACCTGATTCAGCAGAGGCACTTTTGTCGGCTTCGAAATGGGGTCACGTTTCGCCTCGGTCGTATCGAACACGGGATAGCCTCGCACGTAACGTTCGCGGAACTGAGTCAGCCGGCGTCCGTACTGTCGCAGTTGGTCCTGAGCATTTTCGATCACCGGCCCCTGCGACGGCAGCAGGAGACCGGGCTTTCGTTCCAGCACGAGGGCGACAGATTCTGTCAGTGTGTCGATGCCCTTCCCGAACCCATAGTCCCATTCGGTATCGAACCAGTTCGTCATCTTCGCACCGTCATGAACGAGGCCGCCAGTGAAGGCCAGCGTCCTGTTGTCACTCTTTAGTAGATAGGTCATTCCACCGGGGGAATGACCGGGGGTCGACAGGCAGTGAAGTTCGTATCCGTGCCAGGAAAATGTTTTGTCGGCTTCGAGCGCCTGATCGACTGCAACAGCGAGTCGAGGCGGACGCACGTAGCTGGCACCGTAGACCGAGTATTTGTCGCCCAGCTTTGGGTACCACCGACGAAACTCGTTTGGCGTCTCAAACAGTTCCCGTTCGGCCGCAGGCACAGCAACTTTTGTGACTTGACGATCGAGTCGTTCGAACCCCTGACAGTTTTCGCGATGATGATCAGTGAAGACCACCCACTCGACTTTAGCAACGCCCATCTCGGCGAGTTTTGGCAGGACGCTTCCATTCCCCAGATTGATCAACAGAGCCGCATCGCCGTCTTGCAGAACATAGACGTTGCAAGTGTCTTTCCATTGAAAAAGCTGAGGGAAAGATTCCGGATCAGGCTGAGTGAGCCCCTGCGCTGCGGCGTTAGAAATCCCGATCCACAGGGAGAGTACCGAAAGGACAATCGTGGACACAGGCTGAGTTCGGTTCAGGGGCATTCCAGGTAACCTTTCATAACGACGGGACCAGTCAGCCCACCAGCATAGCGGAGATAACTGGAGAGGACATCCGTGGAACCTTCAGACGACGGCTGCCCATTTGTCAATTTCACGTCGGGTGTGTGGAGCGGAGCGAAACACACCAATGCGAATTCGTCTAAAGCCATGGTGCGCTCCGCTCCACGCACCCTACCGGAGCTACCGGAGCTACCGGAGTCGCAGACTCGCAAACTGGCCAGCCGTGACCTTCAGACCAGCATCCCTGTCTATTGAGAAAATCGTGACTTGCGAATTCGAAGTGGAATCTGAATCTTTGCGATGGATGACATCGCAGCACGAGTTCCGCTTCAGATCTTCGATGTGAATGCTGCAGAACACCAATTTGGGCCTGGAACACTAACGCTCGATGTCGCCGCCCGTGGTCTGTAATGTGGGGCATACGGTTAGATTTCTCTGCGAAGGCATTTGGACTCGCATCAACTACGGGTTCATCGCACGGATCGAACTTCGTTAGCAATGTCCGCAGATTCGGCGCGTTCTGGCTTTCGTCCATAACGCATGCACGCGTAAGAGCCGGATTGCTGTCGCTGAAAATGCCGTACTTCATTCGACCACGATCCCCGACCACACTTTGCTGTGCTGGAATAGATTGCCAACGGGTGTTATCGTGACCGATGCGTCGCAGCAGTCCGCGACACGGAATCCATGTGACACACACCGTCATCGGAGAACTCTGAACGGGCTTTTTTCAACGGACTCTGAATGATGAAGTTTCTTTCGCGTGAGGCGACGGTCGCAAAAGCCGGGTTCAACCGCTGGCTGGTTCCTCCCGCTGCTATTGCGGTCCACATATGCATCGGAGAGGTCTACGGTTTCAGTGTCTTCAATGTTCCTCTGACACAAGCCGGTGCCGGCTGGACCATTCCTCAGGTCGGCTGGATCTATTCAATTTCGCTCTTCATGCTGGGGATGTCAGCCGCTGTATTTGGGAAATGGGTAGAACGCAGCGGGCCACGCAAGACGATGCTGGTCAGTTGCGTCTGCTTCTGTGGCGGTCTGGTCATCTCATCCATCGGAGTGAAGTTGAAGTTACTTTGGCTCCTTTATCTTGGTTACGGTTTCACAGGCGGAATTGGCCTCGGGCTTGGCTATATCTCGCCCGTCTCCACGCTGATCAAGTGGTTCCCGGATCGGCCGGGAATGGCGACCGGCATGGCGATCATGGGATTCGGAGGAGGGGCTCTCATCGGTGCTCCTCTTGGCGTCAAACTGATGGATTACTTTAAGTCATCCACTTCCGTTGGCGTCGCGGAAGCATTCATGGTCATGGCTTGTCTGTACGCGATCTCCATGATTTTCGGAGCACTGATCGTCCGTGTTCCTCCGGAGGGATGGAAGCCCGAAGGCTGGCAGCCGACAAAGCATGTGAATTCAATGGTAACGAATGCCAACGTTGCCGTGGATGTCGCATGGAAGACGCCGCAGTTCTGGTGTCTGTGGGTGGTCCTTTGCATGAACGTTAGCGCTGGAATCGGGATTCTCGGTCAGGCGTCGAAGATGTGTTCCGATATGTTCGGTGTCAGTGCGGCCGTCGGAGGCGGGTTTGCAGGACTTCTCAGCATCTTCAATATGGGTGGCCGATTTGTCTGGTCGTCCATCTCTGACACGATCGGACGCAAAGCCGTCTATTGCATTTACTTTCTCCTCGGAGCGATTTTGTATTGCCTCGTCCCGTGGATACAGCACACACAGAACAAGACGTACTTCGTGATGGTGACCGCTGTCATCATCACAATGTATGGTGGTGGCTTTGCAACAATCCCCGCCTATCTTCGCGACATGTTTGGCACTTACCAGATTGGTGCCATCCACGGACGGCTCATCACGGCCTGGTCTGTGGCTGCAATACTGGGGCCCAGTCTGGTCAACTACATCTCAACGTCACAGATTGAAGCCGGAATGCCCAAAGCCGAGGCCTACAATTCCACCATGTATGTGATGGCAGGTTTGTTGATCATCGGCCTGATCGCCAATCTCCTGGTTAGACCAGTTCATCCCAGGTTTCACCGCATTGAATCTCCTTAGGCCCGGATACATGAAGAAGCTTTTTCTCATCATTGCGTGGGTTTGGATTGCAGTCCCTCTGGGCTGGGGGGTGTACCAATCGGTACAGAAGTCGATGCCTCTTTTTCATAGTCAGCCGGACGCCTCGCCGGTAAGCCACCCATCGAAATGATTTGAGCCCGAACAAAAGCGGAATAAGCACATGACCAACCGTATCATCGTCGACGAGCGAATGCATGGGAGTTCGGCATACCGCTCAGTTGCATCGGAGTCACGGAATAGGCGGTGTGGTTTGCCATCATCAGGTCGTGGGGAACCAATTCGCGACAACGCCCATCCGGGCGTTTCTGCATTAACTTGAAAGTTGAAGTACAATTCCAAACGCTTCAACACTACGGCTGGAAATCACTCCGAACTGTGAACGCATGTAGTGTCGCTGTCCTGTCCGCTGCGAGATCTTGCAGGCGCACTTGCCGCGTTGCAGCCATCCGGTAACTCAGGCTGCCGTCATGACCGTTGCAGAACAGCATGAATGGCG
>JAPLOA010000038.1 GCA_026400835.1 Planctomycetales bacterium | reverse complement strand
ATTGTCTCCCGGAACATCGACATGCACGGCGTACGAAAAGCTTTCAACATGACCATCCAGAAACGCGACGTTGGCAGAGTCGAGATGGCGAAAGTGAACCGTCGGAAAATTCTGACTTGGCGGATCCAGCAGCCAGTTTTCTTCGAAGCTGAAAATCATCGGTGAAAATCCCACCAGCTTGACGGCCGCACTGTCAGAGAAAACGGCAGTCCGTCCTGATTCGGGAACATCTCTGAATCTGCGACACAGCGGCTTCGGGCTGAATTGAGCTGCATAGGTCGGAGGCAACCATTCGACGCCAGCCGGCCGTGAAAGATAATGTCCGTTGTATCCGAACCCGGTGGCTGGCCGACCAAATCTTACGACATCCATCTGTGATGGCCCAAAGTTCGGGCATTGAAACGATTCGTAGTTCGTTTCCATGAACGGACTCAATGGCCCCGCGGAAAAATCAAGCTGCAGTTTTGGATCAGGCTGGTCATAGTCCACAGTGCCAAACCAGAACTGAGCCTTCCCTTGTCCACCCGAGAACGTTTGCAAATAGCTCATTCGTTGGCGGTTCTCGACCACATAGGGCACGAACTGTTCCTGGAACAGATCGGCATAGTTATGCATAGCCAGCACGAGCTGCTTGAGACTATTGCGGCACTGCGTTCGGCGAGCCGCCTCGCGTGCCTGCTGCACGGCCGGCAATAACAGCCCGGTCAGTACTGCAATGATTGCAATCACCACCAGCAATTCAATGAGCGTAAAGCCGCGAAGTTGTCTGTGTTGGCGTCGAGAGGCCAGCAAATCAGCCATCGAAATTCACTCCACCTGAAAAAGCTCGCTTCAGGGAGTTACCGGCTGAACATTAAGAAACCACAATAACCGGCGCGTTGGTCGAAGTGCAGTCGCGGAGTTCGTGCAAGGCAAAACCGGCCATCCCGGCGATGGAGTAAAAGCCGCGCAAACCCAACAACGCTGAACTTACACAACGCACACCGAACCGAAGTTCGCAGCGGTCTGTTCATACCGACAACACTCTTCCGCGAAGTGTTCGTCCGTAGCGTTTTCAGGCAGGTCTTCTGGCTTTCGAATCATCCCGAACTCTGCGTCTTCCCATGAACCTGAGCATTCAGCCCTCTTCACAGTGACATTCGGCAGAGTCAGTCCTCGATTACAGCGGCGGGACCGCGACGGATTCCCAGCAGAACTGGTCACCGTCTTCCCTTTTCATTCGCACCCGCGATTCTGACTGCGACATGAACGTCGACTGGTCCGAAACCGCCCGCGAACACCTGAAACACTCTCCTTGCAACGGCGACATGCCCCTGCAATTCAGGGGGTACTTTACTGTGCCCTGACCAGAATGCAACGACGATTTCCGCAACGCCTACGGCTGGGCGCAGTCGCGGATTTCGGTAGGTCTTCAATGCGTCCAATTCCGGGAGGGCGAGGCTCCTGCTGAGCCGCTAGTTTCCGCAGTCCAATGGCTCGGCAGGAGCCTCGCCCTCCCATATTGACAATCATCCGCGACTACACCCCCTACGGCTGGCCAATTTGTCTACAGGAAAACGGTGCAATGTGTAGGGCGTGACAAGCTCGCCCTGGCGAACGCAGGCACACCATTTACGGATATCATTTCGAACCAGTTCCTAAAGCCATGGTGCGTTGCGTTCCGCTCCAAGCACCCAACTGGAGTGATTCCTCTGTGTTCTCCGTGCTGTCGGTGGTGAAAATGCGATTCTGTTTCCGAACACAGATACCGGAGATTTCACGGATAAGGTCGCAGTCAGAGCATCACTTGACGCCTGAGAATCTGGTCCGACATGGCGTTGTCCAGCTCATTGCGGGTGCGACCCGAGAAGTTGCTCTCACGGCAATAGCCTTACCAGCACAATCGGGCTGAGAATTTCCCTGAAGTTCGCGTTCTCCATGGCCGTGATTTCCCTCTTGCGGAAGCTCTAATTACACTGGGGAGTCATGTTTTCAGGTCTCCTCTGTTCCGGAATCATCACCAGACGACTCAAGCTATGAACGAAATCCAATCTGTAAAGTCCACCGCCATCCCACTTCTGCTGGACGACATTGACACCGACCGCATTATTCCTGCCCGCTTTCTTCGCTGTGTCACATTCGACGGCCTCGGTGAACACGCTTTCGAAGACGACCGCAAGCAGGACGCCAATCATCCCTTTGATAAGCCTCAGTTTCAGGGCGCGGGAATTCTGGTGGCCGGGCGAAATTTTGGCTGCGGGTCTTCTCGCGAACACGCTCCTCAGTCACTGATGCGATGGGGCATCAAGGCGATCATTGCCGAATCGTTCGCGGAGATCTTCTTCGGCAACTGTGGATCGCTGGGCATTCCGGCCGTCAAGGCGGCTCGCGCGGATCTCGATAAGCTGGCAGCCGCAATTGAAGCCAATCCCAAGCTTGAAGTCGCCGTCGATCTGCAAGCATTAACCGTCAGTGCCGCCGGAGTCACGTTCTCCGTCATTATGCCCGGAAGTGCTCGCGATGCACTCGTCACCGGACAATGGGATTATCTCGGACGCTTGTTGAGTGCTGCTGATCAGGTTGCCGAGCACGCAAAGAAGGTTCCTTACATGTCCGGGTTCAGCGCGTAGGTGATTCTCTTTACAAAGTCCACTTGAGAAAAAACTCCTGGAGACCAGTTTCGATGACGAACGAGAACAAGCCAGCCGCAAGCAAGGGATCTCAATATGCCACGCTTGCTGCCGCTCTGCTGGGCTGGATGTTTGACGGCTTCGAAATGGGACTCTTTCCGCTGATTGGCAAACCAGCGTTGAAAGATCTTCTGACCGATCAGGCTCAGTCGGATCGCTGGTTCGGTGTGATCATGGCCGTGTTTCTGGTCGGCGCGGCCAGCGGCGGAGTTCTGTTCGGCTGGCTGGGTGACAAGATTGGTCGTGTGCGAGCGATGTCGCTGAGCATTCTGACTTATGCTCTGCTGACCGGGCTCTGTGGATTTGCGACGGAAGCATGGCACATCGCCGTGCTGAGATTTATCGCATCATTGGGCATGGGCGGCGAATGGTCGCTGGGCGTGGCTCTGGTCAATGAAATCTGGCCAGGGAAATCACGCGCATTCATCGCCGGCTTGATTGGAGCCGCCTCAAACGTTGGATTTTTGTTAGTGGCTTTGCTGAGCATTGGACTCACGCAGGTCATCGGCAGTGTTGAGTCAGTGTTGCTGGCAATCGGTGTTCCGCAGTCGACGACCACCGAACTGCTGCAGAACTCCGCCTGGCGATTCCTGATGATCAGCGGAGCATTCCCGGCGTTGTTGATTTTCTTCATTCGCCTGTTTGTTCCTGAATCGGCGAAGTGGGAAGAAGAGAAAGCCAGTGGCAATACTTCCAACTGGAGCAATATTGACCTTGGCGGTGTTCTGATCGGATGTCTGGCGGCCATTGGAATCATCTACGTCTGGTCTCCCGCGGCAGCAGGAATTCCGACAACCGTCAGCATTATTGCCACTGTCGTGGGGCTGATCGTGGCGCTCTGTGGCTTTCTGTTTCCGGTGCGACAGTATCTTCAACGCACCGTCGCTTCAGGAGCTTTGTCGCAGGAAGCCGGCTCAAAGGTGATTTCGCGCATGATGCTGGGAGCAAGCCTGGCGGGCATTGCTTTGCTGGGAACCTGGGGATCTCTGCAATGGGCTCCACGCTGGGCCGGTGAGCTGAAACCAGATACAGCAACAGAAAAGTTTTACGCGGCCCCGTTGACTCAGGGTGCGACTGCGATGGGAGCGATAGTTTCCACGATTCTGGCAGCCATGGCAGCCGGACGCTTTGGTCGACGCAGAACCTATTGCATTCTGTGTGTGGGATCATTCCTTTCCGCAGTCTACTTTTACCGCTTCCATGACACCTTCAACGCCTCGTTTCTCTTCGCTGCGTTTCTGGCGGGCGGAGTTACGGCTTCGTTCTACGGATTCTTTCCGCTGTACTTCCCGGAACTATTTCCGACCGCTGTGCGAGCCACAGGTCAGGGCTTCTCGTTCAACTTCGGTCGAATTATAGCCGCGATTGGAGGATTGCAGACCGCCAATCTAATGACCTTCTTCGGCAACAGTTTCCCCAAAGCCGGTTCCTTGCTGGCCGGGATCTATCTGGTCGGCGTCTTCGTGATCTGGCTCGGGCCGGAAACGAAAGGCCAGGAATTGCCGGAATAGGGTCGTGCGTTGTCAGGTCGGTGGCGTGACAGCGCGTTGACTCAATCGCGTGTTCCGCTTTTTCGTTTCACGGCGAGTCACGGGCGTAGCCATTGTCACAGGCGAAATCGGGACACGGCGATTGCAGCTTGCCCTCACACGAACAAATCAACATGCCGGTGGGGCGCCAGCCCTGAACCCGTTCATGTTATTGTGACGCTCCCGGCAGAACACGAATACGCTCAGGCAAACGCAGTGCGATTGATGAGACTGGATTCCATCGTTCAGCAGTGCACAAATGCACTAATGTCCGAGGGCTCGTTTGCGGAACCACTCTGCGGTCTGTTGCAATCCGGCTTCAATGGTCACCGTCGGCCCCAGCAGTTCGACAAGTCGATCCGCATCCAGCAGTGAGCGTTCGACGTCGCCTGCTCGGCGGTCACCATGGGAAATTGTGCTGGTGCTGTTCAGGGATTTCCTGATCTGTTCTGCCAACTGCTGAGTTGTGGATTCGCGTCCCGTTCCAACGTTCAGAATTCGATCGGGGATGCGTCCTTCCAATGCAGCAAGATTCGCCTTCACCACATCGTCGATGAAGACATAGTCACGGATACAGCCTGGATCTCCCACCGTTTTCTTTGCGAACACCTTTACGGGTTCATTGATCAGCATGCGATTGCAGAAAATCGCAACTACGCCGGCTTCGCCATGAGGATCCTGGCGAGGTCCATAGACGTTGGCGTACCGAAGCACGGTGTAGTTCAGGGAATGTTCCTGACGGAAGCATTCAAGATACTTTTCAACGGCAAACTTGCTGCAGGCATAGGGGCTGACAGGAACCGGCGGCGTTGAAACCGATGCGCGGATGCCATCTGGAACTTCTCCGTAGATTGCTCCACCGGTGCTGGCGAACACGATCTGGCGAACCTTGCTTGCCACGCACGCCTGCATAATGTTCAAAGACCCCATGATGTTGATCGATGCATCCTTTTGGGGTTCTCGCACACTGACCACGACGCTCGCCTGAGCTGCCTGGTGACTGACCGCGTCAGGCTTAAATGCCTCAAAGGCTTTGGCGACAGCCGCCGCGTTCTGAATGTCTAACTGAAAGAACTCAGCACCGGCCGGGACATTCTCGACACGGCCGCTGCTGAGATCATCGACGACGGCCACCTTCCATCCAGCGGCCAGCGAACGCTCTGCGATATGACTTCCAATGAATCCTGCTCCGCCAGTAATCAACAATCGCATTTTGAAAGCCTTTTGACCTGAAGTAGTGGTATGGTCAGAACAGATGTCAGTTTCCGCCCAGAACTGTGCTTTACAGACAGTCCTGGTCATAGCGAGAGGCCGGCTCTGAAATGCCGTCCAGCGAAAAAAAATTTTGCCGGAGTCTCGGAAGTCCACGGAATGCAGGGAATTCCAGCATTTCGGCAGTGAATTGACGATACTGTTTCGAGGGATTGTGTCGGTTATTCCGACCTCAACAGTTTACAGACGCAGGGCAGACAAGTGCAAAAGACGAGATTTTGGTGGCGGAAAGCCTTCCATTTTTCCAGCCACCGCGAAGAATAGCGATTCGCATTTTGTCTTGCAGAAATTGAAGGACTATCCTGATGTCACTCCAGATCTTTTCCGAGCGCCCGGTTTCTGAAGAAGATCCATTGGATCTGATGGATGAAATTGAAGCATTAAAGAAAGAGAAAGATGCGTCAATTCTGGCTCACTTTTACGTCGACGGCGAAATTCAGGACATCGCGGACTTTACCGGCGACAGCCTGAAACTGGCTCGCGATGCGACCAAAGTGACGACCTCCACAATCGTGTTTGCGGGGGTCCATTTCATGGGGGAATCCGCCAAAATCATGAATCCGGAAAAGCGAGTTTTGATTCCGGACATGCTTGCTGGCTGCTCACTTGCGGACAGTTGTCCGCCCGATCAACTGGCTGCATTTCAGGACCAGTTACGGGCACAAGGTCGTGATTTTCAGACCGTCGCCTACATCAACACGTCGGCGGCCGTGAAGAGTCTTGTGGACTGGATCGTGACCAGCGGGAATGCTCGCGAGATCATTGACCGTGTTCCCGCGGACAAAGAAATTCTCTTCGTTCCCGACCAACATCTTGGCCGCTACCTGATCGAAGTGACGGGACGCAAAATGATCCTGTGGCCGGGCTCCTGCATGGTGCATGAAGTCTTCAGCATTCAGGATCTGATCCGCATCAAAAAACGAACTCCGGGATGTGTCATCATGGCGCATCCGGAGTGTCCTCAGAATATTCTCGAACTGACCGATGTCGTTGGCGGGACGGAAAAGATGCGACAGCACGTCATGTCGGTTGAAAAGCCCACGACGTTTCTTGTTGCAACGGAAGCCGCCATGATTCATCCGCTGCAGAAGGCCGCGCCGCAACACACGTATATCCCGGTGCCCGGTATTACGGCATCAACGGGTGAAACATGTGCCTGTAACCGCTGCCCGCACATGTCTCGTAACACATTGCAGAAAGTACGCGACTGTCTGAAGAATGGCGGCCCCGAGATTGAATGGAAGGACTACTTCCAGAAAGCTCGCGCAGTGCTTGATAAGAGCCTTTTGAAGTAGAGCCGCGTAAGCAACAGCCCCGGATTCACTTCCGGATGTTTCTATGCCTTGAAATTCCAACCTGACACCTCCGTGAGGGATCTGGCACAGCATCCAGATGCCTCGCTGACGCGTTTTGAAGTTGCGCGTTTCGGCGCTGAGGTTGTTAACTTGCGGAGAAACACTGGGATTTATCATAACCCGACGCGTCAGCGAGGGATTTACGGAAACACTGCCCAAAACGCTAAAACACAATCCCTCGCTCACGCAGCGGGTTGGGATAGAAGCAAATGCGCAACTGCAAAACTGACGCTTCGGGTTGGGATAGACGGCACTTATTGCGGGACTGCTCCTTAGCGGGGCGTCCCCTGTTCGCGCACTCGGGCAAGCAACTCAGCCATCGTCCTGAGCTGCTCCGGGTGCTGATCTGCCACGTTGTGCTCTTCGGAAAGATCCTGCTCCAGATGAAATAAACGGGGCTCCGGAGCGTTGCCGGTTTCAATGTTGACCTGCTTATTGACAGCCGGCCCTTTTCCGGATTCGATGTACTTCCACGGCCCCATTCGCAACGACAACACTCCGGCCTGCTCGACAAGATGACTTCTTCCGTTGCGATCCGTACCAAGCAATGCGGGCAGCATATTCAAACTGTCCGGCCCCGCGCCGTCGGGCAGCCTGAGGCCGACCAGGTCCGCGAATGTCGCCAGAAAATCAATCTGGCACATGAGAGCACCGGACGTTGTGCCCGGAGCAATCTTCTCTGGCCAGCGTACCAGGAATGGAACTCGTGTCCCGCCTTCGAAGGCACTGTACTTGCCGCCGCGAAGAACTCCGGCTGGCGAATGATCTCCGATCTTCTGCACAGCTTCATCCTTGTAGCCATCGTTAAGCACCGGACCGTTGTCACTGGTTAAGATAACAATGGTATTCTGAGTCAGTCGATGCTGGTCGAGTGTTTCCAGAATCTCACCGACAGACCAGTCCAGCTCCGCAATCACGTCTCCTCGTGGCCCCATGGATGTTGCTCCGGCAAATCGTGGATGCGGAACTCGCGGCACGTGAATATCGTGCGGATTGAAATACAGGAAGAATGGCTGACCGGAATGGCTGGCCATATGGCGATCGATAAATGACTTTGCCCGAGTCGTAATCACGTCGGCCATGTCCTCATCCACCCATCGAGCTGCCGTGCCTCCGGACATAAAGCCAATGCGACTGATGCCGTTGATGATTGTCGCGTTGTGACCGTGATCCCATCCGACTTTCAGGAGTTCGGGATTGTCCAACCCGGTTGGATCATTGCCGATGCGGTTACGAAAACTGACAGCAATCGGATCACTCGGATCAAGCCCCACGACATCGCGATTCTCGACGTAAACACAAGGCACGCGGTCCCCTGTTGCCGGGATGATAAAGCTTTCATCAAAGCCAATGTCCAGCGGACACGGTGAAATGGGCTTGTTCCAATCAATGGGTCTGTCGCCCAGACCCAGATGCCATTTCCCGATCACGGCGGAGCGAAACCCGACCTTCTGCAGTATCGCAGGCACCGTCACGCGTCCCGGTTTGATGATGGCATTTGCATCACCCGGAGCAATGCCCGTCCCGTCCAGACGCCACGCATATTCACCCGTCAGCAGAGCATATCGCGAAGGCGTGCAAGTCGCAGCTGAACTATGGCCATCGGTGAAACGACAGCCCTCGGTGGCGATGCGATCGATGTTCGGAGTTCGAACGCTGGTAGCCCCACAGCAGCCAACATCACCATACCCCAGATCATCAACGTAGATCACGACAATATTTGGATGCTGCGCACCAAAACCAGCCCTGGATCCTGAGACAACAATTCCGATCACCAACAGGATCATGCGCATGAAATGCTCCGAGGCAAACAGTTTCCCCTGGCAAATCAGCGTAAAAAATGTTCACGAGACATGACCAGCCCAGGGTTGTGAGCAACCTTTGGCAGGGTTTTAGCGACGAGCACTCCTGGATCAAGCCCCGGCCACCATACACGGTGTACAGAATCCTGAAATTCAGTGTCGCGTTGAAAGTTGCTGATTCTCTTTGTAGTGCTGCCTTCTGTTGGCATCGCTACCGAAACTTCATGGTCGAATGCCGGCGTAAAGCGAGCAGGACAAAAGACGGCCATCAAATCAACTGGCCAGCTAGCGACCTTCGCGAAGTCGGTCACCGAGAAAATTGTCCAGCTCGGGGATCGCGTAGATCTTTTCGACCGTCTTTGCGAGGTCGTAGCTGACTCGGTGAAACTCGATCGTATCGCCGTCCAATGTGACGTATGAAGAGCGGGGATCATTGTTTCGAGGCTGGCCAACGGAGCCGACATTCACCATCAGCTTTTGCTTGCCAAGCTTGTACTTGAAACCAATCTCTTCAGGTGCAAAAAACTCAAGGGTGTCAGTGAACACACCAGGAATATGGGTATGTCCCTGAAAACAGTACTGCTCGACGAGGGCAAAGATCTTTTCCATCTTTACCTGATTGTAGATGTCGTCCGGAAAGACATACTCGTTCAAAGGATTCCGGGCCGAGCCATGCACGTACATCGTATTGGTGGCTTCGTCCCGATGACGTCGGCTGAGTTCACCAAGGAAGTCCCAGCGTTTCTCTGCCTTGGGGCCGATGCCTTTTTCGAGGACAGACCGAGTCCAGAAGATCGCCCGTTCAGCTCCTGCGTTAAAACCTTCGGGATCAAAGAGAGCCGCCTGATCGTGATTGCCCAGAAGGCACATGTCGAGATCCATCACCAGGTCGATACACTCGGCCGGATTGGGACCGTAGCCGACGATGTCGCCAAGGCAATAGATCTCGGAAATGCCCTTTTTGCGGATATCCGCCAGCACGGCCTGAAGCGCTTCCAGATTTCCGTGTATATCACTGATCAACGCTCTCAAGGGTCACATCCCGGGTGTTCTGAACGACCAGTCAAACCCAGAGAGCGGCAACTTCAAAAGAAAGTGCAGCAGCCTGCAAGGCGGTTTGACCACGCATTCCTGGTTTTCCGAACTGTCTGGTACGAACGGAGTTTAGAAATCACTATTCGGCTGAACAAGACAGGAGTCTATGCACAAAAGAAAGTCCCCACGGTTTTCCTCGAATTCCACTCAGCAGTCGCTGGAGCAGTTTTTGCCAACTCCGCACGTTTTTCCGAAACGAAACATGCGGGGGCGTCAATTTGTACCCGGACGCAGCGCGACCAACGTACGAGACGAGTCATCCCGATTAGGCAACTCAATGCGATTGTGAGTGGGTGTTGAAGAGCAGCAAAACTGACTCGAGGGCCTGTTGATTTCAGGCTCGTACTACTTGTGGTGATGACATCAGCCGGAATTCGATTGGAAATCTGATCAACAGCTCGGTGCGAACAACTGACTCAGGGCGACGTCAGAGAGCATGCGTTTTCGCAAAAGCGAGCAGATACGCCGCAGTTGTCAGATGCCGTGAATTCAAAAAGGGTGTTCGAACTTGCGTTCGAACACCCTCTGAGTTTGTACAGTTCAATCCTGAATCAGGAAGGAAGTCTGCTGTCTAAAAAGCCCAAAGGGCAAGTGCCTAGTAACGATCGCGACCACCGCCGCCACCGCCACTTCGACCGCCGCCGCCACCACCGTAGCCGCCGCCGCCACCACTTCGGCCGCCGCCGCCGCCACCACCGTAGCCGCCGCGACCACCACCACCACCGCCGCCACCGCTGCCGCCTTCACGAGGACGAGCCTCGTTGACAACAATCTGGCGGCCGTCAAGGTCTGAACCGTTCAGTGCACGGATGGCTTCATCGCCACCGCTTTCCATTTCAACAAAGCCGAATCCCTTGGATCGGCCAGTCTCACGGTCACTGACGACCTTGGCTGAGGTCACGACGCCGTACTGTGCGAAAGCCCGCTCGAGGCCTTCAGACGTTGTGCCCCATGCGAGGCTACCTACAAAAATGTTCTTACTCATCACAAAAACCCTTGAGCTTTACAGCTTCCAAAACACCTGATCGCTGCCACAACGGCAGCCGTTAGAACACATAACCAACAAAGCCACGTACGACTTTGTGCAAAAGGGTGCTGCAGGAGAACTCAAGGGCGGACGGAACTAGTTAGCACACGACTGTCTTCGAGAACACAAATGCTCACACCATCCATCCTTCCAGGACTAGTATTCCAAGTCGCATCGAAAGTCAGGAAGCGTGACATTACCCTCCACGAACAAGAATAGCAACACCGATTCACTCCACATTTCTCACCGATTTCCAGTTTGGCCGTTTGCCCCCCGGACAACAGCAGGATCCGCCTGACCTGTTCAGGACCATCGGAGTCTTCCGAACAATCCCTCTTTGCGACTGTCCACCCGAACTAACGACCAGTCCCGAAACAAGTTCCCGAAATTAAAACCAAACGCGCAACTTCGAAACGCGTCAGCGAGGGATTTTCCGAAACACGGCGGCAAACGCAAAAGCACAATCCCTCGCTCACGCAGCGGGTTGCGATTTCGCGCCGCAGTAAAAACAGGATGTTGTTTCGGGACTGTCCCTCAACTCCCGTTCGGAGGGCGAGTCAGGCTCTCGAGTGAAGCCATGGGCCACACGACTGCCAAATGCGTGGGGATTGTTCGACACGATCGGATACGTAACCGAGTTGCGAATGGCGGAGAAAACAAGTGCCATCGGCACAGTGATTTCTGACTCTTTCATGCCCACCGTTTGTTTTCTGACGGGGGCTCAAAAGAGTTTGCGACGATGCGAAATCTCGCTGAAGGTCATGTCAAAGTGGTGGCACAATTTCATTCCAGCGGTCATGTTTGCGATACAGGCTCCTGCATTTTCCATCGGCATTGTGGTTCAGAGATTCAAACCAATCCTTCCCGCGTGGCTCAGTGCCCCTTTCGTTGGATTTATCTCCAGCGAGATCGTCCTGCTGACTTTGGCGACCGTTTTTTGGGCTTCATTTTTGGAACAAAGAAGAACCTCACACGAGTCGGCTTCTGGACCAACTCCGAGTCCGTCTTTCGTCGCAGAAGACAGACGGTCCCTCTTGTTCTGATCATTGACATTATCCTTATCGGCGGTTTGCTGATGACATGGTTTCTGTTTGAAGGCACTCTACCGCTGGTCGGCATCAATAGCCGTGTATGGCCTTGACCCCTCTTTTCTGGCTGCCTGTCGGCTTGGACTTGATGACTCCGCCGCACGTCCTGCCTCAACAAGATCTGCCTGAAGCCCCGGAAGGATTTTCCAGTGCAGTGTGCCTTTCGCTTTTCCATTCAGCCAGCCAGCAAGAGCTCGCCCGAGACGGCTCGTTGTCGACTTCTGGAACAAATGGTCGGGCAGGAATGTGAAAATTTCCGAGTCCCCGCGGATGCCTGCACCGCCTGCCTGCAATATTCCGGAGGTCAATCTCCCGAGAGTCCTGGTGGAGTATCGAGTTCACCCGGAATCTGCCACTCAGGATACTCAGTCAGGCTGGGGCACCACCGCACGCACCAAAGCCGGAAAAATTCCTGACGCACGGGTGTCCATTTTTGAGCGAGGCCCCTTTGATCCGCGAGCATTTGGATCACTGGGCCGCCATCAGAATGTGACGGAGAGACTCGAATAACGGATTGACGATACCTGTCTCAATCGTGTTGCCGTGGACGCTTCTGATGATTGATGATTATGGAAGCTGGTCCGTTCCGGGAGACTACCGGAACTCCCGTTGCTCGGTCCGAGTTACGCACCTTGCAATGCAACGATCCGCTCTTCACTCACCGCGCATTGCATTCTTCTTGCTGCCCACTTTTTGCAGTCGGGATCGGATGTTCAATACACGGTGATATTCAATACGCGGTCATGACAGAAGTGATCGCAACCTGACCTCTACCTGGCGGCTTCCCTCACGCAGTACACATGACTGCCGACACGAATCAGCAGGCTGCCGCTGACGGCGGCGATTCCGTATTGAGTAGGCCCGGAGAACATCGCCGACGCTTGTTTGCGTTCTGTGCTGGTCTCATCTGGCTTCGGTGCGCCGTTGTCGGTGGGCGGAGTATCCGCAGGCCATAATTCGTTGGCCGTCAGCTCCTTGAATTCAGGCCCGGCTGCCAACACTGTCGTGACCCCGTCTTTGCCGAAGAAGTAGATGCGATCACCAAGAGGCAGCGGTGTCGCCCAGCACGACTGCTTCGTCCGCTGCGCATATTTTTGCTCGCCGGTGGCAACATCAATGCAATACACGACGCCAACTCGATTGACCCAATAGGCAAAACCCTGATGGACAAAAGGAGATGCCCAGGATGGAGTCGCCTCAGCAGCCGCCCAGACCTTTTCAACTTTCCAGCTGTCACCTTCAGGAGTAACCTTCAACAAAGCATTCGACTTCTTCGCGCCTTCTGAGTTTTCACCCGATCGGCCTGGTGATGCCGCAATCAGGAACTGGTCCTGCCCCACTGGCAAGGGAGTTGTTCCGGTGTTTCCACCCACATCCGCGTAAGTCCACAACAGCTTTCCAACGGCGGGATCGTAACCATCGACAGTGCCAGCCGAGCTGACAATCACCTGGAGCTGACCGTTGATTGGCAGGATCGCCGGGCTACTCCAGCTTGTCCGACTGGGGCGATCCGTCTTCCACAGAATGCCGCCATCCACTTTATTGAGCGCGACGAGATACGACGGACCTTCGTCGTCGATCAGCACGATCACAGAAGACTCGGTCTGTACTGGTGAACTGCTGAGGCCGAACTTGTTGACGAACTTGCCGTATTCCTTCGACAACGACTTCGTCCACACTTCTTTGCCATCATGTGTCAGGGCAACCAAATCGCCGCACTCGAAGAACACGAAGACGTGATCCTTGTCCACGACCGGCGTCGGGGCGGCTCGACTGATATACACGCTGTTGGGATCCGGTGCCGTCGACGCATGCTTATGATCCCACAGGATCGCTCCGTCCTTCAGCGACAGACACACCGTGTGACACGTTTCTTTATTGTCGCCTTCCACTGTCGTCACAAAGACTTTCTCACCCCAGATCACAGGGCTCGATTGTCCATGCCCCGGCAATGATGCATCCCACGCGATGTTCTGAGCTGGTGACCATTTAAGCGGAATTGACGCGGGATCAATCTCTGACGCACCTGCCCCCAGAAAAGCCGGCCACGCGGGCTGGTCGGCAAAGAAGCTGGCGGTAATAAGCAGCAGAGAAGACAACATCTTTAAAATCCTATCTGTGTGAATGAGCCGTGGCGACTGAAGAAATCTGATTGGCTCAGACCCATTCTATCGACTCAAACAATATCGCGTCAGTTTCAACCGCAGACTTAATCGATCAATCCCGGCATCGTTTCCGCCAGAATCGCCCGCAACGCCCTTCGATCTTCGGTTGTGAGATGTTCAAATCCCTGTTCCGGAGATTCCGCACTGAGGAGAGCCTTGATTCGCAGTCCGACCGAAGTCTTCAGCTCTTCGGGCAATTCCTCGAAAGCCGCCGTTTGACTCATGCCGCTGCACGGATAACGAAACTTCCGCGTTTTCAGGTCGAATTCTCGCAGACTGCGGCCTTGATCATCCTTGAGTCCTCGCGCGGCGAACTCCTGAGCGAACGTCGACATCCCCACGATCGGTGCGGTCAATTTGGTTTCTTCGGAAAACAAGAGTGACCCTACAACCAGCTCGGTGGCCGACTGAAGTCGCTGATCGAAAGACGTCGCACTCGCCTCATCGGCGTCCGCTCTCGACCAATCCGGCTCGCGGCCAGTCGTCGAAGTTCGTCATATACCAGCGGCAACAACTGCTCCGCGGCGTGAGTGTCCCCCTGTTCAATCGCTGTCAGTAGCACTGTAACTTCAGACATGACACGACACAGATTTACGGGGCAGGAATGTGACTCCATGGACGCGAAGGGCATATCTGACATATTGGCCCCGATCGTCGCGCGATGCTAATAATGCAGTGCAGAGGGCTCCCGCGTCAACGGAGCCCTGATGCTCTGCCAAAAACCAGCCCGAGGTCGTCCGTCATTCTCGTGGCACGAGAATGACAGACCCCAAAATCAAAGGCTGACAACAGGCTGGCCATCAAATTTGACCAGCGACCTCTCACAGACAATCCCGTCAATGAGCAATCTCAGGCAGCTTGCTCAAAAGAGTCATCAGCCAGATCTTCTTCTTCCTCGTAGACGAGGTAATAGATATTGCTGGCGGCCTCTTCGAGGTAGTGCTTGATGTTTTCGCTTTGCACGCCTTCAATGAGTCGATCCAGAGCTTCAACAACTCGATCGACTTCTTCGCTGCTGATCTCTTCGTACTCGTCAGAACTTGTGAGGCGATACTGTGAGTCTTCTGACATAGCGATGCTCCTCCATGAGTCCGCCGACTGGCTCGGCAATTCCAAATACCCGTGTCTCAAGTGTCTTTTTATCGACAGCAGCTTCGGGGTCAGCGGACGAGTAAACCCGGTTTTCCTGATGTTCGCAACCCGAGGGTCAACCAGTTCCCGCAGACTATCACTCCCTCATGGCGATGACCAGACCCCACCGGCAGATTCCGCCGGTGCAATTGCAGCCTACAGATCGTCAGTTCACCACTGAGCGTAACGGTCTCCGCTGTCCGGATCCAATCTTCGGCCCGGATCCAATCTTCAGACAGGATCCAATCTTCAGCCCGGCAGTCGTCGCGGTTCGCTCGTCATCGTCGTTCAGGAAAGTTACAGTCACGGGCACTTGCGAGCTTACTCGCTCCCGCCAGTTCTTCTGCCTGCCGACCAACGAAGGTGATTCAATGACGCTGTCTTTTCGACGCATATTTCAATGCATGCCATTTTTCGCTCCGGGCTTTGTGTTCCTGTTCGCGCTCGAGGCAACGTCGTTAGCCGCTTTTGGATCCGAAGGCTCTCTGCGAGTAGGAGTTGCCGAAGCCGATATCACGCCGCCGGTTGGTTTCCCAATGGCTGGCTATTATCACGAACGTCTGGCTGAAGGCGAAATCGATCCTCTGAAAGCTCGAGCGATTGTGTTTATCGACGGCGAAACCAGTGGGGCACTTGTCGTCTGTGATCTGATTGGCATCTCAACGGATCTTAAGAACGAAGTGCGAAAACGTGCGTCTGAGAAGACCGGAATTCCTGCCGAACATATCGCTCTCTCCGCAACTCACTCACACACCGCTCCCGACTACATGAAGGAACTGTATCTGCGAATCGGAAACGAACCGCAGCCGGAGATGCGAGCGAACTACATCGACAAGTTGATTGGCGGCCCGGTCGATGCGATCTGTACCGCTTTCGCCAACGCAAAGCCATCCTTTATCGAAACAGGCTCGGGGACACAGAATGAAGCAGTCGCTTTCAATCGCCGTGCGGTCACTCGCGACGGCAGCGTGAAGACATGGATGGCCGCCAGCCATCCGGATTTCGTCAAAACCGCCGGGCCGATTGATCCGCAGATAGGACTCGTCATGATCCGCGACGAAGGAAAAAAGCCCGTGGGAGTTCTCAGCAACTTTGCCCTGCATCTGGACACCGTCGGTGGGATGAAGTGGAGTGCCGACTATCCGTTTTTTATTGAACGAACTCTGCAACAGTCGCTGGGCGCTGGAGTGATCTCCATCTTTGGCAATGGTTGCTGCGGAGACATTAATCACGTCAATCCTCGCAGCACGGAGCGGAATACAGCGGCAGTCATTGGGCAGTCGATTGGCAATTCCATTGTGCGAGATCTGTCCGGGTTACAGCCGCTTGGCAATCAGAAGTTGACAGTGAAGTCGCGAGTCGTCCAGTTGCCAATGCAGGATGCGACTCGGGAAGAAGTGGCCCAGTCCATTGAAGTACTCAACAAGGCCAAACGGAAGGAGCCGGTTGAGTTTCTGGAACATGTCACGGCCTACAAAAAACTGATCATCGACCAGATGCGACACAAGGAACCGTTCGCAAAGACGGGCGAGCACATCACCTGGGGCTTGAGCCGATCGTTGGCCGGGATCGGTGATAATTTGCCAGTGGATATGACGGTGATCACGCTGGGAACAGACGTCGCCATCGTCGCACTTCCGGGCGAAGCATTTGTTGAACTGGGGTTGTCGATTAAGCAGGCTTCGCCGTTCAGGACAACACTGGTGATTGAGCTGTCGAACTGCGTGGAGACGATCTACGTTCCGACACGTGTTGCCGCGGCAGGCGGGAGTTACGAAGTGACGAACTCAACAACCCTGCCAGGTTCCGGGGAGTTAATCGTGGAGACGGCGATTTCACTGCTGCGTGAAGCGGCATCAGACGTTATCGCACAAACACGGGCCACCCCCTGAGAGCGTGGTGTTGATTTAGTCACAACCCGCTGCGTCAGCGAGGGATTGTTGTTGAGAACGCGGCAACTTTAATCGATCACTGACGTTTCGGGTTGTGAAACCCATTCAATCAACAGCCTGTCAGAATAGCCCAGAGCACGCCTGTCAGGACGCAGTACGACTACTTCGCGTCATCCCCCGGAAGTTCCGCCGCGAACTTGTGCAGCCGCAGCCAAACCGCGGCTCGTTCAGACCAGTCGCGGGCTCCGGGAGGCGGTGTTCTGTGTCGCATCCCGAAACCATGACCACCGGTTTCGTAGATATGCAACTCCGTAGGAATCCGGCGTTTCACAAGCTCCATGAACAACATCGCGCTGCCTTGCGGAGGTGACGCTTTGTCATCAAGCGACTGGGCCATGAAGACCGGAGGCAGTCCGGAATCAAGATTGACGTCGGCTCGGATCGCTGTCGCTTCTGAATTCATGACCTGATAAGGATAAATCAACAGCGCCAGATTCGGACGAATTCGCCGGGGATCACCGTCAAACGAGATCACATCTTGACCTGCCATGGCGACAAGAGCAGTCTGTCCGCCGGCAGAGAAGCCCATTACACCGACCTTGTCAGGGTCAATACTCAGCTCTTTCGCCTTATCGCGAACTGTCAACAATGCTTGTTGCAGATCCTGCGCGGGGCCCTCGACGGGATTGGCATGCTTATTCGTGGGAGTGCGATAAGCCAGTTCGATACTGACAATCCCCAGTGACGCCAGCCAGCGACAAACGTCCGAGCCTTCGTGCTCATCCGACAGGCGACCGAAACCTCCGCCGGGAACAACGATGATCGCCGCTCCTGTCGCGATTTCTTTTGCTGGCGGGTAGATAAAAAGCCGAGGCGTCGACACGTTGAATCGGCGAGTCAGACCATCCGGCCCTTTCACTAATTCCTCCGGTGGATCAGCGCTGACTTTGGGCTCCGGATGTCCATTTGGCCAGATGATCAATTCCATGGGATCATCAGCGTTTGCCATCGGCACTGAGATAATGAAAGACACCGCGAGAATAATCGCAGGGCAAAAAATCGCAGTAAAAAGAAGTCTCATGATCGGCCCTTGTTGGATTAGCTGCCCTTATTTGATTCGCTGTGGAACCGGCTGGAGTCGTCATCGTTTCGCAACAAACCGGCTGACGATTCAAAGAACTTTTTACGACGGCCGGGAACATGATCGGCTTGTGTAGACTGTTCTTCGAGGTCATGCATGTTCGCCTGACAGACTCGACAGCCGACAGTCTTCAGATGAAATTCGACGTAAGCTGCAGCCGCTTCGCTCAGCGTTCCCAGTAAAAAACCGCCCATTTCGGACCGGGTCGGACAGCTCAGACGTCCTCGCTGCCACACTTCGCCGATCGAATTTCCTCCCTGGTCGCGGTGCCGAATCACTTGAGCAACGCGGGCCTGCAGCGCTTTGTCGGCTCTCAATTGCGTTTCAAACTCCACCATGCGAGCAGCCGGGAGCAGTTCATCGAGCCAGGCGGCCAGTTCTCGGTCGGTCCACGTCACGAATTGCCTCAATCCCCAAAAGGTTGGCGTCGGAGAAGAATGCACGCCTTGCTGTAATAGCATATGTCGGCTAGATTCGCGTTTTCCAGTCATGGGCGGTGCGTCTGAATTTTATTGACACCACTCCTCGGAAATTTCGCAAACGCTGCAATGTTCACTGTTCAGCGGACTGAATTGCGAGAACACTTCGGAAAAACTGCAACTCCAGACGGTCGCCGCCCCGGCGGCACACCGGGGCTCACGGATAGTGCAATATCGTACTTATCACAACTCGGACCCTCCTCGCCTTCATCAGCTCTGGCATGCCTGCGCGCTGGGACGGAATGCTGCCGAGGGATTTTCCTGTGATGTGTTTGAGCTATTTGCCTGCTCCCCGCCATATTTTGATCGCAAGGGACTCATCCTTGCTCTGGATGGCCAGCGAATCGTCGGATATGTCCACGCCAGCTTTGCGGTAAACGCCTCAGAAAGCAATCTGGATAGAACTCAGGGGATCATTTCGGCCCTGATGGTGCATCCTGAATACCGCCGTCGAAAGGTCGGGACGGAACTGGTTCGACTGGCTGAGGATTACTTAAGAAGCAGTGGTGCTCTGACAATTGAAGCGGGCGGCGGTTTAAACCGAAACGGCTTTTATTGTGGGATCTATGGCGGTCTGGAACCTTCCGGCTTTTGTGGTTCCTCTGCCGCGTGGAAGGAATTCCTTGGGTCATGCGGATATGTTCGAGGCAAAGAGACGTTCGTGTTTCGCCGCGATCTGTTGCAGAGCCGCGACCCCGTGAATGCAAAACTGCTCCGCCATCGACGTCATTTGAATCTGGTCATCACCGACCGCCCCTCGAAAGAAACCTGGTGGTGGTTTGTTCGCTTTGGGCATCTGGATTCGCTGCGGTTTGAGCTGCAGGAAAAGACAAACCTGGAAGTTGTGGCAAGCGGTCAGATCATCGGCATGGACCTGTTCATTCCCAAATGGGGAGTCCGCAGTGTCGGCATTCGCGAGATCTTCGTGCCGGAATCTCAACGCCGCCACGGGTACGCTCAGGCGCTCGTATTGGAAATCTGTCGCCGGCTTCGAGGCGAATCCGTGCAGCTTGTTGAGGCGCATGTGGATTCAGAAAACAAGGCGGCGATTGATCTGTTTACGTCGGCCAAGTTCGAGCTGAACGATCGTTTACTGACATTTATTAAGACGCTGTAAACGCTGCAAGACCCTGTTGGGGGTTGGGGTCTGGTTCGAAATCACATCCGTGTTCCTGAAGGGCGTGACCATTGAGCCTCAGCAAACACGCGTGCATCGCTTGATTTTCTGATTGATTCCACCCGCAGGTCATGCCAGGACGGCACCTGAGTAACGCGTGGGAAGCCGCAGTTGATCGGTATTTTCGTCACAAACAGACCTTCGACCGGGCCATGTCGGCCGAATTTTGTTCCCGGAATCGCAGCACGGTCCTGGAAAATCCGAGTCTGGTTTGTGTCAACACTGAAAGCCTGCTAAACTCTTCGGTTTCGAAAATCCTGCGACGGTGCGGCATTTGCTGTTCCGGTCGCTGCCTGTGCATCTCATGTCCAGTGAAGTGCATTTTCCGTAGTGGGTTTGGCAAAGGTGTTTTGCCGGCACGATTCAGCGTGTCCACATGTTTTTCGATCTGACAGGAAACCAGAGAAGTGCCTCAAGCGATTATGGTCAACATCAAAGAATTCCTCGAATCTGAAGGTCCACTTTCAGCAAGCGACCTTTCGATGCTGGAGAACGCAGTCAGCGGATCACAATTGACGGAAGTGCGACAGGGCGTCGGCGAATTATCTCGCCGAGTTGAAGCGGGCGAAAAATCAGAAGGTCTTCTGGCACGAGCCGGTGTAGGAGCCTACCTGCTGGCCCGACAGTCTCAGGCCGACAAGATTCTGTCCGGAGTGACTCGCGATGGCGTCGCTATGTTCATTCACGGTCAGTGCCTGACATCGTTGCACCGCCCGGAAGAAGCCGCCAATCGATTCGATCAGGCTGGCAAAGCGGGATATGATCCGGTCGGATGTGCGCTTCGTCGAGCCGGTGCGATTCGTGCTACAGGCAAGATCGACGATGCCGAGAAACTTCTGCGAAGCGTGGCTGCCTCTGCGGCCAGCCGTGCGGAGTATTCTTTCCAGATGGGATGCATCTGGGCCGATCGTGGTGACTCTCTGACGGCGGTCGAATATTTCGAACGTGCTGTCGACATGGATCCTCATCACTCCCGCGCATTGTTCTGGCTGGCAGCAGAAAACTGCCTGCGAGGTAACGACGACGAGGCGATTCGGTTGTACGAGCGATCTCTTTCACGTCCTCCGTTCTTTACGGGTGCGATGCTGAATTTGGGCCTGCTGTACGAAGACAAAGAGAACTATCAGGCAGCAGCGTTCTGCTTCCGACGTGTTCGAGAGTATGACCCAAACAATGAGTTTGCGGCGTTGTACCTGAAGGACATCGACGCAACTCAGGGTATGTACTACGACGAGGATCAGGCACGTCAGGAAGCTCGCATGAAGCACCTGCTGGGCCGTCCAGTCACGGACTTCGAACTGTCAGTTCGAAGCCGCAACTGCCTGCAGGCGATGAACATCAATTCGCTGGGCGATCTGACTGAAGTCAGCGAGCAGGAACTTCTGGCAGGCAAGAACTTCGGCGAAACATCGCTGATGGAAATTCGCGAACTGCTGGCTGCTCACGGACTACGAATCGGTCAGCACCTGCATAAGATTCATTCACGTGATCATGTTGTGGATCAGAGCCTCTCGCCAGAAGAGCAGGCAATGATGAACAAGCTGGTTGTCGATTTGAATCTGTCTGTTCGTTCTCGCAAGTGCATGAGCCGTTTGAACATCCAGACGATTGGGCAACTGGTTTCTCGGACTCCCGACGAACTGCTGGCCAGCCGCAATTTCGGCGTCACATCGCTCAACGAAATTCGCCAGAAGCTTGGCGAAGTTGGTATTCGTCTGCGAAACGACTGATTTTGAATCCTCATGGGACAGCCATCAGCCAGCCCTCTGGCTGATGGCCGTTCCTCACAGAGACGCAGTGGATCGATCCGGATTCCACCGAGTGACGACGGAGAAGACTGCGCTTGTTCTTCCGAAAAAGTCACTCTAAGATCCCATTGTTCTCAGCAACCCGGTGGTGTAATGGTAACACATCAGATTTTGGTTCTGATTTTCCAGGTTCGAGTCCTGGCCGGGTTAATTTTGTGATGCGAAGAATTGGCAACTGAAACGCAGGACCCCGAAAAACGCTGAGTTTTCTCGGGGTCTCTTGCTTTGATGGTTTCGCCAGTTTTCGTCGTTTCGCATGCCTTGTGCCCCTGGCTGTGCCCCTCCCCCCCAACCGTTCTGGGAACTGCAGCCCTTTCAAAGTGCGCGTCTGTCACCTGCAGATAATGTTTCTTCGCCACCGCTTCCGAATTTCCGATCCATCGGCAGACCACGTGGGCGGGATAGCTTTCCATCAGTTCCGTTTCCCGAGTCGATCGCAGGTTCTGGAAAGGCTTCTGCCAGGGAATCACCCCCGCCCGCTTAATGATGCGATTCAGTTCCGTTCGCAAGTTCTGATTCGACGATCGGTAACGGGTGACCACGTGAACCGTTCGTTCCGCAGCCTGTTCCTGAACTTCCATCAACGGTTTCAGGAGCTCTGGGAAGAGAGGAATCACTCTGGATTCATGCCCCTTGTGATGTGCCGTCTTTGGACTGGTAACTACGATTCGGGACGCATCCCACACGATATCTTCCCACTTCAACGCCAGAACTTCCGACGGACAACGAAGCCCCCCGTATCGGCACAATGAAAAAATCAGCCGCCATTCTGCGTTCGGACAAGCGTCAAGAATCTTTTGGGCTTCCGCTTCAGTGATAAACCGTTCTTTGGACTTATTGCCGCTGACAGTGACCGGCATTCCATCGAACGGGTTATCGTCGATCAACTTGGCTTTCATTGCTGCCGTGAAGAACTGGCGAGCCCGTCCACATCGCCTCCGCAGAGTGTTTTCGGCCTGCCCTTCCTCCGCCTGCAGCCATTCGCGAAACGCCGCTGCGTCGTTTGCCGTAACGGATCTCAGGGGCTTGTCGTACCCGAAGAATGCCACGAGGTTCAGGCGAACCTGATCATAGTTCGTTGTGGTCCCGGGCTTCACGTCGGAACGTCGTTTGATGTAACTGGCGACAAAATCACCAAGGCTTGATGATACTCGGGCTTCAATCAGTCCCGCGTTGCTCAGTTTGTCGTAAAGCTCCTGCCCGACTTTCTTGGCAATCCAGTCTGCCGTTTGACTATCCAACGCCAAGCCCGATTTCTTCCAGTTCACAAGTTGCTGAACATGGTGGGCAACTGTTTGGGCGTTCGATTTGTTTATGCCAGTGAGGCGAATCGCTTTTCGCTCCTTGTTGTGGTCGATGAATCGGACGCGATAGCCCTGTCCGTCTTTTTCAACGCTTGCCATTGGCACACCTGCCTTTCGGGTGATGTCTTGAAAAATGAAGTGCGGGAAATTTGGTAAGACTTCCAAACTTGTCAGCACGGTTAATTACTCCGGACCTATCCCGCAAACCCAGGATATCCGCAGTCTCCGGCCGATGTCCAGTCCGACCGATTATCTCGTCGGGGCGGCCTGCAGTTGGTTCCGCAGAAACTGATTTCTCAGCCGTCGCGATTGATGGGCAGAAGGGGGCTGCTTTTTCCTCTCGACATACGGATCAATCAGCAGTTTGTCGGCATGGTCGAGCCAACCGAGGGTATCGCGATGTTCCTTGGCGTGCCCCACGGTCAACTTCAAGGTCTGATACACGAAGTACGATGACGACTTCCACTCGGTCATTCCGTCCCGCTTGCTCCGATCGCGTTGGATCTCAAGGCAAGCCGCTGAGATCTGTTCGGGTGATGGATCTCGTGTTGCCGCCATGTTCTTAGTCATTTGTCCGTTGAGAATCTACCAGTCGATTCTTGCAGCAGCCGCAGCGGACACCCTAAAGGGTTGTCCGCGGCTGCTGAGAATCTGAGTATTCGCCGCGCCCAAATACTGCTGTCAAAGGACATTCAAAGGACAGTGTCCGTTGACTTTTGTCCTTTGACTCTCAGGGCCTCGCATGGTTTGTTATTGCCGCCCTTTGTGGTGAATCGTTCGTACTGGCCAGAGTTGCAGAGATCATCAATCAGATTCTGGAACGATTCGCGCTTCGGTTTCGTCGATGCTGCTTCAGCCAGTGCTGCCAAAGTCGCCTGTCCTCCGTGTCTGCTCAGGTGTCCCTTTATGGCTTGAAGTTGAGCGCCGACGCGATCATTCTCCCGCCGCTGCTTCTGATCTTCTCTGTGATCAATCAGACTGGTGAACTCTGCTTCCCAGTCGCGTTCGTCAAAATCCAGTTTCAACAGTCCGAACTGTTCATCCCGGCCACCATAGCGAATGGCGAGTTCATGCATTCCGTCGCCGATGTACTCGCTCATTCGTCCCATCAACCAGTAGTTGCCCGCAAACTCTGCAATCCCGGCCTGAGACAAATCCTCGAGGTTTGGCGCGTCGTCAAAACTCGCTGTCTTTTTGACGTGGTGGGCAATGATCAGATTCGCCGGTCGGCAAGCTTCCATGAACTGCCGCATTGCGGGACCAACTTCCGTCAGATTCGCCGTGTTCAGGCCACTCAATCCCATATACAACGGATCCAGCAAAACGACTTCGATACCATGTTCCTTCACCGCTTCCGCCACCGCTGCACAATCTTTGTCGCTCGGCAACCTGGGAAACGTGATTGCTTCGATTCGTAGGCTGTCTGTGAAGTCTTCGCGTCTGAGATTGCGAGAGGTTGCCGCTCGCTTCACTTTGCGAATTGCCGCCGCTTCGGACGCCTCACCAGTGACAAAGAGAACGCGCCGTTTTGCTGGAATGTCGAATCGACCAAGCCACGCATAGCCGCTTGCGAGACTCACCGCCAAGTCTGTCAGCAGTGTGGTTTTCAGACTCTTCTGTTTTGCTCCGAAGATTGTGGGTTGATCACAACTGAAAACATTCTCAACCAGCCATTCCACTGGCTGGTCTGCTAAATCCCACAACTCGGCCGCGGACTTTCCTTCGAATGTTCGCCCCTGTTGTTTTACTTCGCAGACTTCCGGCTTCGTAGGAACGTATTCCCCTATTCGATCGGGTAGCGCCAGCACGCGAGCCCGCAGCGTTTCTGAATCCGCTGAATCAAAATATTCCTGCCAGTCGTAAACGTCCCCGCCGTCCGGGATCTCTGGCCAGTCGTCTTTCAGTCGTTTCACTTCAACCGTGGCGTCCGGTGCCTGTTGTCGAATCAGTCCGAGAACAACGGTTGCGAATTTCTCGCCCGGTTCGTCGTTGTCCGGCAGGATGTAAACGCATTTGCCGTTCAACGGCCGCCAATTGCTTTTGTCCGCCGCGTTCGAACCCCCTGCCGATGTCGTCGCCTGCAGTCCGAGACTCACCATCGCGTCCGCTGCTTTCTCGCCCTCACAAATCCAGACTTCAGACGATTCCACCAGCTCCGGCAGACGGTACAACGGTCGAGGTTCTGCCATTGCCGACGTAATCCATCCTGCCGGAGTCCCGCCGTTGTCAATTCGTGACACCTGGCGAATTTCCTTCCGACCGTCAGGCAGATTCCATCGGTAAACAGCTCCAGCGTCTGAACCGTCCGCGTTGCGATATCGCCACCCGAAATCTGGTTTCCGCTGCTCGGACAGAATCCCGCTCTGAACCATTCCCCAGGCGAGCACGTCCGCTGCCACATCAGCCGTCGGGTGAACCTTCTTTTTCTTGGGGGCCTGCTTTCCGTTCGTTGTGGGGTTACCGGGTTCTGAATGCCCGAACGCTTCAGCCGCCAGTTTCAACGCCCCGGAGAATGTGCAGTTTCGAAGCCACTGGATGGCCGCGAATCCGTCACCAGACTTGGGCGTTGTGTTCTTGTTGTGGCATTGATTGCAGAACAAAGCGCCGGTTTCGGCCACGTCATTCAGCGCCCGGAACCGATCAGTTCCGCCGCATTTTGGGCAAGGCCCGTTAACTCTCGGGTTCAGTTCATGGGCAGACAGACCGCAGACAGATTCCAGAATGGAAACCCAACGTCCGGCCGCCTGGCGTTTGATGTCGTCAGCTTTGTAACTCACCGTGAGCCCTCATAATCAAACTGAGTCCGTGGGGAAATCGTCCCGGGTTCCATCACTCGCCTTTCTCGCTGGAATCGTCAGCCGCTGCCATCCGGTCGATGAACGCCATCAACTCGCTTCTGCGCCATCGTGGCGACGATGTCCCCAGATAAATCGGCTTCGGAATTCGTCCCGCCGCCGCCATCAGTTCGATTTGCCGCAGACTGCATTTCCCGAATGCGGCCATGTCCTTTTTGGTCATCATCTCTTCAGGTTGCATCATTGCAGTGTTCCTTTGAACTGAGTTCTTTTCTGCTTGGGTCCCGCGTCGGGATCCAACACACTGGCGAACATTTGCAAACCCAGAACGATGAACAACCAGAGTCTGCAACTGCCACTAACGGCAGACAATAGACGACGAAAAAACGGCTCGCCAGATTGCTCTGACGGCCGTTGGGAGTTGCTGTGCGAAGCTGTGATTTGCTGCGCTTTGAGACTATTTCTTTTGGGCGTCCACTGGTTTGGGTTCTCGAAATTCAGGGAGATCCAACCCCCATTCCTGCGCCAACTTGAGGCTGATTCGCGCTGACTTTGTTGACTCGCAATCGATTTCAGGCCCGTGACGTTTTCGGAGTGCGGGCCAAACATTCTTGGAACTTGACAGACCTTTCAGCCGCCGCAACCTAAGCCACTCCTGTGGTTCTCTGAATGACGACAGCCTTCTCGGAGTTCCCGCCAAGCCGTCAGAGTCAATTTCTGGCTTCAAACCGCCGACGGTTTGGGACTTTGATTCAGGCTCAACAAAACTTTCCTGATCTCGCCCACCGACCGTTGTCGGAAGCTGTTCATTCCCCCGAATCCTGAAATCCCGTTCCAGCTCCGAAAGATCGTCAAACAATCGTTGATCGGCTTTAACGTCTTCATTTGTCGGCACAAACATTTTTTTTGGTTGTTGCGCCCCTAGCTCCTGTCCGCCGTTTGATATTGCTACGAGGTCAAGTGCATCGGCGGATTTTCGAATTTCAATGATGGATGCTAGCCGACCGTTGAGTGGGTCTTTGGGAAACGTAGAGCCAGCCTCTTGAAACGATTCAGGCCTCCGAGGGGTCTTCACAATCCAATCCAAACGTTCGATTAGTTCCGTGAGTAATCCAGCCGGAATTGGAATGTCTGGCTTCATCCGTTTGAGGAGCTCCAACCGTTCATTGAACTCCCGCGTTCTGGCGAGTTCAATGTCTGCCTTCTCAATGGATATCACGAACAGCCGCCTCGCCTCCGAACCGGGATGAGCCCACTGGTCATCCGATTGCGTGTAACTTTCAAGGTGAACAAGAAACTGGCGAAATTCTCGTGCCAGTAACTCAGGATTCTTCATCCAGCTATGCACACATGCAGCCCGTTCATTCATGTCAGCAATCCAGAAACTGCTACCAGAAAGTGCAAAAGGGAAGGCTGATTCTGGTGTTCCGCCTTTTCAGCCACGATGATCAGTCGCCGCCTATCCCTTCATCGAATCTTAGGAAGTTCATCGATTGGAGTGGATGAAATTATGGTGCAAACTGGCCGAAACGTTGGTCCAGTTGATTGATCGTCGCTTCTCAATCCAGTGCGTCGAGCCTGTTTATTGAAAGTTTCCCGGGGCAGTTCGGTCAGATTCCCCTTAGAAACTTCTTCCACATACTCACCAAACGCACTTCAGTACGGGCATTGAAATCAACATGGATCCACTTTCAGTGTCGGCTCGCTTTGGGTCTCAGCTACTTGTCGGGCTGCCAGTTCCCCGCCGTTGACCGTTGATCTTGTTGCCAGGCTGTCTACGGAATCGCCAAGTGCGAGTTCCACCAAAGTGTCCCGCAGCATTCCAAACCGCCTCTCAGACATCCGTATGGCCAATTTGGCCCAGACGTCGAAGCTCTGGCTCGGCACCTAAGCGGATCGATTCAGAACGTTGCTCACTGTTTGTGGTGCCCACAGCTTGCCCCGCTTCGTTGAAATGTTTAACGCGTGGAGCTCTTTCGCGATGCCCTGCAGGCTGTAGCCCTTTTCACGCAACGACTTAATCAGGGCAATGGTCTCCAGTTCGCCAGGATTCTCAATCAACGTTTCACCGTCGGCTCTAAGATCGTACCCAAATGGCACTTCTCCGAGGAACCTTCCCTGCTCACGCATGTGTGACATGGCTGCTTTGGTGCGTTCGCTGATCTGATTCCTCTCAAACTCCGCCAGTACTGCCAGCATTTGAAAGACCATTTTCCCCGCAGCGCTGGTCGTGTCGATCTTCTCTGAGAGACTCACGAGGTCGGCGCCGGCTCTGTTTAGCCGCTCCGAGATTGTAATCGTGTCCTTCGTTGATCGAGCGAGGCGACTAAGCGAGTACACAACGAGGACACCTTTGGTCTTTGTGACGGCGGTCAGGGCGTTCTGCAATTCTGGCCTGTTGTCGGCTCGCTTGCCGCTGATGCCGGCATCAACAAATACGCCCGCAAGTTGAAAGTCGTTCACCACGCACCACGCTTCAACTCTTGCTCTCTGTGCGTTCAGACTGACGCCTTCCGTTGCCTGTTCTTCGGTGCTGACTCGGATGTACGCGATCGCCGGTTTCATGCTCGATACCCAATTTGCAGGTTGACATTGATGATGTTCATCAAACGGGGAACCCCGATTGATGGATAAATGGAAAACAGAACGGAAGAAAGCAGAACGGAAGTGGAACACGACGAGTTGCCCCCTCGGAATTGACGAGGCGGCTCTTCATTCACCGTTAGAGTGTTGAGGCGGAATCCGCAAAGAAGCGACAGGGGCAGGTAAAAAACGCGAAAAAGTGGAAGCCGGCCCCCCTCCATAAACCTTCTCGCTCAGTGGGCCGGAAGGTCATACTGGAAATCAGTCAGCAACATCCCTGCTGACTGGGCAAGGATGTCAGAGGGGAGTTCAGACCAAATCAGATGCCCATCGAGTTGGGACGTTCGCGACTGAATCGTTGGGTATGGGATCCAGATCACCCCAGAACTTGAGGTTGAGGAGTTCCACTCAAAGGCTCATCGCCATCTGCATCGTCAGGATCGTTTTGTCCTGGGCAGTCCCGAACATGTTCGAGCCCAGTTTCTGGTCCTGAATCTTTGTCGGATCCTTCAAGCGGGATTCCTTGCCATGCTGCAGCCAGGCGGTGAAGGCATTGGCCGCGTTCCAGGCTGTCGCCCCGGCAAGGTCAAGTTCCTGTTCGAACCGGCCACTCACCCAATTCATGGCCTCCAGAGCCGTCTCACGGGCCTTCTTTTCCGTGGCGGTGGCAGGAACATCGGCGATTGGGCCGATGGTGCGTGTGTACGCTTCCAGCCAGAACCGTTTGACCGATTCCCGGCTGACGTCCTTGGCCGCCAGCTGGTCGATGAACTCCCGAGTTGTGTCCAGAGTCCGACCATACAGCCCGAGAATCATCTTGGCCTCTTCGATCCGCTTGCGTGGGTCACCCACGTGGCTGATCTGGAAAGCGGTCGGTTTGATCCGGGAACTCAGTTCCCGCTCATTGTCAGGGATAACCATGTGGAGAGTGTTCGAGCAGACCACTCGAACGGTTGTGGGGGTCGCACGGATCGCTGTGCCTCCATCGTGCCCGTTGCTGACGCAGATGTAGGGCACCACCTCATCTGAAGATCGGACGGAAAAACTTTCGCCCTTGAGCAGGAACCACACTTTGCGGCCCTCCCGGATCGAGCCGGCCGATTCCACTCGCACCGTATCGTTCTGTTCTGCGAGGTCCTGACAGAACTGGGCCAACTCCACGTTCTGGACCACCTTGTAGTGCTGTCCCACGATTCCCAGCTTGATTGCTCCCGGCATCCGGACGTTCAGCTGGTCATCGACCATGAGGCGGGTTTCACCGTTGGTGGCGCTCATCGGCCACTGTTCGACATTCCAGTCGAGCCCGGCGATTTTCAGAGCCTCCATCGGAGTCGGAGCATCCTGCACCACGACGCCGAGGCCGTGCCATGCTGGAGTGCGGTGCAAAACAACATTGTCGTGCTGAGTGATTTCGTGGGCCATGTGCAGTCGTCCTGTGAAGAGGTTTCCGTCTGCTGTCGGCGGAGTGCAGACAGTTGAGATAAGACGAAAGCGACGGAGCATGCTTTTGGGACTAAGGTTTTTGAAGGATCCCCCGGAATTTGCAAAGTCCGCAATTGACCTCCCAGGCAGGCCGAATCATCTGGCGCTGTCCAAAGATGAACCGTCTCCACTTGTGAACTATGAGCCAACCATGCTTGTTAGTGAGTTGATGTCTCCATTGTTGATCGTCTGGCGAAAAGCATCCGATTCCGCGAGCGGCATGCGATCAATGCGACGGATCATCTCAGCCACGCTCCACTTCTAACAGCGGCATCCTCGTCCGGCCGACGGGCAATTCCAAACATCGCATCTGCGATTTTGATCGCCTTCAGTTTGTCCGAGTGTTTCCTGTCCTTCTGTAGTAAAACACCGACAAGGACCCGTTGCGCAAGTTCCAGCAATTGGTAGGGAGCGAAACCGGCAGTATCACACTGTTCGTTTTGCACTCGAGCGATGACTGTCTCGGCTGTTTTCCGGTTGATGCCGTGCTTCCTGCAGACGGCAACGGCGATGTTCCGGGGAGCCATGGGGATCATCATCGCGAACCGGACGTCGTCCAAAATGACCTTCTTTTTCTCCAGCGACAGTACTTCTTCGGGCGCGAGAATATTTGCATTACTCTGAACCGGGGCTTCTTTGAGACTTTCCTGAGCCTCGGCAAGTACCTTAACACTGGAACGTGTTGGTGCGAGCCGTTTGCCCCACGGAATTCCCGTTGTCCCTTTCGGCCGTCCCCTCTTGCGTTTCGCAGGGATTTCAGCCGACTGCTGAGGCGGCAGCTCCTGTCCCAGTACATCATTCGTCTCTGGCTCGTTCATCCTTCGGCCTTTCATCATCCGTCGAGTCATCGCCTCAGAAATATGAGACAACCGGGCAGAGCATGGGGGTTACCTGGCCTTTTTGAATTATCTGAATCACTAAGAAACACGGTCTGAGAATTATTCTGCCTTCCGAATCATTCTTTACTTTGAATTATTCTTCTAACCAGCAGCCGACAAAATGATCACAGCGTTCTGCGGGCGCACACCGATGAGTTGAAGCACATAGCACTTTTTTGCGACACCACACGCAGCGTCCGGTAACAGGACCGTCTATCAGTGCCAATACTGCACCACGGGAGACACGCAAGAACAGTAGATGCCTAAATCGCACCAGTCACATCACTCTACGTAACTCCCGGGTGTCGGTCCAGAGTGAGCAGAAGGAGCCCGGTTGGCCGCCTCGGTCGATGTGACCGGAGCAGCGAACGGCGGGATGCAAAGTCGTGTCGGGCGGTTTTACTGGAGGGAGTTATCGTATTGCAAAAAAAAGAGAGTCGGACCTAAACGGGCACAGTATGCTAATTTCCTCGAGTGTTACCGCTGCAGAGATTGTTGGCGGAATGTTCTTGGAACATGTCGCTATTGAGCCCGCGCACTGTTACCGGCACGGCGTGTGCGACGTGGCTTTTTGAGTGCTCAGCGTAATTGTTGAGAATTGCATCTGCACTTTATCTGGCACGAAGGTGATCTACTCTGCATGCTGATCGAGTCGTACAATGTTCTCAATCGGAATCCCCGTCGCTCCAACGAGTGTCGCGGCGGCCTGACTGAGTTCGTTGAGCAGGTCGAGTCGAGCGCGGCGGTTGAGGATGAGGCTGGTGCGGGCTTGGACGACTCGGACAACATCAACTTCACCGGCCGCGAATTCCTTTTCCAATCCTTTGAGTTCTGTCGGTAGATCAGAGGCCGCTACGTCTACGTCGTCGGATTTGACGACCGCAAGAGCTGTCGCATAGCGATCCATTGCGGCTGTGGCTTCCAGTTCGGCTCGTCGCTGGGCCTGATTCCATGCGGTGATTCGCTGGTGATGTTCCGCCAGACGTTGACGTTCCAGAGGCTCGCCATTATTGACAACTGGCAGATCCATTTGTGCGCGGAAACCGAGAAAGGTCGTGCTGTCGGCTGTGGACTGGTAGTAGGGCCCCACTTGAAGGTCAGGTGTTTTTGCTGCGGAAGCAAGCCCCAGATTTGCGCGAGTGACATCCACGTCTGAACGCGCCGCCATGACATCCGGACGCGACATAGCCCAGCCCACAACGTTGCTTGTGGAATTATTGACCGCATGATTCCACTCGTCTTCGTTCAACTCGTTCACCGCCGATGATGCCTGTTGTGGCGAAACGTTGGGAAGCAGCCATTCAAACTGATGGAGATCCCCGGCAATGTCCGGAAGAGTACCGGGCTGTATTCCAACGTGCCGTGCGAGATCTCGCAGTGCGTTTCGGAAGTTCGCCGAAGCAAGCTGTTGCTGCTGGCGAGTTGAAGCTGTATCGACGCGAACAATCGCGACATCGGCGGCTGTCGCTGCTCCGGCATCCAGTTGATTTTCGAGGATGCTCAGCAGTTGCAGATTATTCTCGTGGCTGGTCTCCGCCAGTGTGCGGATCCCTCGAAGATATAGGGCTGTGAAGTAAAGACGCTGGGCCTGAGCGAGTGTCTGTAGCTCCGCATGATGAATGCTCCATCGCGTACTGTTGAGAGCAAACCTTGCTCCCTGCTCGCGGAAATCCTGCTGGTGAGCCAGTTGGATGGTCTGCATCAGCAGAACATAATGGTACATGTTGTTTGGGCCGCCATTCCCCGCATCCTGAAATGGCGTGGCCTGCACCTGAAGGAAAGGATTGAACGGATACGTCTCCGCAACACCCTTCGCGGCCATACTCACTCGTTCGGACTGACGCAGCGTCACGAGATCCGGATTCTGCGAAACCGCCGTCGCGCTCAGGTCGGAAAGAGACATGCCGACGACGGGCGGTTGATCAGAGATCGCTGCGCTACTGTTGGCTGCTCCACTTGGCTCAGGCAGCACTTTCGACAGTGATGCCGAGCAAAATGGAACTCCGGCGACATCAGCGGCCACCAACTTTTTACTTTGTTCGGATTCCGGAACGATTGCCGTTTCCTGTTGAGGCACCGAGGGCAGATAGCCTATCGGAGATTTGCCAGTGCTACGCCAACCCAGATTGGCAGACCGGCATCCAGCGTTGAGCATCACCCCCAGAATCAACAGATGATACAGTCGATAATGGTAGATTTTCATAGTGCACGCGTTTGACCGATGAACGAGATGGAGCCCCAAGTCTCAGTTCGTCCATCCACGTGTCATGACGGCAAAGTGCTTGAGCCAGATAAGCCAAAGTTAAACTCGCGATCACTGCTTCCTGAAGGTCGATCGACAGGAACTGCCGCTCGGCTTCCGATGGTTAGAGTTGTATCGGTTGGTCCGGATGTGCTGTCAGGTCGCTACAGGCGGAATAGTTTCACTGTCCTCCAAAGGTGGAACTGCGTTGCGTCCCCAGAGCAGGTACAAAGGCGGCAGCACAAACAGGTTCAGAATCGTGGACGTGACGATCCCTCCCAGAATCACGATCGCCAGAGGATACTCAATCTCATGTCCCGGCTTGTTGCCCGCCATCACCAAAGGAAGCAGAGCCAGGGCGGTCGTCAGCACCGTCATTAGAATCGGAATCAGGCGCTCCTCAGCACCGCGAACGACCAGGCTGAGACCGAATGGTTCGCCTTCGACCTGCTGCAGATGGCGGTAGTGACTAACGAGCATGATGCCGTTTCGAGCTGCGATCCCGAGGACCGTGACAAAGCCAATCAGCGATCCAAGTGACAGAGTTCCGCCGGCAATCCAGGCGGCAATGACTCCGCCAATCAATGCAAACGGAATCGTCAGAGCCACCATGGCGGTTAGCTTAATCGACTGAAAATCCATGTAGAGGATCAACAAGATACCGAGCAATGAAACGCCTCCCAGAGCAAACAATCGCCTCTGGGATTCCTGGCGAGCCGCGTATTCTCCCAGAAATTCCGGATGGTACCCGCGGTCAAACGAAAGACCGCGCACTGCAGCTTCCACATCCCGTGCCACGGAACCGAGATCGCGTCCTTTGGCGTCGCAGGTGACGTCGATTCGTCGTGATCCGCCTTCACGTTTGACTTCATTTGGTGCAGGTACGATGGCGACATTGGCAACGTCTCGCAGAGGAACCTGGCCTCCCGTTGGAGTATCGATGCGAATTTCTCTCAGCGAATTCAGATCCGTCCGAGTTGCCTCAGTGCCCCAGACGACGACATCCTGCTTCTTTTGGCCTTCATAGACTTCGCCGACTTTTGTCCCGCGAAGAACCGTCGTGATCGCGCGACGCACCTGGCCCGGTGTCAGCCCAAATTGCTCCATCGCATCGTGCCGCAGCTTGACTTCCAGTTGAGGTACCAGCACATTGGCTTCTACTTTCAGATTGTTGATGCCTTCGACCTTCGCCATCACCGCTTCGGCTTCTTTGGCTTTGGCACGCAGCACATTCAGATCCGAACCATAAATTCGCACGACCACGCTGGAACTGGCTCCAGTGAGAACTTCTTTGACTCGTTCTCGCAGATAGGTCAGCACGTCGCGATAAAGGCCGGGATAGCCATCAACCGCCGTCTGGATCTTTGCGAGCGTTTCGTTGTAATCCACGTCGGTGTCAATGCTGATCCAGAGTTCCGTGAAGTTCGGGCCGACAACTTCATCCGCAACTTCGGCTCGCCCAATATGGCTACCGAAATTTCGAACACCTGGGATGGCTCGAAGTTCGCGGCTTGCCTGAATGGTAACTCGATTCATCGCTTCGAGCGATGTGCCGGGCTTCTCGACGAAGTGCATCAGAAAATCCGTCTCCTGAAAGTTCGGGAGAAACTCCTGCCCCAGCCCGTTCAAAATAAACATCGTTCCCGCCAGCGACACTGCGAGAAACGTAAACGCCGACTTCGGACGAATCGCAAACCATGGCAGCATCGCTCGATAGGGAGTTCGCAGCCAGCGGCTCAGCGGCGGCTCTTTCTCTGATACCTGATGTCCCGGAAGAATCAGCAGACACATCGCCGGAGTCACGATTAACGCCACAAACAGTGACGTCAGAATAGCGACGACATATCCAATCGCCAGAGGACGAAAGAACGCTCCGGGAAGTCCTTCCAGAAAAAAGACCGGAAGAAAGACCAGCATGATGATCACTGTGGCATAAACCACTGCACTGCGGACTTCGAGCGATGCCTCAAGCACAACTCGGAAGGATGACCGCGGCTTTGCCAGCGTACGATTGATTCGCAGACGCCGCACGATGTTTTCCACATCAATAATAGCATCATCCACGACTTCTCCGAGAGCGATGACCAGACCAGCAATGATCATGGTGTTGATCGTCAGCCCCATCCAGTAGAGCAGAATAATGGTGGCCATCAGAGAGAGAGGAATCGCGGTCAGACTGATGATCGCGGTTCGCCAGTCGAAGAGAAACATCCAGATGACGACGACCACAAGAATGCATCCCGTCAGAAGTGACGACGTCAGGTTGTCGATCGAACGTTCAATAAACGTCGCTGGTCGAAAGATGGTCGGATCGATTTCGACATCCTTCAAGCCGGGTCTCATCGCCTCCAGGGCGGCTTCCACTTTGCGAGTCACTTCGAGCATATTTGCTGCAGGTTGTTTTTCGACAATGAGCAGCAGCCCAAGCTGATCGTTGATGATTGCATCGCCGATCGCAGGCGGAGTTCCGATCTTCACATCGGCAACATCGCCCAGATGCAGCGCGGCCCCATCTCGAAACGAGACGACGGTTCGTGCCATGTCTTCCGGTGTTTTAACAGACGAAAGTTGCCGCACGGCAAGTCGCTGATTGGGCGTATCAACAAAACCTCCAGCATCCAGAGCCACCGCATCGCGAGCACTCTGCAGCACACGGTCGAGTGTGACGTCATGGGCGAGCAATCGTTCTGAATCAACGATGACCTGAAGTTGCTTATCTTTCTGTCCCCAGATAGCTACGTTGGCCACCCCCGGAATGGCCATCAGTCGAGGCCGAATGGTCCACACGGCCAGTTCCGTGAGATCACTCTGGTCAAGCTTATCTGACCAGATGCCTATTTTCAGCATGCGGCTTAATGACGACAACGGCTGAAGAATCACAGGGGGCCGCGCGACGTTAGGAAGTCTCGGTCCTTCTGACGCGAGCCGTTCCTGAACTAACTGGCGTGCACGATAGACGTCTGCATTCTGATGCAGCAGCAATCGGATCGAAGACAATCCCATCACGGATTTTGACCGCAGGGTCTCAAGGCCAGGTGTCCCGATCAGGGCATTTTCCAGAGGAAACGTGACGAGATTCTCGACTTCTTCGGCGGACAAGCCAGACGCTTCTGTCTGAATCTCAATGTACGGTGGAGCGAATTCCGGAAACACGTCCAGCGGCATGGATGGGACGAGCCGCAGTCCCACAACAATGAGCACGACCGACAACGCCAAAACGGCGATTCGCATTCTTAGTGCTAACTCAATCAGCCAACTCATGGTGAAATCGCCCTGCGAAAATCTGCCACACTACTAACGGCCCGGTCGTTACTTGGCGAATCCGAATTCCGTCCCTGCCAGCTCGGCTACAGCCGCGGTGACAATCGATGCTCCGACACCTGGTCCATGATTCAGCGCGGCCCAGCCGTCCGCGACATAGGCAACCTCAACACGCTGCCGAACAAACGTTCGATCGTCCGTCTTTTCATAAACCCACTGGTTGCCATAGATATCGAGATAAACGGCCGACCAGGGAATGGATCGTGTTGTCGCTTCGCCCTTCATTCGAATTTGAGCGCTGAGCCTCTGTCCCGGTTGATACCTTGTGTTCTCGTTGGGCAATTCGTAGTACACATCGACAGTTGAGGCCAGGGCCTGCGCTGTTGGCGGAACGATAATCGGCTTTACGCTAACACGTTCTGATGTCTGGAGTTCTCCGGGACTCGCTAACCGAGCATCTCCGGTAAGTTCCAGGCTGTCGAGGTCGCCAACATAAACGGGAACTCGGACCCAAAGCGTCGCGGTGTTCATGATCTCAAACATTGCCGAGCCCGCCGCCATGATTTGACCAGGCTGAACCTGCACACTGCGCAGGATCCCGGACATGGGAGCGACGATCGGAATGGGCTGGAGCGTTCCGGCTTCCGCATCCAGTTTGATTCCATCCACAATCAATTTGCGAGCCTTCGCAGCCTCCAGAGCAGCTTCCGCCAGTTTGAGTTGTGCGGTGGCTTCATCAACCGTTCGTATCGTGCCGGATTTGTCTTTCAACAATCGTTCTGCACGATCCAGAGCAATCTGAGCTGCTTCAACCTGCACCTCGGACTGCTGCACCTGAGCAGCGGCATCGTTCTGTGATTGAGCGATCGTATTCTTTGCCTCCGCAAAGCGAATTCGCTCTGCCGGTGTCAACACATCGCGTTCAGGCGACAGCATTGGCATCAATTGCAGGACCTGCGAATCTTTCTCGATCCGCTGGCCTGGAATGAGCATGGGCTGTTCATGCTGAAGCTTCAATGTCCCTGAGAGCGGAGCAGACACGACGACTGAGGCTCCCGCCGGTAATACAACCTCCGCTCCATAGGTGCGAAAACGCGGCATGCTGCGCTCTGCCATCGGCTGAGTTTCAATGCCCAATCGTCGCACAGCATCTTCGGTCAGCTCGATCGTGTTGAGGCTGGTCTCAGAGACGGAGTGTGTCGTCTTTGCGGGTGCAACAGGCGATGTTTTGGCTTTTTCGTCAGACGACTTAACACATCCAACGCAATGGCATACGAATATGCAACAGACAACTACGTCCAACCAACGACTTAGAGAACATGGCTCAATCCCAAATTGTGGCATTACGCGGTCATCTCCGAAAACTGAACATCGGCTGACACGGCAACGGTGTCGGCCGTAATCTCGATTGAGGACGGAAGCATTCTGCCAGGTAGTGTGACAACGACAGTCGTGCCGGAACCAACATCACTGCAGACGTCAATGGTTCCTCCATGAGCCTTCACAATTCGCTGAGCGATCGACAAGCCGAGTCCGACACCACCGGACTCACAGCTTCGGCCGAGGTCCGCTCGATAGAATCGTCCAAAGATGAATGGCAGATGCTCTTCTGCGATTCCGCTTCCAGTATCCTTCACACTGCAAATGACGGCATCCTCTTGGCACTCACATTGGACTCGGACTGAGCCATGGGCTTGGGTGAACTTCAGGGCATTTTCCAGAAGATTGAGGAATACTTGTCGCAGCCGGATATCGTTTCCAACAACTTCGCACGGCTGCAATCCGTCGGCGGTTATTGAGATCGCTCTTTCAAAGGCCCTCGGCCGCAACTGCTGAACAACATCGGACAAGACTGCATGAATAGGAACGCGGTCTTCCATTGGCTGAGCAATTCCCGCATCCTCGCGACTTTGGTTCAGCAGCTGATCCGCAAGTCGGCAGAGCCGATTTGTCTCCTCCGCAATCACGCTCAGCGCCGCTCGATATTGTTGCGGCGTTCGATCACAACGAAGAGCCAGCTCTGCCTCAAGTTTTAAGGCCGCGAGAGGCGTTCGTAACTCATGCGAAGCGTCTGCTGTGAACCGTTTGATCTCACCGACAGCCCGGTCCAGGCGTGCAATGAGCGAGTTGAGAGTTTCGGCGAGTCTCCCAAGTTCATCGTGAGGATTAGGCACTTCGATTCGACGATGGAGGCTATCAATCGTGAGCGCGTTGGCGGTTTCGCAAATCGCGGTGACGGGGGCCAATGCTCGTCCAGCGAGCAGATGCCCCACCGCCACAGCAATCAGCAGAGCAACAGGGACAAGGCCGATAGCCACCATTTCGAGCGTTTGCAGTTCATCCAGCAAGGGTTGCAGCGAAGTGACGGAGAACACTCGCAGACTTCCAAATTGGCTATTCAGCGTCGATCGAGCTGAGCGAATCGTTGAGGTTCCGGAGAGTTGTTTGGTTGCAAAAACAACAGACTCAGCATCCTCGTTCTGAGTAAGCTGAACACTCTGTTCGCGGGTCAGCCCTGCACTGACAAAGACAATTGAATCTTTCTCATCCACGACAACAAAGTCATAAATGTCGTGATGATAAAAACGCGTCTGAGCAGCCTTCTGAAAGTCGATGACGGAAATATGCAGTTCCGCTTCCAACAGGATTTCACGCAACTCTTCCCGCAATGCAGCATCCGTTCGTGCCAACAGTTGTTGCCGCGTGATGAGGATCAAAACGATCCCAAATCCCATGACAATTCCGGCGACAGCGACGGCAAAATAGAGTGACAGCCTCCAGCGGATGGACAGCCTTTTCACAGTGCGTCTCCTAACCGGTATCCCTTGCCACGAACAGTTTGCAGAATCGGAGCGCAGCCCGGTAATTCCATCTTCTTTCGAAGATGATTGATATGAACCTCAATCACATTGGTCCATGTGGCATCCGGCTGTTTCCACACGCTGGCAGCGATCATCTCTCGAGTCACGATCTGATTTCGATTCTGCATCAGAAAGACAAGCAGTTCAAATTGCCGTGGCTGAAGTTCTATCGAGCGACCGCCGCGAAGTACAGTTCTCGACATCAGGTCGACCTGAATGTCCTGTATCTGCAGCACGTGTGTGTCACTACGGAGTTCCGGTAATCGTCGGCGCAGTAGTGCTCGCACTCTGGCGAGCAACTCATCGATCGAAAACGGCTTGACAAGATAGTCGTCCGCTCCGCAGTCGAGACCACGGACGCGGTCCTCAATGGAGTCGCGTGCCGTTAGAAGCAATACAGGTACGTCGTTGTTCTCGCTTCGGCGACCTTTCAGCCATTCGAGTCCACTGCCGTCGGGCAACATGATGTCGAGGATGACCAGATCCGGAGTCATCTTGAATTGCTCAGTGGCGTCGGCCAGAGTCGAAGCTCCGACGACGACGAACCCAGCCTCGGTCGTCGCCGACACAATACTTCTCAGCAGGTTGGGTTGGTCTTCGACAACAAGAACCCGTGACATTGAATCGCCAACAAGATAGCTCGCCAAGCAGTGTGAAACGCCAACCCAGTCTATCCGATCAGCCGAACTGCTTAGGAGTTGAGCTGAGCCAGATAAACTCAATTTAATCTACTACATCTGTAACAGTTCGTCAGGTTTCACTATCGTTTCGACCCTTTCATCCCGGACCTGCCGCACTGCGACTGTCGGCCGGATATTCCTTTGATTTCGACGAGAACGATGGATTTGAGCATGGGTCTGCAACGTGAGTTGACGAACACAGGTAACTGGCTTTTTCGCTGGCGGAGCTTTCTCCCTGTCACAGTTGTCGTGTGTGCCGTTATTGCGATGTTACCAATTCCACAACCCAGACACGACGGCCTGATTGCTGACAGCATTGAAATCGTGAGTCTGGGGATCAGCTTTCTGGGCATGTTGATTCGCGCGATGACGGTTGGCCATACTCCGGCCGGAACATCGGGGCGGAACACGGCTGGTCAGGTTGCAGAGTCGCTGAACACGACCGGAATTTACTCGACGGTCAGGCATCCCTTGTACCTCGCCAACTTTCTGATCGGCCTTGGCCTCAGCTGTTTTACTCTGACGTGGTGGTTTCCGTTGATGTACACCTTGACGTTCTGGCTGTATTACGAACGGATCATGATGGCAGAAGAAGCGTTCCTGCGATCGAAGTTCGGTGAACAGTTCACCGAGTGGATTCAGAAAACGCCGGCCTTCATCCCACGCTCGAAAAACTACACGCCTCCCAATCTGAAGTTCTCAATTCGCAATGTGCTGCGTCGAGAATACAACACGTTACTGCAAATTGTCGTTGTTGGCTTCCTGCTGGAATTCTTCGGGGACTGGTTTGACTCTGGACGTATGACCGTTTCGGGGCCATGGTGCATCTTTCTCCTGACCGGCACTTTGGTTTGGGCCTGCCTGCGAACACTGAAACGAAACTCCTCGGTCTTGGAAGTTGCAGGTCGGTAACAGTAGCAACTGTTTACGTCGCGTGGCTCATAAACAACCGGGACCGACTTCGCCCCCTCATTCGAAGCGTCCATTCGAATCAGTTCTGCGCCGCTCCGTTGGTCACGGCCGAGGTGGGGAAACGGTGTTCGCTTCACTGCTCCGGTCGAATGGCACTAGCTTAAGCTTCGTCGTGCAGTCAGTCTCCGGTCCGACACCCCGAGGTAATGAAATACTCGTTCATTTCGCGATGTTGAGACCGTTGGGAGCAAGTCACCGCCAGCGACTTCAATCTGCTGTCACGAATGCTCGTCTGCAACACGGGCATTCACCGTCGTGGCCTTTGACAAGTGAGAGAAATGCTGAGGGCTGCGGGATGGTCATGATGGCTCGAAACGCGAGTGGATCACGGTGTGCGTAATGACGGTACGTGATTCCGCCGACAGCATGGCCAAGTATTTCGATGGAAGACTCAGGAATGTGCTCGTCATAGTAGGTCGCGCATGTCTTGCGGAGATCCTTCAAGTGCCATGGCACCTGCTGCCCCGTTTCGATGTCCAGTTTCGGGCGAATGCCAGCGAGATGACAGAGGGTTACAAACGTCGCATTGGGCCGACAACCTCCGCCGCGAAACACCGGATCATTGGGTTCTGGCGACTGGGGCATGATGTTCCGAATGTGTTCATGAACGACACGGTTCATCGGACGGTAGAACGTCTTGCCAGTCTTGACT
>JAPLOA010000073.1 GCA_026400835.1 Planctomycetales bacterium | reverse complement strand
AACGGCTAGTGCTTTTTCAACGCTTAGATTTGGGGTTTCCAGAATCTGCCGGAACACGCTAGCGTCCGGTTTTGAACCGTGGGCTAGCGCACAGCGCCTGATGTGCAGAACCCGAAGTTCAAGCGTTGAAGACGCACTAGCGGTCCGGTTGATTTATTCGTTTAACGACTCAAGAAACAAAGCTCATGGATATCCCGAAAATCATTCGTGCGCTGCAGATTGCGCTTCCCCCCGTTGTTCGCTGGAGCGGTGCTGTTGCGGCGCGGTTACGTCAGTTTAATATTGCCGTCGATGGCAAGTCATCCGGAAACGCAAACACTGATGCACTGACACTGGCTGATCTATCAGTACAGGAACTGCTGGTTGCAGCGTTGCGTGATGCGGATCCGATTCTGCGAACCTGTCGTATCGAAGGTGAAGAAACGACTGGCGACATGGCTCTGTTTTCAAAAGACAGCCCGCTCGCGATCGCCATCGATCCCATCGACGGAACAAAACAGTATCGGGACAAGACTGGTAATGGCTATTCGATCATTGTGCATCTTCATGACGAATCGACTCCGCATTATTCACTGGTCTTCGCGCCGGAAATGGGCCCCACAGGAACATGGGTTGAGGTCACTCCGGAGCGAATTGTCTGCGGACCGGATGATGTCACAAAGATGGCTCGCGAAGTTCTCGATCACTTGCCAGATCTGATCGCTCGACGCGAATCGCTCGGAGCGGGAATCTATCTGATCGGCTTTCAGAAGCGGGATGCTCAGCGTGCCAGAGAAGTAGACCAACTGCAGGTCAATGGACGATCATTGCAGGGCCGCACGTCCGACGAGATGCAGGGCAGTATTTATCCGCTGATGGCCACTGGCGAATATGCCGGGTCGCTGATCCATTCACCAAATATCTATGACTTCCCTGTGTCCATGCATATCGCTCGAGTACGTGGCGGTGATGCGGTGTGGGTCCACAATCGCCAGCCGGTCCACTATCGAGAACTCTGGATGGATACTCGCGCGGGAATGCTGCGGTATCCGGGAATTGTGGCCTGCAGTGAAGATACTGCGGTCATCGACGAACTTTGCAAACTCTCACACGCCTGGAGTACTGTTCGGTACGAGGATTGAGGCGGCTTTCAGCGTATTGCCAAGCAGCATTGCGATTGTCATCGGCCCAACTCCACCGGGCACCGGTGTAATCGCCGACGCCACGGCGCTGGCTTCTTCGTAATGCACGTCACCGACCAGTCGTTCACCGACGCGATTGATCCCCACATCAATGACAACGGCCCCCGGTTTAATCATCGAGCCGCGCAGGAACTCCGGAATGCCAAGCGCGGCGACGATGATGTCGGCTGAGCGACAGACTTCGGCGATGTCCTTTGTTCGGCTGTGACACACAGTGACAGTGGCGTCAGCACCTTTCTGAAGCAGCAGAGCGGCCATCGGTTTGCCGACGATGTCACTGCGACCAATCACGACGGCGTGTTGCCCGGAAGTCGGGATCGCCGACACTTCCAGCAAACGCATAACGCCGGCGGGAGTACACGGCAGAAATCGAGGTCGCCCCTGAAGCATCAGGCCGACATTCTCCGGATGGAATGCGTCAACGTCTTTCGTCGGATGAATCGCGTCAAGAATGAAAGTGGCGTCGATATGTTTTGGCAGAGGCAACTGGACCAGAATTCCGTGCACGGTTGGATCGGAGTTAAGCCGCTGTACGAGATCCAGTAGTTCGTTCTGAGTTGTTGTTCCGGACAGGCGATGCAGAGTACTGGCCAGTCCGGCCTTCTGACACGCGCGTTCTTTATTGCGAACATAGACTTCACTCGCCGGATCATTGCCAACGAGCACTGCGGCCAGATGCGGCGTCACGCCCGCGCGTTCACGAAAAGCCTGCACCGCCTGAGCGACTTCGCTGCGGGTTTGTTCGGCAATCAGTTTGCCATCAATAATCCGAGCACTCATGAGAACATCAACCCTTGCATCAAACAACAAACATCACAGACTGCGGAACAATCATTGGCGGTCAGGAGGTTTAACCTGTACTCATCACCTGAGTTGTATTCCATTCGGTGCGCAGGTCGCAAACGCATGGGCACCGGTCCCGCAAACGATAACCTCTTCCGATGCAGGGCCGTCTCATTTTGATGGACGGAACACTAATCCAGTTTCGGTCGTATTCGTAATTTATTCCCGATCACACGAAAGAATCCCGAGAACGAACTGCGACTGGTTGAGCTGATACTTTGCCCCTTCGCATGCTTCAATAGATCGGCCAGCAACGCATCGGCTGAGGCGTAACGGTCCGTGGGGTGACGAGCAATACAATTCAGAATAATCGTCTCCAGACCTTTCGGGATTTCACGGCAGACGTCTCGCGGTCGAACCGGCTCCGCTTCCAGAATCAGGCGGATCAATTCATCACGGTCGGAATGGTCGAAGACAGAACGCTGCAGGCAGAGTTCGTAAAGCGTCGCTCCCAGCGAGTAAATATCACATGCGGTACTCTGCTGCCCCATCAGACGTTCCGGAGCCATATACTTCAGCGTGCCCGCCACAGATCGATCTCGACCCGAAGACCCTGCAATCTTTGTTACCGGTCTATTGGGATCAACAGCGGCCAGCGGCTGCGACAATCCGAAATCCGACACCCAAACTCGGCCTTCTGCATCCAGCAGAATATTTCCAGGCTTGATGTCGTTATGCATAATCTCGGCCGCGTGGGCAGCTCGCAAAGCCTGCGTCGCCTGAATGCCGACCTTGACGAAACTGGCCCATGATGTTCGAGTCAATCGGCGATCGGTGTCCGAAGTTGAATCCTGAATATCGGTTGGTGAGACAACTTCGGCATCCACGATCAGTCGCGGCTGGCGATCAACCTGCTGCCGTCGAATTTCACTGAGCGGAACGATCCCATCCGTTTCCTGCAGTCGCGAGATAATTCGATCGATTCCAATGCCATTGACGAACTGCATGACAAAGTAACAGTACCCGTTCTCCTGGCCATAGCGAAACACGGGGACGATATTGCGATGTCTCAGTTTGGCCGCGATGCGAGCTTCTCGTTCGAATCGCTCGACCCACTCTGGTACCACGGAAACTCGCCAGGGCAGAATCTTGACCGCCACAAGATGACCGGAATGCAGATCTCGCCCCTGATAAACGACGCCCATGCCCCCGCGTCCAACTTCCATCAACAGTTCGCAGTTCCCCAGACGCGTAAACGGAAACCGCTCAGGCATATTGCGACGAATCGACTGAGCTTCCTTCTGGATGCGAGCATTCTCCAGCATCGCAAGGACCGGAAACACTTCACGGATCTTTTCGGCGTGGGGAGGAAATCGACGAGCATACAAGTCGACTGAGGGACTCTTTCCAGCTCTCAACTCTTCGACAAACTGAGATGCCAGCAATTCGAACGGAACTCGCGACCGCAGTTCATGGCTCTCGTCTCCCGACGGAATCCCCAGTAAATGAAAGCTTGTGTCTTCCGCGCTGTCAGAGTCCTTTTCGTTCATGGAGAGCTTTTCCACTGGGATATTCCGGAGAACATCCTATCTGGGTTTCTCCTGCTTCCTTCTGCCGCTGGCTGAATTTGCAGGAACCCACGTATTAGCACTGGTGACTTTGATCTCGTGAACTTCGGCCGCCGAGATTGGTTGGTTTGTGCCCGACACTATGGGTCGAGCATCTCCGGCTTTGCGAGGTTCGTAGTCCGAGAGCCCATCGTCTCGCTTGTTGCGTCTTGAGGAAAGGATAAATCCCATATCTGCGTTGGGAACTTTCCCGAATCGCTGCAGGATCACAAAAACCATAAAGGCGCCGACAATTCCTCCGACCGTCCACATGGCTGTCGGCAGAGAAGACGGGGACATGGCGGCCACTGTAAACAGGCTGCATCCCGCACCAAGTGCCAGAATGAAAACCGATGCCAGAAGGCTGCCTGCATCGTTTCGATTTCCGTGACCACGCCGTCCCATCGTGATTCTCGTCGTTCTGTGTCCTGCCTGAACTCATTTCGATACAAACCCAGTATCCCCGGGCTGCGTTCCCGATGAGCCTGCTACGCCTCAACTTTGTCTCACAAAAATGACGGAGAGCACTCTGGCTGCTGAGTTTGTGCCCAAAGCTGAATGGGTTATTGAAGTTTATACTAAAATCCCCAGTAAGTCGACTGGCGTTGGGAGGGTCGTTCGTGCAGGAATGCAGTCGGCGACTTCGGTAGGTCCTGCCTGCCGGGCAGGACTTCGCGGCTTGCCGCGATCTGTGTGCAACTGGATTGATAAAGCCAGTTGCGATCCTCAGCCGGTTGCACACACGGTTCACCGCGTGGCAATAAGGAAATCCTATCCAGCAGAGAGGACCTGCTTTGACAATCAGCCGCGACTACGCCCGTGGTGCAGGTGGGATTCTTGACAGGTTCTCTGCAGCATGCCCGTTTTGCTCCCATTTTTGTGTCACACTTCGAGTCCAATCTCGCTGAGACAGAAAACACTTCTGTCCTCCGAAGAGAAAGCTCGACCGATGATCAAAAACAAACTCAAGAAGATTCCGAAACTGGCGACCGGCCTGGCGGCAGCAGCCGTTGAACCATGGCTGTTTCCCGTTTCTGTCTCGCTCTCGGATGAACGAATTGTCGCGGAAGCCAGCCGGATCAATCCCGTCGGCCGGTCCTTTTGGCACTGGATTTTGCGATCCGGCCCGTGTATTTCCTGCAGTTCTTGACCATCATCGGTCGACCTCGTTAAGCTGGTGCCTTGATTTAGGCTGTCCGAACCGGTTTTAACGTCCTGACATCGCCTGAATTCCCGCCTCGAATTTGATCGCCCCGCCTCACTCTTGAACCAGGATTTTTCGCATGCTCACGATCTTAGGGCGAAAGAACTCCTCACGCCGTGGCTTTTGTGACGGGACCTCCCGCCGCGATTTTTTAACCATCGGCGGCATGGCCATGGGCGGCATCAGTCTGAGAAACACCTTGCAGGCTGAAGAAGAAGCCAACACCGGGCGATCACACAAAGCGATCATCAATATTTACCTGCCCGGCGGACCACCTCATCTGGATATGTGGGATCCCAAGCCGGATGCTCCTCGCGAAATCCGCGGTGAGTTCTCCGCAATCGCAACAAAGGTTCCGGGCATCTTCGTTAGTGAGATGTTTCCGAAGATGGCGGCGATGATGGACAAGTTCGTGCTTGTTCGATCACTCGCTGACTCCGATGGTGCTCACGATGCTTATCAGTGCATGACGGGCCGTCGCAAAGGAGCTCGTCAGCCTCCCGGTGGCTGGCCTTCCGGCGGTGCCTGGGTTTCGAAGATGAAGGGCCAGGTGACGCCCGCGATCCCGGCTAATGTGGCGATGATGTACAACACCGGCAATCGAACATGGGGTGAAGCCGGAACGGGCGGCTTTCTGGGAGTAGCCCATTCGCCATTCAATCTCGTTGGACGAGAAGCTCGCAGTCGTCCCGATAACATGATGCTGAACGGGATCACGCTCGACAAACTTCAGGATCGCACTTCGCTGATGAAATCGCTCGATCGTTTCCGTCGCGATGCCGATCAGCGAGGGCAGATGGAAAGTCTGGATGTCTATACCCAACAGGCCATGGGAATTCTGACCACGTCTAAACTGATCGATGCGCTGGATCTGACAAAAGAGGATCCTCGCATCGTCGCTCGCTACGGTCAAAGCAGTGAAGCCTTCCAACGCGACGGCGCGCCGCCGATGGTGGAGAACCTTTGTCTGGCTCGAAGATTGGTCGAAGCAGGGGCTCGGTTTGTGTCTTTGAACTTCAGTCGCTGGGATTGGCATGGTCCGGATGGCATGAACTATCCGAAGTGCCGCGAAGAATGTCCAAGACTCGATCAGGGCCTCGCCGCTCTGGTGACTGATCTGCACGAACGAGGTCTGGATCGCGATGTTTCGATTGTCGTCTGGGGCGAATTTGGACGGACTCCCAAGATCAATACGAATAACAGTCGCGATCACTGGCCGCAGGCAAATACCGCAGTGCTGGCTGGCGGCGGAATGCGAACCGGGCAGGCTGTCGGTTCTACAAACCGCTACGGCGAACAACCTCAACTACGCCCCGTGACGTTTCAGGAGATCTTCGCGACTCTGTACCACTGTGCCGACATTGATGCTCAGAACACGCGAGTGTTCGACTTGTCGGGCGTCCCGCAGTACCTCGTCGACCCCGGCAGCAAGCCGCTGCATGAAGTTGTCTGATAGAGTTAACAACAAAACGTCATCGAATCTTTTGATCCGGCAGTTCTGTCTTGATGCCCTGATCGAGGGGCATCTTATCGGTCTCCGCAGTCAGTCCTTCGGCCGCCAGCAATTCTGTCAGATCTTGAGCCAATTGCTCCTGAATCTTCAGATTTTCCGGCTGGCCCGCGAGATTGTGTCGCTCCTCATGATCTTCCTTCAGGTTGTACAACTCAGCCTTGTGACGATCTTTTGAACCGTCACCATGAGGATATCGGATGAACTTCCATTCGTCTGTCCGGATACCTCTCACATTCGGCGTGTAGGGAAACTGCTTCTCGTAGTTGTACTCATAAAACCACGCCTTGCGCCAATCGGGATCGCCATCATTCACCAGCGGCACCCATGACCGTCCCTGGATCTTATTCAGTGATGGAGCACCACAAAGTTGCAGCAGACTTGGAGCAATGTCCATGGTCAGCGTTTGCGACGCAACCACTTTGCCCTGAGGTAACCCCGGACCGCAGGCAATGATCGGAATGTGAATGCTGGGCTCATGCATCGTCCGTTTGTCGACCATGCCATGCTCACCTTCCAGCAGACCGTTGTCGCCCATGAATACGATAACCGTTTTCTGCAACTGGTCAGTTGTCTCGAGATGTTCCACAAGTCGTCCGACGCTGTCGTCAACGCTCAGTACCGTCCCCCAGTAGGCGTGAACCATATTCTCAAAATCTTTGACCGCGTCAGGACGATCGTCAGGGAATTTTTTCCGCCACTCAAACAGCGGTCCGTAAATTCCGTGCCACGTCCTGAGTCGCTGACTGATCCACTCGGGATTATCTTTCAGTTCAAAAGCACTCGCTGGGTACGGCACCTTGACGTCATCAAACGTATGAGCGTACTGCTCTTCCGGAAAGTAAAACGAATGCGGGGCTTTCTGGCCGATGCACAGAGCCCACGGCTTCTCCGTACTCTGCTGCTTCAACCAGTCAATCGCATAATCAGTGACGACATGAGTGTAATAACCTTTGGGAGTCTCCCGGCGCTGACCGTTGACGTTCCACTCGGTATCGAAATACTTGCCCTGACCTTTATGAGTCACAAACCAGTCGAAGCCGGGACGCGGCTCGTCGTTGTTTTCTCCCATATGCCACTTGCCCATGTAGGCGGTTGAGTAACCTTCTTTCTGAAGCTGGCCGGGCCAATGCGGCAGTTCGGGAGGCAGCTCCGTGAAATTATCACGCACACCGTGTCGATGAGCATACAAGCCGGTCAAAATGCTGGCTCGACTCGGCGAACACAACGACGTCGTACAGAAGGCATTTGCAAACCGCACGCCTCGTTGCGCCAGTCGATCAATGTTTGGCGTGCGAACATGTTTTGATCCGTAGCAGCCCAGAGCATCCGGGCGAAGATCATCACACAGTACAAACAGCACGTTGGGCCGCGGCTCATTCGCAGAGACGACCGCCCCGGAAAGAAACAGCAGCATCGTCAGGAAAGCAGGAACTCGCATGGTGGTGTTTCTTTCAGTCGAGATCAATTTGTTCCGCGTGGAGTTGATCGTTCAACGGCAAGCCGCAGGCGTAGTTGCTCGATTTCGCCGACGCCTACGGCTTGCCGTTAAACGAAAGAAGGCAAGGTGGCAGACTAACTCCATAGACCAAGTCCCGAAATAAGTTCCCTAAATCACAACCCGAGGCGTAAACGAGGGATCAGAGTCTTGTTGAGAAATCCCTCACTGACGTTTCGGGTTATGATTTCTCGCCTCTGTTAAAACCGGGATTTATTTCGGGCCTGTTCCATAGACCGTTTGCGTGATTCAAGCCTTACCGCAGACCTTCAGAATCGCTTTGCAGAAGTCCGGCAAGTCATCCGGCTTTCGGCTGCTGACGAAATGGCGATCGACGACGACAGACGCGTCTTCAAAGATCGCCCCGGCGTTCACCAGATCGTCTTTGATTCCCGGCGAGCCCGTGACTTTGACTCCTTTGTAAACGCCAGCCGAAATCGGCATCCAGCCACCATGGCAAATAGCGGCGACCAGTTTTCCGGCGTGAGCGAACTCACGCGTAATCCTCAATACTTCCGGATCTCGGCGAAGTTTGTCCGGCATCCAGCCACCCGCGCAGATGAGCCCATCATAGGCGGCCACATCAATGCCTTTGATCAGAATGTCGGAGACGCAGGGATAGCCGTTCTTGCCAACATACTTCTTCCCGGCTTCCTGTCCCGCCAGATGAAACGCGGCTCCAGCTTCGATGAGACGTAGCCTGGGATACCAAACTTCCAGATCTTCGTAGTCGTCGCCAACAAAACAGAGAAATTTTTGTCCAGCTAATGTCGTCATGATGGTCCGTCCACAGGTCACAGAGTAAAGAATTTCAGGAGTGCGAATCGTGACCAACGCCCGCGAATTCGCAAGCGTGCCCTGGGTCAGAACGTTCATCCGTTCCCGTTCGTCTTCCGTGACGCTGTACAGAGCCCCCTGACATCACCGATAATCTCGTCCCCTTTCAAATCTACTGTCCTGGTCCTGATCTGTGTGGCGGTACTTCAGCCGCGGCCCTGTCTCATTCGGAAAATCGTTCATGTCGGCTCCTGGTAACGAATCAGAAATTGACCAACAACTTCGCGACCTTCAGGAAAAAGCGGGCGAACTGATTCCTCAATGTCGTTTTGCCAGTTCCTCACGTCTTTACGGTGAATTGCGTCGACGAGGCCGCACGGAACATCGTGCTCAGGCCTACGTCATGGGCACTTTCTTTCAGATGGATCAGGCTCAATACCTGCTCGATTTCCAAACCATGCGTGAACGCGCGGTGGAACTTATCGCACTACTGGAAGATGAAGAACAGTTGCGGCAGATTCAGTCTGACTTTCCGCGAGACCAGTATGAGTACCTTGTTTACTCCATGAGTTCCTGTGCGTACGAAAATCTGGCCGAAGCGACAGGCCAGCTGGACGGGTATAACTCTGAAGGCATGCATGCCTGCATTGCCGACGGCATTCAGATCTGTCGACGCACCGGTAAGACGGGATGCGTGAGTTGTTTCCGCGAATACGCCTGTGACGTGTATCTGGCGGCCGACGATCCGGACATCGCCGGACATCAATGCCGCCTCGTGATGGAACAGGAAAGCGGCTGGTCTGATCGAGGTGACCGAAGATGGCTGGCGTCGACAAAACTGGCATGGCTGGAAGCGATGCAGGGGCGATTCGACGAAGCTCTGGTAACGATCGACAAGGCTCTGGAGTTTACAAACGGCGATGCTGTCTCGCTGAAATTCGAAGGCCGGATTCGTACGCTGCTGGTCCGTGATTCTATTCGCCTTGCCGCCGGGCTGGAGCCTCTGATGACAACAGACCCGGCGTTTGCGGACATGCCGTCGGCCGAAGAATGCCCGGTGTTCGAGAATGCTGTGGATCTCAACACCGCGCTGCAGATGGCGCGAGATCAAAAGTGGGATGAGGCGTCTCAGATACTGACCAAATGGGATCAGCGTCTGCAGAAATGCAACGGCACTCATCTTTGGTTTGAGACTCGACTCCGCCTGATTGCTCTCAAGCGTTTGGCGGGACAGCGAAAGCAGGCGGAAGCTCTGGCGAAGCAATTGGAGCAAAGGGCACGGACGGCAAACGACTACCTCACGTTGCGTCGACTGGAACATGTGATGGACGCCGATGAACCATCACCGTTGGCGAGCGCCGCGGCAACTCGTCGCAATCTCAAAGACACCGCGACCACCTCGGGGGCGCTATCGGCTGCAGGGGCACCATCTGCGACCGGCTCACAGGAAAGTCCGGATAATGCTGGTGAAATGACGTCGGCAGAAGAAACTCCGGCTGAGCCGCCGTCACCGTTGGCTTCGACGATTGCGGAGCTTCGCGAACGCATGACGGACCTGATGCAGGATCCATCAGACGAAAAGTTCGACTCGCTGCGTGGCGATGTTCTGGCTTTGGATTCGACGCTGGTTTCTCACAAGGACGACACCGCCGGTGTTCTGCATCTGATGGGATATCTGGTTGGATCCGGTCAGGATGGCGAAGACGTCTGGAAATGGGCGAACGCACTGGCGGCCTCTCATCGCGAGAACTCTGTCGTGCTTTCGTTGCTGGGAACTCTCGGCGACGAACTACGCAGCACGGGTAATGAAGCGATGGCCGAGAAAATCACGCCGGAACGCACGGAGCAATTGTTTCGTAAGTCGATGGAGCTTGATCCGACGAAAGCTCGCAACTTCCTGCGAGCCGGCAACCATTTTGCAAATCAGGATAACAACGGAGAAGCCGAGCGCTGCTTTGCTCGCGCGTTCCGGCTGGATCGCACGGACGGAAATATCGTACGTAGACTGGCCGATCTCTACAACAACACAGACCGACCTCGCGATGCTTTGAATGTGCTTGATGTCTGCCTGCGCGAAGGCAGCGAAGATGCTCAGGTGGCTTTTGATGCGGCGATGCTGGCGTTCCGGCTGAAACAATATGACGCGACACTGACCTATCTGGACAAGTTCGAACAGTTGGCCGGCGACAATCTCTGGACGAACTACTATCGTGGCGTTTGCTACTACGAACAGGGCGAATACACAAAGTCGCTGGAGTCACTGGATCGCGAAGAGAAGCTGGCGGAATCCACGGGCTGGCATCTTGAACTCATGCGCGCCGTGGCCAAAATTCGGCTCAATGATGTGACTGGAGCACAGCCGCATCTTGATGTTACGATGAGCACTCCGTTCTCTGAAATTGATTTCCTGTCGTCGACTGGTGTCATGGAATTGATGCAACGACTTGCCGTGGTGGCCGACGAGGTCATGAAAGATCAACCTCTTGTGGCTCGAATCGAAGCGAGACTTCTGCGGTCCGGCCTGATGCCGGAAGTCTGGTTTCAGTGGCAGCGAGAATCCGGCGATGCCAAACCGGTGGAGAACGTCAGACTTTATCGATGTCTTGTACATCAGCCACTGGATGAATCGTGGGACGACGATCCGGATCGTCTCAACGATCAGGAGGGCTGGACGCAGTACGTAACAGAGTGGGCGATCCTGGCTCAAACGGAGGACGAAGCAAGAGAAACCGCGCTGCGTTACCAGGCACTGTGTTGCTCGCTGGAAGCGACTGTCCAGGAAGTTCTCGAGAGCGAAGAAACCTATACGGATTCAACGGGCCCGGTCTGGCAGGGAGCCCGCTATCCGGTTGGCGATGACGAAGAAGCGCTGGGCGAATTCTCCGATGATCAGGACGACGGCGAAGAAGATTTTTGATACGGTTTCGGTAAAACGAATTGGCTCGTATCCAATAATTTCGGTCATAGTCCCGGCTTCAGTCGGCAAGCGATCTGAAGCCGGTTCCACGAACATCCTCCGGGCTGAAACCCGCTCCAAAGGAAAACACAATCGTCTTTCAGGAACGCCGGTTTTACAGTCCCAGCACATCTGCCATCGAATACATCCCGGCCCCTTTTTGCACAACGTACTTGGCTGCGGCGAGGGCACCGTAGGCGTAGCTGTCTCGGGTATGTCCGCGAACCGTCAGATCGATCGTTTCGCCCATCATGCCAAACACGATCGTATGCTCACCAACATTATCGCCCGTGCGAACAGCGTGGTATCCAATCTCAGTCAGCGGCCTCTGGCCAACTCGACCTTCGCGACCGTGGACATGATTCTCCTGCCCCATCTGCTCGGCAACAATGCGACCGAACTGCAGAGCCGTCCCGCTGGGCGCGTCTTCCTTGAAGCGATGATGACGTTCGATGATTTCCACATCCACACCATCGGCATTGTTCCGCAGTACTCGTGCCGCTTCCGACACGAGTTTCATGACGACATTCACCGCCATACTCATGCTGGGAGCCATTACGATCGGTGTCGTTTGAGCAGCCGACATGACCATTTCGCGCTGCTCTTTGGTGATCCCCGTCGTTGCGACGACAAGCGGAATTCGACGTGATTCGCAGGTTCGGACGATCGCTTCCAAACCGGCTGGTGTCGAGAAGTCGATGATAACGTCAACAGGGTCACCCAATTCTGATGTGATCGGAACTCCGGACTTTCCGGCCCCGGCGACTTCTCCGGCATCACGTCCAATGACATTGCTGCCAGACCATTCCAAAGCCGCCGCCAAAGTCAATTCAGAATCCATCATGGTCAGCGCGACAACACGCTGCCCCATGCGACCACCCGCACCATTCACACCAACTCGAAGACCCATGAACAGGAACCCTGATAAAGAAAGAAGTTTTAACCGACCGCTTCGACTTCGAAACCTTTGCGATACGACTTCGTCAGCATTTTATTGGCAGCTTCAACATTGGTAAATTTCATCGCTGCAGAATCCCAATCCAGCTTCTGGCCCGGAAGCCGAGCCGCCACGTTGCCCAACTGGACTGTTTCCGACAGAGGCCCCGCATAATCAAAGCCGTCAGTGGTTTTCGTGCCAGCAATCGACGCATCAACCCAATCATGCCAATGATTTGCGCCAGTAACTTCAGGCATCTTGTAACCGGAGAATTTATCCTGCGGATACAGCCCTGGCTTGCCAACATGAGGCAATACCATAACGCCGCCTTCTCCGATAAAGATCGAACCGGCTGCAGGCAACTCGACGCCCTCGGGCAATTGTGCCAGATCGCGAGGTGGCTTCAGACCACCATCTCGCCACGTGACTTTAATCGTTGCACCAGCCGTACGTTCGTTGCCTGGAAATTCATAGTAAAGAGTTTCCGGGCCCGGCCAGACTTCTGATGTTGTTCCGGCGTTCTCGGCCAGAATTGAAGTTGGAGCTGTGATTCCCAAAGCCGTGAATACCGGGTCCAGAACGTGACAGCCAAAGTCGCCCAATCCGCCGGAGCCAAAATCCTGCCAGTCACGCCATTTGAATGGATGGTAAACATCAGCGGCAAATGGTCGTTCAGCCGCTGCACCCAACCACAGATCCCAGTCCACGCCAGCCGGTACCGGAGACGAAGCTGGTCGATCCGTGCGATTGTTATACTGCCGCCCCGAAACGCCAACCCACGAATGAACTTCTTTAACTTTGCCAATGGCTCCTGTCTGGATCAGCTTAACGCCCAGACGATACTCGGCAGCCGAATGAATCTGATTGCCCATTTGCGTGGTGATGCCCATCTTCTCGGCCATCAAACGCATCTGGCGAGCTTCCCACACGGTATGAGTCAATGGCTTCTGACAGTAAACATGCTTGCCCATTTTCATCGCCATCATGGCAATCGGAGCATGCATGTGGTCCGGAGTTGAAACAATCACACCATCGACCTTATCGCCCAGTTCAGACAAACACTTGCGATAGTCTGCAAAGTGAGGAACCCCCGGGAACTCCGCATCAACCTTGTCGAAACGACCGGCATCGATATCACAGAAGCCTACGAATTTGACTTTCGTGTGCTTGCCAACACTCGACAGGTCCGCCCAACCCATCCCGTTCACGCCAATCGCGGCAACATGGAACTCTTTCTCCAGTGTGGAGGCTCGCACAATCGCCGGGGCTGCAAAGGCGGCCGAGGCAGCAAGTGCGGACTGAGCCAGGAATCCACGGCGAGCAATCTTCTTCTGAGACATAACGATAACCTCCCCAACTGAGACCCCAAAGCTTTGACATCAAAGCAATCACGCAAAGGATGTTACAGCGTGTCTACGCGAATCAAAAGTGAACGCTCAGCCAAATGCACTTAAGGGAGGAACGTCGCGAATTTCCGTACGCCTGCTGCGACGGTTGGGAGCTTCAAGGCTCACCACGAATTGAATGCGTGCGATAGTGCAATTTGGTTTGTCGCGATTCAGGCCATGCACATCAAACTCACCGAGCTGCGAATGTCCTTTCCAACACGATAAAGGCTGATCCGGAACTATCATCTGTCGCAGAATCAACCACTCTCAATGAGTTTGATTATGTGCAGCGTGGTCTTCATGAGATAACTTCAAAGATCTAACAAAACCAGTCACTACGATTCTATTGCAGACATCTCTGATGAGATTCGGCGAATAGTCGCCTGAGAACCCCAATGTTTGAACGCAGAGGTCGCGGAGATTCGCAGAATCTTTGTTGATTGTGCCTACTCTGCGTTCCTCCGCAAACCCTGCGTTCAGGACTTCAGAGCATAACCGGACGCTGGCGAGTTCCGACTGATTTATTACCTTTGACGCGACCCAATCATGGCGATTGGCTGAGCACAAGGCAGGCGTTCTTCAGCAGTTGTCGAAATACAGGCTGCTGGAAATCGCCGAGATGTCCCAACGAGGTGTAGAACGTCGTTCCGCCGTCCGCTCGCTTGTTCAGCCACGCGATGGGTTCAGAAGGCTTGTCTGGCATCGTACCGATCAGCAGTGGCATTGCCGTCGATTGCAGCGGGCTGACCTGATACAGCGAACCTTTGCCGATCAGCTCTTTCAGGTTGACTCCGGCCAGAATTCCCATGTCCACAGCCGCACCTTCAGCAACGGTGATTGTTGTTTCCGGTCCAGCGCCGTGATGATTCGTGTAGCTGCCGCCGATCACATCTTTGTCAAATTCTTTCCAGTCGGTCCGACCTTCCGGAGCCGGCTTGTCTCGCAGACAGAACGAGTGATTCGCCGTGCGAATACCCACGACAGGTTTTCCGGCTGCGATGAACTCACGCACAATCGTCATTTGTTCCGGCAACAGCGTTCGTCGTCGAACGCTGAACAACGCAATATCCGCAGACTTCAACACATCCAGTCCGGGAAGAATACTGCCATCCTGAGCATCGCCATAAACAAGGCTGACTTTGAAATCCTTGCCTAGTTCAGTGCGAGCAAACTCCGTCAGTGAAGCCTCTGTCTTGTACTCCGGTTCAGACATCAGAATGGCCAAATGCTTCCGCTGATCGTCCTTGAACCGGAATGGCTCACCGCCGACAAGATCCGTGCTGTTCACTGTCGGGCACCAGTATTGTTCGATGTGTTCAGCGATAAGATCATTTCCCGTGAAGTGAGACACAAACGGAGCTTTCGCAGGGTTGTACATGGTGTCCGTCATGTCTCGCATCAGCACGACGTTCTGGCCCTGTCGAACCATCTGGCGAATTGAAAACGGCCGTCCGAGAACACACATATTGGTGTGAACTCCCATCACGATCACGTTTTTAATTCCTCGCCGCTTCATTAAATAAAACGCTTCCGCGTTTTCGGTGATCGCGTCACCGTCAGCGATTTCGATCGCAGGATGCTGACGGCTCCACGCTCGATAGTTTTTCACCGGCGGATCACAGTCACAGCCACCATCGGAATCATCAATTGGAAGCTTCTCGCCCTCTCGAGTTTTGTCGAGATAGACCCAGCGTTCCAGCGGAATATCGGTCTTCACGACGGGAGCCGCCTGAGCCATCCTGCGCTGCGGGGTATCTTTGTAGAAATCCATCGTATCGCTCGGGCAGTGAATGATAAACACGCCCTTCGTGCGAGCCGCCTTGATCACTTCATTCATTCGCGGAGCCATCTCACCAACTCGCGCGGCCGACTGTTTGCACCAGTGGTCATCCCACATATCACAGACCACAATACAGGTCTGTGAGGGCATCCATTCGATGGGCTTTGTCACCGAGTGCCAGCGATTGGTTCCCGGTTCAACTTCTGTCCGAGACCGCGTGTTGAGAATCAACTTGTCTTCCGCCGAAACAACAGCGGTCGACATTGAGATTGTCACTGAGATCAACGAAAGAAATCGCAGAACACTCGACATCAGACAGTCCTTTACGAAGTTCGCAGGCGCAACATCAGGTGCGGAAGTGAAAGGTTGAGAAGCCGCTGATCTGCATTATCTGGCGGCAGGTTCGGCCAACACAGGGGCTATAATTCGCGACTGATATTCTGAGTTGTGATGAATCGTGTTTGTCGCTGTGGCGGCATCCTCGGGAAACTCAATCGTCGCTGGTTTGCCATTCTGAGGATTCGGTTCATAGAGCGGCGCACCGGTACTGGCGACGGTAACTCGAATTCGATGTCCCTTGTTGAAGATCTGGCTGATCCAACCCACATCAAAGGCGACTTTCACCACTGCGCCGGGCTTCATCATCACTTCGTGATCAAAACCGTCGCGATAACGCAGACGCTGTGGATAATCCACGATCAGGATTGATCGGCCATCCGGATAGACGTCAGAGACGCGAACGATCACATCCGTGTCCGGAGCGGTTGATGACATAAACAGTTCAGCTCGAATTCGTCCGGTCCACTCGAGCGGCGATTCAATAATCGGCGTCGTAAACGTACGCACTTCAGCCTGTCTCTCGAATGCACTCGCGTCCGCAGCCCCGGGGAATGATGTGCCGGGGATCTCCATCGGATGACGAGGATCGCTGATCAGGCTGGTGGAGCCGGCTTCATTCGTCGGAGCCTTTGGAGTTAATAGTCCGTCGGCTGCCAGAAACATCGAAACGCTGTTCGCTGCCGGAGGAAAGTCATCGGCCGTTCGCCAGACATTGCCCGGAGCACCTTCTTCTCCGACAGCTCCCATGACGTAGTAACGCACGGCCGGTTCTTTGTCGACCCCGGTGGCTTTGCCCTTCAACCAGTAATCGAACCAGCGAATCATGTGCTCATGTTCGGGCCATGCCGCATTTTCCGGGTAGGTGAGTTCCGCAACTTTGAAGCCCTTGTTGAGACGTCCGTGAAGCCATGGCCCGATGATCAACTGCTGCTTGCCGCGCGAGTTCTCGCCTCCGTGATGCTGCCGTCCCTGAAAACTGGCGATAGATCCCTGATTCATAAAGTCGTACCAGCTTCCGATTGTGAAACATGGCACGTTCATCTTTGCGAAGTGGAGCGAACAGTCTTCGTCTTTCCAGTAGTCATCGAAGTTCGGATGAGTCAACCATTCCTGAAGCAACCGATCGTTGTCTTCAGGATTGCGACAGTTCGCCCCCAGCGATTTAAAACGAGCCGGACGATTGGTGCCACCGATGCGATATCCTTCATGAAACAGACTAAGTCCTGTATCGACCATGTACTGTGCCGTCAGATGCGGCGGCTGAGTGACTGCAAGAAAGTTCTGTGCATAGCCGGCCTGAGAACTGCCGAACGTTCCAACCTTGCCGGTGCTCCATGGTTGAGTTCCCAGCCATTCACAGGCGTCGTATCCATCCTTCAGTTCGCCCCAGCCGAGGGCTCGATATCCAACCCATGTGCCTTCGGATTTATGCGTTCCGCGATAGTTCACCATCGCGACAACATAACCAGCCTCTGCAAGTTTTGCGGCTGCCTTCCGAGTTCCCGCGCCGCTGATGTCGGCATATCGCTGCTCAAACAACGCCGGCCACGGCCCCTGACCTTGCGGAAAGTAGAGATAAGCCGAGAGATGCTTTCCATCTCGCATCGGGATCATCTGATGTTTCTCTGTCACCGTTCCGAGGTCAACATCCTGGAAGGCATCGACTTTCGCCTGTAGGGCCAACGCAAACGTCAACATCATCAGCAAGGGACGCATCTTTGAACTCCGTTGGTTACGCTGGCGGGAAAATTTGAATATCGCAGGGTCAATAATCTAGCGGCCCGCCAGGCCGGAAACGAGCGAGACGCCGTGCGAATTGCGAAACACACTTCTCGACGATACAAGCCACCTCAGCAGCATCCAATCGAAATTTCAACAGCGAGGCTTGATGATGTCCCGAGTTGATCGTCGTCGTGTTCTGGAAACACTCAGTCTGATTGGTATCGGTACCGCTACGTTTCAGCGAGCTCTGTCGGATGAGGTTGTGAAGCAGGCCGGGCTGACTCTGGAGCAGATCACGCACGCCGAATGGGTAGCCGGAATTACGCTGACCGACGAGCAGCGAACTGCATTGACGGGGCGGCTAAACGGTGTTCGTGACGATGCCGAGCAAATCCAGAAGATTCCGATTCAGTACGATTCATTGCCATCGTTCCGGTTCGACCCTGAGATGGCCGATCCTGCTGTCAAGCTGCGTGCGTCAGCGAGACCGATCTGGTTACAGAAATCCGGTGACGAGACTCTTCCCTCGAATCAATCTGAGTCAGATCCTGAGATCTCCGGTGATCTTTCGTTTCAAAATGTTCGTGAGCTGGGTCGACGTCTGCGCGCAAAACAAACGACGTCTGTGCAATTGACTGAGCATTGTCTGAAGACTCTGGAGGAGAAAAACGCAACGCTCAATTGCGTGGTTACTCTGACCACTGATCTCGCCCTGAAGCAGGCAGAGCGAGCCGACAAAGAACTGGCTTCCGGACATGATCGCGGCCCTCTGCACGGAATACCATGGGGAGCCAAAGATCTGATTTCCGTGGCTGGCTATCCCACCACCTGGGGCGCGCCGCACTTTCGGGATCAGCAGTTTGCAACGGATGCCCGTGTTGCTCAACGACTTGATGAAGCGGGAGCTGTACTGGTTGCTAAGTTGTCGTTGGGTGCGTTGGCGATGGGCGACAAGTGGTTTAATGGACAAACAAAGAATCCGTGGAATCCGGAACAAGGTTCCAGTGGATCGTCGGCGGGGTCTGCATCAGCGGTTGCAGCGGGGCTGGTGCCATTTGCAATCGGCAGTGAAACATTGGGCAGCATTGTTTCTCCCGGCCGTCGTTGCGGAGTCGTTGGTCTGCGTCCAACCTTTGGCCGCGTTTCCCGCGCGGGTTGCATGGCGTTATCCTGGACCATGGACAAAATTGGGCCGATGGCTCGCACGGCCGATGACTGCGGAACCGTTCTGGCGGCGATTCATGGCCGCGATGACGCGGATCCGACGACAGTCGATCGGTGGTTTCACTGGCCGGTCAAAGCGGACCTTTCCAAACTGCGAATTGGTCGAGTCACCAATTGTGACACGTCACCGCCCGATCAGTTGGCTCTTGATCTTCTCAAAAAGCTGGGGGCTACCATCGTCGAGATTGAACTGCCTCGCAGCATTCCGGATTCTCCTTTGAGCAGCATGCTGGATGTTGAGGCGGCCTGCATCTTTCAGCCTTTGACTCGAGTGAACAACGTTGAAGGACTGAATTCCTGGGGCGATATCTTTCGCGCATCCCATTTTGTTTCGGCCGTCGACTACCTTCAGGCGTCGCGCGCAAGATTTGAACTGATGAAACAGATGGCTCGAGTCTTTACGTCGGTCGATCTTTACATCGGCGGTGACGATCTGGGCATCGCCAATCTGACGGGCCATCCTTGTATGACACTGCCCGTCATGATGGCCGACGTGAAGCCTCAGCCAAGGCCGCTATGCTGTACGCTGACATCGGGTTTGTATGATGAAGCGACATTGCTGGCTGTTGCAAGACTGATCGAAAGCAAAGCCGACGTTGTGAAGCATCGGCCGCAATGATGGTGAAGCCGGAGCAGGCTCAAGGTTCTCAATAATCCTGTTCTTGAACCGAAGGAGATTAGCAACGTTTTGGCCTGAATCGTTTAACGGCAAGCCGAAGGCGACTGCGTTTGTCTGCACCGACGCCTCCGGCTTGCCGCTAAACGATGGATTCGGCAGCGTGAATAAATTACAGACGGATCAAAACCTTCCGCTTATTCGGCGATCTTCAACAGTGTCTTACCGAGCTTCGAGGAATCTTCCGCCGATTTGACTGCCTGGCGAACATCATCCAGTGAAAACGTTTGCGCGATTTCTGAACTGAGCACACCGGACTGAATCAGGTTCGTGAGTTTTCGAACGAGGCCGAGTTTAAACAACAGGCCGGTCTTGTTCATAAAGTTGCCCAGCCAGAAACCTTCAACGCGACTTTCCACTGTCATCAGCGTGCGTGGAGAAAACTGCAATGGCTGCCCGCTCAGTGTGCCAAACGCCAGCATTCGTCCATCCAGACCCAGGCTGCGAATCACGGCCGAGCCAGTTTCACCACCGACCGCGTCGACGGCATACTTCAGTCCTTCTGGCCCCACGACAGCTCGAATCCGATCCATCAGCGCGGCGGGATCTGTTGAGTCATCAAAGACTTCCACATGATCAGCCCCAAGTCGACGTAGTTCTTCGGCCGTCGATAAGCGACGAACAACGTTCAGCGTTCGAAAGCCACAGTGTTTGCCAAGACGGATAATCATCCGGCCCAACGCGGAGCCAGCGGCGGTCTGCAGCAGCCACGCTCCCTGCGGGACCTTCAGAACCTCGCGAGTCATCACCCAGGCTGTCGCCGGATTCACAAAAAATGTGGCCGCCTGTTCCAGAGACAAGCTGCCACTGATGGGAATCACCTGGCCGGCTGGAACGACAGCATATTCGGCCCAGTTGCCGCCCTTTTTGTTCAGAACAACAACGCGTTTTCCCCGGAACAGTTTGCCCTTCAGACCACCACCCGAGTCTTCCACGACACCAACACCTTCAAAACCCGGTGTTGCAGGACACTGCGCTGGGATCGTGTAGTGTCCTCGAATAAACATCAGGTCCGATGGGTTCACCGGAGCCGCCAGCATGCGGACCAGTACTTCACCATACGCCGGACGAGGCTTCTCGATGGATTCAGTCGTCAAGACTTCACAGGGTGACCCCGGAGTTGCAAATCGAACGGCTTTCATGATGATCTTTAATTCGTGAATTGTGCAGACGTTCGAGGATCAATCAGGCTCCGCGTCCAGCGTCACAGCAATAGACTTAAAGGCGGGCGTCTTTGACAGCGGATCGACTGCTGATGGAACCAATACATTCGATTCAGGATAATACATCGCCACATTGCCGGCCCGGATGTCGAACTCGCGAACGAGGATGTATCGCATCTCACCCGCTTCACTGCGGATCCGAATGCGCTGTTCGGGCTTGAATCCCATACGAGTGATATCATCACGATTCATCAGCACGACATCACGACGCTCCTGACCTCGATAGAGATCCTCTTCGTCATAAACGACGCTGTTGAATTGTCCTTCCGAACGCATCGTCATCAGCCGCAACTGACCGCCGGTGAGATTGCTCTCCGGAAGCGTCGTGGGAATGAACTTTGCCTTGCCGGAAGGAGTTGGAAATTTGTAGCCCGTGACGGCTCGGCCTGGAACGTGGAATTCTGTCTTTGTTCCGCCAATCGATTTCAGATCTTCGTAGCCGGGAATCAGGTCTGCTATCAATTCACGAATGGCCTGATGGCTCTGCATCTTTGACCAGTCCAGACGACTGTCTCCGGCAAAGATCTTCTGGCCGATTTCCGCAAGAATCGAGACTTCGCTGCGAGCATTCTGATGTCGCGACGGACCACCATCACTCAGACGCACATAGCTGAACATCGATTCCTGAGTCGTCGTTTGCGGCTCTTCGTCACGCGGCAGAACAGGCAGAATAAATGTCTCCTCACCCGTGCCCCAGGCATGACCTGTGTTCAGCGTGGTCGACATGTAGACGATCGTTTTGATCTTCTGCATCGCATCGAATGCTCGGCGAGCATTCGGATTGCTTCCATAAAGATTTCCGCCCAGTTGCAGAGTGAAATCCATTTTGCCGAGATACGCGGCATCCATACAAGCCATCGTGTCGTAGCCCGGCGACCTCGGAGCTTCGATGCCCAGAGTTTTTTCGAATCGCTCCAGCATGTTCTGCTTCAAGGCCGGAGTTACACCGACGGTTCCCAGTCCCTGTACGTTACTATGTCCGCGAATCGGCATCAGACCGGCGTTCGTGCGTCCAACCATCCCGCGCAGGAGTGCCAGATTGGCGATGGCATGGACATTGCGAGTGCCATGCAGATGATGCGTAATGCCCATGCACCAGCCAATGACGACATTCTTCGCCCGACAGTATTGATCGGCAATCTTTCGAATCGTCTCTCGATCAACACCGCTCTGAGCGACGATCGCATCCCACGACGTGGACTGCACCGACTTCAGGAAGTCTTCGAATCCTTCGGTATGTTCGGCGACAAACTTTGTGTCATGCCCTGATCGTTCGACAACATCCTTCGCGATCCCGGTCAGCAAAGCAAGGTCGCCACCGATATGCGGCTGGACGTACTGACTGGCGATCTCCGTTCCGAACAACAAACTGCGCACGTCGCTGGGAACTCTGAAACTGGTCAGCCCCAGTTCCTTCATCGGATTGATCACGATGATTTTGCCACCGCGTCGACGAATCTCCATCAGCGATCGCATCAGACGTGGATGATTGGATGATGGATTCGCGCCGATCAATAGATAGAGATCGGTCTTGTCCAGATCTTCAAGGCGAACCGTGCCAGCACCGGTGCCGATCGACATTCCCAGGCCGACGCCGCTGGCCTGATGGCAGTAGTACGAACAGTTATTGACGTAGTTCGTGCCGAACAGTCGAGCCAGCATCTGGAACAGAAAACCGGCCTCGTTGGACGCTCGCCCGCTGGCATAAAAGAAGCTGCGTTCCGGACCAGCAGCCTTCATGCGTTCTGCAAGTGTTGAGATCGCATGTTCCCACGTCGTGACCTTATACGCAGTCGCACCTTTGGCGAGGTAGAGCGGTTCGCTGATTCGACCGGATGTCTCCAGCTGTCGAGGCGTCATCGCCCGCAGATGATTCAGGCTGGTGCCTTCGATGAATTCCTTCCGAAGTGCGCCCTGCATGTCGGAGGCCATCGCCTGGAAAGACTTCTTACAGACTTCCGGGAAATGGCCACCTTCGTTGACCATTCCGCCGAGCTGTCCGCCCATGCCGACCGCGCAGGTCTTGCAGGTGTTTTTGGAACGCATGGCTTTCCACATGTTCCACCAGCCAACTCGTTGTGCGAGTTGAAGGCTGTATCGAATGGCTTTCCAGCCACCACCGCTGCGAGGTCTTTGCATGGGCTCACCGTAGACTAAAACAACACCGATTATTCTCCGTCTGGTTCTTCCAGATAGGTATAACCGTTGAGCGCTTCTTCGTAGAACTTCACGAACTGGCCTGCCTGAACGTGGTCGATTCGATTTTCGCGAACGGCGACTTCGACGGCAGCCTGAAGACGATTGATCAGGTCACGACCGCGGAACTGCACATAGTCCAGAACCTCCGCGACCGTCTCTCCCTTGATGATTGTATCGAGTACGACTTCGCCGGTGGAAGAAACATCCACATGGACTGCGTTGGTATCTCCAAAGAGATTATGGAGGTCGCCAAGAATCTCCTGATAAGCTCCGATCAGGAAGATGCCCAGATAGTAGGGAGCTCCATCGAATTCATGCAGCATCAAAGTTCGACGCACGTCACGACGATCGATGAATTGATCAATCTTCCCATCGGAGTCGCATGTGATGTCGCTCAGTACAGCATGCCGTGTCGGACGCTGATCCAGTTGATGAATTGGCATCACAGGGAACAACTGCTTGATCGCCCATGAATCCGGACACGACTGGAACAGAGAGAAGTTACAAAAGTAGTTGTCCGAGAGAACTTTATCGAGCCGTTCGAGTTCTTCCGGAACATACTCCATCGTGCCTGCAAGTTGCCAAATCTTATGACACAGTGCAAAGTAAATGTTTTCAGCCAGACAACGTTGTTCCAGTGAGACGTAGCCCGTGTTGAACAGCGTCATCACGGTATCGATGGCTGTCTGAGCATCGTGGTACGTTTCCAGAATATTTCGCTGAGTCAGGCCTTTGTATCCCTGATACAAGTCGTGTAAAGCCTGCTCCGCATCTTCCGGTGGTGCCAGTGCCGCTTCGGAAGTGCTCTCCCCCTGCTGTGAAACACCAAGAACGCTGAAGACCAGGACGCTGTGAAACGCCGAGATCGCTCGACCACTTTCCGAGATGATGTTCGGATGCGGCACGTTGGCTTCGTCGCACACGGTTTGAATCGTGTAAACCACGTCGCGCGCATATTCCTCCAGCGTATAGTTCATGCTGGATTCAAAGTTCGTCTGGGAACCGTCGTAGTCAACTCCGAGGCCACCACCCACGTCAAGGTATTTCAGCCCGGCGCCGCGACCGGCGAGTTCGGTATAGACGCGAGCCGCTTCATTGAGGGCCGCTTTGACCTGACGGATATTCGTGATCTGGCTGCCCAGATGGAAGTGCAGCAACGTGAAGCAGTCTTCCATCCCACGCTTCTTGAGTTCATCAAGAGCCATCAGAATTTCGTTGGCTCTCAGACCAAACTTGGAACGATACCCGCCCGAGGATTGCCAACGGCCTGCTCCTCGCGCCGCCAGTTTCACTCGCATTCCGATCTGAGGTCGGACATTGAGTTTTTCTGCGTACTTCAGAATCAGTTCCAGTTCCGTGTATTTTTCTACAACCGGAATTACGTGCCGGCCAATCTTCTGAGCCAGCAACGCCATTTCGATGAACTCGGCATCCTTGAAACCGTTGCAGATAATTGGCGTCTCAGCCTCGGTCATCGCCACAACGGCCAGGAGTTCCGGCTTGCTGCCCGCTTCGAGACCGAATCCAAATTCACGCCCGTACTCGACGACCTTCTCAACGACTTCTCGCTGCTGATTCACCTTGATCGGGTAAACGCAGGCGTAGTTCCCTTTGTAGCCGTGTTCCTTGATCGCATCGCCGAACGCTTTGTGCAGAACAGCAAGGCGATCGCGAATGATTCCGTTGAAACGCAACAGCACCGGAACATCCAGCCCTCGCATCTGAAGTCGCTGGATCAATTCTTTCAGGTCCACGGACCGAGCCGGATTGCGATCCGGATGTACGAGGACGTTCCCGTTGGGGCCAACTGAAAAATAACCGTTCCCCCAGCGAGGAACCTCGTACATTTCAGCGGCGTCAACAGTACTCCAGCGCAATGGGGATTGATCAATCATTCCGGGAATAACTCCGCTTCAGCGAGGGGGACCAGAAAGGAAGAAAGCCCGGTGACCAAAGGTCAGCGGGCGTTTAAGTCTTAACAATTGCATCACAACACTTTGCCGAAAGAACAGAATTCAACGGCAAGGAGCATGACTTACTTAGCATCGGCTGAGCGGCGAACCTGTAAGAAATCGCCACTCTTCGATTACCGCTTTATGCCTTCACAGTGCCCTGAACGCGATTCAAGGCCCAGATCAGGATCGGACTCGCGATGTAAATCGAACTATAGGTCCCCGCGATACATCCGACCAGGAGACACCACGCAAATCCATGGACCCCTGCACCCCCAAACGCGTACAGAATAAAGACCACGATAAACACGGTGGTTGCTGTCAAAATCGTTCGGCCCAGGGTTTGATTCAGTGCCAGATTGACCATCGAAACAGTGATCGCCGGATTCTTACCGCGAACTTCGCGAATTCGGTCAAACATTACGATCGTGTCATTCAACGAGTATCCTACCAACGTCAGGAACGCCGCAATCATTGGAAGATTGATGCGGAAGTCGTCGATCAGGAACAGGTCGCCGATTGGAGTTCCACTCACCCAGCTTGCCATAGCCACAAACCCGAGACTGACGAGCACGTCGTGGACCAGAGCCACTACGGCTGCCAGACCAAACACAACGTTCTGGAATCGGAACCAGATATAGGCTGAGATCGCTACAATACTCAGCAAAATCGCGATCAACGCACTTTCCTTCATTTCGCTGGCGACCGCAGAGGCGAAGGTATTCACTTCATCAAACAATGGTGTTGAGGCCAATGTTGACTGCATGGATCCCAGAGCCGACTTCAGATCGTCAGCAGCTATCTCCGGAGCAACTCGCACTGTCAGCTTGTTAAATTTACGAACACTGCGTTCGCCGACGGAGGTGCCGGACCCTTCTGTTCCCTCTATCCCGAACAGACCTTCGGTGACCTGATACTTGCTGCTCCCGTCCTCTTTCTTAACGGCTCCCAAAGCAGCAGCCAGCATGTCATTAACGGTGCCGGACGCGACCTCTTCAGAGAAAGTAAGATCAGAGGCAGAGCCACCTTTGAATTGCATGCGAGAAATCGCCTCAGCCGACTCATCACCATCAGCGATGACGACAGGAGCAGTTTCGGAGAACTCCAGCGAGACCATTCGCAATTTAATGGATGGATTTTCCTTGAACGATTCGTAGACCATGTCTCGAACGCGCTGTTCGGCCGACTTCTGCCCAGCCGACTCAGTGTCACTTGGTGAATGGTCGTCCTTTTCGGTTGATCGCAGTCGGAAGTAGTTACCAATCCCCTCCTGGCTGTCATCTCCCAGGGTTAGTCGCTCAAGAGTGAATTCGTCTTTAAACTGACCCTTTAGCGCTGCCGCAACGTCAACTGTCTTCTGCGGCTCAGTGGTCTGGAAAGAGACCATCGTTCCACCGGTAAAGTCAATGTCATAGTTCTTTTCGCCGCGAATGAAGAAGGCGATCAAACCAACGCCGATAATCACAAGGGAGATTGTACACCACATCACCTGATGCTTCAGGAAGTCGATTCGAGTTTCGCCGATCAACTGGCTCATGTTCAGCTTCTTCAACCAGCGTCGCTTTTCAGCGATATCAAACATCAACCGACCCACAAACAGGACGGTGTACATACTGATCGCAAGACCAAGGAACAGAGTGACCGCAAAGCCCTTGATCTGGTCCGTTCCGATCGCAAACAGAATTACGGCTGTCAGCAACGTGGTAATATTCGCGTCAAAAATCGTGAGGAAGGCTTTTTCAAAACCATTCTGAATCGCCATTCGAATACTGCATCCCTTGGCGATTTCTTCTCGCATTCGTTCGTAGATCAGAACGTTAGCATCCACGGCCATCCCGATTGTCAGCACGATACCGGCGATACCTGGTAGAGTGAACGTGGCATTAATCGCGACCATCGCCGCGATGGTCAGCAACAGGTTCAGCATCAGGGACACGACGGCCACAATGCCGGAGAATCGATAGTAGGCCAACATAAAGATGACGACCGCAAGACCGCTGATCAGCGTTGCACTCACACCCTTATTACGAACGTCAGCCCCCAGAGTCGGGTCGACTGTCGCTTCACTCAGAGGCTTCGGGTCAATCGGAACTTCAAGAGCACCGGCGTTCAGAACATTGGAAAGTTCTTCCGCTTCCGCTCGCGTAAACCCGCCAGCACCGCCGGAAATCTGACCTCGATTGGTAATCTGCTCATTAATGTTCGGGGCACTGAAAACCTTCTTGTCCAGCACGATAGCCAGCTTGCGAGGAGGCAGGCCCGGCTTTGGAGCATTGCGTCCCGTCAACTGACCAAACAGATAACCACCGGTCTGATCGAAGTTAAAGCTGACGACGATTGCACCGTTCTGATCAAAGTCCGGCGTTGCCGAGCGAAGATACTTACCAGTAACACTTTCTTCCGGAGGTTCAACCAACAGAAGATACTCTTCGGTTTCATAGTTCTCCATCTTGCCGTTGACTTCGCGAGTCTTCTGGACGCTGCGACGAATCACGGATTCATCAAGCAATTTCGGAGCACCGTTCTTTTCAAAGGCCGGGATCCAGCGGGCTACGATCTCACCATCCATCTCAAGAATGGTCTGTGACTTGTCCAGTTCGTTAGCCATTCGCACAAGCTGCTGGTCAGTGCTGTCCGCGCAGATGAAGAATTCGAGACTTCCCAAACGAGTAATCTGGCGTTTGATTTCATCAACTGTCTGCGGATCTTCGCCGGGAACAATGACTTCAATTCGGTCACGACCCACTTTACGAACAGTCACTTCTTCCGTACCACTGCGATTGATTCGCTGGCTAACGGCACCCACCATTCGATCCATGACCTGATCGTTGACTTCCTTGCCTTCAGGCTTCACCTGAAACACCATGTTGGTGCCACCCGCGAGATCGATCCCAAGCCGGAAACGCTTATCTAGCGGCTCACCCTTCATCAACGAAGTCAGAAATGGGGAAGCCCCTACAGCAAGAGTAAAGAAGACAACAGCCAGTCGACCCGTCCATTCCTGAACCTTCAGAGCCTTCGCAACAACGTAGGCCAACACGAAAGGCAGGACAAGAATGAACAGCGTTAACAGCGTGAACACAAACGGACTTGTTCCCGGAGCCTGTGCGACCGGGATAATTTCGGTTGCCGCCTCAACGGTCTCCGCAGCCGCCTTCGTCGCGGCATTGGCAACTTCTGCAGCAGCATCGGGTGCCTGAAGAGCGAGGTTCAGCAATCCATGGAGCAACTGAGACATCAGAGTGGGTTCCTGGGGAATTCGCAAGGACCAGGATTCACGGCTTTGACCGGGCGAATCCGAGCAATGAGCAAAGAAAAATCAGCCGAAAGTGGCGTATATGTATCGAATTGTCACTGTTTAGCACAATTCAAGTCACAGAGATGGTCCACAAACCGGAAAACAGTTGTCTTCCGCCCGCCCTGAAGATGGCGAGCGAGAAGAAAAACGTGAACGTTGGCCTGAGGCATTCCTGAACTTATGCCGGCTACGTCGCAGCAGCGGGAGTTTCCGCCTTTTCATCCAGTTCGCCTTGAATCGCTGACCGGAGAAAGCGAACTCTCGTCGTATCGTCGACTCGAAGGGTCACCTGACGGCCGTCCGACGAGATGTCGACAACAGTCCCAATCAGACCGCCAGTCGTAACAACCTTGGCGTTTTTCTTCAGGTTGTTGAGAAAGTCCTGTCGTCGTCGCTGCTCTTTTTGCTGCGGACGAAGCAGAATAAAGTAGAAAAACACCCCGATAATCAGGATTGGGGCAAACTGAGCAATCGGATTCGGAGCGTCCGCCGCCACTCGACCAGCCTCCGCAGCCCCGCCAGCGGGAGCCGCTCCAGCAGCAGGCGCAGCACCAGCAGCCGGTGAGGACGCTGTACCGTCCTGAATCCAGAACAGGAGCTCAGAAAATTTCACGTAAAGCTCAAACCAGGACACGGCAACCACCTGTAAGAAGGCTTAGCAACCGGAGACCGAGGAACAGACCTCGGCGATTTCGACTGCACAATTCAATCCATCCGCGCCACAACCACGAGCGGGCCGCAGACTTCGGGAGAAACCGTGTATCATAGGGGCAATCGCCCTCAGTTCAACGTCCGGTGCCTCTATCCTGCCGGAACCGGGGAACAAGTCTGTTCAAATTGAAGGTTTTGAAGCCGGAAATGATCGAGTTCGCTCGGATTCCGGGAACAGACTCCGCGATTCGCGATGGCGATGCTGGGCTGCGAGGCCAACCTGCCTTCGCAACTCGAAAACAATCACAAATCCCCTCGGCACCCTGAATCTGAGTTTACCCGGCGGGGCTGAGTTATTCCTTGCACGGTTTGAACCGAGTCGGGGTGTTCGCGGGATACATCGTACAGATCATTGCCTCAATTGTGGCCACGCACAGAAACAAGTCCCCCGGAGGTTACTCGCACTCTGTGGATTCACCCAAAACTTCCGGATACCCTGCGGCAGGCTGCTTTTGAGCGAGTTGTCGGAGCCTTCAATGACGCAGAACATGAAACGATTTTGCATATACCTTGTGGCGGTTCTCGCGTCTGGCTTCTTCGGGCGAGCGATGAGTTTTGCCGATGAGGTTATACGAACCGATATCCCGGACGATCAGATGGGATCCTACGTCGATGAACTGGCCCAGGCTCGGAAGATCATCACCGAGCTGAAGTTTAACGTGATCGGGGGAAAACCAGCCTACAATGTGACATCCGTCGACAATTCTCAGCAGAAGCCATGGGTCATTGAGTTCAACATCAGCGAAGCGGCTTTCAAAACAAGCTCCAAAAAGTACGAGGGCGATGGCTTTGCGATGACAATCCATGAGACCGCCACGATCAACCGCAAGCGACGCCATTCAGCCGTTTGGGTTCAGGATCCCGATGCGGCGGCAAAGCTGACTCTGCCCGAAGGTGACATTCCCGAGTCCGGACAAGTTGGTCGTGATCTCCAGCCCCTGAACGAACTCATGCGGCGCACTCTGAAGGAGAACAACATTCCGGGTGCAACGTTGGCTGTCTCTTATCGCGGTGAGCTACTATTTGCTCGCGGCTTCGGATACTCCGAGGTTCACACAATGACAGCGATGCCGGCAGCCGCCAACATGCGAATCGCCAGCGTATCAAAACCCATTACTGCCGTGGCGATTCTGCTGCTGGTTCAGGATGGAAAGCTCAAGCTGGACGAGAAAGTACTCCCGCTTCTGGCAAAGCATCCTTCGTATTCGTTCGACGCGGAGGTCGCCATCAAGTCAGATCCTCGATGGTCCACAATTTCGGTAGAACAACTCTTGAATCATTCCGCAGGCTGGGATCGGGAGAAATCGAAGGACACTGTCTTCCAGCTGGTTACTGTTACGCAACAATTGGAACTCAAGAAGCTGGCTCGAAACAATGACATCCTGCAATATCAGTTAAAGCGGCCGCTCGATTTCGAACCTGGCTCTCGGTACGCCTACAGCAACCTTGGCTACTGCATGCTCGGACGAATCATCGAAGCGGCTTCCGGACAGACTTACGAGCAATTCGTAACAGAACGAATTCTCTCTGCCGCAGGGATGACTCAGACTAGACTCGGGAAAACCCGGTTGTCGGATCGCGCCGCTGATGAGACGCGGTATTACACACAGAAGATCACGCAGACTCCCACCGTGTGGGAACTGGCCACGAGAAAGACGGGAGCAACCTTCGAGATGGTCGCCCCAACATACGGCCAGTGGGATCTGGAGGTGATGGATTCATTCGGAGGATGGACTTCAACAGCTCAGGATCTGGTGCAATTCGTGGACGCGATCGATTCGGAGAAATCGCCTTTGCTTTCAGAGGAGTCACGTCGACTAATGCTGGAGTCGCCTTCATTCACTGATCGCTCGTCCGCCGCTGTTTGGTACGGACTTGGCTGGAATGTTCGCACTGTCGGTGATGACAACCGGAGAAATTACTGGCATACGGGTTCACTTGCCGGCACATCTTCTCTGCTGGTTCGTCGGCATGATGGCTACAGCTGGGCCGTCATCTTCAACGTCGACCGAACTCTGAAGGGCGACCGCTGCACGGATGCTGTCGACCACGATTTACATAAGGCAGTTTCGGAATCTCATCCACGACGTTCGCCAACCGCTGATTAACTTCACTCGGCTTGACCCAACAGAAGGCTGATTCGCGGGTGGTCACAAATGGATCGGAATAAATCTCTGCATTTCTCCGGGGCGAGGAGCTTCCGGAGGATCGATCCACGGAATCAACTGCTGCTTCTGAGAAAACTCCTGAACGGTCGACTTGAAACGCTTTGTCAGCTGAATCAGGACATCTCGTTCTGTATTGCCTTCCGCAGAAATCCCCTCCAGATTTGCGATTCGACCCGCAAGTTTTGTTGATCCGGAAATCGGAGAAAGAATGGCGATGCAGTTGAAGACCGGGACCGATGACAGTCCGGATCCGCACGAGGATTCACTGAGTTGAGGCAATTGTTCCGAGGTCATGACGTCATTCTGCAAGCATCAAGCATGAAAAGAATACTCCGCGCGCGGCATAAACTGAGGCCAGGTGTTCGCGGGGTCCATCATACAGACTAATGCCTCAATCGTGGCCGCGCACAGAATAATCTGTCGGCGCAGGAAAGTGCCGAGCGATTCAAACATGTCGAATCGCTCGGCACTGGAACAGAGTGGACGAAGAGGGAGGGGCTTCGCCCAGCGCTTCCAATTGTATGGTTCCTGCTCCCGCGGCTGGCAGGTAATTACCCCGCCCGCGACGAGCGATGCCAGCGGCCGTCAATCGCCTGACACGCAGACGCGGACCGTGATATGACGAATTGATCAACTGACCACGAACATGTACGTTCGCTGCCGATATCCAAACGTCAGAATCGTTGGCAGATTAATACGTTGGCAGAGTGTCCATCATGACCATCTGCTGACTTGCCTGAGGTGCGTAGCCTGCAACCTGTGGCGCGAGGTAAGCAGATTGCGGAACGCCCGGACTATAAGCGGACGGATAACCTGGAGCCATCGCTCCACAGGCTCCGCTTTGACAGGGCGAACAGCCGCCACCGTAGCCACCGCCCATAGGAGCGTAGCCGCCACCACCACAGCCGTGACCGAGCAGACAACAGCCGCTTAGAGAACTGACCATCAACAGGCCAGCACAAATGCTTGCGAAACGAGACATCAGAGAGCCTCCGGGGTGTCACTGAGATTTCAGCAACAGGGCGGGATGGTGAACGGTCGCAACCTCATGAGAACGAACCTGAGACATTGGAATGCGGAGTTCCTGGTCCAGCCTCAGATCAGAGAGAAGAAGTCGGCGAACATTCGAGAGGAGAGAACGAGAGGAGATTTGAACTGCAGGAACCACAGTTCGAGTGGGTGGGAGGTTAAAAGAAATCGGCAGAACAGGTCAATAGCTTTTTTTGCTGGCAGGAATGGCCTTTCCTGCTTCCGCACCACAATTCTTCAGAAACCTTTTTCTGACTTTGGCTCAAGTCTTCAAATCACGCCTCTGAACGCATCAATCGATCCCGTGGCATTTCTTCCCTTTGAACAGAAAAAATCAAAGGCCTGTAACGAAAACACCTCCGAGGAATCCCGGAGGTGTTTTGATTTTTCGACTGATGCTTCAGGGCTAATCCCCAAACGCCGCATCAAAGGCTCGGCTGGACGGCTGGAAGTCCACGTTCTTGCAGAACTGAGCTGCTTCGGCGGCTCCATGTTCGCGATCCATGCCGCTGTCTTCCCACTCCACAGACAATGGTCCAGTGTACTTCGCCGCATTCAACGCGCGAATGATTTCTTCAAAGCGAACACCACCACGACCAACGCTGCGGAAGTCCCAGCCGCGACGAGCATCCCCGAAGGAAATATGGCTGCCCAGAATTCCGGTCCGTCCATTCAGCGTGACCGAAGCATCTTTCATGTGTACGTGATAAATTCGATCCGGGAAGTATCGAATGAACTCAACTGGATCAATTCCCTGCCAAATCAAATGGCTTGGATCAAAGTTGAACCCGAATTCCTCGCGATGATTCAACGCCTGCAATGCTCGCTCTGCAGTGTAAATGTCGAACGCGATTTCTGTTGGGTGAACTTCCAGAGCAAACTTGACTCCGCAGTCCTGAAACACATCCAGAATCGGATTCCATCGCTCGGCCAGCAATTGGAAGCCTTTGTCGTACATCGACTTTGGTGTCGGCGGGAAGTCATAAATCAGGTGCCACACGCTGGACCCTGTAAACCCGTTGACAATGCTGACACCCAGCTTCTGCGCTGCGCGGGCTGTGTTCTTCATCTCTTCAATCGCGCGAGCATTCACTCCGGCGGGATCTCCGTCGCCCCAGACATAGTCCGGAAGAATCGACTTGTGTCGCGCATCGATATTGTCCAGAACCGCCTGGCCAACAAGATGATTGGAGATCGCGAACAACTTCAGATCATGCTTTTCCAGCAGCTCGCGTTTGCGAGCACAATAGGCGTCGTCAGACAAGGCTTTATCCACTTCAAAGTGGTCACCCCAACAGGCCAGTTCCAGTCCGTCGTAGCCAAATTCGCGAGCCTTCTTGCAGAGTGTTTCCAGTGGCAGGTCAGCCCACTGACCAGTAAACAGAGTGACAGGACGTCCCATGGTTATCTCCCGGAGTGTGTGTCAAGAAAAGAATGGTTATTCTGAGCGCGGCGAACAATTGAGCCTGACGTCTATCAGGTATCCCGCGAACACCCGGCCTCAATTCACACCGTGCAGAGAATAAGCCTGTACGTGGCAGGTTGCCGCTCGCAGTCAGGAAACAGCAGCCATTCATAGCGGACACGTTAATCACATCACCAAAGAAGTCAAACGGTTCGAATCGATGTTTCTGCAGGGGAAACGATCCCGTACACCTGCGGACGTTCCTTTCACGCCGGAATCAGATATTCTTCGAAATTCGACGTGTTGCAAACTCTGGAGAGAAAAACATGGCGATCGGTATCAGTCCCCTCGTCGACTACGCATTTAAACTGATGTTGGGCAGTCCTGAGCACTCGGGTATCACTATTCATTTTCTGAATTCGATTCTTACGGATCAGCCCCGGATTACTCATGTCGAGATCCTGAATCCATTTTTGGGCAAGCAGTCTGAAGACGACAAGCTTTCGATCCTCGACATTCTTGCAACGGACGAACACGGGCGGTTGCTGAACATCGAAATGCAGACTTCACTACCAGCCGGAATGGCGCAGCGTCTGGCCTATTACGTGTCCAATCTCTATGTCAGCCAACTGTACGAGGGCAATCAATATTACGAACTTCGCCCTGCGATCAGCATCTGCGTCCTGACCGAACCGATGTTTCCCCACTCGTCGGCGTTGCATCTCGATTTTCGGCTCAAGGAGTTGTCGTCCGACTTGATCCTGACGGACGATTTGCAAATTCATCTTTTGCAGTTGAATAGTCTTCAGGCGACAGCGGAGAATGTGTATCATGCGATGCCAGCGGAACGTTGGGCCTACTTCCTGCAGAATGCAGATAAAATGTCTTCTGCTGACGTCCGGACGTTGTTTCCCGACCTGGAAATTTCAGAAGCCGCCGGAGTTCTCGAAATGATCTCGCAAAGCCCCGAACAACTCATGCTCTATAACGCTCGACTCAAGTTGCATCGTGATGAAGTCGCTCGAATTCTTCGTGCACGCCTTGAGGGTGAAGAGATTGGAGAAGCACGCGGTAAGGCATGTGGCTTGCTGATGGGGCGAATCATTTTGCTGCAGGAACTTCTTGGTTTGCCTTTGTCGACTGCGGAGCAATTCGCTGGCAGCGATGAGGCTCAACTGAACGATATGGCTGAACAATTGCAGCAACAACTGCGTTCTCGCAATAGCTGATTTTCGCATTTCCATGCCCGGCAGGGGACGATGATCGGAAAAGCGATCATCAGAGTCGCTGAATGAATCATTTGGGCTGAATGAGCTTCAGAATCCGGCAGTCTCCCGCTAACGAATCGTGAGTACTTTGGCGAGTCTCGGCCTTCTGCAACAAGGATGGAATCAAATGCGATTGCCCGATACTTCAGGCCAGCGAACTCCCTTTCGGTTTAACATCACGCCGATGATCGACGTCGTGTTCCTGCTGATCATTTTCTTTCTGGTCGCCAGCTATTTTGTCCGCAGTGAACACTCCCGGGAAGTTGCGCTGCCGGATGCACAAAGAGGAAACCCGGACGACCCTTCGTCAGAGTATCGCCTGACGATTACAGTCGAACGCGATGGGAAACTGTCCATCGCGGGGAATCTCGTCTCTGAAGAGACCGTAATGCAACGCATCCAGGAGCTGCAGGCTTCAGCGACCTCCGCAGCTTCAACTGGACAAAAAATGGCTCGCCCCGAGGTCCGTATCAGGTCTGATCGCGACGCCCAGTTTGCAGAAATTCGCAAGCTGGTCGAACACTGTGCCGCGAACGGAATTCAAAGCATCCGGTTCGCCGTGGCCAACCAACCGAAGTAAAACTTCGAATCCGTGGCGGCCACTTCAACTAGGCAGCACGTCGATCCTGAGATTTCGTAATCTCAGAAGCTGCCGTCCTTGTGATGCGAATCGTGGTCTGCTGTGTTGACTGAGATTTACCGGCTGGACCAAGTCGAAAGCTGAGGGCGGCAATCAGCCCACATACAGCGATGGCTCCGAAGCAGCCAAGAATTGCGGTTTGATCGTCCGTAAAAATGCTCAGAAGAATCATGACGCGCCCCGCCTCGTTCAAAATTGGCTCTTGGTTTTCGGAGTACCAAATCGGCAAATCCTGCTCCTTGAGTTTCGACCATTAGCCGCTACACACTTCAGAAAGCCACTTCGGCCAGTAACGTCTTCTCAACCCTGCCGCGCCAGTTGAGCAGATTTTCCGAACACGAAAACTGGGCAATCTGACTGTCGCAGACATCCGCTCAGTAGAAACCCGAGTCGCAAGGTAATTCAGGAAAGCCGTAACGGTCGCGGTGAAGCTGCCGAATCAAACTGACTCTGTCCATTGAATCGAACAGGAGTGTCGTTTCACCAGCGACGATGTTCACGATACGGGCGGTTGCAACGTCAGTGTGGTGTCCTGGGAGCATCTTATGAGAAGACCAATGAGCAAAATGCCACTGGCAGCTTTAGCCCTTCTTGCCTTTCTGTTTATGATCTTTCTAAACGGCTGCGCTGATCAGAAGAAGCAGGCCAGGGGTCTGGTCCAGTCAGCGCTCAAGCATCGAGAAGCTCAGCGACATGCGGAAGCCATTCAGCTTCTGAACCGGTCGATTGCGCTCGATCCGGCGCTGAGCGAAGCATGGTATCTGCGCGGCCTCAGTCACGCGGCGTTGAAGCACGAGAAAGACTCGATCGCGGACCTGACGGCTGCTGTCAAACTAAAACCCGAATGGCATGAAGCATGGCTTGCGCTGGGAGTTGCTCAGGATTCCTCCGGTGAAACAGCATTGGCTGTGAAGTCATACACGGAAGCAATTCAGCAGGGAATCAGAACCTCGGCCGCATGGTTTGATCGAGCAACCGCTTACGCAAAACTCGGTGAACCGGAGAAGTCATTGGATGATCTCCAGACCGTTCTGCGGATGGATCCTGATCATATCCGCGCCAGAATGATGCATGCTCTGGCCATCGCGGAAACACAGCCTGATGAAGCAATCACAGACCTGACCCATGTCATCGGTATTGATCGGGAAAACTCCGAAGCATGGCTGCAGCGCGGTCTCTGCTGGAAAAGAAACGAAGACTTCGATCGAGCACTCGCGGATCTGAATGTGGCCTGTCGATTAACTTCTGCTGACTATCGTCCATGGCTGGAACGCGGTCGAGTGCTCATGAAACTCGGCCGTGCCGAAGATGCCATCAGCGACCTCTCACGAGCAGTTCAATACGGCACCAAAGATGCAAACTGTCCTTACGAGTTAGGGCGAGCCTTTGCGGCGGCAGGTAACGACGCCGGCGCGGAAGCAAATTTCGATCAGGCCTTGATGCTCGATTCACATCATTCCGACGCACTGCTGGCCCGCGCTGGATTGCGAACTCGACGAGGCGACCATGACCGGGCTCTGGCCGATCTGCATCAGATCTCCAGTTCTTCGACGAAGCCCGCGGACTCAAAGGCTGGCAACTCCGAGGAGCGTGATTCGAAACGATTGCAACGAGTGGCCATCGAGAAAGCTCGCGCATTTCTTGGTGTTGGGCAGTCAGAAGAGGCTCTGAAGGAAGTCTCTGCATTGCTGGAGAACGCTCCACAGCACAGAGAGGCGTTGCAGCTTCGAGCAGAGATCTATGCGTCTCAGGGCAAAGCTGAGAAAGCTCTTGCAGATTACGATTCGGCGATTCTACGTGGCTCTTCGTCAGAACAAACTCTGCTTGCCCGAGCACAACTCCACATCGCCGCGCAACGCTGGGAAAAAGCGATGCTGGATGTTACAGAAGTTCTCAATGGCCATCCTGACTCACTGGATGGATTGCAGATGCGAGCAAAAATCTATGGCCAACAGTCAGAATACTCACTGGCGATCACGGACCTGACGGCCGCGTTGCAGTTGAACCCAAATCCCGCAGAGTTGCTGCGTCAGCGTGCGGAGATGTTTGATGAGCTTGGCGAAACGGATGCGGCGACCGCTGACCTGCAGCATCTTGCGGAACTGCAGCCAGGCGACGAAACACTGATTAAGGATCTTGTCGCTCGTCTGCGAAAGTACCAACAGATTCCGGAAGCGGTCAGTCTACTGGACCGAATTGCACAGACGTCTCCCTCATCAATGCCTGCGTCACTCGTCTTATTGCGAAGCGAACTGCAGATGGATCAGGGAAACTTTGAAGGAGCTCGGTCCGGCCTGGAAATGCTGGCTGAGGCCGATTCGTCGTCAAAAGCAGCCGCCGTGCTGCGTGCCGGAATTGCCGCCGCGGAAAAGAACAACGAACGTGTGATCGAGGCTCTGAGTCAGCTCTCCGATGAAGATTCAAATACTGAAGTTCGCTGGCTGCGAGCAACGGCGATGTCACGTCTCGGAAAAATGAATGAAGCAGAAGCAGAACTGTCTGCGTTGCTTCATGCCGAACCAGAAAACGTCGCCGCGATTCAGGCCCGAGCCGGTGTCTATGAAGATCTTCGTGACTGGATGAATGCGATTGGTGACGCATCTGCTGTGCTGGAACTGGACGCAACCAACGCTGAAGCACGCCGTTTACGCGGAGTTGCTCAGTTTCATCTGGGACGTTATCAGGACGCGATCGACGACCTCGACAGCGATGCTGTTCGTGCGATCGATACGGCGACATTGCAGTGGATGAGAAGTCGCTGCTTTACAGAACTGGACCAGAAGTTCCGAGCCCGCGAAGAACTTGACACTCTGCTTGAAACAGATCCAGCTCATGAACAGGCACGCCTGATGCGAGCATCGCTGGCCGAACAGCAGGGAGAATTCAATGTTGCGATTGAAGACATGTCTGTTCTTCTGGCACAACAACCTGAAAACGCTGATCTTCTGATTCGCCGAGGTCTGCTGCAGCATCGCGAAGGGCGATACGAGAAAGCGATTGAGGATTTCTCAAAGGTCCTGGAGTCTAAACCCGAAGCCGCCGAAGTATTGTATCGTCGAGGTCTGGCTCGTCACCAATTGCAACAGGACGACCATGCGATATATGACCTCGACGAAGCTCTCGAACTGGACGACAAACATGCCGATGCGTGGTATGTAAAGGGCAATATCAATGCAGGGCAGGGCAAGGCATCTGAAGCCCTTGAATGCTATCAGCATGCAGTGGATCTCGAACCCGCTCATGCGGCAGCCTGGTATAATCGCGGCAATCTGCTTTTCAACAAAAATGAAATGGAGAAAGCCGTTGAGTCGTGGACGAAGGCTCTGGAGTTTCAGCCAAATCTCTTCCGAGCGTACAATAATCGTGCGGCGGCTCAGGCCAAACTTGGCAAGTTTGAAGAGGCCATCGCAGACTATGAACGTGCAGTCTCTCTCAGCCCCGGGTTTGCTCGGGCATGGGATAACTATGCGTGGCTGCTGGCAACGAATCCTGATCCGGCCATTCGTGATACAACGCGAGCCGTCTTTATGGCGAAGAAAGCCGTTGAGCTGACTGGCAGCAAAGACTGGTCCTGCCTCAGCACACTGGCCGCCGCCTACGCCGAGGCCGGTGATATGGATCAGGCTGCTAACTGGGCTCAGAAATCTCAGGAAGTTGCTCCCGAGGAGCAGCGACATGAAATTGAGCAACTCGTGAAGACATACCAGAGTCGCCGTTTGACCCGCCGCAGCACCTCGACAGCCGTTCGAAACAACTCAAGCCAGAAACAGTAGCCCGACAGGAACGAATGTTTTCTGCTACATCGGATAAGGATCGGCGAACGCTGCGAAGGCTCCCAGCCCACCGTCAACCTCCAGATCGGTTGCCGTGATAAACGCAGCGTCGTCGCTGGAAAGCCATAGCACGGCAGCGGCGATTTCCTCCGGCTGGCCAATGCGTCCCAGCGGATGACGATTAGCAACCTGAGCTTCTCCGCCCTGCTCGGCCAATGTCGCGTGAACCATCGGTGTGTTGATACAGCCCGGGGAAACCGAAACAACTCGGATGCCTTCCCGCGCATACTCAACGCCCCATTGTCGAGTCTGATGCAGGTTGGCCGCTTTGATCGGGCCATACGCCGGCACCTGCCTCGCTGTTCGGTGAGCCTGTCCACTGGCTATATTCACGATGACCCCACTCTGCTGTTTTCGCATGATTGGAATCGCATGCCTGGCCAGCAATGTGTAGCCCGTAAAATTCACAGCGACCATGCGATCCCAAAGCTCCTTAGGCATCTCATGCACAGGAACATAGGAAGCTTTCGGCTGAATCGCCGCATTGTTTACCAGCACATCAATGGTCCCATGGGATTCCACCGCAAAGGCGACCGCGTTGCGACAATCGTCTTCGTTTGATGTATCGCCGTAGACAAATTCGATACCGTCGGGTAGTTGGGCTGCAGCCTCGTCGTTGACGTCCATGCAGACAACGCTCGCGCCGGATTTGAGCCAGGCTTCGCAGATCGCTCGCCCAATCCCCATGGCTCCGCCGCTGACCAGAATCACTCGGCCGGTGTTGTCGTAGAGAACTCGGCCTGTTGGTCGTTGAGTCGTCAAGATTGCTGGTCTTTCTGAAGTCTGTTGAGGGGATGAGTATGAGCCGTGCAGTCATTCCCGTCGGCGGAGCGACGGACGTACGGTACACCTGTCGCTCCGCCAACGGGATTTCCGTTATTGTACCGCACTCACAATCTGAGTCGACGCAACTATCGCTGACGATTGCGTTCGATGTGACGGAAGAAGGCGCTGGCATCCAGACCGGACCCGGTGACTTTACGAAGAATGTCTTCAGCGGCCATGCGATGTCCTGTTTGATGGACCTGACTTCTGAGCCAGGCCAGGAGATGCTGAAACTCACCGCCATCCAGATCACCCGTCATTCCGTGCGACGATTGATAGGCCTCCGTCAATTGAGCGGCATACAAACTTCCTATCGTATACGACGGGAAATAGCCGAACATCCCGGCGGCCCAGTGAGAATCCTGAAGCACTCCTTCGCGATCGTTCTCAGGCAGGATTCCCAGTAGAGCTCGACTACGTTCGTTCCACGCCGCAGGCAAATCTGACACACTGAGATCGCCTGATATCAGTGCCAACTCCAGTTCGTAACGCAGCAAGATATGCAGATGATAGGAGACTTCATCGGAGTTCACTCGGACCGACTCGCGACGCACGGCATTCACGACTCGGAAGAATGTTTCACCAGTCAGACCAGCGGATGCATCCGGAAAGATGGCCTCGATGGTCGGAAACCATCGATCCCAGAACGCTCGACTTCGCCCCACATGATTTTCCCAGAGCCGAGATTGCGATTCATGCAATCCCATGCTGGGCGCTTCCCCCAGAAATGAATCGCGGTCTGTTGGCATGAAGCCCTGATCATAAAGCCCATGACCACCTTCATGCAGCGCAGTCAATACGGCGCTGGGAAGATCGGACTCCCGCAGTCGAACGGTCAGGCGCACATCGTGAATGCCCATCTGCGATGTAAATGGATGAGTTGATCGATCCATTCGCCCGCGTTCGAAATCGAATCCAATCGCGGTAAGGATTCGACGGCATAGATCCCACTGGCCGGCTTCGGCAAATACTCTTCCGTCTAACAGGCTGTGATCATTTGCCGTTTCCGACGACCATTTCTCCACCAGTGGAACAAGCTTCAGTTTCAGATCAGCCAGCACGGGCTCGAGACGCGAACGGCTCATACCGGGTTCATGTTCCTCCAGCATTGCATCATACGGGTCACCGCCTCGAGACAACGTGACCGCTCGCTCCCGGACCAGAGTCAGCAGCTTCTCAAATGACGGCGCGAATAAAGAAAAGTCGGCCTGTGCGTAGGCGTCTTCCCATGCGCCCAGCGAGCGAGATTTTGCCTTCGCGAGATCTCGCACCAGATCCTCCGGAAGCGACAAGGCCTGACGTCGCAGTCGCCGAATCAACGCCAGTTCTCGCGACCAGCGATCATCGCCCTCTCGTTGCTGAGCAACTTCTTCGACCAGATCGCCCAGACTGTCGGCCGTAAGCATTGAGTGACGAAGTCCTTCCAGAGTCGCCAGCTGCTCGCCGCGCTGCACACGCCCCATGGACGGCATCTTGGTTTCTTCGTCCCAGCCCATCAGGCCGATCGTCTGATCCAGATGTAACAACTCCGAGATCTTCGCGCGAAGTGTCTGTTCGGCACCTTCCGTGCGCACCGGAGTTCGGCGCGGCATTTTAAGTTCTCGCGGAGGACGAGCGATCAACACCGCCGCCAGCCCGCCGTGCTGTGCGACGTTAACGACCTGCTTTTGGGAGACTCGGCAGAGTATTCCCAGGCCGTTCTCTGTTGAGGCAAATCCCATGACCGAATAGAACGGCTCTTCAAACACAGTGCCGTTGGGGCCGACGATCGGGAACTCATGGACCGGCAGGCGAGCGACCGACTGCAGCACCCACGACTGTTCCGGATCAGTATAGAATGTCGCCGCGTCATCGATCAGACGATCCCATTCTGCCGGGTCCGTAGCGGCTCCCAGCGTAACACCTTTGCCACCGTAACCGCGATTCGGCTTCATCACCAGACGTTCACGATTCTTCTTCGCAAAGTCCAGCAAGTGTCCTTCCTTGCCGTGCGGAAGCGTCGTGCGGCGATCACCGATGATTCGAGTCCAAAGGACATGCCGCCTGAACAGACGTCGTTCTTCGGCCGTGAATAATCGCGATGCGATGGATTCATCTGTCATCAATTCCCAGCAGCTCTTATGATCGAAATCTCCGACCATCGACGAGACAACTCGGTTCTGCCGAAACAGCAAACGCATGGCTTCCAGAGGCTTCCCGATCTCCTGTTCCAGTGCCACCAGATCTCGCATTTCATAGTCACGATAGGCGACGTCGATCTGGACATCTTCGTAGTAAACCTCATCGCCCTCAACGCGCAGTTCACGCGGGTCTGCATGAACGATCGTCAGTCCATGGAGCTCCGAAAGATGCTGCCTCAGAATAGACTGCTCGTTTGGCCCGTCCTGAGCATACTTCGGCTCCACAAGACACAGGCGACAGCTGTTTCGACCGATCGCGCGAGCATGATCAATCAGCACCTGCAGGAATAATTCTCGCTGGTCACGAGGTAACTCGATATCCAGTTCCGGATCTTGCGCCAATAGAGTCGGCACGACATCATGCATGACAAGCTGCTCGGCCAGCGGGGCGTAATGAATGCCTCCCACGCCGGAAAGATTGGGCTCAAGAAACAGCAGCGATTCCTGCCAGCCTGCGGATGTAAAATCGCAGACCGCATCAAGGCGACCATAGATCGGGTTATGCTGCTGATGCTGAGGAGTCCAGGTATCGCGCAGCCAATGTTCCTCTTCGGGAGTGATCGCCAGAATTTGCCGGACCTGTTCGTCTTTCAGATACAGATCCGGCAAACGCTTCAATGCTTCGGAAAGCTTCAGGCAGACATGATCCACATAGCTGAGCTGTTCCGGCATCGCCAGCAGCGGACGCAACATGATGCGAACAGGTTCTTCGACACCATCGCGTTCGTAGCAGACAGCATTCGCCATCGCATCGGTCCGCAGCCGTTCCGAAATGCGAGCCAACGCACCATCACCAACCCGCTGCGCCGCCTTGCGCACGCGATTGTCGAGAGTCGACCCAAACAAACCCACAGATTCAGCGGGACTAAGCATGCTACTTCTTCACGCTCGCCAGTTCGAGCATGAAGCTTTGCAACCTGGCAGCCATTTCGTTGCCGTTGGGGGCGAGACCGGCCATGATCATAGCATTGGCGTGCAGCTGCTGACCGCAGTCCTGAATGAAGCGATGATTGTCGGAGTTCGATGCCAGCTCCGCCAGTCGTTTCACCAGTTCCGCATTCGGGTTCAACTCCAGAATCATCTTCTGCATTTCAAAGTCCGGCGTGTTCATCCGCAGAACCTTCTGCAGAGTGGTGCTCATGGAACCTTGTGCGTTCACGAGACAGCAAGCCGATTCGGTCAATCGTTCCGAGCGACGAACTTCCTGAACCTGATCGCCGAGAGCTTCTTTGATCAGACTAAGCACGGTGTCAAAGTTTTCCGGAACGCTCTGAGCAGCTTTTTCGGCTTCCGCCTTTTCTTCTTCAGACTTCGCGGGATCATCAGCCTTTGGTGGCAGCTTGAGATCGGCTGAGTCGACAGAGACGATTTCCTTCTTGTCGAATTCACGCAGATGCGACAGGATAAATTCATCGGCTGGATCCGTCAGGATCAACACTTCCAGATTGCGTGAGCGGAAGACTTCCAGGTTTGGATCTCGCAGCACAGCATCCGGATCAGTTCCACACGCAAAGTAGATCTGCTCCTGACCTTCCTGAAGCCGACTGCAGTAGTCGGACAGAGAGATCAATTCGCTGGTGCCCATCGAATGAGTCGAACCGAATCGCACAAGCTTGGCCAGACGATCGCGATTATCAAAGTCTGACGTAATGCCTTCACGAAGAGTCGAGCCAAACTCCTTATAGAACTTGAAATAAGATTCTTTGTTCTCCTCCGAGAATGAATCGAGATGATCAAGAACCTTCTTCGTAATCACCTTCTGCATCTTGCGGAAGACGGTATTGTCCTGCAAAGCTTCGCGAGACACGTTCAGCGGCAGGTCGGCTGAATCCACAATTCCTCGCAGGAATCGCAGGTAATCCGGCAGAAGGTCACGGTTGTCGTTCTGAACCAGAATACGCTTGGCACAAAGATGCAGACCATGATCTGAACGGCCGAAGCCCATCTTTTCAAGGTTCGCGTCAGGGCAGTACAGAATACTATAAAACTGAAACGGTGAATCTGCTGACAGGTGCAGATGCCACAAAGGTTTCTGGCCGGGGTAGTGAGTCAGGTACTCGAAGAAGTTAAGGTACTGCTCTTCCGTGACCGTATTCTTCGGCTCAACCCAAATCGGCGGCTGGTTATTGATATGCTCCGCTTCAAGATAAATTGAATGCGGCACGAATGTCGAGTACTTTCGCAGGATGTACTTCAGTCGCACCGGCTCGGTGAATTCATCAAGCCCGTCCTTCAAGTGCAGGCGAATGCTTGTGCCACGTTCGACGGGTTCGGTCAATTCGCTGATGGTATAGTTGCCGTCGCCAGTTGACTCCCATCGCCAGCCATTCTCTTCGGTGTAGCTGCGGGTCACCACTTCGACACGATCAGCCAGCATAAAGGCCGAATAGAACCCAACACCGAACTGACCAATCAATGACAGATCAACACCCTTATCTTTGTCACCAGCTTTCTGGGCCTTCTTCAGGAACTCCAGCGAACCGCTGCGAGCGATCGTACCAAGGTTGTTCACCAGTTCTTCGCGAGTCATCCCGACACCGTTGTCACGAATGTTCAGAACCCGGGATTCTTTGTCGGGATCAATCGTAATCCTCAGATCATCCGCATCCTGTTTCTGACCGCCGGTCAGGCTGACATAGCGAAATTTGTCCAGCGCGTCGGAAGCGTTGGAGACAAGTTCTCGGATTGTGATCTCACGATTCTGATAGAGCGAATGAGACAACAATTGCAGAAGCTGACTGATCTCTGCCTGAAACGAATACTGTTGCTTCTCAGCTTGCGTGGTCATGAACGTCCCCAAAACGAAAAACGGATGATGAGCAGGTTTGTGTGTTTTGCCGGGTTTCTCTGCAGCCACAGATGGCGCGAGATTGACTTTCTGGCGACTGATGATGAACAAGGCAGCGACACTGAGCCCTGCTCCGGATAACTCTGCCGCGACCGTCAACCTCTTTTGGCAGCCGCGGAGTGCAAATCGCATTCCCGCCGCAACGGCAGGTCGGATTTGGTGCGAATGGTGGTGAGGGAGGCGATGTAGGTCGTTGTAGCGGCACAGCGCAAGCTGTCCGGCGATGCGGCTGAGATTCCCTGCAAATGATGGGCGGCTATCAAGCCAGTGGTCGCCGATTTCGCGTGCGACTGGCTTGCCGCTAAACGAAAACGCTTAAACAGCCCGCTACGGCGTGCTGTCGACGCAAAAAAAAGCTGATTTATGTGGTGTTGCGAGGTAGTTTGCCGCGTGGGGCACAAACATTCGCTACTGTTCGAAAGTGCGGGTGGGCTGAAGCCCACGCTACGGTGATGGGTAAGTTGGGCTTGGGAAAATGATTGATTCCGGTCAGACTGCCAGGAATGAGAGAATCTGTTAACATCCCGCGGCCAAAGGCTTTGCCACTGGAAATTCCGGGGCAAAACCTTCTTCGCTGCGCGGGATGTTTGCGTGGCGAAAACACCAGAAAACACAACATCGGTGAACAAATCTGCCGCCGGGCCTGAATGTTCGGGGCAGTTGTTCGACCGTATTCAACTTCATTCGTCCAACTTTGAAACAGGTGCCTGAATGGCCAACGACCCGTACTCAATGTGCCCTTGTGGCAGTGGTAAGAAGCTGAAATTCTGCTGCGGAGAAATCCTGCCGGATCTTCAGAGGGCCTTCCGTATTCGTGATAACCAGCCTGAGGCCGCAGCTAAAATATTCAGCGATCTCCTGAAGAAGAATCCTGACAAGGATGTCGTTGCTCGAGAACTGACATCAACTCTTTACGAAATGGGCCAAACCGCAGAAGCTCGCAAAGTCGCTGCGGATTTCCTGAAGAGTCATCCGGATCATCCAGGCATCCTGCTGTCTCTCGCCGAAATCAGCCTCAAAGAAGATGGATTCGAAGCCTCTCGCCGAATTCTCCACCGCACGTTCCAGTTGTGCTCTAAGACTCAGCCTTTGGGAATTGCCTATCTCGCCGCGATGATCGCCTCGGGCATGGCAAAGGCTGGTTGTCTGCTGTCGGCTCGTGAGCACCTGGCTCTGGCCGTCCGCATGTCAACCGGTGAGCGTCAGAAACAGCTCGTGCTCCAACTGGTCAGCTTTGAGTCAGAATCATCACTACCGTTCCATTTCCGCAGTGCTTATCAGCTCCTGCCGATCACCTGCAGCGAAGAAGCCACTCAGCAGGATATGCGAGCACGCAAGCTGAGCGTACTTGGCTGCTGGGAACCGGCCGCAATTCTCTACAACCGCCTTGCGGACTCATATCCAACCGAAGGTGCGATCTGGTACAACATGGGACTTTGCCAGGCGTGGGACGGTCGCATTGCCGAAGCCGCCGCGTCGTTGCACCATGCCGCAACACTGCTGCACGATTATGATCAGGCCATCGAAGCCGAAGCTCTTGCTCAGCAGATTGATATCACACTCTCGACCGAGCGATACAGCACTGTCGCAGTGCGGCTAAATGTCCGATCGATGTCAGAATTCCTGACGCGTCTCGAAAGCGACCCTGTCTTCAAACGCAATGATACTCACGACCATGAGCACTGCCATCACCCCAATGGCACGGGCCATGCCGCGATGATGGTTCTGCTATCCAGCGTCGTGACTGCAGAAGAAGTAACAGATGCTTCGAAACTGCCGGAATCCATCGCAGATCTGGATCTCTACGATATCCTTGATGCGGATGAAGCCGCTGCCGCTTCGATCACTGATCCGTTTCTGGTCGTCACGGCGACAGAAAATCAGATCGATAACGCGATTGTCAAACTTCGTGGAATCGCCGGAGACCTGATCCTGACATCAGCGGATGAAGAGAAAAAGTCCGTGACGGATTATGAGCGTGCGGAAGCTCGCCCGTTCGATCGTCGCTACTATTGTCCGACCGGTTTGACTCAGAAGCGTTTCAAGTCTCTCATTCGCTCCGTGGAACCACAGGCCATCGAAGCCTGGCTAAACCTGCCGCTCGCCACGTTGGGAGGCAAGTCGGCTTTGGAAGCTTCGAAAGAGGAATCGCTCAAAACGAAGCTGGGAGCCAGTCTGCTTGTGATGCTGTCGGTTGCTGCCAATTACGATCAGGCCCCGGATCTCAGGGCACTGCGTCAGCGATTGACTCTGCCTGCTCGCCAGTCGAAAGAGATCCCGGCGAATGCCGCCATGGCAGCTATTCCGGCGATGCAGTACGAACGTCTGGATGTGGCCAGGCTGGCGGACAATCAATTGTCCGAGTTTACAAATCGATGTTCTGTGCTGGGCCTCCGCAACGAAGTTCGCAACGGTCTTGATGAAATCCTCCGCCGGCCTGCAGCTCTCAAGGAATTTGGTGCTCGTCGCGCATGGTTGATGCGAGCTGCGATTGCTCGCGTCGAAGAAAGCGATGATTTCACCTTCACCTGCCTGGAGAATGCTCGTCAGGCAATCGAGCCGGGCGGCGATGCGTTCCGAGTTCATCTGGAACTCGACATTCGCGAACTCGCGTTCCGCCTGGAAGATCCGACCGATCCACAGCTGAAGCCGCTGCTGCACAAATTCCGCGATCGATATTTGCATAAGATCCCGGAGATCGAAAACGTGATTATCGAGCAGCTTGAGAATGCAGGCTGTCCTGAACTCGCTTCAGAACTTGAAGGCGGACTGTACGCGGTCGGTTCATCATCGGGCGGCCTGTGGACTCCGGGCGCAGAGAATGCACCGGCGACAGGCGGCGGACAGCTCTGGTTGCCAGGACAGTAAGTCAGATTGTAGCCCAGAAAAGATGTCAGCCTTTGAATTCCATCTCGATGCGACCGATCCCACCACGTCCGGCCGCGCTGGGCGATGGGTGACGCCGCACGGAGTTGTCGATACACCGGCGTTCATGCCAGTGGGTACTCTTGCGACAGTCAAAGGACTGCTGCCTGCTCAGTTGCGTGAAGCCGGTGCCCAGATGGTGCTGGCCAACACGTATCATCTTGCCCTGCGCCCCGGTTCGGAAATCGTTGCCGAGATGGGTGGCCTGCATCGCTTCATGGACTGGCAGGGACCGATCCTGACCGACAGTGGAGGATTTCAGGTCTTCAGCCTGGCTCAGATGCGGAAGATGACGGATGAGAAAGTCGTCTTCAAATCGCATATCGATGGCAGCACTCTGGAACTCTCACCAGAACGAGCTATCGAGATTCAGGAGCAACTGGGTGCAGACGTGATGATGTGCCTGGATGAGTGTCCTCCATCAGGCGAATCGATCGAGAAGATTCGAGTCGCCGTGGATCGGACAACTCGCTGGGCATGGCGATGCCGGGATGCTCAAAAACGATCGGACCAGGCTCTGTTCGGAATTGTGCAGGGCGGAATTCATCCCGCCATGCGTCAAAGATCGGCCGAAGCACTTCTGCCAATAGATTTCCCAGGCTATGCGGTCGGTGGGCTCAGTGTTGGTGAAGCCCCTGAACTGATGTATCAGACGCTCGACTGTACGGTTCCGATTTTGCCGGCGAACAAGCCTCGTTACTTGATGGGAGTCGGTCGGCCTGAAGATATCGTTGAAGCCGTCACGCGTGGCATCGACATGTTTGATTGTGTCATGCCGACTCGCAACGGTCGCAACGCGATGGCCTTCACCAGCACGGGACCGGTTCGGCTGCGAAACGCGGTTCATCAGAGGGATGAGAGTCCTCTGGATGCCGAGTGCGATTGCACTGCATGTACTCGGTTCTCACGAGCGTACCTGCGGCATCTGTTCGTGGCGAAAGAAATGCTCGGGCCGATTCTCTTGTCGTTACACAATGTCGCTTTTTACCAGCGACTGGTTCGTGGGCTGAGAAAAGCTATCGTCGCCGGAAACCTGGCGGAACATCGAGCCGCATTGCTGGCTCGCTGGGGATCTGCGGTTTGAGGTATGTTGGACATTCTTGTCCGACGATGCCCGCAATGTAGATCCTTTCTGCCGGAAAGGATTTTCGCCGCAAGGCGAACCACTGGGGGCAAACGAAGATGTGACTGAGCAACGTGACGAGAGAAATCGCTGCCGACTTTCGATAGTTCAAATGCACACACGTCGCGGCAAGCCGCGAAGTCCTGCCCGGCAGGCAGGACCTACTGAAATCCGCGACTGCACCGGTCAGCGACGTCTGGAACACTGTTGATGGTTGCTCGACCTCGATGTGACTACGATGCAAAGTCCTTGTCCAGACGAGTCTGGTTGCTTTCAAGAAGTTCTTGCCCTCTGAAGTTACACTGAGTGGACACTGGAATTCGGAAACGACATGACACTTCAAAAACCTGACTGCGCCGATATTCCATCGCCTCGATTCCTCTACGGAACCGCGTGGAAAGAGAATGAGACGCAGCGCCTGACTGAGTTGGCACTGCGACAGGGGTTTCGTGGAATCGACACGGCCAATCAGCGACGCCACTATTACGAAGCAGCGGTCGGGGAAGCCATCAAGGCCGCGATTGCGAGTCGACTGGTCACCCGTCAGGATCTGTTCCTGCAAACAAAGTTCACCTTCCGGAGCGGCCAGGATCATCGTCTGCCATATGATCCCGCCGCCTCGATCGCAACACAGGTGGAACAATCGTTTGCCTCGTCGCTCGAACATCTGGGCACTGAGTTCATCGATTCCTACGTGCTGCACGGCCCCACTCAGCGAATCGGTCTTGCGCCAGACGATTGGGCGGCCTGGCGTGCCATGGAGGAAATTCACGACAGCGGTCGAGTACGTTTGCTTGGTGTCAGCAATGTGACGCTGGAACAACTCAAGTCTTTGCATCACGGAGCACGCATTCGCCCGCGATTCGTCCAGAAACCAGATAGCGGAATTCCGCTATCTCAGCCAACGCAGGCAGAAGCAGCGGGGATGCTGAATGTCAGCGTGGATTCTGTAAAGCAGGCTCGCAAGATCCGTAAGACAGCAACGCCTGAAACGGTGGCAGCGGTCGAGCGCGGCGAGATCACGTTGAACGCTGCGGTGGAGACGGTCAAGCCAGCGAAGGCGACAGAGAAGCCCGTGGCAGCGAAGCCAGCGGATCCTAAGATGACGTTTAGGTCGCGGGCTGAAAAAACGCACGACATACCACTGCCTGCCTCCACAAGAACTACGCCGGTGATGACGTTTACGTCGAAGCCTGCAGACTACAGGGCGTACACAGACGGGGCAGTGGCCTTGTTCGGCCAAGCAGATTCCTCAGCAGATGACCCTGAGAATCTCGATGACTTTTGTCAGTCGCTTTTCGACAAAATGCAACACGAATCAGCAGAGCAGTTGTGCCAATGGTTCATGGATAAACTCGGCTGGAAGCGTGAGAAAAAATGGACTCAAGCAAAATAAAAAAAGCCCACTACCGGTGGGAACCAATAGCAGGCTTTCTTGCGACAACATTTTCAATTCAACTGCCTGGCAGGGCAGCTTTCAACGAACGGACACACAGATGATTTTACATGAAGACCAAAGTCATTCAATTGCAAAAACGCATTGGCAGCAGAACGCCAAACATATCGCTGATTGGCAGATTCGCCGGATGGTGAATCGGACTGATCAGGCGACATACTGGACGCACAAAGGATGGTGTGCCTCTCCGGGCGACGTGGCCAGTCAACTGCGAAGCAATTGTCAGCGACTGGCACCAACAGTGGTCTACAGTCACAACGCGGACGGGCATTGTAAGTGGGTGTGCCTCGACTTCGACAATCACGACTCTGATCCCAATGTTGCTCAACGGAACCTGAACATTGCGACCGGCATCCTCAACACGTTGACGGAGCTGGGTGTTATCTGTGCCCTGGAAGATTCCGATGGTCAAGGCGGACTGCACTTGTGGGTGCTGTTCGATCCATCGGTATCAATTGACGCGGCCTATCGTTTCGCCAAGTTTCTGCGCAGTGATTATCCCACTGACGACATTGAGACGAATCCGAAGCAGAGATCAGCAAAGTCATGGGGCAACGGTGTACGTCTTCCCGGACACCATCACAAGCGGCCGCATGTGTCGCAATTCTGGGGCGATGCTGCATGGCTGGATGCTCAGGAATCCATTGATCTGATGTTGTACCTGCCGACCAATGTTCCTGATGTTCTCGGCATCATGGGCGACTTTGATCCTGATCGAAAACCTGATCCACCTCCGCCTCGTGTTTATACGCAGCGGCCAGTGGCGGGGAACGGTGGCAGCGTAACGCAGGCCGAAGCACATATTGAAAGCACCCCGTGGCCTGACTTACTCCGCGACTTCGGTTGGCATGGTCAGGAGAAATTCTGGACACGACCGGGAAAAGATCACGGCATATCAGCAACGCTTGACCATAACGGCAACGGGATGTTGTACGTGTTTAGCGAAAACGCAGGACTGCCGGTAGAAGAATACAGAAAGCCGGATGAGCCAGGAGCAGCTTTCGGCAAGTGGCGTTTTTGGTTGTTCCAGTCTGGTTACACAGCGGCGACTCAACGTGATGCTGCAGAGCGTTATCTGCAGGGGGTGGCACGATGAGCAGTC
>JAPLOA010000106.1 GCA_026400835.1 Planctomycetales bacterium | reverse complement strand
CGCTCCGGCAACTGCACCCGAGCCTGACCACGCTGCTGAGATTTTGTCTTTGTGCTCATAAAATCCTTATAGCGCACCGAAACCATCACCACCAGGCCAAAATCTGAACTGAAAACTACGTTTGCAAAAATTCACAGCCTCGCCGGGCGCGTTGACGGTGGCATAGTGACGAAGAATCTGCGAAAACCTGCGGTATGTAGAGGAAAACTTTTTCCAGAAGCTGACTTCAGGGGCTCCTGCGAATGAAACCACGTCATTGGATAGTGGCTATGGCTCTCGCGGCACTGTGCGTATCCGCCGTAGCCATGGCTCAGCGGGGACAGTTCCGAGGACAGTTTCGCGGCGGCGGACGATATCGAAACCTTCAGGGTGCGGACGGCCGAGTCGAACGGAACGGAGTTCCGGACTGGAAGCTGGACGAAAAGTTCAAGGATGATGTCTTCACGTTCGTTCGTATTCGCTATCGCTCGACAGGGCGTTGGGCCTGGGACACAGACTACCCGGATGCGGACCTGAATTTTTCCTATCGTCTGCAACAATTGACTTCACTGCACACTGATCCGGATGGCGTAATCATCGAACTGACCGATCCACGTCTGTTCGACTATCCCTTCATTTATATTATCGAACCCGGCTATATCTATCTCGAAGAAGACGAACGCCAGGCTCTTCGCACCTACCTGCTGAATGGTGGATTTCTGATGGTAGATGACTTCTGGGGTGAGGATGAATGGCAAGGCTTCTGGAGTGAAATGAAAAAAGTTTTTCCGGAACGGGAGTACGTCGATCTGCCGCTGGAGCATCCGATCTTCCACTGCGTTTATGATCTCAAAGAGCGACCTCAGATCCCGGCGATTGGGTTTGCTCAACAGATGGCCAATGGTGAAATCAACACGTCGCAGGGTTATGGCACGGAAGAAGTCCACTATCGCGGACTCTTTGATGACAACGGTCGTATGATGGCCTTCATCGGGCACAACACTGATCTTGGAGACGGATGGGAACGCGAGGGCGAAGATCCCTGGTACTTCAAAGAGTTCTCGGAGAAAAAAGCATATCCGCTCGGGATCAATGTCATCTTCTATGCGATGACGCATTAGTGATTGGCCGATGGTTTTTGGTTCTTGGTTTTTCGGTTTTCGGACATGTGCGGCTCTCCGGAAACGCCATTCTTCAGGCCCGGGTTCAGACATTTGAAAGCAGGTTCATGACTACCCCAACGGAACTCACCGTCGAACGAGAGCGAGAACTGATCACGCAGCTCAAGCAACTCCGAAGGCAAATTGATGCAGAGCTGTCTCGAGTCATCGTCGGCCAGAAGGAAGTCGTACGACAGTTATTGATTTCTCTGATGGCAGGCGGCAATTGTCTGATCACAGGAGCACCTGGATTGGCGAAAACTTTGCTGGTCAAGTCGATCGCTCAATTGTTTGATCTGAAGTTTAATCGCATCCAGTTTACTCCCGACCTGATGCCCGCCGACATTACGGGAACCGAGGTTCTGGAAGAAGACGGAGCCGGCGGACGTTCGATGCGATTCATCCCGGGGCCGATTTTTTCCAACGTGCTGCTGGCGGATGAAATCAATCGTACGCCACCCAAGACGCAATCTGCTTTGCTGGAAGCCATGCAGGAACATCAGGTCACTGCCGCCGGTCGACGCTATCCCCTGGATGAGCCATTCTTTGTGCTCGCCACGCAGAACCCGATCGAGATGGAAGGAACGTACCCGCTGCCCGAAGCTCAATTGGATCGGTTTATGTTCAACGTCATGATTGACTACTTGCCGGAAGACGACGAAGTCGCTGTGGTCCAGCAGACGACGTCTCGAAACTTCCAGCCGATCAAGTCACTGTTCTCCGGCGAAACGGTTCGAGAATTCCATCAGGTCGTTCAACGTGTGCCGATCGCGGATGACGTCATTCGGTACGCCGTGCGTCTGGCCGCCGCCTCAAGACCGGGTCAGAAGGGGACTCCTGACTTCATCAATGATCTTGTCTCGTGGGGCGCAGGACTGCGAGCAGGACAGTATCTGGTTCTGGGCGGAAAAGCTCAGGCTCTGCTGGATGGACGCTCGTACGTTTCCAGCAAAGATATTCAGGCACTGGCCAAGCCAGTATTACGTCACCGCATTCTTCCCAATTATCGAGCCGAAGCACAGGGAGTTACGGTCGACTCTTTGGTGGATCGATTGCTGGCGGTGGTTGAACACCCGAAGAATGAATCTGTTGCTTAACAAAGACAGAGTCATTCCTGGTCCTAACCGTTTTCTCTGGCTGGCAGCTTATGTCCGCAGACCTCATGAATCCGAATGTGGTGATGAGCATTCGTTCGCTGGAAATGCGAGCAAAGCTTGTCGTGGATGGTTTCCGAACGGGGCTGAACAAAAGCCCGAGACATGGATTCTCCGTCGAGTTCTCCGAGTACCGTCCTTATGCTCAAGGCGACGACCCGAGATTTCTGGACTGGAAATTGTTTGCTCGCACGGATCGCAGTTACATCCGTCTGTTTGAAGATGAAACCAACCTGCGATGCTACATCGTGCTGGATATCAGTCGCTCAATGTCTTTCGGCTCCGGTGAGTACACAAAACACGACTACGCCCGAACGCTGGCCGCTTCGCTCGCCTGGCTTTTGAATCGTCAGGGCGACGCTGTCGGTCTGACACTATTCGACGAACATGTGCGTACGATCGTCCCCGCACGATATCGTCCGGGACAACTTCGTCGGCTTTTCGTAACTTTGGAAGAACCCGCGTCTGGACTGAGCACAAATCCCGGAGTTGCCCTGGAAGATGTCGCCCAACGGCTGCGCAAACGCGGCCTGGTGATCCTGATTTCCGACATGCTGGCGCCGGTGCAGCAATTGGGCGACGGTTTGCGACTGCTGCGAGGCTGCCTGCATGATCTTGTTGTGTTTCAAGTGCTCGATCCGGCCGAGAAGACTTTAACTTTTGACGGACCCAGGCTGTTCGAAGATCTCGAGAGCGGCCAGAGGATTTTCAGCGATCCCGACACGATCCGTAATGAATACTTGTCGCGTTTTGATGCTCACAACCGTGCGGTTCAGGCGGAATGCGAAGCCGTCGGTGCCGCATGGCGGCAACTCACGACCAATGAGCCACTTGAACTGGCACTGGCCGAATTCCTGCAGGCACGCAGGCAAAGAAGTCGGTAGGATTTTTATATGTGGCGTGGGCTTCAGCCCACTTGGCTCTCCACTTCTCGTAGCGTGGGCTTCAGCCCACACATCATTGTTCTTCCAATACACGGGCTTCTTCAGCCCACTTCAACTTCCCATTCTCCACAACACTCGTCATGACAACGTCGAAATGGAATCTTGACGCTCCCCCGGGATTTCAGGGACTACGAGATGATCTGCCGTTACGTTGTTACATACAACTGCTGCCGCACTGGCGACAGGAAGGTGCGACCTACTTCGTCACGTTTCGACTGAACGATGCATTGCCTGCAGAAAAACTTAGACAACTTCACCGATGGAAAGAAAAATGGGAACGGCTGCTTGAAACGAATCCAGAAACACACCCGACCGATGAAATGCCCCGCATAATCGACCAGAAAATCGAAGACTGGCTTGATCAAGGAACCGGATCCTGCGTTTTGAAGTCCAAAGATACTCGAGTTCTACTGGTCACTGAATTACTAGCGGATCAGGGAACCAACTATGAGTTGGGATGTTTCGTCACGATGCCTAATCACGTGCATGCCATCGTACGGCCCATGGGATCAGACGATCAGGAACTCGAGGACGTTCTTCGGCTCTGTAAAGGGCGATCAGCAAGAGCTATTAACAAGCACTTGGGCATGTCAGGACCGCTTTGGCAACGAGAAAGCTACGATCGAATCATTCGAGATGAAGAACACCTGTGGAGGATCCTTCAATACATCGGTAGAAATCCAGGGAAAGCAAACTTACCAACTGATCACTTCGATCTTTGGATCAATCCTGAGTGGGTGAAACTTGGTTGGAACTTTCAGCCGTGATCGCCAAGCGATGGCAGTTTTTTTGTAGCGTGGGCTTCAGCCCACTACGCGAGTGTTTCCCGTTGTATAACAAAACAACGAATGCAAAGGTAAACGAACCTCGAAAAGGGCGGATCAAATGAATTGCTTGCAAAGTGGGCTGAAGCCCACACTACGGATTCTTTTGTAGCGTGTGCTTCAGCCCACTGCGCGAGTGTTTCCCGTTGCATGACAAAACAACGAAAGCAAAGGTAAAGGAACCTCAAAAAGGTCGGATCAAATGAATTGCTTGCAAAGTGGGCTGAAGCCCACGCTACGGATTGTTTTGCAAAGTGGGCTGAAGCCCACGCTACGAAGACACGATGGCGTGTGTCGCTCTAACCAACAAGATCTAACCCATGTTTGAATTACTCTATGCTGGATTTGCGGTCGCCGGTGGGTTATTGGCGGGTGTGCCAATTGCCTTGCATATGCTTCGCCGCACACCTGCCGTTCGAATGCCATTCAGCGTGGTCCGCTTTCTAACTCCGACGCTGCCCAAAACGACGAAGCGATCGACGATCGAACATTGGCCACTGATGTTGCTGCGGATCCTGGCCGTGATTCTTATTGCTCTCGCTTTCGCAAGACCGTTCCAGCGAGTCACCATCGCTAAAGCCACGGAATCAGGAACTGCGGATCGCGTCGCTCTGCTCATCGATGCCAGTGCCAGCATGCGACGTGATGGGTTGCGCGAAGCCGTGATTGCAGAGATCCAGAAGGTCGTGGCGGAACTCAATGAGGAGGACACGCTGAGCCTGGCCGTGTTCTCTGAGAACGCTCGAACGCTGCTGAGTTCGTCCGAGTGGAAACAGACCGAACCAGCCAGCCGCGCAGCGTTGATTGAACGCGTCACGAATGCCTATGAACCAGACTGGTTGGCGACCAACACCGCCACCGCGATGTTGGAGGCGGCTGATGAAGTGGCCAGGGAGCAAGGGACGGCAGGACCCGAAGGCGAACGTCGCGTTGTGTTGATCACGGATTTTCAGGAAGGCAGTGATCTGGATGCCGTACGTTCCGGAACCTGGCCGGATTCCGTGAAGCTCGATCTACGCATCGTGCAGCCAACAGCCAGCGGTAATGCAGGCTTGAGCCTTGCGGAAGATGGACGCACCGGAAGAATTCGTGTGCGAGTCACGAACTCCGGCGATGCGACAATGACAAGTTATTCCCTGTCGATATTTGACATCGCCGGAAATCCCATCGGAAAACCGATCACGGCTGAAGTGGGCGGCGGTCAACGCAAGACCATCACGATGCCCGAGGTGACAGAAGGACAACCGCTGATCGCTGGAGTTGAAATTCTCAACGACGCACATCCATTCGACAATGTGGTTGATCTCCCGCTTGAAGAGGTTGGTGTTGTGCAGATCGCTCATGCAGGACCAATCGACCCGAACAACGCCGATACGATGCGATATTATTTGCAGCGAGTTCTCGATGGGAATGAAACTAGCCCTGTCGAAATGGTGGACCTCGTGGGTGTCGACGGAATCGCTCTGCCGGTCCCTGACAATGTTCGGCTGGCGATCGCGACAGACACAGTTTCGGAAGGCCTCATTACATCTCTCAACGGTTTGCTTGATCGCGGCGGTATCGTCATGATCGCTTTGAAGAGCACCGATATGGCCACATCACTCAAATCGCTGATGCCGGAGAACACCGGGATTGAAGAAGCGTCCGTCACTGACTATGCCATGCTGGGACAATTGGATTTTTCCAACAGCCTGCTGACGCCGTTTGCAGACGCCAGGTTTGCAGACTTCTCATCAATACGTTTCTGGCATTTTCGAAAACTCACGCTGGACCCAAACCAAGCTCAGGCAGTTCGAGTGCTCGCGAAATTCGATTCCGGCGCACCTGCTATACTTGAATCATCGCGACCTTCAGGAGGTCGACTCTTTATTCTGACAGCAGGCTGGCATCCGGAAGACAGTCAGTGGGCTTTGTCGACACGATTTCCACCCATGATTCATCGGCTCGTTCAATTGGCGAATCCGCGAAAGTCCGGACACCTTCTTTTCGAGGCGGGCCAACGCATCAGCCCGGCGGATTTATCTGGATCAGAAAAGTGGACCTTGACCGCTCCGGATGGCACCGTGCAAACACCCTCGACGCTTGCAGCAAAAGCCTCCACTTCGCAGCCGATCAATCTCTCGGCTGAATCGTCTGCAGAGACAACAACTCCCGGCGACAGCACCAAAGCGACGGAGGCCAGTCCTGCTTCCGCTGCTTCTGATTCGCAGATGATCTCTCTAAGCACCCCCGGTCGATGGACATTGACCGGAGAAACCGCCGAGGGCCCAAAGTCCGTCAGCCTGCTTGTTACCGTCGCCGCATCAGAAAGCCGCACCGAACCATTTCCCGCCGGCCAATTGCAGGCTCTCGGAATGTCGTCAGACGTCGCCACTGTTAAGACCGCAGAAGCAGAACAACCATCTGCTGCTGAAACAGCCCAACTCGACTCAACCGAACTGGAATCTCAACAAAAATTTTGGAGATGGTTTCTGCTGGCCGGACTCATCCTGCTCGCGATCGAAAGCATTGTCGCCGCAACAATTGAACGCCGCCGCCGGCTAATTGAGTCGTAGAACGTCTGCCGACGCTAAAGAAGCGAACAGCCTCAGCGATTTCGAAGCTTTAGAGGGCAGGTTGTATGGGGTCAAGGTCGATCCGCCCTTGTTAAGTTGCATTCGGCCGAAATCGTGATAGCTTTGCCAACTTTCCAGCGCGGGGCGGGCGTTGTTTATTGTGCTTTGGATTTGAGATTTCCAATCTGAAATTTCGAATGGTTCCGGACAACGCCAAAAGCCACCTCGTAACGATCTCATACCGTACCTACACCCACCCGAGTTCCTTCCATGCGTTTCTTGTGTACTTTCCTGTCGTGTCTTTCGCTGATGCTCGGTTCTGTGCCTTCTCTGACTGCCCAGGAGACAGCAACATCAACGATGGTCGAGTCTGCTGATCGACCGATCCAGGCCCTGCTTGTCACGGGCGGATGCTGTCATGACTACGATCGCCAGAAACTGATCCTGACTCGCGGCATCAGCGCACGAGCCAATGTTCGCTGGACTGTGGTGCATCAGGGCGGAACGTCAACGGACACAAAGATTCCGCTTTATAACGATCCGAACTGGGCCGATGGATTTGACATCGTTGTTCACAACGAATGTTTTGCTCACGTCACTGACAAGGAATTTGTCGATCGCATCCTGAAGCCTCATCGAGAAGGCCTGCCTGCAATTCTTGTCCACTGTGCCATGCACTGCTATCGCGTTGATGATGATCGCTGGTTTGAATTTTGTGGAGTTCAGTCGCCGGGACACGGTCCGCACTATTCGTACACGATCAACAACCAGAAACTCGATCATCCGATTATGGCTGGCTTTGGAGAACGATTCGTTGTGCCGAAGGGTGAGCTGTATCACTCGGCGAAAGTGTTCGACACGGCGACTCCGTTGGCCATCGCCAATCGCGAGGACAACAATGAGCCACAGGTTTGCATCTGGACGAACGATTATCGCGGCACGCGAGTCTTCGCAACGACGGTCGGACATTACAACGAAACGATGGTGGAACCGACGTATCTGGACATGATGGCTCGCGGACTTCTTTGGGCGGTTGGCCGCGATCCGGAGAAGTATTTCACGCCGACAACGGAAGTGGCCGACGAAGAACTGCGTGCGTTGGTTGCGGTGAAGATTGAAAAGAACTCGCCCGTGCTGACTCAGGGATGCTGCGGCGAAGGAAATCACGTCTTCAATAAACCGGCGACGGCCAGCAGCGAAGAGACCGGGAAGGATAATTTCGCAAAGAACGCTGTCGACGGCCGACTTGATACTCGCTGGTGTGCCAGCGGTCCGCAAAGTGGCGAATCGATCACGCTCGACATGGAGAAACCTCAGTCCGTTCGCAACGTGCGGCTGCACTGGGAATCAAGAAATACGGCTTACCAATACACCATCGAATCGTCGCCAGACGGTAAAGAGTGGACTTTGTTGGCGGATCACTCAAAGAACAAAGAACGCAACGGCCTGTCGGTTGATGCAGTCAAGACGGACGATGCACGCTACCTCAATGTGACGTTTCTCGGATCAAATGGCGGCGGCTGGGGCAGTCTCTGGGAAATGGAAGCCTATCCCGGCGATCTGCCGCCTCTGCCCGAAGGAGCTTCGTCAGGCACGGAGGGAGCTGCATCGATTGAGGATGTGAAAGCTCCGGAAGGATTTGATGTAAGTCTTTTCGCCGGACCTCCGCAGGTCACGTATCCCGTTTGTATCACGACCTCGGTCGACGGAGAAGTCTTTGTTGGGGTTGACGAACAAGGCTCGCTGGGCAAGGAACCTGGTCGAGGAAAGATCGTGCGTTGCATCGACACTGATGGCGATGGCAAGGCGGACAAGTTCAACGACTTTGCAAAGATGGATCATCCGCGCGGACTCGTCTATGACAATGGCTCCATGTGGGTTCTGCATCCGCCGTTTCTTTCAGTCTTTCGTGATACTAATGGCGACGGCGCATCGGACGAAAGCGAAGTTCTGATCGACGGCATCAGCACGGATGAAGTCAATAAGCGAGGTGCTGACCACACGACGAACGGCATTCGCATGGGTATCGACGGCTGGATCTATATCGCTGTGGGTGACTTTGGATTCAACAAGGCTGTGGCCAAAGATGGTACAACACTCAGCAAGCGTGGTGGCGGCGTCGTACGAATTCGGCCGGATGGCACCGAGATGGAAGTGTTCTCGTGGGGCCAGCGAAACATCGTTGACATCGCGATTGATCCATCGATGAATGTGTTCACTCGCGACAATACCAACGATGGCGGCGGCTGGGATATCCGTTTGTCGCATGTGATGCAGACGGCCAACTACGGCTATCCGTCTCACTACATCAATTTCAGCGAAGAAATCATGCCGCCGCTGGCCGATTACGGCGGAGGCTCAGGATGCGGAGCTCTCTACTTTCAGGATGATCGCTGGCCAGCTCCGTACAACGACATGTTGCTGACGTGCGACTGGGGACGCAGTGAAGTCTTCAGCCATGTACTGCCTCAAAACGGCGCCACTTTCGACGCACAACAGGAGACGTTCCTGAAGATTCCTCGACCAACGGATGCCGACGCTGATGCCAGCGGCCGGTTGTTTGTCACGAGCTGGAAGAATGGCGGCTTTTCATTTGAACGCCCGGACGTGGGCGTTGTCGCGATGATTACGCCGAGCAATGCCATCCGATATCCCCGCGACGTTGCTCGTAGGGCTGACGCCCTGCCGCTCGCCGATGCGCTTGTGGTACTCGCCAAAGATCGCGCGGCGTCGTTGAATTCTCGCATCGCCGCTGTCTGGACTTTGCGACAGGCCAATGGGGATGCATTCAAAGCAGCCTTCGGTTCTCTTCTGATCGACGCCGATCTGCGAGAACACGTAATCCGCGCGGCCGCAGATCGGAAGTCTCAAATTGAGAAAGGACTGTTCTCTCCGATCTTTTCGAAGCTTGATGACAGCAATCCGCGAGTTCGTGCAGCCGCGATTGTGGCCATGGGACGCTTCGGCGACGCACGAGCCGCAAAGCAACTTCTGGCACTCACGGAGCGAACTCAGCCAGCGGAGAAAACAGAAGGCGATGCGTGGCGGAAGGCGGATCCGGGACGTGTGATTCCGCATTTGGCCATCAAAGCCCTGACCGACGTCAAGGCCATTGAGGCCTGTCTGGAAGCTCTCAATGGGCCTGATCGCTCAGGAGCCATTGCAGCCTTGAAGCAGCTACACGATCCGAAGACTGTTGACGGGCTGTTCAAGGTTTTGAGCACCAGCCGCGATGAAGCACTGCGACGCGAAGTCTGGACGACTCTGATCCGGCTCTATCATCGAGAAGGCGAGTTCACTCTTGAGAGTCCGAAGTGGTGGGGAACTCGACCTGATACAACAGGACCGTACTATGATCGACAGAAGTGGAGCGAGTCGGATCGCATCGCCGAAGCGGTGAAAGTGGCGATGGCAGAAGCTGATGAATCGCTGAAGACTCATCTTACCGAGCAACTCAAGAAGCACGTCGTCAATCTGGACGGTTTATCGGCCGATGTAGCAATGAAGGAAGAGGAAAAGGCGATCGTGCTTCCCAAGGCCGATCCCAATGACCCGAATGCCATTGCCAATCTGCTCTTTGATGTGGTAGCAACGCGAGCCTCAGCGACGACCGGTGATGTTGAAAAAGGGCGAATGCTGTTTCGTCAGCAGTCGTGTATCAACTGCCACACGTTTGCCAATGGCCAGCAGCCCAAGGGGCCGCATCTGGTCGACATTGGCAAACGATACAAACGAGCTGAGTTGATCGAATCGATTGTCCAGCCCAGCAAGAAGATTGCTCAGGGATTCGACACCTGGGCGATCGCGATGGATGACGGCAGGATCTACACCGGCTTCATTGTGCTGGAAAGTGCGGAAACGGTGACGCTGCGAGATGCCACCGGGATTTCTCACGAGCTGATTCAGGATCAGATCGAAGATCGAGTCAAGCAGGAGATTTCGATGATGCCTCAGGGCATTGTTGGCAATCTGAGCCCGGAACAACTGGCAGATCTGCTGGCGTATCTGGAGTCATTGAAGTGATTCGTTCTTTGTCGGAAAGACATCTTCGACATTAATTCGCCATCGGCAGTTATGGACCATGTTGGACGGGATCGTACAGGAGAACTTTCTAGATGGCGTCACAGCAGATTGTGTGTCCGAATTGTGGAGAGATCGTTCCTGCCAGCGATATCAACATTATGGCGTTAATGGCCAAATGTGCTGGCTGTGATCACGTTTTTTCGATTTCGCCCCAGGCCGCTCGCAGCGAGCCGCAGGAAACGGCGCCGTCGCGGCCAAGTGGTGTTACTCATGAAACCGGCATGTCCGGTGAATTGATTCTGAAACTAAGCTGGTTCCATGCGGCATTGTTCGGGCTGCTGTTCTTCTGTATTGCATGGGATGCCTTCCTGATTTTCTGGTATTCCATTGCGCTCTTCGGTCCTGCAAAGCCAGGCAATGGTTTTGACTTGATAATGGTCGTGTTTCCGATAGGACACGTGGCGGTTGGCGTCGCACTCACATACTATCTGGTGGCGGGGTTCCTGAATAAGACAAAAGTCATGGTCGACTTTGAAAGCCTGACTGTCAGTCACGGCCCGATACCGTGGCGAGGAAATCGGTCACTCCGGCGTGAGGACGTGAAAGAGATCGAACTGGAATTCGGCGGTGTTTCCAGGAACAATCTTACGACAACGATGACTGTGAGTGCTCACCATGTCGATGGTCGTCAAGTCGTACTGTTGAATTCGCTTCCGGATCGTCAGGCGGAGTATGTTGCGTGGCATCTGGCTGACGCTCTGAAAGTACCTCTTGTTCGGGGAAAAACACCACGGCTGCCCGAGGTTCCGATGTTTCTCCGGAAATTTCTTGGTGCTGGACGAACTCATGATGATGTGAGCAACATGTGACTTCCCTGCGATCCACCACCGTCTTTATCGTTGCGCTGCTGCTGGCTTTCGTCGTATGGCTTTCGTCGCTGAAGGCTGATGTTGCAGATGGTGAGCGGGAGTTTGTCCAGCAGTTGCTGGATCGGGCGATGTACAGTCTGGCGGAACAGTTCTGCTATCGACAGCTCGAAGGCCTGCACGACGTCAATCACCTGGCGACCTGGGAAATCATGTTGTCGGAATGTCAGCAGCAACATGCCTTGAATATGGACGCAGACAGTCGCAACGGCATGATTCGTGAGTCGGCCGAGCGATTGACCGAGTTCCTGCGCAACAATGCGCCGTCTGCCGAGAACGATTTGATGCTGCGAGTTCGCCAGATCGAACTTCTGTCGACCGCGGGCCTGATGGAAGAGATCATTCAGTCGCCAATCTCGAGCGTTCAACTGCTGCCTGCCGCGACCACAACAACATCCGAAGGTCTTCCGCCGCGAACTTTGTCTACCGAAACGAAGTTTGCCACCGAGGCGATTCATCAGGCTGGGACACTTGCGGAATCCTTGCTGACGCAAATTGAAGAAGTCCGCCGCGAAGTTGATCGCGATGCGATTCGTACTGCACGCGAGCGAACTCGAATGGTGCTGACGGATGTGGCCTTTGTGAGGTACCGCCTGGCTGATGCGAAAGAGTCGAAGAAACTTCGCGAGGAAGCCGAAATACTCATTGAGCAGATGCAGAAAACGACATCGGATGATGGGCTTCGGTTCCGGTGTCGATTGATGTTGGCTGAAATTCAGCTGGACCAGAAAGACTTCGCTGCGTTTAAACTTCGTTATGGAAATACACAAGCCGCTGCGACCAGTCAGAATGAAAAAGCCAGTGCGGCCGCGCTGAAGATTCGTTCGTTGCTGCAACAGGGATTGCCATCGGAGGCATTGCAGGAATACGTGGAAGCCTCGAAGAACGGACTCGCACTGACGCAGGAGCTACAGACTCTGAGACTTGAAGGGCTGCTGCAATTATTAGAACTGCTGTACCAACTTGATGAGTCGCCTCAACGGATGGAATTACAAAACAAAACGCAGCTTGAGTTTCAGCAACTCCGCGACAAAACCCTGGCTCTGACAACGGGAGTCTGGCGGCAGCGGTGCGTCCGAATTGCCGATCACTTTGATCGCGTGTTACAAGTAGGTCCGGATGCGGCACTGGAGTTGGAATATGTAGCAGAGCTGGTCGATGACGGTGATGTTGCAACCGCTCGACAGCGACTGCAAAGTCTGGCTCAACGACTGTCAACAAAGTCGCCGATTCTGGCCGCGCGTGTCCAGCTTCAGGCCGGGAACCTCTCCATCCGCATGCGAGAATGGCCGATTGCGAAAGAAGAGTTGCAGCTTGCCAAAGAGAAGTTTCAGGCGGCCAACGACCTGCCCGGCGCTGCGGCCGCTGATCTTCTGCGAGTTTATGTCATCGGGCAACAGTGGAATTCGGGCTCATCCGGTGAAGTCACTGAAGCTGACTATCACTCAGCTATCGAGTCTCATTTGTCTGCTTTTCCGATGCAGAAGACGGTGACTCAGGCCAGAGACTGGAAAGCCAGATTGCTGCGTGCGAGTTCGCCGCTCAAAGCCGCTCGCGAGTTCCTTGATCTTGCCGCATTGAGTGAAACATCATCAACGAACTCGGCTACAGAACCTTTACAGCCGCAGCCGATGACCTCGGAGCAAATGCTGAGACTCTGTCTTGCGGGAGATTGCCTGATCGATGCGTTGGGGACGCCCCAAAAGTCATCGGTCGATGCTGACAGTTCTTATGTCACTGAATTGAAGACTCTTCGAGATGAGTTTCTGACGCGTGCAGCGGAGGCAGAGCTTGAACAGGCAGAGTCAACGTCTCAGTACTCACTGATTCTCAAGTGCCAACAATCCGGATTAGTTCTTATGGAGCCTCTGCCGGTCACAAGCAACTGGCCGGAGATGCTGAGTAACAATCGAATGCTGCTGGAGTCGCAGCAGACCTTTGAACGAGCGGTTCCGGGGCAGCCCGAAGCCGCCAACGAGGAAACCCCGTCTGCGGATACCTCGACATCATCACAGAAATTGACACCGAGCGAAAACACCGATCTTCAGTACCTGCAAAGCCACGCGAAAACGATAGGCCATGCCATGATTGTGCTCGGCAGCGTTCGGCAGCTTGCGAATGTTGATGACTACCAGACTTCATTAACAGTACTCAAATCATTGCTGCGGAAAGATCGATTGGCCGTCGCGCAAAGTCTTATTCGTCAAATGAATCCTGAGGCCGCCGCAAGTCCGGGTGATGTGCAGTTGGCATTATTCCTGATCAGTCTTGTTACGGAATCCCCGGAAACATCAACGCCAGCACTCACCGTGGATGATCGCCTTGCTGAATTGCAGTTGCTTCAAGCTCTTGGTCGGGCAGCAAAATCAACAACGGCTTATGATCGGTGCCTGAATGATCTGTTGGCATTGACTCTGGATGAAGCTCAGATCGCACGGACAGCAGAGATCGTGACTCAGTCCGCCGGAGGCCAGCCATCAACAGCGTCGAAGCAGAATGCCAGACGATTCTGGCAGTCGGTGCAGAAGCGAACGAAAGCCGGTCAGGATGCCTGGCTGGAATCGTCATTGCAGCTTGCTTTGATTGCAGAGTCCACAGGAGACAAAAAAGAGGCAGCCAAAATACTGGGTGTGGTCGATGTTCTGCATCCGGAATGGGGCACTCCCGCAAGAAAATCACGAGCAGATGAGCTGCGAAGTCGGCTGGAGGCGAAGAGGTGAAAACGCCGTTCCTGCGATGTCGATCTACGATGATTCAGAAATCTCTGAACTCTGTCGTGGCTAAACTCGCTGCGTCAGACAAAACCTCTGGCGATAAATTCTGGGCTCCGCGGTTGTCTGGTCAGATACCTTTGTCAGTTCTGTCGCTGATATCACAAGTAACATCGTCTGCTTCCGTAAGATCTGCAGAGGAAGCAGCAACTTTACTGGCGGCTGGGTTTCGATCTTTCATCGTGACACGCCCTGTGGTCGATGCTTATTCATTGCGAGCATTAAGCATTCTCGCAAGAGACAGTGATGTTTGCGTGACGATTGATCACTTTCGTCATGCAGAGCTGCTGTCTCAGGCCATGGTCGCTGAAGGTCTGACGGTCAGCGTTCTGCTGGATGTTGATACGGGGCACTCGCTCACTGGCGTTCGCCCCGGACCTGATTCGGTTCGGCTGGCCGCGGCGGTTACTCAATTGCCCGGGCTTCAATTGGGCGGAGTTATTGTCGACGAATCGATCTTCGCCAAATCCTTAACCTTGAGCGATCACGGGCGAATACTGGCCGACGCCGTTGCCGTGGCCAAACATTGTCAGCGGATGATTGAAGCCTCTGGCCTTGCATGCAGAGAACTCGCCGCGGGCTTTGATGATTTCGCAGCGTCATTTACCGACCCGGATGTCTCGCGTGTCCTTACAAGTCCCTTCAAAACTGACGGATCCGTAACCCCTCAAAGCGGACTGGATAAACAGCGACCAGCACTCAGTCTTGTGAGCCAGGTGATCTCTCGCCCGTCGCTGGAGTGGTGTGTTATCGATATCGGCACTGGATTGATTGAACAGGCATTCCACACTCAGGTTTCACATCCTGCCGGAGTTCAATTACTGAAAACTCACCGCGATATCTCGTCGCTGCAGCTCCGCGGCGAATCGCTCGATCTGCGGATCGGTGATGAAATTGAGTTCGCTCTGAATGCCGTGCCCGAAGGCTTCCATCTGCCGTGCGTTGTGGAAGACTGATAACCGTTGAACGGGCCTTATCGCTGATAAATCGGCAGATACCCATACTCGATGGCCAGAGCCAGGACTGAGAGCGAGGTCGAATAGACCTTGCCGGCCTGCCGTTCTGTACCGTCTTCGGGATCCCAGTATCCAGCCGGGTTCTGCATATTCAACGTGGTACGATACAGTGACTCTCGCGATTGCTGCCACTCGTTTCCACCGACCTTGTACATCCCCACGGTGCAGTAATAAACGCCGTAATAAAAGTAGTGCTGCCCCTTGGTCAGCGGTCGCGACAAAATCATTTTCGCGGCGGCCAGAGTTTCCTTCGTTCGATGTTCGCCGCAAACTTCGAGGGCGACGATCCCGGTGCCAGCGCGAGTCACCGTGCTGCCGTGACCCGACATGTAGCCGAATCCGCCGTCGTATTGAACATGGAGCCGACGAACATACGCGATCGCTCGGTCAATGTTCTCCGCGGGAACATCGCAGCCAATATCTTTGGCGGCACGCAGAGCCAGCAACTGCCACGCCGTAACACTCAAATCTGAATCGCTGCTTGTGGGCTGATAACGCCAGCCGCCGTCATGTTCTGTCGACTTGGATTGATTCTGAGCATCAACAATGAGCTTCACGGCCTTCTGCAGAACTTCGCGACACAGTTCCGCCTGCGTCGGATCGACCATGCCGATCACTTCCGCCAGCATCAGCGTGGCGATCCCATGACTATACATCGGCCCGTCGCTCCGCTGACGTCCCACGAGCAATCCGTTTTTCTGTTGTTTGGACAGCAACCAGCCGACGCCGCGAGTAATCTGCTGACCGTATGGACCTTCTTCCGGAACATGTCCGGCCGCCAGCATGGCCATAATCGCCAGAGCAGTCGTCGCTGTTGACTCACCGTAGTCGTTGGTTTTCCACGCTCCGGATGGTTGCTGCTCCGAAGCCAGCCAGTCGATCGCACGTCGTATTCCGGCGTCGATAGCTTTCTCCAGCGGATCTTCGGACTCGTCAGCAACTGTTCCCGTGCGACACCAAAGTTCGGAAGCCACGGCCGTTGCTATCAGTGCTGCTCGGCGAGTCAGTCGGACCGTCATGGCTTTGCCTCACGGCTGAATGTTCCGGTGAATGCTTCGCAGGGCGATGTTATTCCACGCCTGACATGGAGGTTGGACATTCCTGTCCGACTGCGGCTTGATGGATGGGAATGCCCATCATGTAATTGACTTCAGACGTCGGTTTCTGGTTTGGCTTTCTTCCGGCCACGAGTCTTCGGGGCTGGAGGTATCGGAACACTTCTCAGGGATTGTTCCATCGCCGCGATTTCATCACGCAGTCGGGCGGCCGCCTCGTAGTCTTCCGTTTCGATTGCGAGACGTTGTTCATTTCGCAACTGAATCAGTTTCGCCTGATCCTGAGTCCCCATCATCGTGCTGCGTGGCTTCTTGCCGATGTGGGTTGTGTCTTCGTGGATATTCTCCAACAAAGGCAACAGCTCTGTCAGAAATTCAGAATAGTCATGCGGACAGCCGAAGCGACCACTCTCACGAAACTCGTTGAACGAGATGCCACAGTTCGGGCAAGCCGCAGGAGACTCTTCACTTTCTGCGATTAACTCTTCCAGCTTCGAAGCCAGGTCTGTCCCTGACGCCGAGCTGCCACTGTCGGTAGTCGACTCCAGATACTCCCTCGCACACGTTTCGCAGAGATGCACAACACCGGCATTCCCGTTGCGAATCTCCGTGATATGGAGCGTAGCTGGTTTAGCGCATCGACGACATTTCTTCATGGAGATCTCTGAGTGCAGGCAATTCAGCAAACAAGACATACAAAGCGAGAAATAACTCTCGATTGAAATCTTCACAACACTGTCCAGACGACGCAAGAGCCAGCAAGGTCATTTCGATGACGTCCAGTTGTTGATAGCAGGTCCCGACTTTGCAAACAGGCAGACTTCTGACATCGGTCCTGCAGCTTCCGCCGATCGTGATTCTGGCCGAGCAGATGGCACAATCCTCAAATTCCAATTCTGAGACAGAGCTCCAATGCCGCCGGATTGCTGATTCAGGCCGCATTGAACCCCCAATCTGAACCTGAACGAACCTGAGTGCCTCAAAACGTGTCTCAAAACCGATGCGGAAACTTGATCGAGCAACGGGAGACGGTTAGAGTGATGAAAGCTTCGCAGAAGTCGTCGTTTTCAGGCACGTCCTGATTCCGAGGGTGGTTTTGTCAGAAGCATTGTTGGGGTTCCTGAGATTTCTCAGATGCGAAACTCAACGGGATGGTGGTTATAGCTCAGTTGGTTAGAGCGCCAGATTGTGGTTCTGGAGGCCGCCGGTTCAAATCCGGTTAGCCACCCCTTTGAAGCCTCATTCGTTTTGCAGCGAATGAGGCTTTTTTGTTTGACGCATTTGCAGTGTTTCAGACGCGTGCCAGTGCACCGCAAAGACCCGTTCGACAGGATGATCGTTTCGCAGGCGATCGTTGAGCAGATCCCCGTTGTAACCGCCGATTCGGCGTTCGGTTCTTACGCGGTGACCAAACTTTGGTAAGAGACGAATGGGGCAATCGCCATCATGGACCAACGATTGTCAGCGGTGCCGTGTAAATGGGCTGAGCGATGCCAGTGGTCACGCCAGGCAGGCTGATATTGGTCGCTTCGGTGTTGTCGAACAGGCTTTTGATTGAGAGTGCGCCGAAATTTGGTTCCAGCGAGTTTTCGCCGGGAGGAATATTCTCAATCAGGATCGCGGCCGGAGCCTGCGAGTCCACGATATTCGTTGTGGTACTTGTGATCTCTCCTGTTACGTTGTTCAGATGGATGCCGTGGTTCGCTCCAGGACTGTTCTCCGACTTCAGTGACAAAAAGTTCAGTGCTGCATTCGTGTTGCTCAGGTCGAGTACAGCGCCCGTCTGAGTTTCCATCGAACTGGGCGTTGAGCTGCGGACAGTCAGGTTCGGAGAGTTCGCCACAAACAGACCGGGGCCATTGTTGTTGAAGATCCTCGCCACTCCGAGATTCAGGTCACCCCGGGAATCCTGAATGGAAACGCCAGCACCTGTCACATCATCTGGCGCTGCACCAACGGAAAGTAGGCCAGCGGAAACCTGATCTATAGCAGGCGTCAGGGGATTGGAGTCGAAGGTCACAGTGTTGAACAATACGCCCCCGGTGGCTGCTTCCGTGATCGAGTTGCCGGCGAATCCGCTCACCCACGTCGTCCCGGCTCCGGCACTGCCGTCAATAACGATTCCGGCACCGGCAGTCGAAGAAACAGCGAGCGTGTTGAGCAGAACGACCGCGTCACCGGTTGACCCTGCGCTGGTCGAGACATTAACGGCATCCTGCTGGACACTGATAGTGTTGATAGCTGGTGCGGCACCCGGGAGAGCGGAAAGCCCCAGCAGCAGATTCCCAGTTCCTGTTACGTTGGCATCAATACCGCCGATGCTTCCCACTGTGTTTGTAATATTGAGGCCCGATGCCGCGACAATCCCGCCGATGACATCCGTATTAATCTCAAGTGCGGTATTGCCAGGATTCTGAATTGTCACCGACGACATGTTTGCTGACGAATCGTTCAGCAGGATCCCACGCCCTGCTGGATTCACGATCAACAGATTATCCATGCTCATACCAATGGACCTACTAAGCTCCAGTGCCGTGTTGCCAGAATTCCGAATTGTCACCGACGACATGTTTGCTGACGAATCGTTCAGCAGGATCCCACGCCCTGCTGGATTCACGATCAACAGATCATTCATGCTGACACCAGTGGACGTGTTAATCTCGAGTGCCGTGTTGCCAGCATTCTGAATTGTCACTGACGACAGGCTTGCTGACGAAGTATTCAGCAGGATCCCACGCCCTACTGAATTGGTGATCAACAAATTATTCATGCTCACATCACTCGATGATGTCAGGCTAATCGCATCGCCCGGAGACGATGCAACTCGGTTATTTGCGAGGGAAACTCCCAGAACATTCGTACCGGAGACCCCACCCTGCACATCAAACCCGTTCAAGACCGTGTTGTCTGCCAGCGTCAAGTCGCCCACAATCGTTGACGGCAACGCCGTCAGGGAACTGTTGGCACCCGAGAACGGCAATGGGACGGAACCAAAATCGGCGTTGACGAACTGCCTCGGGCCGTTGGAAAACAGAGTCGAACCCGCTGTCATCGTTACGTTTTCTGTAAACGTACCTCCGTATGGCGTGTAGACGACTCCCGACCCTGCAAGCGGATCGAGCATCGCAGTTGAAATCGTTCCATAGGGATTTTCAAACGTGCCGTCGCCTGCTCCGCCCGGGACAACATGCACGAAGTTCAGTGGAGCTCCGCCGAAGGTTGCCGGACGAGCACTCTCTTCCTTCAAAACAATATTTTGCCGACGATATACGGGATCTGCGAGACGGTGTCGTACTGTTTGACCATCAGTCGATCCGTCAGCATCACGAAATTTGTGTCGCATGGATCGTCGTGCGAGTGTAGCGTGGTGGAAAACTGTGTGACGCAGTTCGATCATTCCGTTGACCGTCTGACCGAACAGTTCGTCGTCCTGAACTGAAACGCCAACGACAACAAAGTCTCGAAACATTGCTTCTGCACGAACTCGCCACCCGGCGGCTTCAATCGTATGGTTCGAATCGTAGTAGTAGCCACCGCCAAACAAACTGGTCGAGATCTGATAGAACGTCGGTAAATTGACACCTGCTTCCGCATCCATACCTGAAAGCGCAGCGGTCGAGGCAACAAAGAGGCGGTTGTCCTGAAAGTAGGCCGTCCCCAACTGATGCTGATACGTATCGTAGACTGCTGGCGTGTAGCCGTTGGCTCGGAAGTCAAAGATCTGTCCGAGCGATTCCACGCCAATTCCTGCCTGATTGAACAATAGCGAATTGTCTTTGCGCGTATCCCAGTAACCATTGATGCCGTAGATCCGATTTTGATCTTCTACGAACCAGCGATAACCGGATCCCATATTGCTCCCGAACTCTCCGTCATTGAAAATCAACGCGCGAAAGTCACCGAACCACATCGTCGAATCAGATTCGGCGGGTAGTAGTGGAACAAACCAGTCAAGAGAACTGTAGCTGTTCGTGTGTCCCACTCCTTCACCTGCCACATGGCGTGCGGAGATACGCGTCATCCACGGATCCGGAGCGTACTGCGCTCTGGCCGTTTCCGCCGCTGCGATCGTTGCGAGGGTGACGAGGATCTGGAAGCAGCGGTTCATGTTGACCTGCAACAGCGCGAAGGCAAATTAATCGGGTGGTTCCTGTAACTTCGGCTGTGACAACTGTGCCGAACAATTCAAATTTGAGGGCTCAGGAATCTGTCGAGAGAACTCAGATCATGGTTCCATTTCGGAGAGAAGGGCATGAATTCATTGACGCCGCAGGACAGGGAGTGTCGGCAATTTGTACGGAGACGGAATAAGGCAGATAAAGAATCGTGACATTGTTGAGTGTTTTTGCTGAAGCACTGGATGCAGTTGACCGGCCGGGCATTTCGGCATGCCGACGTTCAACGTCAACCCGGTTGGCCCGGCAGCTAACCAACGAATGAGCGACCTGAGTCAAATCCGCACGGCGTTCGAACGTCTCATCAACGAGGAAGGGCACCGCATTGTATTTTGGAACGATCCTGACCAGGAGTTGTTCATGCCCGTGCCGCTTCTGGAACAATTCTTTTCGCAACATCATTGTCGTTTTACAGTCTCGAAACAGTCTACGGTTTTCGATTGAGGGCGCACAACGCACTCGGCAACGGCTCCGATGATGATCCCGACGGTGTAGCACACGAGATCGGTCCACAAGAATCCGAAACCAAGCACCAATCCGCCCAGCGTTGTGTTGCGAATGCTGTCGATCCAGGGAGCGTGGTACAACTGGCTGATCTCGACGAGAAACGCAAGAACCAACGACATCGTCGCTCGAGAAATCACTGTTCGGTCAGCGAGCAAAGTACTCACCTGCAGAAACAGCATCAATGCCCATAGCGTATCGCCAGCGTACTCACCAACGAATCGTGGCAGGACGGCTTGATATCGACGCGACGCAAGGCCAACGACCGTGACCGCGACCGCACAGAGAAAGAAAGTGACGCGGGCTCTGATCAATTCTGGCTGACTCCCGAGTACCGGCGGTCAAAAGACTTGCGATAAGTACTTCAAACCGTGGCAGCCGACGAATTGCCGCAATGCTGCTCGGTCTTCTCTAATCTCGGCAATTCTGACGGCCGCACTCAAGGAGCAGATTTACTTCGAGCTCTTCAACTTCTGTGGTACCGTTAGATCCGCTGAAGTGGAATCGGTCGTCCAGTTCAGCTTGAGCGGAGTTGACTGGGGACTGAGGTACTCTTTTGGAAACGTGATCGACGGTCCAACTGATTCCAATGTGAAGACGTAATCACCGGGTTCCAGCCAGAGAGGTCCGGCCGCTCCTGTTTGGTAGAGGATGAATTTGCCCTCGACATCCGTGAGTCCAAAACCGATCGGCTGAAAGCTTCCCGCCGAATTTCGATGGACTGTGATGTTGATGTCGCTGGTCACGCCATCACCAAAAGTCAGAGTGCCGGGCGTGCCACCGGTCGCTGGAGCAGGCGCGTCGCTGCATCCGCTCAACAACGAGACGGTGAATAGAAAGATGGGGAGGACACTGTTGAATTGTCGCATGATCAGTTTCTGGTCTGCACTTCGCAGGAGTGCATTGAAGTTAAGTTGTGGCAGGTGAATTCGTGATCAAACCCAGCCAGTTTCGAACAGGCGTGATACGGCTCAGCACCAGCCACTCCAGCAGCAGCACGATCAGCAAGGAGGCCGCGAAAAGCGGCAGACAGATGCCAATCAGAACGATGACCGAAATCAGACCCCACGACACGCGAGGGCTTAACGCTGGTTTCGGTGCGCCGAGAACTCCCTGATCACGGCGTTTCCACCACAGAATCACACCGCTGACC
>JAPLOA010000108.1 GCA_026400835.1 Planctomycetales bacterium | reverse complement strand
TCGACACCCAACCTCCCTGTTGTAAAAATTCCCTCCAGAATCAATCTTTCAGGAATCCGTCGTGGTAAAAATTGCAATCAACTCAAGCGTCCAACGCTCGATATGAACATACCGCAATAGATGTGCCTAAACCTAAGGCTTCAGCCTGGGGTGGGAGGCGAAAACACGATCCATCAGCCGTGAAACGGCGACAGTGATGGTTCTTTCAACGATATCAACACATTGCTGTCGCCGTTTCACGGCTTAAATTTCATTTTCAAACGTCTTCCCCCAGGCTCAAGCCTGGGGCTACCTGCTGCCGACTCTACGAGGCGAAATCAGAACGAAAGTTTTCCCACTGAATCTCGTTGAAATACCGAATTTTTGATACCTCGGGACAAGCCCCATTGTGGCAAGTCGAGCTTAAGTCCACGCCACCGGGTAAACCCGGCGGCGATTACTTGAGAACTACTTCCGCGCTCGGAGGGCTGACGCCCTGCCGCTCGCCTGTTTGTGATTTTTCGTATTCATCTCCGCGATGGCCGCCGCGTGGTCCTTCATTGGGCGGATGTCGTAGTGTTGGCTCATCATGTCGAGCATTTGTGAGACCAACTCAACCTTGGGTTCTGCAGGTCGACCCATCGCCGGGAAGAATGCCAGATCCTTGTCATCGTCGCAGCCCATGAAGTCGAGCGGATGCAACAGCAGTGAAGGCGCGACGCCCATCATTCGGCACATCGTTAGCGCCATCCGCCAGTAGTTGATGGCCGTGAATCGCGAGAATTGAGCAAGATAAAGGATGTAGCTGGCGTGAATCGGAACTTTGAACAGCGGCATCGTGGTGACAGGAATCTCTGTCAGCTGGCCTTCTGGAAAATTCCAGGTGAATGGCTTCAGAGGTCGAAAGCCTTCGTTGAATTTACCAAAGAGTTGTTTCCGCTCAGATCGCTGTTCGGCGGTCAGCTTCGTCGACATGAAGTAATACATGCGTGCGAGCGGACCCAGATAGGTCGGAAAAGTCGAGCAATCGTATTTGTATCCACGACGAATCAGGATCTTCAGCAGCAGATCACAAAAGCTGAATCCCGGTCCTCGAAAGCCAATCGGACACTGCCCGGTGACTCGTTCGAGATGTTCTTCGGTCTTTGCCAGTTCGCTGACCAGATCCTGCTCAGAGTACAGATGCAGCCACGGCTCATGATTGAACGAGTGGTTACCGATCTCGTGCCCGGTGGCTGAGATCGAGGCGAGAGCTTCGAAATTTTCTTCGCGTGCGGCATCCTGGCCAACGATGAAGACGGTCATCTTCAGATCACGCTCGTGCAGAACCTTCAGGAATCGAGGCACGACAAGATCCAGATACGTCGGGTACTTGTCCCAACCTGCGTCGCCATGAGTTTTCATGTACGACCATTTGTTGTCGAGATCGAGTGAAAGACTGGCGATGGGTTTCATAGTCACAGAGTTTTCAGTTGACAGTGTTCTGTTTTCCGCAAACGCGAGCGGCAGGGCTTCAGCCCTCCGAGTTGTTTTCAGATCCGTGTTGTTTTGGGGTTGTGGCCGGTCTCCTGACCGAGCCACCTCGACTGACCGAAGGTCTCCCCATCGCGCCGATGGAGACCTGCGGTCGATCAATCGGCGGGGTCAGGAGCCCCGCGCCGAACAGAGTGGTCATCAATCATTCAGCAAATACTGGATAGAGCATTTCATCGGAGATCTTTCTGGTTTCGGTATGACACCAACAATCAGGTTTGCAACCGACCTCCCAATCTCGAAGTGTCGCCACAAAGTCGTTGGCCAGCTTGATGGTCTCATTGACATTCAAGGTGCCGTTTACGATGTGAGCAGAGTTCAGTGAATATAGCCCCGGGACAGATGTGACAGTCGGAGGCAGGCGATCGGAATAGCCGAGCGTTGGCAGGGCGAATACGTGGCGGACTCGAGAAACTCGGAACGCCTTCACATCGGCCAGCGACAGCGAAGGATGCATCCTCTGCAGACCTGCGATGAATTCATGTTCGATCTCAGCATCGGACTTCTCGAACATCTCGTCGTTCGGAGTCACATATCTCGGCAGATAAACCAGAGCATTGCCGTCGAGTTCCTGCTTGTCGACAAGCGAGGTCATCTCAATCACAGCGGTGAAAGGATAGCCGGCATCGGTGATGTTCGTGACATAGTAAGGCGAAAGACTCTTCTTCAGCAGCACTGACGCGCAGACAATGCCGTGGTAACGAACGCCATCGAACAGTTGTTTCTCGTTGGCATTCAACTCGGGACACAGACGACTCATCACTGGCGTCGGCAAAGTTGAAACGACCTGATCAAACACGCGATCGTGTTCGGCAAACTGAACCGTGAGTCGTCCATCGATGGTCGTACGAACTCCTCGCACCATCGCGTTACATTGAATTTCAACACCCTGAGACTTCAGCTTCTTCGTGAACTGTTCCAGAATGTTGGCGTAGCCGCCGCGACAGTAACCGAACATTTCTTTCTTCAGGCCGGTTCGGCGAGCCGCATACATTCGAGCAATGGTGGCCCAGATAAATGCGGCCGAGGTTTCTCGCCAGCATTCGCCGAGTTTACAGCGAAGCAGCGGCAACCACATCTTTTCAAATGTTCGCTGGCCAGAGAGCTTTGTCAGCCAGTCGCCGACGGAGATACTTTCCAGCTTCTTCCAGTTGGTGACTCGAGCTGCATAAAAAATGGTGCCACCCAGTCGCAGTTTGTCGATCAGTCGCAGCGGCGGGAACTTCAGGAACTCGACGGTATTCGACATTGAGTGCATTTGGTTGTCGGTGAAGAATCCGGTCTTCGTTTCGACCCACTGCATTTCGTCATCGAGTCCGATTTCACGCAGCACTTCCCGCGCGTGAAGATCGGACATGAGCGTTACATGATAATGACGGTCCCATGTACAGTCGCCGATCTTCCAGGCATCGGCCAGTCCGCCGAGATTCTGACGTCCTTCGATCAGTGTGACTTTATGTCCTTGCTGCGTCAGACGCAGCGCGAGAGTCATTCCGAGGATGCCACCGCCGAGGACTGCGAAATGTTGTGTCATGGTGAAAGTTTTCAGTGTTCAGTGTTCAGGTATCGCAGGTTGAACCACGCACGTCAGTCTTTGATGTTCATTTGAGTGCACACCGGGACCGCCTGTCGGCGGAAGTTCTGCCCGGCAGGCAGGACCTACTGGGCAGCAACGGCGGTCTCTATTTCTGTCACAACGTGATTATTGATCGAGTAAGCTCGACCACACTGGCAGGTGGCTTCTACTGGCGTCGAGTTATTACCATCACTGAAGCGATGCACGGGTTCGCCGCAGCGGCAGACAACCCCGATGACTCGAGCAGGTGTTCCGATCGCGAGACAGAAATCCGGAACGGACTTCGTCACGATAGAACCCATCCCGATCATCGCCCAGCGGCCAATTTCCAGATTGCAGCCGACGATACAACCGGCTCCGATGGTCGCCCCCTCGCGAACCACCGTAGCCAGAGTATGTTCATCCGGATCTGAGGAACGCAGTTCTTTCAAATCCGGAGTTGTTGCTCTTGGAAATCGATCATTTGTAAAGATCGTTCCCGCACTGATCATCACACCGTCTTCGATAGTGACGCCGTTGCAGATGTAGGCATTCGAGTTAATCTTGACTCGATTGCCGATCTTCACGTCGTACGCGATCGTCGACTTACCGCCGACAAGACACTGCTCGCCAAGCACTGCGTCATGGCGAACATGCGCATTGTCCCAAACCGACGTGCCTTCGCCGAGCTGCACGTTGGATTCGATGATTGCGGTCGGATGGATACGGGGCATAGAGAGTTCTCAGTGTTCAGTTTTTAGTGTTCAGGAACACAATACGACTCCGAGTTTCAGCTTCCTGTGTTCTGCATTCTTTACTAAAAACAGAACACTGAAGACTGAACACTCTTCAATCAATGACTCACCACATGCTGGCTCATGGTCATGCGGCGGAATTGAGCGGCGGGAGTCACCTGATGCCACTTCTCAGATCGCAAAGCCGCGTAGGCCGTCTCGATCACTCGAACTGAGGCGATGGCATCAATCGGAGTGATGATCAATTCTTCCGTCCCGCAAATCGCGCCACCGAAATTCTTGATCTGGTTGCCGAAGGCGGCGACCTTGTCATAGCCGTTGCCGAAAACGGTCCAGTCTTTCTGGTCAGCCAGCTTGTACCTGGATTCTTTCCAGCCGACAGACAGAGTTCCCTTCGAGCCGTAAATGCTGATGAAGTCAGCCCGAACCTTGTTCAGGCTCCACGACAGATCAATATTCCCCATCGCGCCGCTCTCGGTGCGGGCAAAGATCAATGCTGTGTCTTCCACAGGCAGGTTCTGAATGCGTTTACCCTCGACGACCTGCAGCTCAGTAATGTTTCCGAGGAGAAAGCGAAGGATGTCGACGGAATGTGTTCCGTTGTCTATCAGAACACCGCCACCGCTGATGGCAGGCTGGCTGTTCCAGCGTTTCGACATATCGCAGAAACCCGCGAATGTGTTTTCGTAGAGAATGATGTCGCCCAGAATTCCGGAGTCGATAATCTCACGAGTCTTCTGAACATCCGCCACGAAGCGGAACTTTGAGCCCATTGAGAAGACGACGCGGCAACGCTGAGCGGTCTCAGCCATGCGGATCGCCTCGTCGGTGCTGATAGCCAGAGGCTTCTCGCACAGAACATGAACTCCTTGTTCCATCAGGCGACAGCAGACTTCCGGATGAGTCGATGGTGGTGTGCAAACGATTGCGGCCGTGGGACGCAGCTCTTCGATCATGCGGTCAACGTTGTCGTAGGCCGGCACATTGCACATTGTCGCGACGTCTTTCGCGGACTCCAGGCGAATGTCGGCGACGCCAACGATTTGATAAGGCATTCCCTGAACGAAGGCTTGTGCATACGATCGTGAAATCCCACCGGCTCCCACGATAACAAAAGTTGGCTGAGTACGAGCGATCATGAGATGACTCCGGGAGAATGATTGTTGGCTTATGAGTATTGAAGATGAATCGCCGTGTTTAACCACAGGGTCACAGAGAGCACGGAGGAATCACAGGGACTTTTGAACAACGCCTGAATCGCATTTTTGAACGCAGAGGTGGGGGAGGATCACAGGGGGGGGGAAAGCAGGATGGAGTTCTCCTGCTATTCCCCTCTGTGTTCTATGTGACCTCTGTGGTCAATCAATGCGCGTAAGCTCGGAGGGCTTACGCCCTGCCGCTCGCCTTGGTTTACTTCACCAGTTCTTTGCTCGTCAGAGCAAGAACGGCAGTGCGGATGTTTGTTGACAGGTACTGGATATGCTCGTCCGTGTACTTTTCGTTCCATGGCAGTACCAGAACGTGCTCAAGAGCATTCCATGTGCCTTCAAAGTGGCAGCGGCTGTAGTCGGTCGCTTCTGGTCGAGCCAGCGTGAACGGCCAGCGGCTGGTCCCGAATGTCACCTGATTCTTGATGACCTGGCATTCGAAGGCCGGCTTCTGGATGTATCGTGGAGCACACAGAATTCCGAAGTCCTTCAGAGCAGCTCCGAGTGCCACCGTGCCGCCAGGAATGACGGTTTCGTCAACTCGCAGGCAGTACTTCCAGAACGTGTGAACACTCTTTTCGGTGATTACCGGAGTTTCGATTCCTGGCAGTCCAGCCAGCTCGGTCGTCAATGCGGCGGCTGTGCGAACGCGAGATTCGACAACGGCATCCAGCTTGTCCAGCTGAGCCACAGCCACAGCGCCCAGCAGTTCGCTCATGCGATAATTCGGAGCGATGAAGTAGTGATCCGGCTTTGCGTCGCCGTATCCCCAGGCTTTGTTGATGAACAGATAGATTCGGCGGGCGAGAGCAGGGTCGTTCGTCGTCACGATTCCACCTTCGCCAGTCGTGATATGCTTGCCCTGCTGCAGGCTGAAGCTGCCGACCGCTCCGAAGGTGCCGACATACTGATCACGGTAGGTCGTCAGAAAGGACTGAGCGCAATCTTCGATGACGGGAATACCATGACAATTAGCGAGCTCCATAATCGGAGCCATGTCGCATGGGTTACCGAACAGATGAGTCACGATAATCGCTTTAGTCTTCGAGCTGATGACTTTTGCGATGGACCCTGCTGTGACATTGTAGGTGTGTGGATCAACGTCGCAGAAAACAGGAATCGCGCCCTGATAGATGATCGGCGTGATCGCGCCCATGTCGGTGATGGATGTCGTAATGATTTCGTCACCAGGTTCTGTATCCAATGCTGCAATTGCGCAGTGGACAGCAGCGGTTCCGCTCGAACAGGCGTAGGCGAACCTGGCACCGATCTTCGCTGCGAATTTCGTTTCAAGCTGCTTTACGAAATTGCCTTTGGTACTCGTCAATGTCCCGCTGGCCAGACACTGCCGCACGGCTTCCAGCTCTTCTGGCCCAAAGGTTCGTCCGGTCGCGTCCTGATCAGATGGCAATGTGATTCGGTTCGTCATGGTTGAGATTCTTTCAATTGCAGGGACTTTTTTAGGATTTGAGATCTAAACAAAGACGTGTAGTGACTTACTTCAGGGCTCCATGGGATCCACTGAGTTTTCTGGCGACAACTTTCGACAGCAGTCGCAGGTGAGCCAGGATCGTGCGAACGGTCATCATCTTTGAAAACCCGAACAGCCGCACCTCCAGAGTCGCGGGATGCTCGACAATCTTTCTTCCGTGAAGACTTAACTGAGCCGCCAATTCTGCGGTGCCCAGAAAGCCATTCTCCACAAGCGGCAGGTCGATGATCTGCTGTTTGCGGTAGACTCGAAAACAACTTGTCCATGTCGCCAGTTTCTGCCCAAGCAGAACCCGGTACATGCAGGACAAAGTATGCGACAGTACCAATCGCCAGCTCGGCACGTTGTTGACCTTTCCGTCACGGTGATATGGTGACGCGGTCACCATCGCGACATCTCGCGTCAGTCGTGGCAACATATTCGTCAGCTCGTGCGGATCGTAGGAGCAGTCCGCGTCGATCGAAGCGATGATCTCAGTCTGCGCCGCGTTGATGCCTGTCAAAATTGCAGCGGAGACCCCTTTGTTGGTTTCATGTCGAAGGATGCTGATGCCTGAGTCGTCACCAAACAACGACTGCAGAACCTGATAGGTGTTGTCCTTGCTGCAGTCATCAACGAAGAGAATCTTAAGATCCCACAGTCGCGACAGTTCGTGCCGCAGGGACTGCATCGTGCGATGTAGATAAGGCAGCGTTGATTCTTCGTTGTAGCACGGGATGACCAACGTGGCTGCCGGACGTTGCGTACGGCGAACTCCGGAATTTGCACTCAACGAAGTCTCGTCCGGAGTCGTAGTCGCGATTTCCCGGAGAAGACTGGCTCTGGCAGGACGATCAGCCAGATCATGAACATGCTCTGAAAGCAAAGCCAGCGGACTTCCGTTCAGCTTTGCATGCTCCTGAATCGAAGTAAATTTTGCCGACGCAAGATACTGCGGCAGCAGCGTACGATACCTGCCGAGATTCCGGTAGTGACGAATCTTCGTGAGTCGATCTGTAACGCTCAGCCGTGGCTGCTGTTCATCAAGCTCCCACACCTGAAAGTACATAACGAACGGAAAAGCCTCCGTCTGCTGCCACTTCTCGATGGCCGATCGCATCAAAGACTCAGGCAACTGACGCAGATAGTTTCCACCAGCGATTGGCAACCAGCCACCGGCGAAAGGAATTGTTGACGGAGGAATCTCGAGGATTGATCCGTTCGTGCAGGCCTGTTCGTGGATTTGTCGACGCCACGGTTGCTGATTGAAGTCCCGTCGACGAGGCATCAGGCTGGAGTCGTAAAGATAACCAGCTTCCTGCAATTCATCGAGGAAGCCAAGATCCTTCCTGCGGAGCCATCCATCTGACAACCGAAACCCGACAACCGGTTTTCCGATCGTATCTTCCAGAACTTCTCGTGATCGCCGTAGATCTTCACGTCGCGCTTCCGCGCTGAGCTTCAGGAGAGGCTGATGCAGATGGCCACGACTTGCGATCTCATGGCCCGCGTTGGCAATTCTGCGTATGAGCTCCGGGTATTTTTCGGCAATCCAGCCGAGCACAAAGAATGTGGCTTTGGCATCATGCTGAGCCAGCAACTCAAGTGTCTCTTCGGTGTTCTTCTCAAGTCTTGATTCGAAACGATACCAGTTGCGAGGACTGATAAAGCGATGGAAAGCACCGGCCTGAAAATAGTCTTCCAGATTGACTGTCAGAATCTGCGTGTGTGACGACTCCACGTGTTTCAGAACGAGGTTTGTGTCGGCAGATTTTGGAGGGGATTCCTGCACCAGCATGTTCGAATCACTGAAAGTAAAGACTTAGAACAGCTAACAAATCCGGGACTTGCTCACATAAACTTGCGAGATCACAGTGTAGGGTGACTGGCAACGGAGCCGGTCCCGGTTTTGTTAGGGCCTCTTAGCAACTCAGAGCACAATGCCCCCAGTAGATCGCAAAGAACCTTTCCCGGGTGCTTTCAACCCTAGGTTCTTTAAATCTGCAGGTTATTGAATTCATGAAACAGTTGATGTGTTCGTAGAGGTGAACAGGGCAGATTGAGTGAAATCTGTCAGTCATACCGATTGATCTGTTCAGCAGAACTTTCCCGAAAATGAATGCAATGTGCACAGGCCACAGGATCGCTACACTTCGCCGCAGTGTCGTCATCTCTGGTGCTCTGTGAGCATAGATCCGATAGATGTAGGCCGGAACTCGCTCCGCTCGGTCCGGCCTAAGAACTGCAGTGTCGTCATCTGCGGGGAACCATGCCCTTGAAGATTTATTCATACCGCCAGAACATCCGTGTGCCCTGTTGTGATTACCGTGTGTTTGCCCCTGCCGTTTTGTCACAGATGTCTTTGAAATTGAATGAAAGTTGAAAGTGCTCCGGATCGGTTCCCTAGAGCTGGACTTGCCCGTCGTTCAAGCAGCGTTAAGCGGCTACAGCGACTGGCCGATGCGGGCCATCGCAAAAAAGCTGGGAGCGCCCTATTCCATCTGTGAAGTGATGACAGATTCGTTTGTTAGTTCGCTGAAGGACCGAGCAAAGACACGGCATCACCTGTATCTGGAGGAAGGCGATCATCCAGCGGGTGCTCAGTTGATGGGGTCTGAGCCGGATGAATTTCCTGGTGCTGCTCTGAAGCTGGTTGAAGCAGGCTTTGACGTCGTGGACATCAACTTTGGTTGTCCGGCGAAGCGTTCCGGTGGGCGATGTCGAGGCGGATACCATCTTGGGCAGCCGGAAGTTGCGATTGAGATTCTGCGGCGAGTGAGAGATGCAGTACCGTCACAGATACCAGTAACCGTCAAGATGCGACGCGGGCTGGATGATACTCAGCAGAGTCGCGACAATTTTTTTCGCATCATCGAAACAGCCTTTGAAACAGGAGTTGCGGCTGTCACGGTGCATGGCCGAACAGTTGAACAGAAATACATTGGTCCGAGTCGCTGGTCATTTCTGAAGGAAGTTCGTCAGATCTTTCCTGGCCGAACATTACTCGGCAGTGGTGACTTGTTTACGGCAACTGATTGCGTGCGAATGCTGCAGGAGACAGGTGTCGACGGAGTGACTGCTGCTCGCGGATCGATTGGCAACCCGTGGATCTTTTCACAGGCCGCCGCATTGCTTCGCGGTGAACCACTCCCGGATGCGCCGACCGTTCATGAGCAGCGTGATGTCATCTGTGAGCACTTTCGACTAGCCGAACAAATTCTGCCGGCTGATCAGGTTTCAAAGCAGCTTCGCAAGTTTTGTATTCATTACTCGGGATGGCATCCTGAAGCAGCGTCTGTCCGAGCGGCCTTTATCGCCGTGAAGAATGCGACCGACTGGCATGACATCATTGGTCGCTGGTATGCGATTGATCAATCGGGGCAGTATCCGACCAACCCAGGCAACACAGGAACGGGGAACCTTGCGGCGAGCCAACTGGCTGAATAGGCCGCATGCACGAACTAAAAGGGGGACTAAAAACTAAAAAGGTTCAGGTCTCTTTTTTGCTGACCCCTTTTTTTCTTCCCGACCGATTCCAGCATAGCCAGCGGTTATCTTCAGCTCATGGGGATGATTCGCCGAAGTAGAGACGCCGGAGCGACCAACATAATGACTAATGCAGCCAACTTCGCGTCAGCCGTCATTGCGAAGACCATGATCGCATCAAGAAAGATAATGCACAGCAGCATCAGACCCACAGTCTTCTGAATTCTGCGAGGAGATCCGGAGGGAATTGCGGCAGCTGCCCTCATCAACAGGTTTAACGACAAAATCAAAAGAGCCATGCGACTTCCGCTGACAGCATTGGCAGAAGCTCCGTGGGTGCTGATGGCCCACGCATCCAGACTGATGCCGCCGATCAAAATGATCATGCCGCAAACAAGCAATGCCGGACTGCTCTGCCCGGCTTCATTGCGAGCAAACACAGTCACACCGATGATGTAAATGCACAATGCTGCTGCAACAGTGACTGGTAATGCCTGCCACAAAGTGGACCAATCCGAAACTGCACTCGCGCCGAGCATTAAATTCAAAAACCGACACGCGCCCATCCCAAGCGGGGCTGCAACTGTGGATTTCAAAACACCATTATACAGCAGAACACACGGCACAATCATCGCTGCAATGACGAGACTCGGAGTTCCCACCATGGCAGCAGCGAGTACTCCTGCCAGCATCAGCACGCTTCCAAGAATCGCCGCGGATCGGAGTGAAATGCGCCCTGAGGGAATCGGTCTCTCGGGACGCTCCTGAGCATCCAGCTTTGCATCGAAGACATCATTGAGAACCATGCCACCAAGATAAAGCCCGGACGTGGACAGCAGCAGCAACCAAAGTTCCTTATGAGCCGTTAGTTCAGCCACCTTGATTTGCGGTACTCGATGCGTGATCAGGAACCCGCAGAGGATGTTGGATAAGGCCGTGAAGACCGTGGGCAGCCTCACCAACTGAAGCCATGCCATTATTGTGCTGCGATTGCCGGAGACTTCGTCAAGCTGAGGCGCCAGAGGGGCTGCAGGATTATTCATTTGCAGTGTTGACCTGAGGAAGGGTGGTTATCGTGAGTCGCTACCCGGTGCTCTTCATGCCACGGGGTGTTTTCCTTGCCATCGTTGTCTGATCCACGCCGTGAACATGGCAAACAGAATGAATAATAAACCGCCACCAGCCAGCAGATTTGAAGCCGACTGACTGAGATTGATTCCCAGAAACACCTGCGCCATCAACTGCAAATACGTGTGACCAAAGACTTGCAGACCCAAACGGCGACGAATCTGAAATTGCCAGTCGGTACAAAGGCAATAGCCGAAACCGTAGAAGGCTCCCATCACAACCCACGAAAACAATGTGGCGGCAATGCAAAGAAAATGGAGCCTGCGAGTTTGAGGCCAAACCCAGCCAGCCAGATTGAAGAGGATCAATCCCGTGTGAAACACAAAGAACAACACATCAATGACGTGGAGGCTCCATACCGGAAGCGACAACATTACTGCCTCGGAGTATTCGCGGGCTCATTCGGCGCGCTGCTACCACCAGCACCGGGGAGCAGGTCGCTCAACGGAGGTTTTGTGGAAGAGGCTTCGTTTTCGGCTGACGGCAGAACCTCTCCTGGGTATTCGAATTCCTCCCAGGCTTTCGAAAAATTCTGCTCGAACAGGCTCAACGCCTTATCATCCAGCATGCTGTAGTAGAATCGAGCCATAGCCGAGGACCGCGTGCTTCCATAGTCCGTGATGATCCGGGAAAATGATTTTCTGGCGTTGGCCAGATTCCCTTCCTCCAGTTGGATCAATCCCATGAGCAGGCTAATCTCAGCCCGACCTTCGTTCATGCTCTGGATTGCATCGCCGGACATCGTGGAGTTTCGAAACGGCCAGACAGGTACAGCCTCGTTGACCGCCATATTCGCGTCAGCAATCATTGGCAGCGAATAAAGAATTGTGCCATAGGCCTGGCTGGAAGAAATCTGCCGATTCAGAAAACTGAGTTGCGACGCCCAGGTTTCGTCCGCTGACGCATAGTCTCCGATACCGAGTTGTGAAATTCCGGTGTAGAGCTGCCATTCAATCCCGCCCATAGCTTCAGGTTGTTTCATGGCATCCTGACTCATCAGGCTGAGCATCCGATGGGCTTCTTCAAGTTCACCGGCTTCAAGAAGCAGTTGTCCCAGCAGAACCCCTCCCAGAGGATTCGCTCGAATCGTCTCCGCTTGCGCCTTTATAATTTCAAGGGCTTTTCGAGGCTGACCGGCACTGTTGTAGCCCATAGCCGTTATCACAATCTCCATCGCTTCTTCGGCAGCCGCTTCTTCGGCTGTCTTCGCTTCCCCACTGTTTTCTTTCGCCGACTTATCTGCCTCCTGCTGCTTTTTAATCGCCTCGATCTGCTGTTCAACGGACGTCTTCACCTGCTCTTCAGCCTGAATGATCTGCTCCTTCAGCTCTGTTTTTCGCTGATACATACTGGTGATGCGATCCTCGTATTCATCACCACTTCCCAACGGCGAATCGTCTTCCAGCTTCAACCACGTCTCAAGACACTCGACGGCAAGATCAAGCCGGTTCCGCTGCAAATACAGTTCATGCAGGTTTTGCCACGCGAATTTATCAGATGGCTCAATCACCGTTGCCTGACGAAATGCCATCACGGCCTGCAGATATCGCACCTGAGTGATTCGCTGGCTTGCATTTTCTCCCTGAAACATTTGCTCACCGACATTGAACGTCGCATAGCATTGCCCCAGTGAGTTATAGACTTCCAGATCATCCGGTGTTTCATTGAGTGAGAGGTTCAGATGTCGCACCGCAAGATTCAACGCAGCGAAAACAAAAGGAGCCTGAGTCTCTGCCGTGGCAATCTTCAGATAGTGCATGCCGAGGCGCCGGTTGGGGCTTGAGGCCTTCCGAGTTCGATAAACATGCTTTTCATAAAACCCGGGTGCCGTCGCGGCCTGACGCAATGTGGCCATCGGAAGATCACCATCCTTGAACGCAAGCCGAGGCAGATTGAACACAATCTTCTCGGCCTGCGCCTGCGTCATCGTTGGTGTAATACGCTCCAGAATCGCAGCGGACGGTCCGATGCTGGTTCGCAACCAGCCACCAGCCTCAGTCAGATTGTTAACAGAGGCGAAATCGGGCGGGCCTGGAGGAGCGAGGCGAGTAATAATGTGCGTAATGTCATAATCTCGCAGAGCCTGCTGAGCCAAAGCCAGCCGCTCCTGATGCTGACGAGCCAGACTCTCCTTCTCTTTCGGATCGTCCGAAGTGGGAGGTTCGGAGTTGGCACGCTGCAGCAACATAGAGTCCAGAATCGCACCATGTTTTCCGAACACGGAGTCCATATCATCTCTGCGACCAAACGGAGTCACTCGACTGTCAACAAAGCTCTTGCGACCACTCCAGATCAACATATCGCCCTGCTCAATCAGAGTATGCAGGATCCGAGCCTCTGGGTCGAGTTCCTCAATCTGCTCCTTAAAAGTATCGATGGTCACCCGCGTTTCTTTATCGAAGCCAAACCCCAGCGGTACAGCACCCGGAAGTCTCGCAGCGACAACACCGAAACCGATCATTGCAAGTCCCAGAACTGTGGCCGCACGGCCGCCCCGGGAAAACATCAGTTCTTTGCTGTCCGTCGAATACTTCATGCTGAAGGATCGACGATACCAGTCCTGAGCAACCACGCCTGCAATGGCAGCGACCGCGATTGAAGCCGCTGGCAGTTCATGGGCGGCCATAACCACCAGAAACGAAACGAACATAAAGATCATCAGGAAGCCGAGATCTTTCACGCTTCTGGAGAGCAAAAGCACAACCGCAGCAACGCACAAAAGAGCAATCCCAGCGACATGGGAATGATCAAACAACTTAATTGCATCAGGATTCAGGATCGAGAAGAAGTCAACGCGTCCGTCAAAACGAATGCGGGCCGCGTCTGTGGTCAGTTTCCGCTGAGCCGCCATGGCCGGATACTCGGTCGAATACGTTGTCAACGGTGCCAACAACGAGTTGATATGAAATGGATTCACCAACAACGCCAGCACGGCAACAACTGCGGGCAGCATCAGAGTCTTCTGTTCCGCAACTGCAGCCAGAGATTGCTTTCGGGCTGCCATCCGTCCGGCGATCGCTGACCCAACGGCATATGCGAAAATAACGCCAGCACCGACCCAGGCATGCGAATCGAAATTACACCATACCGCAATCAGGACCGGCAGTTTCCAAATCAGCCCCTCTGCTTTGCCAAGACGATGCTTAACCAGAAGTCGCATCGTCAGCGTCATGCCAAGCACGGTGATGAGTTCAGGAACCGGCATGAAGTCTGTCGAACAGGCGACAATTGCAAAGACAGCGCAGATCGACGTCCACCAACTGGACACGCCAGGTACCGAAATCCGCACCAGCAGGAACGCTGAAACTCCCGCAAGCAGTGCTTTCAGAATCGTCAGCCCCTTATCACCGCCAACTAACCAGGACAGACTGACAAGGTGATCAAACATCCAACTGACATTCGCGACAGACTGTCCCTCCATCGTCATTGAAAACTGATCCACTGTCGATGGCAGAAAGCCGTTGGCTCTCATGGCATCTCCTGATCGAATCAGGACCAACGGCTTCGTATCGTTAATCTGACCGAACGCCATGAGCACAGCCAGAAAGACAGCGGCCCAACGAAGCATGAAGTCCCCGCGGATCGCCTCCTCTTCGACCAGCTCGGGAGTCAGCGGCTCATCGTCCGGCAGTTCGTCTTCGAGATCACGCTTTTCCGGATCGTCAAAATCGTCAGAGAAGACGGATTTTGCAACCGGGACCGGCGAGCCCGAGGAATTCGCGGTGTGGGGATTTCTACCCGTGCTGGAGGAATCGTCGGATTTCTTCAGTTCTTCGTTGGTCTGTTCGTCGCCAGTCACGCGAAAAATCTCTCAGGTCAACAGGAATGGAACCTGCCTCAGCAGGCGCGCAATGAGTCCGCGTCAGGTGGGTACGTCCATTTTGCCGCGTTCGTTGGGCAAACTTACAGCTGTCAAACCCTGACTGGCAAGCGAAAACAACATCTCATCCGACTTTCGATGCCACTCATGGGCTGACAACCCGCCTGATCGGGAAGAAAGATCATTTTGACAGGCACGAAAACTGCATGAGAGCTCATCCGCCGCAAAAACAGGCTGACATGAGCCACCCGGGCACAGGTTTGCATCCTTCCTCAAGAGCGGTCCCCTCTTTTCGCATCCGCGGGTTAGTCTTACGGAGCTTCCCATCATGGCCTTTGATCCCCGAAAACTCACCGTCAAAGCGTCCGAAGCCATTCAGCGTGCTCAGGAAATTGCAGAGAAGAGAAACCACAAGTTTCTTCGCCCCCTGCACCTGCTGAAGTCGCTCCTTGACGAGGAAGGCGGGTTGATGACCTCCATCCTCCAGAAATTGAATATCAAGATCCCGCAACTGCAAAAAATGGTGGAAGGCGAACTGGGTCGGCTGCCTCAGTATCCACCCAGCGAAGAACCCATCGGTGCAGGAACGGAGGCGATGAAGGTCCTGACGGCGGCGAAGAAACAAGCCGACTCCATGGGGGACGATTACACCTCAACCGAACATCTTCTCATCGCGCTGACTCAGGTAGACGACCAGGCTAAGCGGCTGCTGCAGCTTAATGGCATTGAAGAATCAGATCTTCAGGAAGCCGTCAAATCAATTCGAGGAGGACAGACTGTGCAGGATCAGAACCCCGAAGACAAGTTTCAGGCACTGGAAAAGTATGGCAAGGATCTTGTTCAACTGGCTCGCGAAGGAAAAGTCGATCCGGTTATCGGACGCGACACGGAGATTCGTCGAGTCATTCAGGTCCTTTCACGTCGCCGCAAGAATAACCCGGTGCTGATTGGTGAACCAGGTGTCGGAAAGACCGCGATCGTGGAAGGTCTCGCTCACCGCATCGTACTGGGTGATGTTCCGCAGAACCTCAGGAACAAACGCGTCTTTGCACTCGACATGGGTGCTCTGGTGGCCGGTGCGAAGTATCGCGGTGAGTTCGAAGATCGCCTGAAGGCCGTACTCAAAGAAGTGCAGGGCTCCAATGGTCAGATCATCATGTTCATTGATGAACTCCATACCGTCGTCGGCGCGGGCAATGCCGAAGGTGCGATGGATGCTTCCAACCTCCTGAAGCCAGCCCTGGCTCGTGGTGAACTGCACTGCGTTGGTGCCACGACGCTGGACGAATATCGCAAGCACATCGAAAAGGACCCGGCTCTGGAACGTCGCTTCCAGCCTGTCGTTGTGCAGGAGCCAAATGTTGAGGACACGATTTCGATTCTCCGAGGCCTCAAGGATCGTTACGAAAGTCATCACGGCGTTCGGATTACCGACGATGCGATCATTGCAGCCGCCACTTTGTCAGATCGCTACATCAGCGATCGTTTTCTGCCCGACAAAGCGATCGACCTTGTGGACGAAGCGGCCAGCCGGCTCCGCATGGAGATCGACTCGATGCCGGTTGAGATCGACGAAGCGACTCGCGGTCTGACTCGCATGCAGATCGAAGCTGCAGCTCTGGAAAAGGAGACCAGCGAAGAGAGCAAGGAACGTCTGCAGGAGCTGAAACGTCAGATTGCAGAACGAGAAGAAACGACCAATCAACTGAAGTCTCGGTGGGAAGCGGAGAAACAGGCTCTGTCAGGGATCAAGCCGCTGAAGGAAAACATCGAACGTCTGCGAACATCCTTCCAGCAGGCCTTTTCACGTGCTCAACAAACACTCCGCAATGAAGACTTCGTCGAAGCCCAACGCACGGAACAGGAACTGAAAGAGGCTGAAAAACAACTGCAGGCGGTGGAAGTGAAGTCAGCGGAGCTAAACGCCAACAAGGACAATCGTCTGCTGCGCGAAGAAGTGACTGATGAAGACATTGCCAAAGTCGTCAGCCTGTGGACGAACATTCCCGTCTCACGCATGATGCAGGGTGAACGCGAAAAGCTACTGCGAATGGAAGACGAGATCCACAAGCGAATGATCAATCAGCATGAAGCCGTCGAAGCGGTTTCGAATGCCGTCCGCCGTGCTCGTTCCGGAATGGGTGATCCCAATCGTCCGATCGGGTCGTTTATGTTTCTCGGTCCGACCGGTGTCGGTAAGACAGAGTTATGCAAAGCGCTGGCGAATTTCATGTTCGATGATGAACGCAATATGGTTCGCATCGACATGAGTGAATTCATGGAACGCCACAGCGTCGCGCGACTGATCGGCGCGCCCCCGGGCTATGTCGGATACGAAGAAGGTGGTCGACTCACCGAAGCCGTACGCCGCAATCCATACTGTGTGATTCTGCTGGACGAGGTCGAGAAAGCTCATCGAGATGTCTTCAACATCCTGCTGCAGCTTCTGGATGACGGCCGCTTGACCGACAGTCAGGGTCGCACGGTCGACTTCACAAACACGATCGTCGTGATGACCTCCAATATCGGTAGCCAGGCGATTCAGGAGTTGTCCGGCAAGGCGGATGAGAAAGAAATTCATAACCGAGTCATGGATGCCCTGACGAAACACTTCCTGCCGGAGTTTCTGAACCGCGTTGACGAAGTGATCGTGTTCCATCCGCTGGGCCGCGAGGAGATCCGTGAGATCGTCGATCTGCAACTCAGGAAGTTGAACGATCAGCTCGAAAAGAACGGTTACAAGCTGGAGGTTTCCGACGATGCAAAAACTCTGCTGGCGAACGAAGGATATGATCCAGCGTACGGGGCTCGCCCATTGAAGCGAGTGATTCAGCAGCGACTGCAGAATGCTCTGGCAAATGAACTGCTGGCGGGCAACTACACAGCCGGAGATATCATCACAATCGATGCCGCTCGCGACGGTTTTGTGTTCTCCAAACGCTCGCCGTAAATGGTGTCGTTCCGTATCAAGCCGTACAACAGACTTCGAGTAAATCGCGATGACTTCACGTGAAAGTTGACGGATCGATCTCCACGCCCCAAATCTTTCGGTCTTCAAATCTTTCAGTCTTCAAATCTTTCAGTCAGAAAATCAACCCCTTCGACACAACCCTCGACCAAAGAGCATGCTCACTCGTGTGAAAGGTGCCTGCTTCTTTCGGGGTCTACTACGGACTTAAATCCATTGACCGACAGTATCGACGACTGAAAAATTTAATGACCGAAAAATTCAGGACTATCTGGCGGGGTGTTGATTTGATCTTAACCCGCTGCGTCAGCGAGGGATTGTTGTTGAAAACTCCATAATCTTTATCCCTCACTGACGTTTCAGGTTGTGAAGACCCATTAAATCAATAACCCACTGGAGGCAACGGCGTTCGTGAAAGCCGGCGCCTCCGGCTGGGCGGTAAATAAGAACACTTAATGCGAAATGATGACCGGTTAAAGCAAGTTGCTCGCCAACTCCGCCAGTTCGCTGCGTTCGCCTTTCTCCAGCGTGACGTGAGCAAACAAGGGCTGGCCAACCATGCGGTCGATGAGGAAGCTCAATCCGTTCGACAGTGAGTCCAGATACGGATGGTCGATCTGCTGAATGTCGCCGGTGAAGACGATCTTTGTACCTTCACCTGCTCGTGTAATGATCGTCTTGATTTCATGAGGCGTCAGGTTCTGAGCTTCATCCACGATGAAGAATACTCGCTGCAAACTGCGACCACGAATATACGCCAGTGGCGTGACTTCCAGATGATTGGCCGCCAACAGATCCTGAACCTTAGGAGGTGCAGGGGTATTGGGATTTCCGGCCAAAGGCTGCTGCATCACTGCCATGTTGTCGTACAATGGCTGCATGTACGGATCAAGCTTGGCCTGAATGTCACCGGGTAGAAATCCCAGATCTCGATTGCTGAGCGGCACGGCAGGACGAGCTAACAGGATCTGACGATAATGGCTCTTTCGCTCCATCGCAGCGGCCAGTGCAAGCAGCGTCTTTCCAGACCCAGCCTTCCCGGTCAGCGTCACGAGCTTGATGTTGTCATCCAGCAGAGCATGGAGAGCAAATGACTGTTCAGAGTTTCGCGGATGTACCCAGGACGCAGAGATCCTGTCGATGCGAACAAACGATTTTTCATTGGGCTTGTAGGTCGCAAGAACCGATTTCGAACCGTTCCGCAGAACGAAGTTTTCATTCGCAATGGGTTGAGAAACTGCCGTCAAATGCTCAGCCGGAACATGACCATTCCCCGTGAAGAATTCATCCAGCACTCCACTACCGAGCCCTTCGACCAGTCGCTTCCCGGTGTAGAGCTTGTCCATGCTCTCCACTTTGTCGGTGCTGTAGTCCTGCGCCGTGAGGCCCAGGGACTTGGCCTTCATTCGCAGATTCGTGTCTTTGGTGACAAGAACAACTGGCCGCGGTGATTCATCCTGCTGCAGCGTCAGCGCGACATCCAGAATCCTGTGGTCGGGGCAGTCTTCCAGGAAAGCTTCTTTGAGCCGCTGCTGATATGAGGCTTTGATAACGACCCGAACCGAACCAAGTCCCGGGCCCAGGGAAGTGCCATCCGAGGAGAGCACATCCCCGGTTAATTCATCAAGACGTCGCAGAAAGGCACGCGACTGGAAGTTGACGTCTTCGTTGCCCTTCTTGAAACGATCCAGCTCTTCCAAAACTGTGATCGGAACGGCAACGTCATGCTCTTCGAAATTTCGCAAACAGCCAGCATCGTGGAGGATCACGTTTGTGTCGAGCACAAACAACTTCGACTCCACTCGCGACGTACTTTCCGCCATCTCATCCTCCCTGACAGGCACTCACCATTCACTGGTACCGCTATCCCGCTCGGCTTCCTGATGCTAACCGGTGCCACCGAGCTGGTCAACGAAGGCTCAAGTGAACACCCTCGCAAACAGTTAGAGCGACTGCGTGGGGCATGGCCTCAGGGCAACACTTGATGCTTTTCTGTGGCCCTCGCCCCAAGTGAGTGCAGACACATGAGTTGGCATCGTTGCCGGTTGAATCCCGGCATACCCACGTTGAATTTCAGCATCAGTCTATTGGCCGTCCGTTAACAGAATGTAAACGACGTCTCCGAAAAATGAAACCTGCTAAACCCCTATCTGCGTGAGCTTTACGAGAAACCCACGTGGGCTCCACCATTTTTCCTTTGCGCGCCAGGGGGGTTTGGCATACAGGCTGCTTTACATCTCCTGCATCAACGCTGATCAAAGTGACCAGCCAGGACAGACAACAGTGAAACTCATCCGAAACTGATTTTCACGACTACGTCACAGGAGACGAACGAT
>JAPLOA010000111.1 GCA_026400835.1 Planctomycetales bacterium | reverse complement strand
GCGAAATCCACAACGTTGCTCAACTTGCCATTCAGATAATTCAGGTTTGTGATTCGCCCGAAGACGTCGCTGACGCTGGTGAGCAAGCCCGAAATCGAATCCCATCCATATGTGACTGTGTTCCCCAGCCCGTCCACTTTGCTGGTAAGTCGTCCCGAGACGTCAAACGTGTGGTGCCCTCCGTCGGGCAAATTCAATCGCCAAGTTTGGTCCGTCTGCTGCACGAGTGGCGAATTTGCCATCATGCCGGGCATGGCCATCCCCGTAGAGCCATACCAATCTTTGTAACCAGCTCCGCTGAGAAATACTGTGCCTCCGGCCTGAGGAACTAATTGCTCAAGTCCCGTAACTGTCCAGCCTCGCCCGAATGGACTGCTTCCACGATTTTCGACCAGCACGGTTTGAGTCAACGTCTGCGTTTGAGAAATCATTCCTGTCGGGGCCACGACCTCAATCTGTGCGTCGTACTTTCCGGAGGGAAGATTCGAAGTGGCTTGCAGTGCAACTCTCAGCGGTGATCCCTGCTGAATTCCTGTATGATCAATCGTAACGCTCGACTGAGTAACTCCACCGATCTTGAGCGTGGCCGTCAAAGGGCCGGTCGGAAGGCTGGTGGAATTCCATGTCGTATCAACCGCAACAATCGGCTTTGCAACAGCTGTGTCAGAGGAGTAATTCAACGACAGCCCGCCCGGCAAATCACGATGCACAGCAACGACACCCGACAGGGGATCTGTGCCGAACGTTTCAAACCACTGCTGTCCATTCGGCCGCAATGCAAATGAACTGGTATTGCTGAGAAATGTCCCACCAAACGTGCCGCCACCTGTCATGGAACCTGTTGACCCTGTCGTGGTCGTCGGTGGAATCGTAATTGTTGTCATTCCCGGTGGGGGAGAGGTGCTTGTTGTCGTCGTACCGCCCGGCATTCCGCCCGGCATTCCGCCCGGCATTCCGCCCGGCATTCCGCCCGGCATTCCGCCCATCGCTCCATACGGATCGGCATCCAGAACGGTTCGGTCTTCGAGTCGCTCAATCTGGGCCGCGGCAAGAATCCCCGGCATCAAGCCCTGATTAACCGTTGGCCTTCTATGCCCTCGGCGCGAATGACCATGGCGATGCTCGCCGGCCACTTCAACCGCATGGAACGCATCACTGATCCAACGTCCGACCACATCCCGAACCGAGCCATTCGCCACAGCATCGCGCCCTCGACTGTGTTTGTGTCTGTCTGAATTGCAGACCTCCGCATGCGTGATCACGCCCTGTTGGACGACTTTCTTCACGCCTGTATTCAAATCTCAATTTGAGCGGGTGGCCAAATCGCCCCACCCGATAAACGGCAGCTTTGCCGACCGAGTCCCATTCACGCAAGATGTCTATTCAACCTATTTGGCAAGATTGTGGGAATGACTTGAGGATAGGATTGCGAGGTAACGGCCTCAAGGCTTCAGTCCGTAAGGTACTTACTTCAGTTATGCCGGAAATTGCAGACGGAATCTTCGCTATCCCGACGGTCACATGTTTCGCATCTGTGCGGGGAAGGAACGCTATTCCGATTACGGCCACCGCTTTTGCATGTCACGTTTTGCACTCCGAAATGCAAACGAATACAGTCGGATGCAGATTCCAGCGAGCCCTGCTGCACCAATCCTGGCACATAGGCACCACAGACGCTGGCCATTCGCACCAAATCAAACGCCATGTGCCACTGGACGTTTCTGTGCCAAGTCGAATACTGTCGGTCGCACATTACATTTCGTGGAATCGTGGAGAAACTTTAGTTCTCAGGGATTGGCCAGCCATACGGAAACGCAAGGACTCTCTCGGTGTGCATCCGGATCCTGGTGAGGCCCTCAGAGAACTGATTGCTCAAAAGCCCCGTGACAGTCCAGCCTTACAAACGCCGCAGCCCGTCTTCTTTCATCGGGGTTGGAATCGCCACATCGATTTCATCAATCCGCCGCAGTGTTTCTTTGTCAAGAATCAGTCCGTCCGCTCCGAGGCTTTCGTTCAGATGCGCGACGGTGGTGGCTCCGATGATGGTTGAGGCTACAAAGTCGTGTTGTTTGCTCCAGGCGACGCAGAGTGCAGTCAGAGTGACCCCGATATCGTCGGCGATGACTTTCAGTCGACTGACGGTTTCACGGACTCGATCATTCAGGAAGCGATCCGCCAGCCGTTGCTGACGTTCTCCCAGTTTGCGATATTCAGTGAACCTCGCGCCGGGAGGATCGCTATGCATATACTTGCCGGTCAGAACACCACCGCCCAGTGGAGAGAACGGAAGCAGGCCGATGTTCTCGCGTCGACACACCTGAGCCAGTTCACTTTCACAGCGGCGATTGATCAGACTGAAGTTGTTCTGCACGGTGTCGTAGCGACAGAGCCCATGTTTCTCGGATGCCGCCAGGCTCTTCATCACGCCCCAGCAGGTTTCGTTACTGCATCCAACGACGCGAATTTTGCCCTGCTTGACGAGTTCCGTCAGAGGTTCCAGGACATCTTCATAGCGTGCACCGTGATCAGGCCAGTGGGTCTGATAAAGATCGATGTAATCGGTCTGTAGTCGGCGCAGACTGGCTTCAACAGCTCGCATGATCTGAACTCGATCCAGCGCCGAGTGACCATAACGGACGGGCGGAACGAACCAGCCATGAGCAGGACCGGTGATCTTTGTGGCCAGAATAACGGACTCACGCGGCTTCGTTTTTAGCCAGCGGCCGACGATTTCTTCGGTGCGGCCAAAAAGTTCTGCTGTTGGTGGAACAGGATACATTTCGGCGGCGTCGAAGAAATCAATGCCTGCCGCGTAAGCTCGATCCATGATTTCGAATGACAGTTTCTCGTCGCATTGCGTGCCGAACGTCATCGTTCCCATGCAGATATCGGAAACAGTCAGAGGGCTGGTGCCTAATCTTCTTCGGTTCATGCTGAGGAGCTCCGGTCAGAATTGATTCGTGCCGTCGGATATGAGCTATTCCGGCGGCGGCTCAAAAGGATTGTCGAGATACGGATCATAGCCGCGAAACCATAAGACAAAACCGACCAGCCAGTACGCGGGAATCAACAACAATCCCCACTGTTCGAACTGGCGGACATGATGTCGTTCGTGATTCCAGCTTTGGTACAGGCATTTCTCGTCACGAGCGATGATGACATGGCCAAACGTCATTGCGGCGCCGCCTTGATGGAACCATGATGGATAGAGGAGTCTTGCTGAGGCTCCGCCACTGACAGCGATCACTCCATCTCGCATGCGCACTCTTCCGCCGGTCAGCTTTGCTGTAAATACGAGCGGGAGTCCCAGCAGGGTCGCTGGCAAGGCCCAAAGATAGCGAAGAATCTGCATCCGTGACCGTGGCAAGAATGAAAGCAGCTGGCTTAAAAGGTCCGAATGTCAGTGAGCACTGTGGTCCTCAGGAGTCCGTTTCCTGGCCGATCTGCGTCAGGGTGGTAGTTCCGAATTGCAGAGACCCCCATGGCCGGGTGGCAGCAGATTGTTCTGAAAGTGAAGGCCCTGAGGAGTATTCGGACCACCGGCAATGATCACGGCATATTGATAACGGGGTGCTCCGATACTGTGCAGCAGGTTGCCCTGAACAAGAACATCCGTCAGAGCCGGATCGTCGGCTTCCTGCCCGGAATCAAATCGCAGTGGCGAACGATCATTGCCCCAGATCCAGTGAGCATCGCCGTGACCAAAGTCAGAGATAATATTATTCGCCACGATGGATCCTCCGTCGGCGTTGTGTTCATCGGCGGCAGTTCCCGGCATCAGTCCGATTGCCCAAAGGCTGTTTCTTGTGAACTGATTTCCGATGATGAGGACATTGCGAGAACCGTGCATCGCCTTCATTCCGATAAACGAATTGCTGACGATGTTGTTTGAAACCAGCACATGATCGCAGTGCAGATCGATTCCCTGAGCGGCGTTCTCGATGTGATTGCCGATGATCCGAGTCTGATCACTGATCGTCGGCCCGGTCACGATAATTCCGGACCCCTGTTGCCATGTGTCGGTATAATTTGCATCCCATGCTTCCTGGCTGATGATTTTTCCCTTCTGGTCATTCTTCCGGACATAGTCACCAAGCTTGTACCTGGCTTTGATTTCCGGAGTTGGCACAAAGTGCTCTTCGGTAACTCGATTGCATTCGATCAATGTACCAACGCATTGATTCACGCTGATTCCAGTACCATCAGTACAGTTGAACGCATAGCCCCAGTCTTCGCTGGCAGTTCGATCATCAATACTGACTCGCATGTAATTTCGGATGATGCAGTGGCTGATGCGGGCACTTCGACATTCGCGAAGAGCGATAACCGCGGTACGTGTCTGATTGTTCAGAATGCGAATATTTTCGATCACGGGATCATTACAGCGAATGGCCAGAATTCCCTCGTTTTGAGTTTCTGTTTTCCCTTCCGGCCTTGTGAGCGTAACGTCACGGATTTCAGCATCGCTTGCGTCTTCAATTTCGATAATGGGCTGTCCGGGATTTTGCTGAATGATTTTTCCCGGACCAAACAGTCCACTTCTCTTTCCGCGAATACGGATCTTTTCTGAAATCAAAAAATCGCCGGCTGGCACGTAAACCATTTGATCAGGATTCGCATCGAGTGCAGCCTGAATGGAATCGTATGAAGTTGCTGATGGGGACAGTGACAAAGAGGGTTGCTGACCCCAGGCCACTTCGGTTGGTAGTGCAAAGCTCATGACCATCAATGCCATGGAAACAAGTGCAGTCGACGGTTTCATGAGTTTGAGTTTCGTGGAACAGGCAGGATTAGAGCTGATGCCATCAGTTGAGAGTGGTACTGTCAGCCTATAATTTCGTCGATGATTCTTCCTTGCGGCACAACTTCATGAGGTCGGCCCAATGCATCAAGGATTTGAGTTGTCGACTGTACGCCCAGCAGACGATAAATCGTCGCCATGACGTCGCCGGGACTAACAGGGGATTCTGCAGGAACGGAGCCGGTTCGGTCGCTGGCTCCATACACAAAGCCTTGCCGAACTCCGCCTCCGGCCAGCATCACCGTGTAGCAGGAGTTCCAATGATCGCGGCCCGCGTTCGCGTTGATTTTGGGCGTACGTCCAAAGTCACCAAGAACGCAGACCAATGTTCTTTCGAGCAGACCTCGTTCATCCAGATCCTGCAACAGACTGCTGCAGGCGGCATCGAATTCCGGCAGAAGAACTTTTTTCAGCTTGTTGAAATTATCGCCGTGAGTGTCCCAGGTCGCATTGGCATCTGGTGCCCATGACAGTGTGACAAATCGCGTGCCAGCTTCCACCAGCCTTCTCGCAAGGAGCGTACTTTGCCCATAGATATTGCGACCGTAGCGAGCCCGCATCTCCGGTGTTTCCTGATCCAGATCAAACGCTTTTTGAGCGGCATCTGATGTTAGCAATTCAAAGGCTCGAGACTGGAAATCATCGATAGCGGACAGCGAAGGTTCACGACCACTTCGAAGACCTCGCCCCAGATCAGTCAGAAGTTTCGACCGATCATTCATGCGCTGAGGCGTGACAGGTTCAGGCAATGAAAGATTATCGACGTGAAAGTCTGCCGCATCGGGGTTATTCAGAACCCAGAAGGGATCAAATGTCGGCCCCATAAAGCCAGCGAGGAATCCGGGCTGCAGCGGACCTCCGGCGCCTTCTTTCGTTTTATACGGCAGACTGATGTAGGGCAGCGTTCGATTAGCCGCGGGGCGAAGTCTGGCCAGCACTGATCCCGGCGAAGGATTGTCGGAGGGCTTTGCTCCGCCGCCCTGCTCTCCTCGATCATGTCCGGTGAGTGCCGCATAGACGGCGGCTGCGTGAGAATTATTCACGCTGTGATGCATGGATCGAATCAGAGTCGCTCGATGCATCTGCTGAGAGAGTCGCGGAAGATGCTCGCTGACGGGAACACCAGCGAGGCTGCTGGCAATCGGATCGAATTCACCACGGATCTCACGAGGTGCTTCCGGCTTCATATCCCACATATCAAGATGGCTGGGCCCGCCATTGAGGAACAGAACGATGCAGTGATCGGCCTTTGCGATCAAGCCATCACCTTCAGCCCCAAATGCCGAATTCGCAAACAATCTCGGTGTGGCGAGCATTCCCGGGAGCCCCAGGCCCCCGAGCTGCATAATCTTTCTGCGTGAGATCTCTGAAGCCATCTTCCGGAGGTTTGCAGTCAACATAGGATATCCCCGAATTCCCCGGTCACGGTTTGAAAGTCGTTGGAATCAAGCAGTATTGCGGCAGACACAAAAGTGAAAAGCCTGTTCTCCATTCCATCTGATGAATCGGGAGGATTGGTCCGGTCCGATATTCATTCGCTGGCGAGGCATTGGGGCCGATTGAGCCTTCAGGAGCTGATCTTTTGTAAAGGATGGTACATTCCCCCGGCCGGACAAAAGAAAGCCCAAATGCGTTTTCAGGGGATTTTCATCAGACCAGGCGACAATATCATCCGGGGTGTTCGACAGGACGAAAAGAGCTTGAGATCGGGAATCTGGTCGTTTCCCGGTTCGCTCAGCGTTGGATCTCTTTTGTTCACCACGTTAGCATTCGCGAGGTTACCGTTTGGTGAAATTGCCGGGAAATCCTTGGAAGTCCCGTCCGGCATCCTTGGTTTCCGCAGATCGTGTTATCAAGAATGTTGCGTGTCGCGGTCTGAGGTGTGATGTCTGCTGTTTTGCTTGAGACTTTGCGCTGACGTTTTGATTGCGACAACGATTTAGTCACTCCGCTTACTCCTCCTTCCTGCCGATCAGGGTTTCTTAATCCATGTCTTCGACTCCCGCCTTGCGTCTGACTCCTGTCCAGTGGCTTGTTTGTACGATCGCGGCCATAGGCTTTGCGTTTGACATCTATGAACTGCTGATGTTGCCGCTGATTATTAAACCAGCCATGGCAGCGCTCAGCGCGCCATTGGTTGAAGAAGCGATTAAGGCTGGCATGGAGCGACCGGCAGCGATGGCGCTGTGGCTGCCGGGTGGTGCGAATTATGTCAAATGGGCCCGCGTTCTGTTCTTCGTTCCTGCTTTGGCAGGCGGGATCTTTGGATTGTGGGGCGGATGGCTGACAGACCGACTTGGACGCCGTCGAGTTCTGACGTTCAGTATTCTGCTTTATGCCTTTGGAGCATGTGCGGCTGGTTTTTCCACAAGCTTGTATCACCTGTTGTTCTTCCGCTGCTGCGTGTTTGTGGGCGTGTGCGTTGAGTTCGTTGCGGCAGTTGCGTGGCTCGCGGAGTTGTTTCCAAACCATGAGCAGCGCGAGAAGGTTCTGGGTTGGACTCAGGCGTTCTCTTCTCTCGGTGGATTGTTGGTTGCCGGGATGAATATTCTTGCCGGAAAGATTGCTGAAGATTTGCCGGCGATTCACAGCGGACATGAAGCGTGGCGATACACTTTGATTTCAGGTGTGATTCCCGCTCTGCCGTTGTTGTTGATTCGCCCGTTTCTGCCTGAGTCTCCGGAGTGGCAGAAGAAGAAAGAAGCCGGCACTCTGCGTCGACCATCGATTGCGGAACTCTTCAGCCCTGCTCTGCGCAAGACAACGATCGTGACGACTCTGGTCTTCGCGGCCAGCTATGGAATTGCCTTCGGTGCGATTCAGCAGTTGCCTCAGATCCTGGGTGCTCAGGCGTTGGGAACACCAAAAGAATCCGGACACCAGCAGGTTCTGGCGGCCGCCAAAGCCAAAGCGGGCGAGCCTAAAGGAAAGAACAAGGAAACTGGTAAACCAGAATACACACCGGATCAGAAGAAAGCCGCCGGTAACGAGAGTGATGCTGTTGTGGCTGGAGTCACGTTGTGGCAGGAACTTGGCGGTTTGCTGGGCCGTGCATTGCTCGCAATTCTGGCGCTGAAGATTGTCAGCCGACGCAGTCTGCTGCGAGTCTTTCAGATTCCAGCTCTGATCGTGGTGCCAGCCTTGTTTTACTGGATTGGCGGCGCGCTGCAGTCCGAGTCATTGACAATGATCAAGTTCGGCATCTTTATGGCCGGAGTGCTCACCGTGGGACAGTTCAGCTTCTGGGGCAACTATATTCCGCTGGTGTTCCCGGTGCATCTGCGAGGGACCGGTGAAAGTTTCGCGGCCAATATCGGGGGTCGAATTATCGGAACCGCCGCTGCCTTCATCACGATTTCTCTGGCGACTGGTCCGGGGCAGATGGCTGTTGTCGGTGCATGCGTTGCCGGAGCTTATGCTCTTGTGGGAACGATTCTGACCGGGATGCTGCCCGAGCCTTCGCCGACTGACGAGCATTGATGCTGACTCCGTCGGAGTTCTCCGGGGAAAAATTGAGCTGACACTAAGGCTTCGGGAGTCATTTAGCGGTCGATTGTTTCGGGGGTGAATCAATGCTGTTCCCGATCAATACCGATGCACCGCTTTATCATTTTCCGTATGCCACCATTGGCCTGATCGTCGCCAATGTGGTGTGCTTTGCAGCCACCGGATTCGCGATGAACGATCGACTCCTGGATCCCTGGCTCCTTGAGTATGGGAATGGGATCAATCCGCTTGAGTGGATCCCTGCTGCCTTCGCTCATGGTGGCTTCATGCATCTGATCGGGAACATGTTTTTCTTATGGGGATTCGGGCTTGTTGTTGAGGGCAAGCTGGGGTGGCGAGTCTTTATTCCGTTGTATCTGGCGCTGGCCGCGGCCTGGGGAGCAGGAGTTGATTTACTGACTCTGCACCGCACGGACAGCTATGTCCTGAAACATGTGCTCGAAGTTAGTTCCAAAGAAGAATTGGAGTCCCGGCTTTTCGCCGAAGGTCTCTCGCCGGACATCCTTGGTGTCGCCACGCAGGATCAGATGGTCGACAAGATCATCAGCATCGCTAAGGGGCGATGCCTTGGTGCTTCAGGAGTCATCTTTGCACTCATGGCCATGAGTCTCGTGTGGGCACCAAAAAACGAAATGCACATTGTCGGCCTGCTTGGCTTTCGATTGGTTTCGTTTGATGTCACCATCATGACATATTCCTTGTGGTACTTAGCCCTGAACGTTCTTGAACTCATGTTTTCACAGTTTGAGATGGGCTCATCCGGTCTGCACATGGTTGGCGTTTTCGTTGGATTTGGTGTCGGGATCATGTATCTCAGGAAGGGCTGGGTAGATTGTGAGAACTGGGACTTGTTTGCTGTCATGAGCGGAAAGTATGGCCGCTTTGCCGACGAAAGCTGGGCAGTTGGTACCCACTCAAGAACTGGCAAGTCTTACCGTGATCAGCCACTTCCGGAAGCCACTGATGATGCCGAATCCGAAACAACCAGCCGTGCGAGTTCAGCACGAGCAAAGAAGAATAAGAAGACGATCTCAGTTGTGAATGGTCTGATCGATTCAGGTGACTGGCTGACTGCGGCGGATGAGTTGTTCAACCTGCGACTGCGCGACGAGACCCTTTGTCCGGATGAGGAGCGAACTCGCAAGCTGGCCATCGGGCTGCTTCAGGCTCAGGCATTCGATGAGGCGGAGTTATGGCTTCAACAGTTTATGGATCGCTTTCCGGAAGACAATGCCTGGGCTCGAATTCGAATGGCTCAGTTGCTCCTGACTCAGCGTCAGCGGCCAAATGCCGCTCTGACGGTTCTCCGCAATCTGCCGGCGGAAACTCTTTCGGAACAGCTCAGGGTGCTTGCTAAGAAGATTGCTGCCAACGCCAAAGAACAGATTCGAAACGGCGTGAAGGATGTGGAGTCGGAATGGTAAGACGACAGACGCCAGATTTGCCGCTTCGCAAAACCAGACTGAAGCGCGGGTAATTCCGTGCTTGGCAACGACTGGGGCCATTTTTTTGAGGTATTACGCGAATACCGGGCCTCATTTCATACCGTGCGGAGAGTAATCATCCCGGACCGGCAACAACGGTCACACTGTTTCCAGCCATGCTGTCAGTAGTCGATGGTACGACTCCAGATCATCCTTGTGCGACATTTCCGTCACGGTATGTATGTACTTGACGGGACATGCCAGAGCGATTGTTCTCACGCCACTGCGACTTCGTTGAATGACGGCTCCGTCCTGTCCACCGCGAGGCAGAATCGCGCGTTGGCATTTGATGTCTCGCGACTTAGCGATCTCTTCAAAGTCATCGATCAGTCCAATGTCAGAGATCATGGAACCGTCCATGACATGCAGACAGACACCATCGCCGGACACAGAAACTCGATCTTCATCCGGGACACCGGGAGTCTTGCAGCACAATGTCGTATCGCAGGCAACAGCTATGTCCGGGTTAACTCCGAAGGCTGCTGGCTGTGCTCCACGCAGGCCAACTTCTTCCTGAACGGTCCAGACGGCATAAATGTCACAGTTGTGTGAGCGAAGATTTTCGATCGCGCGGATCTGCGCCCAGCAGCCGATTCGATTGTCGAGGCACTGCGAGACCACCGAGTGACCGACTTCCTCAAACGGACCATCCAGAACCACCATATCACCAATGACGACTTTGGCTTTGACCTGTTCTGCATTGAGTCCAAGGTCCACGAAGAACTCGGTCAATTCCGGGATCTTCTTCTTGTCGGCTTCGCTGGCAATGTGGATCGGCTTGCCCGAAGCATTCATAATGCCGGGGAGATCGCCGATGGAGCAGCAGACGCGAACTTTTCGAGCAAACAGGTTCCGGGCGTCAAAACCGCCGACCGGGTTGACTCGCAGATAGCCGTTTTCGTCGATGTGCCGGACCAGGAAACCGATCTGATCCATGTGCGCCGCCAGCATGACTCGCACGGGTTTCGTTTCCGGATTTCCGTGGTTGCGGCGCGCTTTGCGAAGGCCAATCAGAGAGCCCATCGCATCGATGGAGACCTCATCAAACAGATTGTTTGTCGTGATATAGTCCTGAATCACTTTACGAATACGGTCTTCGCGGCCAGGAACTGAAGGCGTCTGAGTCAGTGTCTGCAGGAGTTTCATGTGTGTGCCGGTTCAGAAAAAATTGGCTTCCTTGACTGTCGTCTTACGACAAAGAGTAAGGAATTGCACAGAACGAGCAAGGCACCTGAGCACTACTCCAGAAATGGGTCGAAGCCCAATACAGAGGCCGGGTTGGAATTTCCGGTGGTGCCTGTACCGCTGCCGGTGGCACCTGCGGCTTTATCAAGCAAGGACTTTGCGGAGTCAGGCAACATCTCAGCCGCTTTCTCACGGACGTAGTTCGAAGAAGACTGCGAACCCTGCTCCACCGTGGAAACTGCTTTTTCTTTCGCCGTGTCTTTGGCTCGGTTGAGAGCTTCCTGCGCGCGGTTCTCCAGTTGTGTCGTCACCTCTTCAAACATCGAGTCCGAATCTGTGGGCTTGGTGGCAGGCTTTGGAGTTGTTTTTGGAGATGATATTTTTGGTGTGGACGACGAACTTGGTGGAGACTGGCCAGCAATACGTTCCCACATCTCATTGGCCTGGTCGGCCACTGTCTTTTCAGATTTAGACGATTTCGAAGTGGATGCACCTGCTGAAGAGCCTGATCGTTTAGGGGGTTCCTCTTCGAAATTCGCTGCTTCTTCGAACCCATCCAGAATCTCATCGGATGAGTAGCGAGATGGTGCTGGCGAAGCCGATCTCATCGCAGAACCGGATCGACCAGACGAATCTGGCTGAACAGCGTTCACCTTATCTTCAGCTTTGGCTTCACGAAATGGGTCCGCCGGGGCTTTCTTTCTCGCATCCTGAGGAAATGGGATCCGGAACAGATCGTTGTCGGAGCCCTCTTTCCTGCCTGACTCAGAATCTGCATCGTCTGCTGGCAAGTCGATGCTTTTATCGTCAGAGTTGGACGATTTCTTTGCCTTCGCGCTGTTCAGGAAACCGCGAAGTTCGTCCAGTGTCGATGAGTCTTCGGTGACTCGATCGGCCAAACTTGTTGCTACCGATTCAGAAATCAGGTCTCCGGAACCATGGGCCATGACAGCGCGAGCGACTTCCGGACGGTCAACCCATTGCGAGGGCGTCCAGTTACGAATGTCAACGTAAGCCAGTCCCAATGAGAGTTGCGGTGTGCGAGGAACAACCTGCAATCCGTCATGGGAATGAACGACGTGGTATTGCTGAGCGAAGAACATCGCCGACGCACCCAGCGCCGCACCGAACAGTAACGGCTTGGCCTTGCTCATCGGTTTGCATCCTGATCCACAGAGGCGGGAAAATGGCGGACGATATGCGGACTGCCGTTCCACATGGGCGGCAGGACGACGCAAACCTACCACGTGCTTGGGTCCGGCTTTGCTGAGTTCCGGGAATGAGAACAACAATTTTCCAGACGGGTGAAGAGCCGTCGGACAGGTCTTCGCAGATGACAAAGAACGAAAGGTAGTCAACTCCGTTGCTGCTGCCCCGACCTACACAGGTTTCCGCAACGAATTGCTAAACTGCAGAGATTGGTTCAAGTTGACCGTGTTAAACGGAGTGGCCCGCGGTCCGGGAAGTCGCAGCGATGGGGCGAATTCGAGATCCTTCCCCTTGCACTTTGGGCAACATGCGGCGAGCATATAGGCCCCACCCTCCGCACGACCTGCCTGTATTTTCTGCTTTTCTGCTTTTTTGCGACTCCAGACGACGGGACTGTCTCTCCATGCAAGGAAGACTCTGTACCGGCCCGCTTCGGCGGCGCGAGTTCATGCGCATCGGGACGTTGGCTCTTGGTGGGCTGACGTTGCCCCAACTGCTCGCCCGACGTGCTCAGGCCGGGGCTGCGGTCGAACCCGATACCAGTGTAATCCTATTCTGGATGTGGGGCGGGCCGAGTCAGTTCGAAACGTGGGACATGAAGCCGGATGCTCCGGCGGAGATTCGAGGACCACTCAAGCCGATTCCAACCGTCGTCCCCGGAATGGATATCTGCGAATACATGCCAAAGCAGGCACAGCGCGCAGATCGGTTTTCCCTGATTCGTTCTCTGCATCATGAGATGTCTGCTCACAATGATGGCAGTATTGAAGTCCTGACGGGAAAGACTCCCAGCGTTCCGGATCCGACGTCGCAGGCAAGATCAGAGCATCCGGACTTTGGCATGATCGCAGCCTGGCGCCGTGGCCTGCGGTCCGACGGGATTCCTCAGTATGTGGGATTGCAGAAAGCGCCCTTCATGACGAACCCCGGTTATCTGGGAGTGAGTCACCGAGCATTTGAAACGGGCGATCCTTCGGTCCCCGATTTTTCTCCGGGCAATCTGACGCTCGCGACCGGGATCGACAACAGTCGTCTGGATCATCGACGATCTCTGGTGAATCAGTTTGACCGTATGCGCACGGACATCGATTGCCTTGAATCTCTGGGAGGAGTTGATCGGTTTCGTTCAGCGGCGTTCACGATGTTGACCAGCAATCGAGTGGTCGATGCGTTTGATATTTCCAAAGAGTCGCCTGAGACTCGAGATCGTTACGGTCGGCATCGCTGGGGGCAGAGTTGCTTGCTGGCCCGACGACTGGCTGAAGCTGGTTCTGCTGTCATCAACATTGACGCAACCGCGCCTAATGATACAACAAAAAACTTCAGTTGGGATGATCATGCTGGCGCGTTTCATCTGGACTATGCTCAGCGAGAACGCCTGCCTCAGATGGACGAAGCTCTATGTGCCCTGATCGATGACATTTATGAGCGAGGGCTGGATAAGAAAGTTCTGCTGATCGCCTGTGGAGAATTTGGACGAACGCCGAATGTGACTCACGCTCCAAAGAATTTCTCCGACCAGATTGGTCTGGGGCGCGACCATTGGCCACACGCTTTCAGCGCTCTGATTTCCGGTGGTGGGCTCAGAATGGGGCAGGTCGTTGGCGAAACGAATGCACGCGGTGAACATCCCGTGCGTGATCGTGTGACGCCGCAGGATCTTTTGGCCACGGTTTATGCTCATCTGGGGATAGATTTCTCTCAGTCCGTGAAGGATTTGTCGGGCCGCCCGATTCCCATTTTGCCGCATGGATCACCGATTGCTCAGTTGCTGTAGATGGGCTCAAAGTGTGCGAACTCTGGTTTGATTGCGCTATTCTCCGAGAGGAGAGGTCTATGAAACTCACCGTTGTATTTCTGATACTTGCAGCCGGAATTCCCAGCTTTGCTGATGACGTCGCTGTCGACTACACGCGGGATGTGAAGCCGATCCTGCACGAGCGATGCTATTCGTGTCACGGAGCATTGAAGCAGGAAGGCGGACTGCGGCTTGATACCGCGGAACTGGCCAGGAAAGGCGGCGACAACGGGGCTGCTGTTATTGCGAAAGATCCTGTCAGCAGTCCTGTGATCTCGCGAATTACGGCGACCGATGAAAGTTTGCGCATGCCGCCGGAAGGGAAACCTCTGACTCCAGAGCAGATTGCTTTGATCACTCGCTGGATCGAATCAGGCGCCGAGTCACCAGCAAATGAAGAATCCGAAGAGGATCCTCGACAGCACTGGGCCTACAAGAAGCCAGTTCGGCCGGAATTGCCCGTTGTCGCAGGGAACCAGTCATCGAATCCGATTGATGCCTTCATTGCCGCGCAGCGAGAGACGCGGGGTGTTGTTCCGATGCCGCCTACGGATAAAGCGACCTTACTGCGGCGAGTTTATCTGGACTTGATTGGTGTGCCTCCGTCGGCAGAAGATTTACAGGCGTTCATCAAGGACGAATCTCCCCAGGCCTGTGAGAACGTTGTGGATAAGCTGCTGTCTTCACCTCAGCATGGTGAACGCTGGGGACGTCACTGGATGGATGTCTGGCGTTACAGCGATTGGTATGGCCGACGCTCGGTGCCGGATGTGATGAACAGTTATCCCATGGTCTGGCGCTGGCGAGACTGGATTGTTCGATCAATCAATGAGGACAAACCTTATGACCAGATGATCGTCGAAATGCTGGCAGCTGATGAGATTAAGCCGACGGATGACCAGAACATCGTCGCGACAGGTTATTTGGTTCGCAGCTGGTTCAAATGGAATTACGAAACCTGGAAGAAGGATCTGGTTGAACACACGGGAAAAGCCTTTCTGGGGATGACACTGAATTGCGCGCAATGTCACGATCACAAATACGATCCACTGACTCAGGAAGAATATTTTCACTTCCGAGCATTCTTTGAGCCATTGGAATTGCGACACGATCGCGTCCCCGGTGAAGTCGATCCCGGGATGTTCGAAAAGTATGTTTATGGCAAGCCGTATGGTCCGATTAAGACAGGAATGGTGCGCGTCTTCGATGAGTATCTCGATGCTGAGACATTCATGTTTTCAAAAGGTGACTCGCGCCTGAAGATTGAAGGCAAGCCATCGATGACGCCAGCGGCTCCAGCCGTGCTTGGCGGCGATCATTTGCAGACGGCACGCATGATGTTGCCGATTGCAGCCGCTTATCCGGGTATGAAAGAATCAATCCGAGCGGAGGAAAGAAGCAAACGTCAGTCCGCATTGGATTCTGCGATCAAAGAACTGGCGGAGGCAAAGAATTCACTGACGGCAGAGCCCCCTGAGCTGCAAGAAGAACTGGTCGCCGCGGAAGCAGCCTTGACGTCGGCTCGCGAAAACGCTGTTCGAGTTCTGACTGAAGCGGGCGACAATGCGAACAGTCAGGTTTTGGAGGGAACGCAGTCGTTGGTGCTCGACGCCAAAGTGGGACGCCGAGCGTTGTCGCATGGGCTTCCGGGAATTGATGATCTCAAAGATCAGGCGACGGTGTCGTACCTCGTCCAGGTTGTGAAAGATGGTCATACCAATCTGCAACTTGGACTCGATATCGCGCAGGGTGCGACTGGTGGCTTTGTGGCCTTTGAGAATGGGTCAGTAAAGACTTATGTCCCCGGTGGCTTCAATGAATTCGTGGCTGGGACGTATGACTTGTCAAAGGGACAAAATCGTTTTCGAGTCGAGATGAAACTGGACTTTGTACAAAACCAGTTTCTGCTGACGGTGAAGTCGCTTCGGGATGAAGCTGTGATCGTCAATGCGGTTCCATCTGCGTTGAATGGCTGGAAACCTCCGGCCAATGGCAAGCGAGGTTTGTTTCTCGATTGTCGTCCGGGCACAGAGGCGATTTACGATGCTCTGGAGTTTGCTCAACCGGACGGCATGCGACTGTTGTCATTTGACTTTGAAGCCCCCGGTTTTGTCGATGGGCAGGATATCGTGGATGCTCCGGTTGCGCCAGAATCGCTGCCATGGATGGTCACCGGATTTTGCCAGGCCCCGGCGACATCGAAAGCCAACTCCGCAGTGGCGCTGGATACGGCTGTGCAGGCCGCTGTCGCCAGATTAACCGCAGCGCGGAATGCATTGCGATTGCCAACTCTGAAGATTGATGCGGCTGAAGCTCGCGTTGCCGCAGCGGAACTTGATCTTCAAAGCCTCAAGCAACGCATCAAGGCTGACAGGACCAGATACGCAACAGGGTTGTTATCCGAAGATCGAAAGGATGAGCCATTGGTAAAGGCTCTGATACAAAGAGCCTGTCAGACCGAGCGAAAAGCATCTGTGGCTTTGGCGACGGCCGGTGTGTTGGCGGCCGACGTTGCGATTGCCATTGCGGAGGCTAAGACGCTGGCTGCGACAAAGTCCGGCGATCAGGCGGCGATTGATGCCGCGAACAAAGAAAAGCAGACGGCCGAGACAACTCGAACGGCAGCCACAACTGCGATGAACACTGCGAATGGAAATCTGGCCAAAGCACTGGACGAGTACACCGCGTTGTCGCCCAAGTATCCGCAGACCAGCTCAGGGCGGCGAACTGTATTGGCTCGCTGGATTGCCGATAAGAACAATCCGTTGACGGCACGAGTTGCGGTGAATCATATCTGGCTGCGCCATTTTGGTCAGGCGATTGTGGAGACGACTCATGATTTGGGACGAAACGGCAGCCGGCCGACTCATCCTGAATTGATGGATTGGCTGGCGTGTGAACTGATGGATTCAGGCTGGTCGATGAAGCACATTCATCGGCTGATTGTAACCAGTGAAACTTATCAGCTGGCCAGTATGCTGCCTCAGTCTGCCGGAGACGAAGCCGCAACGGTTGTCGCAAAGAATTCGACAGATCCCGATAACAAAACTTACTGGCGATTTCCTGCATCTCGAATGCAGGCGGAGGTTGTGCGAGACAGCCTGTTGTCAATTGCCGGAGAGCTCGACCCGACTATGGGTGGCCATGAGATTGATCACAAAGAAGGCATGACATCTCGCCGACGCAGCCTTTATTTTGCTCATCACGGCGAAGAGAAGATGGAGTTCCTGGAGTTGTTTGACGCGGCGAATGCGTGTGACTGCTACAAGCGGACATCATCCGTGCAGCCTCAGCAAGCACTCGCGCTGACGAATAGTGAGCTGACGAAATCGTTGAGTCGTTCGTTGGCCAACCGATTATGGGAAAAGGTTAGCGCTTCAAGTGAGGCGTCCTCTGATGAATTTATTCAACTGGCCTTTTTGCAGGTGCTGAATCGGGAGCCGCGAGAGATCGAGTTTCAGGCTTCGCAGGATTTCCTGCAGGAGCAGTCGATTCGATTGGTCGCCGCAAAGAGTGAATCTTCGGCCGACTTTGATGCGGCAGTTCGATCACGAGAGAATCTGGTGCACGCGTTGATGAATCACAATGATTTTGTCACTGTCAGGTAAAGATCGTTTAACGGCAAGCCGCAGGCGACGGCGACGTTTGTTCAGGAACCAGCTGTTCGAATCCGGGTAGAGAAAAATTAATGAGCAAACAACATTCATCCTTCTGCGGTCGAACTCGACGAACATTTCTGAGCAATCTTGGGCTCGGGTTTGGCGGCATCGCGCTGAATTCCATGTTGCATCAGGATGGGCTTGTTCGTGCCGCGGAAGCTGGCGGACACGTGGCTCCCAACGGCCAGCCCCATTTTGCCCCGAAGGCGAAGAACGTGATCTGGATTTTTCTGTCTGGTGGAGTCAGCCAGATGGAAACGTTCGATCCCAAGCCGCTGTTGAATAAGCTCAGCGGAAAGACGTACGATCAAACAAATCTTCCGAATCCTCAGAAGCTGCCGATGTATCTCGAACGATCCCGCTCAGTCGTGGGATTCGATCGCGAGCTGCATTCGAAGATTTTTCCTCTGCAGGTCGGCTTTCGAAAGTATGGCCAGACGGGACTTGAAGTCAGCGACTGGCTGCCTCATCTGGGAAGCTGTGCAGATGATCTGGCCGTGGTTCGCTCAATGTGGACCACCGACAATGATCACGCAGCTGAGTTTCAGATGCATACCGGGCGGCATAAGTTAGATGCTCCGGAGCCGGTCATCGGATCATGGCTCAACTATGGTCTGGGAACGCTGAATGAGAATCTGCCGAAGTTTGTGTTTCTGGGAGAGTTCAAAGATCCACGGGTCAAAGAAAACTTCGACGCGCATTATCTGGGTCCGACTTATGGTGGAGTTCAGTTACATCTGGATCCGTCGAATCCACTGGCGTTTGGCAAGCGCGCAGCAGATGTCAGTGCCATTGAACAGCGAGGTGAGTTTGAGTTTCTGCAGCAGTTGAATCGATTAACAGCGAAAGAGTATCCTCAGGATTCCCAGTTGCAGGCTCGCATTAATGCTTATGAGTTGGCGTTTCGCATGCAGCAGTCCGTGCCGGAAACGTTGAATCTGGCTGAGGAGACTCAGGAGACTCAGCAGCTTTACGGAATCGACAACCCGACGACGGCTGTGTACGGTCAACGCTGCCTTGCTGCGCGACGACTGGCTGAACGTGGGGTGCGTTATACGCTGGTGTATCTCAGCGACTATGGTGAGTGGGATTCTCACAGTGAGTTGCAGAAGAATCATTCTCGATCGTGTGAACGTATTGACAAGCCGATCGCCGGATTGTTGAAGGACATGAAGCGGCGAGGAATGTTCGAAGACACCGTCGTCGTGTTTACGACAGAGTTCGGACGCACTCCGGGTGTCGAGTTTGGAATGTTTAATAAATCGGCGACGGGAAGAGACCATCATCCTCATGGATTTACTGTTTGGCTGGCTGGTGCCGGCATCAAGCCCGGGATTCACGGCGCGACGGATGAGCTTGGCTTTCATGCGGTTGAGCATCCTCATTACGTGACCGATCTGCATGCGACCATTTATCGGTTGCTTGGCCTGGATGCTCGTCGGATGGAAGTGCCGGGAAGAAAGCGTCTGGATATGGACTATGGTCAGGCGATTCAGGAGATTCTATCTTAGTCGAACTGGCGTGCGCCGTATTTCGAGGCTTCACAGGGTTGACCGCTGGGACTCAATAAAAGGTGAATTAAAACGCGTCGAAGAAAAAACGCCCGTGTTCCTCATGCCTTTTCCATTAGCTTCGTAAAGGCGGCCTGAGGTGCTCAAACGGTACGCCGCAATTTCCGACGCGTGCTTTCGGAGGAATCTGTCGTTGTGAAGCGGTGAACCGATTCTGCCGCATTATGACTTCCGGGACTTGTTGTTTCTGGTTCGTCGTGTCGCAATCGACAGCAGAGAATCGTTGTCGGCTTCATCTTTGCGATTAACGGACTGCAGAATCGGGAGCGGGTCAAAACTCTGCCACGCCGGAAGAGCCGACACGAAAGTGGTCAGAATGGTACCTCCTCGCAGAATCCAGATCACATATCCGACCGACAAGGATGTCGAAACCACGGCCGCAGACCCGACGACAATCTTCTCAACAACTTGAGGCGGTGTGTCCGCAATGATCGAATCTTCAGGTGCAGCAACCTTGTCAATCGTAAAGAAAACACCCGACGCTATCGCGCTGCGCAGATTGACGTCAACGGGGTAGCCTCCAAAGACGCTTCTGAATAGCCGGAAATCCTGATCGCCGCCGGACGATTCACGGCCAAAATCGCTCAGGGTGTCATCCTGAAGATCTCGAGCGTCTGGAAAATCACCCTGTACGGTAATCATCAGCATCATGCTTCCCGACTGAGCCTCATTCAAACTCTCTGCGCCAACAAACGCTCCATCGGTCACATTCTCAGTTGGCAATGCAGGTTGACTGCCGAGCTCACCGGTTGCTTCGGCCCCCGTCGCAGTTGCTGCCTGATCGCCAGTGCCCTCCGTGTTGCTACCGGTGTCAGTGCTGGCGTTCATGCTGTCGGTACTGCCGCCCGATCCTCCACCTGTTCCGGATTCATTGCCGTCACCAGTGCCGGTTCCACTTCCTGTTTCACTCCCGGTGCCGGTGGTTCCTCCATCGGTCGATGCTCCACCGCCGCCACCTCCACCGCCGGGGGAAACGGAAGGCAGAACATCAATGATGACGGTCGCGATATTGCTCGTCACATTGCCATCCGTGATCTGGTACTGGAACGAATCGGTTCCCGAGAACAAATCCGTCGACAGATAAGACAAAGTGCCGTCGGCATTGAGTGTTAAAGTCCCGTGAGCCGGACCGCTGACGAGGATGGCACGAATCACGTCACCATCGTCATCAAAGTCGTTCCCCAGAACTCCATGGCCCGAGAGATCGAGGGACTGGATCTGGAGCGCGGTGAGGTGATCATCGTACGCCACCGGGGCATCATTGATGTCCGTGATATTGATCGTGAACGACTTACTGAATGCAAAACCCTGAGAATCCGTAATCTGCACAGCGACCAGAAGCGTTGCTGCGGATTCAAAGTCCAAAGCTGCTCCGGCCGCCACTATCAGTTGTCCCGTGCTGGAATCAATTGTGACCTGACCCACGGAACCACCCGGCCCTCCCGTGTGAATCAGTGAATAAACAAGTGATTCGCCGGCATCGGCATCGACTCCAGCGAAGGTCGCCACGAACGTGCCGGCGCCCGCATTCTCCGTGACCAAACCACCCGACATCACGATGTCCGTCGGTGCTTCATTGATCTCGCTCAGATTGATCGTCACCCACTGCGTGTCAACCAACCCGGCCGCGTCTGTCACCTGAATGTTCAATGTGACCGATGGCACCATTTCAAGATTCAGTTGCGAAGAATCACTCACGCGAATCTCGCCGCTCACCGCATCGACCACAAACGCCTGCACCGGACTGCTGCTCAGGATGGAATACCGGAGCACATCACCGCTGTCCACATCGGTCGCAGAAACACTGCCGACCACCGTGCCGTTCGCCGCGTTTTCATGCACATTCAGTGCCGACGAAGGAGTGAAGACCGGCGCTTCGTTCTCGTCAAGAATCGAAATCTCAATCGTCTGTAAGCTCGACTTACTGGAACCATCCGATACCGACAGCGTTAGTGTATACCGGTTCGTCGATTCGAAACTCAGACGCGTCACATCGGAAATCGTCAGGCGCCCGGTGGTCGCATTGAGGCTGAAGACATTGTCCGAGTTGCCCGAAACAATCGTCCAGTTCTGAAGAGCACCCACACCATCGGCGTCGGTCGCCGCCACATCACCGACAACCGTACCGATCGTCGCCAGTTCGGAGACACTGAACTGCTGTTTCGGCGCGATCACCGGGGCCACGTCGTTCTGGTCGATCAGATTGATCGTGAACGTGCGAGTCTGGAAGGACGCATCGGCCGAGGTCGCTCGGACGGCGATGTTATGACTGGCCGCCGTTTCGCGATCCAGCAGCAAGCCATTTGCCACGGTGAGCACGCCCGTGCTGCTGTTGATCGCAAATCGGCCACCCGCATCATCGGTCAGCGTATAGGTGATCGCGTTGGTGGTAGCATCGGCATCGGACGCCGTGGCGATGATTCCAACTGTCGTGCCGACCGCCGCGTTTTCGTTGACGTTGTTGCTGCTGGCATTGGTATCGGTGACAGCCCCAACATCAAATTCATCGATATCGCCCACCGTGATCGTGAACGACTGGGTCGAGAACGAAGCGTCGCTGGAGGTGGCTCGGATTGTGAGGTTGTAGGAACCTGATGCTTCTCGGTCGATTCCACCCGCCACCGTGACGACGCCCGTGGTGCTGTTGATGGCAAAACGTCCGCCTGCGGTGTCGTCCAGACTGTAGCTGACGGTGTCGCTGCCGTCCGTATCGGTCGCCAGGCCGGTCAGCTCGACGAGTGTTCCGTTGCTGCTGTTTTCCCGCACGAAGTTGGCCGCCGGATTGTTGTCCGTGACCGGGCCGACGGCCCCTTCGTTGACGTCCGTGACCTGGATTGTGAAGACCTGAGTGCTGAACGAGCCATCGGCCGAGGTCGCCCGCACAGTGACGCTGTGGCTGGTACTCGTTTCGTAATCAATCGTCCCGCCGACGGTGACCACGCCAGTGGAGCTGTTCACGGCAAACCGGCCGCTGGCATTGTCATCCAACGTGTACGTGATCGTATTGGTCGTGGCATCCGCATCGCTGGCCGAAGCGGTGATTCCCACCACGGTTCCGTTGGCTGCATTCTCCGCCACGGTATTGGCTGTCGCATTGGCATCGGTAACCGCACCGGTATCGAATTCATCGAGGTCGTTGATAGCGATGGTAAAGACCGTATCCGCTGTTGAACCGTCGGTTGAAGTGGCTCGCACCGTGATGTTCCGCGAAGCGCCCAAAGTTTCACGATTGAGGGCTGCGGCCGTGGTGACGACACCCGTATTGGCATCGATCCCAAGGTTGCCACCGTCGTTATCGAACAAGCTGTAGGTGACTGTGTTGGTCGTGGCATCGGCATCGCTCGACGACGCGGTGATGCCCACGACTGTGCCGATCGAGGCATTTTCATTGACCGCGTTGGCGGTCGCGTTGAGATCGGCAGGTGCTGTGACATCGAATTCATCGGCATCGGTTAAGTTGACAATGAAGACTTCATCATATGTTGCGCCGGCCAGGTCGGTGACCCTGACAGTAATGTTGTGGCTGGCTGCTAGTTCATAGTTCAATAGCGAGCTATTAGCCACGGTGACGACGCCCGTGCTGGCATTGATGGCAAAACGTCCGCCCGCCGAATCCACCAGCGAATAGCTCGGCGTATCGCTGGCATCCACATCGCTACGAGTGATGGTTCCGACGTTGGTGGTGTTCGCTGCTTTCTCGGACACTGTCAAACCCGTCGTTGCCATGTCGTGCGGTGCATCATTGGCACCCTGGATCGTGACCGTGACTTGCGTGGTGCTGGTCAGCCCTGCAGCATCGCGCATCGTGTAGGTAAAGGTATCGGTCAGCGTATTGGCCGATGTACGGAGTGCTTGAACGGCGGCGATGCTGTTGTCGACGGTATACGTATACGCGCCCGTCGACGAGATGTTGATCGAGCCGTACGTTCCCGTGACAGCCGAACCGACGTTGGTCGTTGCGGAACCAACGATTCCCGCTGCGACTCCTGATACAGTCTTGGTATCACCCGAATCCACGTCGGTATCGCTCGTTAATACATTGCCTGATGGGTCCGCACCTGCCGTGCCGTTGGCGACACCACCTGCTTCCACGGCGATCGCGGTATCTGCAACCGCAACCGGTGCATCATTGACGGCCGTGATGTTGACGACGACGTTACCGGTGGCGGTGAGTGCTCCGCCGGTGCCTTGAACGCCGCTGTTGCCGTCATTGAAGGTCCAGTCGATCTGTGCACTGGCAGGCGGAGCGTCGCTGGAGTTCGCATAGGCGATCTGCTGCATCGCCGAGTTGACCAGGGCGTTCGTGGCGCTGCTGTTGAAGGTCAAGACGAGCGATCCGCCGCTGTTGGTGGTGACCGTGCCGATCGTTGTCCCGCCGACAACGAGGTTTCCGCCCTGGGTCAAGGCCCCGAGCGTTCCGGTGGCGGAGAATAGGTCCTGTCCATTGGCCCCGCCATTGCGGACGAGGGTCAGTGTCGCGCCGCTGAAGTTGCTGCTGCTCAGCTCGACATCAAACACCCGCACATTGTTGTCAAGCACCACCGGGCTGCCGTTCTCGGTGTAGCTGACGCTGCCGCCGAGCGTCACAGCCCGATCAAACGTCGTATCAAGAGACCCATCGGCGTTGTAGCGGACCACGGCGATGTCTTGGGTGCTGCCGATCGTGGCCAAGCCCGCGACCACGATCTTCCCGTCGGCTTGGATCGTGACGCTCCAGCCCTGATCGTTACTCGTGCCAATGGCGGTGGTGACCTTGCCGCCGGTGCCGAAGGAGGTGTCGAGCGAGCCATCAGCGTTGTAGCGCACCAGCGCAAAATCATAGGTGCTGCCGATATAGGCTATGCCCGCGACCACGATCTTGCCGTCGGGCTGGAGCGTGACGCTGTAGCCAGAATCCCAAGCGGTGCCGATGGCGGTGGTGACCTTGCCGCCGGTACCGAAGGAGGTGTCGAGCGAGCCATCAGCGTTGTAGCGCACCAACGCGAAATCATCGTTGCTGCCGAACCTGGCCTGTCCCGCGACCACGATCTTGCCGTCGGGCTGGATCGTGACGCTTTTGCCCTGATCGTGACTCGTACCGATGTCGGTTGTGACCTTGCCGCCGGTGCCGAAGGAGGTGTCGAGCGTGCCATTGGCGTTGTAACGCACCATCGCGAAGTCCTGGGTGCTGCCGATTGTGGCCTGTCCCGCGACCAAGATCTTGCCGTCGGGCTGGATCGTGACGCTGTTGCCAATATCCCAAGCGGTGACGATGGCGGTCGTGACCTTCCCGCCCGTGCCGAAGGAGGTGTCGAGCGTGCCATTAGCGTTGTAGCGCACCAGCGCAAAATCATAGGTGCTGCCGATATAGACATGTCCCCCGACCACGATTTTACCGTCGGGCTGCACCGTGACGCTGTAGCCTTTATTGATACCAGTAACGATGGCGGTGGTGACCATACCGCCGGTACCGAAGGAGGTGTCGAGTGACCCATTGGCGTTGTAGCGCACCAGCGCGAAGTCAGGGGAGCCGTCGATCACGGCTATGCCCGCGACCACGATCTTCCCGTCGGCCTGGATCGTGACGCTGTAGCCCATATCGGTGTTCGTTCCGATCGCGGTCGTGACCTTGCCGCCGGTGCCGAAGGAGGTGTCGAGCGAACCGTCCGCGTTGTAACGCGCCAGCGCGAAGTCATCGGTGCTACCGATCAGGGCCACGCCCGCGACCACGATCATGCCGTCGGGCTGGATCGTGACGCTGGTGGCAATGTCGTGGCTCGTGCCGATCGCGGTGGTGACGATGCCATCGCCGCTCAGGAACGTCGGCGCGTCGTTGACCGCCGTCACTGTGATCGAGGCTGTATCGCTGGCGGTGCTGAAGGCGCTCGTCCCGCCGGTAGCGGAGATCACCGCGTACTGGCCTTCGCTGCCGCTGGTCTGATCCCAGGCCCGGAAGGTGATGCCATCGCTGACCGAGCCGTTCACGTCGCCAAACGGAATCATCCGCAACTGCGCCGTCGGGCCGAGGAGCAACGCCAGTTCATTGGTGTTGTTGTTGATAAGATTCGCATCGATCGTCAGCCAGCTCGTCCCGCCGTTGAGGCTGTACTGCCATGTGCCAAGGCTGGCATTCAGCCCGGTGATGGCGATCGCTTCGACCGCCGAGCCATCGGTATCCGTGATGCTGCCATCGACGACCAGCGACGCAACGCTCACGCCGCTCGGGTTGGTCGCCCCTTCGAGGACGATGCCCAACGTTGGGCTAGCACTCGCATTCAATACGGCGGCATCATTAGTATTGGTCACCGAGACCGTGAGTACCTTATCGAAAGTCGCTCCGGCTAAATCCGTCACGCGAACCGTAATCGTATGCGACGCATTGGTCTCGAAGTCGATCAAGCTACCGTTGGCAACGGTGACCTGACCCGTTGCAGCGTTGATTGCAAATCGCCCGCCAGCGGTATCGGTCAAGCTATACGTGAACGAGTCCCCGGTGTCGACATCCTGGCCGGTCACCGTACCCACCACTGAACCGTTGGCCGAATTTTCGGCGATGGTTAGGGTGCCGGTAATATTATTCGGCGCATCATTGGCCCCCTGAATCGTAATCGTGACTTGGGTAGTGCTGGCCGCCCCACCCGTATCGGTCATAGTATACGTAAATACATCGGTGATTATTTGACCGCTTGTTCGGAGGGCTTGCACCGTCGCGTTGGTATCAACTGTGTACGTATAGGCACCGATCGAGGAGATGCTTATCGATCCATAAGTTCCCAACACCGCCGAACCGACGTTGGTCGAGGCCGAGCCAACCACTCCTGCTGCTACACCGCTGACGGTCTTGGTATCACCGCCATCTAAATCCATATCGTTTGTGAAGACGTTACCCGTAGGGTCAATACCAAAAGACCCGTCAAGATATCCTCCTCGTTCGATCGCTATTGCGGAATCGGCAACCGCAACAGGCGCGTCGTTGAGTGGCGTGACATCGACCACGCGGCGTACAGGGTTGCTGTCGAGCTGGCCATCGTTCACCAGAAACGCAATCGTTCGCGTGCTCGCCGATCCACCTGCCGTCGGGTCGTCGGACGTAGAAGTGAACTGCACGCTACGAAGGGCGGCTTGATAATTCGCACTGGATGAAATTCCAGAGAGAGTTAACACTCCAGTGTTCGAATTGTAAGCACCTGTGATACCATTTTGATTCGTAAACGTTAAGACATCTCCCACGGTTCGGTTACGGACGATCGCGATCGTTGCTGAACTCATGCTGCCATTATCGGCATCCGATAATGTTAGTGCACTGGTAAGTGACACCGCGGATCCACTCTCAGTGTAAGCCGCCGAAGTCGATTCGATGGCTCCCAACAAGGGAGGATTCGCGATCATCCTGATATCCGATGTTGAAAGAGCACCATCATAAATGCGAATGTCGTCCAGTTTCGCGTCGGTACCCTCCCAGGATTGCGGCCCTCCGAGATAGAATTGCGACCAAGTCGAACCATTCGCCCATCCGGTCTGCGTCCCCATCAGAGTTCCATTGACATAGGCTCTCGCGGTTCCATTGTCGAACGTCATCGCGAAATGCGTCCAGGAGCCAACAGCCAATGTTCCAGCAGCAAAACTAAAGCGGTTAACTCCATTTTGTCCCATGTAGACCTGACCACTCGGAGATGAGTGGAAGAGGAAATTCATCCAATCCGGTCCCGTCTGCGCTGAGGCTTCCTCGCCAATACTCGGGTTCCAATACCCCACTGCGTCCGCTTTCACCCAAAACGCGACCGTGTATTTCGTCGGCACCAAATTCAAACCGACATTGGAAACCACGTAATCGTACGCGGCGGCATTAACCCCATTGAGATCCAACGCCCCTCCCGTACGTCCATCCACCCATTCCGTACCATCCATGTTGATCATGCTGCCATCGATTCCACGACCAGACGCATCCGAGACGCTAGTCGTGGAACGTTGGGTGGAATCCTGACCTACGTAGGAACCACTCCCGGTATCATCGAGTTTCCATTGCATCACCATACGTGACATATTGACCACGACGTTGCCCGTGGCGGTCAATGCGCCACCGGTGCCTTGGGCAGTGCTATTGTTGTCATTGAACGTCCAGTCGATCTGGACCGAGGCGGGGAGAGCGTTGCTGGAGTTCGCATAGGCGATCTGCTGCATCGCCGAGTTGACCAGGGCATTGGTCGCGCTGCTGTTGAAGGTCAAGACGAGCGATCCGCCGCTGTTGGTGGTGACCGTGCCGATCGTTGTGCCGCCGACAACGAGGTTGCCGCCTTGGGTCAACGCTCCGAGCGTACCGGTGGCGAAGAAGAGATCCTGTCCATTGGCCCCGCCGTTGCGGGCGAGGGTGAGCGTCGCGCCGCTGAAGTTGCTGCTGCTCAGTTCGACATCAAACACTCGCACGTCGCTGTCGAGCACCACCGGGCTGCCATTCTCGGTGTAGCTGACGCTGCCACCGAGCGTCACCGCCCGATCGAACGTCGTGTCGAGTGACCCATCGGCGTTGTAACGTACCACCGCAAAGTCCAAGGTGCTGCCGATCGTGGCATAGCCCCCGACCACGATCTTGCCGTCGGGCTGGATCGTGACGCTCCAACCAACATCGTTGCCCGTGCCGATAGCGGTCGTAACTTTCCCGCCGGTGCCAAAGGAGGTGTCGAGCGTTCCATCGGCGTTGTAGCGCACCAGCGCGAAGTCAATGGAACTGCCGATCCCGGCATAGCCCCCGACCACGATCTTGCCGTCGGGCTTGATCGTGACGCTGCGAACAACATCGTTACTCGTGCCGATGGCGGTCGTGACCTTGCCACCGGTGCCGAAGGAGGTGTCGAGCGAGCCATCGGCGTTGTAGCGCACCATCGCGAAGTCATCGTTGCTACCGATGGAGGTAGAGCCCGCGACCACGATCTTGCCGTTGGGCTGCAGCGTGACGCTGAAGCCCTGATCCCAACCCGTGCCGATGGCGGTGGTGACGGTGCCGCCGGTGCCAAAGGAGGTGTCGAGCGAACCATTGGCGTTGTAGCGCACTATCGCAAAGTCATTTGTACCGCCAATCGTGGCATATCCCGCGACCACGATCTTGCCGTCGGGTTGTACCGTGACGCTGTAACCAATATCGCCACCCGTGCCGATGGCGGTCGTGACCATGCCGCCGGTGCCAAAGGAGCTGTCGAGCGTGCCATTGGCGTTGTAACGCACCAGCGCGAAGTCATCGGTGCTGCCGATCCTGGCATAGCCCGAGATCACGATCTTGCCGTCGGGCAGGATTGTGACGCTATAGGTCCCATCGCTACCCGTGCCGATCGCGGTGGTGACCTTGCCGCCTGTGCCGAAGGACGTGTCAAGCGAGCCATCGGCGTTGTAGCGCACCAGCGCGAAGTCAAAGTTGCCGCCGATCAGGGCATAGCCCCCGACCACGATCTTGCCGTCGGGCTGCACCGTGACGCTTTTCACCGGATCGTTACCCGTACCCATGTCGGTCGTGACGATGCCATCGCCGCTCAGGAACGTCGGCGCGTCGTTGACCGCCGTGACCGTGATCGAGGCTGTATCGCTGGCGGTGCTGAACGCCGAGCTGCCGCCTGTCGCCGAGATCACCGCCTACTGACCTTCGCTCCCGCTGGTCTGATCCCAGCCGCGGAAGGTAATTGCATCGCTGACTGCGCCGTTCAGGACACCAAACGGAATCAACCGCAGCTGCGCCGTCGGTCCGAGCAGCAACGCCAGTTCATTGGTGGTGTTGTTGATCAGATTTGCATCGATCGTCAGCCAGCTCGTGCCGCCGTTGAGGCTGTATTGCCACGTGCCGAGACTGGTATTCAGACCCGTGATGGCGATTGATTCAACCGCTGAGCCATCCGCATCGGTGATGCTGCCATCGACGACCAGCGAAGCCACCGTCACACCGCTCGGGTTGGTGGCCCCTTCTAGGACAAGACCCATGGTCGGGCTGGCACTCGGGTTCAACACCGGCGCATCATTGACGGCCGTGATGTTGACGATGACATTGCCGGTGGCGGTCAAGGCTCCACCTGTACCCTGCGCCCAACTGTTGCCGTCGCTGAAGGTCCAGTTGATCTGGGCACTGGCCGGTGGCGCGTCGCTGCTGTTGGCGTATGCGATCTGCTGCATGGCCGAATTGACCAGGGCATTGGTAGCGCTGCTGTTGAACGTGAACACCAGCGTGCCATCCGCGTTGGTGTAGGTGCCGATGGTCGTGCCACCGACTACCAGGTTGCCGCTGGTCGCGCTGATGGAACTCAGCGTGCCGGTGGCGCTGAACACGTCCTGGGCGTTAGCACCGCCGTTGCGCGCCAGGGTGAGCGTGGCGGCGCTGAAGTTGTCGGCAACGCTCAACTCGGGGTCGAGCACCTGCACATCGGCATCCAGCACGACCGCTGCGCCGCCTTCCGTGAAGCTGACGCTGCCGCTCAGTTGGCCCGTGCCGAAGGAGGTGTCGAGCGAGCCATCGGCGTTGTAACGCACCAGCGCGAAGTCGTTGTTGCTGCCGTTCCAGCTGTTGCCCGCGACGACGATCTTGCCATCGGACTGCAGGGTGACGCTGCGGGCTTCGTCGGAGCCTGCGCCGACGTCGGTGGTGATGATGATGCCGTCGCCGCCGCCGAAGGAGGTGTCGAGCGAGCCATTGGCGTTGTAGCGGGTGAGGGTGAATTCGTAGTTGCTACCGTTAAAGCTGGCGCCTGCGACGACGATCTTGCCGTCGGGCTGCAGGGTGACGCTGTAGGCTACGTCGATGTCGGCGCCGACGTTGGTGGTGACGATACCGTAGCCGTCGCCGAAGGAGGTGTCGAGCGAGCCATCGGCGTTGTAGCGGGTGAGGGCGAAGACTTCGCCGTAGCCGTAGCCCGTGTCGCTGTAGCCTGCGACGACGATCTTGCCGTCGGACTGCAGGGTGTCGCTGTAGCCTGCGACGACGATCTTGCCGTCGGACTGCAGGGTGACGCTGGTGGCGTAGTCGTCGTATGCCCCCAAGTCGGTGGTGACGATGCCGCCGGTGCCGAAGGAGGTGTCGAGCGAGCCATCGGCGTTGTAGCGGGTGAGGGCAAAGTCGGTGTTGCTGCCGTTGCTGATCAAGCCTGCGACGACGATCTTGCCGTCAGGTTGCAGCGTGACGCTGTAGCCAAAATCGTTGCTCGTGCCGAAGTCGGTGGTGACGATGCCATCGCCGCTGAAGAACGTCGGCGCGTCGTTGATGGCCGTGACCGTGATCGAGGCTGTATCGCTGGCGGTGCTGAAGGCGCTCGTGCCACCAGTTGCGGTGATGGCAGTGTACTGGCCTTCACTGCCGCTGGTTTGGTCCCAGGCCCGGAAGGTGATTCCATCGCTGACCGAGCCGTTCACGTCCCCAAACGGAATCAACCGCAGCTGCGCCGTCGGCCCCAGCAGCAAAGCCAGTTCATTGGTGGTGTTGTTGATCAGATTCGCGTTGATCGTCAGCCAGCTCATCCCACCGTTGAGGCTGTACTGCCAACTGCCCAGGCTGGCATTCAGCCCCGTGATGGCAATCGCTTCCGCCGCCGAGCCATCGTCGGTAATGCTGCCATCGACGACCAGCGTCGCGACGCTCACGCCGCTCGGGTTGGTCGCCCCTTCGAGCACGAGACCCATGGTCGGGCTGGCACTCACATTCAATACGGGGGCGGTGTTGATGTCGTAAGAGATCTGGAAGTTATCGACGAAGAGATAAAAGGCACCGGCAGCGGCCGTGCCAACATCGAATCGGACTCGAGTTCCGCTGGAGATGTACGAGGATATGTTGTAGGACTTGCTGCTGGCCGTCGTATTCAATGTTCTCGAGAAGGTATCCAGCGTGACCCAGGTCACTCCATCGCTCGAGACATCGACGGTGATGCTCGATGCCGATGCGTTGTTATCGAGTGTGTTGTCGTAGGTAAAGCTCAGCGTTGCTGAGTGCGCGCCCGTGAGGTTTGCCTGGCGGGATATGAGATCGGCCGCGTTGGCGGCCTGCATTTGCAGTTGGCCACCGGTGATGAGAATGTTTCCAGTGGTTGCACCGGCTCCTGCCGCATCGGTCTCGCTCCATGCCGCGCTCCAGCTGTTGGTACCGTTGTTGTTGGTATACGCAGCCGAGGCAAAATCATCGCGAACGGTGTAGGTCAGCAGGAGGTGCTCCCAGTCCGACCCCGGGATTTCGGATACGGTGAGGTTGCCGAGTGTCTGACCGACCTGATACTCCAGATCCCAGTCACCGCCGAGTGACGAGACCCCCGTGGCATCGATGCTCGCCGCAATGTCAACATTCAGTACGTTCGCCAATTGATTCACAAATTCGATGCCTGTCGTTCCACCGGCAATCGAACAGCCGTAGAGAAACAGATCCGCGTCCTCACCGAGACTTGATCGCCAGGCTTCCAGTTGCGGCGTGGACTGCTGCAGGCTTCCCGCAGTCAGCGTCACATTGCCTAATTGCAATCCTCCCGCAAA
>JAPLOA010000022.1 GCA_026400835.1 Planctomycetales bacterium | reverse complement strand
AATGCCTGAGCAGTTTTTCGCCCACTGATCATCGCACCCTGAATCGAGGCTGTTTCAGAATAGTCGCCGCAATGGTAGACATCATCGAACAGACGTGTGGGCAGAGAAAGGCCATGTTGAAAGTGGGCTGGCTGAGAAGGTAATGCAAAGGGAATGTGGTAATGCTTCAAGAATGACCATGAATCGACGGAAACACCAAACCACTCCCTCAACTGCCTGCGCACGCTGTATTCGACATCGTTTGAGCCTGCTTCCGGTTCTCCAACTACGGAAACACTGATCAGTGACTGACCGGCAGGAGCATAACTTTTTGCGACATTGCTCACGCAGCATAGATTGTTGATCAGGCCCTCGTTGTCCCCATTCAGAACAAGCAGCCGTTCGTGAAAAGGCGTCTGGGGAGCAGCGTAGTAGAAGCACGTTGTCGATCTGGCTTCAGGCGATCGGATCATTCCGCCCGTTAATCTTGAAGCTTCCGGGCCTTCGACAGCGATCACGATCGCGCGGCAATCAATGCACTCCCCACTCTTGAGTCTCACACGATGGCCATCCACAAGCGAGTCGACAGGAGCCGAAAGGCGGATTATTGACGGCACGAATCCTGCCGCCAATTGTCTGGGAATCGAGCCCATACCTTCCTCTGGCAACGAAGCATTCCCCGTTGCAAAGATACGGAACAGAAATCTGAAGAACCGGCTCGAGGTGGTCAGATCTTTCTCAAGGAAGACCCCTGAAAACCAGGGCCGAAAGAAGCGATCCACCATGTCGGATGAAAGCCCGCACGTATTGCGGAGATATTCCCGTGTTGTCGATTCAGGCTCCTGCCAGAGGTCATCGATCGACGTGTGAGTGACGTGCCAGCGGAGCTTTGCAAGCTTCAGGCGATCAGCAAGGGTTCCGATCCCATTGAATGCTGTGGACAGCAACTTCGAAGGTCGCCGCCACGGATCACTCATTTCAACCATTTGCCCTTGAGTACGAATCAACGCTCCGGGTTCGAAGTGATGCAGCCGAAGTGCAGGATAATCAAGCTGCGCGGCGGCCTCCGGGTAAGCAGTCTGAAGGACCTGGAATCCGCGATCGAGAAGGAAGCCTTCAACACGATCTGTCCTGACACGACCGCCGATGTCGTCCTGAGCTTCCAACAACACAACGTCGATGTCATGCTTCAAAAGGCTGCGAGCACAGCAGAGCCCTGCTAACCCAGCCCCAATGATAATGACCGGCTTTTGTTTCATAAACGGACTTCTGCAGGACGAATTGCAACGGGAGGCGGGTCTTCGGGGCTACCGTGACGCCCCGTCATACCGGAATTCTCTGCAGCACGAGCAATATTTCGAAGCATCCTGGCAAACACGAGTTGATGAAGCGGATAGATTCCGTACCAGTAGAGAATCCCCAGAAGTCCCACTGGGTCGAAGATGGCTGTCTGTCGAATACAGCTGCCCTGTTCGCATGGTGTGACTTCGAATTCGAGCCACGCGCGGCCCGGAACCTTCATCTCGGCGTGCAATCGAAGCCGATGTCCGGGCTCGTACAATTCCACACGCCAAAAATCCAAAGCATCCCCGATCCGCAAAGTTTCTTCGTCGCGCCGTCCACGTCGCACACCCACACCACCAAGCAGCAGATCTATAAAACCTCGTGCCGTCCACAGCCAGTTTCCGTAGTACCAGCCAGTACGACCGCCGATTCGGCGGATCGGCGCAAAAGCCTTTTGGGGAGGAACGGAAACGACCACTGTTCGAGAATCGACGAGTCGTGAACCGAACCGACTACCACCCCACGATCGACGATCACCGGCGGATGACAGAGCGTCCGACCAGCGCGTCGCGGCAAACTCACAATCCTCGTTGACCAGCGCTCGTGCGATGGCTTCCTGATATGTGCGAGGGCGGACGGAAAAGGAGGTCGCTGCCAGATTATTGGAAATCAGTGTTGGGTTACGCAGGCTCTCGACAAGTTTCTTTCCTACTCGAGCGTAAAGCGGTGTCACCAAACCAAGCCAAA
>JAPLOA010000037.1 GCA_026400835.1 Planctomycetales bacterium | reverse complement strand
ATATTGGCGACCTTCAATCTGCAAACCCGTTTTCAGACCCTTGTGAAATTCTTCCAACATCGGACGCTGCTCATAATGTTCAACCACGCGCCAACAGTCCTCATATCACGCAACAGTTTCCTTCGTGTACAGCACCCAGTGAAGTGCATCAGACCCCTTCGGAGCATTCACCTCCCGCACTTCCATGACATGGGTTGGAACCTCGCGAATATTATTGTCCATCACAAAGGCCGTCGCGCCCTCGCGCGGACGTACCATCGTCACCGAAGTACTGCGAACTTCCACCTGGGCTCAGCGCGCGGCCTGCTTCTTGTTCGCATTGACCCGGATTTGATAACTTCCCTGCAGTGTCGCGTCGAGAAGAATCTCATCCAGCTTCCGAATGACTCCGTCAGCCGCACGAAGCTTGCGTTTCAATTGCGCCGCGCGGATCACCCAGCTATCGCCTTTCAAATGCAGATGAGCAAAAACGTCGAAGTTATCGGCGCCGCGATCACACACGTGGATAAACGCCACGTTTGGCCCGATGGCCTCCACACGATCAATCACTCGGCCCCAGACTTCGTGCTCCGTCTTCCGCCTGCGACCTTTCACCCGATGAACCCGCTTCTTCTTTCCCGCAGCGCGGGCCCAGAGTTCCTGCATCCCGAGCCCCATGACCTGATGACTTTCTGCATGCATCACGAGGGCGGAATGCAGAAAGAAACCTCGCCGATGAGTGGCCGTGAGCGGCCCCAGCCCCTTCCGCTTGCTCTCGTAGCCATAGTCAATTTCGGTGGTATCGCTGACGACAAGATAACGGCCTGCCGGCAGAGTTCGCGTGTTCTGATAATGTGCAGCCGTGACAGATTCGAAGGTCACTTCGGGCCGTTCGAAGAGGCGATACACGGCTTTGCAGTCACCCCAGCTTTCTGTCTGATGCGGCGTTGAGGCGTCAGGCTTTTCAGCCATTTGCTGCGCGTAGCGCACCAGCCGTTGAGTCCTCCGCGTGTCGCCAAGCTCACAAGCACCAAATTGTTTTTCACTCCACACAGCAGGCTCCAACTCAATCAGTGATGTCATCCGAGGGGCTCCCGATCAGAATCCGTCCAACCCCCATCATGGCGTTTCGGCCCTCCATCCCTGAGCGGCAATTCATGGACCTACAGCAACTCGAAGGCCAGATGAAATCTCCCCTGAAAAACACGCCGTTTTCAACGTTCACCGTCAATTAATTTTGTAGCTTATGCTCCCACTTGTAATTTTTTCCGCGTAAAGATGAGCTCGGCAGGCAGGACCTACCGAAATCCGCGACTGCACCCGTCCTTTAAGACCCATCTCCGCACGCTACTGACAGCCGGCATTTTCGGATAGAAATCATCGCTCCTGAAACACCCCCACCTGTTTGCTTAAGTCCAGATCTGCTCGATCGCTGTAACTTACCGGAGTGATTTCATGCTCAATATTCGACCCATGGCGGGACGCCGCCGATTTCTTTCCGCTGCCGCCGCTGCTATTGCTGGAGCAGGGATTTTCCCGGGGATTCAGGCCAGTGATCCTCCCCTCGTGAAGAACCCTCGAGCAACTGATGGGGATGAACGCTTTGAGCCGAACTGGGACGAGCGGCTCACGATTTCAGTTGGCGAAAAATCGGGGGACATGATTGGTCATAGTGATCGAGTCATTCAGGCGGCATTGGATTATGTGGCTCGTCTTGGTGGCGGAACGGTGAAAGTGCTGCCGGGGACTTATACATTTCGCAATGCCGTGTGGTTGCCTTCCCGAGTTCGCCTGCTGGGCAGTGGAGCAGATTCGGTTATTACCCGAGGTGCGTCGGTACGAACCGAAGTGACAGCCGACTCTGACTGGTACGATCAGGAAATCACCGTCAAAGATGCGAGTGCTTTCCAGGTCGGTGACGGCATCGTCCTGCAGGCGACGAATCCGCATAACAACGGTGCCACGGTCATCAAGAGAACTCTGGTGGCTCGCAATGGCAATCGCTTCAAGCTGAACGACGGACTTCGCGAAAATCTCTGGACCAGCGGCAAGCCAACCTGCGCATCTTTGTTTCCACTCCTGACCAGCGAACATACGGCAGACGTATTGATCGAGAACATTACGCTCGACGGAAATCGCGCGAATTGCGAAAACTTCAATGGCAACTACGGAGGTTGCGTCTTTCTGCAGGATTGTAATCGGTACGTCTTCCGCAATGTCGAAGCATGTAACTACAACGGCGATGGTATCAGTTTCCAGATCTGTCACGATGTCATCGTCGAGAACTGTCACAGCCATGACAACACGGATCTCGGAGTTCATCCCGGCTCAGGGTCTCAACGGCCGATCATTCGCGGAAACCGACTTGAACGAAATAGTCAGGGCATCTTCTGGTGCTGGGGTGTCAAGTATGGACTGGCAGAAGACAACGTCATTGACGGCAACAACCTGTACGGTGTGTCGATCGGTCACAACGACACTGACAATGTGATGCGAAACAACCAGATTCGTAACAGCGGCAAGTTTGGAATTCTGTTCCGTGATGAAAACCGAGGTATCGACTTCTGGGCCAACCGCAATGTGATCGAGAACAACATCATCGAAAACAACGGCGGTGAAGACGGCGCTGCAATCGAAGTGACCGGCCAGACAAAAGATATTCGACTGTCCGGCAACACCATTACGGAAACTCGAGGTGCTGCAAAACGTGTTGGCATCCGCATTGCGGAGAAGGTTGGGCAAGTCGCAATCGCTGACAACAAGATCTCCGGGTTCTCGGCCGAGATTGTTGACCAGCGTCCAAAGGCTTGAACCCCGTTTCCGCACTGTGTTGGCGGCATCACTGGACAGCGTCATGTGGGTTGAATGTTGAGCATTCCCATGGCGCTCCTGCCGCGATCTTATCCGCGAAAACAGTCGGATTACCTGCATCCCAGACGGGACTACCTCTGTTGGACCTTTACGGTACTTCCCGAAGATGTGGTTTCCAGCATTAAGGAACAGTCCCGAAATAGCATCTTGTTTTTTGCTGCGGCGAGAATTCACAACCCGAAACGTCAATGAGGGATTGATATTTAGCGTTCTACAACAACGGCCCGCTGCAAGGCTAAGCCCAGAAATACCGGCGAGCGCACCGTCCGTGCCGCGTTGCAGAAGTAAGCCGTTTTGGAGCAAGAAAATGATTGGGCAAAAATACTAGCCATTTTTTTGCCCAATCATTCTCTTGCCCATAATGCTTTCGTTCGATGAACAATCGAAGTCTGGCAGTGGGGCGTTGTTTCAAAAGTGTCTCCGTAAATCCCTCGCTGACCCGTCAGGTTAGGATGATTCCCTTTCTTTTCGCTCCGTTGATCTCCGGTAGTCTTGACCAATGCAACTTCAAAACTTGCGAGTTGGGTCGTGCTGAGGAGTTAAGTCAACAGACCGCTGGCGTTCGGTTCTTCCCTCTGTTTTTTTCTTCAATGCAAAAAGCAAAGCAGGCGACACGCCGACGTTTCTGGAACGCCAACGTACGCCTGCTTGTGAGGTTTAGAGTTGTGAGAACAACGCCAGTATCAGACTCAGAGACCCTGAATGATTTCCATCGCCCCGATCACTTGACCAGATCGAATTTGAATTCACTACTTTCCGCTGAGACATTAGCCTTCAAATCTGTGCTGGCTGGATCCATGTACCTTGAAGGGATAATAAACTTCAGCACTGGCGGAGTTACACCTTCAGCGGGCGGCGTGTTGTTCACTGGACCGGTGACCGTCACACGGTAGGTCCCCGGAAGTACTCCGTTGCCAAACAGAAATCTTCCGCCTTCCTTTAACTCCGCAATCGCGGCATCGCCCGTGGACGAAGACGAAAAATTGACGGTGCCTTCCGTCAGAGGTTTACCGTCCAGAGTCACGGTTCCGCTGACTTCCACCGTTTTGGGAATTGTTGAAGTTTGAGAACAACCAGCTGACATGGTTGAGACGTGGAAGTCGTCCACGGAATTCAGGAACGCCAGCGTTGTGTTGTCATCGAAGGCCGTCGCAGGGCTGTTTCTCAGCCCTGAATCGAGACAGCCCACTGACGATCTAAAAACACCTACCGCACCGGCACTGGCTGTGCTCTTCGAAGCGGGATGTTTGATTGTTGCGGGGCACTGTTTGAAGGGAAGAAAACTGGCGTTTCCCAGCTCACCGGATCAACCATCGGCCCTGCAGGTGGAGCCGCGTCATTTGGAACCGGAGGAAGATTCTGCTCGGCCGGAGCATTTCCCGGAGCTTCAAACACAGCGGGAGGCATCGGCGCGGGCGTTCCGTTCATAAAAGGTTGAGACTGCGGTTGTGGGCTCATCATCATCGGAGACGAATGCATCCCACCGGAATGATCACCACCGCAATTACAGCCTGAAGAACCTTGTGCCGGCATCATCATGCCAGACATGTCAGATCCGCAACTGGAACATCCACTGTCCATCATGCCTGAATCACAGCAGCCGCCGAATTCCGATCCCATGGCCCACTGATCGCCCATTGGATAAGCACCAGCTGGCTGGCCCCAGGCATCGCCGGGAAATAACGGCCCGGCCTGATTGCAGCGGCAACGAGCAGAACGACCATGATGCTGCTGATGCCGACACTGCTTGCCGACAGAACAATGACTGCCACAATTCTGCGACATGGTCGATGCGCAACCTGTAACAGTGATTAGTGCGAGCCCCAGCACCAGCAAGTTCTGCCGAATCATTCTTCTGCTTCCCAAGACATTCAGCCTGAGTCCAGAGAAGCAACAACTTCGCTTCGAAGCCTGAACCAAGGCGTGTCTTCAGAGATCGGCTTCCGGGATGTTAAACTTTAACGACTGGGATGACTTTTTTGATTTTTCCGATTTTCCGCGTCTTGCACGGCTCTGGACACAACTCCCAAAATGCCGGGGCCTCTCACTACACAGGCTTTTGTTTGCGAGCGAATGCTGACAGCAGCTCAAACTCATCGAAACATCCAGAAATACAGGACTTCATGACAACCCTAAGTGAGAGTTTTGAAGTTGCGCATTTGCGTCTATCCCAACCCGCTGCGTGAGCGAGGGATTGTGTTTTAGCGTTTTAGGCAGTGTTTCCGTAAATCCCTCGCTGACGCGTTTTGAAGTTGCGCGTTTGTGGTCATCCCAACCCGAAACGTAAGTGAGGTCTTGTGCTTTTGCGTTTTACGCAGGGTTGCCGTAAATCCCTCGCTGACGCGTCGGGTTGTGATAAATCCCTTTGTTTCTCCGCAAGTGAACAACCTCAGCGCCAAAATGCGCAACTTCAAAAAGTGTGAGCGAGGGATTTGGGGACAGAAATGTCCAGACGCGAAATCGCGATCCCTCACTGACGTTTCGGGTTGGGATAGCCGCGAACGCGCAACTTCAAAAAGCGCAGCCTGGGATTTCGGTCACTTTGTCGGGCTGTCGCCTCGAGTTGGTAATGGCGCGAGGTCCCACGCCCTTTCTTGTGCAACTGGCTTGTCCAATTCATCTTGAAGCATAAGAGCCATCACTCCTGTCCCGGCAACTCGCGTTGGTTGACGTTCCGCAATGCGGGAGGGTATACCTCGAACGCTCAGCATTCTCCCAAATGCCCGCACACGAACTTTCCTTCCGCTTTTCTTTCAGCTCACATGGAGCCCCGCCTGATGAATTCTCCACGAAAGTCCAGCCGACGATCGTTCCTGAAGAACACGTCCGCCATTGCCGCAGGGCTCTACGCAGGCACTGCGAACGCTCGCCCAACGTCACGTTTCGACAAACTGCGCGTTGCCGTGATCGGTTGTGGCGGTCGAGGCGGCGGCAATCTGCAATCCGTCTCTTCCGAACATATCGCCGCCCTCTGCGACGTGAACGCGAACAATCTCAATCGCGCGGCGGAGACACATAGCGGTGCTCGCAAGAATACGGACTTCCGCCGCATCTTCGATCACGCCAACGAATTCGATGCGGTTGTGGTCAGCACCTGCGAACATACTCATGCGTTTGCCACGCTGCCGGCATTGCAATTGGGCAAGCATGTGTATTGTGAAAAACCCTTGACTCACAATATTTATGAAGCTCGCATAATTCGAGAAGCCGCTGCGACTGCCGGCGTGGCGACTCAGATGGGAACTCAGATTCATGCGGAGAACAACTATCGTCGAGTCGTCGAATTAATTCAGACAGGAGCCATCGGCAAGGTTTCCGAATGCCACGTCTGGGTCAGTCGAGCGTGGGGATTGCAGTCTGAGGAAGAAGCAAAAAAGCACGGCGACATTGTTTCCGTGCAGGAACGACCGGCAACCGCAGATCCGGTTCCAGCAGAACTTGACTGGGATCTGTGGCTCGGTCCTGCACTGGATCGGCCGTACAACAACGTCTACTTCCCGGGACCAAAGTGGTACCGCTGGTGGGACTTCGGTAACGGCACGATGTCCGACCTGGGCAGCCACTGGGTTGATCTTCCGTTCTGGGCGTTGAAGTTGAAGTATCCCAAAACGATCGAGCCCTTCGGCGGCCCGGCCCATAAGGAAATTGCTCCGGCCTCAATGCACGTTCGCTACGAATATGCACCGATCGGCGATCAGCCCGAGGTTGCTCTGACGTGGTACCAGGGAACTCACAAGCCGGAAATTCTATCCCGCGGCGACGTTCCAGCATGGGACAGCGGAGTTCTCTTCGTTGGCGACAAAGGCATGTTGCTGTCTGACTACGGCAAGCACCTGCTCTTGCCGGAAGATAAGTTCAAAGACTTTAAACGCCCTGAACCGTTCATACCGCAATCCATTGGTCATCATCAGGAGTGGATTCATGCGTGCAAAACCGGTGATCCAACGACCTGCAACTTTGAGTACGCAGGCTGGTTGACCGAAGCGAATCACCTGGGCAACGTGGCTTACCGAGTCGGCAAGAAGCTGGAATGGGATGCCGAGAACATGAAGGCGACCAATGCTCCGGAAGCAGACCAGTTCATTAAGCGCCAGTACCGCAAGGGCTGGGAGTTAAAATGATTCGCAACTCGCTGATGACGATCGACCGTGTCGTATTGGCAAGCCTGGCTATCGCGATGTGCGTGCGTGGCCAGCTTGTCATCGCGGACGAGCCCGCGACAGCGAGTGAAGCCACCGGGACTGAAGCCACCGAGGATCGTCAGGCCACGGTATTTTTAAAGCAGGTTCTGCCACTTCTGCGCTCACGCTGCATAACGTGCCACGGGCCGGAAAAGCAGGAAGGCGGGCTGCGTCTGGATTCACTGGGCGACGCAATCAAGGGCGGCGATCAGGGCTCGGCGATTGTACCGGGTGACGCCGAAAACAGTTTGTTCGTGAAGGCCATCACATTTGCTGATCCTGATCTGCAGATGCCGCCCCAACAGAAGTTGTCGGACACAGAAATATCGGTTCTCAAGCAATGGATTCAGGGCGGAGCGGCTTGGCCCGCCGAGTCTTCAGAAGCCGGCTCTGGCGAGCCGATGGGAGATGCATTTCACGATGAGAAGAATCCTGTTCGGCAACTGTTTGGCGAAGAACGATTGAAGTTGTGGTCTCTCAGGAAGTCATCGGTGACGCCGCCGGACGGAATTAGCAATGCAGACCGGCAGCGACCTTCAGAAATCATCGACGCGTTTCTCAATCAGAAGCTGGAGAGCGCCGGCCTGAAGATGTCAGCACCTGCAGATCGTCGCGCTTTGATTCGACGTATCACCTTTGATTTAACAGGCTTGCCGCCGACTCCTGAAGAAGTGGCGGCGTTTGAATCCGATTCGTCGGGCGAGGCATTCGATTCGGTCGTTGATCGACTGTTGAACTCACCGCATTATGGCGAACGACAAGCTCGTTTGTGGCTGGACGTCGTGCGTTACGCTGATACCCACGGCTATGAACGCGACGAATTCCGGCCGCTGGCGTGGAAGTACCGCGATTATGTTGTTCGCGCATTCAACGCGGACAAGTCCTTTGATCAGTTTGTCCGGGAACAATTGGCAGGAGATGAACTCGTTCCCGGCGTGCCGCAAAATGCTGAGGACGCCGATGCCCTGATTGCGACCGGTTATCTTCGCCTCGGTCAATGGGACAGCACGGCCGCTATTTTTCAGGAAGAGGATCGCCTCCGAGCCGAGCAGATGGCGGATCTGACCAACACAACGGCCTCCGCATTTCTGGGACTGACGATGTCCTGCTGTCAATGTCACGACCATAAGTACGATCCACTGACTCAGGCGGATCATTTTCGCCTGCGAGCGTTCTTTGCCGGGGTTACTCCGAAAGATGATCTGAGCATTTCGTTGCCTGAGGAACAGACCGCGATCGACAGCCACAACACGATGATCGATCAGCAAGTTGCGAAATTCAAAAAGCAACTGGAGCCATTAACCGACGACTCTGAATCGACAAAGACACAGCGCGAGGCATTAGAAAAACAGATTCAGGAATTGGAAGCATCTCGCAGGAGCCCGGAAGTCACAATGGCCGCTATCGATTCTGGCAGCGAAGTGCCGGCAACCCACATTCTCTACCAGGGTGATTTCGCTTCGCCTCGCGAAGAAGTCTCGCCCGGATATGTCACGGTCCTTTACCCCGGCCCCGCGCAGATTGAGAAAGCTCGTGAGAATTCCACGGGCCGGCGACTGGCTTTGGCGAACTGGATTGTTTCAGACTCCAATCCGTGGACGGCTCGAGTCATTGTGAATCGAATCTGGCAGCAGCATTTTGGAACAGGCCTTGTGGCGACTGCGAACGATTTTGGTTTCAGCGGAGCACGTCCGACTCATCCGGAACTTCTGGACTGGCTGGCGAACGAATTTGTTGCTGAAGGCTGGTCAATCAAAAAATTGCATCGCTGGATCGTATTGTCTGAAGCTTACCAGCAGAGTTCTCTCACTGAATCGATTCCCGAGACTGATCCGGGCAACTCGCTCTTGTGGCGTCAGAACATGCAAAGACTTGATGCCGAGACATTGCGTGATTCGCTGCTGATGGTTTCAGGCCTGTTGTTGCCAACACAAGGTGGCCGTCCGCTTTGGCCGGATGTACCGGAAGAGCTGACTCATGCACAGCCCGCGATTCTGGAAGCGATCAAGGACGGCGACGGTGGACGAATGCAGGGCTGGTACACGGACCCACCCGAGCAGACCGATGTTCGCAGTTTGTATCTGATCCGCAAGCGATGCCTGCCGATTCCTTTTTTGCAGTCCTTTGATTTGCCGGATTCCACAACATCCTGTGCGCGGCGAGATACGACCGTCGTGGCTCCTCAGGCTTTGATGCTGTTGAACAGCCCCGAGGGAATCCGTTATGCAGAAGCCTTGGCCGACCGAATACTGCGCGACACGGTTCATCTTTCTGAGACGAGTGATAAACGGGAACGGGCATTGATTGAGCGATTATTTCAGCTCACTTTGAATCGCCCGCCCTCGACCGAAGAACAAACCATGGCGGCCGAACATCTGCAAAATGAACAGGCAAAGTTGTCAGACGGTAATCAGGAAAGTCGCATGAGGATTTCATTCGCAGGCCTATGCCGAGCCATGCTGAACCTGAATGAGTTTGTTTACGTCGATTAGTGCTTTGTCGGCCGTGAATTGAGGAGTTGTGTTTCGTAGGCCGGACCGAGCACCAGGATATCTCGCGAACCCTGGACTGAATGCCGCAGAGCTCTGCTCCTGCAAAGCCAGGGAAATCACGACAAAAAGTGACTTGCAAGGGGCCTTCACCGGTTTTGTCAAAGCCTGCATCAGCGAGACTTAGTGACTCTTTTCGTTTCGGGGAATCTGGATTCATCGTAAAGATTGCGGCAGGTTTTCCGCGGCTGGATTCTTTTTCGGAAGCTATCGCGTTCGGTGTTCGGCAGCCAGACTCTCGTGCTTCATTAATGATTGAACCGGAACTATACTTGTGGAGGCGGAGCGAGATTCCTCGCTGTTGCCGGATTGGTGAAAGTTTACGACGCCCGGGTAGAAGACATCGGGGTCGTCACGAATTCGGTGACTCTCAGTGCGGACCGCTTGAATTATTCTTTATGTCCTGCGTGGCATCTTCGTTTCTGTTCGTGAATCTATCTTTCAGAATTCATCATGCCTCGATTACAAATCTTTGCTGGTCTCTTGATCCTGATCGCTTCGCTTGGCCTGTTTCTTTTCGCTTTGAATTCAGAGCTTGAAACATCATCGCCTGAAACCGAGTTTCCCGCAGCAGACGCATCAAAAGCAACCGTTGACCAAAGCGGATTCGGGGCGACAACTCTGAACAAGCAGGGAGCCCCGGACGTTACACCGCCCGCGGGCATGGTCTGGATTCCGGGCGGTGAGTTTTCTATGGGAAGTGATTCATCCGCCGAATCTCTCTGCAGCTTGCCGGGCGTCACACAGGATTCGGTGCCAATTCATCGAGTGTACGTCGATGGTTTCTGGATGGATGAAACGGAAGTCACTAACCGGCAGTTCGCGGACTTCGTTGCAACCACTGGTTACGTCACGGTAGCGGAGCGGAAACCAACTCAGGAAGAGTTTCCCACGGCACCGCCGGAGAATCTGATTGCTGGTTCGACCGTATTCTCTCCCACGAAGGAATCCGTGCCGCTCAACAATTACTTTCAATGGTGGAGTTACATTGGCGGAACCGACTGGCGTCATCCAGAGGGACCAGACAGCAGCATCGACGATCACGCTGATTATCCAGTTGTGCAAGTTGCGTTTGAGGATGCTGAGGCCTATGCGAAGTGGGCCGGCAAGCGATTGCCGACCGAAGCAGAATGGGAATTCGCCGCGCGGGGAGGACGTTCGGGCGATCTTTATGCATGGGGAAATGAATTGCAGCCGGAGGGGAAGTTTCAGGCCAATATTTATCAGGGAGAATTCCCGGTCGAAGGCAAGGATACCGGTGCTGATGGGTTTCAGGGCATCGCTCCGGTGAAGCAGTATGCGGCCAATCCTTTCGGGTTGTACGATGTCGGTGGGAACGTCTGGGAGTGGACTCGTGACTGGTACCGCCATGACTATTATGCAACGCTGGCAAAAACTGGTGAGGTCGCTCGAAATCCAAAGGGGCCCGATGTTCCCTTTGATCCAGTAGAACCAACTGAGAAGAAGCGAGTTCATCGGGGCGGTTCATTTCTGTGTACTGATCTCTATTGCACCCGTTACATGGTAGGGACTCGGGGCAAAGGAGAAGTTCGAACCGCCAGCAACCATGTGGGTTTTCGTTGCGTGAAGGAAGTCAAAGCCGATTGAGCATCAGGTTCTCGCTATTCTTAGGGCAGCACATGGTGCGATCGCACAGGACACGGCGGGAGGAATAAACTTGACAACCGAACGGTTCCGCAGCTTTCCCCACGCTCCGTGAAAGCTTGTTGTGATTCACCGCGAAGCGGGTCAAGCGGGTAGCTGGTGGTCAGCGCAGCGCTACGACCGGCTCCTGTCTGCCATACTTTCAGGATCAATCGCAGGACGCTCCACTTGCTACGCTCACGCACATGATTTCGCGTTGAACCCCATGAAATGCCGTGATTCTTCTGTCATCATCAGGATCGGAAGAAAAGTCGAATTGACACCAACAAGCGATTCGAGCTAAAAGTCAATGAGGATCGGATTAAACGCAGGGCTGCGTGCATCCGACGAGGTCTTTTCTGAGAATTCACCGGAAAAGAGCTGCCCGAACTGAACTTCGAAGGAGCGAATAATGCGTCGAACTGCCATCACACTGCTTGCGGGATTTGCACTTGTCGGGTGTGGCGGTTCAGATGCCAAAAACGGCGAAGCCAAGTCGGCTGGAATTCCGTTGTCAATTCCAAATCAAAGTCCCGACGCGAAGGTCTCTGCGAACGCTAATGCTCAGACCATCGATCAGTATTCATCAGCCGTTAAACAACTGCTTCAGAGAGCCAATACTGCCGTCACGTCCGGGCTGAATGGAGTGGCTATTGAGTCGCTCAGTCAGGCCATCGGGATCACTCCGGAAGACGCAACACTGTTTCGCATGCGTGCCGATGTCTATTCCCTGCAGGGAGAGAACGCCAATGCTCGTGCAGACTTCAGTACTGCCGTACGACTTTCCCCAAACGATCCGGATCTTTACAACTACCGTGGTTATTTTCTGATGGGTCAGGGCCTCGGTGCTGAAGCTCGGGCTGACTTCGACAAAGCCATTTCGATCAACCCCAAACACGGGGCCGCACTTAACAATCGAGGATTACTGGCTCTGGCTGGCAAGGACTACAAAGCAGCGATTGCTGATTTTTCTTTGGCGATTGAAGCCGATCGAAACCTCTCAGACGCATGGAACAATCGCGGTTTCGCTCAGATGAAACTCAATGAGCTTGATAAAGCGATGGCCGATATCAAACAGGCTTTGCATATCAAAGAAAACTATGTCACCGCCTGGAATAACTGCGGCCTCGTGGCCATGCAACAGGAAAAATTTGCAGACGCTGAAAAGTCGTTCGCCCGGGCTATGGAACTTGATCCCATGGATGCCCGCTGGGTCAATCACCACCGTGCCGCACTGATCAAGCAGAATCGCTTTGCAGAAGCGCAGACAGACGCCAACAAGATCGAATGGCTCAACCAACTGACTAATCTCACACAGGTGGCCGGACGCAATGCCCGTGATCCCCGTGCCTGGATTGTTCGCGGCCAGCATCTGATGGACGGCCAACAGTACAACGCCGCGATTCAGGACTTCAATCGCGCTCTGACCGTAAGTCCGGGCAATGCCCAGGCTCTGTTTGATCGTGCAGTGGCGTGGGTCAGAACCGGCGACTACCAGAAGGCGATGCTCGACTGTGATGAATCGATCGTCGCGAATCCGTCGCTGGAAGCCTACTCCCTGCGAGGCGATCTATGGCTGCGACTGGAGAATCTTGACCTTGCAATTGCTGACTTTGAATCGGCGAAACGCTTTGATGAACAGGTCGCGGTCGCTTATGAACAGCGTGCAGAAAAACAGCGTGCGGCCGGTGCGACCACAGAAGCCGATGAAGATCAGGCTCGCGCCAAAGAAATTCGCGAAGCGATGATTGAGAAGCCTGCAGCCGCTCGCGACACAAGCACGGCGGAAGGCTTCAACCCCGACTCGTCGGTTCAGTAGTCCAGCCAGATACCGCCACCGACCAGATTCTCCCAACGGTCGAAGAATTCGTACTGCAATGATGGACCGTTGTAATAGTTCAGACCAAGACGCAGCCGGCGTTTAGAATGCTCGCCCTGCCAGCCCCAGCCGGCTACGACATTCACTCCGCCGTTAAAATCGAAGTCTTCACGGAGATGGGTATTCACGGCCGCAAAAGGAGCGCCCGTGAATTGAGTTGTCGGGAGAGGTGTGTACTCGGCACCGAACTGAAACTCAAGTGGCTTTGCTCCACCCTCAATACCCAGAGCGTAGCCGATCTCTCCGTAGATGCGCGAGACATCATTGAGATCGTAAGCCGTGCCCAACAGCAGGGAGTCTCGTACATAGTTGATGCGATTGAACAGCGGATTCGCAATCAGGTACTCATCGCCCACATGTGAGCTGATGTGATAATAGCCCGCTCGGTACGACAGTCGATCGAACTTCCATGTGCCATACAAACCAACGCGATAGTCAGATCCCTCCAGCATCGCGCTCACCTCTTCGGGCAGAACACGGGCAAACACGGCGCCTTCGAGGTCCAACTGAAATGCGTCGCTATTAGAGACTGACGGATCTGACAGGCGAATCAAGCCGACCCGACCGCCAAGCACTGCTTCCCAGATCTTGCGTTTACTCCTGGTGTCGTAAAATGACACAAGCTGCATCCTCGCTTCTTTTTCACCGGCGATGTAGGTTTTGTAGAGCAATCCGTTGGGAAGTAGTTGCCAGCAGAGATGTTGTTCGTGAGTCTGCGGATACTCAGAGAAAACCGCGTCCGGCGTCATGGCCGGATAAAAGGCTTGCTCCGTTTGCGACTCAGGAATGACAATCTGCTCTTCACCGCTTATGGGCTCGGCTTGTTCCCGGGTGTGCGCTGTCGTTCTGATCGCTCCCTGAGCGGGCATGTTGACGACTGACGACCTGGCGTCCGGAGCCTGGGAGTATTCCGAAAGATCAAAGTCCCCTGCAGTTTCAGCGTCGCCTGGTTGTTCTCCGGACTTTGACGCGTCGGACTTCCTGCTTTTCGACTGGCGAAGCGGGTCGAGCCATGTACTGACTGGTCTTCTGGGGGCACTTGAAGCAACAGCCTGATCGCCGGCGGATTCTCTGGCTGATGTAACGACGTTGCTGTTGTCACCGTGGGCTGACAGCGTCTGTGCGGCACAAACTAACGCGGCTACAAACAACTTTGCGAAGAGACTGCTGCGTTGAGCCACCCGCGACCTGCCTGCAGATGGCTGGACCAGAAGCCCGGCCGCTTGATCGATGCGCTCCGAGAAGCCGCAACTTGAAAGCTGCGGACGGATTGAAGACGAATCGCCTGCAGCGGTAGGCAACTCAGGAGACGTTCTCTCCTGCTTGCTTACCGGCTTTGCCGACTTTCCGAACCATTGAAATGCTTGAGCCACGAAGTGCGATCCTGATCTCGTGTCCTGCGGGACATGATGAACATAGAACCTGCAATGTCTGTGACGAAGGTTTCGGATAAGCCGCCGGGCGATTCTGAGGATCGCAACTATCGTTTCGGCGATTCAGAGTGTGTCGGGCCGGTCAGTTAAAATGGACGGATTTTGCAGCCCGAACAACGAAAATGCGGTATTCTACAGCCGCTGGAATTCGGCAAAAACTGCCGCCATGCGACTTTCATGGACTGTCTGATCGTCAAGGTCCACCTGAGCGTGTCATGATGATTTAATCGCCCGTCATGTCAGTGTTTTGGTGGTTCAATGGTACCGCGTCGTGCGGTGCGCCGGGATTTCCTCAGGCTGTTGATTTAATCGCAACCCGACGCGTAAGTTTTGAAGTTGCGCATTTTGCGGCTATCACAACCCGACGCGTCAGCGAGGGATTGCGATTTCCCGTTTTACCAATGTCTCCAAGAATCCCTCGCTGACGCGTCGGGTTGTGATGATTCCCTTGTTTTCGTCCCGTTGATCTTCCCCATTCTTGAACAGCGCAACTTCAAAACGCGTCAGCGAGGGATTGTTTTCGAAAAAGGCGGCAGATCTTATCCCTGACTCACGTTTCGGGTTGTGAAAGCACATTAAATCAACAGTCCCTCCTGTCAGCGGAATGCAAAAGTGCATCGGGTCTTCACGAGCTTGCGCTGCGAGGGTCTGTCGCCGCAATTTCAAGCTTCGGCGGGCCACAGCCGCTCTCGCGGCACGAGTAGATCAGCTCATCCCCATTTTGGACAGGGCATCCTGCAAGCCGGGGATATTCATTCCCCCGGCGATGTCGGCCATCTCCCTTGCGGCCGCTTCTTTGGCTTTCTGAATGGCGTGGTTAGTCGCGGTAGCGACAAGTTCCTGCATCAACTCCCGATTCTTCGCTTCGATCAGCCACTGATGAATGTCCACGCCGCTGACCTGAAAGTCGCCGGTCATGCGAACCGTCACCGCGTCGCCGCCAGCCGTGCCTTCAACCGTGAGGCGACCGATGCGTTCTTTCGCCGCAGCCACTTTGGCCTGAATATCACCGGCCTGGCTCATCATGCTGGCCATGCTTGCAAGATTCTTGAGTCCACCAAACATATCAAACTCCGAAGAACAGGAGGTAAGCTCCGACGAGAAATCCGCTAATGGTCGGCCACAGCCTCTGTTTCAGCAACCTTAACGGCCGGAGCGACGGTCACTTTGACCACGGTTGCTCCAAAAACTTCCATCACCTGACGCACGAAAGGATCGCGTGACGGATCCACTTCGCCCAGCAGGTTTCGCTGTGGAGGCGTTGCCTCGACAGTTCGCGCGGCAGGTTTCGGAGCAGATTCGGTGGCCTGCGACGTGCCTCCTGAAGCCTTGTTGTTTTTCGCTCCTGCTGCGGCGGGAGGATCTGCGGGCTTTTCAACCACAGGTTGCGGCTTTGGCCGAGTAGACGCCACCAGTCGCAGATTGACCGTAAAAGGTTCTCCAGTCAGCTTCAGGATTTCGGCTTCAATCCGACCGCGACTGTCCGGCTGATCGAGCACCTTTTTTGCAAAGTCGTAGGAGCTGTCTAAATGGATCTCCAGCCGATTTGGCGCGACAAGGACGAGATCCGACGCCATCTTCAGCCCCGCGGAAATCGTCAACCCGACGGTCTTTAGTAACTCCTGAAACAATCGTGGACAATCCGCCTGTGTTAATGACGACACAGGTTCACTCTTCGCTGTCGGTGCAGGCTTCTCGATCGCCGGGGCAGGTGGAGTGGATGAAGCAGTCACAGGCGTAAGCGGCACTGGAACCTGTTCGGCTTGCGTCACAACCGCTGGCTGGATGTGCATCGTTGCAGTCGTGCCTGCCGGACTGTCCGACTGAGGAGGAGCTGAAGAAGCAATGTGCGACGCACCAACAGCTTCCGAAGCAACGGGAGTGGCTGGTGTTGCGGCGAGCATGGGTGCTGTCGCTACCGATGGCGTCGCGCGAAGCTCATGCAAATCGTCATCGGATTCGTCCAAATCAAAGTCGCTGGATTCCTCTTCACCGCTATCTGAGGCATCCGGCGGAGCGATCGGCGACGAGGCCCGCGTCAGGGATTCAGTGTTTTTTTTTTCGCTCACAGGCGCTGCCGAGGCCTGAGCCGACGCAGCCCCTGCAGATGACGTCGTCGATAGATTCGACGGTGCAGGTAACTCCGGCAGTGTTGGCAATCGCCCTGACAGCAGATCACTGATAGCCGTTAGATTTTCGAGCAGGCTGAGTTGGACCATCGCCATTTCCAGAACGGTTCGAGCAAACGTGCTGCGAAACATCTGGTTCTTGGCATCGGACAGAATCTGAAACGCCGCCATGACAGAATGCATGCCAAGACGAGTCCCCTGTCGCATGAGAATGTCACGATGGCGATTGGCGACGCTGCACAGAGGAACCTCAGTGCCTCCCGACAGCGTCACCATCAGGTCGCGCACATAGCCAATACACTGATCCATCAATTCGCCGGGCTGGACACCCAGACCGAAAGCCGTATCCAGATTTGTCAGCACTTCGCCGGGCCGATGTTCAATGATGGCGTCGAAGAATTCAACGAGCCGTTCATCGCCCGCCGTTCCCAGCATGCGATGCACATCGTCGGCAGAAACGGTCCCGTCACTGAAAGCCAGCAATTGGTCAAACAGCGACTGACTATCACGCATCGAACCACGGGCTCGGCGAGCCACCAGTTCCAGAGCATCTTCGTCAACTTCGAACCCTTCCGCTTTGGCAATCTCGCGCAATCGATCACCAATCGAGCGATCGTTAATGCTGGAAAAGTCAAACCGCTGACATCGCGACAGGATCGTGTCGGGGACTTTATTTGGTTCTGTCGTGCAGAATACAAACTTCACATTCGGCGGCGGTTCTTCCAGAGTCTTCAACAGCGCGTTGAAGGCTTCTTTGGTCAACATGTGAACTTCGTCGATGATGTAGACTTTGAACTGAGTCCTCATCGATCTCACGCCAACATTCGCGCGGAGCGATCGAATATCATCGATCCCGCGATTGGATGCACCGTCGATCTCCAGCACGTCGACGTCGTTTCCGGCAGAGATTCCGTCGCAGATTTCACACTGATTACACGGAACCCCATCCACCACATTCGGGCAATTCAATGCCTTCGCCAGAATTCGGGCGGTCGACGTTTTTCCGACTCCGCGAGCCCCCGTAAACATGTAGGCATGAGCAACTCGGCCGGCACGAATGGCATTCCGAAGTGCTCGCGAAACATGTTCCTGCCCGACGACGTCGTCAAACGCCTGAGGCCGAAAACGTCGAGCCAAAACGGTGTAATGGGAACCTGTCGTCACTGCGATGTACTCAATTCAGTTAAATGATGTCATCCGCCAGTCCATCTGGTCGCCGAACCACGACGCACCCCCGGATTCGACGTCTGCGCCGTATTGTGCAGCAATTGAGTTGAATCATCCACCCTGGCCCGGCCAATGATTGGCATTTCGATCAGTAGTCCCGGTTTCGCAGGGGATTCCCCGCGAATCAACTGCGAGCGCGGGAAGGGACGGTCACAAAACGATCGGGACGCAGGATTTTTTCGCCCTGATGTCGATAGGCCGTCAACATTCCGTATTTGGCGACGCTGTAGTCCAGACAAGCCACGTTGACCGCGAGCGGCGCCGGCGAGTCTGCAAACAGCCAGTAATGCCCAATGAAGACTGGCGGATTCGTCGGGGCATACACAGCCGGACGCACTGTCGGCGGAACCGGCAACGAAGCCAGCGTCGGATCCTCCATCGCCGGCCAGGAATACGACGCGAGCGTGTGCTTCTCCGGAGGATCGTACCAACGAATTCGGGTCCTCTCCCTCCGAGCCCCCTCGCGGTCGACCAGAAAACTTCCTTCCGGAAGCTTCATCTCCGGGCCTTTCATGGATCGCTCAACCGCACGCAGCACTGGATTCCCGGACTGAGTCGCATGAAACAGGAACTCCGCCGACATATGGCCGTACTGAGCAGACGCGTCAGCAAGTGTCCGCAGATCTCGATCATCCCAGCACGCATGGACGACTCGCAGGGTGCCCAGATCAAGAGAAACAGGCAGCGTTCGAAACCAGTTCAACGCAGCTTCGAGATCCCCCGCATCCAATTGTTTCAGAGTCGCAGAATGCTGTTTGAGATTGTGTTCCGTATGCCGTCGCAGGAACTCATCGGGCTTTGTTGGATGCGGCGTGTGAAACGCCAATGCATTGAGTTCATGGTTACCCATGACAGCAGAAGCCGCGCCGGATTCACACATGCCGCGCACGATATTGATGGTGTCACGAATCCGCGGACCTCGATCAATAAAGTCGCCACAGAACAGCATTTTGCGTTCGGCATGGCGAAATTCACCGGACTCTTCCGAGTAGCCCAGTTTGTGCAGCAGTTCCACCAGCTCATCAGCATGGCCGTGAATGTCACCGATAATGTCGTACATGTCTGAGAAGATTGGCCTGCTGAAAACGGAAATGGAATGAACTCAGTCGACCGTAGTTTCGGGACTCTGTATCAACGTGCGGATCGCGAAGTACGACACGTATTTCACTGAAATATTAAGATAACATCGTAACCCGAAGCGCCAGTTTTGAAGTTGCGCGTTTCGGCGCTGAGGTTGTTCACTTGCGCAGAAACCCTGGGGTTTATCATAACCCGAAGCGTCAGCGAGGGATTTACGGAAACACTGCCTCAAACGCTAAAACACAATCCCTCGCTCACGCAGCGGGTTGGGATAGACGCAAATGCGCAACTTCAAAAAGCGCCAGCGAGGGATCTGCGGGACGCCGTTGACAATTCACAACTCAATCCCTCACTAATGTTTCGGGTTATGATGACCCAAAATGCCACAAGCCATGCTCTGAAAAAATCACGAGCATGGCTTGTGCAGACTTCGCGAAACTACAGCTTAGACGTCACACACCTGAACGGCCTGCTTCAGGCCTTCCAGAGGATCACGCGTCGGTATGAATTCGTGTCCGACAAAACCCTTGTATCCCAGTTCCACCAGTTTTCGCAGGATCGGTGGGAAGTTGATTTCCTGATTCTCATCCAGTTCACATCGGCCGGGATTACCCGCGGTGTGAACATGGCCGATCACGTCGATATTCTCTTCCAGTCGCCGGATCACGTCGCCGTTCATCAACTGCACGTGGTAGATGTCAAACAGAAGTTTGACGCGTGGCGAGCCGACTCGACGAACGATGTTCGCTACATAATCAATATCGTCGCCCTGATAACCCGGATGACCCTTCATCGGGTGAGATCCATCCCGAGTGTTCAGGTGTTCGAGGCAGATCGTGACGCCCATTTTCTCTGCATGAACAGCCAGCTTCTTGAGACCAGCGACGCAGTTATCCGCACCTTCTTCGAGCGAAATCTCACCGCTGTTTGGATCTTCCGCATCCCGCCACTTGTAGCCCGTGAAAGCAATAACGCTCGGCATGCCATACTTAGCACATTCATCAATCATTTTCGTGGTAACGTCAATCACCTGAGCATGATAGGCCAGATTATTCAGGCCCTTCATAAACGGAGCGCCGGGCATCCCGTTGGCGGCGAGGGCACAAGTCAGGCCGTGCTTTTTGATCGTTGGAAATTCTGCAGGACCGCAGATTTCAACGGATTCACAACCCAGACTTTTGGCGATTTCACAGGTCTTGTCGATATCCCACATGTCTCCGGCGATGTTAAAGCACCAGAACACAACAGAGTGCCGAATATTTCCCTTCATGGAGACTTCCTGAACTGCAAAACAAAGGAACGCCGGGCCCAAAGAAAGGCCGCAGCCGGTGGAATTTGCAATGGCAACGACCACTGCGGAAGCAAAGCCCACGAAAAGTTATCGGGGCGCCTGCCGCATTGCAAGCGGTTCGGGATTTCATGGCACCATCAAAAGCGCTCAGGGCAGACTTTGGATCACGCCCCTCAGGACTTCGGCAGACCGCTGCAGCTTTCGACTTCACAAACTGCTGTGGATAACGATTTCCAGCGTAGCTTCAGGCTCGAGTTTCGGCAGTATGCAGCCTGCACCAAAGCGGCAGCGGGCTGCCGCAGTCCACGAGAGTGTTTGCCTTTTCGGAAGAACGACTCACAATGTGCAAAGATGTGTTTGCGTCGCTTGCATGGCAAATGCGAAACACGCTGAATCTTCCGTGGTCTCACAGCGACAGTAAAGAAATGAATCGGAAAGAACTCATGAGTACCCCGGAAGATGGCGAGTCGAAAACAGAACGCGTCCTCGAGGTGCGTTATGAGTTTACGCCAATCCTGGCCGATATTCTGAGTCACCTGAAATGTTCGTTGATGGTGACGACGTATCAAGCGGGGAAACTACTGGTGCTGGGTGTTCACAACGGGACCTTAAAGATTTCATTCTCGAACTACGATCAGCCGATGGGGCTGGCCGTTGATGGCGATCGGCTTGCCATCGGCACTCGCAAACAGATGAATTTTCTCGCAGGCAATCGTGATGTCGCCGGGTCGGTGGATCCAGCAGACACCTGGGACGTGTGCTATGTTCCACGGACTTCGACCTGGACCGGTAGTATCCATGGGCATGATCTGGCGTGGGGAACGGAAGGACTGTGGGTCGTAAATACTCTGTTTTCCTGCTTGTCGACTCTGCATGAAGATTACAGCTTTGTGCCGCGATGGAAACCTCGTTTCATCAGCCAGTTGATTGATCAGGACCGTTGTCATCTGAATGGTCTGGCGTTAGTGGATGGCCGTCCGGGTTTTGTGACAGCGATGGCAGAATCCGATACGGCGGCAGGCTGGCGTCCCACCAAGGCGACCAGCGGGGTTGTCATGCATGTGGATTCCGGCGAAACGGTTGCTCGCGGATTCGCGATGCCCCATTCACCACGATGGTACAACGGCAAATTGTGGGTTCTGGATTCTGGTCGCGGAGCACTCGGAACGATTGATCCTGCGACCGGGCAGTTTACAACTGTTGAAACATTCCCCGGATATACTCGAGGACTCAGTTTCGCAGGCCAGTTTGCGTTCGTTGGACTGTCGAAGATACGCGAAACGTCCGTCTTCGGTGGAGTTCCAATTGCTGAACGCCGCAATGAACTAAAATGCGGCGTGGGCGTCGTGGATCTCATCACAGGGCGAACGGTCGCGGTATTTCAGTTTCTGTCCGGTGTGACAGAGATTTTTGCCGTCGAAGCCGCTCAAGGGGCGGCATGTCCGTATGTGGCCGGGGCCAGTTCCGAGGGCAAAGAACACGACGTCTGGATCGTGCCACAGCCGGGATCATTGCCCTCTGTCACAGCGGGGCTTCCATGGTTTGTTTCAGAAACGTCAGCCGTGGTGGATACTGCTCGAACGGCGTCTCCCGTTGCTGGTTCTCAACGATCGACGGAACCGCAGCCTTTGAGTCTCGAAGACTGGTTGGCTCTGAACCCAAAGGACGCCGCCAGTTGGATCACACTTGGTAATCTTCGGCAGGAACAAAATCGTCAGCCGGAGGCTCTGGTGTGCTATGAGCGAGCAGTCGAGGCTGATCCTCGCATGTCCGCCGCACGGCAGAATCTCGGATATCTTTTATTTAACTTTTATTTAATCAGGGCTTCCCGGAAAAGGCTCGCGATGTCTACCGCGAACTTCTGGCCATCAATCCTTCTCCGATGAACCGACTGCTGGCGACTTCGGTCCTGCCGGTCGTATATCAATCGCGGGAAGACCTGCAGCATTGGCGTCTGGAACAGCATTCAGCTCTTGAGACGATGGCCGCAGAAGGCGTCTCTGTTGACGCCACATCGCAGCTTGTCCCGACAGCTTTCTTCTGGGCCTATCAGGGGCTGAATGACAGCCAGGCCATGGCATTGCGAGGTCGAATCGTTGTGGGCTCAGCGGAAGCGAATTTGCAAAGCATCGCGAATGAGCGACCGAACGGAGAATCGTCGGACAGGCGAATTCGTGTTGGGTTTCTGTCTGCCTACTTCCGCAATCACACGATCGGTCGCCTGAATATCGGCAGGATCGAGAAACTGGATCGATCCAGATTCCATGTGACTGTTTGTGCAGCCTCAAGTTCTGACGACGAATTCAGCCGACGGTTTCAGAACGGAGCGGATGAGTACGTCGTAATTCCTCGCGACGTTAAAGCGGCGATCGCCGCGCTGCGACAATTAGAGCTGGATGTTTTGCTATTTGCCGACGTCGGGATGGATGCGTTGTGCTCAACGCTTGCATTTTCGCGAATGGCTCCGGTTCAGTGTGTGACATGGGGACATCCGGAAACGACAGGTAGCCCGACGATGGACTACTTTCTGTCGAGCGAACTTCTGGACGAACCATATGCTCAGGAACACTACACGGAAACGCTTGTGCGAATGCCACTCACCGGGACGTCTTACGAGCGTCCACAGGTACCTGCCGATCCGGAATCTATCCGCCGACTGCCAGGACTCGAAGGCTCGGGACCAATTTATGGTTGCCCGCAGTCGTTGTTTAAATTTCATCCTGACGATGACATTGTGCTCCGCGGAATCCTGAAAGCCGATCCTCAGGGCCGCATCGTTGTTATTGAAGGTCGAGTTCCGGAGTGGACGAAACGACTGCGTTCACGCTGGCAAAAGACACTGGCAGACGTCCAAGATCGAATCGTATTTTTGCCCGCGATTGCGAACAATGATTATCTGCGTTTATTACGGATCTGCGACGTGATTTTGGATCCTCTGCATTTCGGCGGCGGCAACAGCAGCTACGAAGCTCTGGCGATGGGAACTCCTGTGATCACGCTGCCCAGTCCATTTTTGCGAGGCCGCATCACGGCTGGCCTCTATCGCAAGATGCAGATGATTAATTGCATTGTCAACACGACAGACGAGTATATTGCACTAGCCGTACGGCTGGCCAAAGATCAGGCTTTCAGGCAGGCAATTCGGGCTCGAATTGCAGCTCAATCAGCGGTGTTGTTCGATGATCCGGCGGAAGTTCGATGTCTGGAGAACGCCTTGCTTTGTTGCGCGGGGAATCGTCGTTAAACACCACTACTTCGCACTCTGCACTACGTCCAGCCGCTGATCAACTTTTGCCACCGGAACAGCTTGCGTGGTACCATCCGGCCAGTGGATCGTAACGTCTTTCACTGAGTCGACTTTGCCGAGTCCAAATGTGACAGGCAGTTCGACCTGCGACTGATAACTGCGGGTCGGCATGACCAGACGAGTCAGTACGGTTCCATCCGGCAACGTGACTTTCACCTCGGCTCCAATGGCATCGCGATTGCACGTTGTGCCCTTCAGTTTGAACTGCATCCAGTGATGCCCGGACTTCTGATCATTACGAAGTAGTCGAGGCCGCCCACCTGAACTGAACAACACGAGATCCAGATCTCCATCACGATCGATGTCGGCCATCGTGGCACCGCGCCCGACCATTCGCTTCTGGAAGTCAGGTCCGGTCTTTGCTTCGGACAGCATGACAAACTCGTTATCGAACTCAGTGCCGCAATTCCAGATCAAGTGTGGAGGTTGCTCATACTGCTGACTGGCCTGAACGACTTTGATGTCTTCTTCCAGATGCCCGTTGTTTTCAAACAGATCCAGTCGACCGTCAAGGTCTGCATCCAGAAACAGCACGCCGAACTTCAGGTCTGTTCTGGTGACCGGGCCAATGCCGTTGGAGACTGCTTCATCGCGAAAAACAGGAACCTCGGACCCCGGAGTCTGACACACGTACAAGGCTGTCATCTCCGTCGCAAAATTCCCGATCGCGATACCTATCGCATCTGTATTTCGAAAGCAACCCGTATCAATCCCCATGGCTCCGCGAGCCAATCCTGCATTGTCGAAGGCCACCCCTGCGGTTGCGGCGGACTCCAGAAACGTACCGTCCGCCTGGCTAACAAACAACAAGTTCTGGACCGTATCATTGGCCACAATGATGTCCAGTCGCCCGTCGGCATTCACGTCGCAGAAAGTGGTTCCCAGTGACTTTGAAGCAGGGACCTTTGTATTTGGATCGCGAACCTGAACGCCAGCCTGCTCCGAGACGTCCGTAAAGCGACCCTCTCCATCATTGCGATACAAATAAGGAAACGCACCCGTGAAATCGGTGGGACGACCGTAGGCTCGCAGAGTGCCATTCAGAGTGAACTCCATGGACAGATCCTGTTCCCGCGACCATTGAATATAGTTAGCCACAAACAAGTCCAGGTCGCCATCATTGTCATAGTCGAACCAGCCGCAACTGGTGCTCCACTCGGTCTCACTGCCGCCGACACCGGCGTCAGAAGTGATGTCTGAAAACTTGCCAGCACCGTCATTACGAAACAGGTGGTTCAGTCCAAGGCAACTGATAAATACATCGACATCGTCGTCGTTATCGAAGTCACCACACGCGACACCATTGCCGTACATCGCGACATCCAGTCCCGAACCTGCCGTGACATTGGTGAATTTCCCTGTTCCATCATTGGCATAAAGTGCAGACGTCGGAAGCGTCTTCGGTTGCTGTTGGGCCCACGGCCAGACGTTGGAATTAATGCACAGCAAGTCCTGATCGCCGTCGTTGTCGAAGTCAAAAAAAGCTCCGCCGCCGCCCATGGTTTCGGGGAGCAGCTTTTCCCCGTCGGCACCATTCTCATGAACGAAGTCCACACCAGCCTCGTCAGTGATCTCTGCGAAGAGTACTTCGGGGATCTCCAGAGTTGGTTTGACTCGCTCCGTGGGTAATTCCGTCGGTCCTGCCTTTTCCACGACAATTTCCGGCGGCTTTTTCGTCAGCAGCCAGATCAATACACCGGCTGCCACCAGCGCGAGAAAGACCCCCAACGACCATTTGATCGCCGAACCAACGACTTCGTCATTTTGTGTTTCTTCGGACTCATTTTCAGTCGACTGATTCATGTCTGGTTCATTCGTGTCTATGAACTTGATGAATGGCATCAATTTGACGTTTTGGGATTAACTGCGCAAGTTGATGATAATCAATGCAGTTCCTTTCTGCCGGAAAGGATTCTCGTATTGCCGCAAGGCGAACCTGTGCAAAGCTGATACACCAGGAAGGCTGATTTTTAAGGATCACATGCATTCAAGTCGCGGCGAGCCGCGAAGTCCTGCCCGGCAGGCAGGACCTACAAAACACCGCTGCCCGGCAGGCAGGACCTACAAAACACCGCTGCCCGGCAGGCAGGACTTACTGAGAACAAATTCCCTCGGAGGGCTGACGCCCTGCAGCTCGCCGAAGTTAATGCCGCTATTCTTCCACCTGAACTGTCGCAGGTTCCACTTTCTGTTTCCTCTGCAGATCGTAAATCACCAATGCTTCCGATGCGAAATCCGCCGCAGGATACTTCTGACGTGCTTTGCTGACAGCTTCTCCACGAGCCGTGTCATCGATCTTGTACTTCTCGTGAAGCTTCTGATGCTCGGCGGCTTTTTCTTTGTCGTTCAACTGAGCATACAACTGGCTCAGGTTGTAATGGGCGTCAACGTTCTCCGAATCGATGGCCAGCGTCTTCTGGAAGATCTCCACCGCCTCTTTGAGTCTCGTCCCTCGTTCCTCTGTTCGCGAATCACCGCGAATCTGTAAGGCTCGATCGAACACCGTTTGTCCCAACAGATTGATGACTTCGTAGTCTTTGCTGAAATCAAACTTCTTCTTGATTGTTTCCTCTGTGCGATACTCCAGTACCTGACGGAAATTCGCCTCCGCCTGTTCCAGAGCGCCCTGCTGACGGTTGATCACACCACTCAGCCATGCCATCGTCCATGGCGGCGCAGGAGGATCTTTGTGAGTCGCCGCCCGTTGTACGGCAGCGGCTGCTGCATCCAGCTGCCCCGGCCCCGCTTCCGCGACCAGCACTCGAGCAAGATTCAACGGCCCATCGAAACGACCAAGTTCTTCCACTTTCGTGAACGCTTCCGTCGCCTGCTTCAGCTCAGCCTTTCCCTTCAGGAACATTCCGATCCCATAATCATTCCATCGCTGCCATTCGGGGATATCTCGTTTCCCATTCGTGACTTCGGCAGTGACACCTTCGACCGGGAATGTCACTTCATCTTCGGCGAGGACGAGAATCGGAAGTTCATTGCGATACTTCTCGCCCTCTTTGTGACCTCGAATTGGTCGTCCCAGCTCCTTCGTCTTTCGATCCACAAAATCCATGTAGATCGAGTCGAACTTGCGATAAAGCAAACGAACGCGAGCCTTCACCGGGACCTTGACTTCGTTCGGCATCGTGAAACTGTAATGCACGGTCTGCCCCGCTCCTGGCGGAATCTGGTGAACGTACAACGGCACAAAAATATCCTGGGCATTTCGGCGATCAATGCGGTTGCCGTGCCGATCCAACATGAAATTGTTCACGAAGTGCGACCAAGGATCGACGCTGTTGTCTTCCTCCATCATGCCACTTGCTCCGATCTGCTGATCGCCGGCGTTGACGGACACCTCCAGCCAGATTTCGTTGGAATCCGTCGTTCCCTGAGTAAAGTGGTGGCCCATTTTGACCGTGCGAATCACCGTCTCCAGCAGATAACGATTGCCCGGCTTCAGTGTTGGCACATTCGGGCGCAAGGGGGCAGTCAACTGGCCTTCGATCGTGCCGCCCTCACGAACGCCAAACAGGTCAACTCGCATCGTTCCTTTCAAAAACTCGTCATGTGCTTTGATGGCGTCATCATTGTTTGTCAGCCAGTTCAGTCCGGAATTCGCTGATGGGAAAACGTGATTGTGAGTCTTGAGCTTTCCGGATTCATCATAGAACTTCGCACCGAAGTCGGCCGATTCCTCCAGCGGCATGTGGCAGCCATTGCAGTCGACCTGAGCTTTCTCCGGATAGTAGAAACTGCGTGCCCCGTGACCTGACACACCGCTCAGCAACCAACTGTCGTAATGATTCTGACCTCGCAGCCAGTCTTTGTAGTGGTTCAACGTGAACGGCAAGTTCACCTTGTGACACGCTCCACAAAACTCGGCCGATTTATGCAGCGGCTTCAGGAAGGTCTTCTTGTGAAACGACGGCTTGGCTTTCACCAGCTGATTGTTGATCCACTGCAGAACCGTATTATCGCTCTTCGCAAACGGATAGTGAATCGGCTCTTCGATTGTGTAGTCTGCGTTGCCAACATTGCTGTTCACATTCGTAATCGCATGGCACACCGTACACGAAATCCCGGATTGGGATGTGGGATGATTCAGCATGTCGAACTTCGGATCATCGAAGGCTCCGCTGAAGAACGGAACCGGGTCATGACAGCCTGCACAGAAGCGTGAGCCCTGCACGTTGCCATCTCGCTTGAATGAAACTTCGCGAGTTTCCGCGACACTGGCCAGATACGCCGGGTTATTGAAAGAGCTGAAGCGATGAGCACTCTTCGCCCAGTCGTCGTGCGCACCCTTATGGCACTTCAGACAGTAGTCGTTCATATCGAGCGTTTCCGCGCTAATGAAGTTTCCGGTCGCAGTGCGAGCCAGCGAAGGCTCAAAGTACTTCGTGCCTTCCTTCGGTCCCACGACGTTCCATTCACGCGGATCCTGCGCCTGCCACCAGATCATTCCCAATGCCGCTGCGGCCGCGAGTCCGGCCCAGACCAGGCCCTGTTTCCATCGCATCTTTGGCCCAACCAGACGATGCATCCAGTAAAGCCAGCCGCCAATCATCGGCGTGAGAATATGAGCCCAGTAAACGGCTGAGCGAGCCGCCGGGCTCTTGAGATCAATCAGGCCTTCGATTCGCAGCAGCAGAAAGCCGGAAATCAACACGACGATACAGACCGCGAACAAAGCGTAGCCAATCATCACGGTACGGCGAATCCTGCGATCTTTTGTGTTCAGCATGTGAATCACGCCAAACACCAGAAAAGGCACAACGATCAGCAGTCCCAGCATGCTGTGGAGCAGAAACATCCACGAATAAAAAAGATCCTCATAAGTCTGCGACGTCCACCACTGCAGAAAAGTGACACCACCCAGATAAGCACTATTTGCACCAATTAACGCGAGCAGCGCCAGCACGACATTGAACACGATCCGAAGCTTCGGCCCAATCGCTTTGCGAACGACCTTCTTTGGCGCGGTACTTCCCAAACTTGCGGAACTGGCTGCCATGCCTTCCGGGGCCGAATTGCCTGATGATGTCTTAGGGTCCGTCATATCGAATGACCTCGTGATCGAATAACGCGAGAAAGTGATGGTGAGGCAGTGGGAGTGACTTAGTGACAGGAGAAGACTGGGACTTATCCGCAGATCGTTCTCAAACAGCTTGAACCTCATCCAAAGAGGTCCACTGTTTCGTTTCAAGAAAGCCATCCCGCCGACGAGAAATTCGCAGCGACATCTCATGCCTGCTGCCGGACTCAAAAAAATCCGGCCGCCAGAGTACACGGAATAATCAGGTGACACAGTCGTCGCAGATCAGCACGACGGGAGCAGTACCTCGTGATTCAACGAGAAAAATCTCCCGTTAAATCGATCGCAAGCTGATCCCTGAACCAACCTCTGTCGTAAGCGACACCTGAGTCAGACACATTCCGGAGGCACATCGATCTGCGTGGGAAATCCTCGAGCGACCCGTGCGCTGCTGACGCGTACAAAAGCGTTTTGGGGAGAGGACGATTCAACCAGGATTCCGAAGTCTACCATCGCCAACTCGGGATTCCGCACCACGCCGCCGGGTACCACAGGAGGTATCGACGGGGATCGAGGCACCGATCGGCACTGAGGCCCGGCGCAAGGAAGCTTGCGTTCGCCTTGCTCTCCAAACGTCGCCTCCGCCGCGTTATGTGCCATCGAAACAGCAGGAGAAGACGTCCGAGTATGCAAATAGTCTCCGCAGGACGCAAAGGCTCGATCGGATGAAATTGCGGCGACAACCACAATCAGCAGCAACCGACCGAGCGTCCTCAACACATTCCAGCAACAGCGCAGCGCAACAGGGGATTCGCAGCGATCATTGCTGGAACCTTTCGTTGCGGCAGTATCAAAAGGCTGCAAAACGGCCATTCGGGAACCTGTTCACGAGTGAGGTCAACTCTGGTGTATCGTACGTCGCTCAGTCAGAATTTCGCCAGCAGATTTAGAAGGTTCCGTGGAATTCTTCTGGCCAATGCCCGGGACAACTCAGAAACAGAGGAAAACAACCCGCTGCAACCTCGGCGCACGACATGACTGCGAGATCTGGAATTTCGGAGAATCACAAATCGACAGGAACGACACTGCCCGCAAAACCCGGCCTGAGATGAGCCCCGAGGGTGGATGACTGAGACTCGTTCGCCATGAATTTGCCGTCGCAAGCCAGGAAAACCGGGATTGGCGGACAGTAACACAAAAAAAGCACAATAAACGATCAAGTGAGGATGCCCGTCCTGGTTTTATTATTGCGGCTTGAATTTCTTCGCTGAACAATCACAGCGTTCAACTGCTGATCACAGCAATGGGGGAACCGCACAATCCGGGAGGTTGAATTGCATGAAGTTCAACGGTCCTCACCGACAACGCCCGCCCGACTGATCGTGAGATCGAAATTGAACTCATTTGCCCCGGACTTCACTTCGGCATTGAATGCCCCTGGCTCGAGGTGCTGTGCTGGTACTTTGTCCGGCGAAGTTTCCCGTCGTCACCCTCAAATGCAGTTGAAACTACCACCTGACAAGGCCCGACAATGGCTCCGGATTGATTTTTCGATTAAGACAGGCAGTAATAACCCTTCTCGTCGGTGTCACCTGATGCAGGGCGGCCTTCCTGAGGCTGTAATATGATCGATGCGCCAGAGAGCGGAATACCATTAAGGGTGTGACGACGCCAGAAACGGAACTGACGTTGGCTGTCGCATCGCCTCAGCATCCGATTAGCGATATTGAAATCAACAACGTTCCGCATATGCGCACGGAGTTCGCGGGCAGATAATTGGTTGACTTGAGCCATAGGGTTCTCCAGCACGATATGAATTGATGCGAGTGTGGAAGTCAGGCACCCAATGATGAGCCGCAGGCGGCTGCAGAAACTCGTCCTCTCCAGGAAAGGACACTTTCAAATGGCGATCCGGGGTGACGACCAGGATTTGGCAGACCTATCCTGGAAGTAGTCAAACACAACGTCGTCACCAGCAACGAAGTCGAACGTCGGACCTTCTCTGTCACTGATCTCACTCCTGAATTGATCACGAGCAGGATCTGGAGACATTACTGCTTATACGCTCGTTCGCCGACTATAAACGTATTGCTCAGTCCGTCAGGGCAGTCACGGAATCCTGTCGCCCGATTCATGGTAAAGAATCCGGCTCGATCAGCAGTTGCACCGGTGCCGCTCGCTTCACCCGGAATGAAGCCACGAGAACCTGAGTCCCATGCCACATAATGGGACGTGTCAACAGGATAGCGGGTTCCTGCTCGACCTCGAACAGGGCGATGATCATTGGTTGCAGGTGCGATATGGGATGGGCAGCGAAAAGCATTCACTGGTGTCTGTAGCAGTAACCGCTGAGTGGCGTTGTCCAGAGCATCCCGGACATCCATCAGGCCAACCTGCAATTTGCTATAAAGATTCCACCGCGATGGCTCGTAGTATTCGCACCATTCTGGATCAGGATTCGTTAAACTGGAAAAGTCTGACTACAGTCTACTCTGAAACAAACTGTGTTGAGCCCCAAACAGCCAGTGTTGACACGGATACAAAATCTCCACATCTTCTCTTGTACCTGAATGCTCATGAAGAATCTTCTGCTTGCTCTCAATCTGACGCTATGTTTGCCATCGTCGATATATGCTGTCAACAAACCCAATGTCCTGTTCATCGCCGTTGATGACCTGCGACCGGAACTCGGCTGTTACGGCAACACAATTGTCAGGACGCCAAACATTGACCGAATTGCGTCGCGGGGCATCGTGTTCAACAAAGCTTACTGCCAGCAGGCAGTCTGCAGTCCGTCACGGACTGCGATCATGACCGGTCTTCGGCCTGATGTGACGAAAGTCTGGGATCTGGAAACGCACTTCCGGGTCGCTCAGCCGGATTGCATCACGCTGCCTCAGCACTTTAAAGCGAATGGTTATCATTGTGCGGCGTTGAACAAGATTTACCACAAGGGGTTTGAGGACGGTCGATCCTGGAGCGAGCCGCATTGGTATTCGAACGGTAAGTCAGTCGATACGGATTTGATTGACTTCACGAGGCAGATTGACACGAAACACGATGTGAGTGTCACTGAGTATGTGAAGGAATTATCAGGTGTTACTTCTCGAAGTGACGGCAAGAGCGGCAAAAAGGGGCCGGCCTTCGAAGTCAGCTCCAAGCCAGATGCAGAACTTCCCGATGGAGCCGCTGCCAACGAAGCTGTGAAACGAATTCTCGCCTTGAAGTCGAGCGAAAAGCCCTTCTTTCTGGCGGTCGGGTTTGCAAAGCCGCATCTTCCCTTTGTCGCTCCAAAGAAGTACTGGGATCTTTACGATCCGAATCGTATTTCTGTGCCAACGACTGACCATCTGCCAGAGGGCAGTCCCGAATTCGCCGGGCACAGCAACAGCGAACTGCATAATTATCCGGGTGTACCCAACGGCGACCCAATCCCGGCTGATTTCGCTCGCACACTGCGACATGGCTACTACGCGTGCATCAGCTACACCGACGCCCAAATTGGCAAGTTGCTCGATGCATTGGATCAGGAAGGGCTCGCTGACAACACCATCATCGTCCTCTGGGGAGATCACGGCTGGCAGCTTGGCGATCACGGGTTGTGGCACAAACACACTAACTTCGAAATTGCCACGCGTGCTCCTTTGCTGATTAGTATGCCAAATTCAAAGACGGCTGGCATGACATGCGATGCACCGGTCGAGTTCATCGACGTCTACCCAACGCTCGCCGATCTGTGTGGATTACCGACCCCGGCGAAGATTGATGGCACCAGCCTGAAGAACTTCATCGACGACCCTTCTGCCCCGGCGACGGATATTGCCATCAGTCAGTATCCTCGAAACGATTCCACAACGGGCATGCAACTTATGGGTTACAGCATTCGCGACCAACGCTGGCGTGCCACCTTCTGGAGAGATCGCAATGGACCAACGATTGTTGCCACGGAACTCTACGACGAACAGAATGATCCGACGGAAACTGTAAGCCTTGCCAGCAAGCCTGAAAATAAAGCTCTGCTGGAGTCCTTAGCAAAACATCTGCCACCGGTCGGTTCGGCGGCAATTGAGCCAAAAAATTCGCAGGGCAAGAAGCAGAAATCCAAGCAGTCAAAAGCCACTTTTTCGCCTGGAGACCCTGACGACCGAGGTGCTCGATTTGACAAGCTGGACAAAGACAGGACTGGCAAGCTCAGTCGCGAGTTCTACATCGCTCGACAGTCGGACTCAGAAGCAGCAGCCGAACGATTTACAAAATGGGATGCGGACAAAGATGGCTTACTGTCACGAGATGAGTTTGTTTCGATGGGAAAGTGAACCTCAAAACCGCGCATTGTGAGCCGCAAGGGGCTAGCACCCTGCGGATGATCAAATCAATAAACCGTTAACCCACGGTTGTGTTTTGCTGTGGTTTTACAGTGTAAACCGGACGCTGTCGCGTTTTCGCTAAGTTTAGTTCGGAGCTTTCAAACATGGTGACCAATCGTACCACGCTGTTCCTTATCATCGCAGTAACGCTTGCTGTTCCGTCATTTGCGGCAGATGCCACAACTCCTGATATCGTCTTCATTCTTGCCGATGATCTCGGGATCGGAAACGTGGGCTGCTACGGCTCGGACAACTATCAGACCCCGAACATCGACAAGCTTGCAGGCACCGGCATTCGGTACAGCCACGCCTACACGGCAGCCCTCTGTGGACCTTCGCGAGCGATGATCATGTCGGGGCGGTACGCCTTCCGTAACGGTTCTACAAATCAGGATGCCTGCATGCGGATGAACCCATCGGAGCTTTTGCTTCCGAGAATGTTCAAGTCGGCTGGCTATGCCACAGCAATGATTGGCAAGTACGGCCAGCTTCCTGGTGAACCGGACGAAGTTGGTTTTGACGATACACTGCGATTCAACGGCAGCGGCGTCTACTGGAACAAAAAAGCCAGTAAACCGGAGCCATACCGAGTCAACCGCAAAGATCGCGAACTCACCGACAAGGAGTACATGCCCGATCTAATGCATGATCAGGCCATGAGCTTCATCCGAAAGAACAAGACCAAGCCGTTCTTCCTTTACTATTCCATGGTGCATGTCCACGGCGAAATCCAGCCGACTCCCGACAGCGCACCGGACAGCAAAGACCTTTTCGGCGACAATGTTCTGTATATGGACAAGCTCGTTGGCAAGCTGGTTGCAGAACTCGAGATTCTGAAACTGCGCAACAACACGCTCATCATTTTCATGGGCGACAATGGCACCGGCAAAGGTCAGGATCCGCTCTCCACGATTGGCGGCCGCAATCTGTCCGGCGTGAAAGGCACTATGCTTGAGTGTGGCGGACTGGTCCCATTTATCGCCAACTGGCCCGGCAAAACCCCGGGTGGAAAAGTCTCTGCCGACCTGATTGATTCCACAGACCTGCTTGCCACATTTACCGAACTCAGCGGCGGCAAACTGCCGGAGAACACGATCTTCGACGGCCACAGCTTCGCCCCACAACTGCGAGGTGAAGTTGGCAAGCCGCGTGATTGGGTCTTCAACCAGCTTGCTCGCATGTGGTACGTCCGCGATGCTCAGTGGAAGCTCAACGAACGCGGTGAACTCTTCGACATGACCGGCGCTCCGTTCACGGAAAGCCCGATCCCCGCCGACAGCGAAGACACTGTTGCTAAAGCTGCCCGCACTCGACTTGCGGCAGTGCTTACGGAACTCAACCCGGCCGGCGGAATCCTCGACACCGGCGACGGGACCGGACGCCATTACAGCAAATCCAAAAAGAAGTCCGGCGAAGAAGTACCAGCAAAGACAGACGAAAAGCAAATCACTCCCCTGAGCCCCGAGGAACAGGAACGATCCGATAAGTTTCTTCGCCTCGACAAAAAGAAGACCGGCAAGATCACCCGCGAGGTCTTCATCGCCAGTCAATCCAACGCTGAAACTGCCGCAGGGCGATTCGAGAAGTATGACATCGACAAGGACGGGGTACTGTCACGGGAAGAGTATATCCGAAAGGGTCAAAAACCCTGACTAGTATGCTCCGCCTCCTGACGCCGGTCGAACTTTCCGTGGTCCGGAGTTGGACCGGATTCAAACCCAATGGCTCTTCTGAATCCGATCAGAAGTTATTCGTGCTTGGCCACGACATGAGGATATCCTCCGAAGGTATCCCGCGAATTCCAGGCCTCAATCGAGCTCTTGTGGAGAGTATCTATTTTACAGAATACAGGTACGAATACAGGTGCCATGCACTTGACAAGAATACAGGTGCCATGCACTTGACAATGCACTTGACAGAGGAGGCTCGGCTGTTCAGGATGGCCCCACCGGCGAGTTCGGCGGGGATTCATAACGTTTGACGGGAGCGACGGTTGTGCCACGAGTGAATCGGGTTGAGATCTTTGCGGACGACGAGATTCAAAATACAGGTGCCATGCACTTGCAAAATACAGGTGCCATGCACTTGACAGAGGAGGATCGGCTGTTCAGGATGCCGCCAACGGCGAGTTCGGCGGGGATTCATAACGTTTGACGGGAGCGACGGTTGTGCCACGAGTGAATCGGGTTGAGATCTTTGCGGACGACGAGATTCAGGTGTTTCATCTGGTGAATCGCTGCGTGCGGAGGACTTATCTGTGCGGGCGGGATGAAGAGACTGGGCGAGACTATTCGCATCGCAAGCAGTGGATTCGTGATCGGCTGGAAGAGCTCGCGGGGATTTTTGCGGTTGATGTGCTCAGCTTTGCCGTGATGAGTAACCACATGCATGCTGTGGCTCGAACGCGGCCCGATCTTGTGAAAGCGTGGTCGGATGACGAGGTGGCTCTGCGGTGGTGGCACCTGTTTCCTCAGCGACGTCGAAAGGATCGATCCGCTGAAGAACCGACCGAGTACGAACTGAATCAGATTCGCAACGATGCATCCGGCATGAAGGAGAAACGCAAGCGTCTGTCGAATGTTTCATGGTTCATGAAGTGCCTTGCGGAGCCGATTGCTCGCCTGGGCAACAAGGAAGAAAAAGTGACCGGCCATTTCTGGGAGGGTCGCTTCAAGGCTCAGCCGCTTCTGGACGAAACGGCGATCGCCGCCTGCATGGTGTATGTGGATTTGAATCCGATTCGAGCGGGCATCGCGAAGACTCCGGAGGCGAGTGATTTCACCAGCGTGAAGGAACGAGTGGCCGATCGTCAGTCGGCGGGCGAAGTGTCATCGGCCGATGCCCAGGATGCTCGCATTGAACATGGGGAGAACGCTGGCTGGTTAGCTCCGGTTCCTCTGGAGCCGCCTCGCAAAAAGGTTCGAGAGAAAACCAGTTCACGGCGAGCCTCAAACAAGGGCTGCCTGACGATGTCGCTGGATCAGTATCTTCAGTTGCTTGACTGGACCGGTCGTCAGTTGAGAACGGACAAACGCGGCTCCATCCCGAAGGGGCTCGATCCGATGCTCGAACGCCTGCAGTGCAGCGCGGAGACCTGGCTGGATCTCGTAAAGAACTTCCGCAAACGCTTTCGAGTCGAGATCGGACTTCCCGCAGCCCTCCAGTTCGCCTCCTCCCGCCGCCGCTCACACCGCACCACCACTCAGGGCTGACGTGAATTTGGAAAGACGCCTGAAGAATCATGCTGGGCTTCTCCCTTCAAAGTGCGTGGCACCGGTGTCCTTTGGGCTTTTCCCTTCAAGGTGCATGGCACCGGTGTACTCACGGGCTTCTCTTTCAAGGTGCATGGCACCGTTGTCCTTTGGGCTTCTCCCTTCAAGGTGCATGGCACCGTTGTCCTTCCACTCCGTTGTCCTTCCACTTCCAGCGTTGTCCTTCCAGCGGTGTCCTCTTGCTTCATCATATCGCGGGCCAGACCGAGCGCCAGCGAGTTCCGACAATTCCTTGCTTCAGGTAAGAACAAGCCGGAACTCGCTCCGCTCGGTTCGGCCTACACCCATCATTCCATGGCTGAGGAAGCAGTAGCTCCCCACCAACGAAGAAACGCTCTGGATCTTCTCGAAACCAGAGCGTTCTCAATGTTTTCGTCGCAGCTCAATTCGCTGCAATCGTCAAAACGGTCAGACAGCCGCAGGGAATTCGCGGATGTCGGTGACGTGCCCTTTGATGGCTGCGGCCGCCACCATCGCCGGACTCATCAGCAGAGTTCTTCCCGTTGGGCTTCCCTGACGTCCCTTGAAGTTACGATTGCTGGAGGACGCACAGACTTCGCGACCTTTCAGCTTGTCCGGGTTCATCGCGAGGCACATGGAGCAGCCCGCTTCACGCCATTCGAAACCAGCCGCCTCAAAGATCAGGTGCAACCCTTCTGCCATTGCCTGTTTACGAACCAACTGAGATCCGGGTACGACAATCGCTTTCACGGTCGGAGATACATGGTGGCCCTTGACGACGCGAGCTGCCTCACGCAAATCGGACATGCGCGAATTCGTGCACGAACCAATAAATGCCACGTCGATCTTCGTGCCGCTGATCGGCTGACCTTCCTGCAGGCCCATAAACTCAAGAGCTTCCTTGATCAATCGCTGCTCTTCTGCGGCCACTTCGCTGACCTTTGGAAGAGGCTGGCTGACGCCGACCGACTGAGCTGGTGTGATGCCCCAGGTGACCGTCGGCTCAATATCAGCCGCATTGAATGTCACAACATCATCAAACTCAGCGTCCGGACCGGACGCAAGACTCAACCACCACGCGGCTGCTCGATCAAAATCCGCGCCCTGTGGAGAAAATGGCCGGCCCTTCAGGTAGTCGACAGTCTTCTGGTCAGGATTAATGTATCCACAACGAGCACCACCCTCGATGCTCATGTTGCAGACTGTCATGCGTTCTTCCATCGACATCGCGTCGAAGGTTGAGCCGGCAAATTCGTAGGCATGTCCGACGCCGCCCTGAACGCCCAGCTTCTGGATGATGAACAGGATCACGTCTTTGGCATAAACGCCCGGCCGCAGCTCGCCATTCACGACAACTCGTCGAACCTTTGGACGATTCAGGAACATCGTCTGAGTCGCCAGGACTTCCGCCACGTTGCTGGTACCAATCCCGATGGCGATGCTTCCGAAAGCTCCGTGAGTACTGGTGTGGCTGTCGCCGCAGACAATCGTCATACCGGGCTGAGTCAATCCCTGTTCAGGACCAACAACATGGACGATTCCCTGACGGTCGTCTTTCAGGTCGAGCAGTGTGACGCCGAAATCTTTGCAGTTCTTTTCGATGGCCGACATCATCTGTTCGGCCAGATCGTCCAAAAACGGGCGAGCCTGATTGGCGGTCGGAACGATATGGTCGACAGTCGCAATCGTGCGTTCCGGGAAGGCCACCTTCAGCTTTCGGTCGCGCAGAATCTCAAACGCCTGTGGACTGGTGACTTCATGAATCAGGTGCAGCCCAATAAACAGTTGCGTCTGGCCCCCAGGCAGATCCTGAACGGTATGAAGATCCCAGACTTTGTTGAACAGATTTCGCTTGTCGGACATTGAAACGATTCGTCACTGAAGAATTCTTGGCGATAAAGAGACCCACTTCATTGGGTTGATTGTAGCGACATTCCCGGGCCGAGTCAGCGATCTCGATGACGAAGAATCTCAGTTTCAGCCGGTGAGATTCCGCAATCCCGGCAGATTCGGGACTTTCCAGCCCTAATTCTCGAATCCGATCCATCAGTCGCGCTACCGATAATCGCGTTTGCTAAATTCACGGTTTACGCAGTTCAGCTTCGTGTTAAGGAAGGGGGCCTTGGTTTCATGGAGATTTGGGTTGATGCCGACGCCTGCCCGGTGGAAGCCAAGGAGGTTTTGTACAAAGTCACCAAACGCCTGCAGATTCGGATGACTCTGGTCGCCAATCAGATGATGTGGATTCCGAAATCAGCTCTGATCAGCTTCGAACTGGTCGGTGCAGGAGCCGACATCGCCGATCGCCGAATTGTAGAACTGCTGAATGCCGGAGATCTGGTCATCTCCGCCGACATCCCCCTGGCCGCCGCCGCCGTGGCCAGGGGAGCGACAGTCCTGGATCCTCGTGGTGAAGTCCTGGACGCAGAGAATGTTGGTTCACGTCTGGCCGCGCGAAATTTGATGGATGAGCTTCGCGGATCAGGACTCGAGACCGGCGGTCCTGCTGCTTACAGTGCCAGAAATAAACAGGACTTCTCCAATCAACTCGATCGCCTTCTGACCAGACTCACGTCAAATCAAAAACGCCGCCCCGGGCTGTGACTCAGTCGCCGATCAACGCATTGGAGATAATCCCAAATTGCTTCATCTAAGTCCGCAGCGGCCCAAAACATGGCCTTGATGTTGTTGCGGACTGTGAAATGCGAACCGTGAAATGCGAATAGCGAAATCGCAACTTCGAGTCACTTCGCGATCTTGTACAGAGTCGTGTCGGTCCGCAGATACATCGCGCCATCGGCGAAGGCCGGTGTTGCAAACGTACGCCCGGGGACTTCGTTCTGGCCGAGTGCCTCGAATTTGACGCCCGTCTTGACCCACGTCGCAACTCCGGCTTCATTCAGAAACAGAACACGACCGTTCGCGAGGACCGGCGACGCCGAAAAGTTTCCCCCCAACCGTTCCATCCAGTGACGCTCACCGGTCTTTGCATCAACGCAGGAAGCGATCCCATTGTCTGCGACGAAATAGAGCTCATCACCCACAAGCAACGGCGAAGGAGTGCTTGGTGCTCCGCGATTGATTCGCCAGGCCACATGCGTGTCGGTGATATCTCCGGTGCCGCCCAGACGCACCGCCATAAGTTCCGGGTTGTCGTAATCATGATTATAGAAAACCAGTCCGTGCCCAATGGCGGGTTGAGGCACCACCGACCAGCCCGGCGCACGCACTTTGCAGATTTCAGTTCCTGTCTCCAGATCGTAAACTGCGAGATGATCTGGTCCCGGTGCGAAGACTTGCGCTTTGCCGGCGACAACGGCGACAGCCGCCGTTACGAAGGAGTGGGTGATGCGAGCGGCCACTGAACGAGGAGTTCGCCACGCAATTTTCCCGGTCTCGGCATCGACTGCGGTCACGAAAGGATCGGAGGTCCCGTCACAGGAGACAACAAGTTTGCCATTCATCAGAACCGGCGAGCCACCACTGCCGTGCAGAGGATTGTATTGTAACTCATTGTTTAACCATTTGATGGTGCCATCTTGCGCGGCCAGCCGAGCCATTCCGAGAGCACCAAAGTGCACAAAGACGCTGCCGTCATGGATGATTGGCGTCGGGCTGGCATGACTGTTCTTCGTATGAATCGATGGGACAGATTCGATGCGTCGCACTTCGCGATCCCAGATTGTCTGCCCCGTTTTTGCATCAAGAGCGAGTGCCCGCAACGAAAGCTGATCGCCTTCCTGCACCGCGGTTGTCAAAAAGACTCTGCCACCAGCCAGAGACGGCGAGGACCAACCCAGCCCAGCGACGGGAACTTTCCAAACGACGTTCTCTGTTTCGGACCACTGCAGAGGAGTTTCTGGTCCCGTTACGTGTCCATCAGAATTCGGTCCTCGAAACTGAGGCCAATCGCCAATGAACATCAGGCTCACAAGTGTGATCACAAGTTTCATCATGGAACAATCTCAGGCAGGCAAAACGGGGCGCAGGCAGGAATAATCGGGGATCAGCCGGAAAGAACCAGGGGATGGCCGAGTGGCAGTCGACATCAGACGATGTGCGTTTTCACTTCGACAGGCAACTGGATCTCAGCGTCAGCAGTTTGTCGAATGCAAAATGGATTTGCAAACAGACGAATCTGAATTGGACAGCGTGGGGGCAGTCGCAGATTTCGGTAGGTCCTGCCTGCCGGGCAGGACTTCGCGGCTTGCCGCGACCTGTGTGCACGTAAACCAAAGTTCTCGGCCGGTATGCAGACGCCTATTGCACGCCCTGTTCGCCTTGCGGCGAACGTGCTTTCCGGCAGAAAGGACCTACTTTAACAGCCATCCGCAACAACACCCTTGAAGGTCCGGTGTCAACTTGAACTGCAGGCGATCGTTTCAAACTTCGAGATGTGCGTTTCTCCAGTGTGGCGACCTGGCAGCTTCGAGAATGGATTATACTTAAGGCGGCTTTATGAGACAGGCCCCGCCTTGTTCTACTTCTCTTCCTGCTTCTGTTTCTCCATCAGAACTTTGACGGTGTAACCGCCCACGATCTCGCCATCTTTCACGTACATCCAGTCGGACAGTTGCGAAACCTTCATTTTGACTTCATCGCCGAGTTTAAGATCTTTAACCCAGACCGGATCATTTCCAAGTCGGCCCACGACGGTATCACCATTGACGGAGACGACTTCGACCCACATGAATTCTTTTTGATCTGGAGCGTCGAAAGGAAATTTGGCCGAGAAGCTTTTGGAGTTCTCCGGCTTGTTGCGGAAGGCTTCTATGAACTCCGGCCAGGTTCGGCGAGCTTCAGCAGTTGCGGCCAGCATCCTGGGATCATCATCAGACGAGCCGATGACGGCGGCATTCGAAGATTTCCGCAGTGCTTTCAGGGCATCAGCCCCCTTCATCTCTGTAATCACGTCATCGCTGATTGGCAGCACGATGTTTTCGGAAGGCAACAGGACCCCGACGGTGTTCTTGTCGACCATTTCAGCCGCGAGTCGAATAATGCGCGTCATCGCGGCGTCCTGTTTAGCGGCAGGCTTTTCGCTGATGTCTCCGACAAGGTCCAGGGAGAACCACGCCTTGTGTTCCTGCAGCATCTTGCGGGTTCGGAGTTCCTGCACTTCCTTGAGTGCGTCTGCTTCGAGATAAGGTTTGTTGGCGAGGATCATCATGCAGAATGTGTCCTGGCATTGAATGATGAAGCCGGGACCTCCTTTGACCACAAAATCGGTGGCATCTTTTTTCTTGTCGTCACCGATCGAGACTTTCTGCTTCCATGCTTTCTCGATCGAGCCAGCAATGCTCTTCTCTGAGAGAGTCGGAACCTTTTTCTGAAGTAACACCACCGACAATAAAGGACCGTCGTCTTCGCTTTCGTCCGCCGCCGCGGCATTCTTTGAGGACCTGGCTTCGTCGGCCACGGCGAGGCTTGTTAGCCCGGGGCTGCTGGTCGCCATTGGAAACAGAAGAGCAAGCCCCAGCAGGAGCGTGATATGACGCAGCATGATGGAAAGACTCTATTCGATAAATGCGGAAAAGATTCTTTGCGGGATGATTGAAGATCCATGAAGGCATCTGTTAACCGCGAAGCCGGAGACGCCGAGGCAAGTGATCACAGTCGCCTGCGTCTTGCCGTTAAACAGTTCAGAATATCTGCGAAATACAGGCAGAGGAACGATAAGCCGGGTTCTGTCGAGGGCGTTCATTTCTCTACAATGCTGATTACTCAACACCTTTAGCAGCCGACCCGAAGGTATGACGAGCCGAACCGACTCGTGGCCGTCCGAAGACAACCGTCCCTTCTGCTTGGCCTTGCTCCCGATGGGGTTTACCCAGCCGACTCGGTCGCCCGAATCGCTGGTGCGCTCTTACCGCACCGTTTCACCCTTACCTCTAAAGGATCGTGAACGATCCTCCGATTGGCGGTTTACTTTCTGTTGCACTTTCCCGATCCTTGCGGACGGTGGGAATTACCCACCATCGTGTCCTGTGGAGCCCGGACTTTCCTCTGAACCGTGAAGCCCAGCGAACGCCTGTCCCTCTGCCTGCGCTGGACATTGTCGCGATCCTGATTGGATTCGCAACACTCGTTGCCATTTTGCTGAGGACCAGTCCCGAAACAAGTTCCCGAAATCACTACCCGACGTGTAAGTTTTGAAGTTGCGCGTTTTGTTGATGATGTCCCCTCTCCTCAATTCATTTGCGAATAAGGTTCGTCGTTAAAGGTTTGCATTTAGTCGCAAATGAATTTCGGGGGAGAGGGCAGGGTGAGCGGGCTTTTTCTCGAACTTCATCTTTCCGTAAACCCCTTTATCCGGCCTGACGGCCACCTTCTCCCCCGATGCGAGGGAGAAGGGACTAAATTGCGCAACTTCAAAACGCGTACGCGAGGGATTTTCCGAAATACTGCGGCAAGCGCAAAAGCACAATCCCTCGCTCACGCAGCGGGTTGGGATTTCGCGCCGCAGCAAAAACAGGATGTTGTTTCGGGACTGTTCCTTAGTCAGATCGAGCTATCAGAGTCGTCAGAATCTTATCGAGAGATTTTTTTACCCTTGAGCTGTTGAATTTTGTGTCGGCCCGCGTCAAAGAGTTTGACCGGGGGAAATAAAGGCAGTACCCTCCCCGGGGCTTGTCGTCCTTAAAAAATGTTTGGCAGGGGATTTCCTGATTCTGCTCAAACTTTGGCAGGAAATCTGCCGTAAGTCGTCTTGATTCAATGGTCGACAGGCCGATCGATTCTGTATTGCGATATCATTGCGAAATACCTTTCTGCATCACTCCTCTGACGTTAGAGGATGTTGAGCATCTGAGCGACAACGGAGATGCCATTCACATGCTGGGTCAGCTTATTCCTGTCGGCGGTGGGGACCCTATTCCACTGATGAGCCCGAAATTGTTGATCGGGCGGCGTTCGTCGTGCGACATCAAACTGGACTTTCAGAATGTGTCGTCGCACCACTGCGAACTGGAGTTGAAAGAAGGACATTGGCACATCCGCGATCTTGGCAGCAGTAACGGCATTAAGGTGAACGACGAGCGAACGCCTTCGAAGTGCCTCTCCCCTGGCGACAAGATTACCATTGCCAAGCATTCGTTTACGATCGAATACACGGTCGAGGGGGATGGCCCTCCTCCGGAAGAGGAAAGCACGTTCTCACGCAGTCTGATGGAAAAAGCCGGACTGGAAGTAGAGCGCAGCCGCCAGAAAACCAAGATGCCTGAATCGGCCAGGAAGTCGGCAGAGAACAAAGGCAAACAAACTCGCCGCGCGGCCAGCGAAGATGATTTCATCATGGACTGGCTCAGCGAAGAGTGATTTTCCGGGCTCTCAGCTTTAGCGAATTCTCATCTGTTTTCCTGGTCATTCATTGAACGCTCCGAACATTTTTCCCGGCGGCTGTGTCGCGGCAAAAAGCGTTTCTCGCTGCACGTTGATCACGAAAGAAAAACCATCCTGCTTGAACAGGAGCGCGAAGTCTCCTACAAATGGAGACATAGATTTTTCTTCGGAACTGGTCCGAAACAACATTCGAAAATGGTGTGCCCGCGTTCGCTGGGGCGAACTGGTCACACCCTACAGAAAAACGTTCCAATAGGTAACGTTGCGATTTGTAGGGTTTGACAAGTGAGCCTAAGCGAACGCAGGCTCACCGCATGAGTCTGAAGCCTTTCAAGCCGGAAGTTATTTCGGGACTGTCCCTTAACGGCAAGCCGCAGGCGACTGTTGTACTCAACGACGCCTGCGGCTTGCCGATGAATAAGAATTGATTTCGCACGGTTGAATCAACACCTGTTCGATGACGCGTTTGTAAACGTCGTTGAGTAAACGTTGTTGAACCATCACGATTCCATTTGTGATCACGGCTCTTTTGTTTTCTGGTTGCCGCTTTCGAGCCATCTATGGCTGACTCTACAGTAGTGTTGACACATCATGACGAAGCCCGCGCTCTGTTTGGGTTTCGCGACGAGAACCTTCGTCGACTGTGCTCAATCACTGGTGCTCAGGTTGTGTTGCGAGGCAACGAAGTTCGCGTTTCCGGGGATGAAGAGCAGGTTCGCCATTGCACGGATTTGCTGAATCGGTGGCGGAACATCCTTCTCAATAGTCAGGAACTGACTCCAACAGACGTCGAGATTTCTCTCGCGCCGGAGCCATCGGGATCTCAAAGAATGTTACATACTGAAGGACATCACGGCAGCCACTCGGCCGCCGACACGTTTGCGCCGAACCGAGCCGTTCAGGAGATGCGAACTGGAGTCGGTAAAGATCGAGTCGGGCAGATTCGCGCCAAGACGGACGGGCAAAAAGTTTACATGGAGGCGATTCGCAAGCACGAACTCGTCTTGTGTGATGGCCCTGCCGGCTCCGGCAAGTCCTATCTGGCCGTGGCAATGGCTCTGGAAGCCCTGCGGGCGGAGCAGGTTCGAAAGATCGTTCTGGTGCGACCAGCCGTGGAAGCCGGGGAAAAGCTGGGGTTTCTCCCAGGGGACATGTTTGCCAAGGTGAATCCATTTTTGCGGCCGTTGCTGGACGCGATTAATGACATGCTGGACCATGAACAAGTCCGCCGATACATGGCGAATGACGTGATCGAAATCGTGCCTCTGGCCTTTATGCGAGGTCGAACGCTGAATGATACGTTCATGATTCTGGACGAGGCCCAGAATACCACAACCACGCAAATGAAGATGTTTTTGACCCGAATGGGCCTCAATTCCCGCATTGTCGTCACGGGCGATGCAACCCAGATTGACCTCGAGAAAGGCGTTGCGAGCGGCCTTCAGGACGGCATTCGTCGTCTTTCTCATATCCCTGGGGTTGCCATTGTGAAGTTAACTGGACAGGATATTGTCCGACATCGGCTGGTTCGGGAGATTGTTTCGGCGTACGAAGCAGACACCATTCAGAACTCATCAAGGTCCTGAGTGTGAGTTTTCCGGCACCAGCCAGCGCGACGGACGCACATCCGTCGGCCGTTGCTTTCATGTTCACATCCCTGCAAGAACGTTCCTCAGTGCAACCACTGCGGAACTCTCGTGTTGTTCATCTGGATTGTTCGATTCATAAACTGGCAATGCGGTTGTTGCCGGTTCAGTCTTTCGATTTCAACGCGGGATAATCGCCATGTCGTTCTTTGGAACCCGGCGATCACGTCCTACGCGTGTTTTCCGTCCGACTCCGTCCGTTTGGGATCGTGCGCTTTCGGCGTTTCGCGACTACAAAGTCCTGACGCACGTCCTGATCGCAACGTTTGCCACCGTGGGGCTGTTGTTATCCGTTCAAGCCTGGCGATCTCGGTTTACATATCGAGCCGGTCAGATTGCCGATGTGGGTGTGCAGGCTCGTGTTGATTTCGAAGTCGAGAACGTCCGCGAGACGCAACTTAACCTTGATGAGGCCATCAAGGACTCGCCGCTTGTGCTTATTCAGGAATCTGCCATCGTCGATCGCCTGCAGTCATTACTTCGCGATCAGCTCAGCGAAATTGCGAACGCCGAATCGATGAAGCAGGTCCAGTTGCCGACGCTGGCAGCATTCGGTCTGACGACTCTGGATGCCACAGCCCAGGAGACATCTTTCAACGTGCTGAAGAACCAGTTGCGAGATGCCGACGAGTCGAAGGGCAAACGCATTGACCTGTTGATGAGTGAATTTGAACTGCTGACGAAGGATGCTCGTAGCCTGGGATTGATCGACAACACTTCGGCCCGCAGCCTTCTGGGTGGCAACGCAGACGTCACGACTGCTGCCAACCGCAAAAGATCGATCAAGGTCGTGGATTCTGCCGGGCTTGTGCTGCACAACGGCGTGCTTGCCGATGTCCTGCTGTTGGACCAGTTGCAGGAAACCGGTCGTCTTGGGAAATCCTGGCCCAGCCTTCAGAATCTGTCCGCGATTCAACAGGTCATTGAATTCTGGCTACAGCAGAATTTTCGCAATCAATTGAAACTTGATCCTGTCGCCACCGACGCGGAGTTAAAGCTGGCCGGCGAATCCGCTCCTCGAAAATTCGACAAGTACACCAAAGGCACCGTCATTGTGCCTGAAGGTACGATTTTATCGGAAACAGACGAACAGCTCGGGCTGTTGTGGCTGGAATATCTCGCTCATGAATCCAGCATTTCAAAATTTCAACGATTTTCTCGAGTCGTCGGTACGGCAATGCTGGTCGTACTCCTCGTGATCTTGTTTGGTACATTCCTGAAGTTCTCGTCCCCGAAGATGCTCGAAGAAACCAGCCGTCTGGTCATCTTTGTGGGAATGTGCATCGGTACCGTGTTCCTTGGCACATTGATGAGCCGTGATCCTTGGCGTGCGGAGATCGTTCCGTTGCTCGCAGCTGTCATGATCACGGCCATTGCCTACAGTCAGGTCGTCGCCATTCTGACGGCCTTCTGTTTATCGCTGATGATCTCCATGGCGACCGTCAGCGATCTCGGTCACTTCGTGTCTCTGATGACGATCTGCGTGACATCAATCATCCCGTTGCGACGCATCAAATCGCGACTGGTGATGATTAAGGTTGGCTTTATGGTTTCGGCCGTCGCCTTTTACGCCGTCTGGGGTGTTGGTGTCATGCGGGCCCACGGCGCGGATGATGCCTGGCGAAACATGGGAGTGATCGTGACGGCTCTGAAGTTTGCCGGCTGGTCGCTCGTATGCTGTTATCTGGTGGCTGGAAGTCTGCCGTTTATTGAGCAGGCCTTTGGCGTGGTGACGGATATCAGCCTGCTGGAATTGACTGGCGTCTCTCATCCCTTGCTGCTGGAATTGGCTCGCCGGGCTCCGGGAACTTACAACCATTCGATGACGGTGGCCTCACTTGCTGAAGCTGCCGCAGAATCGATCGGAGCCAACGGACTTCTGGCTCGCGTCGGCGCGTATTTTCACGACATCGGAAAGATGACGAAGGCGGAGTACTTCATCGAGAACATGACGGAAGGGTCCGAAAACCATCACAAAACGCTGGCTCCGGCGATGAGCACTTTAATCATCATCGGACACGTCAGGGACGGCATGGAGCTGGCCGAAGAACATAATCTGCCGGAACCACTGCGTGAGTTTATCGAGCAACACCACGGCACTACGCTGGTGGAATACTTCTTCCACGAGGCAACTCGTAAGAAGGATGGAGACCATCGAACGGATGCCGATGAATCCAGCTTCCGTTATCCTGGACCGAAGCCTCAGTCACGCGAAACCGCTGTGCTGATGCTTGCGGATGCGGTGGAAAGTGCCAGTCGAACTCTGAAGGAACCGACGCCTCGCCGCATTCAGTCGCTGGTGCATGAAATTACGATGAAGCGTCTGCTGGATGGACAGTTTGACGAATGCAATCTCAGGATGAATGAGATTCGCATGGTTGAAGAGTCACTGATCAAATCCCTGCTGGCGGCTCATCACGGTCGCGTTCGCTACCCGGGACAAAAGACGGCGTAAACTTGTTCTGCGGGCCCGCGGTATTCTCACTGGATAGTGCCATGTTGCCCCTTCTCCCCCGGTTTTGCGGATTCTGCGTGGCGTCACATGGCAGCATTCTCGCAAAAAAAGATCGGGGCTTGGGCTGGGGTGAGGCCGCTCTGGAACACTGCTTCATTTGCCACATTGGGGCTAGTCCCCAAGGGCGTGGACTTAAGCAATTCATTGATGTCCAGCGTTCTTCCGTCGAGCTTGTCTCGTGGGAGGACACAACTGGCAGCTATGATTTGAGACGAATCGCGCCGAGGCGCTCCGTTTCGGGTTGTGTTTCGCAGCGTAGCTGCGGCAGCATTTAGCCCCAGGCTTCAGCTTTTGAAGTTGCGCGTTTGCTGCCATCCCAACCCGCTGCGTGAGCGAGGGATTGTGCTTTTGCTCTTTACGCGGTGTTCAGGAAAATCCCTCGCTCACGCGTCGGGTTATGATAATCCCCTGTGTTTTCGCCGCCCTGATCTTCCGCAGTCCCCAAACGCGCAACTTCAAAAGCTTTAGCCTGGGGTGGGAGGCGAAAAGACGCCGCCCGAAGAATAGAGCTTATCGTCCTGCCACGGGAAGACCAGCGGCAGGCTACGGGCAGGCGGCTAATTTGGTGGAGGCGGCTCAACGGCTAAAGCACGTCGATCAACTCCCCGGTCACGAGATCGGTGATGACATAGTCAAGGGCTCGGAAGAACCAGTCAGAGTTTCCTCCCCCTGTCAACACATCATCCTCACCGGCGTCGTTCAGCACGTTGACGGTCGTCTTCAGGGAAACCGTCGGTCTTCCGACTCCCGCTTGCAGATTGGCAATGCGAACAGCAATGTGCCGGCAGAAATCCACTCTGCGCGAAGCGTGTTGAAAACGCTGAGACTGTTGTCACTGGTCGTCGATCCGGCGATCAGAATATCTTCGCCATCTCCGCCGTTTAAAATATACCAGTCCGGAGCCACCGCTCAGACTATCACGACCGTTCCCCGATTCCAGCTGACCGAAGCCTGAACAGTAAAGTGTCCGGTCACAAGGGAGTTGACTGCGGGCGTAAACCTCAGCCCTGAATTCGCCTGCGCAAAGTTGATAAAGTCTCCATTGGCGATCGCCGTCGTTCCATCATTCCGGAACAGCAAGCGGCCGGTGATGTTGGTGATCCTGAAATGAGTTACCTCGACACTGTCCGCCGAATTGCGACTGATAACAAGCCCTGACGTGGTTTGAGTATTCTTTACTCGCGGCCTCGATTTTTTTGTGGCCTGGTTGCTTTTGTAGGATTGTCGCAGGTTCGTGAATCGGCCATCTTCAATGGCATCCCGATCACCGAGCGAAAACAGGATCGCACCTGCGGAGCCTGAGCGATTCAAATCGAGACAGGACAGATCCTTGGCTTCGTCAAATTCGAAGACGCTGTGCAGGAAATCGTCGCTGTGCGAGTCGTCCCGGGAGTCCGCTATCCAGATCTCGTCAACCACGACACAAAACTGCTGGATGGTTCGTTCATTTTTCCCGACGCCGATCTGCAGCGGGTCCCGGATGCTTATCAAAACTTCTATCTGAGGTCGATGGTGGCTTGATTGAAAGTCATTCTACCACGCAACGGCAGTTTTGCAGTTGCGTCTTTGGCGACGCGAAAGGATTGAAACATGCAAAACTGCACGAGTCCATCACAACCCGACGCGTAAGCGAGGGATCGGTGCCTTGCAGAGAAATCCCTCACTGACGTTTCGGGTTGTGATTTCTCGCCGCAGTAAAAATCAACAATTGTGTCAGATGTGACGCCAACGTCAGGCCGCTGGCTAAGGCAGCGGCAAAGAAATAAGATACCAGCTTGGCGAGCGGCCCGGTGTGAACCGGCCGGCAGAACGGCATACCGGCCGGCAGAACGGCATACCGGTCGGCTCACGCCAACCGCTCGCCATGAGTTGGTGGGTAGGTTATTTTTTCGCTGGTGCCTAAGTCCATATCATTGCCGCCAGTCTTGGTAGGCCGGATTCAACATGGGGTTCCTCAGCGCCGTAAAAAGCGAAACGGCAATCCTCCGTACTCTCGAAAAAGTACCTGAGCATTGCCGTTTGGATTTAATACCATCAATCAACCAGGGTCTACTTCAACGCGAATTCAACCGGCCCCGGTCCTGCAAATTCAACCTCTCGGTCTGCTGCACCTATTTGGCAATTGGCCGGAACTTTAGCAATCGCTTTCGCACCAGCCGGCCCCGATGTTTGTGAGAGAAAGTAGGTGTACTTCCCGGGAACCAGTTCCGCTTCAAACTTACCGTCTTTCACTTTAAGTACGGCAGGAAGCCCATCTCCAGTAGGCTGAAGATTCAGGTCGACGTCGGTCAATGGCTGTCCAGCGAGTGTAACAGTGCCAGTCACAGCAACGCGTGCAGCGGTCGGAGTGACACTGACGCCACATCCGACGATCGCTCCCATGACCATCAAACAACAAAACGAACGCAACATTCAAACATACCTTTCTGACTATCCAGACATACGGGCCTGACAAAACTGTGTTTGTCAGGCCCGCATTTTTTAAGCAATTTTCAGATCATTCGGACGAACCCGGTCAATCTAGAATTCGCCGATCACGTTTCCATCCTGTGAAGCGGCCAGCCACTTCAGGATTCGCCAATCGATGTTTTCGCTCAGGAAACGCACTGAACCGTCAGCGAGAACTGCCTGGCAACCACCGATGTGCCAGCTAAATGGCTCATCGTTTGGACCGCAGTTGTTGGTTCGCCATGTACATGTGGACGGCCCGCCCTGAGGCGTGCGATTCTGATTGATGGCAAGTAATCTAGACGCTGTCGAGTTGCTTGGGCCAGAAAGACCGTTGGTGCTTGCATCCGGGTCAGCCCATGCGTACATACGTCGTCCGCCAGAAGTACCACCTGACCACTCAACGGTGTCGTTCGTGATCACTGCGGCACGTGACGACAAAGAGGCAAAAATTCCTGCATTCGGATGAGCACGGCCAGCATCTTCGATACACAGAATCGTGTTCGATGTTCCGTCAGTGATGCTTCCGAAGCCCCATTTCTTCTCGCATGACAATGCACCCTGGCGGGTCATCGCTGTGCGACGTGTACCAGAAATTGGACGGGTACCGACAGGAGAATCGGATCCTGTACCGCCAGTTTCTTCAACGTCTGAAACAGCGATGAACATGTAGTCCCACACACCGTAACGGTCTGGAGATCGAGTTCCGGAAGGAATTGGAGTGCTGGGGCAGATGAATGCATCAATCTGAGTCTTTGCGGCAGCAACAGTATTCGGATAGTCAGGGTCATGATACACAGCACCAATTGAATCCGGATGGGTGGCCGTCAATGTGTACGGCGTGGGCTTGGTTCCCATCTGAGCGTAGGTCAACTGATGGTCCATCTGAGCATAAACGTTGGCCTGCTCAATGTAAGGCAACAGCAAAGTTGGGGTTGACTGAGTCATGTAGACAGTTGCCGCTCCGCCGGTGCTGTCGCACTGGCCTGGATGAGGCAGCTTGCTGTAAGTGCTCTCAAAGTTATGAACAGCCAACCCGATCTGCTTCAGGTTGTTCTTGCACTGAGTTCTGCGAGCAGACTCACGAGCCTGCTGAACTGCTGGCAGCAGCAGTGCGATCAGAATTGCAATGATCGCAATCACGACCAACAGTTCGATCAAAGTAAAGCCACGACGTGGGCTCACCGGAGCCGACTGGAACCTGAACTTCTTCATCAAAAAACTCTCCATTCCAAAAAAAGGTAACGGCTGCTTTGCCAACACATAAGGAGGATCAAAGACACAGATCCAGAGAAAACTCAGTGCTGTCCCTTCAGATCAGATCCGAGCGTTCTCAAAGCAACCGACAAAAGCCAGAAAGACCTCGACCAACTCTAGCTCAACCAAATCCCGCAGACCACGAAAAGATCTCCCGCGGATGGCCAAAAACTCGTCAACCGTAGTGCAAGTGACGTATCTGAAGGTACAGACGTAAAGACCGCTTTGAACCAACAAAACCACGTGCCTGAACTCACTGGCGTAGTTTCGAAACCAATTGTTAATGTTTGATGAATCTGTGACCGTTTTGTGAAAGTTTTGCGATTTTTCAGTGAATTCCCATTCACTTTCCGAACGTAAAATTAATCAGCGCCCGTTATCTCCGCATCATTCTGGCTTCTGGGATAATGCCGTAGTCTGTTTCTGCTCTTAGGCGAGCGGCAGAAACAAATTGACCACATCCACCTTACTTGAGCCTGAGGCGCTAGCCGATTTCCTGCTGTCGAATCGGCTAGCGCCTCAGGCTCAGCCGGTACTTTTCATTCTGCCGCTCGCCTTATGAGGCAAGATAAGAATAGCTGCGATTCATTCTTCTGCCTTCATTCTCCTGCATATCACCCCTCCTCCTGCCTGATAAAGATGGAAGCGGAAGCGGCTTTCGAAGCAGAACCTCTACGGCGATCGAATCGCAGACGCAGAAGAATAAAGGCAGGAGAATGAATAAAACTCCTGCCACGGAGTGACTAACAACTTTGGGTTGCGGGCGTAGCTCGCGCTAGGTCAACAGTGATTCTGAGTTCTGAGTGAAAGCCCGAAACGAAAAAAGCCGACAAGTCGCACTTGCCGGCATGGAAGAACACCTTGTTGAGATGAATACTTGACTGGCCTATTCGCTTGAAGCTTTGATCCGATCTTCGCCCGATTTGACTTTGCCGGGACTCAGCAGTCTCAGAACAGTGTACATCGAACTGATCACATGGCGATTAACGGCATGCCGGGCAAGGTCAAGTGAATAACGCTCGCCCGCGTGTCTCTTTGCAATCTCATAGGCTTCGGAAAGTTGTTGGCGATACTGACCGCCCGACTTGCTTGTTTCATAAATCCGAAAGCTTGCAATTGTTCTGTTGAGGAAAGTGCCGGGACATTCCCGCCAGAACCTGAGCCACAGATCGTAATCCATGGCCAGATGATAGTTCGTTTGAAGTCCGCCCACCGAAATGAGAAACTCGCGTCGCCAGAAGACCCCCATCTGGGAAATCCAGTTGGTTTGCAGCAAATGATTGAAGGTCAGCTTCGGCAGCCGGCGGTTCTTGATCTTCGTGACCCACTTTCGGATTTCATTCCCCTGTTCGTCAATGACATCAACCATTCCATAAATCCATTTGACGTTGGGGTCGTCAAACATACGCAGCACATGCGAAAACGCAGCAGGCTGATAAACATCATCGGAATTCAACCAGCCGATAACTTCTCCTGTGGTCAGGCTCAACCCCTTGTTTAATGCATCAGATTGCCCTTCGTCCGGTTCGGACAAAAATCGAATCCGATCCCCGTACGACTCCAGAATCTGCAGTGACCCATCCGTCGAGCCCCCGTCGACCACGATGATTTCGGCGTGGCATGACTGCTCAAGAATCGAATCAATTGCCGCCCGCAGATAACGCCGCTGATTCAGAGTCGGCATCACGATAGAGACCCGTGCAGCATTCATTGGGCAACCGCCTCAGGCTTTTTGGGTTCTGCGCGAAATGAATTGCGCGGATCGGAATAGTTGTTTAGACCGCTAATGAACACTGATGACCGCTAATGGTTTCGGAGGTCCAGCCGCTGCTCGCCCCGAAGCTCGTCGAGCAATGACGGCCTTAGTGTCCAATACGGATGATGCCATTGTTTCTCCACCTTTTTTTGCATTAATGAGCGTTCATTGGCGTTCATCAGCGGTTCAAACAGATGTCTTCTCGCCGTTCTCTGTTTGGCTGACGCTTAGGTCCGGCCATGAAGATCCCTCGCCGCTTCATTGGCGAAGACCTGGGTTCCGCACTTGATTTAACCCAGAACCGGCTTTTGAAGACCAGCACCCGCAATCGCCTGCATCAGTTCATCTTCGATCTGCTGCGTCGCATTGTCCCAGGAGAATCCCTTCGCGCGTTGTGTTGCTGCGTCCGACACCGTTGCGAAAGTCTCCTTGTTCATCGTGAGGAAATGCTCGAGAGCGTTGGCAATTTGTGTTACGTCAACAGAGGAACAAAGTTTGCCGCACGGCAAATCATAAAGAATCTCCCGAGGACCGCCGCTATCCATCGCCACCACCGGCGTTCCACAGGCCAGAGCCTCGACCACGACAAGTCCGAAGGGTTCGTCGGCCGACGCGAGACAGAAGACTCGCGACTGCTGCAGGAGTTCAACCACGCGATCATCACCCAGCCGTCCGTGAAACGTCACGTGTTCGGTGATACTGTCCGCTTCTGCCGTGTGTCGGCACTCTTCCAGTGCATCACCGACACCGATGACATGCAAATGAACGCCCGTGAGTCCTCGTCGAACCATTTCCGCGATCGCCTTCACGATCACATCCACGTTCTTAAAGCGAGTGATCTTCGCGATCACGCACACCCAGGGCTTTCGGATGGCACTGCTGTCAGGCTTGAATCGCTGATGGTCAACTCCAAGGTAAGCAGTGCGACACGCCTGGTCTGGAAATCCGTAAACTTGAATGACGTTGCGGCGAGAGAATTCAGAGTTCACCAGCACGCGGGAAAATCGCCTGCAACGGCGTCGATCAAGCCACGCCATCAGAGGCGAGATAAGAATCGCGATCCAATTCTTCGGCCAGGGAAGACTTCTCTTCCAGACGCTGGAATGAATAAATGCGGATGGCTCCTGACAGTACCAGACACTCGCGAATTGCGGTCGGTATCTGGCAATAAACGCTCCCCACCAGTTTGCCGGGAACACCTGCGGAAACAGGACTGTTTTCATTCCGTCTGCAGTCGCCGTTATGGCATCGACGACTTTTAACACCTGTCGACAAGTGTGATTAAATCGAATCCAGAACCAAATGCTGGAAGACAGTGTTCCGCCAATCTGGTGGAACTGAATCCTGTCGCCGACTTGTCCAACAATCGCGGAGTCAGCCCAGATACAAACAACATGCACCTGATGCCCGCAATCCGCTAGACGCCGAGCCGTCTCAAGTACCATTCGTCCCGCCCCGCCATCGGAAACGAAATGAGGGTGCAGATAGATGATCTGTGATGAAGAGAAAACAACCTCGCGATCGATACTCAAAGCTGGCAGCTACTTAACAGTTTTGTTGTGCCGAACAAACACGACACAGCTCATTGACCCGAATGAGAAAAAGTTCGTTAGCGAGCTGAATAGGTCCATGAACTTGGTTAGCATTTTGCGTGCCATCGGACGCCGATCAAAATGAGTGCTCAAGTACGGTGGAATCTCCCACCATGTCTTAATATTCACCCCGCACTGGTGTTCGTCGGCGATCCGCTTTGCTTCACTCAGCTTGAGCCAGCTTGGGTTCAGTCCCGAATATTCGACCCTCTTTGCAAGACCGAATTTTGCAAGGAACTCAATGAGCCAGTTCGTCGTCGGTTCCACCACAACAAGTGTTGAGAAGTTATTCCGAAGTAGAGAGTCCAGCGCAATGTGAATATCACTGGTATGATGGAGTGCCTGGAAGACAAGCCCCAGCCGCTTCTCTGTTTTCGCCATAGGGACGTTAAGGAACTCTGACACGAATAGTCCGACAGGGAGTTGAACGTCTTCAAGCGTCACCGGCACGAGTGACACTGCAGAGGGTGAGATATCCGACGAGTACACGCGAGAGAAACTTAATTCACGGCAAAGCCACTTTAGTTCAAACCCGGTTCCGGAACCCAGACTACACAACTCGGTGCAGGACGAGCTCACATGCTTGCGGATGCCAACACGTACTTTCTCCATCGCATAAATGAGACTGTGAATGTATGCGGGCGACCAATCCAGCTTGGTCGTTGCAGCGGCCACAGCTTGTTGATTGCTGACGTCATAATGATTTCCGTCCAATTCGTTGCGATTTGTCTCGTCGAGCAGCTCATGTAACAGGAAATTGGGAATCCCTGCCGAGACGGGAAAACTTCTGTTGCAAGTCCGGCAATGTATCGTTTCCTGCGGATCCTTGCGGCACTGAAGAGCACTCTCCTTACACACTGGGCAGACAAGATCGCTGGCAAGTGCGTCAAGTGTTAGTTGCTTCATTTAGGTCTGCAGTCTAGTTCATTGAAAGGGTTACTGAAAACAGTTGAACGTTCGTTAAGCATAGAATGGTTTCGAACAAGTAACTCAGTTCTATGCCACAAGATCATTCCGATCAGCATGTTCGAGAAGTCGGCTTTAAAGTTCACCATCCGATTGAGGCTTTGAAATTCGCAACGGTGTAAGCCACCCCTTTATCCAACCCGACATACAGCCGATTAACATACGCACAGAGCAACATTGAGCTGCCTTCATCAAATAGAAGACCCAGATCGGGAGAGAGGAGATAAATGCAAATCTCCCATGTCTCCGGAGTACCCGAACAAGTCCAAAACTGTGCCATTCAAGCCGCTTTGCACTCATCACTGGTTCTGATCCGCCCCCGCGGTGATAGACAATCGAACGATCTGAAACGGCCAACTTCCATCCGTTAGCTTTCAGGCGAAGACACAGATCCACATCCTCCCACAGAAAGAAGAAGCCTTCATCGATCAAAGAACTATCAAGAGCTGAGACACGAAGAAGCATGCTGGCGCCCGTGATAAACATGGGTTCTTCATTCTTCGTCCGAACATTCCACGAATGTCCGCTCCACAAATTGATACGGCCACCACCCCGACACTGCAGAGTGGAACGATCCTGCATTTCAAGGATCGTTGACCCGACAACGGCAATTAGTGGATCCTGTTCGATGGTTACAAGAAGCGATGCAAGTGTATCAGGCTCGACAGTTGTGTCATTATTCAGCAGCCAAACGTATCGAGCACCTGCAGCGATGGCTCTTTGAATTCCTGCATTGTTTCCAGCCGCGAACCCTCGATTGCAAGGATTCACAAAAAACTGTTCAGCGGGAACGTGCTGAAGAATGCGAGTCGCTGAATCGTCAGGCGAACAATTGTCAACAACGACAACGTGGCAGAGTGTCACCAGAGATTTCAGCGAGTACCAGCACTTGATCGTATCGTCTGGTGACATGTAATTGAGCAGGATCACCCAGACTTCAACTTCAGGTTGAATCCCCGATGCCCGAAGGGGCGTTCGTCCATCGCCATTATGGTTCGTCACGTGCAATTCGATCCACTCGCCAATAAAGCCGGTCTTTCCAGGGTGGGCATACATTAAGACATATCGGGGCGTTGTATGAAGTTGGTGCGTTCAAGGTTGTTTCCTGAACCATTGAGGCTCAGAAGAGTTTTTTCAACAGGCCATATTCGGTTTCATCCGCAATTATTCGGGCCAGCGGTGAGTACCGCGAGATCAGTGAGAAACGCCTTCCAGCCATGAGCGTAACGCCCATACCGTCCAGTGATGAATTCACGAATAATGTCTAGAATTCCCGCGACGCGATGATTCCTTGCGAGACCGCGTGTACGCAGGTGAGACTGCCGCCCCAGAAGTGCACCCACAGCTTGATGATCACCCCCTGCAATATCTGCTACTCGTGCTGCCGCCTGACCAGCTTTCTGTGATTCGCGATGAAAGAACGAACCATCGAGTGTTCGACTATACTGAAACTGTTTCCACAGCGTTCGCCTCTGAACTCCGATTTGTTGCGTCGATTGTTGGCGATATGAAGTAAGTGGAGCCGTTATAGCACGAAACTTTCCCCCAGGTCGAGCGCACGCCCAGGAGCGTCAACATTGACGCTCGAGTCGGCGACAGCGCCGTACTCTGGGATCTCTTCGAGTGCTTTGATGAAGGCCGGCCACGAATGCCGTTCGTGTAGACGTGCGGCGGCGGCAGCGGCGACTCGATTTCGATCCTCCGGATGGTGGATCAATCTCCGGAAAATCTCGACATAACCCGCAATATGATCGAAGGGACTCACCAAGAAACCTGTCTCTTCATGAGTCAAGAACTCCGGAATCCCACCCGCGTCGGAACTCACGATCGGCATTCCGGCGGCGGCGGCCTCGAGCAGCACATTCGGGAGACCCTCCCATTGAGACGTATTGAGAAATAAATCGAATGTGTCGAGCGGCAGATCCTGGAAGCGCGCGAAAGGTCCGCAATTGCGCACGTTCCGTTGACGAAACAATCGCCGTGGAGTCCGGACATCCGACAGCACCTGGCTCCCGTAAATGTGGAACACGATCGGTAGCTGAGCTGCTGCTTCCACCACCCGCAGGAGAACGTCCGGGCGCTTCTGCCGATCGAGCCGCGCGGCCCACAGCACGTGCAGCGCTGGCCGCGTTTCCCGTGGCGGTTTCCGTTCAACTGTCCCCATCATCGGCTGATAGTGGCAGTGGAGACGATCTTCGGGAATCGCATACCAGCCGCGGAGAAGGCTCAGGATCCGCCTGTTGTCCGCGAAGATCCCTGCGGTGTGGGGCAAGCATGCAGGAATCCGGTCCGTCACATGTCCCACGATTCGACTGTTCCGAGCGACGTCCTCGCAAAAAGCGGAAACGAAAATCCTGGTGGTACGCGTGATCGCCGGTCCATAGTGCTCAATGGCGTCGAATCCAAGCTGGGAATTCATCACATGCACGACTTTGGGCTGCCATTGAATCAGCAGCAGTCCCAGCAGTCGCAATCGCTCCTCCTCCAGCAACGTCTCGGAAAATGCCGCGAAATTGACAAATGGGACTGCCGCCGGCAACCGTTCGGCCCAGGGGGAACGCGGCCGATCCGTAGCGATCACCACCACGCGCGCCTGCGGTTGTTGCTCGGTGAGATAACGGACGTAATTCAGCGTCTCGAGATCGGAACCGCCGGTCGTCAGCCATGGAACCAAGATCAAGTGGGTTGGCGCGGACGTCAACTCGGAACACATCCGACCGTATACGGAGCCCAGCACGGGCATTGAGATGTGCCAGCGATTCAACATCGTCAGCGGCTGAGCCTCGGGATAGAGTTGCGGCTCGATCTCATGCATCTTTCGCCAGGTCGATTCCAACCATTCCGGCAGCCCGTTGTTTCGCCACGGCCAGGCAGTCCAGCGGATCGATCGCAAATAGAGTTCGTTCACCAGTGGGCGTAACTGCGGAAAATGGCGCAGAATTATTCGGACCCCTGATCGTGCCATTTCCAGGCCGATCGCCTGCAAGCGTACCAGCCCGCCGCCGGAAGACCGGGGCCCGCGTTGGACTCCCTTCGGCGCCGATTCGCGAAATCGACATGAAAACTCCAGGGGGGCGAAAAACGGAGTCGGCGGAATTTCCGCCTGCATTCGACGATGCGCCGCCGAGCGCGAGTCTCGCGGTTTGTCGCGCACGAACAGACACGTCTCCGGTGCCGCCTTCACGGTGCCGCCAGCCGCCAGCCAGGTCGCATACCAATGCCAGTCTTCGTAGCCCAACTCGCGCACGCCGCGGGTGTCGGCGTAGGGAATCTCCAACGCGGTTGCGCGCCGCATCAGGCAGGGCATGGTCCAGAAGTTGGCATCGATCAATCCCCGCAAGTCCACAGCCGCATCATCAGAATTGGGTTGCCGAAACACGAACCAGTCCGCTCCAAACCGAATCACTAGTTCCGGGACGACCGCGGTTCGGGCGTCGTTCGTCTGCGCCGTCCGGCAGCCCATCAACAGCCAGCGGTGGTCCACTAGATCGTCGGCATCCATGCAGGTGACCAGCGTGCCCCGTGCGCATTGAATTCCAAAGTTGCGACCGGGTGCGGGATCCCCGAAGTCTACCTCGTGGATCGACAAGCCCGCCCCCTCGCGCTGGAAGTAAGAACGGGTTTCCTCATCCGGCCGATCCAGAATCACTAGAATTTCGCAGGCAACGCCATCGGCCTCTGCGTGCCGCGTTGCGCTGCGTACTGACTGCAGCGTCCGGTGGGCCAACAGCCCCTCGCGATGAGCGGTAATGATCACGCTAACGTCTGGCGGTGAATTCGACACGTGCCGCATACCCTCGACCATGCTTCGTGATGGCGACATTATCGACGCCCGGCCGGCTGAAACCACCGATAGATCTGCCTGCGTAGCCAGAGGAGGTTCCGGGACAACGGATTTGCTTCCAACCGCTGCATCATTACGATAAACGGAAGCAACTCCGCCGATTTTCGCTGAAGTTCAAGCCTAAGATGACCCACTTCCGCTTGCAGCTTCGCCATGTCCAGGTCTCGGAACACCGCGTGATCGGGAAATAGACGCTGCAAGTCGAACGTCTCTTCCGGGATGTGGTGCTCGTCTTGTGGGTCCGCCAGAATGCGACGCGGGAAGCGCGGCGATGACACCTCTCCGTCACTCTGGTGGCCCAGGCGAAGCATTTCCTGAATCAAGGTCACCATCCGCGGTGTAGCCGGCGTCCGGCATTCCAAATGATCGTGGAGCAGCGTGCGCTGATGCAGCCGCTTTGACTCTGGCGGCGACATCAATTCCGCCACCACCCGATCCAGGTGCTCCCGGCAGGTCACCGTCCAGGCCGCAGTCACATATTGAGGGGAATTCGTGTAGTCGAGCACAGCGACGGGCAGGCCATGCAGCATGGACTCCAACAGCGTGGTCGACGGCGTCGTCATCACGGCATCTACGTCACCGAGAACCGTTGCTAGATCGGCCCCAGTCGTATCGCGCAGTTCGTTGGGGACGCCGATCTCCGCATCCAGCCCGGCAGTCAACCGCCAGAGCGGCTGAATCGTACGTAGATTCACGAGGTTATAACGGTCGATCCAGGACTTCAGATCGGCCAGCGATTTCCGAGCGCACGCGATCTGTTCGGGTGTGAACCCGGGCGTATTCGCCGTCATGATCAACAGTCGGAACGGCTTGCCGCCGGGATCCCGAGGAGTCCGTCCCAGCAGCCGATCGAATCGCGGCACGCCGACGATCTCGCACTTTCCCAGATTCCCCCACGACTCCAGAATGCGCGCTTGGGACCGACCGATGCATGCGATCTTGTCGGCCAGGACTGGACGCATCGTCCATGGGCAAGCGCCGGCGTTGTTTGGAAATTCCCAACTGTTTCGCCACTCGAGAATGCCATCGATCGCATAAATCGTGGAGCAGCCAAGACGTTGCACTGCTGACGCAGCTTGGCGGAATCGATCAAAAAACTCATTGTAGAAGACGCAAACATCACCCGGCCGAACCGTGTTGGGCAAACTCTCTGGCGGACAGACATTCACAGGCAGTACGCTGCGTAATGGCGCGGCATGATGCTCAACCTCGCCGGTCGTGCCCACGTAGAAGACTTGAAGCTGTTCTGCCACGACGCAACTCAAAAAAGAGAACCCAAGACAACGGCTAACCGATTGACTCGCCCGCACGTCGGCGCATGATGACGTGATCCTGATCCTTGAACTGATCGCGGATCTCCAAGACGTCAAAGTATTCTGACCAGAAACGCCTTAATGCAGTCGTTGTGTAGTACGCATGATGATCCCTTACGGTCCTGTCTCCCCACTCATATACACCCATTTTTTGGATCTCGTCGAAGGACCGCTCCGACCAGGGCAATCGCATGTCGGCGTTGGCCTTTCGGCTTTAGTTTTGCATTGAGACATCATTCGTCAAGCGGCAAATTGGATTGCCGTGGTTTGTGAGTGCGGGATGGAGTCTCAGTCATGAAGGCCAACGGATACTTTGAAT
>JAPLOA010000054.1 GCA_026400835.1 Planctomycetales bacterium | reverse complement strand
CCGCATAAAACATTGGAAACGCTGAAAAATCGTTTGCCTCATGACGTACGATGTGACCGACGCAGATTTACCATTGCTTCGCTGACGCAGATGTGTCGGACCGATGTTGCGTCTGTTCTCACAAATCTGACTCAGGGCACGTCCACATGAGCTGTTCGGCATGGAATCGTCGCGGGCTGCGGCCACGATAAACTCCTTGCTCAGCCAAAAGGCAACCATACGCCAATTGATGCAGTTTCCGCTGGCTACGAACGCGGAACTCATGTTGCAGGCCTTCAGGTAAACGACTTAGAATTGATCGAAAGAATTGTGGATGCCAGTTCTCATGTGCCGGACATTGATTTTGTCATGAATCCAAAATGATGTGATGCTGAATTCTCATGAATCTGGCTGCGGAAAATACCGCTGCAACCTATGACGCGAATTATTCGCGACACTTCTTTGGCTTCAGGACTTGTGTTTTGGCTGCCGCGACCAAAGTCACAAAAATGATATGAGAAAGACGCAAAAGAGGTGTTCCAGTGCATTCCATGATTCTTCAATTCTATTGTTTTACAATTTTCAGCCTTCTGCTTACCGCGAATCAGGTATTGGCTCAAGATTCTTCGCCTGCCGAAGATTCGCCTGAAGTGCCTGCCAATTATTGGTTCACCGGCTTTCCTTCGATCGAGACTGCGATCAACGGGGAAAAGATGGTTTGCTTCATCGCAACCTCAATGTCAAGCCACTGCATCGACAAATCAAAGGCAGGCGTGCTCCAGGGCGCAGCGCGCAGCGGTCAAATGCCTACCGTCACTGCTCGCGGTCTTGACGGGGACGATTCCCTTGTCACGGAAATCCTGGACACGTTTTCCGACGTCACGGTAGTGACAGCAGGTATGCAAAAGGAGCACCAGGAATTTTCCATCGGCAACTTGTCCATCATGTCAAGTTTTATTTCGGCGGCACCGGATGCGATCCTTGGCACAGATTTAATGAAATCGAAGGTCATGTTGCTTCGGCATCAAAACTCGGACCTCCATGTCGTGTGGAAGGAAAGAGACGCCTACCAGCCGGAAGTGTCCTTCCAAAGATTTGAAATGAGACGCAACGCCAATCGTATTCATGAAGTGGAGGTTGAATTGCCTGTTCTGGGAACCCGACGCTTCCTTCCACAGACTACGGGCAATGAATGCCTGACAATCACGACCGACATGGCTGGGATGCTGCTGAGGTCAAATGCGGCCGTTTATGGAGATGCTTCCAGTCGGCGAAGTGTTGATGGCCTCAAGGTAGCTGAAACACTGATCATCCGGAATGTTACTGTTTTCGGTACGACGTTTGAGAACGTGCCAGCTCAGATTTCAGGACTGGGACTTAACACGGTGGGCATGGATTTGCTTCGATTCTTCGACTTGGATTTCGACGTAGATGGGGAAGTCATTTTCGCCCGGTTGCTGCAGCCTGAGAGGCCTCGCATCCTGGGACGCAGATCCATTCCGTTTTCTATACGATTCCTTAGTGCAAGTAAGGTCGTGGTTGAGATTTCCGAAATCAACGCTCAGCGTTTCGACAGAAAGATCAAGAACGGCGATGAGCTTCTCGAATGTCACGGCCAGGTGGCAAATCGACTCAGTTACTGGGACCTCATAGACCTTCTGTCAACGAATGGACGAGCCTGGAAGTGCCGATTGCGGAATGAGAACGGGATCTTTGATGTCAATGTCGAACCAAATACAGAAATGACGCCAGCAAACGACGATGCCTTCAGGTCTGCTGATTCGAAGGCCAACGCTTTTCTGGAGTCCCTCAGGCAATGATTCGCAGTGGGAGTGGCAGTGAAGAGCATGAATCGCGATAATTCATTGGGGGCACAATCTTAATTGTTGCCAGAACCGTGTTTGCGAACGCTCGTCAAACCGTCCTGAGTTCGATGAGATTTCGTTTTCATAGTGCTCTGGTCAATATCGACAGTCCCGGCAAACGGCGATTCTTCAACCTGGTCACGACCGAAGCATGAAATCGAGGTTGTCTTGCCTGCTCCGGTCCGACACACCTGTGTCGTATACTAATTACTACGGTTGTTCTCCCTGGCGTGGGTGCGCGGCGGGCGGATATGGACAATCGGGTGCTCCCGGTGCCCCCAGCGGGATACGGTGCTCTAGCCGGCGATGGAGCTGCCGGGGCGTTCACCATCGAAATCATTGTTGTCGAAACCAGCGATGCCAAGTCTCCCGCTGCCAACGCAAAAGAAGAATCAGTTGATAAGAAATAATCGGGCAAATCGATGGCCAGGTCCGGTTTGAAGCATTGATTTAATCAGCCGAAATGCGTTAGTGTCCGGTTTACGCTTTCTTCGCAGGTCTTGTAAGCTTTTTTGCCATGAAATTTAGTTGTCCCAAGTGTAGTTCGAGTCTTACAGCGAAGGCTGAACACGCCGGAAGGTGGGTTAACTGTCCCGGCTGCGACCAAAAGATAATGGTGCCGATCATTATTGAGGAGAAACCGGCCGGGTCTCCGAAACCTGCCTCTCAGCGAGGCAGTGTGTCGGCTGCCGCCACCACTTCGCTGCCTCAGACTGCACCGGCCGGTGCTAAACAGCCTCAGGGGCCAGCAACGAGTAGTAAGCCAACGTCGGGAGCTGGTTCAAGCCGAGGAGGTTGGATCGAGTCCGATCCCGCGAATCCGAATGTCTGGATTGCCCTGGCCATCGGCATGGGGGTAATGGCCGCCATGCATCTGGTTGGGTTCATTTTCAAAGGGACGTACATCTACACGATTCTTTTTGAACGTGGTTGGGTTAACTTCGCGGAGTCGTTTGTTTTTTCCTGGGGTATTGGCATCCTCATCCTGAAATACAGGAAGCTTGTTCATCAACGCAATGCGCTGCTGCTGGACGTTTTGCCAGAGCGACTCGGCCGTGAGATCACCAGCAGCACCATTGAGCAATTCATCGAGCATTTATACGGCCTTCCACATCGGCTGCGTGACAGCTTAATGGTCAATCGCATCCGCAAGGCACTCGAACTTTTCGAGACGCGTCAGAGTAACTCGGACGTCGCACATATGCTGTCGACGCAATCTGAAATTGACTCTGTGCGCGTTGCCGGGAGCTACTCCCTCTTGAAGGTATTCATTTGGGCGATTCCAATTCTGGGTTTCGTCGGTACGGTACTGGGGCTTTCGTCGGCAATTGGAAATTTTCAGTCGGTGATGGGTGGTGCCAAGGATATTGATGCGTTGATGGGGTCTCTGGGCGGAGTGACTTCCGGACTTGGAACTTCGTTTGATACGACATTGCTGGGTCTGGTCTATTCGATCATTCTCAGTTTCCCGTTGAGCGCGTTGCAGAAGACAGAGGAAGATAACCTCAACAATGTTGATGCTTATTGCAACGAAACGTTGCTGCCTCGGTTGAACGATGCGGGCGGCAAAAGCGGTGCATTAACTGATGGTGCGGACCTCAGCGGTGTCATGGACCGCCTGGTGGCTGCCTTGACCAAAGCACAAAGCCAGTATCTTACGGATCTGAACAAAACTTCCTCGCTGGTGCGCGAGCAGGTCGAGAATCTGGAACGCCGGGCAACCGAGCAGTCCGCACTGGTTCAGAAGACGTTCGTGGAGACCATGGCAAGTCTTCAGAAAGCGACTTCTCAAACGCTGGATACCAATGCAGCCGCCATTACGGCTCACGTGAGTGCTTTGGCAAAAGCATTGACAACTCTGAATAAGGTCCTCGAGTCCGTCGGAGAAAAACAGGTTGTCGTTGAGGTGCCTCATAGTGGCTGGTTCAGCCGCCTGTTCGGCAGGAGATGAGCCTCGATGGCTAAGGTTCGCGCTACCGCACCAACCATTAATCTCTTCCCGTTCATGAGCATCCTTGTGTGCCTCATTGGCACAATTGTCGTCATGATCTGTGTGCTTTCGATCATTCAGGCGACGCACATGGGCGGTCGCCCCAGAGAGGAAGTTGAACTGGCGATGGAATTCGTCGCCGACCAGAAGAAGATCGAAGAACACAAGAAGAGACTAGACGAAGCACAAAGTGAAATCACTAAGCTGAATCTGCAGCTGGAATCAGCCAAAAAGAACGAAGAGTCCAGCGCGGAACTACAGCGTCAATTGGAACTGGCGATCATCCAGCTGGATGCGATGTCTAAAGAGAAGCCTCCGATTGTCGACGAAGTGGAGAAGCTCAAGAAGGAGATCGCCGCACGGCAAATCGATCCGCAAAAACTTTTGCCGGAAGTCGTCGTTCAGCCTGGAGGTAGTGGATTCGCCGCGGGCAGCAAAATGTTTTTTGTGGAAGCGACGGGTGGAGCACTGACGTTGTATAAGTCGAAGACGGACACCGCTCGGATCACAGCAGGGTCCGTTGGCACTGACGAGGAGTACAACAGCTTTTTGGAGAAGGTCGCCTCGACACCCAACGCGACTCTGGTGTTCTTGATTCGTGATGACGGCTGGTACAGTTATGTTCGTGGTGCAGGCTGGGCGGAAGGCTCCTATGAGATCAAGACAGCCAAACTGCCGCTACCCAGCAAGGGTGCAATTGACCTTGGACAATTTGAAGAGTTGATGGCGAAATGAGCAAGCGACGTCTGGAAGGTGGCCTCGACGAGGCAATTAACATGGACGTGATGATGGACAACATGACCGATGTCGTCGGGACATTGCTCATGGTGCTGATCATCGTCCAGCTCAAGGTCAACGTCTCAATCGACAACATCCAGTCGAATCTGCCAAAGGTTACTCAGGAGCAGGCGGCGGAAGCGAAAGAGGAAGTCGCCAGCATTGAAGAATCAGTTCAAGTTGCTCAGGAAGAGTTAAAGCGAAAACACGAAACCACACCGCAACAAAACAATGTGAATTTACTAGCGCTTGACGAGTTGAAGGCAAAGCTTGACGAACGACAAAAGCAGATTGAAGCCGCAAAAATCGAATTGACCACGCTCCTCGACGAGCGGGAGAAACTCAAAGGGCTTCTGGAGAACACGCCAGTCCCGATGCCGCCGCCAGCGAAAATCGTGCGTATGCCGGCCGCCCGAGAGATCCCGGAGGGAGCGGAATTGCTCCGCGTTCTATGTACCAACGGTCGGATCTATAACGCAAACACTGCCTATTGGAAGCAGGAGGCGCTCGAGGCATTTTATAAGGCACGAAACTCGCTGATTCTGACGCGCGGACCGTTCTCGCCGGACAAGGATACCAATATTTATGATCACGAAAAGACGGCAAACTTGCTGACAAAACGCGGACTCGGCAATCGTGAATTCAGGCTGGAGTTCCCGGTCATCAAGACGCAGAATCGTATTCACATGCAGATTAAACCCGAACCTGAGGGTGGGGAGTCGCCAGAGGAGTTTAACTCGTCGAAGTCCAAGTTCATCAAGTCTCTCCGACTAGCAAAACGGGACCCCAGATCGGTCATTTGGTTTCTTGTCTTTACCGACTCGTTCGAAACCTATCTTCAGGCTCGTGACCTGTGCGACCAGGTTGGCGTACCCGCAGGCTGGGAGCTAAACGGTTCTCCCTGGCTGGCCGAGAATCTGAATGAATTCGAGACCAACGTGATCACGCCTCCTCCACCATCCCCGCCACCTGTGCCTGGTGCAATATCAATCCCCGCACCAAAAAAGACGATCGATTGAGTTGCCGTGACGCTGGAGCTTCGTTGCCGTGGTGTGGCAGACGATCAACTTTCTTTTCGTTGGGTGGAGGCTGGTGAGCACCGTTCGAACTATGACGTAATGACTCTTGATCGGAACGCGCCAGGGCCACCTTTCTCCAAAGGCCCTGGTTACAACACTTAACTTTCGACAGCAAAAGGGACTTCAGTCCGCTTCGCCAGTCTTCACCAACCAGTGAAGGCCAATTTGCCTCAACCTGCTCCGGTCCGACACGCTGATGTCGCATCAATCTGATCGCCGGCATCGTCCAAATTTCATCCCGCCGCGTATTCGAAATGACGACATCGACCAGGTGAAATTTGCCGCACGAACTACGCACTGGTCGATGTGACTGACGCGGATTGCGGGAACGGCGAATTCAAGGTTCTTGCGGATGCCTGAAGTCGAGAGCCCACGACAAATGAAGGCCGATATGGTGTGCGTCGCGCCGGCATGTCGTGCGCGCGTTTCTTGCGGACTTGATTGATAATACGAACGACTCGAAATGGTCCTTCACAGGTGGTCGACGCAGGCGAATTGATAGCGTCAAATCTCGCAAGGATGTCTGCGAGACCGTAATTCACTACTCAGTTTGTTCTGCCCTGTATAAACTCGATGTCAGCATACCTGTTTGTCAATCTTGTCGGTCGGTGTGCAGATACAGGCAGTGCAGAGAGGCTCCATCAGCGATCTGTGTATCGACACAGATCGCAAATTGTTTCGAGATTCAGCGGGGGACAACGGTGCGATATTACAGTCGAATCATCTTATTGCTCGCAGCCTGTACGACAGGCACTCTGATTGCCTCTGAGCAGGAGCCCCTGATGATGCGAAAGTGATGATTGAGTTTCGGTGGGTCGAAGACAGTCCCATTCAGGATCTGACCGATCAGAAAGGGATTCCTGTTTCGTGTGGCGGCAAACTGGCCTATCTGCATTCGAAGCCAGTCCTCACCAGCCAGGACATCGCTCGGGCCATTCTGCACAGACACGATTTTCTGGTCGGAGACCGGCCCTTCTATCTGTTCATGATCGATCAGCAAATTACAAACGAAGCGAGAGAGAAACTGGCGATGGCCACCGGCGAGCACGAAGAACAACGACTGGCCATCGTAATCAATGGAGAGTACCTGGGGACCAATTTCGTTCAAAGGTCGAGGGTTCCCGATTTTGTTCCTTCAGCTGGCTTTATTTCTTCGAAAACTAAGGCGGAGCGAATTCTGTCTTCTGTTGAGAAATCGCGAATTGAGCGATGACCTCTACCGAAACGTCTTGCTGGACTGACGATCTATGATCGATTGCGATTGCGATTGCTTCTGATCCGCCTTTGTCGACCGGACTGAACGAAGGGAAACAACGAGAAATGCACGTCCTGCTTGTGACCCCCGAAAACCCCTTTATCAAAGCTTTTCGGCGCGGACAGTTCAATAATTTTTCTCAACTGACCATGCCCTATCTGGCGGGCTTCGTGCGACCGCCGCACACTGTCGGCTTGGTTGATGAGTACAACCAGAAGATCAATCTCGACGCTCGCGCTGACCTCGTCGGCATCACATGCAACACGCCGAACGCCAGCCATGTCTATGCCATGGCAGATGCGTTCCGACAACGTGGGCGGATAGTCGTCCTCGGCGGACCACATGTGACACTCCTTCCCGAGGAAGCCAAACAGCACGCCGATGCAGTTGTCGTCGGGGAGGCTGAGAGGATATGGCCTCAGGTACTCAATGACGCTGCCAACGGCAGGTTAGCGCCTTTCTACCGCGACCCTGACCCGCCCACCCTTGACGGACTTCCGCACGCACGGCGTGATCTGATCTTCAGACGCGGTTTTCTGGAGGACACCATATTCGCGACCCGCGGTTGCCCACATCGATGTACGTACTGCAACCTCCGACAGATCTACAACCCAAAAATCCGATATCGGCCCGTCGAGGAGGTGGTCGCTGAGGTTCGAACGTTTCGCTCGCCGTTCTTCACTTTTTGGGACGATCAACTTTTCATGGACCCTGGCTACGCGCTCCGTCTGTGTCGGGGCCTGGAACCCTTGGGCAAGCGCTGGGCGGCCATGGTGACTCTGGCCAGCACCAGGAACGAACGACTGCTGGCTGCTGCTCGTCGAGCGGGTTGTGTGTGCCTGTTTCTGGGTCTGGAATCGGTCTCGAGCGAAAGCTTGCGGCAAGCCAACAAGGCATTTAATGTTGTCGAGACATACCAGGAGGGGATCGAACGGATTCATCGGCATCGGATCGCGGTTCAGGCTGGTATTGTTTTCGGTTTTGATGGAGACGATGAAACGACCTTCGAAGAAACCCTTCGCTGTACAACGCGGGCTGGCCTGGATGGAGCGACCGTCAGCATTCTCACGCCCTTCCCGCATACACCACTTTTCGAAGAATTCAAAACTGGAGGGCGACTCCTGAGTCAGGACTGGAGTTACTACAACAGCAAGACAGCTGTCGCTTTTCAGCCAGCCCGGATGAGTCCTGAGGCACTCTGGAACGGATACATGCGGTTTCGCCGCCGTTTCTTTTCACTCCCTTGCATTTTTGAGCGAGTGAAACGTTCCGGAGTGCGGCCTGTCCAGTCTTTTGTTTTGAACATCGGCTATCGGCGCACCGTCAACAACAAGATCCCTGGGAATCCAATCCCGAAGGAAGACACTCCTGAATGCAGCCGCGAACCAGATCAGATGTAGTCAAGTCACATCAGCGTGATTCAGTGCTGACGGTTCGCGCGATGCATCGAATATGACTCTGAGGGTCCAGGAAGTTCAGGCCGGCGCAGAACTACCTACAGTCAAACATCACAGCTTTACTGTTACCTCGGCCTCTTTCAGCCCGGCCGAGCTCGCGTCGGTCGCCCAGACCGAAGTCGTTTTGAGGAAGGTCATTGCCTGCGCGGGTCCGACACGCCGACGCGACATTGATTTGAATCGCCAAGACACACTCCGATCAAGCCATGTATGCGAACACGGAAAAGACAAAGAGGACGAGTTACTTTTCTAATTACTTTGTGCATACTTCGTCACTCCTCAAAGGCAACCTCAGTTAAGAAGCGCGCAGCGGTACACAGAGTGGGACGCTGTGTACTGCACTTTCGGCGAAGATTCATCGCGGTTTGGACAATGAGTTTACGGAAATACCGACGCTTGTGACAATGACGTAGAGACTACCAGGCTTCTAACGCATGGAATGTGCCACGGATGAATAAGCGTAAAAATTTCCGCAAGCTCAGCACAAGGCGAAGAGTCGTTCATCGCAGCATGGCAAGCGAAAGCGACTCGACACACCGAATCTTTGGCGGAAGAAGATTGTGAACGTGATGGTGCCGCTCATCGGGCAGATGGCTGTTCTGGACAGCGTCACTCAATGCACCTGCCAAAAGAAAGTTCTGTATGAATCGAATGTCATGCTGTTTCATGATCGTGTCTTTCACACTGTTGAACATTCCGGCTGGCACTTCGTGCATCGTACAGGGACAGGAGTCCGCGCGAATAGCGGGGCTTGCGATTATTCCGCACCGCATTGAGGAATCGATCCGCTTTCGTCGCCCGAGAGATCCTTCACTGGCCGCACGAGTGCAGATGTTTATTCAGGGGTCCGCGCTGCCAGGCACCTTTGATGGAAAAACACCGGCAGAACTGCTGGCTGCCGACGAATGGGCCTGGCACGACATGGCTGCGGCCGTAAAGCCGCCGGAGGGAGCGTTGACTGTCTGGACTTTCAACGCGAAATCGTCCCGATGGGGTGTTGGGCAGAAGTTTGTCGCGACCGGAGAGAACCTTCCCGACGCCACGATTGAAATTGTGGCTCCGCAGTGCTGGATTTCATCAGTCACATGTGTGTCCAGCGACGACAACGTGATGCCGGATACGATCGTTGCTCATATCGCCAATGATTCCGACGTTTCGATCGAACTCAAGGGCCTTCGGCTCTGGATTCCTAAAGACGGAACGTCATGGCAAGTGCTGTGGCCTCAGGAAACCATTCCGCTTTCTCAATCCATCCCGAATCGCGATCGAGGTTTCATAAGGCTGAAGACCAATCGATTACCGCTCACGTACGCCGCTTTGGAATTGCAAACCAGCTTTGGGACGATCTGGGCACATTTGCGCATCAAGCGAGACGCGTTCGATATCAGCGGCGGCTGGGTGAACGACACTCTCACTCATGAACCTTACCTGAAGCTGCTCAATTCACTGCATGTGAATACGGGTCAGATTGATCATATCGCAGGCTATACAGACAACCCGTCACTCTATGAACGCTACCCGATTAAGCTGTTCAATCGTCTCTGGCCGCTGGAGAAATGGGACACCGATGAGTGGCTTCCCAGAATTCATGCGGTCGAATTCATCGGCGAGCCGCAGTATGGAGGCGGCAGGCCGGTGCCGCCACAGGAAGTGTTCGATAAGCTGCTTCCATATCGCATCAGCCGACTTCCCACATCGGTGACGCTCAGCGATGAAGGAACATGGCGCTGGTATTCGGGCCTTTCGGATTTTCCACACTACGACGCCTATCGAGTTGTCGCGCCGGCAGCCGATGCGTGGCGAGAATACGATCGATGGGGTGGCGAGCGAATTCGCTGGGGCGCACCATTGGAAACAATTGGCACGATGTGCCGCTCACTGCGTGAATTGAATCGCCCCGTCCCGTGTGCTTACTGGTCTCAGGGACCGCACGATGGCTGGGGTGGTGGATTTTTCAATCGCGACGGTCGAAAACGTCGCTCGCCAACACCGGATGAGCTGCGGTCACAGGCGATGCACGCGCTGTCCAGTCGCATTACGTCCCTGTACTGGTTCAATCTGAGTCTCAAGTCCCTTCTGAAGTTTCCGGACACATGGGAACCGATGGCTCGGATCGGCCGCGAAATTCGAATGCTCGAACCCCTGCTGCTTGAGGGTGATGCCTATGATTTCGAACGCCGTCCCAAATCGGATGGCACACCCGACTGGGAGCTGGCATCGATTGCCTCGCCAACAGCGGCCCTCCTGTTTGCCAACGATACGGCCTATGTGCCTGACAGCAGCGAAAGTGTCTTCAAGTTTGGTCCGCCACGGCCTGTTGAGTTCAGTTTTCGACTGCCGCCCTGGCTGCGGCAGCCTACGGAAGTCTTTCGAATGGATGCAGATGGAGTTCATGAGGTGAAATGGGCTATCGCCGGGGAACGTTTAACGATTCAGGACAGCCGCTCTCAGGATGCCGTTTACATTGCTGCAATCAACGATTCCGTCCGCACTGGAATTCTTCAGCGAAGACAAAAAGCTCTCGATCAGGAAGCGGCAAGTCCCGTCGACATGGATGCACTCCGGGCCATCGGGAAATGACCGCTGCCTCGTCTTAACAACTGCAATCATTGGTCAGAGATTCGCTTCTTCGTGCAATACTCGTTTCTGAAAGGCACGTGGATCAGTCTTCCGGGCAAGCTAATTCATCTCAAGCTCCGCTAGTTGCCGCGCGACAGATTCGCCCGCACGCAGCGGGATTAAGGCATCATCGTCCATGCCGAACGTTCGGCGACCTGCCATGGCTTCTTTAACAAGGTGATCTGCTCGGTGTTGCGGGGCAATCTATAGAAATCGGCACCGTGAAAACTGGCGAAGGGCTCAAGGCGATCCAGTGCATCGGCGTGATCGAAAACCTCTGCGTAAATTTCAATGGCCGCGTGTGCGGTGTAGATGCCAGCGCAACCGCAGGCATTTTTTTTGTCCCGGCTTGGATGAGGTGCGTTGTCAGTTCCCAGAAAAAAACTTGCGTCGCCGCTGGTAGCGGCCTCAACCAGCGCGAGCCGATGCGATTCCCTTTTCAGGACCGGTCGGCCATCGTGATGTGGACGCAAACGCAATTGGCTCTTGCGACTGCTCGCGTGTTTGATCACCATGTCCGGATTCACGCCGAGTCGCACGAGGTTACGAAGCTTGCGTCGGTCTGATCGACTGACGTGGCAAACGGCTCGTCATCCACTGCTCCGGCGGTCACGACCGGAGTGGCGAACGGGAGTTTGCTTCGCTACTCAGGTCCGACACGCCGACGCACTCAACAAACTGATTTGCAAGGTTTCTTCGCCATCCGTACCGCCGACGCATATTCGCCAGATCGAAGTGCAAACGCGCGGGCAGCCACGAAGGGCGCCAACATTGAATCCCTAATCGCATCTGTTGCCGCGTGCCGGTCACCGACGAGGACGCGAGTTTCAGTTGAACTGAAACACATCGTTTCGAAGGCGAGAGTACCAAAGTCCGCCCCGGAAGTTGATTACCGCCGCCTCCCACGAATACGTCAAAACTCGAAGAACTCAACCAGACCTGCGACAGTCTGTTAACCAGCTTCACCGCACTTCCCAGGCGGGCGGCAGGTCGGCGGATTCGAGTCCATAGGTCTGGGAGACCACGAAGCCGCTGGCTTGAGACGTATAGAAAATCCGCCCGTTGGAAACGACAGCGCCCAGGCATTCGCGGGAGTCGATGGCGGGGCCGGTGGATACCAATTTGCCTCCGTTGGACAGGTCAATCATGTCCATATTGGCTCCCAGTACAAACGGTTCTGAAAGCGTAAAGCGACAGCAGGCATAGTTGGTCAGAATGCTGAATGTGACTTTGCCATCATCTCTGGCAAATACGTTTCCTTTGCCTCGCAAAGCATTTGAGAAGATAAAACGTTCGCCGACACTCACCACATTCAATGCCGACGTGATTGGATCAGACTGCCACAATAGCTTGCCATTGGTGGCATCCAGACACCAGACAAAGCGATCGTCAGTGCCCAGTTTGGCCCGGTTGTTCCCGCCGATGTAAATCCGCCCATCCCGCGCGCTGAGTGTGCATTTGGCGGTGACAAAATAATCGTTCGTCTGCCAGATGATTTCGCCGGTCTTTGGGTCCATGCATGCTGTCAGACCGTTGTTCTTTACGGGCAGGCCACGGCGAGCTCTCTGGTCGGCGTCGTAGCCGAAGAAGACGGAGTAATACAGCTTACCGTCCAGGACGCAGATGCCGCAGTCATTGCCGCCTCGCCCCTGTTCTGAAAAATCCTTTTCCCACAGCAGCTTGCCCGTCTGCAGATCCCAGGCCCAGACTCGCGGATGATGGTCTTTGGGATAGTAGGGATTGTCGTTGGAATAAATCCAGCTCATGATTTCCTTGCCGTCCTTCGCTTCCACAGGAGTCCCCCCGAAGGTGAAGAACTTTTCCGAACCCTGAGCCGCGTAGTTGCCGGATCCGGAAGCGTAGATGGCGACATTGCCATGCACAACGGGCGGAAACTGGCGACTCCAGCTTGGCGAACCGGTGAACGGAGCTTCCCACAACAGCTTCCCCGTGGCAGCGTCCAGACATCGGACGAACGATTGCTTTAGCCCGGCCTGAGGCACCAGCAACTTGCCGTCGATGTACAGCGGTGAGGTAAACGACAGATACACGTCCGGCCAGTAGCGTCGCCACAACAAGCGTCCGGTGTCCTGTTCGACGGCGATGATCTGACCTTCGGCCGTGTGCGTATACAGCCTGCCTCCGCCACAGACAGGCAGATGTTTCACGGTGCCTTCCAGACGTCGCGCCCATCGCATTCGCAAAGGTGCGGCCAGCCCCTGATCGTTGGCATTGGTGCCAGCGAAGTCACCATAGTTGGTGTACCAGTCATATTTTGAATCCGCCAGACGTCCCGTCAGCGGACGGCGGATGGAAGTCAGTTGCAGTTCTTTGACAGGCAGGTCCGCGTTGCCATCCGTGGCAAACACATACAGATAACCGTCTTCGCCGCAGACAAACAAACGCCCATCTGCAACTGCCACTGGCGCACTGACAGGAGTGCGGAAAGCGGTTTTCAGTTCAATTGTTTTGCCTCCATCCAGAGGCACAACCTGCACACTGCCGTCCAGACCGCCATAGATAACGTGCTTCTTTGTGATAACCGGCGGACAGATCGATGCGGTGCTGTTCAGTACATCGGGCTCTTCACTGTCGCTGCGGTGCCGACACAAGCCAAGTCCGTTTTGTGGGCGCACGCGAAAGACGTCGGTGCCGCGGATACTGACCGGCGCGAAGCTCAGCAAGCCTTCCATGCGGATGTTGGTTTCGGTGCCCGGAACGGACCGCCCCACTTGCAGAGCGTCACCGTCGAGTTTCAAAATATCGACTCGTCCGGCATTATCGCGTCGATGCCACTGCACGAACACGTTTCCGGCATCATCTGCACTCTGGCCAAACGTCGCGGGGAATTCGTTGCCCGCGAGGTCCGGAATTTCACCTGTCACACGCAGCCCAGCTTCCGTGCCTTCGTCTTCCAGGAACAGAGTTCTGCCTCCGGCGGGAATCACCACCGTACGGTCGATCAGGCAGATGTCTCGGGAGCAGACAAAGTGATCGCGCCACGTAACACGATCACCACGAAACTTCACCCAGTCGGCACCGTTCCAGCGATTGCCTTTGAAGCCGATCACTTCGGTCACAAAGTCCCATTGCCACACAATCTTTCCGTCCGGCTGCAGAGCATAGATCTGTGATCCCAGAGTCGCGAAGTAAACTCGATCCCTTCCGACAACCGGCGTACTGAATACCGGCTCCGCACAATCGATTTCGGCAATCACGGCGCCGGAATCGCGATCCAGCACATAGTAAAAACCAGCTGAAGTTCCGAAATGCAGGTACTTGCCGGCGATGGCTGGCGAACTGACGTTGTTGCAGTTTTGCGGTCCGCCTTTACTGGCAAACTTCCAGCGAACGTTGAGCGATGCGACATCAAGACACCATGCAACACCGGAACCGTCCACAACATACACGCTGCCGTCCGCGACCACCGGAGCCGTATAAATTCCGTCGCTGAGTGCTGCGGAATTCTGGAGTCCCAGTTTGTCGGCGACAATGTCGCGATCGGCGGCATTGCCTGAGTGCCCCGCGTTGAATTGAAACTGAGTCCAGTCTTCACCGGACGCCGCAGTCACAGACAGAGCAATCACGGCGAACAACGTGGTACGCAACATACCGTTCAATCCATGTGAGAGGGCAGGCAGGTCGCACAGCAAAGTCGCGCGAGGTAGGGAGGGAACATTCAGCCCGTCATTGTACGACTATGAAAAAACAGACGCAAACCAGCCATGTGAGTTGAAAGACGCGGGCTGCAGTCGCCGAACTCAGTACGATGCCAGGGGAAACCCGCGCAGATTCACGTAAGATTCGGCAGGAGCCCGGACGAAGCTCATCGACCCGCTCAACCGTCGCACGACATCGGCGTATGATGCAACAGGACAGCAAAACTTCCGCATCGACGCCCGCAGCAATCGCGCGAGCTTTGTGTTCAACATCAGAGGATATGGATTTCAATGTGTGTTAACAGTCACTTTTTGGAAGATCAGGACTACTCAAATCATGATGTCCGAATACTTTGGCCAGACTCACTAACCCTTCATCAATTAGACTTGTGTTGACGCGCGAAAAGCGATTTGACGCAGTCAAACCGACGACACAATCGATTTCGTTGGAGATGGAGTTGTTCGCGACGAATTGGAGAAGGAAGCCCAGCCGAATTGACTCAGGATCGCGTGTGCGTGGTCAGATTGGCAAAGTCGATTGCCGTATCAGCTCGCCGCTTTGGTGCCTCCACGGCGACGCATCAACCCGCGTCGGTGAGACCGACGGTGATGTGACCGGGGCAGCGGACGGGCGCGAACTCGAGTCGGTTCGTCTCACCGGGGCCGGTTGTCGCGTTATTTCATGGCGGTTGATTTGCACAGGTCACATTTCGCCTGACTAAGTCGGGATCGCCGTGTCAAACAGCAATCCTTTTCCTAAACCATCTGGAGGTCAACTGAGCCACGCCGAAACCAATGAGCACCACATTGCTGCTCAGGTAAAGTACACCGAACAGGTAGAAAACCTTTCCGTATCCATAGTGAGTGATCTGGTTGGCGGGCAGCAGGAAATCAGGAACAAAGATAGCCAGCAGACCAATGGCAAAAGTGGCCAGGCCCGCCAGTATTCCAGTGAACAGCGACGTCGGCCAGACGCGACGCGGTGGAGATTCGTTCGGCAGTTTCGCCAGCTCCCGTCCCGTGTGGCGGCCCCTCTTCCAGCAGAAGGCCAGCCCAAAAACCGCAGAGAGCAGGTAGAGCCAAAAGAGCCCTTCGTGAGCGACGACGTAGCTATCACTCACCGCAGATTGAGTTGTCAGGGCAATCGCATCTGCAGGAAGTTCGGAAAAGCGGCCCACCAGGACATCGCCAGTTCTCTGCAGCGGCAGATTGCAGGAGACGATCCAACCCTGAGGAAGCTGAATCGTAACATCCATCCCGCCGAATCCTGACCACGCCCGAGCTGGCGCGAGGATGTATGCGAACTGATGATAGAGCGTCGGTTGCCCATAACTGTGAACGGCGGCCTCGGCCCGATACTGCACACGTAACTTGTGCGAGCCCTCCGGAATCACGACTGTCATCGCGTAAGGAATTGCAGGCTGGCTGCCATAACTCAGATACGAGACAGGCGGATCACCATGCAGGCCCGGAGTTTCTTTCGGTGGCTGCCACGACTCCGGGAGCGGCGTCTCCGGAGCCGGACGGCTCGGGAGCGGCTTTTCATTGAGAGAGACTGTCAACTGGCTGACCTCTGCGCTGCCCGAGGCAAACAGCAGGTTCAGGCTTTTTTCCGGCCCATGGTTCTCAAGCTGGTATTCTGCAGAAACCAAGGCAGGCTCGTTTTCGGCGAGTGGACGAAGGTCAATTTGCAGCACTTCCCAGCGGATCTCAACTTCCTGAATGCCGACAGGTTCAGCGACCACCTGACCTCCCGAAGATGGAGGCCCCACATTGGCCTGCACAAAACCGGGAAGCATCGAAACGCCGAACGCCACCACAAGCCAAAACCATTTTTGAACTCGTTGACGCATCATTCATCTCGCAATTCAAAGTGAGTTTCTCGTCAAAGCTGGATTTGTCTGAGACCAGGCGGTGCACGTGCAGACTTCGTGCCAGGAATGTACTCGGCGATCCAGTCGACAACCTCCTCGGCAGAGACTTCAAAGTCCATTCGAACCCGCGGCCATCGCAAGAACATTCTCTTCGAAGAATCGAACCAGCCGCCATCGGAACATGGTTTGCCCTCACAGTAAAAGAGACACGTGCGCTTATGGTCCCGCACCTGCATAGATGGGCCGAGTGATGTGTTTGACGTGAGTCTTTGAAGTTCGTTTTTCTTCGATCGTTCGCAGTGCTTGCCGCTTCCTGATGTGCGGTTCTGGGGCAGTTGTACTCCAGAGTCGCACGCAGCAGCACATGCGATTGGGCGTCACGATTATTAGCAATGGAAGGTCCTGAAAAGTGGAATCGGGGTCGTGGCAACGACCCATGAGTCGTCGAATTCGAATTGGGTTGGATGAAAATCGCCTGGAACAAGCCGGAGACTGGACATGCAATGTGTCAATAAATTCCTGAAGGCCAGAGTGTTTCTGACACTGGCCTGTGCATTGACGGTTCTGCTGCCGGGGACCTGCATTGCAGAATCGACTGCCACGCGAATGCAGAAAGTCGTAGAAAAATTTGTGAAACAGACCGGGAACGAGGTCGTAGGGCTGGGGTCCTGGATTCGCGGCGGGCAATACCGAGATGTACTTACGTACGGTGACATTGCGAAAGCATCCGACCATGACCTGCGATTGGTACTTCAGTCATGTCCGATTGAGAATGTGGAGCTAGCCGCTGCAAAGTGGGCGGAAGGACGCAAGGAGTTTATTCGCCTGGTTAATAAAGAGTTCGGATCAGATGCCCAACGGGTTCTTGAGAAAACGAACCTCTACGCTCCAAGCCAGTTGATGGTGGCAGTCCAGGATACCGAAGACGCGACACGACTCTTTGTTCAACGTAAACAGGTGCCCAATCTCGGATACCATTCAGAAGTGACGAAAAAAACTCCCGCAAAATTTACAGAAGGCCTCTACGGCGACGGCGCGGCAGCCTGGACGCAGGAATACGAGCGAGATTTCGGAACTCGATTTTATAAATCGGGAAATGATGTTTTCTCGGGCGGTACAGAGGGACTGCATGCGGCCGAAGGCAAAAAATTTCTCAATTCGACGGGCGCAGCGAATGTTTCTCGTCAATGGGTTACGCATGCCAAGGAATGTATCGAGAGCGGGGATGGCAAATCGCTCGGTAAATACTTGGAACGCATCGAGCGCGATCTTACCAGATCCAGGGGCTTTATCGGTGCCGCTGCCGATGAAACCTGGCGAACGGAAATGCGAACACTGGCGACCCAGTTGAAGTCGAGTCCCTCTTCGTTGAGTGTGCTTGAACACCGAGTTGCACAAGTACTCCAACGAGCGTCAGTCGAGTCCGCAATCCTTGCGCGAGTTAAAGGTTCTACGGAGGCTCGGCAGGCGGTCTTGCGGGTGATCCTAAACTCCATTCAGCAGGGCGATGAACTTGGACGAAAGATCCTGGAAGCCGCCGCGAAGGTGCCGGCCGCCTTTATCATCGATACACTGACCAAAGCAGTCGGAGCATACGAAGTAGGATCTGCCTACAATGAAGGTGATTATACCGCTGCGATAGCCGCCGCCGCCTTAAGCGTTGATCCAACTGTCATTGGTTTGCTTTTGCAAATTACCCACCTAACGATCGAATCTGCAAAAGATGCTGGAGCCTCACTTGTTGGCAACAGGCAAGACTGCGAAGACCTGATGGCAGGCATTTTCAATGGTCGGAGGTTTGACGTGTCGGAAAAAATCTACACGCACGAACAGCTGTTCGTGCATTTGAAAGAGGAACATGAGATCCAAAGTTTCGTTGAAGCACGAGCGGCACAAGCCTCCGCTCTGGAACTGGGTGAGCGTAACGCGGAGTACGACTCAAAAGTTGCTAAAGCCAAATACGACAAATGCTACCCGGGCATTGTTAATGTCTGGAAACTCCGTCGCGATCAACTCGAAACCGAATACGAATCACTATTTGACGAGGTGGCGAACGCCGAGCTGATTCTCACCTACACGCCAAACCCGCTCAGACTCGATTCCAGGACAAACAAAGCGATAGTCACGGTGTCGGTTAGAGAGCCGAAGTGGTTTGCCGCCAAGCTGAACCGAATGAAAAATATCGCCAATGAGCTCACTGGTGCGTGGCCCAGCGTGTTGGTGTATTACACGTGGTCGGAAGACACTTCCCCCAAAGGCGGGAACCAGAAGCAGTATGAGTATGATGCGCCGGGATATTACAAAGTGACAGTGACACGAAAGGTTAGCGCGGAAGCTTATGGACGGAAGGCTTCCGCTAAACGCCTCGATAAGCCCGCAGAAGCATATTCGGAGAGCATTTACGTCGACGTTGAAGGACGTGAAGCAGACGGGACGTATGAGGGCAAGATGAGCGTAACTTCGCTTAGCTTTGTCAACGACGAAGGGAGACGCACGGAAGTCGATTTAAAGAAGGTTGAAGTTATGCCTTTCCCTATGAAACTCGTTATTGAGGGCGAATCATCGACAGCGAGCTGGTTCATCCCAGGTGATAAGACTCCAATTCGAGTCATCGATACCAAGCTCCGCGGCCAGTTCAACGAGGTTAACAGAGGGGTCTTTCTGGACAGAATTGAGGACTATCATATTGCTGGGGGCAAAGACGGAGTTAAGAAATATGAGATAAGCATGGAGGGCCGACTGACAGACGCTGATTCAGCATCGGGCAAATGGAAGTTTTATATCGGAGCCCACAATGTTGACTTTGACACGGAGGACAAGACAACGATGGTATTCATTCATGTTGCCGGGGACTGGGAAGCAAAGCTAAAAACAGAACCGATTCAACCGAAGCCTTCCAGCACCGGAAGTACTCTCAAGTCGAAAACGAAGAACCCCTCCAATACCGGAACCGCTCCCAAGTCAGGAAAGAAATAGAGGGACATCGTCATGGTCTCGTCCAGCAGGCAAATTCTGTTTCTCGTTACCGGATTGGCTTTAATGCTTCCAGCGCAAGTTGGACATGGCCAGGAACTGTTTCCCCTTACTCCTTACTCAGGAATGCAATTGAGTTACACCTTGACAGGTGTTGAAGTTACAGACTTCTCAGAATCTGAAGAAGTGACTCTCGTGCGAACCCTGGAAGGGGAGTCATTTGGCGAGGAGATCCGAATCCATGGCGAGTTTCTCTGTCGCTCCCCTGAAAAGACTGAGTTTCGAGTTGAGTTGTGGGTTGACGACGAAAAGCGGGAGACCAGGTTCCCCAGCGATGATGAAACTCTACAACTTACTTCGCCGCAAACCTTTGATCTGAAGATTCCTGTTCTGCGCGGCGCGAAGAAGGCGGGCTTCACAATCATTGCGACAACGAAAACCATCGTGGGCCCGAGCGTGTTTAGTCTGTTGGGCCAGTTCACCGTCGCCGATTCGACACCTGCACAAGATCTTCGTTCAAGCTCCTCGGTCCGTGTTGCTGTCGGGGAAGTTACGGAACAGCTTAGCGGCGAAGTCCAGACTCGAACCGATGACGGAGCAGGCTGGAGAATGCTTGTCGCTGGAGATTCGCTTTTCGTGGGCTCGAAGATTCGGACGGAGAGTGACAGCACCGTGATGGTCAAGATCACAAGAGACGATCAACTCTTTGTTGATCAGAACTCCGAGGTCATTTTTCAAGAAAACGGAGTCTTGCTCGTGCGAGGCGGTTTGAAGCTGAGTTGTTCTCCGGAGCAATCTGTCCGCCTAATTTGGACTGCTGATTACATTACCGAGTTCATCGGCCAGCACCTGGGACTCGATTACGTGGATTCGCGGACAACTGTCTCCAACATTGACGGCACGGCGACGATAACGTTGCAGGCTCATTCAACAAAGGGAGTCGAAATCCAATCTGCTGTTCGAGCCGAAGGCGATGAACAAGGGCTCGACCGTTTTGAAACGATCGATTTGGCTGAGGTGGATTCGAAATGGCAGCAATTGGGTCTGGATAACATAACGACTCCGACAATCGAAACGATCGCGACGCGCGAACCGGAGTCAGATGAAACTTCAGAAATCGCCATGACAGCGCCGGCCGTTGAATTATTGAGAGATACCGGGGAAGTGGATGCAGAGCCGATTCCGATCGAAATCCCTTCGGATCCGAACGCCAGAATTATCATGCTGGATTTTGCAGGGGGTTACACGCCGAAGCGGACGAGCAACGAGCCTGAGCTGGTGATCTATGCAGATGGCCGAGCGGTGATCACGGATCCTTTCGGAAAACTTCCAAAATTGACTAAGCGTTTGAGTGCGGACAACGTCAAAGAGTTCCTTGAATTTTTGGTCAACAAACATCATTTTTATGACCTGAGCACGCAAGGACTCGCAGATCTGATTGAACAGAAGAAGGCTGAGGGCGGCGTTCCGGAGATTACCGACATGCCGACCGCTATCATTCGGATCGGGATTCAGAACAAGACGTATGAAGTTCGTTGTCTCTCCCCCGACTACTTTGCTTCGCAATTCCCTGAGGTTGAACCTTTCCAGGATTACGCAGCAATTCACAAGCGTCTCACAACTTTCATCACCGCGACTCGGGCATGGGCCGCCAAGCAGAAGCGATAGTCATGACACGGATTCCCGAGCGAGCCCAGAGACTTCGACCACTTGTATACACAAAACTCCCCTGTGAATAACCGTTCCACGTTAGAACCGTGGGTAAATTAAATCTGCCCGGATAACTTCGGTAACGAGGTAAACGGATCTTGGTTGACTGCGTCGGTTGTCACGACCGAGGTGACGAACGGGAGTTCGCTTCCCTGCTCCGGTCCTGCACGCCGGAGTTGGGGCTGAAGCAGACCGCGATTGCGTGTAACGCGACGACAGCTGGTCTCCCCGGAGCGGCGAGACATTCGCCTCGTCAGGCGATTAGCACATACGAGACACGACCAAACGGGATTAAAACGGCTCATGATTCGCAAGCGGGCCCACGGGTCTGCGTGCTGAACTCATTTGGCTCGCACGGATTTTGCTCCAACTACCTGATCACGTTCAGCAGATCACTTTGTCCTGATCGGGAATCCATCAAAGCGGCGATGACAAACATTCCTTGTGCCGCCGGTTTTGTACAGATCATGCCGTCGGGAAAGTCTGACACCAGCCATTGTCCGACAAAAACGTTGCCACCTTTTGTCGTTTTCAATCTATGAATGCGCTGCCACTGGCATCGCCAGATTGATACTTATGCAGCCGACAGCAAGGATCATAAACGAGATTCTGTCAAACCGGCGAGACAGTTCTTCGGCTCCGAGTCTCTCATAAATATGGAGTGATACAGTCGATTGAATCACCGTCAGGAGAATCATCCAGACTCCGACTCCATTCACCATATCGGCCAGCGTCATGATGCCGGTATCCGGAATCAACGATGACGTGGCATAAGAGTTTGCGACTGCGGCGAACAATCCACCAATCCCCAGCCCGAATCGCGGGTCAACATTTGTCGGTTTGATGAACATGGCCAACATGGCAATCATCAATGCGACATACAATGCCTGGAACATCTTAAAGAAGTATCCCCAGCCAACGCGATGAAGCCCGATGCCCAGACGTGCCTGTGAATAGTTGGACTTGACTCCCGCCGGCAGCCGAGGATCGCCGAGCGTTGTCTTGTAGGAATGTGGTTTTTCGATCAGTTCAGTCCCGCGAAGCTCATAGGCAGGAACCTTCAACCGTGAACTGGTACTTGTGTTGTCGAGATCCGGCACAAACACCATCTGATCACGTTGATAGAGCGGGTTCTCGATCTTAATCGTCAACAGGTGTTCGTCGAGCGGAAATCGAGACACATTGAACGGCTCTGTAATCGTTGCGATCACGCGGTAACGTTCATAGTGCTCGTCGCCATTGAGTTCCTCTTTCTCTTTGACTTTTGATTCTATCCAGCCATCAATAACATGAAAGTCATTACCCGGCTCAATGGAATCACCCGTCCATCGAAACCAGACGTAGAAATCCACTGTCCATGAGACATCTCTTACCGAAAGATTGCTGATGCGGTCCAGGTAGAATCCGACAGTCACTGGTATCGGTTGAGCATTCTCAGGCAGGCTTGAGTCAGGCGCTGTGGTACCGAATTCCTCCTCGTTTCGACTCATACGAGCTCGGTGACGCTCCACAGATTCCTGTTTGTGTTGTCGGAGTGGCGACACTTTCGACCAGCCGATGACAAACAGGACTAGTATGAGACCTGCTGACCAGATCCGCAGGAAAGTTCGTTGTCTCGGATTGATGCTCTTTCCTGAGGAATCAATCTGCAAATCAGACATCATAGGTTGCTGTTCCAGTTCGCAGTGTGCGAAGGAAAGTCATCATATTCTCGGTCTTACTGGTTGAGCTCATCCGTTCGACGCTGGACCACTTCCGTCAATGCCTGGTGATCAGAGGCGTCAATCATATTTCGTGCGACCGCGACTTCAATGCCGGAGATAACTCTTTCCAGTTGCTCCTGGTTCTCTGCGGCGGTCAGCTTTCTAAGAAAATTCTCGAAATGTCCGCGATGAACCCGCTGATGAAATCCTGAATCATTTGTTTGGTTCGCCATGCTCCTGAATTCCGATTCGACAAAACTCGTTTGAAAGGACTCTCACCTGATGAGCCAGGTTGGGACATAGCAACATTTCACTCTCCAAATATGAAGAAGAAGTGAATTCGAGGCAAATCGCGAGTATTGCTGCCGTTTCGGCGGATTCACGGACTGCGTGCACGGCGATAATGTCAGCGAAGAATGCATGTCTCACGCAGAATTGCAAAGATGATTAGAGATCGACCTCTCCCTTTTGCTTTATGTGCTCTCGCCTGTGGGTTCAGAGGCTGCAAAGAATTTCTGTTCTACTTCTCCACCTGTTGCTTCATTCTAACCGGTCGAATGGAGACTTCGCTGCCATGCTTATTGCTCTCAAGCGAGGCCGTAGCGGATTGATCCTCGTGAATTCGGGAGACGCGATACGCTCCGGTCGCGTGGCCAATGACTGCTCCGCTGATTTCCAGGATGGGGCCGACACCGATGGAACCGTCTAGCGCTCCGCCAATAGATGCACCGTAGTTCGGGTAGAGAACTCGCACGCCTTCCTGCTGCTGCCGGTCGTTTCCGTTGGCTTCCAGTTAGTCGATTGCATCACCCCGCAGCTGGACCGGCCGAGACCTTACCCCGACCGAGACCTTACAAAGACGAGAACTGTTTGGTCCTGGTCTCTGGTATCGTTCTATTTCGGGGTATCAACAGGCTGAGCTTCCATTTCGTCAAACTGAGGAGCCTCCGGGAGGCGAAGTCGGTCGTCTCGTCGCCGTGGGAAGTTCTGCAGATCAAAGGCTTCTTCGGATGCCTTGCCTGAATCTTCGTATCGCTGACTGTTTTCCCGTGGTTTCAAATCGCGAGGATAGCGTTCGTCCTGACACCAACGACCGTGTGTACCAATGCTTGCGAACTGTTCTTCAACGAAACGAATTCCGTGTGTTTCCAGTATCGTGCCTGTCTGACGCTCCAGGTCGGCGAGGCCTGAGTTATACGAAGCAAGTGCCTGGGCTTCGGACGCTACGGCATTGCCCCAGTCTGTAACGCCCTGAAGAAAATTCAGGAAGTTTTCGTTGCCCGTAAACAGACGCTGGACACGCACTTCAAGGTTTTCTTTCGCTGCCTGGCGAGCATCTCGAAACGCCTCATACTGAAGGAAGTTTTGATCGATGGTCCGTACAGATGTCGCCAGCTGATGTTCGATCAGATGTAAATTCTGTTGAATGAGCGCCCGATCCTTCATGATCAGCAGTTCGTGATTCCGCACCTGCGCACGTGACTTTCTGAGGCTGAGCGGCACGGAAAAATTCACGCCCATTGTCCAACTGCTGTTATCACCCATGCCGGACGATAATTGATTTCCATTGATGACCTGGCCACTCAGACCGTCCCAACGCTGAAGGGCGACGGCGTCCAGCTGGGGTTGAGCCAGGTTTCGGCTCTGCACCAGCCGCTTTCGATCAGCCATAAGGATTAGATTCAGCTCAACCAGATCCGGACGCAGTGACTGCGCGGTATCATTGATCTCGTTCCAGCGAAACTGCACCTGGTCCCGCGTGGGCGGGGTTGAAGGCACGATCTGGACGCCATCTGACGGTGGAAGTCCCATCATGTTTCGAAGCGCCGCTTCACGCTGCAGGACATTGGCCCGAGCGGTTACGAGATTGGCCCGAAAATTGGCATACGCTAGTTTTGGCTGTGCCACATCGCTCTGGTTGGCGAGCCCCTGTCGAAACTGTGCTTCCAGACGCAGGAACGCATTGCGTGACTGATCCACCTGAATCTCTCGCGCCCACAGTTCTGTCCTGGCCTGCACGAGAGACCAGTACGCTGCGATAGTTCCGCGCACGAGCTCCTGCATGCTGTCCTTGAACTGAAAGTAGGAGATCTCCTGCTGCAGGCGAGCGATCACAATCGGAGCGGTATTGGCATCACGCCCCAGTCCGGCGAGAAGCGGCTGAGTGTAGCTGAGCGATGCTGACGGCAGATTTCGATTGAGAAACCCTGCGACCGCCGGGTCATCCAGTGAGTTGGAAAAACTCAGGTCTACGGTCCCACCCAGCGTATTCAAGTCGCGCAGTGAGACGCCCGAGTCATTGCCCGCGGTCTGACTGCGAACGATAGAGTTTTCGATCGCATTGAGACCCGGAAATTCGGTGTGTCGGAAAGAACTGTTCGCGGAGAAAACAGGATCAAAAATTGCCTTCGCCTGATCGATTGGTGTGACGGCGATTGCAGTATCGTAGATTGTCTGGCCAGTCGAGACGGCGGAGACACCCGCAAGAACACGGATGGCTTCTGAATGCTGCAACGTTAGCCGGATGGCTTCGTCCAAAGTCATCAGCCGCTCAGCCTGGGTTGCTTCGGCGGTTGCGACCGTAACTGGTGCGGGGCCCTCGCTGCGACGGAAAACGGAAAGCCGCTCAGCCTCATGCCAGCGAATACGCCGTTCGTCATCCTGCAGCTGCGCGCGGCAAACTGAGGAACCAGCGAAAACCGCCACCAGTACGAACAGAACCATCCTTGGCGTGTGTTCGAAGTGGTAACTCATGCTGTCGGAGATCGACGGCCCGACAATGGTCAGGTGACTCATTCTGGCAGTTCGGCCTGCACGGACGGCGCCTCTTGTTCGTCTGGTGAGGATTCAAACGCATGTAACGAATTAAAGGCATCTTCAAACCGCGTCGTATCCACCCCAATCATTCCGTCCCGCATAACCAGAATTCTGCGGGCGTGTCGGGCTACGTTAAGATCGTGCGTTACCAGAATGACCGTAATTTGTCGTTCCTTGTTCAATTTCTTAAAGAGTTCGATCACTTCTCGACTCGTTTTCGAGTCCAGGTTCCCCGTCGGCTCATCTCCCATCAGGATCGACGGATTTGTGACCAGCGAACGTGCGATCGCGACTCGCTGCTGCTGGCCGCCGGACAGCTGTCCGGGGTGATGATCCAGTCGATCTTCCAGCCCTACCATGGCCAGCATTTCCCGAGCTCGCTTGCTGCGAGCTCTGCCTGACATCGCCGGCCCATACAAGAGCGGCAGTTCGACGTTCTCCAGCGCCGTTGTGCGTGCGAGAAGATTGAAGTTCTGAAAGACGAAGCCGATGTGCCGATTCCGAATGGTGGCTCTGGCATTCCGATTGAGTGTTGCGACTTCCTGTCCATCGAGCAAATAACTACCAGTCGAAGGCCGATCAAGACACCCTAAGGTATTCATCAGGGTCGACTTGCCGGAACCGGACGGGCCAAGCAGTGCAACGAACTCGCCACGATCAATGAACAAGTCTGTCGGCCGCAGAGCATTGACCTTCACTTCACCCAAGTCATAAGTCTTGGTGATGTTTCGAAGTTCAATCAGCGGCATGGGAGGAATTCAGTATCTGGACAGGATTTGTGTCGTGGTTGTGATAACAGAGACTTAGCACTCGTCCCGAAACAAGTTCACGAAATCACAACCCGACGCATCAGCGAGGGATTGGTGCCTTGCAGAGAAATCCCTCGCTGACGTTTCGGGTTGTGATTTCTCGCCGCAGTAAAAACAAAATGTTGTTTGGGGACTGTTGGTTAGTGTAGTCAGAGTACAATCGCTGTGCACACACTGACCGGCCACTGAAGTTCAGTTTGACTCAAAACGCCTCCCCAATCAGCTGTCCTGCTCCAGCAGGCCCGGCAGCCTGTTGAATTAATCAGCCGGAACGCGTGAGCGTCCGGTTTTCGCCACCGGAACCGAGGAAAAACAAGCGGGGGCTAACGCCCTGCGGCTGATGAAGCGACTAAGACACGGAGGTTTGCTTCGTTTGCGACAAGGCCGGTGATATCTTACGGACGAGGGGTTGAGTAACATTCAACTTTCTGAGGTTGATATCCCAAGGTCGTTCGACTTCTCGAACAAGAACATACGCCGTGGAACTGATAACGCTTCAGTCACTGTGACATTGCAAATTAGCGCCGGCGAAAAACGACCGCCCGACAGAATAAATTGTGGACCTGTCTTCCATGCGAACTTTCATCAAAACAGTCATCGTTCTCGCCGTCCTGGCCTCGTTGGGGTATTTGGGTTTCACAAAAGGCCAGCAGTGGCTTGCAGAACGCAACAAAACTCGATTTCGAACAGCAATTGTGGAAAAAGGCGACCTGAGAATCACGGTCAATGCCACCGGCCAGCTCGAACCGACACTATCGGTCCGCGTGGGCAGTTTTGTTTCCGGTCCAATCCTCGAACTCCATGTCGACCACAATGAAGAGGTAAAGGCCCAGCAAATTCTGGCCAGGATCGATCCTCGAATCTACATCGCATCAGTTCAGCGGGATGAAGCAGCGCTGGGAGCTCGAGTCGGCGACGTGGCCCGAGTGCAGGCAGAATTGCAGCGGGCACGTAACGATGAACAACGGTCCGCTGCTCTGAAGGCCGAGAATGAAGACTTTATTTCGCAGGCAGAGTTGGATCAATTTCGATTTGCTCGGATGTCGCTTGAAGCTCAGTTACTCATCTCAGAGTCGTCAGTGAAGCAGGCGCGGGCGAATCTGGAAAACTCCGAAGCGAACCTCGCCTATACGGAAATCAGATCTCCGGTCGACGGAACGGTCATTGATCGCAAGATTGATCAGGGGCAAACGCTGGCCGCTCAGTTTCAGGCGCCGGAGCTTTTCGTGATTGCGCCGAGAATGCGGGAGGAAATGCTGATTCGGGCGTCGATCGATGAAGCAGACATCGGGTTGATTCGAGATGCCAAAGAGTCGAATCAGCCGGTCTTCTTTTCGGTCGATGCATATCCCGAAGTTGTCTTCAGCGATGCCAGGATTCAGCAGATCCGGCTGAGCTCCACGACCACTCAGAACGTCGTGACTTATCCGGTCATTGTGTCGACTACTAACCCGGAACTAAAACTTTTGCCGGGCATGACGGCCAATCTGACATTTCAAGTGAGAGAACTGAAAGACATCCTGAAAGTCCCCAACGCTGCTCTGCGTTACTTTCCGGACAAGGAACTTGTTCGAGAAGAGGACCAGAAACTGCTCGAGCTGAACCTGTCATCAGAACCGGCCGAAGGGACTGTCACCACTTCAGAGACACCACCGGTCGACGATGCGGCGAAGGCGACGATTGCGTCCAGTAATCGCATCGTGTGGATTCAGGAAACGGAAGCCGATCGCTCCCAATTACAATCGGAAGCCACATCAGAAAATCGCCCCACCGATAATTCGGGATTCGTAAATGATCCATCAAAGGTTCTGACTGGCAAGCTTCGGGGTATCCGCATTCAGATTGGCGACAGCGACTATCAGTTTACCGAGGTCCTGTCCGGTGACCTGAAGCCGGGGGATGAACTGATTGCCGGCGTTAAGCCTCCGGGGGCTCCATGAGTTTCTTTTTGACAATCGCCGTAGCCATTCGCGCCCTGTTACGAAACAAGATGCGCGCCACACTGACCGTTTTCGGTATTGTGATCGGGATCTCTGCCGTGACGACAATGGTGTCTGTGGGAAGCAGCGCTGGTCAGCTATTGCAGGATCAGCTGCAGTCCATCGGCACGAATTTCATCGTGGTACAGCCATCGTTTGAAAAACGCAGAGGTGTCCAGACCGGCAGTCTGCCTTCACTGACCGACGAAGATGCGCAGGCGATCGGTCGTGAATGCGAAGCCGTCCTTGCATTTTCTCCGCTGGTTTTCGGACTGAAGCCTGTTGTTCGCGGCAATACGAACATGCAGCCCAAGGAAATGTGGGGAGTCGGTGTCGATTATCTTCGAGTTCGCACATGGGATATCGAAGCGGGCGGTTTCTTTACGGAACGCGACGAGCGAGCTGGAAACTGTGTCTGTGTCGTCGGGCATACCATTGTGAGGGAGTTGTTTCCGGCAGACAATCCTATAGGCCAGCAACTGCGAGTCGGCAACATCCCGTTCACGATCGTGGGTGTGCTCGGCAAAAAGGGAGCGTCGCTCACTGGCGACGATCAGGACAATGTCATGCTGATGCCGTATACAACAGTTCTAAAACGGCTGCAGGGAACCTCGTTTCGAAACGTGAACGCCATTCTTGTCGGAGCCCGCGCGCCGGAGTTGATTGATCTGGCGAAGTCGGAGATTCAACAGCTGTTGATGGATCGGCATCACATCGCCGTTGGCCAGAAACCGGATTTTGAAGTCGTCACCAGCGCCCAGCTGTCGGAACTGTTTGGCCGAATCACGGGAATCATGACAATGCTGCTGGCATCGATCGCCGGAATCTCTCTGCTGGTCGGTGGAGTGGGCATTATGAATATCATGCTTGTTTCTGTCACCGAACGCACTCGAGAAATCGGGATCCGCATGGCCGTCGGTGCTCGAGGCCGCGACATCATGATCCAGTTTTTGATTGAATCCGTTGTGCTCAGCTGCTTCGGCGGAGCCATTGGTCTGGCACTGGGAATCCTCGCGTCGCTCGGGATTACGCGGCTGATTAATTCCATCAGTAACGGAGCCGACTGGCCAGTGGTTGTGTCCATTCCCGCTGGCATCGTTGCGATGGTTTTTGCTGCTGTCGTGGGGCTTGTGTTCGGACTTTATCCAGCCTGGCGTGCCAGTCGACTCGATCCCATTGATGCGCTTCGCTATGAGTAGTTGTCAGAGGCCTGATGAAATCAGTCAGCAATTAAAAGGCCTCTTCAGCAGATTCTGCGGAAGACCCTTTCTTTAAGATGATCGCATTCTGTGCAATCTCAACCCCGTCTATCTTGTTCATGCTGAGTTGCCTCTCCGACCGGCCGCATGTGGAGTGCCCGATAAAGCAAAAATCAGAGTGACAGTATGTGAGCGTACGACCGCCGCGTCCCGGACGGACGAGGCGGTCGACACAAGCGGGCTTCCGAATGAGTTTGCTCATTCGACGTTTGAATTATACCGCGCAGGTTTTCTCAATGGCCAGGAGAAAACGCTGCTCGCGTACGCTCAGGCAGAAGCAACACCAGGCGTCCTGCTGTGCGCGTTCTGCGGGAAGTCAAACGTCAACACGAGCGGTTCTGTTCCCGTGTTTTCGATCTCCACACCGCCGTTCGCCAGCGCTGCTTCTGTGATGAATCCGATCTCGGGATAGATCTCGCCGAGAACCATATTCTGGTGATAGCGCACGCTGAGCTTTCCGACGCGACCGCTGCCACCGTTCGTATGGAACATCGTGGGACACTCGGGACGGAAAGTTGTCCTGGCACCGGGGGCCACGATGAGCCGGAGAATCGAGCACTTCTGGTCGCCGAGGAAATTCCCGTAGACGATCCATTTGGCTTCGACCCCGTTGCCCTTGAATTCTTCGGCCGGGATTGCCGGACGCGAATTCTTCAGGACGAAATCCGGATCCTGGTTTGCCGCGAAGTCGAATTTCTCAACCAGGTAATCCCAGTCTTCATGTCGAGCCTTCGGATAGTCCTCTTCCCGGCAAGCGTAAAACGCATCCTTCGCACCGATACGTCCGTCAAGCGTAAGATCCTCGGCCAGGAAGTGCTCATCCATTGTGACGTGCAGTTCGTGGGTGCAGAGGTTTGTCGGGGAATGCAGTACGCCATTGGGCATCACGAAGCCGTCATCGATATGCATCATCGTATGCGGCGACAAGTGCCGAACACCGTTGTACTCGCCTTTTCCGAACCGCTTCATGCAGGCAAGGAACTGTTCCCTGGTCACGAACGGGTACAGACCCATTGCCGTGGTGTGATAATGCGACGGACTGACTCCGGGATTGTCAAAAGAATTGATGTCGTAGACTTCCCACTTCGACCAGTGAAGGTGATGCGGAATCGGATTCAGGTTGTCGAACTTCTTCGAAACAATCGGCCAGGTGACTGTGCCAAAGAGTTGTTTCGACAGGGCTGTCACCTTGTCGCCGATGACTGCCTTTGGATTGGCAGAGATCAAATTCTGGAGCGAGATAACCTGTCCGTCCGAAGTGAGAACATGCGCTTCGCCTTCGCGAAACGGGGCCTTCTTCGTTCTGGTGTCGATGACGCCCGTCACGATGGGAACGGTGCAGCACATCCAGAGTTCATCAAGACCTGTTCCACCCATGTAGTCCGGGTAATACGATCGCGCATCAAGGCGAAGGCGTTTACCTGGGGTGCAAAATGTCCGGCCAGCGTAGCGGTGGAGAAGTTGGAAGACTCCGCCGTTCTTGTCGAGACAGTTATCAAGAACCGAAGCGATGCCGTCGCTGGCCCCATCGATCAAATTTTGTTGGGGATACTCGTGCAGTTTGTCTGCGAGAATCGAGTTCGTACCAGCCATGAGTATTGCTCCTCTTCGAGTCTAAAAGAGACGTGTGGGTTCCAAAACATTCAGGAAAGACGAAAGATAGTGTTTTGGCTGAAAAATTCACGAGACGGGCGAATGGATTTGAACCGGATAACTTAGTTCAGGAATCGAGAGTTAAAGAAGGGGTGTGCGAGACGCGATTTCGATTGCGTTTTGAACCTGCGTCGCGGATGGCGACGAACGAACCCCGGCAACTCGCAGTGAGAATACGGATTGATCTCTAACCTTGTCAGGTGCTGAAAACCGGCGACATATCGCTGCTCCCTCGGCAGAAGAAAACCTGGAAGCGTTTCAAGCAAGTTCTCTCTGCCTTTGTTCACAGTCCGTCCGGGATTCGATCTCTCGACTGCTGGCAGTCTTACAGGCAGGACTCTGTCAATCGAGCCCAGTAGCTCGCACCAACGGGCAGCAAGTCATCGTTAAAGTTGTAACGACCGTTGTGAAGAACTCGGCCATCAACGCACGGGCCATTTCCAGCCCAGATGTAACATCCCGGACACTTTTGCAGCATGAATGAGAAATCTTCCGAACCCATACATGGAATCGCCTGCAGATCCACGTTTTCCGTTCCGGCGATCTCAACGGCCGCGGACGCTGCACAGGTCGTCTCTTTTGGCGTATTGATCGTGGCGGGGTAGCGTCGCTGATAGTCGACGTCCGCTGAACACCCCATTGCAGTGGCAATTCCGGTGACAATCGCTTTCATCCGCTGTTCCGCCAGCGTCTGAACAGTTGGCAGAAATGTCCTGATTGTCCCACGAAGCTGTACTTCTCCCGGAATGACATTCCACGTGTCGCCTCCGTGGATCTGAGTCACACTGACAACGATCTGTTCCATCGGATTCACATTACGACTGGTGATAGTCTGCAAGGCCGATATGATCTGAGCAGCAGCCACGACCGGATCGGTACCGACATGAGGCATCGCCGCATGACATCCGCGACCTCGAACGTTGATTTCAAAAACGTCAAACGCGGCCATGATGGGGCCCGTGCACAGCGCAAAGTGCCCCACACCCATACCGGGCCAGTTGTGCATACCAAAAATCATATCGCAGGGGAACAGATCAAAAAGTCCCTGCTCCACCATCACTCGACCGCCGCCTTCATTCTCTTCGGCTGGCTGAAAGATCACATGCACAGTTCCTGAGAACTGTCTGGTCTTTGCCAGATAACCGGCGGCACCGAGCAACATGGCCGTGTGGCCGTCATGCCCGCAAGCATGCATCTTTCCGGGATACACAGACCGATAGGGCAGATCATTCTGTTCGGTGATATCCAGAGCATCAATGTCAGCTCGAAGCCCGATGGTTCGCTTGCTGCGTTCAGGATCCTTCAAGGAACCTCGAATAGTCCCCACGACTCCTGTGCCCGCCAGACCTCGGTGAATTTCCACACCCCACGATTCGAGACATGTGGAAATCAGCTCGGACGCGTATGTCTCCTCGAAGGCCGTTTGAGGATGGGCGTGCAGTTTGTGGCGCCATTCAGTCATTTCACCATGCATGTTCTGCAGGTCGGGGATGATATTCATTGAAGAATCCATGTTGGCTGACAAAGCATCGGAGATGCACAGGACGTTGTCTCAGGGGCCGGGCCGATGACCGATCAGGAGTTCAACTTTGGCGGATAAAGATGACCGGAAATGGAAAGATGACGGCTCCGATGTTTCAGAATTCTAGCAAGTGAGGCTGTTTGCTACCTCGGTCGTGACCAACGACGCGTCTCAAGATGCGAAATCTGCTCATGACGGAGTCTACGTGTCTCCAGCGTACGCCAGGGGAAACGTCGAAAATCGCTGCGTTTTAGAGACGAAGTGGTCGGTCTTTATCGACTTTCGGCTGTCGACTAGAATTCGCGTGGGAATGGAGCCGGAGAAAACTCCTCGCAGTTGGGCAGGACGCCTGTAGATGATCTCTTTTGCAATCAAAACGCTGCTGTCGAATCGCAGCAAGCTCTTTACGGGGGTCGCTGGCGTCATCTTTTCGCTGGTGCTGGTCAACATTCAGGGCGGTCTCTATTTGGGTTTGATGAAGAAAGCCAGCCTCCTCGTAGACCACAATGACGCAGATCTTTGGGTGACGCATAAGCTGGTTGAGAACGTCGACCTGGCACGCGAGATTCCTGAATCGTGGCAACAAAGGATTCGAGGATTGCCCACGGTCCAGAAGGCGGTTCCCTACATTGTTGGTAAAGGTACTGCTTCGTTGAACTCCGGGCACATGGAAGACGTCTGGGTCATCGGTTCGGAGCCGGACTCCATGCTTGGAAGTGCCTGGGGGTTCGTGGCAGGTTCTCGAGCAGACCTCCGGCGGCCGTATGGCGTTAGCTTTGATGAAGTTGATAGTGAAAAGCTGGGCCATCCACAGATAGGTGAATGGTTGGAAGTGAATGGCCAACGGACGAGAGTCGTTGCTCGAACCAATGGCATCACGGGCTTCATCACGATGCCCTACCTTTTCACAACGTATAACACCGCGCGCAATCTGGTGCATATGCCATCGGGACTTACCTCATTCATCCTCGTAAAAATCAGGCCCGGGAAAGACCGCATCGCGCTTCAGCAATTGATCCAGCAACGAATTCCGGACGCATGTGTCTATCTGCCGGAGGATTTTGCCTCGATTTCACAGAAATACTGGATGAAACGGACCGGCATCGGTATTAGTTTCGGTGCAGCGACTTTGCTGGGATTACTTGTCGGCCTGACGGTGGTCGGTCAGAGTCTTTATGCGATGGCTATTGACCATCTGAAAGATTACGCCACCCTAAAGGCCATTGGTGCTCGGGACTCGGATGTATGCAGCGTGATCCTCACTCAGACGATCTGGATTGCCACTGTGGGCACATTTCTGGGAATGTTGGTGGTCTACCTGATCGCGAATTTTTGGAACTCGCCGCTGGCACCCGTTTACATTCGTCCCTTGCTTTCTGCGGCTTCGGTTGTCGTGATGTTTGTTATCTGCATCGTTGCTGCTTTTGTTCCCTACCTTCGAATACGAAAAATCGACCCGGTGACGGTATTGATCGGATAGTCTGTCTGCCATGGAAGTCCCTGTCATTGAAACCCGAGGCCTCATCAAAAGTTACCGGACCGGAGAACATGCCGTCCCTGTACTTCGCGATGTCAGCATGTCGGTCCATCGTGGTGAATGCTTGTTTCTTGTCGGTCCCTCGGGGAGCGGGAAGACGACTCTGCTGTCGATTCTGGGATGTGTCCTGTCGGCGGATTCCGGAGAAATCAGGATTCTTGGCCACGATGTGAAGCACCTGAATCCAGATGAACAAGCCGAATTTCGACGTGAGAAGATTGGGTTTGTCTTTCAACGATTGAATTTGTTCGACGCATTGACGGCCCTCGAAAATGTCTGCATTCCGTTGCAACTTTTGCGATGGAAAAAAGCCGCGTCCGTTTCGCGAGGCAAACATCTCCTGGATTTGCTGGGGCTTGGTGGATTGACCGATCGGAATGTCACTCAGCTAAGTATGGGACAGCGACAACGCGTCGCAGTTGCACGTGCTTTGGCGGCAGATCCGGAATTGATTCTGGCTGATGAACCGACTGCTTCGCTGGATGAAAGTTCCGGACTGCAGGCGATCGCCACGCTGAAAGATCTTTGCCGAAGTCTGGGGAAGACCGTCGTTGTCGTTACTCATGATTCTCGAATCTTCTCCTTTGCTGACAGAGTCCTGACTCTGAATAACGGGCAAATGAAACCCTCTGTGCACACGGACAGCCTGAACGCAGTCAGGATGGACACGAATACGCCCGAGCCCATGAAGAAGGCTGCATAATGACACGGTCACGTCAAAATCCTGTCAGTCGACTGCTGCTGGGCTGCACTCTTCTGAGTATCGCCGCGACGCTCTATGTGACTCGTTGGGGCTTCTCACTTCCCGATACGGCAACCGCAAAGCACGCTGCGAATCATTCTTCGCCGAGTGCGGTTGAGCAAAAACTGATTTTTGCGGCCGGAATTGTGGAGGGCCTGACTGAACCGTTAGAGGTCAGGTTTGAGTTGTCTGGTTGCATTCAGGAAGTTCTCGTTCAGGAAGGGCAACTGGTCCGGAAAGATGACGTACTGGCGAAGTTGGCCCCGGAACTTTACGAGCTTGCGGTCAGAAAAGCAGATTCTGATCTTCAAACGGCGGAGCTAATATCTCAGACGCTTGCTATGCCCGGAACGGGTCGTTCAGTTGTGACCAACTCCTCCAGCAATTTCAAAAATGCAACACGGACAGTCTCAGACGCTGTTGAAGTGAACTCCAATGAGCAAGCGATTGCCATCGGACAAGCGACCAGTGCTGAGCTTGCCCTCCAACGAGAAAAGATTCAGCTCGAGAAAACTCAGCTGAGATCTCCAATCGATGGAACGATTATCGAGTGTGCTATGCATCCCGGTGAGCTCACAGACCCGCACGAAAGGACGGCAGTGTTTCGTGTCGTCGATCGAACCGAGATTCGAGTACGGGCGTGGGTTGAAGAGATTGATGCGATGGATGTGACTATTGGGATGCCAGCCGTTGCAATTGCCTCTGGATCTGTGGACCGCCGCTATCGGGGAACGGTCATTGCCTGCGCCAGTTACATGCAGCCCAAGTCGGAGCGACATTTGCATCCGGGTGAGAAAGTTGATGTGCGTGTCCGAGAAATCATCGTCAAGCTCGAAGGCGGACAGGACCTTCTGCTGGGGCTTCCGGTTGAAGTATTTCTCGCTCACGGAAAGAGCAGCCGAGCAACCAGAGTCTCTAAGTCGTTCAAGCAGCCCCCGGCATCCGATTTTGGGATTGCGCAGGAGTCCAGGTAAGGCATCATCGGTCATAGAACAACAGTTCGCGCCCCCCAGCTATTAACTGCTCCTGTCACATTGGCTGAAGTCAATCCGGCGTGTCGGACCGGAGTAGCGAAGTGAACTCCGATTCGCCACATCGGTCGCTGTCACCCGGGATTCAGGTGTCTGAAGTGATCATCGTTAAACGCAGAGTCCGGTGAAGTAAGTGATTGCTGCTTTATGGCGACGCAGAACCCATTTGCTATCGCGGCAAGTGTCGTCGCCTTACTGTCAGAGCGTACTCCATGCGTATTTTTGTGCCGCTAAGATGCTGATCTGCGAATTGCGAGGCAGGATACAATGGTTTACAGCACTGCACCATCAACCGCTGCGGAGATCATCGCGATTCCAGATTGTCCGGAGTTCAGTCCTGTGCAACGGGAATAACTGCGAAGTTTCCCATCCCGAAATGAGAACGATCATTCCGCTGACGGCGCTCGACTGCACCAGTTTTCATCCTCTGGCCCTTGCATCATGGCCTGACCGTGATAGCCTCTAGTGGATCCCCAGCGGAACACAAATGCTAGGCAAAACCCCATGAAATTCTTCCGCTATCGCCGACCATCCTGGAAAACAATTCTGGGCCTGACGCAGGCGAAGAAGCAGGTCAAGAAAGCATTGGGAATCACCGCTCTACTGAAACCATTCCGCTGGTGGACCAATCTAAAACGCAGGTTCAAACGCAAGATAGGATACGAGTCGACAGCGGGACGAATCATTCGCAATGGGCTTCCGAAGCCAGCCGGTTGCCTGTCGGCACTTATTGGCGCTGTGACTCTCGTATTACTGGCACTTCTGTGGGTAACCTCGTTCGGCATGTATTCATAGGGGTGATGCTCACTGAATCTGCGCTTGATGATGTCCGGCTATTGGCGGCGCTCGCTTTCATTCACAACCACTCGTACAACTACTCCGGAGATTAATGGGGCGGCTGAAACGTGGTAGAACCAGGCCGTGAACCGGAGCGGCCGACAACGCGGCTTTCGAATTTAAAGTCTTTTGGCGGCCGCCCGGTTACGGCTGTCGTTAGGCACCACATGAGTTACTTCGCGTACGACCGGATGGGCAACGCGATCGCTTCACCGGATGAGGTGGCGATGCGTAATCTCCTCGGGTCATTAGCGGTGCAGGATCCCGAACACCCGGATGTGTCGCTCAACCATGAATCAGGCTGGTCAGCCAGCGTCTTCGGGAACGGCTTGGTGGTACTCGAGAACGTCGAAACCGGGGAGGGCCCGTGGCACATGAGTGGCAAGTCGCCCGAAGAAGCCATCAGCCTGTGGCGGCTTCTGGCCGCAGGAAAGTTCGAAGAACTCAAGTCGCAACCGTGGGCCACCGGGTATGGGGACGAGTAGTTGTTAGGCGAGCGAATGAATCACTTTACAAACGATCAACGCATGGGATCCAGTGAGACAACGACGCTCCGGCGCGTCCACTATGGTCGGTGGTTTCTGAAGCTTGTTGCCTGGGATGGCGTATTGCCCGTCGTTGTCCTGCTTGCACCAACCGTTGTGGAACAGCAGTTCCCCAATCGCCGCGAGGCCATGGAAGTAATGGCTATGATTTTGCCCATCACGGCATTCTTCGTCCGGTTCTTTGTCGCCAAACGTCACATTAACTCGAATCAATGTACGCACCTTGTTCGATGTTTTCAGATCATCGCCCTGTGTCTTGCCATTCTCGTGCTGCTTCTGATTGACTCGCTTATTATTCTGGCTCACGAAATGCCGAAGGGAGCCCTGTTTGCCACCACCGCCGACCGAATCGCTTGGGTTGTTTTGTCCTCTGTCTATCTGACGACCATGGCGTTTGCGATGTATCCAGGTCGCACCAGTGAACTGCGGCCCGTCGAATGGCGCGACTTTATTCCTCCTGCGGATTATGGCCGGGGCGTCGGAAACTCGTAGTGGAACGTCAGCAGCGGGGATCGTTGCCTACTGCCATTCCAACGCGATGGCTCGAACAACTCGGACCAGCATCAGGAGACGGAATGCGGGAGCGGGCGGCGAGATTCGACTATCACCGTGAACCAAGCCGACCTTTCGTGAACGACATCCGGCCTGTTCGCACCGACAACAGAATCCAGTGCGACTCCTCCAGACAATGCATGGATCCAGGTCGGCGAATCGCGATGAAAACGGTCCAACATCAGATTAGAACTTAGAGTTGCTGAATATCGCGAGCTCCGTGCAACACCCTGATGAGTTCGATGCGTTCCGTGACCGGCTTGTAGTAGACAACGAACTTTTCTACGGAGAAACAACGAACCTGACGCCCAAATTCAGGGCGAGATTCCCCAAGGCTCGGCTGATGGGCATACGATTCACACCGTGCAAACAGTCGGTAAAGAAACGCATCAGCGGCATCGGGATTATCAGCAGCGATGTAATACCAGATGTTGTCCAGATCGATACTTGCCGCGCGCGATTTGTGAACTTCTCTCATGACTCAGTCGCTTGGGAAGCTGCGAGTCTCTGGCGACCACGTTTGATGATGTCTTCAACGTCGAACGGTGAAGTCCGGCCGGCTTCGAGATCATCAAGTCCAATTTGGATATCTTTACGGAGTGCATCAAGTTTTTGTTCGCGACTGCGGAGCAAGGTTAATCCTTCCTTCACAGCTTCTTCTTCAGACCGAAACCGACCACTTGCAATTCCGTCCACCACAAATGGCTGGAACTCAGGGGGGATAACCACGGACATTATGGATCTCCGGTTGCAAGACCTTGACTGGATGATAACCCGATAGGACGAAGTAATATTGTAACCACGGCGAGGTCCATTCGTCACCACGATTTTTGGAGTCGTTTTATGGCCAGCCAAATTCCGATCGAGGTCTACGCTGCGGAAGAGTCTCTGCAGATATCTACTGAACAACGTCGCGATCAGCATGATCTTCGCGTTGACACGTTGATTTTTGAAGACTCGAGCGAAAATCCTGACGACGCAAGGGCTGCTTTCCCGGAATCGCCGCTCCGAATTGAGTCCCTCCACGCAATGAAATACTGCGAGCGGCTGTTCTACTTTCAGGAAGTTGAACAAATCTCCGTTGCTCATCCTGACGTCTACGCGGGCCGCCGCCTGCACGATGATGTCGTCCCAGAGGATGATATCAGCCCGGAGAAACGATCTTTTCAAGTCTCCAGCGAGACATCGGGGCTGAGGACATGCTTCCAGCGATCGCATTAACCGCTCGGCTTGTGTGATTCCTTCGTTGATGCCGAAAGGCGTTGAGCACTGCGACTTCCTGCTCCCAAATAAAACCGGCAAAGGGTGATTCTTTCGTTGATGCCGAAAGGTGTTGTGCGAATTTCATGCGGCTAACTTCAATCGGCTTGTGTCGTCTTTTTGACCGCGCGTCGGGATGGGATATGAGCAATGCCGCTGATCAGATTGATGCTGCAGCAGTGTGTCGGACCGACGCGGCGAAGCACGTGGCCGTTTCTCACCTCGGTCGTGATGCCCGACTCGTGCTTACTTATGCCGGAGAGCATAGTGGCGACGATGTGGTGGGCTCGTGTGGAGCAGGAAAAGTGATCCGTCGATGAGAACGGTCTTCTCAGCCACGGGGGTGACACGAATCCAGGACGGATTGCTATATTTTGAATCTCTCGCAGATTGGTCGGATTTTCCTGTTGACGAGTTGACTGATCACGACATTAGCCAACTGGAGAATTCAAATTGTGAGCAAAAAACCGCCAAATCCAGTCGTTCAGGAAATCGCCAGACACCAGTCGCGGCTCAGAGCCTTCGTGCGATGTTTGATGGTCCGGCCGAGTGATGTGGATGACTTGTTGCAGGAAATCAATGTCGTCCTCTGGGAGAAGTGCGATGAATTCCAGCCGGGGTCCGATTTCTGGGCCTGGGCCAGCCAGATTGCTCGATTCAAAGTGCTGAACCAGGTGCGGAAATACGGTCGTGAACGGCTCGTGTTTGACGATGCGGTATTGCAACAGTTAGCGGCGATGGCGGAGCAAAAACTGCAGGACCTCGACCGACGACGAGACGCACTCGACCACTGCCTTAAGCAACTGCCGCCTGCTCAACGGCAACTCATTGACCTGCGTTACGCGAGTGGCCAGACGGTCGAGTCGATCGCGGAGTCAATCGGTCGGCCGGCGGGATCGATCCGTCAGACGCTGTACCGCATTCGAGCTGCTCTCGAAGCCTGTGTTCAGACGCAATTGACACCGGGAGGCGAATCCACATGAACAACAACGAACAATCGGCAGATCGGACAAGGCATCTGATCACGCAATTGATTGACGGAGAATTGTCGGCGGAAGAGGCCACTGAACTGAACTTGCTTGCTCAGGTCGATGCCGGGCGGCTGGAAATCATCATTGACCAATTGCTGATCGATTCGCTGTTGACGGAAGAGGTTGGGGCCGAGTCGTTAACGGCACTCGTGGATCTGGTCGCGGAGCCGCAGCAGTTGGCAGAGCAGAGCATTGTCGTCTCACCAGCGAGCCGGGTCGCTTCGCCTGTCCGCTCGTCAAGTCGACTCTGGAAACCCATCGGTAGTGTTGCAGCCGCAGTTGTCCTGATTGCAGCCGCATTTCTGATCGGTCGTTTTGAGAACAGCGCATTGGCAGATGCCAGCAACATCGTTCGCGCCGCGGCCGAAACACATGCTGCGCCGATCGAGCGTGTTTATCTCGTTGAAGTGGATCGATCCGCAGCGTCGACTGATCCTCGATCAGGCAGTGTTCCGCAGGTCAATCCGAGACTCTCTGAAATCACTGCTCCGCGTGAAGTCCGCGTGATGACTCAGGGGGATCAGTTCTACGTGGAGATGAATCGAGGCCAGCGGCAATGGGTCTGGGGCCGAGAGTCCGGCGGCGGGATTTGGCTGACCTTGGGGCCGCGCCAGGCAATTGTCGTCGAACAAGATGAACTCGGAGTCCCCTTGGAGTACATCGCAAATCTCTACACACTGAATCTGGAAACGCTGCTTACCAACTTTCTTAAGCACTGCCGGCTGAAACGTGAAGATGAAGGTCTTTCAACATACGTCATCACTGTAACCCCGCGTTATCGATGGCGTGGAGGGTGGGTAAAGTCTGCGCGTATCGAAGTCGACCGCGAGACCAAGGCCGTTCGTCGACTTGTCATCGAGCGTGAACTGCCGCAGCAGGGACTGTCGACGGTAACGTTCAGTTTGATCGACTCGCGCCCGGCAGAGAAACTGAAATACCGTCCGGAAGGTCACTTGACGGAACCCTTCCGCCTGCTGACTCGCACGACTCAGCCTGACAACCGACGAACACTGATGTCCAACTGGTTCGGCCCTGCTGCCGATCGCTGGATAAAAACTCCGGAGGCGAATCCCCAATGAACAATCGATTTCGATTCTTTGTATCCCTCGTTTCCCTGCTTGCAGCAAGTTCGACCGTCGCTGCCGATGAAGCAGGCAAGTCAGCTACTCCTTCTGCTCAGAGTGCGCCGTGGCTGACCAAAGCCGACAAAGACGGCGACGGCAGATTGAGCCGCGAGGAATTCTGGAATCCCGACGGCTTCTCAAAAGTCGATACGGACGGAGATGGTTTCGCGACGCTCAAAGAGTTGCAGGCCTGGTTCGCGAAGAATCCACGCCGGGCACCAGGACAGCGCGTAGCCGTCAACCCGGCGACTGCGAACTCCGCTGCCGCGGAGCCAGTTGACGCCGCTCCCTCCCCTGACGACGTCGAACAACGAGCGGTCACCATCTGGAGTCACGGCGTCAAATTGGCGGGAGACCTCTATCTCCCGAAAAGCCGCAAGCCTGGTGAAAAGCTGCCCGCGATCGTGTTCTGTGCAGGAACCGGTGGAACGAAGAAGGGACTGCCAACTCGCCTCGGTCCGATACTGGCCAGAAACGGTTTCATCTGTCTTGGCTTTGACTATCGCGGGTGGGGCGAAAGTGAATCGGAGATCCTTGTCATCGAAAAGCTGACGGAGCCCGATACTGACGGTGCTGTCACGATCAAAGGGAAGCCGATTCGCTGGCAGATGAACCTGATGGACCAGACGTATGATATCCGTGCGGCGATTTCGTTCCTGCAGGGCGAACCAGAAGTTGATGCTAATCGGATTGGTCTGTTCGGCAGCAGCTATGGCGGTGGACTCGTAACACTCATGGCGGCAATCGACCCGCGAGTGAAGTGTGCCGCGGCACAGGTCTCTGGATTAGGCATCGGCCCTCAGACTGACAAGGCGGGGTTTGCACTGCTCACGCAGCAGGCGCGGGGCGAGATCGAACCGGTACCCATGGAGACCGGAAAGCTCGGCGGCAAGATGGAACGCTATGAGAACATGCGACGCGATCCGGCGCGCAATGTTGGCTTCGGTGAGAAGTTCGAGGTCGTGGGACGCATCCGCGTCCCGATGATCTTCATCGACGCAGAGAAGGAAGAGCTATCCAACCAAAAAGAGAATGGTGAGAAGTTCGCTGCGATCCTGAAAGAAAATGGTGTTCCTGTGGAATACCACGTGATCAAAGGGATCACGCACTATGGCATCTATCGCGAAGGCTTCGAGGAAGCGACAAAGCTGGAACTGGCCTTCTTCCAGAAACATCTGCAGAGGAAGCCGGATGCTGGGACGTTGCCTTCAGAGACGGCTGCTGACAAGCCGACACCGGAACCGCCTGCGAAAACCGTAATGCCAGTTGACAAACCAGTCGACGCAACCAGACCGACGACAGGAACCGCTCGCCGCGCCGACCCCGAAACTGCGTTCAGGTTTCTCGATGCGGACAAAGATGGTCTGCTTACCGAGACAGAGGTCGAGAAGCTCAAAGAGTCGGTCGCGATCTTCCGGGACAACGCCCCGGCTCTCAACCAGTTCTTTGAACGACTGGACGCAGATGGGAATGGCACGTTGACACTGGAAGAATACCGCAAGGTTGCAACGATTCAACGGCAGCAATCGGCCGCACAGCCAAAGCCAGACGCGCCACGCCGCCCCGAGTCCGAAGAGCCGGAAAAGAAGTCGAAGCCCTCAGATGAGTCCACGCAGTTGAAGCCTGATGCAGTTTCCACAACGGCCCAGGTGGCCCATTTCGAGAAGAAGATTCGCCCCGTACTCGTCGCCCAGTGCTATGCATGTCATTCTGCAGACGCGAAAGAGATCAAAGGTGGCCTGGCACTCGATACGCGTGACGGCATTCGCAAGGGCGGCGACTCAGGTCCAGCCGTTGTCCCCGGCGACCTCAAGGCAAGTCTGCTGATCGCGGCGATCCGTCACGAAGACGGATTAGAAATGCCACCAAAACAAAAACTCACCGAGGAACAGATTGCCGACTTTGTGACGTGGATCAGGACGGGCGCCGTTGATCCGCGCGAGGGAGTCGCCGCCGAATCGTCCTCCGCGATCGATATCGAGGAGGGACGCAGGTTCTGGGCGTTTCAGCGACCTGTGAAGCCACCGCTTCCGCCGATCCAGAACGAATCGTGGCCACTGACTGAGGTCGACCGGTTTGTTCTGGCGGCTCAGGAAAAGAACGGTCTGAGTGTCGTTGCCGATGCTGAACCACTCACTATGGTACGTCGGTTGTACTTTGATCTCATCGGGTTGCCGCCCACGCCGGCAGAAGTGCGGGCTTTCGTCAACGACTGGCAGAATTCTCCACAGCAGACCCTGGAGTCCACTGTCGATCGGTTGTTGGACTCGTCTCATTTTGGCGAACGCTGGGGGCGGCATTGGCTGGACGTTGCTCGGTACGCGGAGTCGAGCGGTAAGGAAACCAGTTTCAGCTACCCGCAGGCGTGGCGTTACCGCGACTACGTGATTGATTCGTTCAACGCCGATGTGCCGTTCGACCAGTTCATTCGAGAGCAGACCGCCGGTGATTTGTTGCCACCGGACAACGACACTCAACAGGCAAGACGGATGATCGCCACGGGATTCCTGGCACTCGGTCCGAAGTCACACATTGAACGGAACAAAAAGCAGTTCGAAATGGACCTTGCCGACGAGCAAATCGATGCGGTCAGTCAGGCGTTTCTCGGTTTGACCGTGGCCTGCGCACGCTGCCATGACCACAAGTTCGACCCGATCCCGCAGACCGATTATTACGCCCTCGCGGGCATCTTTCGGAGCACAGAAACGCTCTACGGCACCATCCCGGTCATTCAGAATAACAACCCGTCGGAACTGCTGACGCTGGGGAACTCCACGGGAATGTCGGCCGGCGTGCCGCCCCTGAGCGCTGCCGAGCGGACGCGGCTGGAAAAGCAGATTACGGATCTCCGCGACAAGCGAGCCGAACTGGCGAAGAAGAAGCAATTCGCGTCTCTGGAGTTTGTGCAGAATGGCATCCTGCTGAACACCTTTGAAGCAAAGCTCAAAGCGTATGAAGCCGACGGAACGCCCAAAGTGCTGGCGATGGGAGTTCGTGACCGAACGGCAGCGAAGGACTCAGAACTCTTCATTCGCGGTGATGTCGAGAAACCCGGAGCAATGGTGCCCCGTGGCTTCGTTCAGGTACTGTGTGGTGCGACCGCGCCGACCGTGTCATCAGGAAGTGGTCGACTCGAGTTGGCCAACTGGATCTCTTCTCCGGACAACGCATTGACCGCCCGAGTGTTTGTCAACCGCGTCTGGCTTCATCTGTTTGGTCGCGGACTCGTCGCGACCCCGGATAATTTCGGTGCCTCCGGACAGGCTCCCAGCCATCCGGAGTTACTCGATCATCTGGCCGTGACATTCATCGAAGACGACTGGTCGTTGAAGAAACTGATTCGCCGAATGGTGCTCAGTCGAGTCTATCGCCTGGATGCGACATTCGTGGAGGCGAACTTCGAAAAGGACCCGGAGAACGTTTGGCTATGGCGGATGTCACCGCGACGTCTCGACGCCGAAGCGATCCGCGACGCGATGCTCGCGACAGGGGGGCGACTCGATCTGAAGCCGCCCGGCGGTTCAGCGGTCGCAATCGGCGGGGAAGGCTACACGGGTGGATTGGAACGCGGTGGCCAACTCGCTGAACAACGCTTCAACTGCCGTTCGGTGTATTTGCCCGCAATTCGCGGCCGTGTGTTTGCGTCTCTCGCAGAGTTCGATGGCGTCGACGGCAGCGTGGTCACCGGCCAACGGTCCGAGACGACGGTCCCGTCGCAATCACTGTATCTGCTCAACAGCCAGTATGTGCTGGGGCTGGCCAAAAGTGCAGCCCAGCGATTGATGAAAGATGCCGATGAGCCGGGCTCACGCATCGACCTCGCCTACCAGCGGTGGTTTGGTCGTTCCGTTACGGAAACCGAGCGGATCGCAGCCCTCGCCTTCCTCGAAAGTTACCGGCAAAAGGCCAAAAACGATGGTCGTGTTACGGGCGGCCCCGAAGTCGCGGCGTGGACCGCGTTCTGTCAAAGCCTGTGGGCCAGCGGCGAATTCCTCGTCAGGAAATAGGAACGATGATCATGTCACCACTCGAATACTCCATGACCAACCGCCGCTCGTTCCTCCGTAGCGTGAGCTATGGCTTCGGTGCCGTCGCTTACACTGCGATGATGCGGCAAGTCTCGTTCGCTGCAGAATCTCCCCTCGCGGTCAAAGCTCCACATTTCGAACCGCGAGCGAAACGTGTGCTGATGCTCACAATGGAAGGGGCACCGTCGCACGTCGATTCGTTCGACTACAAACCCGAACTAGCGAAACGTGACGGTCAGTCAATCGGCAAGGGCAAGGTCCCCAATGGAAAACTCATGCAGTCGCCGTGGGAGTTTCGGCAGCACGGCGAGTCAGGCTTATGGATCTCGGACTTGTTCTCCGAAATCCGCCAGCACGCCGACAAGCTGTGTGTCATCAACAGCATGCAGACCGACATTCCCGCTCATCCTCCTGCCTTTATCCAGTTGCACACCGGCATTTCGACATCTCCGCGACCCTCGATGGGAGCATGGGTGCTCTATGGACTGGGAACGGAGAACGAAAATCTCCCCGGTTTCGTAACAATCAGCCCTCCAGCAGGTGTCGGCGGCTCCACGAACTATGGCAGCGCCTTTCTGCCGGCCTCTTATCAGGGCACGAAGATCGGAACGAATCGACAGGCCATTGCCCGCGCTCAGGTTGCCAATCTGAAGAGTCCGCGGTCACAGCCAACGCAGGAAGAACAGCTCGCCTTCATTCAGTCATTGAATGCATCTGCTCAGCAGCGCGACCAGAACAACCCCTTCCTGGAAGGACTCACTGAAGCCCACGAGCTGGCCTACCGCATGCAGGGCGAATTGCCGCCTGTGATCGACCTGTCACAGGAATCATCCGAGACCCAGGCTTTGTACGGCATCGGACCCACGGAAACCGACGACTTCGGTCGGCAATGCCTGATGGCCCGGCGATTGCTCGAAGCGGGCGTGCGATTTGTCGAAGTCTGCCACGGTGGCTGGGACCAGCATCGGAACCTGAAGGAAGATCACGGCAAGCACGCTGGCGAGACCGACAAACCGATCGCGGGACTACTCCGCGACCTCGCCGAACGCGGCCTCCTGAAAGACACACTGGTCCTCTGGGGCGGTGAGTTCGGTCGGACGCCGTACGCCCAGATCGCCGACGGTCGCGACCACAACCACACTGGTTTCACAACCTGGATGGCTGGCGGCGGTGCGAAAGGCGGGCTGCGATACGGTGCGACGGATGACTTTGGCTACGAAGCGGTTGAAAACAAAATGCATGTTCATGACTGGCATGCCACGATTCTGCACCTTCTGGGTCTTGACCACGAACGCCTCACATACCGTTTCGCAGGGCGCGACATGCGCCTGACCGATGTCAAAGGAATGGTTCATGAGGAAATATTTTCTTAAGCGATCGGGAAGATAAAATGAGAATTTGGATACGTCGATTGTTCCTGAGCGTTTCCGTTTTACTGGCGCTCGGAGTCATCGTGGGCGCTTCGCGACTCGTATGGGCGCAGCAGGCGGTTGAAAAGCGGTTCGATCAACTCGACCAGAATAAGGACGGCAAGGTCACACCCGATGAGCTTCCCGCCGCAGAATTCTTCAAGCAACTGGACCTCGATGGCAACGGCGAGATCACGAAGCCGGAGGCTGCGAAAGCACTTCTCAAGGGTGCATTGAAGGCTCCGGGATCGAGCAAGGCAGGCGGCACAGCGACCAGCGAGATGCCTACGCCCAGTGAGCCCGACAAACTCTTCGCTGCGCCGGTTCGTCAGGGGCCGAAGTTGCTGGTTCCCGGAGAACATGGGATAGGCGACTATGTGGCTGACTTTGAGTTCACAGATGTGACCGAGAAACATTATCGCTTATCTGAATTTTCGACCAGGAAAGCGATCGTGTTCGCGATGACGAGTACGAGTTGCCCAATCAGCAGGAAGTATCTTCCGAGCCTGATCGAATTGGCGAAGCATAACGCGAGTCGAGACGTGCAGTTCATCCTCGTCAACCCGGTGGCAACCGACAAGCTGGCGGATATGCAGGAAGCTCAGAAGCTGTTCGGCAACACGGCGATCTACGTATTTGACAAAGAAGAATCTATGACAAGAGCTATCAACGCCAAAACCACCACCGATGTCATCGTGCTTGATCCTTCTCGAACAGTAGCCTACCACGGGGCGATTGATGATCAGTACGGCTTTGGATACTCGATCGACGCTCCGCGACATCGCTATCTCGCCGAAGCTCTCGATGCGCTGCTTGACGGCAGAAGAATTCTGGTGACCGCGACAGGAGCACCCGGCTGCATGCTCGATATCGATCCGCTGAAACAGAGTGAGAGCCAAGTCACCTATCACCAGCAGATCTCCAGGTTACTTCAGCGTCACTGCGTCGAATGCCACCGCGAAGGAGGCGTTGGACCGTTTGCACTCGACACCTATGAAGATGCAGTGGCCCATGCTCCGATGATTCGCGAGGTCATCGATCGAGGAATCATGCCGCCATGGTTTGCAGCAACCGACACAAAAGAGCATTCCTCTCCGTGGATCAACGATCGCTCTCTGTCTGGCACGGAGAAAGAAGAACTCCTTGGCTGGATTGCGAACGGCAAAGTGGCGGGTGATCCCAAAGACTCACCGGAACCCAAAACGTTTCCCGGCGGTTGGCTCATTGGTCAACCCGATGCTGAATTTCAGTTCGCCAGTCCGGTCCAGATCAAAGCGACCGGTACCATGCCTTATCAGAACGTGGTCGTCGAGACGAATCTGTCGGAAGACAAATGGGTTCAGGCCATCGAAGTTCGACCTGGTAACCTGAGCGTTGTGCATCATGTCCTTGTGTTTGTTCAGGCAGCAGACGAAGAAGATGATCCACGTGACGATGGAGCAGATGAAAGATCCGGCTATTGGGGGATCTATGTTCCGGGGAACAGTACGCTCGTCTATCCCGATGGATATGCCAAGAAAATCCCCAAGGGAGCAAAGCTACGTTTCCAGATGCACTACACACCGAATGGAACGGCGACCGAAGACAGCACACGGATCGGATTGATCTTTGCAAAGGAGCCACCAAAACATGAAGTCCGTGTCGCGGGAATCGTGAACGCACGGATCAGCATTCCGCCAGGGGCCGCCAATCATCAGGAGGTGGCCAGTATTCGGCTTCCGATGGATGTGCAGGTCCTTGGCTTTCTTCCCCACATGCACCTGCGAGCCAAAGCCGCTCGATACGATTTGGTTTCAGCGTCAGGCACCGAGACCATGCTCGATGTGCCCCGATATGATTTCAACTGGCAGTTGCTCTACAAGTATGCCGAGCCGGTGAGCCTGAAAGCAGGGGATACGCTGCGTTTCACTGCCTGGTACGACAACAGCGCCAACAACCCGGCCAACCCGGATCCAACGAAAACCGTCCGGTGGGGACCGCAGACTCAGGACGAAATGCATCTCGGCTATGTTGAGTACATCGTTCCTGGCGAGAAGCCCGGCGAAGGATCTTCACTGTTCCCACGAGGCAGGGGGCGAACGGCTGGCGCTGCAGCTGCGGGCGGCCCTGGCGCCGGCCTGGCTCTCTTCAAGCAACTCGATGTCAACGAAGACGGCTCGATCACTCGCGAAGAAGTACGCGAGCAAATGCCGAATAACCCCAACGCGGCCGGATCAGTGTTCGATCGACTCGACAGCAATAGCGATGATAAACTCGCCCCGAAAGAATTCGAAGCCCTGCAGAAGATGCTAAACCGTTAACTCACCCGTGTCGTGGGAATTCAGGAATGATGTTTCACTTGTCTGCATTGCGACAAAAACGGTACGAAGGCATGAGGATTGGAATGATCCTCGTCGGAATGATCACGCTTTCCGCGAAGGTTTACGGTCAATCCACTGCGGACGCGGATGGATTGTGGCGTGTTAGCGAAGTTGAAGGAGCACCGCTAAAAGGCTGAGGTCTATGAAGCGAAGGACCGCACCCATCAAACGCTCGCTTACAACATCGGAATCGATGGCGATCCGGCGACCGAGCAGATCATGAAGTTCTTTATGGAACAGAGTCGCAACAAAGAGCATTGAAAAGCCGGGGAGACAAAGGAAATGCGGACAAACAGGACGATCCTGCTGATATCTTTTGCCGCGCTATTCGGGAGCGAAAGCCATTGTGCGATTGCCGATGCGCCAAAGCGACCCAACATCGTCATCTTTCTGGCTGACGACCTCGGTTACGCTGATATCGGTGTGAACGGCTGCAAGGATATTCCAACGCCGAATATCGATACCATTGCAAAGAACGGTGTGCGTTTTACAGATGGCTACGCGACCCATTGCGTCTGCTCGCCATCGCGAGCCGGTCTGATGAGCGGCATGTACCAACATCGCTTTGGGTTTGAACATAACTCCGGGCCCGAGCGATTCGCCGATCCCAATTTTGGTCAGCCGCGTGAAGTTCCGACACTGGCCGAAAAATTGAAGGAAGCTGGCTATGCGACTGGCATGATTGGCAAGTGGCATATCGGTTTTAAGGAGGGACTGCGACCACAGGAACGAGGGTTCGACTACCACTATGGCTTTTTGAGCGGCGCGCACACGTACCTCGCGGGTCGGCAGGACAACGACCCAATCGTTCGCAATGGCCAGCCGGTCAAGACCACGAAGTATCTCACCGATGAATTCGCTGACGAAGCGATCGGGTTTGTCGAACGCAGCAAAGACAAACCTTTCTTTCTCTACTTCGCATTCAACGCTGTCCATTCGCCGATGGATGAAAATGCCTATCAGGATCGTTTTCCGGAGCTCACTGGTAAACGAAAGATCTTCGCTGGGATGTTGACGGGGCTCGATACCGCCATCGGTCGAGTGATGGCAAAGGTTCGCGAGATGGGCGAAGAAGACAACACTCTTTTTATCTTCTACAGCGACAACGGAGGCCCCACAAGCGATAACTCGTCGCTGAACACACCGTTGCGGGGATTCAAGGGACAGATGTTTGAAGGTGGTATTCGCGTGCCGTTTGCGATGCAATGGAACGGACACATTCCCGCTGGCCAAACCTATCGCGAAATGGTTATGGGATTTGATTGCCATGCCACGGCGCTTGCGGCCGCAGGGATTGAAAGTGGGCCAGGCATTCAGCCTGTCTCGGAAGATCAGGAACGACAGGCTGGAGAACCCTCTTGGGGGCAGCTGGATGGCGTGAACCTCATTCCGTATCTCACCGGCCAGCAAACCGGTCGCCCCCACGACCAACTCTTCTGGCGCGCTGGTCAACAGCACGCGGCCCGAGTCGGTGACTGGAAACTGGTCAATACACGAATCGAGCCTCCCATGATATTCAATCTGAAGGAGGACATCAGCGAGAGCAAAGACCTCGCCGCCACACAGCCTGAAAAGCTAAAAGAGCTTCAAACCGCGTTCGCCGAATGGGAGAAGATCACAAAGCCCGCTCAATGGACACGTCAGGACGGACGAACACAGGCATACCCTGCGAAAGGGAAAGCGGGAAGTCGAATCCAGGATGCTCTCAGGAACGCCGACCGAAACGCCGACGGCAAGTTGTCACGCGAAGAGTATCCACAGCCCGGAATCTTCAACGCAGTGGACGCAGATAAAGACGGCTTCGCAACGCTCGAAGAAATCCGAGCCTACTACCAGTCAATTCGTAGTAAAGCATCGTTCAGGAAGGATTAGGCGTGCCATGACTTTCAACGATCAGCTGAGAACCACGATCTGCATCACGATCATAGCGTTGAGCATGCCCGTTGCTGTCTTCGCCCAACCCGGACAGCAAGAGCTTCGCCGTGAAGAGATCACAGACAAACCGGTTGCGTTTAATTCCGAGGTTGACGAGTCAGGCGAGTTTACCTGGTGGCTGCCGGCGGGAGCCGGGGAATATGTCCTGCCGATTTCCGCTGGAGTTGTTGTGGATGCTTCCCGGCCGGACCTGATGCGCTGGCTCCGAGAAGGCTCTCCGTGGTCTCTTCTGGAACTGCCGGTTCTGGGACTAAGATTCGACAACGAAACGATCGTTGTCATCGTCCCCTGGCCGCACTACGCGGAATTGATTGTGCAGGACCGAATCGGCATCCGATACTCCTTTCCCAAGGGCCGGCACCTGGCGACGCCGTGCAACATCGTTGCGATGCGTCGCGGCAATGATCCCCTGGAAACCGCCCTGGCCTTTCGCGAATGGCGCCTCAGCGCCACCGATACTGGTGCCATTCCAGTTCCACGTTCGCTCAAAAAGAAAATGGAAGACCTGGAGAAAGCAAAACGCCTGCCGGGTGCGCCCCATTTTTATCTTTGGGGACCGGCCCTGTTCAGCAAGCACGATATTCCAAGGAACAAATGGGTGCTGTTCGCCAAATCGCTCCGGGATGCCGCCCCCGAGAGCTTCGGTGGCAAATTGGCAGCACTCCTTCCAGAGGACCAGCGCCGTGATCTGCAGGAACTGGCCGCTGCTGAGTGGCCGATGGACTACCTGACTGGCAGCCTTGCTGGGGCCATCGATGTGGTGCTGTCGGGAAATGATCTCCTGAATCTTCCGCCAGATGTCCCGGCAGCGGACGTAATTCGGCGCAATCAGCAGGCGCTGGCGACTGCGTTCGGAAGTTATGTCAATCCGCCCGAGTCCTGGGGTGATGGACTTTCCATGCCTCTGCTGGATTCGCTTCACGACGCGGGAATTGACCGCGCGCTCCTGCTGTTAAGTGATTTGTATGGTCGGTCATTCCGGCCAGATGTTGTGACCCACGCCGAGAAGCTTGGTTTCCTGATTGGGCCTTACGACTCCTACCATTCCGTCCACTCGCCAACTGCCGGTCCCGATAACACCTGGGAGACAGCCCAGTTCGACGCCACGGCTTATCAACAAGGCCGCGTCATCAATGCCGATGGATCGGGATACGGGGGGTTCAAGGGCCGGGGATTTCACTTTTCACCAAAAGCCGCCTGGCCCTATGTGCAGAATCGTGTTGGCGGCATTGTCCAGCAAGTACCTTACTCAGCCTGGTTCATCGATTGCGACGCCACCGCTGAGTGCTTCGACGATTTCAGCCCCGAACATTCAGCTGCAAAAAGCGAGGACACACGACTGCGAAGGCAGCGTCTGGCGTGGCTGAAGACCGAACACAAGATGGTTGTCGGCAGCGAGGGTGGATCGGTCCTGTTCGCCGACGTGATTCACTTTGGTCACGGAGTTCACACGCCGTATATCGGTCATCTGTCACCTTCCTTCAAAGACACGAAAAGCCCTCATTTTCTTGGCCGCTTCTACCCACCGGACAGACCAGATCAATCCTTCACGCCAGTCACCATTCCGCCCTCGCTAAAAACGCCGTATTTCGATCCCACGGTTCGCATTCCGCTCTATCAGGCTGCAGTGGGCGACGAACTCATTGCCACACATCACTGGAGCTTTGACTCTTTGAAGCTCACGGATGTCGAGAAAACTCGGGAGTTGCTCGAAATCCTCTACATGGTGCCGCCTATGTACCACCTCAACCGGGAAACGTGGCCGAGACGGCGCGAGCGCGTTCTAAGACATTTGGCCTTTTGGGGACCGCTCCACCGTGAGCTGGCAACCGCGCCATTGAAGCGCTTCGCCTGCCTGAGTGAAGACAGGCTCGTGCAACGGACTACGTTCCAGCATGCAGATGGCGAGGTCGCGATCACGGTCAACTTTGGCGAGACCACCCAAGCGGGATATGCCCCGAATTCGGCGACAGTGAGCGGTTCAATTGCGGTACCCCAACCAATTTATGATGCAAAGCCATGAGCACAAAACCGCACCACTTCAGCACTCCGGTCCTCACTGGGCGCTCCATTCGCTTTCACGTTTTGGCGGCTCGCGACATTAGCCTGATGCTGCCGTATTTCGGCACAGAACTGCTACGAAAAGAACCTGCCATGTTGCCGCGTCTGTTCTTGAACTTGATTTGCCTGTCAGCGTTGCTGACCACTCTCGGCATGAAGTCAGCGTTGGCAGAGGAAAGCCACCGTTCGTCGTACTACAAGAACGGTGAGATCCACGTGAATGTGCTGGGCCAGCCGGAAGGAAAGCCGATCACCACCGGGCATTGGGACTTCAAGCCGTCGTGGTCGCAGACTGGCGATCATCTCGTCTTCTTCCGCCGTCTCAAGGACGACCCGGAAGTCACCAAGTGGATCACCGCGATGTGCATCATCAACGCGGATGGCACGGGCTTTCATCAGCTCTCCGACGGCACTTTTACCGACTTCAATCCCACCTGGACGCGCGACGGCAAGAACACCCCGGTCTGGAACCGCAAGAACGGCGAGAAAGGCGGCTTCCACATCTTGGCCGGGAGAATCGGCGGCAAACCGGGCGAGGAAATCGCGCTCACCAGCCCCGAGCAGCATGCGTGGGTCCACTCCGCGGTGCGTGATGGCAGGCTCTTCGTCTCCGGTGCTCCCGGAAAACTCGGTTACGGCTACTTCCTGATGACGCCCAATCCCGGAGGCGAGGCCAAGTTCGAACGCATCGATTGTGATTTGGCGAAGACGGGCCTGCTCGACCGCATCAGCGTGTCGCCAGATGAGACAAAAATCTGCTTTGACTACCACCCCGGCTTCAAGAACGAGGTTCCCGGCCGCACGCTCTACGTTGCGGACTTCGATGTGAAGACACGCACCATCTCCAACGCCCAACCCTTCGCCAACGCCGAGGGAAAAAAGGTCTGGTTCGACTACCCACGCTGGACGAAAGGCGGCACCGCTATCGTCTATCACGCCGGCGGTAAGCTGTTCCTCTACACGTTGGCTGACGGCTCGGCTAAGCAAGTCTCGACCGACGACAAGGCCGACTACCGTTACCCACATGGAGAGGCGACGCCGAACTGACAATGAAGACCCTGTTTCCACTTCTTCTGATTTTGACGCTTGCGACTCACGCGTTCGCTCAATCTGCTGGCAAGGCTGCACAGTGGAAGGGCCTGGGTGTCTCGGAAGGTGCGCCGTTGCCTCCTGCCGAGAAATTCAAACCACGCCCCCACGGCTCGGAAGCGACGATGGCCAGCATGAAGCCGGAGTTGTTGGCTCAGATCGACATCCAAATGCAGCAGCATGTCGCGGCGAAAAATGTCGCGGGCATCTCAGCCATCATTCACAAGAACGGCCATCGCGGCTACTTCGAGACGTTCGGGATGGCGGACATCGAGCAGAACCGCCCGATGACCGATGACGCGATCTTCCGGTTGATGAGCATGACCAAACCGGTCATCGCGCTGGCGGCGCTGACACTCTACGACGAGGGAAAATTCGGGCTGGATGATCCGATCTCGAAGCATTGTCCGGAGTGGGCCAGCCCCACGGTGAAAGATGGCGATAACGTCGTCCCGGCGAAGTTCGCCATCACGCCGCGCATGCTGATGAGCCACTCCAGTGGACTCGGCTACGGCGGCGGTCAGCAAGCCGCCGCGATGGCATATCAGGCGATAACCAAGCCGGGCACGACGTTGAAAGAGTTCTCAGAAGCTGTCGCCAGAGAGCCGCTCATGTTTCAGCCGGGCACGAACTACAACTATGGATTGGGGCTGGACATCCTCGGGCGGTATCTCGAAGCGATCACCGGCCAGCCGCTCGACGTCATTCTTCAGGAGCGGCTGTTCAAGCCGCTCAAGATGCCGGACACCGACTTTTATGTGCCGAAGTCGAAGGTCAATCGGCTCTGTCGGATTTATGGTCAACCGAAACCGGGCGTGCTCTTGCCGGGTAACGATCTTAGCCTTAGCCGCGTCTTCACCAAACCGACATTGTTCCTGGGCGGGCACGGGTTGTTCGGAACGATCGGCGATTACGAACGCCTCTGCCGCATGATCCTGAATCGCGGAGAACTCGACGGCGTGCGCGTGCTCAAGCCCGAGACGGTCGACCTGATCTTCGAGAACCACCTGAAGCATCCGACGATGAAGTACGGCCTCGGTGGCATCGTGAACGGTGCGGGCAGCTACGGCTGGGGTGGCGCGGACGGCACACAATTCGTCATCGACCGCAAGAACACCTCGTTCACACTCTTCATGGTCCAGACCGAGCACTATAAAGCCCCGACTTACCCCGCTTTCCTCGCCCTCGCTAGCGAAGCCCTCGGCATCGTTGCCAAAGCACCCTCCATGAACAGCACACTCGGCGGCACAGGTGGCACAAGCAGCCCTCTCAAACAACGCGACAAAAACAATGACGGCAAGCTGAGCCGCGACGAACTGCCCGCCGCACTCTTTGACCTGCTGGATGAAGACAAGGATGGCTTCGTCACGGAGAACGAGCTCAAGGCACTTTGGAGGACGAAATGATGAAAATGTCTGTTATCTCAATCGCATTACTGATCGTCGTATCCGTTTTAACCGCCTCTAGTCTGACGGCTCAGACGACGCTGACCTTCCAGTCTGTCGGCGACCTCTTTCGACAGCTCGATAAAGACGCGAACGGGAAAGTATCGCGAGAAGAGGCTGGCAAGCCGCGATGGTTTTATGCCGTGGACGCGGACAAGGATGGTTAAGGGAGTGAATCCATGACGAGAATAATGATCGTATCGCTGTTCGTTCCGATGGTGGCTTGCGCCTGTTTGACCCTTGGGCTGTTCGTGCAAGCACAGCAAAAAGAAAAGCTAATTGAGAACTCTTATCGCGGCGACAAGAACGGCGATGGCAAGCTCAGCGCTGGAGATCACACGCGGACGTTGCTTGTCGGTGATCTGGAACGACGGTATCGCATCTACATTCCGAAGAAATACAACGCGAGCAAGGCTGCGCCTGTAGTTGTGGTCTATCATGGCGGCGGAGGGAATCCCGAGAGCATGATCCGACTGACCGGAATGAACGCCAAGGCGGACGAAGCGGGTTTCATTGTTGTTTATCCGTATGGCACCGGCAAGCTGGCCAACACTTTGCTCACATTCAACGGTGGCGAATGTTGCGGCTACGCGATGCAAAACAACATTGACGATGTGGGCTTCACTCGCGAATTGCTGGATGATCTCGCGAGGGTGACCAATGTCGATGCAGATCGTGTCTTCGCGACCGGGCTCTCGAATGGTGCCATCATGTCGCATTACGTCGCTTCGGAACTTTCTGATCGCATCGCCGCCATCGCCCCAGTCGGCGGCCCGCTGATGATGGAGGCTCCCCGCAACAAACGGCCGGTGCCGGTGATGCACTTTCATGGCACAAAGGACGAGTTCGCCCCATTCAAGGGTGGCTTCGGAAAGGGATTCCTCGGCCGAAATGGAATCACGAAATTCCGATCGGTGGATCACACGATTCAAAGATGGGTGCAGGCAAATGGCTGCATGAACGACCCCGAAATCACCCCCTTGCCGGACAAGGCCGACGACGGCATGAAGGTCAACCGCAAGACATGGAGCGGCGGCCGCGAAGACAGCGAGGTGGTCCTTATCGAAATCGAAGGTGGTGGACACACGTGGCCAGGGCAGAAGCCGATCGTGTCGAGTCTCGGCGAGTCGACCATGGATATTTCCGCAAACGACCTGATGTGGGAATTTTTCCAGAAACATCCGCGTCCGACGATCAACGCAACGAAGCAGGAAACCAGGCAATGAAATACGCAACTCGAGCAGTAGCCTTGTTTTTTCTCCTGCTCCTGCTTACGCCCACCGTGGCGCAGCCAACAGCACCGCAAGTTGAATCGCATTCGGGACTAGACTGGGTCACGCCTGAAGTGAAAGCTCCGCATATCACATTTCATACGTTCGACAGCGCTGCCGCCAAAGGCAAAGTCAGTTACCATCTCTACACGCCAGCAGCCTACGATCGCGAACCACAACGGCGATTCCCCGTCGTCTATTGGCTGCATGGATCTGGTGGTGGAGTTGCTGGGTTAGCAAAAGTCGCCGCTCACTTTGACGCCGCCATCGAAGCAGGCAAAACTCTGCCGTGTTTTGTGGTTTTCGTTAATGGACTTGTCGAAGGCATGTACGTCGATTGGAAGGACGGATCGGTGCCGATGGAAACCATCATCGTCAAAGAACTCGTGCCCCATATCGATGCAACGTATAGCACCATTGCGACACGTGAAGGCAGATTGCTCGATGGATACAGCATGGGCGGTTACGGTGCCGCAAGATTGGGATTCAAATACACCGATCTGTTCCGTGCGGTGTCAATCATGGGCGGCGGTCCGCTGCAAGCTGAACTCATCCAGGCCCCGCGAGCTGGCAGGAAACGAGCCGCAGAAGTTTTGCAGCAGGTTTACGGAGGCGATCAGGAGTATTTCAAGAGCGTCAGTCCACGGCGACTCGCCGAGCAAAATGCGGACGCTATTATCAGGGACTCGCTCGTTCGGCAGGTGTGCGGCGATCAGGACGAAACCTTCGGCCCGAACCGTGACTTTCATGAGCATCTTGAAAGCCTCAGGATCCCACACACATGGACAGTGCTGCCGGGAGTGGACCATAACCCCATGAAGACGCTCGAAGCCCTGGGTGACTCCAATTGGACGTTCTATCGCGAGGCGTTTGGTGACGAAGCTAGCATCAAGCCCACGGCCGCAAAACCTGACGTTATCGTTTCATTGAAGATCAGGGAGCAGGATCGTCGGGCCGTCGTCGTCAACTCCTCCTCAGATCCGGCCAAACGACCTGCGGTGATCGTACTCCACGGCGGAATGGGCAGCGCCGAAGTCATGCGGGCCAACTCGGGCTTTGACGCCGTCGCGAGGGAAAGCGGCTTCATGGTGGTCTACGCTGAAGGAACAGACTTCGGTAATGATCGCCATGCCTGGAACACAGGATTTCTCATGCGTCGGATGGTACAAGACGCCGATGACATCGCCTACTTCGATACGCTGATCGACACGCTCGTGAACGACCATGGTGCCGATCCGACGCGAATCTCCATGACTGGTGGATCCAATGGCGGGATGATGACGTTCGTCTACGCCGTGACACGCCCCGAGCGCCTTGCAGCGATCGCTCCCGTCGTGGCCTCCATGTTCACGTTCGACACGAGGCCGACAGTTCCGTTGCCGGTCCTCATTATCAACGGGGCGAAGGACGAAGAAGTGCCGATCGAGGGCGGCATGAGCCGAAATCCGATCGTGCGCCGCGCTCAGGATGCGCCATACAAGCCCCTGAAGGACGTGGTTGCGTTCTGGGTAGACGTGAATAAATCCGATCCGCATCCTGCGATCGAAACGACGGGGACGGTCACTACAGCCACGTATGAGGCCACACCCAACGGAGCGACGACGATCTTCTTGGAAGACTCAGAAGGAGGGCACGGCTGGCCCGGCTCCCGAGCTCGCCGAGAAGGAAATGCGCCGATCGCGTCATTTTCCGGCGCAGAGCGAGTCTGGGCGTTCTTCAAAGACAAACAGCGGTTGCCGAACAGTGCCCGGCCCGAGGATATTCAACGCAATCCCTGAATCTGGAATCATCAAGCCATGAACTCAAAATCCTTTTCCTGACCTTCGTGCTGGAGCCCGCCGAGCCAAAGTGCACCGAATGGGAAGACTCTGGACGCCCGAAGTGCAGCAGACTTTTTACATCAGACTTTTTCACAAACGTTGTTTGAGACGTTACAGTGTCTCTCAGTACTGGCGTGCGATATCTGTCCTCGTGAATTTCGCCGGAAATCCCGTGCGAATGGAATTCGGCCGAATCCCAATACGACTTCAGACCGTTGATTTCCGCTCAACGCTGCGCCCACGGTTTTGTTCCTTCCATCCTCCAAAAATTGAACAGAAAGACAAACAAATGAAGTTCACAGCATTTTCGAAAGCGATTCTTGGACTCTTGCTTGGCAGCAGCGGCGGAGCACTCTTCGCATCTGACATCGACGAGTTAAGGGAACGGGCGAAAGCGATGCAAACCAAAGCTGCACTGCTGGCCGAACAAGGCAACAAGGATGAAGCCCACGAGATCGAAAAGGAATCCTCAAAACTGCTGGAAATGGCTGAACGACTCGAAGCGAAATCCAACGGGAGGCCAGAAAAGGAAGTTGGCTTTGGCATCGACAAAGAAACAACGAATCTCAAGGACCGGCTGCAGGATTTGCTGAACAAAGAGCGAACGATGCGTGAGGAACAAGCGGCTGAGTCGGACCTGTTGAAAGTTCGTGGAGAAATCGCCGACATCGAACGAGAACTTCATAAAATTCATTCCCAACATGCTGAGAAAGGCGAACATCGGCCAGAATTCCGAGCTCAAATCGAAAAGCTAGAAAGGGCAGGTCAACGTTTGCATCACCTGCGAGTTGCAGCGGAACACCTCAAGTTAGCCGAGGAGCATGATCTCGCTCACAAACTCATGACGAAGGCTGAAGACATCGAGCGTGATGTGCATGCCGCCAAACTACGTTTGTCAGCCGAGATGCACGCAGACTCTAAACACCATGAAGCCGGTGATCCCGATCTTGTCGCGAAGCTGAAAAAAGAGAACGAGCGTTTGAGAGCCGAACTTCAGGAGCTCAAGCAGAACGCAGACAAACGCCAATAGTGGCCGTTAACAAAACCGCCGACCCGGAATTGCCCATCATTCCAGTCCATGATGTCTACTTCGCGATTTAGTTCCCTTTCCGATGTCATCACGGAATCGCTCACAATGCCAGCTTCAGCATCTTACTCGGCACTCTGGACACGGGTCGCTGCGCGATCGATGTGCATGCGAATTGTCTGCGCAATCCTGGCATGTGTCTCATCGAACATCACGGCTGCTCAGGAAGAGGTTTCAGCCAGGCAGTTGTTCACCCAGCACTGCGAAAAGTGTCACTCGGGGGCGAAAGCAGAAGGTGACTTCACTCTCACGAGTCTGACGGATGATTTCAATGACAAACAGAACCGCGAGAGGTGGCTGACGGTTTTGGAGCAGCTCAAAGAAGGCACCATGCCGCCCAGGGATGAGCCGCGTCCGCCAGTGAAGGACGTGCAAAGCGTCATGGACTGGATCAGCACACAAGCCGGAAAAGCAGAAATCGCCCGCAGGGAAACAGAGGGTCGCGTGGTGATGCGGCGGCTGAATCGAGCAGAGTATGCGAACACGGTGCGAGACTTGCTTGGTGTCGAGGTGGATTTGACGGACTTGCTGCCGCTGGATACTTCGACCAACGGTTTCGATAACAACGCTGAGCTCTTGCACACATCTTCGTTTTTGATGCGCAACTATCTCGATGCCGCGGATCGAGTACTCGACGAGGCCATTGCGAACGAGCCAGAGCCGTGGATCCAGAAGAAGCGTTTCGACATCCGAGAAGAGAAAACCGTCAAAGCCACGGGAAGTGTTTACCGACATACTGATGATGGCGTCGCCATCTTCGCGACCTGGGAGTCTGCGAACATCCGCGTGACCATGTGGAACTTCCGCAGCCACGTGCGCGGCAGATATCGCTTTCGCATCTCCGGCTATGGTTTCCAAAGCGAAGGCAAACCAATCACATTTCGCGTCACCGCGGGCACACTCAAAGAAGTGACCGAAGAGCGACTCATCGACTACTTCGCGGTACCCGCCGATACACCGACCGTGGTCGAATTCACCGAGCAACTCGAACCGGAGAACCGAATCCGCATCCTTGCCGAAGGTCTGCCTGCGCTGCCGCCTGCTGTTGAAAAAATCGGTGCCGACAAGTACACCGGTCCTGGCCTTGTGATTCAATGGGTCGATGTGGAAGGTCCCCTTCTTGAGTCCTGGCCACCGCCAGGTCACAAAGCGATCTTTGGCGATCTGAAGCAGACTCGCATTTCGCCGGAGCGGTTCGAAGTCGTCTCGCAGCAGCCGATGGTGGACGCGGAACGAATTCTTCGCGAATTCGCGCGTCGTGCATTTCGTCGTCAGGTCAGCGACGAGGATATTAAGCCGTTCCTTGCGCGTGTGAAGTCAAAGCTGGACCAAAACTATAGCTTTGAGCAGGCGATGCGAGTCGGTCTCAAGGGCATTTTGGTTTCGCCCGATTTTCTTTTTCTTCGCGAACAAACGCCCAGGCTCAATGACTTTGCGCTGGCCAGTCGGCTGTCGTATTTCCTGTGGAGTTCAATGCCCGATGAGGAGCTTTTTCAACTCGCCGCAAAGAACAAACTTCATGAGCAAGATGTGCTTAGTGAACAGGTCGAGCGATTGCTCCGTGATCCAAAGGCCCGGGCATTTAACACGAACTTCACCGGTCAATGGCTCAGCCTCCGCGCCATCGACGCGACGTTACCCGATGGTACACTCTACCCCGAGTATGATGACATCCTGAAGACATCGATGCTCAAAGAGACTTCAATGTTCTTTGACGAAGTGCTCAGGAACGACCTGCCGCTGACTCACTTCGTAAGTTCGGATTTTACTTTCCTGAACGCGCGCCTGGCGAAACACTATGGCATTCCCGGGATCGACGGAATGGAAATGCGCAAGGTGACGTTGCCGAGCGACAGTCACCGCGGTGGACTGCTCACAATGGGCAGCGTGTTGAAAGTCACCGCGAACGGCACCACAACCTCGCCCATCATTCGCGGTTCCTGGGTACTGGAACGCATCCTCGGCACACCGCCACCCAAGCCGCCGTTGGATGTGGAAGCCATTGAGCCCGACATTCGCGGTGCCACAACAATTCGTGAGCAACTCGCCAGGCATCGCGATGTCGAAAGCTGCGCAAGTTGTCATTGCAAGATCGATCCACCCGGCTTCGCGCTCGAAAGCTTTGACGTTATTGGTGGCTGGCGTGATCATTACCGTGCCACCGGAGAGCCGAGAGAAGTCAACGGCCGTCGAGTGCGATACTGGAATGGTCCCGCCGTGGATCCCGGCGATCTTCTGCCTGATGGACGACGTTTTCGTGATATCGACGAGTACAAGCAACTCATGCTCGAAGACAAAGACCAACTTGCCCGCAACCTGACTGAAAAGCTGCTCGCTTACAGTACCGGGGCAGCACCGACTCATGCCGACAAGCCGCAGATCGAAACCATCGTTAATCGTCTCCGGGAAAAGAATTATGGATTCAAAGCGTTAATCCACGAGATCGTGCAGAGTCCCCTGTTTCAAAGCAAGTAGTCTTTAGTGAAACCGAGCTCAACCATGAACATCCGCCGCCGTACCTTCATTCGCGCCACGGGAATCTCGCTTGCACTCCCGTGGCTCAATGCCTTCGCTGATGACACGACGGGGGCTTCCGGAGCTTCCAGCGACAGGCAACCGCCACGTCGGATGATCTGCATCTGTGCACCACTCGGATTGCATCCCGACAATTTCTTCCCAACGCAGTCGGGTAAGGATTACGAACTCTCTCCTTACCTGGACATTCTGAAGGATTACCGCGATGAGTTTACCGTCATCTCAGGGTTAGCACATGCAGGCATGGGGTCGAGCTTTGCGCATCAAGCCTCGGCCAGCTTTCTTACAGGAGCGCCGGGTGCAGGGCGACCGGGCTTCCGCAATACGATCTCGCTCGACCAATTTGCCGCAGATCACATCGGCACCCGGACGCGTTTCTCCAGCCTTGCCTTATCCGGTGAAGGTTCCGGCGGCCTGTCGTGGACTCGCAGCGGCGCATTGATCGCCGCCGACAATTCACCGTCCAGAGTCTTCGCCCGCTTGTTCCTTGAAGGCAAGGCGGAAGATGTGCAGGAGCAGATTCGTCGTCTCGAAGACGGGCGCAGCATTCTGGATGACGTCAGTGATCAAGCCAATTCGTTGCGTTCGGACCTCGGCAGCGAAGACCGCGACAAACTGGATGAATACCTTTCCAGCGTTCGCGCACTTGAGCAGCGCATGGTCATTGATGAAAGTTGGGCGAAGAAACCGAAGCCTAAGGTGACTGTCGAGCCCCCCAAAGACATTCCCAACGCCGCCGACCTCATCGGCCGCACGCGACTGCTCTTCGATCTTAGCCACCTGGCGATCCAAACCGACTCGACCAGGCTGATCACAATTATGCTTGCCGGTTCCAGCTTTGCTCCACCGATCAAAGGTGTGTCGCTCGGTCATCACGACCTCTCCCACCACGGCAAGGATCCGAGCAAACTCGAGCAACTTAAAATCGTCGAACTGGAAACGATGAAGACCGTGCGCGACCTGCTCGCCAAGCTCAGGCAATCGCAGGAAGGCAGTAGCAGTCTGCTCGATCGCACGACGGTCTTCCTTGGCAGCAACCTGGGCGACGGCAGCAGTCACTCGACGAAGAATCTCCCTGTTCTGGTTGCTGGGGGTGGCTTCCAACACGGCCAGCACCTGGCCTTCGATGCCAACAGCCCTCCGCCATTGTGCAATTTGTTTGTCAATATGCTCCAGGGACTCGGCATCGAAGCCGACAAGTTCGGTACAAGTACGGGGACGTTGACGGGGCTGGAGTTGAGCCGAGGATGAAGTCTGTGTCTTCACAGCACTGTTCGGCGACAACGATTTCTCCGCCTCGTCACCATCCTTGACCTTGCAGCTGCCCGCAAAGCAGGCAGATTCTGCGGTCCGATGCAATGGGTGCGTTTTACGCGTCGATCTTTCTCCCGAAGCGGGTCCGATTTGTACGCCGATCTCCATCAAGTCAACACCGTTTGTATGAACCGGTCAATTCCTTTATCCACAAATGGTATTCGGATCGTTTCTCAGCAGACCCGGGAGTTGTGATCGGGCATTCGTGCCACGCTTTTCCTGATATAATGAAAGCCGTACGGTCTATGAATTCGAGGAGACAGCCGGTCCGACAAGTAAATCAGGTGAAGTATGTCACTAACCCGCGTCGGTGAGACCGATGTGAGACCGACCCACGCGAGTTCGCACCAAGGCGTTCGACGCGCCGGTCACATCGACGAACAGAACTTAATTATCACGCAGGTTGTTGAATCACAACAACATACGGCGACACCCCACTCCTGAGTATAATGTTGCCTGCAACGGCACCATAAACGGCAAGGAGGCCAGGGATGGAAAGCTTCAGTCACGGTCGAACATCGCGGCAGTTCAGGTTCCTTAGACGGCAATTTCTTCAGGATGGCAAGCTGCCTTTCACCAACGTTTCGACGGTCGAAACGATCACTCACGCGTTTGAAAAGGTTGATACGTGCTGGAAGGACAGGAACTACACGTCTCTGGTCACGCTGTGGGTCTTTCCGGCGTCTGATGGCCGGAGTGGAAATCGGGCTCCGGATTGCGGAGCTCAAAACGGAGTATGTCCCCAACACACGGATCACCATTCCGGCGGCGATTCGGTTCTGCGTTGAACACTTCAGCCGGCTAGAGCAGATCCTTCAAATGGAAATGATGCTTACCAAGTTTTCCGCCGTAGTTGCCAGCGGTGATACGAAGAACATTCTTCGACGCTGCCGCCGCATGGAGCCCACGTTTCATTGCGGACTGCACGGCTTCAAACGAGAGACCATCGATAACGATTTCATAAACCGCCTGACAATCTTTGGGCAGTTCAGTCCTGGTTACACCTCGTAATGTCGGGCAATAGGCGTCGTTTGTGCTGGCCTTCAGTTTGGGATAACGAGAACCCACTTTGCTGCCCGAACGAACTATCCCGCCAGGAAACGGCAACGCGACGTCAGTGCCTCTTCCAATCGCTTCGACGGCCGCTTCAGTCGCCAGCAACGCTGACGATGAATCAGTGCCGCAGATTAGTAAGTTGCCTCCGGCGACTCCGGTTACGGTTCCGAAATAGTCTTCGCAGACGAACTCTCCATCCATCGTCGGAATACGCCAGAAGCGTCGATGATCAAACTTCTTGGCAACCTGAAAACCGTCTCCGAAATAGCGAATACCGCCTCCGATGCGGATCTGTTTTTCCCTGGGACAATCCAGAATGCCGTTGTAACAGGCTGTCGTTGGGCAAGTCAGGATACACTGACCAACGCGTCCCTGTAGTGCTTTCCCAAGGGCTTCGGTGCCGAAGCCAAAGACCAGTACAGAAACACCCGGACGCATATCCGGAGTTTCCTCAGCCGTGAGCGTTCGCTCAATAGCCGCCTCCACATCACAAGCGATCACACTGGTTGCGTTGCCACACAACACAGTCGCGCCGGTGACGGCCCACTTGAGACTGTCGGCGGTAATGATCAACCGCGCAGCCTTGATGGGAAAGGCTTCTGCAAACGTATCGATGATTTCGACGCCATGCAGTTGCAAAGATGTTGTTGAAACCTCAGACATTAATCACACTCTTTATTGACAGTCTCTTCGTTGACAGTTGCGGTGGGCCAACGCTGAACTGGTTCCACCCTGCGAAACACATATGACATTGCCTGAACTGGACCCCATGCAGAAATATGGCATCAGGAACTTTGCCAAATCACTTCGTCGGGATCACACACGATTCACTGAGACAGCTCAAATCCACAGAGTCGCTTCTTCGCTGAATCGATTCGTATTTTTCGAACCATTCTTTAATTTCTGGTTCGACTTCAATCTCGTAGTCGGGACTGACGTGCACAGTTCTCGATGAGAGTTTTGCGGATCTCCCCCTGTTCGACAAGCACCTCGCCGGATTTGACCATCACGCGCGGCATTTCGAACACGATTTCCCTGTTTTCATGCGGTGTGTAAATCGTAACATCGGCGTCTGGGCCCGGCGATATGAAATTGCATATCGTTCCCACCCGACATGACCACAAGGCCGACCGCATCAACCGTGCGCGAAGGACGCAACGCGGGATCGGCTTGTGCTGCGACTATAAGTCCGTTGAGACCCCACAGATCACGAACTTCTCCATCGACACCATTGGCGGGATCATAGACCGTTTCTCGTGAGATCCTGATATGGTGGGATGATGTGATTGGCCGTTTGCTTGAGACAACTGGTGGGGAGCGGGCCCGGAATTGATGTTTTCCGGAGCAGTGGTAAGAACAAGAGTCACTTGAGCTGTCATCAACTTCAGAATCAACGTCACACCAAACGGATATTCAGTGCGCACGAGACGACATTTTCCGAACCAGAAACGTTGCCGTATCCGCGATTGGCTTGACCGCGATGACATTGAAACCACTAAATCCAACGCAGAAATGATGGCGCAGAGATTGCTCGCTTCGAGAAGGATTGCCGGAAGCAGGCAACACCGAGCCACAGGATATTGGGGTCGCGTGGGGAAAAGAGTCCTGGCCACGGCAGAAAGTGCCGCTGAGGTTCTCCGATGATCACGGATTTTCCCTGGATTCCTAAGGAGACGGCCATCAACATAGACTCGACTTTCGAACTCTGTTAACTTCCGACTTTCCGGCGTCAAAGCCTTTCCAGGGCGAGATCGTTGGTGATCACCGCGGCGAACACAATGAGGTGTTCAGTAAGCGGTCTTGAAGCGATTGAGCGGTCGCTGAAAGCCGAAGCAGGTTGACTCCTGATCGGGATCCGAGCGCGTGAAGTTTTTGGCGTTTCTCATCGGCATGGAGGCCGCAATGGGATTGAAGCGAACAAATCAACAACCAGCATCAAATGCGACGGCCCCGGTTCCGGATGCCATGCGAACTCAGATTCGCTGGCTCATTCGTCGGGATATGGATGAAGTGTTATCCATCGAACGGGGCAGCTTTCAATTTCCGTGGACCGAGGAAGAATTTCTTTGCTGCCTGCGTCAACGCAACTGCATCGGAACCGTCGCCGAGCTGGATCACAAAATTGTCGGGTTCATGATTTATGAACTCCATAAGTCCATGCTGCGAATCCTGAACTTTGCGGTCGCACCGGAAGTTCGTCGCGGCGGTATCGGTCGCCAGATGGTTCAGCGACTTGTCGACAAGTTGTCGCAACAACGACGCCGCGAGATTGTTCTGGAAGTTCGCGAAACGAATGTTCCTGCGCAACTCTTCTTTGCCAACAACGGCTTCCGCGCTGTGACGGTTCTGCGTAAGCACTACGACGACACCTGCGAAGATGCGTACTACATGCGATACTGTCTGACAGAAGATTCAACGATTCCGTTTATTCCTCACAACCGCATTTCGGAATACGACGCCGCTTAAATAGCGCCGGCTATCTTCGATGAGTCCTGATCCTGCCGAACACTCGGCAGGATTTTTTATGCGCGCGAGCAGACCTGATCCGGACGCCAATACGTGCCGACGGATGGTCGTGGGCCGGGTTGCATTGCTGAGGACAGCATTGACCGGTGAGGAGAATCGGGGATGATTCCATCGATTCCTCACGAACTTCCAGAGCCGCCAGATCATTCACTGCAATACGCTGAGTATTAACGACAACTTGATGACGTTCTCCGGACGGCGATTTCAGAATCGATGTCAAAACGCTGTCCCCGGACATCACAGTCTCTACGTCCCAGTCTTTGTAGCGACGAGCAAACGTTGTGATTTCTCGCATCAGATCTCGAAAGCCGGACTCGAAACCTTCCTTTTGTCGCCATACTTCGGGATTGTGATCGAAGAACGAAACGGTTTCAGAACCCGAGAGCATCGCCTGATAAGTCATGACTCGCAGTTCATCGATTTCCGGCAGTTGATTCTTTGGTGGCAGGATCCATGCCTGCAGAATCACAACGAGGGGCAGGCTTCGCCCCGCAAGTTCCATCGGACGTTGTGTTCGGCGAATCATGAAGTACACATCATCGAGAGGCCCTTCTCCCAAATCCGGGTAAGGCATGATTCGCATCACATCGGCGGCTTCATACAGGAACGAGAAGTATTCGTAATGCTGGTCAGTCCATTCGGCCAGCGGCCCCCAGTGGGAGATCTCAAGGCGAGTTTCCGGGAATTCAATCTCGAACTGTGGCCGAAGCTTTTCATAGACGTCAATGTAGTAACCAAATGGAGTATCCGGTGAATTCCTCTCTGGTTCATCCATGATGCTGAAACCAATCAGCAGTGATCGATCAACCTGCTTTGCTCGCTCAACAGCCGCCGTAATCTCTTCCGGCTTTGTCTCCTGATTCCACCAATGCGCCAAAACAAATGGCAGACCGACGTCCGTTGCCGCCTGATGGAGATTCGGGCGATCCAGCATCACCTGCGTGAATCCCATTTCCTTCAGTTCTCTCACGGCCTCCTCCGTGCGTGGACTGTACATTTCGAAGCGCTGAGCAACTTTCGTTCTGACCGGCACACCCACGAACGGCGCATTGGCCGCAAGACGAACCTGAGCAGGATCAGTGATGACCAGTGCGCCTGTCGGAGTCTCGACTGGCTGCGATGGCGAAGGGATCTCATCGGCAAGAAGCGGAGACGTCGATACTGCGAGTATTATCTGAAGCCCGATGATCATTAAACCGCGATGGAACATGAGCCAACTTTCTGATCCAAATGAACGCCGACGCCTGAGGCTTGCCGTTAAACGATTCAATCACGGACATTCAATCACAGACTATGCAGGTGAAGGCAAAGCGCAGGTGAAGGCTAAGCGACAGAATTAACGACGTCCCGGGCGACCGCTTTCAGCCACCCTTTATCTCTTCCCAAAGTTCTTCGAAGGTGGATGAGAACGCGGAGATCAGTTTTTTGTCGTCGGTGATAACAAAGTTCTCTTCATTACTCTCAGCGGCACCGCGAGTCCAGTTGTAGCTGCCATTCAGCAGCAAACTCCTGTCAGCAACCGCGAATTTATGGTGCATATGATATGGGGTCCGGTCGACTCGCAACTGAACGCCGGCCTCAAGAAATCGATCAGCATCTGAGCCCAGATCAGCTGCTTTGTCGTTGTCGGTGATGATTCGAATTTTGACTCCGCGTGCATGGGCTTCCAGAACAGCCGCGGTGAGTCGGTCGTCGGTGATCGTGAACACACAAATGTCGACCGTACTTTTCGCCTGAGCCAGGAAGGAGCGGATTCTCCCGGGGCAGTCCGCCTTTGGACTAAACCATGCTTCCACGGTTCCGTTCGACTTCTCATCATCGAAGCGTTCCAGCAGCCGCATCATGTCTTCCAGCCATCGCAGAATCTCATTCATGTTCTGAGCGTTGATTGCGGCTTCAGCCTTGCGAAATAGCTGGCTTCGCAGAACGGAAATTTCCGACGCGTCAGGAAGACCCGCAGCAAGCTGTTCTGCCAGAGTCACCTTTTCCGCTCGCGACAGAGGCTGCAAGGTGAATGACTGAGAAATCAAGGCCTGCATTTGTTGTGGTGTCATGAAGAAAAGTCCAGGATAAAAGACGATTGAGCAGTGCAGCTTCAATCGAGTGAAGCTCACGTTGTACCGTGAGAGTGGTGTCAGTGTCGCGGCCAGAGAATAATGCAACACGAAACCGTTCTCGATCTGTGCCAGATGAAGAACAGATCGTGTCAACAGCCCGGCTTAATGGCATGAGAAGAAAGGTGGCGAATCTGCAGGCCGCTGTCAAAGCAGGCGTAGCGTTTCCGAACGCAGACCGATGGTCCGCTCGGAAAGACACCCATCAACCGCGAGGATGGCACTGTTTGTGAATCGCCTTGAGGCGGCTGTGTTCAACGTGCGTGTAGACCTGAGTTGTGCGGATACTGGAGTGGCCCAGCATTTCCTGTAAAGCTCGGATATCTGCGCCGCCGGCGAGAAGATGCGTGGCAAAGCTGTGACGCAAAGTGTGAGGACTTACTTCAGCTCCGCAGCCGACTCGACTGGCATAGCGCTGCACCAGTGACCAGACAGACTCGCGATTGAGCGGTCGTCCGCTGCGAGTCAGAAACAGATAGCCGGGATCATTTCCGGCAACAACAACCAGGTCCGGGCGTTCCAGTTCGAGATACTTTCTGATCGCATCTGAAGCGACCGGATTCAGCGAAACGATGCGTTGCTTATTGCCCTTGCCAGTGCAGAGGCAGTAGTTCTCCTCCAGATGAATATCCTGCGAACGCATTCCCACAACTTCGGAAACTCGACAACCCGTAGCATACATCACAGCCAGCAAAGCGCGATCTCGACGGTAATAGCGGTCCACGGAACCCAGCGGCGCGAGCAGCAGAGCGTCGACCATGTCTGGACTGAGCACTTTGGGCAGGCGTTCCCACAGCTTGGGAGAACTCACAAGATCCACGGTGCTTTCAGCGACGATTCCTTCCAGCATGAGGTAGCGAAAAAACATGCGAATGGCGACGAGGTTACGCCCGATACTGCTGGCGGCCAGATTCAGCGTCTGCAAAAACTCCAGGAACGCGGTAATCGTGGGAACGCCAATGTCGTGTACGCCAACCTTGGCGTGATCTCTGTTCCAGCCGAAGAATCGATCGAGATCTCGTCTGTAGGCGTCAATCGTGTTCTTCGCCATACCACATTCGGCATCGAGATAGCTCAGGAAGCTATTCTGCCATGACGCCGGATCCCGAAATGTTGAGACCGCGAAGGTTCGACCTTCCGGAGGTCGCTTGCGACGGGTCATCAAGGACTCCTGTTTCAAGCAGCGTAACGAGATAAAAACTTTGACATCCTACCAACAAATGGACACCGCGAGGGCGGAAACCCACAAGGAGGAAACCGACAACAAATGCCGCAGTCCGCCAATGAAGATCGCCGTCACCGTTCAGAGGGGGTTGAACGATGACGGCGACAGCTGGAAACCGTTGGATAACGGTTAACGTTCGGATTTTCAATGCCTAATCATCCATAGGCCACTTCAATATCGTCGTGCACACGGAAGTGCGTCCCGGGAATTCTGGCGATTCGTGGTTGTCGGATCTGTAACGGAAACAACGCCATGGACGTCCCGGGGACGATCACGTGAATGGCGGAAAATGAGCATGTTTTGCGTCCGTACGGTCAGCAGATTCAGTCGCCGATTGCATTCGTAGTGCGGGCTTCAGCCTGATTTTGGCACTCATGCAGGGCGGACTTCAGTCCGCAGGACCCACAAATTTATAGGCTCGCTGGCTGAAGCCAGCGCCACGAAGTCAACAAGACTGCGGCGAGCCGGATGTGATCAGTAGTCCAGATTCATCGATTCCGCACTGGTAAATCACCACGCAGAACTCCTAAACTTCGCAGAACTGGCATTTTGCGGAATGGAAAACCTAAGCCATGAAGACGTTAACGCCGATGGAATCAGCCGCCCCCAAATCTTCAGGCCGACAGGCACAGCAGGGAATGCTGTTTCTCGCACTCTGTTTGCTTGGCCATGTGACCGCGCTTGCTGGCTTGCCGTTTTTTGCCTCGTCCATTTTGTTGGCCGATGAATTGTTGGCCGACGAACGCAGACCGTCGCGCGGCTCGGCAACAATTTCTGGCGGGGATGAACTCTTCCCGCCGCTGCCCGATTTTCCGTCGCTGAATGACGACGAGGTTCCTCGGAGTCGCCCGTCGGAACCGGACCCACGCGTGCTGCCGCGTCCACGGATGCGTCCCGAAACGCGAGATCCCGGTACTCCTCGTTTTCCCGCAGCGTTGGATCCTCTCGACAATGATACGGATCCGGATGGTGGAATTCGCCTGCAGCCTCTTGATGAAGACGCGCCGTTTAGTCCGCGTAGACCTTCCGGGGCAGTGCGACCGTCAACCGGCATTGATCCGGATGAAGAACGCCGTGTTCTGCCGGGAGAAAATGCCGACGACCTGACGACCGAAGGAGCCTTCAATTGGTCGCTTCAGCCGGTATCTGTGGCTGATATTGAAATCGGTAAGGAATGGAATTTCTCGCATGGAAAACCAAACCTTTCAGAATCGGAAGAGGACAACTACGTCGAGCTGATCCGAGCTGCGCTGGCTCGACGAACGCTGGCTCCCAGTCAGTTGCCGGAAAACGCTAACGTCACCAGTGCCTGGGAAACCGCCTTCTATCGCTATGCAGAAGTTCGCAGACAGGCGTGGGAGAATGGCAAGGTACAGTTGTCGGCGTCTCTGCCGGAATTATCTGATCCAAACGACAAAGCGACACGCCGTATTATCTCGACCACGGATCATTCCAGCGACTTGCCGCAGATCAAGAACTATTCACTGCAGCTCGATATGCAATCACATCCGCGAGATTTCGTGGGGCGACCGGTTGTGCTCTACGGCATGTTCACGCCTCTTGGACCAAAGGAGCTGCAGGCTCGTCGCACACTGGAAGGTGAAGAACGGCTGATTACTCTGCAACGCGGTATCCTGAGAAACTTTCTGACTCAGGAAATGATCGCGATGGTAGATGCGATCAGCTACGTCGATCCGCAATCTCAGAATCAGCCGTCTTCTGCATGGCCGATTGATAAACGCGTTGCAATGCCGGTGATGGTGAAAGGCTGGTTTGTCAAACTGTGGCAGAGACAGCCGCTGGTGTTTTCGGATGTTGTGCGAGTACTGACGCCGCGTCCTTATGATGAGTATGTTCGTGATCATGTGCGTTCTCGTCGCAAGGTGAATGACGACGAGAGCTGGCTGTACCACGAGACGTTGCGACAGCTGCAGTTAACGAGCAGCAAAGTGCAGGCTTCGATTGCTGCTGAGGAACAGAAGATTCGAGTTCAAAAGCTGCTGGTGAATATGGTTGAGAAGGCCGGAGCCGATCGAATCGTGCTGGACAATCAGCTTCGAGGTGGAACGCTTTCGAAAGCCGATACGCCGGGAAAAGAAGGCTACGAGACAAAACTCCGCAGGCTTGAGCGGCAGATCGGGTTTCGAAAAAGTAAGTACCTTGAGCACCAGCGGAATCCGGAAACGTTTCCGCTCTTCGTGGATGTGTTTCAAAATCCCGACCACTGGCAGGGTCGGTTGGTGACTCTTCGCGGCCATGTGCGTCGTGTCATCACGTACAACGGTGACTCGACGCTGTTCAATGGACAACCTTTGCATGAACTGTGGCTGTTCACGGAGGATTCGCAGAACAATCCGGCGGTGATCGTGACACCTTCGTTGCCAGCGGAGTTTCCGGTTGGAAGCGAGCTTATCGATTCTGTGACTGTGACAGGCTGCTTCTTCAAGATGTATGTGTATCGTTCACAGCAGGAGAATCGCCTGGCTCCATTGCTGCTGGCCGGACATGTCAGCTGGAATCCGTCCGCGAAACATATTCTGACTCTGGCGAAGGATGGACATATCCGAGCCAACTCGCCGTTGCTGGCTCAGGCCAAAAGTGAAACGCGTCCGATCAGTGATACGCTTGTGTTGTTCCTGGGCTTTCTGACTTTGCTGGTCACGATGACTGTATGGGGGCGAGTGCAGCGTGATCGGAGAGAGCGAAGGCGACTGCTGTCTCTGGTGGACGAACGACCTGATTTCCATCAAACTTCGCAGGATCGATTTTCCGGCCCGTTTGCTGATCCCAGAATTGAGCCTACTCGCGGATGACCACTTCGGCTAACGCCTGCAATTTTCAGACAGACAACTCTGCCATTCAGCCTCTGAAGCCCATCACAGATCGTCCGATTCGTCTGGGAGTTCTGATCAGCGGTGGCGGAACAACGTTGCTGAATTTTTTGGATCAGATTCGCAGCGGGCAGTTGAATGCTGAGGTTCCGCTGGTGATCGCCAGTCAGCGAACCTGCAAGGGCGTTGAACGTTCTCTGGCGGCTGGTCTTAATTGCCAGGTGATTCGTCCTCGCGATTTTTCAGGTGTCGGTGATTTTAGTCGAGCCGTCTTTGCGGAACTGCGGGCAGCAAATGTGGATCTCGTGACTCTGGCCGGCTTCCTGAGTCTGCTGCATGTGCCCGATGATTTTCGCTGGAGAGTGCTCAACATTCATCCGTCGTTGATACCGGCTTTTTGTGGACATGGATTCTTTGGCCATCATGTTCACGAAGCGGCGATTGAACGTGGCGTGAAAGTCAGCGGTTGCACCGTTCACTTCGCCAACAACGAATACGACCAGGGTCCAATCGTCCTGCAACGCACGGTTGCCGTTCCTGATCTCTGTACGGCGGATGAGTTGGCATCGCTGGTCTTTGAGCAGGAAAAAATCGCGTATCCTGAGGCCATCCGAATGCTGGCGTCGGGCAAGGTACGCATCGTGGGAAATCGAACCGCAACGTAGCTTGTCCGCACTTCAGTGGCGAGGGTTCGCTTCAAGGCGTGGGTGCGTACGTCATTGCCAAACTCCAACGTGTAGATTGGACATTCTTGTCCGACCAGGTCTCGACGGGGAGGAATGCCCATCCTACGGAAACACTATCGCTTCCGCTCGATGGCTTCTGCGATCTGCTCGATGATTCCCGACGCGAATTGATCGAGATTGGCCGACACGGTGTTGGCTCGTTCTCGCCACGAGTTCATTTCAGACATCTTGCGAAGTCCCTTGAACATCGTGCCGATGGCGGACCCCAGAGCTCGGCTGGTCGGATGAAAAATCATTGACGCGGACTGCTCGGGGATTTCTTCTTCCAGAGTATCCACGATGCCTCGAATCGCCATGAAGCGAACATTACGTTCCTGACAAACCTGAGCAACCGCGAGGCTACTGGTGTCGACCGCGAGACCTGGAAATTTTTCGGCGAGTGCCAATTTCTCAGCTGGAGTCACCGGATGCCGATCCGCCACAATCAGCTTACCCACGTGAATTCGTTTGCGAGGAGCCAGGGTACACTTGACGGGAAGGCTATTGACGTGCGTATCGCTGATTTCATTCGACAGCACGATATCGCCCGGCTTGATGTCGGCCGTAAGCGATGAACTAAAGCCTATCGCCAAAATCCATGCCGGACGATGCTCGTTGATCAAAAGTTCCGTGGCGGCTCGATGAGAAGCGTAGCCTTCACCTGCTTCGGCAATCACCAGGCGAATTGTCTCGCCCAGAAAGCCGCCGCGAACAGTGATCTTCTTTTCTGTGTAATTTCGCTGCCGGTCAACTCGCTTTAGAAACGCCTTCAGCTCGCCCTTATGAGTACACACGATACCCACGTCGGCAGTGGAACGGTCAGGAACCGGTTCCACTGGCGCGGGCTTCTTTTTCGCGGACGAATCGTTTCCGGGGCTGCTCACGCTGAGGCCTCAAAGTCCTTCATAAACTGCACAAGGGCTTCAACGCCTTCCGGGGGAAATGCGTTGTAGATACTGGCACGCATTCCGCCGACGCTGCGATGTCCCTTCAGGCCACTGAAGCCCCTGGCTTCGGCTGCTTTGACGAACGCGTTGTCCTTGTCTTCGTTGCCCGTGACGAACGTAACGTTCATCATAGATCCGCTGCCTGGCTTCGCTGTCGATTTAAACAGGCTGCTGGACTTCAGATGATCATAAAGAACTGCGGCTTTCGCTTTGTTGCGAGTTTCCATAGCGGCCAAACCGCCCTGAGCCTTGATCCAGCGGAAAACCAGCATCATCAGGTAGATGCCGAATGTTGGAGGCGTGTTGTACATCGACTCATTTTCGGCATGAGTTCGATACTGCAGCATCGTCGCGAGATTCTTGTTGCCCGCATCGACAAGGTCTTTTCGCATGATCACCAGGGTGACTCCGCTGGGGCCCAGATTCTTCTGAGCACCTGCGTAGATCAGGCCGTACTTGCGAATGTCGATCGGGCGGCTGAAGATATCGCTGCTGGCGTCGCACACCAGAAACGCGGAGCTGGGAATGGCCACAGGCTCCGACTGGAACTGAGTTCCGAAGATCGTGTTGTTCGATGTGAAATGAACGTAAGCCGGATTGTCGCTGTAAGAGCAGGATTCCGGAATGTAATTGAAGTTCGCGTCCTTGCTGGTGCAGGCCACATGAGTCTTCCCGACGGACTTGGCTTCCTTCAGAGCTTTCTCGGCCCACATGCCGGTGATCAGATAATCGGCTGTGCGATCGGCAGGCAGCAGATTCATCGGCACCATCGAAAACTGCAGCGACGCACCGCCCTGCAGGAAGAGCACGGCGTAGTCGTCCGGGATGCCGGCCAGTTCGCGGCACAGTGATTCCGCTTCCGCTGCGACGGCCATAAACGGCTTGCCACGATGCGAATGTTCACAGATGCCGACGCCCGTGTTTCCCAGGGAAAGCAGGTTTTCGCGAGCTTCCTCGAGAACAGTTTCGGGCAGTACAGCAGGACCGGCGGAGAAATTCCAGATGCGACGAGTCATCGCGGATGCAACTTTCATTCAGACAGTTTGAGACAGGAGTATCAGTTATTTTGCGGCGATCTTAGCCGAGAAACGAGCCGCGTAACCATCAGGAGCCGAAAAGATTGTTGGAACCACCCAGATTACAATATCAATCCCGGAATCCGGCTCCGCTTCAACATAACCCGAAGCGTGAGCGAGGGATGGGTGCAACAGAGTCGCATCCCTCGCTGACGCTTCGGGTGATGATGCCACAAAGCGGCTGACTTGCGCATTGTTTCCGGGACTGCCCCTGGGTGGGCTTTGCACCAGCTTTCTTGACTGAACTCCCACCGCAATTTGACACCGCAGCGGGTCTCCCGGGGCAGAATTCTAAAGCGTTCTTCGATTCGCCACAAATCCGACCTGAAAACTGCCCCGGCAGCAGGAATTTCGCCGTTGAAAAGCGGCGAAAAGACCCGGATTCGAACAGGGGACTCCGGAGGCTCCAAACCTTTACGGAACGTGGCAAACGGCAGCCCGTCAGCATACCGCATTCCGAACGATTCTGATAAACTCCGCTCTTCCGAAAATGAACTCCCGAAGCGGGACGTCGGCTCAAGGAATTGAGTCAGGCCGTTGACTATTTTGAATTGCGGAGCAGCCTTCCCCATGCAGTTGTCTTGTAATCGCGCCTTGTTTTCGTCGGCATTTTCCATTGCGGCTTCGGCAGTGCCATCGCGTACGCCAAAAGACATCCTGCGAAACGTATTCATGGCGGTCAGCAGTTCCGGCGTGGAACTGGTGGGCACCGATCAGGAAATGGCCATTCGCTTCAAAGTTGGTGGGGTGACCACCAGTTCAACGGGAGACGCCCTGCTTCCTACACAGCGAATTTCCTCCATCCTTCGCGAGCTGCAGGACGAACAGCTCGACCTGACGATCGACGAAAAGAACATCACGCTGAAAGCTGCGTCTGCCAAGTTTCGGCTTTCGTCCGAAGATCCTCGGGAGTTCCCACCTGTCCCGTCTTTCAGCGAACAGAACTACTTCCGAATTCCTGCTCCAGTATTCAGGCAGATGATTCGCCGGACGTCGTTTGCTACGGATACAGAGAGCACTCGCTACGCCCTTGGTGGCCTGTTGCTTGAGTTCGGTGAAGGCACCGTCACTCTGGCCGCCACAGACAGCCGACGCCTGGCTGTGGCAACGGCTGCCTGCGAAAAAGAAGGCAACCCGATGGCTCCGACAAAGACGACCGTCGTGCCGACGAAGGCGATGTCTCTTCTGGAGCGTTCGATTGATCCTCAGGCGGAGTTTGTTGACATCGCCGTTCACGATAACGACGTGATGATGCGATCCGGAGCCTGTACCGTTTACAGTCGACTTGTGGAAGGCCGGTTCCCGCGCTATCGCGACGTGATTCCTCGCAGCGGCAACGTGAATGTTCCGCTGCCGGTGGCTCCGTTCTTCGCGGCTGTTCGTCAGTCACAGATTATCACCGACGAAGAAAGTCGAGGCGTCGACTTCCAGTTTGGTTCGTCCATGCTGACGCTCAGCAGTCAGGCCAGCACGATTGGTGAGTCAAAAATTGAACTGCCGATCGAGTATGACCACGAGGAAGTAAAAATCACTTTCGATCCGAAGTACGTCGCGGATTTCCTGAAGGTGCTGACTCCGGAAACTCTGGTTGATCTGCAACTGACGGATTCGGATACCGCGGCGGTCTTCCGAGTCGAAGATTCGTACACATATGTCATCATGCCATTGTCACAGGATCGATAGGAAAAGCCGATTTTCAGTGTTCGGTTTTCAGTGTTCGGTAAATCGCCACCATGATGAGTGTTGGTTGAGGCTTGTTCGAAAACCGAAAACTTCAAAACTAAAACTTCTGCTTTATCCCGCCCGAAAAGGACTTCCCTGCGTGTCTGATGAAATGTTGTCATCGCCGTCAACCCTGAAGAACGCTTTGATGCGTTTTATTCGCAGTACAGGCGTTGTTAACCGCTCGGCGGCGGAAAGCCTGGATGCCGAATGGAAGCGAATCGTTGGCCCGGACCTGGGTCGACGCAGTACAGCTCGCAAAGTTCGTGATGGCATTGTGGAAGTGGTGGTCACCAACAGTGCAACTCTTGAGGAGTTGCGGGGCTTCATGCATGAAACCGTACTGGAGCAAATGAAGACCAATTTGCCTCAGTCCAACATTCGATCAATTCGATACGTGCGTGCTCGGTAGATTCATAAGAAGAGTGGGTTATTTGAGATTTCAAATTTGAATCTCAAATCTCCCGAAGGTTCTCGGTTGAACAGAAGAAAGTGAAAACGTGTCTGTAGCGAACGCTGCCAACGACGATAACACCCTGCCGATTAACTCAGCAGTAAAACCTGCTCCAGCGGCAGAAACCTACGATGCTTCTGACATTCAGCATCTGAAGGGCATTGAAGGGATTCGAACTCGTCCGGCGATGTACATCGGTGACACCGGTGCTCCGGGCCTGCATCATCTCGTCTACGAAGTGGTCGACAACAGTATCGACGAAGCGGTGAACGGATACGCTTCGGAGATCCACGTTCAAATCAATCTCGACGAAAGCATCTCCATCGTCGACAACGGCCGAGGTATCCCGGTGGACGTCGTCAAAGGCGATGGTCGTCCGGCTCTGGAAGTCGTTCTGACGGAAATCCACGCCGGCGGAAAGTTTAATCGCGAAAGCGGTTACAAAGTCGGCACGGGCGGACTTCACGGCGTCGGGATCACCGCCGTGAATGCGCTCAGTTCCTGGCTGACGGCTGAAGTTCGCCGTGGTGGTTCGACATGGGTGATGGATTTCGAAAAAGGTCGGCGCACATCCGAACTGCGACAACTCGGAGGAGCAGACTCCACGGGAACTCGCCTGACGTTTCTGCCGGACCCAACGATCTTTTCTGAAACCAGGTTTTCGCTGGATACTTTGACTCGCCGTATGCGTGAGCTGGCGTTTCTGACGCCCGGCATTCGAATTACTCTGCGCGATGAACGAGCGGACCGGACGGAAGAGTTCCACTTTGAAGATGGCCTCGTGCAGTTCGTTAAGTATTTGAATCGAACACAGACCCCGCTGACGGCCGATGTGTTTCGAGTCATGGCGGAAGCGCCGGAAGAAAACGTCGTCGTTGAAGTGGCGATGCAGTACAACGATGGTTACACAGAAAATGTGTTGACCTACGCGAACAACATTTTCAATCCGGACGGGGGTACTCACCTTAGCGGTTTCCGAGCTGCCCTGACCCGCACGATGAACAACTATGCCAAAGCTGGCAATCTGTTCAAAGACGTTGTGCCTGTGGGTGAAGACTTCCGCGAGGGACTGACCGCGATCGTTTCTGTTCGCGTTCCGGATCCAAAATTCACATCGCAGAATAAAGTTAAGCTGACGAACGGCGAAGTCGAAAGCGCGGTTCAGACGGTGGTGAATGAAGGCTTCACCAAGTATCTCGAAGAAAACCCTTCAATCGCCAAAAAGCTGATCGCAAAAGCGGTCATGGCGGCTGAAGCTCGCGAAGCGGCTCGCAAGTCCCGTGACATGGTTCGCCGCAAAGGCGCGCTGACGACCGGTGGTCTGCCGGAGAAACTTCGCGATTGTCGAAGTCGCGATCTGGAATCCACTGAGCTGTATCTGGTGGAAGGTGACTCGGCCGGTGGATCTGCTGACACTGGACGCGATTCCAGCATTCAGGCGATTCTTCCGCTGCGCGGTAAGATCCTGAACGTTGAAAAAGCCCAGCTTGTCAAAGTGCTGGACAACGCTGAAATCACGAATCTGTTCCGCGCGATCGGATTGTCACCGGCTGGCGGCGAAGATGAGATGGATATCTCCAAGCGACGCTATGGCAAGATCATCGTGATGACTGACGCCGACGTTGACGGCAGTCACATTAGAACTTTGCTGCTGACATTCCTGTTCCGCCATATGCGAGATCTGGTGGCAGGCGGACATATTTATATCGCGCAGCCGCCGCTCTATCGCGTCATTCAGCGAAAACAGGTTCGCTACGTTCAGACACATCAGGCGATGATGACTGAACTCATCAGCCTCGGCATGAGCGGCGCGAGGCTCAATGTGAAGGCTGACAGCACAACTTTCGCAGGAGAAAATCTGCAGAAAGTGTGTGACCTGATCACACAGATGGAACATCCTCTGGAACTGCTCGAACGCCGCGGGATCGATATTCGCCATTTGTTGAAATACAACGCCGGTGACAAGTCCCGGTTACCGCGTTATCGAGTTCTCTCCGGCGATGCTGAAAAGTGGTTCCTCGAACGCGATGAAGCAGAAGCGTATCTGAAGTCCATTCTGCCGGTGGTGCCTCCGTCAGAAGTCACGGATGCGACGGAGACTTCCGCGTCCGTCGTATCAACACCCGTCACAATCGGTGAACCATTGATTCCGCGTGAGAAGCTGGCTCAGTTGATCGATCTGCATGAGATCAAGACTCTGAACGATGTGTTTGCTCAGCTTAAAGACTACGGCTTCTTCGTCGCAGACTTCACACCGGCGGGAGTTCGCAACGCCGAGCCGATCTTCCCTTTCATCCTTGAACGCGATGACGATGTGGTGAAGCTGACCAGCCTCCGCGATCTGCTGGCTGAACTCCGCAGGCTTGGCGAAAAAGGCCTGACGCTGACACGCTTCAAAGGTCTCGGCGAAATGAACTCGGAAGAACTTTGGGATACCAGTATGGATCCCGAAAAACGAACGCTGCTGCAGGTTCGCATGGAAGATGCGGCCGCTGCTGATGAAATCTTCCGAGTGCTCATGGGCGATGCCGTCGAGCCGCGACGGGAGTTCATCGAGAAGCACGCACTTGATGTAAAAGAGCTTGATATCTAGTGTCGTGTCCGACCAGTTCCTTCGTTTAACCCGTGGCCGACAGGCCAGGTTTTCTCTGCCTGAATTGGGCAGGGAGCAAATCGCTCCGGACGATTAACAAGGGAAGACTTTGGCGATGCGTTTAGGATTGATTAATAGTGCCTGGGCTCAGGCCGGACGAGACACCGCGTGGGGAATTCAGAAGACCCGCGAGATTGGTTTTGATGCCATCGACATCTTTACTGATCCACTGGATATTGATGTTCGTGAGCGACAGTTGATTCGGCGCGAATGCAGTCGAGCCGGCTTGCCAATTGTGTCCGTGTGTTGCGTGGCCACAGGGCTGATCGACTTCAATCCGTCGGTGCAGCGATTTCATCTCGACCGTTGCCGCAGTTTTCTGGATCTCTGCTATGAACTGGAAGCTGAAAATCTGCTGCTGGTTTTAGGGGAGTACATCTGGAATCAGGAAGTTATTCCGCCGGCAGAACAGTGGCAAACCGGTGCCGACAATTGCCGGCGACTGGCCGACTACGCCGATTCGCTCGGCCTTAAGATCGCCATGGAGCTGGAACCGTTTCCACTGTCCCTCGTCAATAGTGTCGACAGCATGGTTCGTTTTCTGGATGCCGTAAATCATCCGGCTCTCGCGGCCAATATTGATGTGTCCCACCTGCATCTGGCGAAAGTGGCTCCGGAAGAATTGAGCCGCCTGAAAGATCGTGCGATTCATGTTCATATTTCCGACTGCGATGGCATCAAACATGGCGATCTGCCACCAGGATATGGCGTCGTGAACTTTGCTCCGTATCTTGATGAAATAGCAAAGCTGAACATGGGCGGAACGATGTCGATTGAGCTGGAGTATTCGCCCGAACCAAACCGCATCGAAGAATGGGTGCGAGAAGCCTACACTGCGACAGCCGTTTTAATGAAGGCGGCGGGGTTGAGGGCTTGAGGCTGCGATTGAGTCGATAAGCATTCCTCAGCGTTTTGAAAGCGGCTCCGTTCCGCCCACTTCATTTGTTGTCGAACCAAATTCTGTCCGGCTGCGTGTCGACATGATTCGTCCACAGCTTTTGTATTGAGAGAGGTAAGGTCGCAGTGGCAAAGATCATAACTTTCGGCGAAATCATGGCGCGAATGGCTCCGTCGGGAGTACTGCGACTTCGTCAGGTGTTGCCGGGGTCGCTGGATGTTACTTTTGCCGGCGCGGAAGCCAATGTGGCGGCCTCCCTTGCTCAACTCGGAACGGACGTTGAATTTGTCTCGGCGTTGCCCGACAACCCTTTGACTGACGGTTGTCTCGCCGATCTCCGCAGCCTTGGAATCGGTACTCGACATCTTCAGATTTCTGATCGTGGACGGTTCGGAATTTACTTCGTCGAAATGGGTGCCAATCAGCGGCCCAGTCGCGTGTACTATGATCGAGAAGGTTCATCCATCAGCCTTTCAAAGCCGGGTGACTTCAACTGGCGAGAGATTCTGAAGGACGCGGAGTGGCTGCACCTGACCGGAATTACTCCTGCGTTGTCGGCTTCTGCGGCGGCGGTGACCATTGAGGCCGCTCAAGTCGCAAAGGCCATGGGAGTTCGCATCGCGTTTGACGTGAACTTTCGCTCCAAGCTCTGGCGTTGGGATGATACTCGTTCACCGCAGAAACTGGCCGGGGAGACTCTGCAGGAGTTGATTCCTCTGGTCAGCCTTTTGATGGCCAACGAAGAGGACGGAAAATTGCTCGGTGTCACACTGCCGCCGGCCACAGACGCCGGTTCAGGCAGCAGACAGTTTCATATCGATCGTGCCATCAGCTTTGCCAAAGCGATGACGAAGCGATACCCAAACATAGACCTCTTTTCGACGACGTTTCGAGAACAACTTTCGGCATCGCATAACAACTGGGGAGCGATGCTGTTCAACGCAAAGACCGACGAAACGAATCTCGCCCCGCTCAAAGATGGTGAATATCGCCCTTATGAGATTCGCAATATCGTGGATCGAGTTGGCAGTGGTGATGCGTTTGATGCCGGGCTGCTCTTTGGGCTGACCAAACCCGAGTTTGATCATCAGCGAACGCTGGAGTTTGCCACGTCAGCCGCCTGCCTCGCTCACTCCATCGTCGGCGACTGCAACTTCGCGACTCAACAGGAAATCGAGGAGCTGATGCAGGGCTCTGGCAGCGGACGGGTTGTGCGGTGAGGAGTCAGAACTAACATGCGATTGCGGGCTGTTGATTCAATGGGGTCTCACAACCCAAAACGTCAGTGAGGGATTAATTTGCCGGTGTTATGAACGTAGAATCCCTCGCTGACGCGTTTTGAAGTTGCGCGTTTGTGCCTATCCCAACCCGACGCGTCAGTTTTGAAGTTGCGCGTTTGCCGCCATCCCAACCCGCTGCGTAAGCGAGGGATTGCGTTTTTGCGTTTCGAGAGTATTTCCAAAAATCCCTCGCTGACGCTTCGGGTTGTGATTAAATTACCATGCCATTCGAATTGTTTTTTTTTATCAACCATTCGCAGAGGGTTGCCTCAAATTGACTCCCCGGAATTGATCTCATGATCCATATCCAACGCCGGTGACGAAGAACACGGCTTGCCAACAACAACGGCGGGAACACCGGCGACCGTGCAATGCGGCGCGACGTTTTTGAGCACCACGCTGCCGGCTCCGACCTTCGCTCCTTCGCCGATTTCAACGTTCCCCAGAATCTTCGCGCCGGCTCCGATCAGAACACCGCGACGAACTTTAGGATGGCGATCACCGGTCGCTTTTCCGGTTCCTCCCAGAGTCACCTCGTGCAACAGCGACACGTCATCTTCGATCACCGCGGTTTCGCCGATCACGATTGAAGTCGCATGATCCATCAGGATTCCTCGCCCGATTTTGGCGGCCGGATGAATGTCGACGGCAAAGGCTTCCGAGATGCGATTCTGGAAATGCAACGCCAGAAGTTCTCGCCCTTGTCCCCAGAGCCAATGGGCGATGCGATACCCCGTCAGGGCGTGCACTCCTTTCAGGAACAAGAGTGGCACCAGACTGCATTTAATGGCCGGGTCACGTTCCCGGACAGCTCGAATATCCGCGCAGACGGCGTCGATAATCGAAGGATCCCTGGTCATGGCTTCCTGAATCACTTCTCGCAGTTGCATGGCTGTCAGAGTGCTGGAGGCCAGTTTTCCCGCCAGGTGGAAGCTGATCGCGTCTTCAAAGCGATCATGGTTAAGGACGGTCGCGTGCAGAAAACTGGCCAACATGGGCTCCGTCGCTGCTCGCTGCAGAGCGCGTTCGCGGATGGAGGACCAGATGCAGGTGTTTTCAGAAACAGGAGGGTTGTTCATTGAAGAATTCAGAATCCGGCGAAGTTTTACGGAACAGCTGACGGAACACTCCACGCAGTCTGCGTTTATATCACCGTCATTGGGGCGGGCCAAAAAAGGAGCCCGCCGTCTGTCTGGTCGAGGTGTTGTCGACAGAGTATGATCATTCGGGAGGGTATCGTCACGGTTGCGGTGCCACGTTGTCGAGCAAAACTTAAAGGCGATAGTATGAAAAATCACATTCTGCGTTCGGCGATGATGTTTACGGCGGGAGCCATCGCGATGGCGGCCGTTATGTACGCGGTGCCAGCCAAGCCGGCTCAGGCCCCGGTGGCACACGGAAATGACAAGTTTTCCATGGCCACGGTTCCATTGCTCGAAACTGGCTTAAACGAAGCAGTCTTTGTCCTGAATCACCTGACCGGAACCCTGGTTGGTAGCGCGCTGAACGAACGAACCGGCACGTTTACTCACCGATATCTGCATAATGTGGCAGCAGATTTCCAGACCGGTTCCAAGGATCCGAAGTACGCAATCGTCAGCGGTCCCGCGAATCTGCAGAGTAGCGGCCCCAACGCTCCTGCCTTTGGAGTGCTGTACATTGCTGAACTTTCTTCCGGGAATGTCATAGCCTACGGATTTCCTCGCCCGAACAATCGCAACGTGGGAACTTTGGAAATGGTGAAGATGGACTTCTTCAAGTTCGCCGATTCCGTGGGTAACTGATTTCGATCGGCCTGACCCGCCAGTCTGGTACTCGCGGATGAGGATACCCTGATGACTTCGAAGCTCGTCGCCGGTTGGCGTTCGGGCTTCTTTCACGTAATTCGATTGCTCGAAGTTGTCGCAGGAGCTATTTCCATGGCGAAGAATAAGGGTGTTCGTCCATCGGCAGCGTCAGGGAAAGATCAGTCGGTCGCAAAGACAACGCGTCATTCGATCGGCAGTTATTTAATTCAGCGACTGCAGGACCACGGGGTTCGCGATCTCTTTGGGATTCCCGGCGACTTTGTTCTGCAGTTTTATGGCATGCTGGAAGAGAGTCCCATTCGAGTCATCGGGACCACAAACGAAGCCTGTGCTGGATACGCGGCCGATGGTTACGCTCGCATCAACGGCATCGGCGCAGTCTGTGTGACGTACTGTGTGGGCGGATTGAGTCTCTGCAATTCGGTGGCCGGCGCTTATGCAGAAAAGAGCCCGGTCATCGTGATCAGTGGTTCGCCGGGAATGAGCGAACGTCGTAGTGATCCCCTGCTGCATCATCGCGTTAAGGACTTCAATACTCAGCGTGAAGTCTTCGAAAAGATCACCGTTGCCTCCGCGTCGCTGGAAGATGAGCTGACAGCGTTTCGTGAGATTGATCGATGTCTGGCAGCGTGCGTTCGTTTTAAACGCCCTGTATTTCTGGAGCTGCCACGCGACAAGGTGCTGGCCGTTCCGAATCATGAACATCAGCCTCTGACCGAGGTTCATTTAAGCGATCCGGACGCCTTGCGCGAAGCTCTGGAGGAAGCTCGCGAATCCATCAGGGCAGCTCGTCGACCCGTGATTATCGCGGGAATAGAACTGCATCGGTTTGCTTTGCAGAATCAGTTACTGAAGTTTGCGGAACATAACAACATCCCGATTTGTGCAACGCTGCTGGGCAAGTCCGTCGTCAGCGAACGTCATCCGCTTTATCTGGGTGTTTATGAGGGGGCGATGGGACGCGAAGAGGTGCGCCGCTATGTTGAAGACAGCGACTGCATCATTCTGCTCGGTGCGTTCATGAGTGATATCAATCTGGGCGGCTTTACAGCTCAGCTTGACCCGGGCAAGTGCATTTACGCGACCAGTGAGAAGTTGCGGATTCGTTATCATCATTTTCACGAAGTGCAGTTCGCGGACTTCATGAATGCGATCAGTGACAGGAAGTTTGCGATTCGGCGAGCAGCCCCGAAAGTCAGCCAGCCCGAGATTTCGGCATGGAAACCCAGCTCAGCAACAACGATTACGATGAAGCGGCTGTTCCAGAAGATCAATTCGGTGCTGGATGAGAAGCTGGTTGTTGTTTCAGATACCGGGGATTCTCTGTTCGCCGCTGCTGATCTTTCGATCACTCAGCACACAGAGTTTTTAAGCACTGCGTACTACACGTCGATGGGCTTCGCGATCCCGGCGAGTGTTGGAGTCCAGGTCGCGAATCGCCAGCTTCGGCCGCTGGTCCTGGTCGGCGACGGTGCGTTTCAGATGACCTGCATGGAGCTGTCCACGACGGTTCGCCAGAAGTTCAACCCGATCGTGATCGTATTGAATAACAAGGGCTACTCCACTGAGCGTTTCATTCAGGAAGGCCCGTTTAACGATATCCACAACTGGCAGTATCACAAGATGCCGGAATTGCTCGGCGCCGGCTGGGGCTTTGAAGTTCATACCGAAGGCGATCTGGAGAAAGCCTTCAAGGCGGCATTTGCCAATCAGGACTCCTTCAGCCTGTTGAATGTCCATCTGGATAAGCTCGATGTCAGCCCCGCCCTCAAGCGTCTCGCCGCACGCCTGGCAACTCGCGTCTGAAAAAGGTGATATACTACTTATTGCTTAAAGTAGAATGTCCCCTTTGTAGTCCAGTTCGCGACCACGATCCTCGAGCACATGTTGATTGCCGGAAGCAGGGCAAAGTCTTAACCTCCTCTGTTTGAACTGAACAGCTGTTTCGTTTTGTGTCATTCTACTCATCGGAATACTTCGGTATGAGCACATCAAATCAGAATCCGTTTGCGAACGATCCCTTCAATCCGTACGCAGCGCCGGAAACTACTGGATTTGCAATAGAGAACTCGGCGAACGGGCCACCACTGGCGACTCTTAGCCAGCGGTTCGGTGGAGCATTTATCGATGGGTTGTTGATGCTGCCACTCATCGCTGTAGTGTTTTATCTGACTGTCAATACAGCAGTTATCGCTCCCGGAGGTGCCGAACCGGCTGTACCAATCCTGGTCACGCTGATGATCGTCCCCATATCCATTGTCTGGTTCCTGATTCTGCACGGCTACTTACTGGCAACGAAGGGGCAGACGATTGGCAAAATGGCTGTGGGCACTCAGATCGTGGACGCTCAGACAGGGGCGCTTGTGCCACTGTTGCCGCTGTTTCTAAAGCGAAATGTTTCCATGCAGGTATTAGCAATGATCCCGATTGTGGGGAACTTCATTGCCCTGATTGATGCGTTGATGATTTTTCGAGCAAGTCGGAAATGCCTGCATGATGACATCGCGGGGACGAAAGTCATTGTTTATCAGCCACGCTGATCTGTGCTGGAAGTAAAAAGGGGACATTCTACTTTTTACATAAAGCAGAATGTCCCGTTTTGATCAGGTCGGAACTTTGAACGAAAGACGGACGATATGAATCCCATGATCGATCGATTCGGCCGGACTGTTTTTTTTCAGCTCTTGACGGCAACGATTTTCACCCTTCTCTTTATCGATCTGCCATCAAACCAGCCAGCTCTGGCGCAGGAACCGGGTTACTTTAGTGGCCACAACGGCGCAGTGATGATGGCTGCGTTTGCAGAGGATAATGATCGTGTTGTCTCGGCCAGTTCTGATCTCACGGCAAAGCTGTGGGATGTCAAAACAGGGCTGCCTCTGCAGTCGTGGGGCCAGCACACGGGGCCGTTATATTGTCTGTCCGTGAGTGGTGATGGGAGAACTCTGGTAACGGGTGCTCAGGATAATACTCTGCGAGTCTGGAGCATTCCGCTAAGTCATCCGATCCGGAGACTCGTTGAACCTGGCCCTGCTGTTTCAGATTTGGCTTATTCGTCTGATGGAAAGTCTCTGCTGGCTGGTTCCGTCGACAAGTCCGTTCGCCTGATTGATATCGCCACACCAGTCGCGTCTGGAGCCGCTGTTGTTCCGGCAGCAATTCGTCAGGGGCATGTCTCCGAAGTCGAACTGGTGGCTTATCGTAATGATGGTGTTTGTTTTGCGTCGGCTGATGCTTCGGGACAAATCGTGCTCTGGAGCCCTGACCTCGAGACACCGCTCGGACGCTGGTCCGGTCATCAGGGCCATCTTGCTTTCATGGGGTTCTCTGCCAACAATCAGCAGTTGGTCACGGCCGGAGATGATGGCTCGGTCCGGGTCTGGCAACTGATGCCAACGCTTCCCAAAGTTCTGGCGACTGCTGATGCGGCCGGTCAGCAACTTGTGCTGGTCAATGGTCAGCCTCAGGCGATCATGACGACGGCGACCGGATCAATACGGCTGATAAATCTTCAGACCGGAGAAACGCTGCGTGAACTTCCGAAACCTGAAGTCGCCCTAAGCGATCTTGCGCTGGCTCCCAACAATGCGTTTGTCCTGATGAGCACCACCGACGGGAAAACTCGGCTCGCGAACTTCAACGATGGCACTGTTCTCGGCAGTGTGGCGGGGCATGATGGTGCGGTGACTGATGCCGCTGTTTTCTCGGATGCTCAGCGATTTGCAACGGCTGGCAAAGATGGCACCGTTCGTTTGTGGAAGACGCCGGTTGCGTCGACCGCCATGCCAGGACACTCCGCGCCGATTCGCGGTGTTGTGAGTGCCGCCGGTGGACAATGGACCGCAACGTTTTCGGATGACATGACAACTCGACTTTGGAACGCATCCGGCGGCGCTGTGGCTCAGCTGGGCAACCATACACAGCCCGTCAAAGCCATAGCAGTGCGAGATGACGACGCGCTATTGGCGACTGGTGATGCCGAGGGAACGGTCTGGCTCTGGAATCCTGCGAATGGGGCAGCCGAGGGAGTTGTCGCGGCCCATCCAGCCGCGATCGCAGCTCTGGCGTTTTCGCAGGATCGCAGTACCCTGATCACTGCGGCGGCCGATGGAGTCGTCCGAAGCTGGACCTTGCCTCTTCCAAAACAGAAGCCCGCCGCTGGTGAAGAACCGCTTAAGCCGAAGTGGGAGTTCAAGGTTCCGGATGGTACCGCCGTGGCTCAGCTCAAGCGACTCTCGCAGGATCAGGGACTGTTGGTCGTGTCAGCCGGTGGTGCTCAAATTCTGCGACTCACATGGGACGGCACAGCGGGAACTGCCATCAATTCACCGGCCGGAGCGATCCGTCGATTGGATGTCGCCCCTGGCGGCGCAACATTCCTGGCGACCAGTGATGCCGGACACATTCACGTGTTTGCGGCTGATGGAACTCTTCAGAAATCGATCCCGCCAGTTGCTGGCCTGACGTCGGCAAAATTCGACCGTGAGGGCAAACAACTGCTGATTTGCAACGGCCAGCCGCGTGTTCGAATGATGTCCATTGAAACCGGCCGTGTGCAGGAAGAGATTTCTCTGGCAACTCCTGTTGCCGATGCTGATTGGATTGGTGCAGAGCAGAAATCCGTGATCGCAATCGGAACTGCCAACGAGGCGACTCTGGCACATCGATCCTTGTTGCGGCTGTGGGAGGATATGCCAGGCGGAGCGACCTCCGTTACGTTTGTGCCCAATCAGCAGCAGATTGTAACAGCCGGAGCAGATGGCAGGATTCGCTTGTGGTCGTTAACTGACGGAGCAAACATCAAGACCTTTGAAGGATCTGCTGCGTCGATTACAGAGATTGCAGTCACTCCGAATGGCCAGACGCTGTGTGCTGTGGGCGAAGCTAAGACTTTGCAGATCTGGAAGATGGCCGATGCCGTCCGCACGTTTTCTCTGGAGCATCCGCAGATTGTTCGATCGGTGACGGTATCGGCCGATTCGACTCGCGTGGCCACGGGATGCGTTGATGGTCTGGTGCGAGTGTTCGACATCGCGACTGGTGCGTTGTTGGAATCCTTTCGTGAACATGCTCCGGGGACTGCCGTGCAGTCTGTTCGTTATGTCAATGACAGTGCAACCTTGATTTCCACGGGCGATGACAAAACGTTGCAGACGATGAAACCATCGGTGCTTCGATCACTGCCAGTGCATGCCGGCGTGATTCGGGATCTGGCCATGGTCAATGGCGGGGCTCAGACGTTGACGTGCGGAGTTGATGGTAAAGTCGTTTTGACGAATCTGACAAACGGAAACGTCGATCGCAACTTTGCAGTGGGTGATCGCAAACCGACGACGGTGGCCAGCCGACCGGATAATCAGCGAGTTGCCGCCGGATTCGATTCAGGGGATGTACTAATCTGGAATACCAACAACGGCGAACAGGTTTTGCTCACGTTTAGTTTCGGTTCACCGATCACGGCGATCTCGTGGAGTACCGACAATCGTAACCTGCTTGTCTCGACATCCGACAATGTCGTGCGAGTTCTTGGGCCATCGCTGCCCGGTGTTCAGCCGCCCGTCGAACTTATGCTGCATCAGCAGTTTACAACGGAAGCTGCGATCACGGACCTGCTGTTCTCATCGGACGGTCGATCGATCTGGACGTCGCTGGCCAACGGGCGAGTTGATGAGTGGTCATATGCCGGGCCGCAACAACTTCGACAGTTTAATCATGGCGGGCCGGTTTATGGTGTCGACAGCAATCGAGATGGCTCGACGGTCATCTCCTGCAGCACCGATCAGACCGTGCGTGTCTGGGATACGGTCACAGGCCAACAGAAGTTTCAGTTGAATGGACACACTGGTGCCGTGCATGCGATTGCCATGAGTCCTGATGAAACCTTTGCGGTGTCCTCAGGAGCTGACGGCACATTACGATTGTGGGATATCGTCGGCGGACGCCAGCTGAAGCAGCTTACGACGTACACATCGACCATGTATTCTGTTGCCGTGCATCCTCAGGGAGCATTGATTGCCGCGGCCGGAGCCGATCGGAAGGTTCACGTGCTGGACATGATCACGGGAACAGAACAGCGAACTCTGGACGGTCACACGGACTATATCCATTGCGTGACGTTCAGCCCGAACGGGGAGCAGATTCTGTCCTATGGCTATTCGGGACAATTGAAGCTCTGGAATACGGCCGATGGACGTCTATTGTATGAAACTCGCGTGGGGCGAGTCGGCAACTATGCTCAGTTCGCTCCCGATGGACGTCGAGTCGTGGTCGCTAACGGAGACGCGACCGCCAGTGTTCATCAGTTGCCGTAGAGACCAATCAATGAAGCATGCTCTGTTTCTCGCGTGGCGATCTCTGCTGTGGCATCGCGGTCGTTCGCTGATCATAGTGCTCAGCCTCGCGATTACGATCTGGCTGCCGGTCACAGTGCATCTTGTGCTGAATCAGTTTCGCAGTGAAATCTCTGCTCGAGCTGCCAGGACACCGTTGATTGTCGGAGCTCCGGGAAGTCGAGTCGATCTGGCTCTGCATGCACTTTACTTCGAAGTCATGCCGCCGGCCGAAACCACGATGGCGCAGGTTGATCAGTTAACGTCGTCGGATTTAGGGATCGCAATTCCTCTGCATGTCCGATTTCGAACACAGTCGCAGCCGGGAATTGACGGTGCTCCGATCGTTGGGACATCGCCCGAGTACTTTGAATTTCGAGATCTGCGAATTCAATCAGGAGAAATGTTGTCGTTGCTTGGCGATTGTGTCCTCGGATCTCGTGTGGCCGCCGCGATGTCGCTCAAGCCCGGCGATTCAATTTTCTCTGCACCACAAAACGCGTTTAATCTGGCCGGCGATTACCCGTTAAAGATGAAAGTCACAGGCGTTCTGCTGCCATCGCACTCGCCGGATGACGACGCTGTCTTCACCGATGTGCGAACGGCCTGGGTTATCGCTGGCATTGGGCACGGGCATCAGGAAGTCAGTCCGCAGACCGATCCTGCCTTGTTGCTGAATTCTGATGATAAGACTTCTGTTACAGCCAATGCAGGAGTTCTTCCGTTCACAGAAATCACGCCGGGAAACATCGATTCGTTTCATTTTCACGGTGAACCGGAATCGTTTCCGTTAACGGCCGTGGTTGTGGTCCCGAAAGATGAAAAATCCCGAGTACGAATTCTGGGACGTTACGCATCGGCCGACTCGACAGCTCAATGCCTGAAACCACCGGAGGTTGTGGAGGAACTGCTCAGCATTGTGTTCCGCATCGAGCAAATGGTGTGGCTGTGCTCAATTGCCGCAGCCGTGGTGACCGGACTTTTGCTGGCCCTGGTATTGTCGCTATCGATGCGACTGCGAGCCGCCGAGATGATGACCATGTTTCGTCTGGGGTGCAGTCGATTGACGATCGCCATACTGCAAATCTCCGAAATCGCCATCACGATGCTTACCGCGACAATCCTCGCGACTTCCGCCAGTTGGCTGACGTTTGTGCTGGCCAGTGATTCGTTAAGGCGGTTGTTGTTTTGACGCCGGGCGTGGAAGGGCTTGTGAGTTACGCGCAGGATCTTCGTGGGGCACGCCGGTTCCGGGTTAGCCGGTGGAAACGCAACGCAGACTGAAGTCCACGCTAAGGGACAATACAAGAAAGAACGGGATACGAACGGCTCTTTCTGTTTGCGGCGGGGTTCACATCACGCTGATTGGCTGGAAGAGGGGCGAGTTCATTGCTGATCCAGCCGTTTCTTTTCAGGACTCTGACGTTTCAATGGTCTAGTCGCCAATGGTTGTCCAAGTAGGTACTTTCTGCCGGAAAGGACTTTCGCCGCAAGGCGAACCTTGTCTGTACTTTGGTGAGTATTGCAGGCTGCATAGTATCTTAGCATGCATCTAACGCCCCAGCGAACAAATAACCTACCCACCAACTCATGGCGAGCGGTTGGCGTTAGCCGACCGGTATGCCGTTCTACCGGCCGGTTCACACCGGGCCGCTCGCCGAGCTGGTCTCTTATTTCTTCGCCGCTGCCTTAGTCGAGGCAAGAAATCATCGTCGGGCACACTCCTGAAGAACCTGACACTCGCGGACGAGGTCGCAGGGCGCGGCCTCAGCCAGGATAACACTGATGAAAGTGGTAGAAATGCCTGTGAACTGCCGCCAACCCATCAGTGTTGAAGGCGATCCGGAAGCGTGCCGGAAACGCAATGGCTTTCGGCACGGTACGATTCGTATCACGATTCAGTCTGAATTCGCCGCTCTTTATGCTGGCGCATTTTGCGGCAATGCTGTTCGATCGTATGCGAAAAATCACGAACAAGCTGCATTTGTTCTTCGATACGTTCAAGAGCAATCCTTGAATCGTGAATCGACCGCATTCGTCGGGAAAGCTGATGCCAGTCGTGGCTGCCCTGCGGTGGAACAGTGAGATCTCGAGCGTTGCCGCGGACCATACGAAGGCAGTCGATCAGCTCGCGAAGAAACACGTAAGCGCCTTCGATCGTGTCCTTATCCTGCGGGCGAATCAGACTGAGTCGCGACGCCTCGTGCAAAACCATCAGCGTATTCGGATGTCGCAGCGTCAGGAGATCGCGGCCAAACGTCAACTGCAGCGCCTGCAGAGCATACTCGCAGTCCACAATGCCGCCATCGCTGAGCTTTGCGTTGATGGAACCGCCACGAACCAGTTGCCGAACCTGACGTTCTCGCATGGCACGCATGGAAGAAAAATCGAACCAGCCAGCAGAGTAAATGGCCGTGTGACAGGCGTAAGTCACAGTCTGGCCAAAGTCCCTGTCGCCCGCAAAGCATCGAAACTTCACCATCGCCTGGCGTTCATAAGGCCATGCGGGGCCATCCATCCCGTAATAGTTTACAAAGTCCATCAGCGCCACGGCACACGAACCGGCCTGACCGAATGGTCGCATACGCAGGTCGACATGAAAAATGCCGTTCTGAGCTGCGCGAATTCCGGTGGCGACTCCGCCGACCATTTGATCAAAGAAGACTGAATTGGAAATACTGTCGTGGCCCGAGGTACGGCCGGGGGATTCGTAGATCAAAATCAATTCAATGTCGGAGGCAAATCCCATCTCGACACCGCCAAATTTTCCGAGGCCGGCGACTGTCCAGCGGCAATCGGTCAGCCCGTCTTCGCTCTTTGGAACTCCGTGATCACGAACCAGTCGTTGCCACGAGATTTCCAGACCGCGACAAACCACAATCTCCGCCAGCTCCGTAATCTCTTCCGAAAACGCGCCAAAAGGTCGGCAGTGGCCGAGCACGTGACGCATGTCGATGCGAAAGAGATGGCGATCCTTGAAGTTGTTCAGAGTCGCCCAGGCCATGTCATCCGTTGTGGCATGGCTGATGACTTCGTCCAATTCCAAAGAAAGCCATTCACGACACTCACGAATTGCCAAGGCCTCCGCGTTGGCCAGCAGAGGAAACAGCTCCTGATGACGTGACTGCAGGAAAGTTTCCCACAGATACTGACTGATCCCCAGAACACGCGCGACGGCATGCAAAACGTTAGGCCGCAGCAATGACTGCATATTGTCGGGCCATGCCGAGGCTGGCTGAAGCCGTGACACCAGTTCGCGAAATCGTGCCTGAGCATGGTGAGGGTCGCTGGTCGAAGGCAGCCAGTGAGTAAACTGCTTGATCAACGTTGCCGCAAGCTGCAGCTCCTGCAGTCGTTCTTCGCTTTCAATTGGTCGACCGTTACGTTCGCGCACATACAGAACATCTCGAACACGATCTCCTTCTGCATCAATAATGGCGCGACGGACGCGAAAACGACTTAGCGACAACGCGCTGGCCAGTTCATACAGGAAGCCCCACGAGTCCGCTCCGGTGATATTCATCTGAGTCAGAACAGAACCCGGGACAGGCACCAGTTCCACCTCAACATCGTCAGACCCCGATTCGCGTTCTGCCTGATCGGGAACGGCATCACAGAATCGTGCCAGCAATTCACTTCGGACTTCGTCTATCCGTCCAGCCCGTGATAACTGGCCGAGGCGTGAGATTTCTTCCTGCAGTGACAGCGCCAGCTCTTCGGCATTCGCATTCGCAGCCATGGGCACAACTGAGCGATCAAGACGCACATCAAAACAGGCGAGAAACTTGCCGCTGACGCAACGATCACCAAAGCCGTTTACGCCTTCTCCCGTCACCGCGTCTCCTCGACGAATGTCAAGACGACAAATGGAAAGCAGCCCGCAAATAGCTCCCAGCCATCCGGAAAACTCAATCCCGGCAATCGTCAGTTCCCATAGATCGTCATCAGCCTCTGAGACCTGCTGACTGGTTACGACAGCCGATTCACCATTATCCAGACGCTGAAAAATCCCGGCCAGGGTTTCCTGACGATGCTGACGCTGACGATCGGTCAAAGGCTTGGGATTCGCCGGAATCGGCATCAGCTCTCCGACAGTCCGCGATTCGGCAGACTGCACTTTGATATCCTGCAATCGTTCGCCATGCAGGCACTCGTCGAAGATCGCTCGGACCGCTCGACGGTGTTCATCGAAACGATGCATCAAGGTGTCGGCATCGGGATAATCCAGTCGATGAGCCAGCCATTCCAGCTGGCGACGGTCCTCGGGAAGTTCATGCGTCTGCTGATTATGCAGCAACTGCAAAGAATGCTCCACCGTGCGCAGGAAGACGTAACCGGCTCGCAATTGACGGTACCAGGCGGCCGTGATCAGACCAAACTCCGCCAGTCGCACCAGCGAGTCGAGCGTGTTAAAGCTCAGGATTCGAGGTTCCTTTTCACCATGAATCAACTGCAGACTCTGCACCAGAAACTCAACATCACGAATCGATCCGATTCCCAGTTTGACTTCTGAATTCAGTTTGCCACGCTGGCGCAGACGGTATTCGATCTTCTCCTTCATCTGCTGAATGCTGCTGCGAACCTGAGCCGCCGTGCCGGAAAACAGCAGGGGCTCCATCGTCCTCAAAAACTGCTGACCGATTGCCAGATCCCCAGCCACCAGACGAGCTTTCAGCATCGCCTGCTTTTCCCAGATGGCAGCGTCGTGCAACAGATAGTCTGCGTAGGAATCAATCGTACTCACCAACGGCCCGGCTTCTCCCCACGGTCGCAGTCGCAGGTCAACTCGATAAAGAAACCCGGGCGGGATATCTTCGGCCAGGCCATCGATCGTGAGACGTGCAATGCGCTGAACTTCGGAGTTATCACGATCGGTGATGAGCACCAGATCGATGTCGGAACTGTAATTGAGTTCTTCGCCACCATGTTTGCCGAGGGCAATTATTGCGAGGCGACAGTCAGATTTTTTTATCTCGGAGTAAGCAATGTTCAAACAGCACTGGGCCATCGCATCGGCCAGAAGCGAAAGCTGCAATGTGACGAATCGCAGATCCAGCAATCCGAAAGCGTCGCACATACCGATTCGCAGAAGTTGCCGACGCTGATATCGCCGCAGTTCTGTCAGCCGCGCTGTTCGACGGGTGTGTTGATCGGCTACCGTCATGGCTTCGGAAACAAACTGTTCCCGCGATTTCATTTCCGCCGTACGACCATGCAGCGTCATGTTGGTTAACCATGACGGATCTGCCAGCAGAATCTGAGTCAGAAAAGGGCTGCCGCAGGCCAGTCTCGCCAGAATCTCCAGCGAGCGTCGTGACTGTTCAAACAACGCAAACGCATCCAGTTGTTCGCTCGCATTACGAACATACTGGTCCACTACATTCAGTACGATGCCCCGCAGAGGAGCTTCGCGCACGACTCGTTCCAGCGTCTCATACCAATGTGGAGCTGCTGGCGGAGTCGCTGGAGGGATCTTCGAAGATCGATACCCCTCCGACGCCAGCCACGCGTCTCGCAGTCGTTCCAGAATTCTGACACCGGAAGGCGGATCAGTAATTCCGAACTGCGCAAGTTTCTCGCAGTTGGCGTCGAACCGTTCTTCTGTCAGGTTTTCGAAGCGAGGAAACATGAGTTACTTTGCCGGAGCCGTCGCAGGTGCAGCCTCTCCGGAAAATGTGTGAACATCAACCGCTTTAAAGTCCAAATCTGTCGTCGGGTCATGCCCCTGCAGACTAAGGTGACCGGCTTCCAGTCGTTTGCCCGCACGTGGATTTGGATTGGGCTCGCGAGTATCCTGCCAGTTGACAACCTGATAGCCGTTGACCCAGGAAGCAAACCGATCACCCTGAGCGATCAACACCGCTGTCAGGAATTCTCGATCATTCGCCGGGACATAGCGAGCCGCTACGCGGCGAAAGATCGCACCAGTTCCGGAATCGGCCGGCTTTGAACGATCTCCGCCCTTTACCCCATTATGCAATTGCATTTCATAGCCATGCGATGGAGCGGCTTCCGTCCCGGGCTGTGCTCGAAAGAAGACTCCGCTGTTCAGGCCATCGCCGTTTATTCTCGCTTCCACCTTCATCGCGAAGTCAGAAAACGTCTCTTCAGTTTCCAGAAAACCAGGCCCGTTGGATACATGCAGCAACCCATCCTTAACGGCAAATTCGCTCTTCGAGCCGGGGACGACTCGCCAGCCGGTTGTGTCCTGACCATTTAGCAGAGGTCTTAACTTCAGCGGGCGAACGCAGACGTTTCGATAGGCAGCTCGCCCCTGATTCATCTGCAGCCCGAGCCGTCCTGTGAGACGCACGGCCTCTGATGGATCCGTAAAGTCCACGATCTGCTGACCATCAAGCCAGACCTGAATTCGAGGTCCGTCGCAAAGCACTCGAAAATTATGCCACGCGCCTTCAACAGCGGGAACATTCTCCGCAATATGTCGAGCCACCAGACTGCCGGTTTTATGAGTCGGATGACTGTCGCAGATATTCAATTCATAAGTGTCCGTTGCTGGATTGGCTGCGTTCAATGCGGTTCGCAGGAAGAGTCCGCTGTTGCCACCCGCAGACAAATGGAAGTCGCAGCGAAGTTCGAAGTCATCCAGATCATAAGGAGTTAACAGAAGGCTCTTTTCGCCGCTGTCGACCACAATCGCATTGTCTTCCACATGCCAGTTTGAGATCGCTGGTACGTCCCATCCGAAGAGCGATTTTCCGTCAAACAGACTGATCCAGCCTTCTTTGATCTCATCGGCTGATAAAGGCGGAGCAACAAACTCAACAACGTCCATTGTCGCAGCCACGCTGCCTGATTGAGGGCTTTCGGCGATGGGAGTTTTTGTGGAGACAGCAAGCTTTGCATCCGCGGCCGGAGCTGTCACAGCGTCTTTTGCCGACGGTTGTTCGACCGAGGCCGGACTGCATCCAAAGATCAGAACTACCGCGAGCGGCGCCAACAGATTTCGTGAGCCAGAGTTCATATGACTGATCCTGAGTCGCAGGACATACAGAGCAAAACAGAGAAACAGATTTTGAAATGCGATGAATCGTCTGTAGGTCAACAGCGGGCTGTTGCCCTGTTGGGTCACTGAGCGTTCTCGTTTAACGGCGAGCCGCAGGCGTATGCGAGACAGGGGCACCGTCGCCTGCAGTTTGCCGTTAAACGAGTCATTCAACACTCCGCGATAGATGCCATTGCGCTTTCCAGACAACCACTGGTGACTAGCGCTTCGTCACGTCTATGTTTACAGCAGGATAGTCATTCCGGCCCGTCGCAGGTTTGTCGGACAGGAATGTCCAACCTGGGTTTTTGGGCCATACCAGCCACTACTCCAGATCCGTCGGCTGAGCCACCTGTTCGTTGAGCGTCCAGCGAAGGTACGACTCAAGGAACAAATCGAGATCGCCATCAAGAACTGGTTGAGGATTCCCGACCTTTGTACCGGTGCGAGTATCCTTCACGAACTGATCCGGATGCAGAACGTAGTTTCGAATCGTCTGACCGCCGAAACCGATTTTTGATTTCTCACCGCGTCGCGCAGAAACTTCGGCTTCGCGCTTTTCGATTTCAATCTGAAACAGTTTTGCGGTCAGCATCTTCTTCGCGGTGGCTCGGTTCTTATGCTGACTGCGTTCGTTCTGACAGGCCGCTACGACGCCTGTGGGAATATGAGTCAGTCGTACAGCCGAGTCAGTTTTATTGACGTGCTGTCCGCCCGCTCCGCTGGATCGATACGTGTCTTCTTTGATATCCTTTTCCCAGTTGATATCAATGTTGACTTCGTCGTCGATTTCCGGAACCACATCCACAGCCGCGAACGCCGTGTGACGACGTCCGGCCGAGTCAAACGGACTGATACGAATCAGGCGATGATTGCCCGTTTCGCCACGCAGATAGCCGTAGACGAAATCACCAGTGATCAAAATCGTGGCGTTGCGAATTCCGGCTTCTTCGCCCGGCGACAAATCAATCTCTTCGATTTTGAAGCCGCTGCGTTCGGCCCAGCGCGCATACATTCTCAGCAACATTTGAGCCCAGTCGGCCGAATCGGTTCCTCCTTCTCCAGCTTGTACAGTCAGATAGGCTGAACAAACGTCTTCGGGATTGGCCATCGTCGCCTGAAGCTCGACACGATCAATTTCTGCGGCGAGCGGATCCACCAGTGCTTTCAGCTCGGCTTCGCTTTCACCGGAATCATCGTCAGCCGCGAACTCCATCAGCACCAGCATATCGTCGCCACTGCTGGACAGCTTTTTCAGAGGCCCCACGGTGCCTTTCAGCTTTCGCAGTTCTTCCATTTGAGTTCTGGCGCGTTCCTGGTCAGACCAGAAGTCGCTGGCAGACATTCGGTCGTTAATTTCTTCGATGCGGGTCGTCTTGCCAGCAAGGTCAAAGACAGTCTCGAAGGTGAACGATACGCTTCAGTAATTCATTGCAGTGTGCGCGAAACTCAGGATCCATTGTGAAACAGCTTCTTCGTAAACGGTCGTAAACTTACAAACTTCAGCAACGCCCCAAAGTGGGGCCGCGGATTTCACCACAGGCGGCCATCCGATGCAATCGGGGGTTGAGTAATGTCACATTCGGAAGCAGAACTCATCAGTACGGGCGAGTCGATATTCTGCATCGCCTACAAAAAAGTCAAGGTAAACGGCTTGTCACCTGCCTGTTTGCGTGCCAACATGCGAACACTCCACCAGATTTTACGACTTTGATACCAGGAGCAGTAAGCTTTCCTCAGGTATCTGTCTGTCGAACTGCGATTCGGCCTGACGTTCAGGTTTTCATTCGATTATTTGCTCAAGGTATCGCTATGCCTCGGAAATCTGCATTCATTCGTCCTCGTCGTGGTCAGACCATTTTTCGAGTGGAATGGAAAAAAGAGCAACCCACGGTCGTTCCTTACGTTGTTGAAACGTTCGCCTCATCATCGCTGGCGGTGCGTAACCCGGCGGGAAAAGAACACGTGATCATGGGAGTGGAGTCACTCGCTCAGTTTGGATCGAGTCAGGAAGACGCTCTCAGTCGTGATTTTGTTCGGATTGCCACCTCGGTGGTAAAAACCGGCTCCGACTCAAAGAAAGCCCTCAGCTCTGTCGGCAAATTGGCGACTCTGCTGAAATAGGCGCCCTTTAGCCAACTGCTTTGGCTGCCAGTTTTGCTTGCCTTTGGGTTGATTCGGGGCTGGCGGTTTGCCTGTTGAATTGCTGCTGGCAGCCTGTTGATTTAATGGCTTTTCAAAACCCGACGCTTCAGTTTTGAAGTTGCGCATTTGTGGTCATCCCAACCCGAAACGTAAGTGAGGGATTGTGCTTTTGCGTTTTGCGCAGGGTTGCCGTAAATCCCTCGCTGACGCTTTTTGAAGTTGCGCATTTGTGGTCATCCCAACACGAATCGAAAGTGAGGGATTGTGCTTTTGCGTTTTACGCAGGGTTGCCGTAAATCCCTCGCTGACGCTTCGGGTTGTGATAAATCCCAGTGTTTCTCAGCAAGTGAACAACCTCAGCGCCGAAACGCGCAACTTCAAAATGCGTCAGCGAGGGATTTACGGAGACACTTGTTAAACGGCACAACTTGGTCCCTCACTGACGTTTCGGGTTGGGATGGAAGCAAGCGCGTCCGCCGTGAGAACGCTGTGTACGGGTGTAGTCGCGGATGATTGTAAACTTAGGAGGGCGAGGCTCCTGCCGAGCCACTGCACTGCGGAAACGCACGGCTCGGCAGGAGCCTCGCCCTCCCGAAATTGCACTTCGTTGCGAGCCTCCGAAATCCGCGACTGCACCCGCTGTGTACCTGCGGATGGAATCGGGACGGCAATCGTCTATGCTTCCTGACCGGTGCTGCAGAGTTTGAGCAAACGATGCGGATCGAGTTCTCAAGGTCATGGGATAATGGCTTCTGATTTACCGGCGAGACCTGTCGCGGATGATGCACGGACTGCTGAAACGATTTCCATGGATGTTATGTGGTGTCTGCCTTGCAATTACCGGGCTGGGACTTTGCGGTCTGGTGCGCGCCGACGAATTGTACGGGCGGTCGCAGTTGATTGAGCGTCAGATCGTCTGGCTGATGATGGCTCTGCCCCTGATGCTGGCCATTGCCTTTGTGCCGACTCATTTGCTGCGGGCGTTGAGCGTTCCCGCTTACATCGTGTCAGCCTTGTTGCTGGTTGTCACGTTGTTTATGTCGCCGATCAACGGTTCACGGCGATGGATTCCTCTGGGGCTGTTTGACTTTCAGCCCAGCGAGCCTGCTCGACTGGCCTTCGTGCTGACGCTGGCTTCGTACCTGATGTATCGCGACAACCATCGTACGCTGAAGGGACTTGTCCCGCCGCTGGTGCTGGCCATGGTTCCGATGTTGCTGATTATGAAGGAACCCGATCTCGATACCGCCGTACTGTATATTCCAGTGCTCTACTTCATGCTGTTCGCCGCCGGCGCGAAGACTCGACATCTGGTGATGGTCACCGCGCTGGGTATTGCCTGCCTGCCAATTCTATGGACACAAATGAGCGCTGAGCAGCAGTCGCGACTGGTCTCTGTTGTGATTCAGCGAGACGGAGGACTGGCTCCCACCGGAGACGGGTTTCATCTGCATCAGTCGAAGCAGGTGCTTGCACTTGGCGGCTTCTGGGGCAGCATGAATCAGGAGGAACCGCCCATTGATGATTCCTCCGCGTGGCAACTTCCTGCTTCACGAACAGACTTCATCTTTGTGATGATCGGCGAGAAACTGGGATTCCCGGGCTGTGTCGCGGTGATGATTCTGTATGCCATTTTGATCTGGAAATCACTGTTGATCGCAAGGCGAACTCAGGATCCGTTTGGCCGACTGGTCATTACCGGCGTCGTCACACTGATGAGCGTTCAAACCATTCTGAACACAGGCATGACGGTCGGGCTGTTGCCAATCACCGGGACTACTCTTCCGCTATGCAGCTACGGAGGCAGCAGTCTGTTGACAACCTATGCGGCGATCGGACTGATCATGAACATCGAAATGCACCGCAGCTATGATGTCGCCGGCCAGCCATTCGTGTTTCGCTCAACGTCGTATGGAAACGCGGCTTAGTGCGAAAAGACAAAGACCTGTCGCTGACTTGTTGATAAGAATTTCCCAACTCGACAGGTGAGTGAGGGATCTACTGAGAGACTGGCTAATACGCAAAAACGGGCTCTGCGCGAAATGAAGTTCGCAACCCGGGACGAAGCAGGTGAAACAGCGAGGGATCTCCATGGCAGGACCTAAGGCCGCACCTGGCAAATAACCAGCCAATCAGGCGAGCGGCCGGTGTGAACCGGCCGGTACCTTCGACTCCAGCCTAAGCGTCAGCGGAACAGAGAACGGCGCGAAGACCTGAGTTTCAACCGCTGATGAACGCCAATGAACGCTGATAAAGGCAGAGAAAGTGGGGAGACAAGGGCATCATCCGTATTGGACACGAAAGCTGTCATTGCTCGACAAGGTGTTCGAGGCCAGCAACCGCCGGATCTCAGAAACCATGAGCGTTCATGAGTGTTCATTAGCGGTCTAAACAACTGTTTCGATCTGCGCACTTCATTTCGCGCAGAACCCAAAAACGCAATCCCTCGCTGACGCTTTTTGAAGTTGCGCGTTTGCCGCCATCCCAACCTGAAGCGTCAGCGAGGGATTGTGCTTTTGCTCTTTACGCGGTGTTCAGGAAAATCCCTCGCTGACGCGTCGGGTTATGATAATCCCCTGTGTTTTCGCCCCCTTGATCTTCCGCAGTCCCCAAACGCGCAACTTCAAAACTTACGCAGCGGGTTGGGATAGACACAAATGCGCAACTTCAAAACTGACGCTTCGGGTTATGATGTTTTGAGGTTTTGCGCATAAAAAAACAGCTCTGAAAAGTTGCCTCTTCAGAGCTGTTTCGTCAGCAGTCTGGATTCATCACGATACCGGGTCAGCCATTACCAGTTCTTTGGGCTGAGGATCCAATACCATTTGTCTTTTTCTTTATTGAAGTTCAGGTTCCACTGGCCATCGTCCCACTCGAGGGACACTTCACGCCAGCCCATCGGTACCTGTGGGTACGGATAGAATGGACCAATGTAAGGCCAGGCACTTGCACTGTACTGAGTCGGGTAGCTGACTGCTGCCGAGTTCGGGTACTGTGCATAAGATGGCCATGCATGTGATGGCAAGTGAGGATTGTTGAAGCTGGTCGGAGCATAACCCATTGCAGAGGGATTCATCATGCCCGGACCCATCCCCGGCTGCATCCCTGGCTGCATATGGCCGGTCTGCATCATCTGAGGAGGCATGCCCGGGCCCATCAACTGCGGAGGCATTCCCTGTCCCTGCATCTGCATCATCTGCGGACTGCCCGGATAGCCCATGGCTTCTCCGTTGAAGGCAGTCTGAGTGATCGGCCCGCTGACTTTCAACTGATTGTTGACGCTGCGAATGCCGGGCGTCTGCTGAGCAGCAGCACCAGCGGCCTGTCGCTGACCAACGGTCGCAACTTCACCAGCCAGCGTTGCCACGCCATTGTTCACGCGGATCTCGATGTCGTAACCGACAAGTCCGACCTGTGACAATGAGGAAGCCACCTGATTGGCCATCGCGGTGTTGTCCTGACCAGCAGGAACTTCCGCACTGACTCGCTGAATTGGTCGAGATGACTCGCCGGCTTCAGCGCCACCAGCCTGAGTCACACGGCCCTGACGAGGATCCGCAGGGCGAGTAGCCGCAGCACGCTCGATCTGTCCACCGGCTGGCACATATCGCAGGTTGTTCTCAACCTCACGAATGCCTGGCACAGAAGCGGCAAGCTGCTGAGCATTTGCTCGTTGGCTGGCTTCGTGTACTTTACCGCTCAGGATCGCAACGCCATCCTTCACTTCAATTTCAATTTCGCTGCCTTGTACACTGCCGCTTCTCAGAGCCGAGGCCACTTCGTCGGCCTTTGCCTGATTGCGAGCTTTCTCGGCTGATCCCGAGAATGGCATCTGAGGCTTCATTCGCCCACCCAGAAACCCGTCCGCGCTGGCGACGACCGGATTGGCCGCGATAACGCTCAGCACGAGCAACCACTTACCGTACTTTCGCATGAAAGTTCTCCTCCGTGAGGTACCTTCCGTTCCGGATCGCACTCGTACTGCTGAGAAACCGTCCCGGTGGTCTACTGTCTACAATTCTCGGACGCTGACTGCATCTGGCAGACACATCCGCCAGAACTCCAGACTGCTGCAACCGCCGACGTCAGTCAGTGGTGATCGGTCTCCTGACCCAATCACCTCCGCGTGTCCGTTCTCACGGAAACATCATCGCGACAGCGCAACAGAACTACACAATCTATTCTTCGGTCCTGTCGTACCGGTTGGATAAACATTTCTGGTTTTTTGGCTCTTGACGATTGAAGGGCAGTCCAAATCCCATGCTGGAAAGGCACTGCCACAAATCCTGCGGCAGTTTCTGCCGCTGAGCGTCACGTCAAGCAAGTGGTAGACTTCGATTGAAGGGATCAGCCTTCAGGATCAGTCCCGAAATCAGTTCCCCCTATCTCAACCCGAAGCGTCAGCGAGGGATCGAGTTGTGGTGCAAAATCCCTCACTGACGTTTCGGGTTGGGATTTCATCGCATGGAAGCATCCAGAAGTTGATCTGAGACCGTTCCTTTAGCCTGTCACAAGGTCCGCCAAAGACCGCATTCGCGGTTCAGCAAGCTGTCGTCGACTGGAGGGGTGGCTCAAGCAATCCTAACCCTTCCGGCAAGATCACTGAACACAAACCCCTCTTATTCCGTCAGTGCAAAATCCACGACGTTCTCGTTGTCTTCGTTGACGACCGCAATCAAACCGGAAGTTGCAGCGTCCGCATATTTTGCTGGAACATTGGATTTTGGGGCCGGCGGAAGAGTCGACTGACCAACTCCCGGCGGCTGGTAAGCGGTATCTTCAGTGGCCGGCAAGGCCGGTGTATTGGCCACCGGTGGAGTGTGGACGATTGAAACAGAGTGTTTTCCCGGGACTGCGCCATCAAATGCAGAATAGGTCGTCAGTTGATACTCACCCTTTTCATCTGTCTTCCCGAACGCCCCTCTGTTGGCCTCTGCATTCAAAAAGGTGATGTCTGCATTAGCAACCGGATTTCCCTTTAGTGTTACAACACCCCGCACTTTGAATACGGGAAGGCGATTCAACTTTTCACTTTTTGAGCACCCTGCAGCCAGAACCATCAGTCCTACCAAGGCAACGCGAAGTAACATCACAAATCCCTTAAAAAAAGCTATTAAGAACAACGTTCTGTGCAGGCTAACGCGATCGGAAGCAAACAAAAGGTGAACCGCCGCGTCACACCATAGTCTATCAGGAACGTTTTGTTCGGCAAGTTGTTGCGAGCTCACTGCTTCGATGATTCGATGGCTGCAGTCGCGGATCTCGGTAGGTCCTGCATGCAGGGCTGCACTTCGCGGCTCGCCGCAACTTCGGTGCATGCGATGCTACTTTGCAGCCAGCAATCCTCACCCTGGTGCAACCAAGGTTCGCCTTGCGGAGAAAGTCCTTTCCGGCAGAAAGGACCTACTTTGACAACCAACTGCGACTACACCCGCTTCCATGATCCGATGACGCCAGTCACGCATAAACCAACAAAGAGTGAACAAAAAACATTCACTCGCATGCAGATTATACGAGTGTGATAAAAAAGTGTGCAAAATGCTGCTTTTCAGGTTGCAAATGTGCGGATAATTAAATATTCATGAATTTCCTTTCGTTTTCATGTTGTGATATTTCCCTTTCTAAGGAGCGCTCCATGTTGAGCCAACGACCAGCCACTAGAAGACCGGGTTTTACGCTTATTGAACTGTTGGTAGTGATTGCGATCATTGCCATCCTGATTGCACTTCTGCTGCCGGCAGTGCAGCAAGCTCGTGAGTCCGCTCGCCGAACTCAGTGCAAGAACAACTTGAAACAGTTTGGCCTCGCCCTGCACAACTACCACGATGTCTTCGGTGTGTTCTGCAATGCCAAAGGTGGCACTGTGGGCTACAACGACCCTAGCCGTCTCGATGGCAACTATGAACGCCGGACAGGCTTCATTGCGCTGCTTCCATATCTCGAACAGGCAGCACTTTACTCTCAGATCACAGCCCCGGATGCGACAACGACACCTCGAATCCCCGATGGTGGTTCAGCGCCATGGAGCGGCGGCGTTAGCGTCACAAGGTACACTCAGAGATTTGCTGGCTTTCTCTGTCCTTCAGATCCAGGGATTCTGTCTGCTCGCGGCAACAACAGTTACGCCTTCTCCCGAGGAGACTATATCGGCGTAGACCCCGGAACCGGACGTGATGCTCAGAATGTCAACGGACTATTCTGCCTGCGTCGCTGCTTCGGGGTGCGTGACATCACCGATGGCACAAGCAATACCGTGGCAATCAGCGAACGCATGATGGCGAATTTCGGAATTGGTGGCACCGGCAGTCCGATGATTGGCCAGGGGATTATCACCGGGATTGGAACAATCACGACTAATCCCGGAGCTTGCATCGCTGCAGCCGCTCCGATTCGAGCCGGAGCCCGCTATTCAACAGGCGCTGGGATCAAGGGCCGATTCAGTTCAATCTGGTGTGATGGTCAGCCTGAAATCAATTCGTTCTATACCGTCACTCCTCCGAACGGACCGTCATGCATCAATGACTCCAACCCCAATGCAGACGGAGCCGTCGGCATGTTTGCTGCCAGCAGCTATCACACCGGAGGAGCTCAGGCTCTTCTGGCCGACGGCTCAGTGCGGTTTATCTCCGAGAACATCGACACGGGCAACCTTGCCGTCGCCACAACACTTGGTGCTCGCAGCCCTTATGGTGTCTGGGGAGCATTGGGAACAAAGGCAGGCGGGGAAGTGATTGGCGAATTCTAGTCAACGCGAGGATACGATGCTCTGACGAGCGATGCGTTTTGGTCGAACCACAATGAGGGAGTGTTCTGTGGACTTGTCTGCAGAGTGCTCCCTTTTTTCGTTTGCTGACACGAATGTCGTTCCGCTAATCGTCTGGTGCAGGCTTTGCTTCCCGCGACGGTTTTTGTTCAGGAGTGTCTCCGTGAATGGTGTGCCTGCGTTCGCCTGGGCGAACTTGTCACACCCTACAAATTGCACCGTTTTTCGTAGGGTGTGACAAGTGAGCCTTAGCGAGCGCAGGCACACCGGCTTAAGTCGCCACATGATTCAAGGGCGAAGTGATTTTGGCACCGTCCGGGACAGTTGAAACGTGATCATTTGAGAGCCGTCGAGAGCAGACTTTTCATCATGCAATCTGCTCGATCAAGCGATGCTTCAATATGACTTGTGGATTGCGGCTGACGTCGATCCCGAATGACTCGCGCGGGGACACCAACCGCGATGCTGTAATCAGGCACCGGCGATAAGACCAAAGCACCGGCTCCGATAATGCAATGCCGGCCGACATTGGCCGCCACGGTGGCTCGCTCACCAATCCACGAATCGCAACCAATGGTCACCGGTTCGTAAATGCCGGTTTGTTCACGCACGGGAATGTCCAGCCGCTCTGTACCGTGCTGACGGCAGCCATTCATGATCGAGACGTGCGAGGCAATCAGCACGTCGTCTTCCATTGTAACATCACCGATCGAGCAGTAGTTTCCGATGTAAACCGACCGGCCGAGCGAGACGCCGGGATGAGAGAACAGCGTGCCAAAGGAGATGCAGGCATCCTCGCCACAACCTCTGGTCGTCATACGCAGGAAGGCGTGACGCAGATAGACACCCGTCAGCCCGGGAATAAGGCTGAACAGCTGGCTCCAACTGCCGAAGACGCGATCAGCTCCGGTAATGGCCGCCTGCAGTTGGAACAGACAGACCGCAGGAAATACGATCGTCGCAGACAACGCTGACAGAGATTGCTTCACGAATCGTTTCATGTTGTCGAATCACGCGCTGACGGTTTCGGGGGCCATGACTTCGTTAGCGACGCGGGCACCTGAGGAAACTGTTCCCGCAGAACTCTGATGCATTCGTGTCGTTTCTGCGTCTGACGCTGCTACCTCGTATGACGGAACCGGAATCTGTCGAGTCGACCACCATTCCATGCCATCACGGCCGAAAAGTGCAACGGCCCAGGCAGCACAGCAACCGACGGATGCCAGTAATTCTGTCCAGAAACCGACCGACGGAAACAGTCCGTATCGCAAGGCCACATAGCTGCCACAGAATCCCGCACTGACGAGAATACTGCTCTTCCATGGATAAGGAATCGGACGAATCGAGCGACACATCAGCAGCGTTGTAAACGAGAACGACGCATAAGTCAGAACACCGACCCATGCGGCTCCCCAGCTGCCGTAGGCAGGAACAAGCAAAAAGTTACCAACGACGTTCACTACGACTCCTATCACGCTTCCGGGCACAAGTCGCTTTGTTTTCTTCGACAGCATCGCGGGCACTTCAAACTGAAGCTGCAGGCCAAACAGAAAAAATCCCAGCAGAATCACGGAAATCAGATCAGTCGCATCACCGTAAGCGTCCGGTGTCATCAACGGCAGAACAGGATGCACCGTCAACGCGGCCCCGAGCAACAGGATTCCCAAGCCGCCAAGAAACCAGCGAAACACCCCGGCGTAGAGATCATCGGCTTTGGGCATACGATTAATGTCATAAATGGCCACTTGCCAGATCGAGGCAAACGGCAGCAGACACAGCGTGTTGACAGCAAATGCGATCTTGTGGGCGAGGGAATACACTCCGACCTCATCCATGTTGATAAAGACACGAATGAAGTAACGATCGGCCTCGTGCATCAGCATGGCCATGATCGCGGTGACCAGCAACGGCATGCTGAATCGCAGCATTTCGATCGACAGTGCCAGATCAAATCGAAACGCTCCTCGAGTCTTCAGGAAGACAATCATCAGTGCCGCCGCATGGATCGCTGATGCCGTGAAGTTACCCAGCAAAAGGCCTTCGACCCCCATGTCCATTCCGACAAGCAGCCACACGTTCAGCGACACGTTCAGGAGCAGTCGCCCCAGTGAGATCGCAACAAACAGGCCCGACCATTTTAATACTCGGAGATACGCCTCCACTAACTGACCCACGTTCTGCACAATAATCGTGGCCAGGGTCAGCGTGTAGAGTCGGGCCCCGTTCGGATAATTGTCCCCGAGCGTCAGGTCGGAAAGAAGTTGTCGCCCCATCCACATCGGCAGCAGCACGACGCAGGAAGTCATGGCGAGATAAGTCAGCCCGGTCCACCAGAGCCGATCGCGATGAGCTGATGTATCCCCGTCGAAGTGAAACCGAGTGACCGCGGAGACCATGCCTCCGCCGATCATCAGCGAAAGAATCACAGCCGTCAGGTCCAGAATTGCCGTGACACCATAATCTGCTGTCGAAAGACAGTGAGTATAGAGTGGCAGCAACAACACGGACGCGAGTCGATTCAGGATCTGACCGACCGCGTACACGGAAGAATGCTGCAAGAGTTCACGGAGTGGCTTCATTAGCGTCCTGCACAATTTTCTGGAACGCACCGTGCACGCCTCTTCGGGAAGCTTGCAGCGTGAGCGGTTTTGAGGCTCGAACCGGTAGGTTCCTTTGGGGCAATGACTTTGCCTTTGTCAGGCTCTATCACAATAGCAAGCGTTGTCCGGGCGACGCTTCAGACTAGGTCGGGATTGGTGTGCCTGAGGGACGTTGACCGTGGGCCTCATCATGTGGACGAAAGTCATCGATCAAATACTCGCGTGCTGCAGGTCATGACGAATGCTCCGATTCTTTCGGGGCACGAACCGGCCGATTCGACCTTTCAACTCGTCCTCGGCCCTCAGGTTTGCTTCGGCGGCTTGATACTGATCGAAGTTAAATTGATCCCCACCTTTGCCTGCCCATAAAGCAGGGGATTGACGACGATCGATTTCGCCACACTGATTGCTGTTGACTTCACTCGACTTGGCAGCGACGGCTTCTGAGGCCTCGTGGCCGGGGCGGAATTGCCCGTCAGGCCATAGGCATCGGCAATGTCACTGCTGATCGGTCGGCCGAGGAGGTTCTCCCATTTCAGACCGCCACCCGAACCGATCTTTATTGATTGCAGGCCAGCATCCTGAAGCATTTTCTTCAGCGTTGTTGGCGTAAAGTAATTGATGTGCTGCGGAGGTTCATTCAGCATGAAATCATCTCGTCCCAGCATGATCGGCAGAGTCCGATAATTTGGTACGTCAATGTACAACAGCCCTCCCGGCTTCAGGACTCGCAGCAAGGTCTTCAGATCCTGCAGGGGATACAGCAGATGCTCGAAGACCTGGGCGGCATACACGACATCAAACGACTCATCCGGGAATCCCAGCGTGTCCAGTTCGCCGATGTGCATATTCTTTAGTCCGCGAACCGCAGCGGCTCGACCAGCCCAGACCCCGACATCACATCCGTGCGCATCCCAGCCTCGCTGCTGAGCCTGCTCAAAGAAGTATCCCGCGGCGCAGGCGAAATCGAGCAGCTTTCCCTTACCGGGCATGATCCGCTCAATCTTTGCCAGCTTTTCGTGATACTCACCAATCACTTTCGGAGTGGCGATGCGTGCATACAGATTGATCAGTTCTTCTTCATCACGGACGGTATAGATCGCTTCCAGATGCTCGACGGTACAACGCGGATTCATGAACACCAGGCCGCAGTCGGAGCACTTGTCCATCTGGTACCCGGCAATCTTCGTTTCCGGACGTGAGTGACTGCTGTCACACAAAGGACAACGACTGCGAACAAGCCCTTTGAGGCGGCCGCCCTTAACGGTCCTGGCGGTTTCCACTTCTTCAGCTTCTGGGATGGCTTCAATGGTCAGAGACATTTGAGATCCTTGGAGATCGCCTCACGGGCAAAAACTTTGATTTCGGGCTGGGGTGGAATCCTGCGAGGTTTCAGACTCGCACTGTGCGAGCCTTGTTTTGCGACCGAGCAACCCGAGCGATGTCGAGGTTGGAAACGGCTGTGACTATCGTGACATTGGCCTCGAGACTGCTATGGGACGATTCGAAACACATGGATGGCCGGAAGGAGTTCAAACGGTTGATCAATGGTCGTCCCCGCATCGATCTGAACAACGTAAAGAAGGTTGTTCTTTCGATCGTAGGCCAGCCCGCCCAACAACTGGGTACATGTGGGAAAAAGGTACTTCTTGAATCCGCCACCCGGCGAATCGTGGTCCCAGACATCCCACGGTTTGACAGAGGTCGGTTCGGTTTTTCCTGCGGCTGTTGCGGCGAGCAACTGCGGGGCATAGAAACGGATTTGAGCTTCATACGGCGCGCCGTGGAAACCCTTATCGCTTGAACAATCGTGAGGTCTCGCTTCACCGTAGTAGGACTCACCCAGCGACTTTCGTCCCGCAATGATGACCGTATGCTTGTCGTTCAGCGTCAGCCATGCGCCACCGGTCCAGCGATCAGACGGAATAAAGTCGGGAGCCGGACGTGCAATGTCGTTATACACCAGTGGTAGCGCATCGAGATCGTGATTCTTTGAGACACTTCCTTCAGGAAGGTTATAGGCAAACATCGCCGGACCGTGGCTGGCAATGTTTAATCCCGTTGCAATCTGCAGCCCGGAGATAAGACTGCGACCACCAAACCACCATTGCTTCGCCTGATCCGGAGGAATCTCAAAAATGTATCCGGCATGTTTGTAAGAGTGCCATTCGGAACGGCCCGTGTTCGAAGGCCCCAGATGCCAGAGTCCCTCCGGCCTCGGATCAGAAAGAGTTAACGATGATACACCATGCGAGGGATAGTCGACGGTCTCGACGTTATAGTATTTATACAACGTCCAGTGCATTCGGTTGCCGACAACACATAAGCCGCCAATTTGAAACGGCTCGCTGGACCCCTGAGTCATGTACTCACGAATGCCCGCGGTGATATCACTGAGCGGCTGCAGCACGGACGCCACCGGAAGTTCATGCATCGAATGCGAAATCACTGGTTGCGGAATGCTGATTTCTGCGACAAGATTCTCATGCCGATGCCCGGACAGGAATAAGGACCCGGAGTAGCCGTCAGCATCGCCGCCTGCATCACCCTGTTCGTGAAACGCCATGGCACAGCCGCCATAAGTGAAACGTGTTTTCGCGTCATCCGTGTGTGGGGGCCGAAAGGCTCCGAGGTATTCAAAGTTCCCCGGAGTCACCATCTGCTCATGCAGCGGCGCAACATGTCGAATGGATGATACGGAATTCTTTGCTCGAAACGTGGGGACAGAGACTTCATCAACAACAGGCACTGATGGTGCGGTTTCCTGAGCCGCAATCTCTGCGGTTTCCGGTTCCTGAATCTCGGTCGCAATCTGGGGTATCTCGTCAGTTGCGGTTAAGGCTGTCACCGCGGCATCAGTTGTTGCCGCTGGCAGAGAATAAGGACGCGGGTTGGATCCTTCTCGTGCAAAGAGAACGACTACTCCCAAAAGCCCTAATCCCGTCAAAATAATCTGCAGCGCAGACTTCTTCCGCTGGACGGCAGCCCCTCGGGAGTTGGTGAAGTGGATTTCCGCCGACATTACAATCTTCTCCGCGCCCGCTGAGTTTTTTTATCCATCAGGCTGAACAACACGCTGCACATCCGCAGCCGTTGCGGATTCCGGGCATTTTCAAACATAGGTCGCTGAGCGGCCGAAAGAGAAAAGTTTCGAGGGGCTGGGTTCCGGAATAACGCGATTCCTTTTGCTGTCATCAGGGACGCTTCCTGCGTACTTTCACCCAATCCCCGGGCTGGTTCAGCACAGGTGGGTTCAGCACAGGTATGAGTGTTCAGAAAATATTGGGAACCAGTCGCCAGGCGACCCCAAAGGGGCTGAGTACTCCTCGTTCCGGACAGATTCTCAAGGCTATGACTGAGCACTAGTTCATAATCGGAGCGAATTCACCATCTGTCATGTAACGCCAATCACGGATTCCTGCCGGCTCAGCAACGGTCGTCGCAATTGACATTGCCGGGCATGCTGGCTGCTCATCAGCCGAACTATTCATGTATCGCCGCTGGGGGAGTACGGGAATAGAATCAAAGGCCGGTTGGTCTTCATGAACCGATTTTCCCGCATCAGCATGATTCCGGCTCTCGGTGCCTGCATCTGCTGGAACCAAAACAGCGGCCTGAGTCGCCTGAACGGCGCGAGCATGGACGACCAGCGAACCTGCACCAAGCAACGCAACGTAATACGGAATCTCCAGAGCTTCCAGACTTACGAACTGAGCGGAGACCATAAAACCAACGAGCGACGCGATCGTCATTCGCGCCGAATCCGCGAACCAGGTGTCCTCATCATTCAAAGTTTTCTGCAGCAACCTCCAACAGCGAACCAGTACTATCACGAAGAACCCGACGTACATCAGGAAACCGGGAACTCCCAATTCGACCAGCGTTTGTACCCACAAGCTGTGCGCTTCTTTGCCGGCCGGCCAGCCAAATTCATGAGCATGCAGAGGCCAATGGTCCGGTCCACAGCCCATGACAGGATCTTCGGCCAGGAGAGTAATACAGTTGCGCCACAGATCCAGACGGCTCTGAGCCGACGCTTCACGAACACCGTTTTCCTGAGCAAAGGTCTCCATGAAGCGGTCACGAACCTGAGGTCCGGCGCCAAGCACGACCACCAGAATTCCCAGACCGTAGACGGCATAATGCAACGTCGTCTTACGAATGATGAAGAACGAGATCCCAAGGAAAATGACCGTCGCCAGCATCGCTCCCCGAGAGAACGAAAACAGAATCGCGTGACCAATAAACGCTGCACAGCCCGCAATAATCGCTCGACGGATCGTGCTCGTTTCATAGAAGAACAGAAAGAACGCCACGCCAAGCGTGGTCACCAGCCCGATGGCCATCGAGTTGTTATCGAGACTCGCGAATCCCTCCTCCCACAGAAAGTTGTATCCGCTGAAGTAGTAACGATTCAGTTCAAACGAAACATATCCCTGGCAGACAACAATCACCCACGCCAGCCGTCGCAAATCGACTGACGATTGCACGGTGGTAATTCCGACCAGAAATGGCAATACAATCTTTGACTGCTGTTCCACGAAGTACCAGGCGTGGGGCGGACTGTCAGCACCCAACGCAAGGAATACGCTCCATAGCCAATAACTGAGGAAAAACAGCACCACTCGGCGAGCTGGTCCCAGATTCCAGTTGCCGCAGCAGCGTACGAACCAGTTGAGCAGCATCGCCGATGCCACAATCATACTGAATCGACCGCCCTGAATATGACTGCTCCACAACGCATCCGGACGCAAGACCGCCAATGCGACGTAAACAAGGAAGCCATGATACGGACGAATAAATGATGCGGAAACACCCAGCAAAGTGAGGAGCCACGTGAAGATCAGGCCCTTCATCCGGCCACCTCCGATTTTTGTATCTTCTGCCGTCGTTCCAGCATTCGATCCAGAGGCGACAGGCAGTGATCCCACGAATGGTGGAACACCACGAACGCCGCGCCGGCCAGTCCAAGCTCCTGCTGGAGATTCCTGTCCGCAAAAACTCGCGAAACTGCTTCAACCCATTCGCTTGCGACGTCAGCCTGAAGCAGGTGCAGACCGGGTTCCGCAGCCAATCCCTTCAATGGTGCTGGTGAACAAATTACAGGACGACCGCACGCCATAGCTTCCAGAACTTTATTCTGAATACCTCGAGCAATCTGCAACGGCACAACAGCACACGTCGATCGATGCAGCCACGGGCGCACATCCGGAACTGATCCCGTAACTTCAACGCCCGGCACCGCGGCCAATGCCTTAACCTCCGCCGTTGGTGACTTACCTACGATTCGGAAGACCGCGTTTGGATAACGCTCACGAATCTGAGACCAGACATTGCGAACAAACCAGATCGCGGCATCCGCATTCGGTTTGTAATTCATGACGCCAACAAACACGCACGAACATTCATCGACCTGAACATTCGCCGAAGGAGCAAAGTAGATGGAGTCAACTCCATTACCCATGGCTTTGATTTTATGTGTCGGGCAAAATGATCGAAACAGATCTCGCTCCGCTTCACTGACGACCAGCAATTGCTCACACCGCCCTGCCAGTCGCTTCTCCACAGCTCGCAGACGTTTCCCTTCGAGCTTGTAGATGAGCGACATCGGGAACCGAGCGGCCTTCGAATAGTCAAACCACTTCTGGCTGTCGACGTCGATCAGATCAACCCATTGCACAGGACGTGTCAGGTATTCTCGCTCGAGATAACCGGCAATCCCCGATGAGGACGCCATGACCGCGTCGTATTCTTCTGACTCACTCCAGTCGTCCAGCAAAGTCCGCATCGACGCGCAGTCGAACAGACCTTCGGTGACCGTATTACCAGTCAGCATTGAGAACAGTCCGGCGGCGTATCTTTGCTTTCCGCTATGAGGAATCACGGCCAGGCGTCGGGTGACTCGTTGCAGTTCCTTCATCGTTTCGTCGCTGACAGGTTCATCAGCCAGACAGGCCAGATCCACATTCGCCCGGGTCGACAAGTAGCGCAGCACATTCCACGTACGAATTCGATCACCGCGATCGGGTGGCCAGGGAACTCGATGAGTAATATAAAGGACGCCGGGACGCATGGTTTTCTTCAACGAAGTCTGATTCCCTGAGGACTTATTCGTATTTTTTCTGTGAGTTGCCAATAAGTTCAGTTGCTGGCAACCATCGTGTCGGAAGACTTCCCGGCACGGTCGACGACTACGCCGTTGTGCCCGATCAAGGGCTTGATTAAAATGTCTGTCATCGCGCCAAGTCGAAACTCAGTCAGCATTTTTGATAACTTGGGTGCCATCGTGTTCAGGTTTTGGTAATGTCGAAAACGTGACTTCAGCGAAGCGGCAATTCGCGGTTGATCCACATCCACTTCCCAGGGATGCAGGTAAACATTGAGCGGTCTTTGCTGCTTGCGAATCTGATAGAGTAGTCGCGAGGTCACAGCCCACGGGAACAGTCGCAGATAACCACCGCCACCGACAGGGACCGTCATTCCGGCAACTTTGCACGTCATGCCGGGAAACTCATGAATCTGTCCGACTCGCGTTGCAATGATATGAGGAGAAGTCGGTGAGCCCGGGATTCCATAGCGATCGTGGCGGACCGGATAAATGCTGGAGTCAATCTGGAAGCCTTCTTCAATCAGAATGTCCAGAGCCCACAGAGACTTTTCCGTGATGGAAAAACTGGGAGCTCGATGCAGCTTTACAGGGCTGCCGGTAATCCATTGCAGAATATCGCGAGCTTTGATCAGATCACTGCGAAAGCGTTGTGGGCCAAGTTCATAGATGAGCTGATGCCAATAGCTGTGACATCCGATCTCATGCCCGGCCGATTGAATTTCGCGAACAAGCTGCGGATAGCGATCAGCCACCCAGCCGAGGATAAAGAACGTTCCACGAGTCGAATGCTTCGCCGCAAGTTCCAGAATCGTCCGCGTGCTCTGTTCGACTCGACAGACGTAATGGTCCCAGTTCTCTGGTCGGATCACAGACGAGAACGCGGACACGTGAAAGTAATCTTCCACGTCCACCGTGAATGTGCCGTCAAGTTGTGGAGTGGAGAGGGCCATGAGTGTGCCTGGAACTCGTAATTTGTTTTGATGGTCGTTCACAACCCGAACGTCAGTGAGGGATCAATTTTCCAGTGTGAGGAACTCAACATCCCTTGCTGACGCTTTTTGAAGTTCCGCGTTTTGGTCAGGGCTGGAAGCCCGGCACATCCTCTGCTGCTGGCCTGCCAGACTTCGACTCCTGCACCATTCGCACGACTTCCTGCTGATATCCATAGGTCTGGCGCTGGAAGTCGGAATCTGCACCCACCATGATGGCGCCCAGCAGTGGAACCTGCAGACTTCGCAGAGAATCACGAGCCTGAATCACGTATTGAACTCGACTGTAATCCTTGCGTGTTGCCAGGAGCACGATGTCCGCGTTCTGAGCGATCATTGATGGCTCCGCGACAAACAGCAGAGGAGATGTATCAATGATGACGAAGTCGAAGCGAGCTTTGATTTGCTGAATCAGATTGCGTCCGCCGTCAATAGCCAGCAACTGGAGAACTCGCTGATCCACCTGGCCAGCGCCGATGAAGGACAGCCCCGGCGCCTGCGTCTGCTGGCGAATTTCATCCAGAGTTTTTTCGCCTCGCAGGAATTCGCTGAGGCCTGGCCCCAACTGACCTTCCACCATCAGATGTGCGGATGGACGACGGAAGTCACAATCCACCAGAGCCACTCGCTTGCCTGTGCGAGCCAGGCTTGCGGCCAACTGACAGGACACGGTGGTTTTGCCTTCGTTGGCCGAAGCACCGGCAATCAGGATTGACGCCGAACGGGCAGGATCGATATGACGCATCAGGAATGTTCGCACCACGTCCATCGATTCCGTGACCGCGCGGTTCCATTCATCGTAGTCAACTTTGCCGGCGAAGATTCCGAGGCCCAGCAGACCGCCGCGATCCGGTGAAGGTATCGTTCCAACCAGTCGCAGGCCAACTTCGCCGGAGATATCCGAGGCCGCACCGATTCGATAAGACAACCATTCGACCAGAGTGAATCCGCAGACAATGCAGCCCAGTGTGGCCATGCCTGCCAGCAGAGCGAATTGTGTTTTCTTCTTAACTTCCGGCTCTTCCGGAATATTGGCATCCTGAACAACGCTGATTCGGTCAGGAGCGTAGAGTTCGATTGAACGCTGATCCTTGGTGTCGCGCAATTCGTCGCGCAGCTTTTTGTCCGATTCGATCTTCCGATGTTCGGCTCCCAATTCGATCGAGCGTGAGTTGAACTCTGCCAGTCGCTCCTTCTGCTGCGTAATGTCGGCGACCAGCTGATCACGCTGACGAATCAGATAATCCATGCGTGAAACGGGCGTTGCTCCCGGAGCTGCCGGATTTCCACCGCCGAGTGCAGCCAGAATCTGTTGTTCCTGCCCCTTCATGTTCTTGAGATCCGGATGGTCGGGGTTGCGGATCTGACTTTCGAACTGCGAAATCTTCAGACGCAGAACAATCAGTTCACGCTGCAAAGCAAGGGCTGGGTTGTTGGCAACATGAGGATCCGCCACAGGGGCCATCGCGCCGCCGCCGAGTCCCATTAAACCATCAGCATTAACCTGATTCGGGAGAACTCCCTGCTGACTCAGCGCAGCTCGCGCTGCTTCCTCAGCGCGGATGCGACTGTTGACTTCACGAAGAGTTTTGGAAAGATCGTCGAGATCATCCCGGATCAGATTCTGCTGAATAATAGCCGTCTCCGCGTCACCAGTACCGAGATTCTCGGCCAACTTGTCAATGCGATCTTCGGCCGCCGCAACACGTTTATTCACCTCATCGTAGCGTTCCTCCAGTCGACGGAGTTCGTCGATCTTGGCGTTCTTGGACATAAACACAGCTTGTTCCAGATACGCATCTTTCACGGCATTCAGTATCAATGCCAGATCGCGCGGATGCTGACCTTCCAGAACAACCTTCAGGAACTCGGGACTGATCGTGTCGTCAGTTTTCAGCTTACCCATCAACCAGTCGACGGGATGAGTAATCGGCTTCAGTGTCGGGCACTCGGCGACCTGCGGATTTCGCAGAGCGGCCGTGATGACCTGACGGCTGAGCATGTAGTTTTTCTGGGATTCACGATAAAACTGGAAGTCCGTCTCGCGACGGCCGCCATTGTTGTTGATGAGTTTCGGATCGTTCTGCTCGATCTTCAGAATAGCGGCCGACTGAAAAGAGGCCGGAATAAACTCCCAGACGAGAGACGTCGCCAGTAATGCGGCCGGAATGCCCACGGCCAGAGCTGGAACCCAGCGGCGGCGGAAGGCGGTCAGAATCCCGATGGCGGTCAGTTCTCGGCCCAATGGCGCGGACCCGCTGCGTCCTGACATCCCGTCGGGTCGATTGCCGACCGGGCCAGTCGGATTTTTTGCCGTTCGAGGATCCTGAGTCTGTAACGTCATTGTTGTACGTCTCCGATGGCTGCGGATCTTCTCCGCAACCTCACAGAAGTGCCTTTTTCCTGTGAAAATGGTGGCAGAATCTGTTCACGCTGTCGGTCGAACGCATCCGGGAACACCCCTGGCGCAGTGTCAGACCTTTTGCAGCCTGCCGGAAACCTAGGTCACAAAACCCCCAGGGGTGTTAGAAACGCGAAACATTTGAAGCAGGCCGTCGACACAGCCTGTTCGCTGAACTCAACCATCTGGGATTGCACCAATTCTGCGGAAAATGCAGGCAGAGAATAATTCTTCAGAATTCTCCTAATGATCGTCTCTGGCCGTCGAATCACGTTCCCATGCTGCGGATTCACAACCCGCGACAATTTTCAAAAAGTGTGATTCAAAGCATGTGATTCAAACGGTGAGGAGACGGGATCATGTTAAAGAAGCTTGTGGTTGGAACAGCAACGGCGGCAATTGCAGGCGGTATGCTGCTGGGTTCCGATGCAGTCAGCTATGTACGGACCTTTGGCTGCAATGTCAGAGAAGCCGTGAAGTCCGAAATTTCTGTCGAGTTTGAACTCGATCGGATTCGTAACGAAGTCGACAACCTGATGCCGGAAATCCGGAAGCACATGACAATCGTGGCCGAACAACTGGTCGACGTAAAAGATCTGGATCGCGAACTGAACGAAAAAGAAGCCACACTCAGCACGCAAAAAGCAGCCATCCTTGCTCTGCGATCGGATCTGGAGAGCGGCCGAGACAAGTTCATCTATCGCGCTGTTTCGTATTCTCGCAGTGAAGTTGAAGCCGATTTGTCACAGCGATTTGAATCGTTCTGCACTGCTGAGGAATGCGTGAAGCGTGATCATCAGATCCTGACTGCTCAACGGGATACATTGCGAGCAAACCAGAAGAAGCTGGATGCGATGCTGTCACGCAAACAGGACTTGATCGTGAAGGTCGCTCAGCTGGAAGCTCGCCTGAAGCAGGTGCAGGCCGCTGAAACGATTAACTCCATCGAGATCGATGATACGAGCCTCGCTCGCGTTGAAAAGATGATCAAGGACATGAATCATTCTTTGGATGTGCGTGAATCCGTCCTGGAAACCGAAGGACAGGTTCTGGGACGAATTCCAGTGGAAGAATCCACAGAGCCTGCAACTGGCGACATCGTCGGAGCCATTGATTCTCACTTCGGCCTGAAAGCCGAAGGCGAAGTCGCTGAAGCATCCGATGAGAACGCGATCTAGCGGTCGACTGGCTGGTGTTGTGAGTAGAGTATTGAGCTTCTGCAAGGGAAGGCGGAGCATTGAAGAACATGACCGGGACACACTTGGCTCCGGGCTCAGCAATCGCTCGGGCTCGGAGCTTTTTTTGTGCTGGTTCACAGGAAATCGTTTAACGGTAAGCCGCAGGCGTTGCGGGATTTTTCGCCTGCGTCTGCGGCTCGCCGTTAAACGAAAACGCTCGATACGCGGCTAAATCAACAACTCCACGACCACCATGCGGCTGATTGATTCAACAGCTTGCCTTGCCGATCAACTGGAAAGTCGCCCGTTATATGCGTGACCAACGGCGACTCAGGCACCATCTTTTAGCTTCTGATATACTTCTGGTCTCAGGCATTCCACATGCAAGGCAGTCTTTCCAGGTGGCGAAACTGGATGCGAACGAAGGCCCTCAATGCGCGCCCGGAGGCGTCACCACGACGAATCGCCCTGCCTGCAGAAACTACGAATTTTGAAGACACAAACAGTGAGACGAATGTGGCCGACACTCTGAGAGAACGCTACATGCTCTGGATCGACGGGGTAGGAGCCTGGCAGTTACTGGCCGGCCACGAGTTCCTGATCGGCGGCCCCACTATGGAACAAAAGCCCGCGGATATTTGCCTCATGGCCAATTTGTCGCGTCGACATGCCACATTGAAAAGATCCGGAGAAGATTGGTTCATCCATCCGCACCAATCCACCGTTATCTCAGGCAAATCAGTCACCAGCCAGACTCTGTTAAGAACTGGAGATGCGATCTGCCTTGCGGACCGAGTTCGTCTGGGATTTCGCATTCCGAGCGTCCTCAGCGGGTCCGCTTTGATCGATTTTGAAAGTCACCATCGCCCGAGCCATAGCCTTAATGGTATCATCCTGATGACTGAGAGCGTTCTGCTGGGGCCCAGAAAGGATCATCATATCTGCTGCCCGGAGTGGTCGGACATGATTGTGATCTATCACCAGGACGGCCAGCTCAAGTGTCGATCCAGAATGGCGATGAGTGTTAATGGAGAACGGGTGAGGGATTCCGCAGCTCTTAACGACGGTGCGATTGTGTCCGGTGAAGAGTTTCGGTTTCGAATTGAAAAGCAATCCTTGAATCCTTCAGCTTAGTCTGCGTCGGAACAATCTTATGAGGTTCACTTTTGCTCCTGAATCCAAACCGCTCGATGGTTACACCATCAAGCGGGCAATTCACCGAGGTGGATTCGGCGAAGTTTATTACGCGCTCAGCGATGCCGGCAAAGAAGTCGCGCTGAAGCTGCTGCACAATAATCTCGAAGTGGAACTGCGCGGTGTTTCTCAGTGCCTGAATCTCAAACATCCGAACCTGGTCACGATCTTTGACATGAAACAGGATTCCGAAAAGGAACACTGGATCGTCATGGAGTTTGTTGGCGGTAAAGGGCTCTATGAAGTGATGCAGGAGCATCCGAAAGGAATGCCTCTGAAGGATGTTCTGTTCTGGCTCTCAGGCATCACTGCCGGTCTTAGTTTTCTGCATGATCGAGGTATCGTGCATCGCGACCTGAAGCCGGCCAATATTTTCGCCGACGCTGATATCGTAAAGATCGGCGACGTTGGGCTGTCCAAGTACATCTCCGAAAGCCGCCGCAGCGCGCAGACACAAAGCGTGGGAACTGTGTACTACATGGCTCCGGAAGTCGCGCGAGGCCGCTACGGTCGTGAAGTGGATGTATATTCGACCGGTGTTATTCTGTACGAAATGATCACAGGCCGAGTTCCCTTTGAGGGCGAAACGACGGCCGAGATTCTGATGAAGCATCTGACTGCGGAGCCGGATCTCTCTGTGCTTCCCGAACACCTGCGACCGGTGCTGGCCGCGGCTCTGGATAAAGACCCGGACCGCCGAATTAGTGAGATTGAAGAACTTGAGCGACGGTTTCGCAACGCGATTCAGGAATCCGGATTCTCCGTGGAGAAACCTGCCCCTGTTTTTGCTTCGCAACCGGCGGTTCAGAAGCGATCAACTCCGGCGATGACTACGACTCTGATCAGCCACGAAAAAGCCGCTGCTGCTCCAACGTCTGCCGCAGCGCCCGTTGGGACAAGAGCGACTGCTGGAACTGCAACCTCCGCAGAACCGCTCGGTCCATTTCAATCGGCCGCTCTGTTCTGGAAACGCAATGTTCCCGCTCCGATTAAATGGCCGACGTATGCTTTGCTGATTCTGGTTCTCCTGAGAGCTGGTGGGGGACTCAGCACAAAAGAATGGATTGTACTTCTGATCGTGTATCTCGTGTGGCGCAAAACCTCGGCCAAAGCGGAAGCCCGCGCGAAAGCGAAGGAGAGTGCGGTCCCTGACAATGCTGGACCATCTCCCGTGCCGGCATCATTCGCCCCAAACAATATTCCTCGCGCGGTGCAGCCCGTTGCCATGGCCGCGCCGCAGGTGGCTCCGAGTTCTCAGGCAATGGCCTATGCGGTTCGAAATTATTCCCCTGCGACGATGCGACAAATTCCGGCCGCGCAGCGAATGATTGATATTACAACCTCGTTGTCGATTTCTCTGGCGGCTGTGATTCTGGTCACGGCCGCCGTACATCTCGCGACACCATTACTGCCTAAAGTCATTGATGTGGCGTTCTTCGGAGTGGTCACGTTACTGGCTGCGATTAGCTTAATCATTCCGGCCAAGCTCTGGGAAGGAAAATCGGGGGATGCCTTTATTCGCCGAATGTTCCAGGGCGCGATCGGCATGGGAGTCGGAGCCGTCGCGTTTACTCTGCAACGATTCCTGATGTTCGGCGATGTGCGTCTGTTACACTCGGAAGGAGACGGCATCTTTAACGGAGGCAAGATGGGGCAAATCAGTATCATGGATTCTCAGGGCTTGCCCACCATGGCTGGATACATGCTGTTCTTCGCCCTTCTGTTTGTCGCTCGCCGCTGGTGGTGGCAGGCGGACAGTTTCCGGAGTGCCCGTTTTCGAATCTCGTCGACGTTGGTCAGCCTGTTTTTAGGGTTTATCCTGACGGCGCTGCTGCCTTTTCCAAACAATTTAGGAGCCACCTGGGCTCTCGCAATTTCAGCAGTGGTTCAGTTATCAGCCGGCTGGACTCCTCAGGAAGAACGGTGGCTGGCACCGGCTCCCGGAGTCAATCCGGCGGCCCCGGTTTTGGCTCAGGTGCAGCATCCCGTGGTTGGGCGACAGAGGACTCAGGAGGCCTGAATTCCGAAGTTTTCACAACCCATTAAATCAACAACCCGCCAGCCCCGGTTGTTTCCAACTTGTTTTTGAACCGAAAACCGGACGCTAACGCGTACCGGCTGATCGCTTGAAATTCAACAATCTCTTTCAGTCGACCAGTTTTTTGCAGCTTCGATAAGTCAGCATCACCATGGCAGCACCACTATTCGGCCTTACCTTTTTTGCACTGCTTCTGATCGCTCCTGTTGCCATTCTCATGGTGCTGGGAGTTTTCAAGCTGATTGCATGGCTGGGCAATTCTTTAATTGGCCGAACAAACACACCTAACGGTGAACACCGCGGCCTCGGATTCCGCCACATGATTGCTGGAGCCATCGCCGGAGCCATGCCGGTCTGCCTTATTGTTCTGGCGCTGTTTCTGTTCAGAGTTCGCTCCGCACACAGCGTTCAGGTTATTCCTCCGAGCGCGGCGCAAGCTTCACCGGTTCTGATCGTTGATGAGCCCCAGGTCGCGCTTACTCTGGATGGTCCTGTTCTGATGGAGGAGCACTGGGCAAACGCACGTCCGGAAGGTCTGCAGGCTGTGCAACAGCCGAGCGGACTGATTCCTGTTGATTCCCCGATTGAAGTTCCCATCGAAGCCAGTAAGCCGGCACCGGATCCCCTGGCGAGTCAGCTCGAAACAGCCTCAACTCCTGCCGTTACGACAGCCGAACCAGCAAAAGCCGAACCAGCAAAAGCCGAACCAGCAGCAGCCGAACCAGCAGCAGCCGAACCAGCAGCAGCCGAACCAGCAACAGCCGAACCAGCAACAGCCGAACCAGCAACAGCAACAACAAACCCGGCTGAAGTCTCGCCAGTAGAACCCACGCCCGCCGACACTGCAGAACAGAAAACGGCAGTCGATGCTCCAACGTCAACATCCGCAGAAGGTGCAGACGTGGCAGCAGAGCCAGCGGCGGAGACGCCAGCACAGCGTCAGGCTCGATTAACAGAACTTGCCTCACACATCAGCCCGTGGATTCGTTCACTGCTGAATGAAGCTCAGCAGGAAGAGAATTCGGTTGCGGCCGATGTCGCTGAAGCCGTTGAATCGTCTGACAAGCAAATCGTGGTCTTTCAACTGGCTGGTCCTATTCGCCAGAAGTACGCTTTGATCCCACTGACGCCGGCTTTCGACGCGGCCTTGTCGCCGATGACTCCGTTTCTGGCCAATGGCAGTCTCGAATCGATCGCGGAGAGTCTTGCTACGTTTCTGAAGAGGCCCGCTGAAACTCCGACGGAGGTTTCTGCATCCGCTGGTGACACAGTAACTCCAGCGGTCGCTGAGCCGCGATCAATCCCAACGAAGGATACGTCAGTACCGACCACCGTCGCGATGGCCGAAACGACTGGTAACGGCAAAGGCAACGCCGAGCTGACTGCGGGCGCACAGCTTGCTGAAGTACTTGTCGGCGAAGAGACGCCAGCATGGGTCGATAGTCCTCAACCGCATCAATTCGTCGTTCGCTCTGATGCATTGTTTCCCGGGGAATCCACGACTGCTCCGCTGAATAAGGCGATCAATGAAGTACTGCCCGAACAATTGAAGTTGTACGACGAATCTCTGGAGCCTGCTTTGCGGGCTCAGGCTCAGCTGGTCAAACTGGAAATTGACGAAGCCACATCGCAGGGGTGCGTAATCCAGACGTTTGAGCGACTGCAGGCCGTTGGAAAAGACGGTTCCGACAAACAGGACATGCGGTTCGTGTATGCGTTGGTTGAGCTTCCGGAATCTGTCAAGACGGCGGCTGTGCAAACCGTGCGAATGTCACTGCAGCGTGATCGAGTCACCGGGCTGGCTGTGATCATTGGGCTCGCCTGGCTGGCGATCTGTGCGGCCAGCGTTGTGGTTCGGCTGTGGGGGCGAGGCGGTTTCTTTCGCAAAATGGTTGCGATCCCGATTCTTTGCCTGATCTGCATACCTTTGCTGCTGCTGGCCGTGGGAACGGGAGCCGCCACCGCCGGAATTCCCGGCAGCAAGATGCCTCGTTATCCCTGGGCGGACAGCAGCAAGCCAATTCGCGTTCAGATGTAGAAGACTGTGGAGCCCGAAACATCAGGATTTTGGGCATGAAACGGCGAACCGGCCGGGAAATCTCATGTCCCTGTTCCCGATCCCGCGTTTTTGCGATCGTGATACTTGGAAACGCAAAGGCCTGACGATATCATCTCCGCAACTGCTCCTATAGCTCAGTTGGTAGAGCAACTGACTCTTAATCCGTAGGTCGTAGGTTCGAGTCCTACTGGGAGCACCTCGCAAAGCCTTGAATCATTTGGACTTAGGTCCGTGGTTCAAGGCTTTCTTCGTTTACGGTTTCTCGTGTTGGTAGCGATTTGGTAGAAGAATCGAGCTTCCGGTCAAATGCCGACCAAACAGCTTCGGCCATTTCTTCAGCGTTTGTCTGAACGTAGAAGGTCAGAGTCGTTGTGATGGAAGCATGTCGCATCAGCTGCTGAAGAATGTGCGGCTTGGCGGTCCGTTGATTTCGTTTCACCCTGAGCATTCTCGTTTAACGGCGAGCCGCAGGTGTAGGCGAACTGAGTCCACTGACGCCTGCGGCTTGCCGTTAAACGATTTCCAGCAGTGCCCAATGACCGCCTTCTCACATCTCGGCGAAGATTCTGAATGGCTCGCCTAAACCGCCCCTGCCGACATTCAATCCAACGGGTAGGGGCACGCCAGTAGGCGATGGGCTTCATTCTTAGCCACACCTTGAACATTCTCGTTTAACGGCGAGCCGCAGGCGTAGGCGCAGACCTATAGCTGGGTGTATACTTCCGATACGCGTAGGAGTTATTCCTGGTCAGTTTGTTTGAGCGAACTGCCGCGAATTCGGCTACGCCTGCGGCTCGCCGTTAAACGAGTTTTCGGTATCTCTGAGCCTTTGGAAACTGTCATGATCCATGGATACCACGTCATCCTTCCGATGTATGGATTCTGGCTTCCGAATGACCCTCGGGGTTCGTGGTCGGACTATGTTCGACGTTGGGAGATCGCGAGATTTGGGAGACCTCTCAAAACACTCGACAGGAAGGAGCTCAACGAGCTGATCGCGGAGGAGATCCTGGACCGTGATGCAGCAAAAGCGGCACTGAGTTATCCACCGGTGTTCGTTTCAGTTGAACAGGCATCAACAATCGCCGACGGCTTCAGAATACAGGCCCAGAAGAGCAACTACACCATCTGGGCTCGCGCGATCATGCCCGAGCACACTCATCTGGTTCTTGCGAGACACGTTTATCATGTGGAACGAATGGTGAATCTGCTGAAGGGGGCTTGCACCACAGAGATGATGAAGGTCGGCAATCATCCCCTGAAATCAAACGTCAGTCCCGGAGACCGTCCGCCTCGAATGTGGTCCGCTCATGAGTGGAAAGTCTACCTCGATTCAGAGGACGCCATTCGACAGGCCATTGCCTACGTTGAACGGAATCCCGAGAACGAAGGGAAACCACCACAGTCATGGAGCTTTGTGTCGCCGTTTGCTGGAATCAACACCGCCGGCTGGACCACCTACTACTAACGCACGGGCCACCGTTTAACGGCGAGCCGCAACACCAGGGAATCCTGCCTGCGAATGAACCCATTGACCACTATGACTCGATGTGATCTGCTCTGTATAGAGAAGTGAATTCGCCTACGCCTGCGGCTCGCCGTTAAACGAAATGATGAACGATTGTTCGCATCGATCTGCGATCCTGATCTTTCTGGCTTGTCTTGGCTTATTCTGACGCGACTCCATGGATCGTGTTATGGATCACACCGCTGATGGCTTTGCCGTCGGCGGCTTGCAATGAGTAGCCTATCTCCATGCACCATGTGGGCTTGATCTCTGACAGTACCGTTAAGATCAGGCCGTCGTCTGAAAGTTCAACGCCAGTAATGTCCAGAGAATGCTCATCGTGATGTTCTGATCCGTAGTTGGCAGTTCGCTTTAGCGACCAGACTTTCAACCGAACGTTTTCAGTTTTGATCGAGTCTGGATTCAGCGGCTCTGTGAACCGTAACTTCATCCCTTTTGTTGTGGCATGAAGTTCGGCGGGCAAATGCATGGGCTGCCCCGTTGCCCGCAAACGATAAAGGCCGCCCGGCGTTGTTGCACTGCCAGCCCATGCAAACATGCCGCACAGATAAAGCTGTCCATCAGCCGGATGAAAACGGCCTCGCATCACGCCGGTGGGAAATGCCGGAATTGGCAGTTCGATCATTCCGCCCTGCATCTGGCGACCTTTGCCTTTCAGATCGACGGACTCATGCGGAACCAGGAACACCTTGCCGTAACCGTAAGACAGATTCAGCAAAGAACCATTCAGCGGCCCCCAACGATCACTATTGACCCACAATAATTCTCCCGGCGAACGGTCAAATGCATTTGTGATCCAGCACAAAGGCGGCTCCATGGCGTCGTCGGAAGAATCCTTCACATCGTGGTAGCCGAACATGTTGCCGTAAAAATTTGGCTTTCGATCTTCAGCCAGAGTCACCCAGTTGATGCGGTTCTTCGGATTCCAGAACCCTTCCTGATCGGTCACCACAAACGAACCATCCGGATTCAAGCACACTCCATTGGCGGCTCGAAACCCATTCGCGAGGATCTCGGTTGCGGAACCGTCCCGGCTGACTTTCAACAGAGTCCCATGATGTGGCACGACAGCTTCCAATGCGTGTCGTCCGGACTTGGCATAGTAGAAGTTCCCTTCAGCATCAGTCTGGAGCCCCATCGCGAACTCATGAAAATGCTCGGTCACCTGATGATCATTGTTGAGGCATTCAAAGTAGTCGATTTCTTCGTCACCATTCAGGTCGTGCAACACGGCCAGCTGATCGCGACACGTGAGATGAATTTTCCCATCGACAATCTTTAATCCGAGTGGTTGATAGAGCCCGCTGGCAATCCGCTGCCATATGAGCTGATCACCTTTCAGGAAACCATCGACCAGCCAGACATCTCCGTCCCATGAGCATACCGCCATGCGGCCATCCTCGAAGAAATCGAGGCCGGTAAATCGAGTCTGCGCGAGCCACGGATTATTCTCCGGGGCTGTCAGAAAATCGGTTGCGAATGGACCGTCCGACGCACCGATGGTCGCGGTAGTTGTGATCTTCTGATTCCAGCGAGTTGGCCCGCCGGAAATGAGCGAATGAAGATCCTGCTCAGTGTGTAAAATCGACGGCGTTGCTTTGCCAGGACTGTCTTCAGCCGATATCCAAACGGTGAAACGCAGCGGTTCCTGGCCAGCCGGAATTGTGAGCAGTAGTCGGCCATCAGGACTGGACCAGGTGGCATTCATTGTTGGCGGTGCGAGTCCTGCAAGTAATGTCGACGGCTTAACCGACAGCTCGCTACCCTGGATCAAAGTCGCATCATGGCCGTGACCGGTCGCGTCCGTGACAACCAGGGTATTCGGCTCTATTGTCTCGAGAAACTGCCATTCAGCCACAAGATCTTCTTTTCGATCTTTCAGCAATGACCCAGATTTCAATTGCTGCAGCAGAGCGGTTTTGTAGAAGCGGACATTCTCAAGTTCCCCCGCGAAAAATGATTCCGATTCGGGGAAATTCGGAGACGTGAATCCCACTCGAACAACTCCATCCGTCAGCTTCCCGTTGGCCAAAAGTTGTCCCTGCCCGTTCGGCTTGCCATCAACGAACAGCGTGAGTTGCTGAATGTCCTTCGTCCACACAGCGGCGACATCATGCCATTTTCCGTCGGTGATTTTTTTCTTCGAGGTCACTGCTCCGACCCAGCCAATGTCGAATGTCAGCCGACCTTCTCGAATAAAAAGCGATTGCCCATTCGGAACCCATGGCGAGTCGGGTTTTGTGATTGCGAAGATCGTCCCATCGGTCCGAGTTTTCAATCTGGCAGTGATGGTGAAATCCTGAGTCATGTCGAAGTCTGTGGCGTCTTTGACTTCGCAATAGGTGTGACCGTCGAACTCAGGCAAGCGGGCTTCATCGGCATTGGATGCAATCTTCGGATCGGAGCCGAATCGAATCACTCCGCCGGCGAGCGGCAGAGCATCGGCCTTCCGTGTGTCTTCTGTTTTCTTCACCGTTGCATCAGGACGAGAATCGCTCGGAGGGCTGACGCCCTGCCGCTCGCCGACAGCATTGTCTTTCTGAGCGATCTGCAGCACCAGATCGTGATCTCGTGGCCCCAGGTTGAATGTGCGAAGGAACAATGGTGGCTGAGACGGCTCATCGCTGACCTGCACGGACGGCAGTTCCAGCACATCTGTATTGCCGATCGAATATGAAAGGATCACCTGCTGTTCATGATAATAAGTGCCCTTGAATCGTCCCCAGTTTCGCGGCAGAGGACCGTAACGCAGATTATCTCGCCCCAGCACACGCTGATCGTCTGTGAATTCTCCATTCGCTGGATTCGCCCAGCCGGGCCCCGTTCCATTGGAGGCGAGCACTGATCCCATGACGGTCGGATGAATCTGATGTTCGCCATTAAACTGGATTCCTCTCCAGTCGATAAAGTTCTGCTCGGAGCTGGGAGGGTCAGCAGCATTCCACGCCGCTGCCATTCGCAACGTATCTGTATCAAACATCATCCAATGCCGGCCGCGAGAAACCCCGCCCGCGCCAGGATCGAGACGCATCGCGATTCCTTTGTAGGCGATGTTGTGAAACGAACCCGGCACCTCATAAGAATGAGTCAGACTGGGGCCATAGTCCATGGCATTCCACGGTTGAATCGTGCTCGGTGCCGGGCCGCGAGTATTTCCTGCGGGCAAACGAGCTAACAGTGCCTCGTTGATCTCGACATACTGAGACGGATTGTGCGGCTTCAGATAGGTCTCACGAATGAAGTGAATGACGTCATACTTCTGCGACGGCACCATCCATGTTTGAGCCGCCATCAGGCCAAAGCCTTTGGTCAGCGTCTGATACATTGTGTGCGGATCGCTGCCGCTGCGAAATTTTCCGCTGGCAAATTTTAAAGATGTGGGCAACGAACCGGCTTGATCCTTCGTGCCGTGACAGTTCTGGCAGACTCGGCGATAAATCGCCTCCCCTCGCTTGTACGCGTCATCATTCCATTCCCGGATGAATCCCGCATGGTCAATGTGTTGCTCGTACTCGGGAATTTTCAGAGTCAGCAAGGCGGCAGATGGCTGCAACTCTTTTGCCCGAGCCGCCCCACCATCGCGGATCTCCATCAGATAACGGATCAGATCATAGAACTGCTGTTGGCTGGCCAATTGGTTCATCTGACCGGCTGGCATCAGTGAAACAGAATTCTCAATCACTTCATCCAGATCAGCGATGGCAAAAGTTACCACTTCCCCGTTGCGAGTCGCATCGCGGATGACAACTTTCTCTGCCGAGCGTTCGACAAGAATTCCAACGACGGATTGGCCATCAATTGTTACCAGCGTGACGGATTCAAAACCCTTGCGAATCACTTTCGAGGGCATCAAGACAGATTCGACAATTGTTTCGTCGGTTGTCTCTTTCACCAACGTGGCAAGATCCGGCCCCAGTGATGACGGCAATGTTCCACCAACCGAATGGCATTTCGCACACGCCATTTGCTGTTGAAAAAACACCACCGCACCTCTGGCTGCATCTCCCTCCGCTTTCGCTCGTGTCACCAGATCTTCCACCGGCGTCTGCCGAAGCGCGTCGTCCAAAGACTGAGCTGAAGCGATCGGTGTCAAACCGAGAAGACTCAGACACCCCCCGGCTAATACTGAAAGCAGCAGTCGAGCAATAAACAGCTTCATACGAGAGTATCACCTTGAGTCGAGTCAACGAGTCAATTCGCGCAGCGTTCAAATTTGACGCAGCCTGAAGCCACGACACAGCGAAGCCTGTCGAATGAGGATGCTGGAAGGTATCCCACATTCTGCAAAGCGGCACACTTCGAGAACAAGCCAGTTGAAAATCAGGGCCAGCCAACACATCCGTGGCTCAAACGAGCCTTATACTCGCGATTAGAATTTTTTTCTGATATCCAGTGTCGATTCATATTCCGACACATCCAGTACCAGGTCAAAGATCGAAGAACCGCACACCCGGGAATTACGGGTGACAACCGCCACCGCCGAAGGTAAAGTGCGAACAGCCGAGGGACACACTTCACAAAGCGGAGTACTTCAACGCAGGATCGCTGCATCGGCTCCTCGGCTGACCCTGGCATGATGTTACGTTGTTTTGGCCGAAGGGACCATTGCTTCTCTCATGTTGCCAACCGAGTTTTCCGGGAAAACATGGATCTTCTATGCACAGGCGCTCATTCTTGGCTGGCTAGGGACGTTCAGCCTGATTTGCGGGCCGCTATTCCTGTTTGGTGTTGTTAAACCTGCAAATGGTAAGCCCGGCACAGATGCTGGCATCGCCCTTTCCATTATCGCGATTCCGCTGCTACTTATCGCCGCATTGGCGGTGTTCAACATCCTGGCCAGACGTCGCCCAATTATTCGAATCCTGCCGACAGGTATTGAGGTGAACCAAATAGGATGCTCATCGCTTGATGCGGTGCCACTTCTGCCCGGACTTCTTCGAGTAGCGTGGTTAATCGTCTCGCGTCAGGGATTCAGACAGCAGTTGCTTTTTGCTCCATGGGAGTCCTTTTCTCACGCCATGGTAGTTGGACCCGTGATGGCCCGAACACTGATTATTTTGGGTAAATTCTGTCCCACCACCGCAAGTGGTCCTGTGGATTCAGGCAAGGTTCATGGACAAATTGCTGTTCATGAAGTTGCGTTTACGTGTGATGTAACGCAGATCGCCGCTGCGATTAACGATTATTCCCGAAGGACTGGATCTCCAATGGCTCTGTTCGGTAAAGGTTCGCCTTCGCAGCAAGGCATATGAGTTACCGGAACCCATAGACCTACGGGAGCACACTGAGCATCGGACATAGCCGGACAAGCCATCTGCAGTTCGCAATAGTATCAACACACGACGCGAACCGCGTAGCCCGGCAGGTCACAAAGAATGATCTGTGGGCGTCGATAAAACTGCGGGCTCATTTCCGGCCTCGGCGGCTTGATTCAACTACTGGCCCAGTTCCTTCACGATGTTGTCAGCTCCGTAAACCACCTGCAACGCTTCGCGAATTGCACTGGAGTGAACTGAAACAGAACGTGCCTGTTTGTCCGTGTAAACATAGTTACCGGACAGCGACTGGACATTGCCATCGAAGATCAGACCGACAAGTTCTCCGGCTTTGTTGACAACCGGACTTCCGGAATTGCCGCCGATGATGTCAGCCGTGCTGACAAAATTGAATGGCGTTGTCTTCGACAGCTTTGACTCGGCCTTCTTCCATGACTCCGGCAACCTGTAGTCCGTCTGGCCTTCGTGCTGCTTCTCATGCTCAAAAGCACCACCGACGTTGGTCCAGGCAGGGATCTGCTGACCGTCCTGTTCGTAACCCTTCACCGGGCCAAACGCGAGTCGTAGTGTAAACGTGGCATCGGGATAAGCCGAAGTGCCCTGCGTCGCAAACTTTGCCTCAGCAATCAGGGCGTACGCCTGCTTGTCCTGTTCGTCCAGTTGATCCGTGATCGAACGAATGCGGCGAATTGGCGGGTTGACGATCTTTGCCAGCATAATCATCGGATCCTTGCTGTCGTTGATCGCCTGAATTCCGCCTGCTGCGATCTTCCTGCGAGCCTCAACGCTTAACAGTTCTGTCCCGCTGATCAACTCCGCCGCGCGGTCGGCGGGACTCTTGCCTGCCAGAATCTTCTGGCACACCGGATCATCGAAACCTCGCTGTTCGAGCGTTTTGGCGATCGAGTCGCCCAGCAGAGTCTGGTCCAGATCGGTGTAAATCGGAGCCTCTGAGTAAAGTTGCTGCAGCAATGATTCACGGCCGGCATCAGAGAACTCCGGCAGTCGCTCACCAGAAGGCTTCTGATCTTCTTCCGCCATTTGCACAAGTTCGAGTGCGATGTTGTAGAGCTGTGAGTTAATAGCCACACTCTTGCCCAACAGCGAAGCTCGTTTCTTCGTCGTTTCAGCAATGGTGTCCCATGCGGAGCCCAGAGCTTTCAGCTTGGGATCAGCCGCGATGATTTCTCGCAACCTGGCTTCGGCCGCGGCCTTATCCGCCAGTACCTGAGGATCCTGCAAACCGGCCAGCATTCCGAGGCGAGCCTTGCGAGAATTCTGCACGCCGAACAGCTCATCGCGTGCCCGGCGAGCATTCTCTTTGCCACGCAGTGCATACTGCTGGAGCAGAATTTCCTGACGTCGCAAATTGGCCATAATGTACGGCAGGTTCAGGTCGCGTTGATACTTCAGCGCATCCATTGTAAAGATACGACTCGTACGGCCGGGGTTACCGGAAACAAACGCGACTTCGTTTTCTTCCGGGCCATTAGCTGACCACTTCAGGAAATGCTCAATCTTCGCGGGCTTGCCGTCTTCGTAGACTCGAAAGATCGTGGCATCAAGGCAGTACCGAGGATACTCAAAGTTGTCCGCATCACCGCCGAAGAAAGCGATTGCAGTTTCCGGAGCCCAGACCAATCGCACGTCGGTATACTTCTTGTACTGATAGAGATGATAACGACCGCCGCCGTAGAGCGTAGTGACGGTGCTCTTCAGGCCGGATTCATCCAGAGCTTCTTTTTCGATCTTCGCAATAACAGCCCGTCGAGCCGCCACGGCTTGTTCGGTCGACATGCCGTCCGTCACTGATGCCTTAACAACATCCGTCACGTCCTTGATGTTGACCAGTTGATTCAGTTCCAGGTCTGGTGCTTTGAGTTCCTGATCAGGAGTCTTCGCCAGGAAGCCGACTTCCATGATATTTCGTTCGGGTGTTGACAGCTTGAACAGCGTATCCGAACCCACATGATGATTCGTCAGGACGAGTCCGGTGCTGGAGATAAACGAAGCCGAGCCGCCCACGTTGAAACGAACGCTCGACTTCATCAGGTGCTCGGCCCACTCTGGAGACGGCTCAAAACCGTATCTTTCTTTCAGCAACCCCACGGGCAGATCATTGAACAACCACATGCCTTCATCGCCGTGTGCATCGGAGAGGCTCGTGGCCAGAATTGCCGTCAGACAGATCATCGATGTGAGTCTCATGTGGAGCTGCTTGCTGAAGAAGGAGTGAGAAGTTTATCCACGTCATTGCTGACAATGACACCATAATTGACTGCACCAAGCCAGCCGGACATGATGATGCCAACACTGCCCGCGTGGAAGAGCCCGGAAATCTGTTGTGGCAGATCACGACTGACCTGCAGGCCTTCGAACTTGGTCCCGAAGGAAGATCCTGCCAGATGCCGCGTATAATGTTCGAATGTTTTTGGCGTCGCCGCTTCGACATGATCCAGCTTGGCTCGAATATCCGGCACGTAGAGTTCCAGACAATCCAGAGTCGTCTCGATCAGATCTTTCTTGGACGCTTCGTAATCTTCCGGCGACAGATCGGCCCAGTCGCGATAGTTTGCGTTCGTTGAAGAAACCACCAGCCAACGATCGCTGCCGGGACGAGTCGACGGATAGTAGAAGCTGAACGTTCGGCTACTGACTTTTTTGCTTAGCAAAGCATCAATATCGAAACCCTTGTGTTCGGAATGGAACAGCAAGTCTCCGCAACTGTCATCGAAACTCTCGCCGGGTTTCAGAGCCATATAGACCTGGCACGAGCTGTTATTCAGGCGAACCGCTTTCGCCTCCTCGATAAACTTCTTGTCAAAGTGCTGTTCCCCCACCAGGTTCTGAATGGTGCTCTTCACGTTGGCGTTTGAGACAACAGTGCGGCATCCGATGCGTTTGCCGTTTACAATGACTCCCGTGACTTTTCGATCCGGCCCGACTTCAATTTTTTCTACCAGACTGCGGATGCGGATGTCGACGCCATTACGTTCCAGCTCGGCCTTCATCTTCAGCACCAAAGCATCGGTGCCGCCTTCGAAGGTGTAAACACCCTTTTGCATGAAGTTGGAAAAGACGATGCCATACGTGATCGCCGGGTCTTCCAGCGTCGACCCGTTCGCATATGTGATCGGCTCCATCAGCAGACGGACGACGTCATCACGGCCGGGAAAGAACTGTTCGAACAATTCGCGAGTCGTCTTCGATTGTTCATCGAAAAAGTTCATGCTCCGCGCGGTGTCGAAGAATTGCTGGACCGTCGGCAGAGCGATTCCAAAGTGTTCGACCAGGATGCGCGTAAAATCTTCGCGAGTGAACGTCGTCCGCAGAGAGAATTGCGGGTTCTCGAAACGGACACCTTTGAGCTGCACGATCGATTCGGCAATCTCCGGTGACCAGTACTTGCGACAGCTCTTGATCATTCCATGCGGAAAGCCGTGCAGGGAGATATCAAAGATGTGTCCGCCGGCTCGCTTGAACCAGGTGGCCATTCCACCCAGTTGATAATGGTGCTCGAGGAGCAGCACGCTATATCCCTGTCGAGCCAGAATGTTAGCCGACGTCAAACCCGCCAGACCGCTCCCTATCACGACAACGTCGTAGGAGTCTTTTGTGCCTTTCAGGAAGTCACGAGCCATTCGAACGTTCAATCAAATCCGTCGGCGGAGACGACAGTTCCGTGTAGCGCCCGTCGCTCCGCCGACGGGTTTGGTCAGGCAGCCGGGGAATGGCTGCTGCGGCAGACTAGCAAAAGGCGACGAACAACTTCAAACGCTGCGACTGGTTCGGGGCTTATTCTCTCCCGTCCGGGGAATCCGTGAGTATTCTGCCCCCAAACACGTGCCGAAAACATTCATCGAGGCCAGAACTCAATTCGTGAGGCTTAAACGGAACCTCGGCCGATCACGCATCCTCGGCGATTCCGGGATCTCTGCGGGAGCCAATCCCGGTCTTATCAGGCGTTCCAGATCAACAACCTCTTGGCGTAGTGGTTAACGACCGACGCCCCGCTCTGCTTCCAACGAAGGAGCGGTGCCTGAAGAGCCTACAAAGTCCAGCGACTTTCGGTAAGGTGTGACAAGTGAGCCCGAGTGAACACTGGCACACCGACAGATTCTCCACTTAATTCAGGCCAAAACTTGTTTCGAAACGGTTCCATCGCGGTCCTGCATTGGACTCGATGTGCTGCTGCCTGGGCTCATTACTTTCGAGGCATTGAACACAGAGTTGCCATCGCCGATGACTTGGGGTCTCCTGCATTCGCACATTGACACAATTTTCGGAATTCAGTAGACCACGCAGAATACTACGGACGTCGTATTCGGCTCAGCGAAGGATTCGCCTTGCCAGAAGGGGCTCAGGGAGGTCGCCATGCAGTTATCAGTTGTCATTCCGGTTCATAATGAAGCGGAAAATATTGGAGGATTGCTGCAGGAGATCCATGACGCGCTCGAGTATTCCTGCGAGTTTGAAGTCGTCGTAGTCGACGACGGGAGCACGGACACGACTCCGAGCCTGCTGAACCAACTCACAGAACGATTTGATTCGCTGCGGATTGTTCGGCACCGGGCCTCTTGTGGCCAAAGTACGGCACTGATGACGGGCATTGACGCGGCCGTCGCGCCGGTCATCGCAACGCTGGATGGGGACGGGCAGAATGATCCCGCCAACATCCCAGTAATGCTGTCTGCACTTCAGGCCGCAACACCTGAAGATCGCCTGATGATGGTGGCTGGATTCCGGAAGACTCGCAAAGATTCGTGGTGGCGACTGTTCTGTTCTCGAATTGCCAATGGTGTTCGCAGTCGAATTCTGGGAGATCAGACGCCGGATACGGGATGTGGAATCAAAGTCTTCTACCGTGAGGCGTTTCTCCGCATGCCTCGATTCAATCATATGCATCGGTTCATGCCGGCCTTGATTATTCGCGGTGGCGGTCAAGTGCTTTCGGTGCCGGTCAATCATCGACCACGAGCTCATGGCCGTTCGCACTATGGAACTCTGCAACGACTGATGTGTGGCATCGTCGATCTTGCCGGAGTTGCCTGGCTTATTCGCAGAAATCAGTTACCAGTTATTACGCAAATGGATGTGGCTCATGACGAACGACCAGTGGTGGATAGCATTCGGTTTGATGGGGCAGCTCCTGTTCTCCGCCCGATTCGTCGTGCAGTGGCTTAAAAGCGAAAAAGAAAAGAAAAGCGTCATCCCCACAGCATTCTGGTACTTCAGTATCAGCGGCGGGATCGTGCTGTTGACCTATGCATTGCACAAACAGGATCCAGTGTTTATCCTCGGCCAGGGCCTTGGGCTGTTTATCTATATGCGTAACCTGCAGTTGATTCGCAAGGAACGCACACGTTTGAAAATCGCCGCCTCTGCCGAATCAGCGAGTGTGCCAAATTCAGAATCCGTCACCCGCCGGGCCGCCTGAATGCGGCTATGCTGTTTTTCCGCCGGCATAAATTGAGGCCGGGTGTTCGCGGGATATTTCGTTCACATCATTACCTCAATCGTGGCCGCACTCAGAATATGGTCGCGGACCTCGTCAGACCACTCGTAAAGTTCATGCCCGTATGCGATATCTTTTGTGGTCTGTCGCGCTTGCGGCGATGCTGACAGCGGTCGTCGTCATCAGCCGACCGATCCTGCCAGTCGATGAGACTCGCTATCTCAGTGTCGCCTGGGAAGCTCATCAACGCGGCGACTATCTGGTTTCGCACCTGAATGGCGAACCGTACAGCCACAAACCGCCACTTCTGTTCTGGCTGATCAATGCCGTTTGGTCTGTGACAGGCGTCTGTGAACTGGCCGGTCGACTGGTCGCTCCTGCGTCCGGGCTTATGTGCCTCGTGCTGACGTCCCTGATTACTCGACGACTGTGGCCTCAGAATCTGTTGCTGATTCAACTGGCTCCTGTTGTCCATGTGTCGCTGATGTTATGGATTGTCTTCTGCCCGCTAACAATGTTCGACACATTGCTGACCTGCTGCAGTCTGTGCTCGCTGCTGGGTCTGCTTTACGCGTCAGAGGGACGAACCTACCGAGGTTGGATGCTGGCTGGATTTGGCATGGGACTTGGAATTTTAAGCAAGGGCCCCGTCGTTCTGGTTCATGTATTGCCCGCCGCAGTGATGGCTCCGTGGTGGTCGGACACAGTGCGATCAAGAATGTCTCGCTGGTATGCAGGACTTTTCGGCGCGATCCTGCTGGCGGCCGCCATTGGTTTGGCATGGGCTATTCCTTCTGCAGCGGCGGGAGGAGCAAAGTATTCCAATGAACTGCTCTTTGGTCAGACCGCCGGTCGCATGGTGAATTCTTTCGCGCATCGTCAGCCATTCTGGTGGTATTTGCCGTGGCTGCCGCTGTGCCTGATGCCGTGGATCTCTTTCGGAGCCGTCTGGCGCGGGTTTCGCTTGACGGCGTTCGACAATGGAATGCGGTTCCTCGCATGCTGCGCTGGCGGTTCCCTTTTGATCCTTACGCTGGTGAGCGGCAAACAGATTTATTACCTGCTGCCCATGTTCCCGCCCTGCGCAATGATCCTGGCCAGACTGATGACGTCGGTTGAGACGGTCAGTCGACGAGATCTGGCATTCATTGTCCCGGGAACGATCGGAATGGCATTGTTACCCGCCGTGTTTAATTCAGTACCGGAACTGACTCGCACAAGGCTTACCGGAATTCTGGAGAACTTCTACGCCATTCCACTGGGACTATGCGGCGCGCTGCTGCTGGTCCCCGCGTGGAAGAAGCTCTCCAATCTGGTCCTTGCGGTGGCGACTTCAAGCGTCGTGTTTATCGCGATTGTTGCCTCGGGTATCTCGGGAAGTCTTTGGGATGGTTTTGATCTGAAGCCGATCGCTCGTTTTGCCGCGGGTTGCTCTCGGCCTGTTGCGTGGCTGGGTGATTACCACGGCCAGCTCAACTTTATCGGTGAGATCCCTTCGATCAAAGAAACCCTCAATACGGAAGCACTGGAGCAATGGCTGCAGGAACACCCGGGAGGCGCTGTCATTGTTCGACTGAGCGAAGCAAATCCGGCATGGCAGAATCTTAAGGAGCCTCTTCATGCCGTCGATCGAACTGAACCGACCGGCGAACAGAAGTGGCTCATCTCAGATCTGCTGTCCTCGCATCCCGAGTTCCCTCTGGCGAGGCTGAATCCGGAAATCCTGTTTGCACAAAAAATCCGCCGAGGCCTGACGTTTGATCTGACCGTCGTCGTCAGCTACCGCGGGGCAACCTCCGAGCCACAGCAGCAATAGCGGTGCATACGAAAGCTCTCGCGAGTCCGGATCCCGAATTTCGCGAACGACAGAACACAGGCAACCGGATTGTTCTCGCCGGCCGCCACTCCGCATTCGCGTTTGATTCTGGTTATTGGCCGCGGGCTCGCTCATCATGAGCATCCGAATCCTGTATTCTGCCGCAAGTCCTCGGCCAGAATCACAATCCTGCCTGCCAATCGAGCGTCTGCCATGAAACACTTTCATCCCCTGTTTGCAATCCTGTTCACATGGACGTTGTTGGCTGCCCACGGCATTGCTTCTGATCTTGTTGCAGAACGAGAACAGGTCAAAAACGCATTGCAGATTCTGGATGCGTGGCATACGGCTCAACCCGAACCCGGGGAACGATTTTTACACATTGTCTGCTGGACGCCGTCAGATCGAGAATTTCCGGCAGACTATGAAGCCCGTTTAACTCGCATCATGGAGCACATCCAGGCGTTCTATGCAGATCAGATGGAACGCTATGGCATGCCTGACCGAACGATTCGCCTGCGCTACGATGGCAAGCAGGTACTGCTTCACAAGGTGGTTGGTAAACATCCGACGAAACACTATGCGATGGAGTCAGGCTCGGAGATCCGCGAAGAATGTCTGCCGGTGCTAAAGGAGGCCGGCATTGATGCGAACAACGAAACCATCTTTATCCTGTGTAATCTGGCCACATGGGATGAGAAGCAACTTCGCTTTACTCACAACTCGCCTTACTACGCCGGAGGATCGTTTCGCAGCGGCACGGCGTGGCAGCTGGATTCGCCGGAGTTGGATACTCTGAATTTGCAACTGAAACAGCCCATGATTGAAGATGGCCAGTACGGACGTATTTCACTGGGCAAGCACAACTCGATTTTCATCGGCGGTATGGCGCATGAACTGGGCCATGCACTGGGTCTGCCTCACTGCACAGCAAGACCGGATGAATCGGTGAAGGGCGAAGCCCTGATGGGTTCGGGCAATCGAACTTATGGAGATGAACTGCGAGGCGAAGGCAAAGGTTCGTTCCTGACGTTAGCTCACGCGCTGCGATTGGCGTCGCATCCGCAGTTTTCAAAATCTGTCAAAGGCATGAACCTCGAAACTCGCGCGGACATCAATGATCTGAAGATTGAAGCCAGGGGGAAGAGCATTCATGTGGCCGGAATCGTCAAAGCGGATCCGCCGGTTTACGCTGTGGTGGCCTACTTCGATCCGGAGGGCGGAAGCGACTACGACGCGACAACGGCCTCGGCCATCCCTGCGGCCGATGGAAGTTTTGAGCTGAGCTCCAGTGCATTGAGACCTGACAAAGCCGGTGAGTTGCGATTGTTTCCCCTGCATGTCAACGGATCCGCAGCCGGTCAAATGTCAGCGACGAACCTTCGTTATTCCTACGTCATCAAGCCCGATGGAACGCCCGATCTGACATCCATTCAGACACGGCAGCAGTTGCAGTCGATTGTGGCCGCACTGACGAACGGTGATCAGAAGAAAGCCGCCGAGCTGACCGGAGAAATTCAGAATGCGAAGATCGCTGCGATTGCCGAAAGGCTGGTGCGACCAATTAAGGCGACTCAAACTCCCGCGAACATTGTGAGCAACAAGAAGAGTGTTCCCTTAACCAACTTCGTTCCAACCAATGCCAAAGTGGGCTGGGGCGATGTGGTTTATGATCGAGTTCCTGAGGAGCAACTGTTGCTGGAGTCTGGTGGTCAGTTCTTTGAAACCGGCATCTACGCCCACGCACCAGCTCTACATGTTTACGAACTCAAGGGTAAGTGGTCTGGCTTTACCGGACAAGTGGGACTCGCTGCCGGACATGATGGATCGGTCGAATTTGAGATCAAGGGCGATGGCCGGACGCTTTGGAAGTCAGAGGTCGTCGAGTCGTCTGCAACGGTGCCGTTTGAAGTCTCGCTTGAGGGTATCAAGCAGTTAGAGCTGCTGACTCACCCCACCGACGACGGTGCCGGAGCCGACTGGGGAATGTGGCTTGATCCCACGTTGCAGCGATAAGAATCGCAAGGGCATTTTGAGTCAGCCTCAGAAGCGAGTCACCGCAGATCCGGAACGAAATACGATCGCGAGTAAATTGTCCAGTCGGAATGCAGTGCCAGCGTATGAACAGACGGCCTAATGCAAAGAGAAGAATTTCGTAACACCGCTGTCTTGAGATTCCAACTCCGCAAGACGGCCTCAGAAACGCTTTCCCTGCCGCCAGAGTCAAATCAACCAGGACCTATCGGTCGATGTGACCGGAGCAGTGAAGGGCCACGGGCTTCGACGCGCCGGTCGATCTCACCGGGGGAGTTGGCATCCAGCATTTTCGCATCTATCGCTTTCTTTTGCATCGTGGACCGATTTGCGATTGAACATGCTGATGGTAGCCTGTCCAGAAGACTGTATTTGATCCCGTCATATGGATCAGCAAAGCTGCCCGTGGTAAGAGTTGGTGAGAACGACAGACTGGCCACGGACCGACAACTGGTCCGCCCCGGGTCCAGCAGGAGACAAGCTTCAACGCGAGGATTCGACCTATGTATGGATCTCCGCGGTTGGAAACGGACTGCTCTTACTTTGCTGATGGGAAGCGAGAATTCGTAAACCCTGTTCTTTGGGAACAGGAAGTGCAACTTCAAATTAGAGAGCGTTGCTAACGAACATTGATTTGAGGCTGTGATCGGGGCGAGGGCAGAGAAAACGAAGTCTGGCCGCAGAAAGAGCCCCTTTCCAAAAAATAATCCGTGCCTTCCCGCACAGTCAGAGTGCGAATGAACACAGAGACACGCACAGTGAGTTGTGCACATTGCCGACCGAATCCATCTGACCAGTTCTAATTCTCCGCGCTGAGCGACATGTTGCCGAGTGTTTGCGGGATACCTTCAGCAGATTGTCTCACTCATGCCCGCGCGCGAATCCTTCCGAAACCCACTTACCGGGAATACAGTCAGCATGAAGAACTCAACATTCCTTACCTCTTGCCTCGTCCATGGATTTCTTGCAGTAGTACTGCAGGATCACGTGACTGCCCAGGAGGACGGTGCGAGAACGGCGAAGGCTGACAACACCGCTGCTGAAAAGGCAATTCGAGCGAGTGTCGATAACTTCGCAAAAGCATATAACAGCCATGATGCGAAAGCCGTTGCAGACTTATTTCTGCCAGAGGCGCAAATCGTGGATGAGGCGGACAATACAATTCAGGGACGCGAGAGCATTCAACACCTCTTTACCGAGGTGTTTGCGGAACAACCTGACACCGGGATTGCTATTGAAATCGAGTCCATCCGCTTCATTGGGACAAGTCTTGCTGTCGAAACAGGGTCAACGACAACGGTCCCGCCAGCGGGCCAGGAAAGTGAATCCGGCCGATACAGCGTGCTTCATATTCTGCAGGATGGGAAATGGTCGATGGGACTGGTGCGAGACATCCCTGCCGAACCGTCGCACCGAGATCATCTTGAAGCACTTGCCTGGCTGGTCGGTGACTGGGTTGATGAAAGTGTCGATGGAAGGGTTCATACTTCTTGCCGGTGGGCTGATAATGACAGTTTCCTCCTGCAGGAGGTCACGGTACGCCGGGCCGACCAGGAAGTTATCAAGGTGAGCCAGCGGATTGGCTGGGATCCATTGAGAAAGCAATTCAAAGCCTGGACTTTTGATTCCGAAGGCGGTTACGGCGAAAGCCAATGGATTCCCACGGAAACCGGCTGGCTGATTAAAGCGACTTCGGTCAACACTGATGGGTCGACGGCGTCGGCGACGAATCATGTCGAGCTAATCGGCATGGATCGCTATGTATTTCAATCGGTCGATCGGGTGTCAGGCAATGAACTGCTGCCAGCCGTAAAAGTCATCGTGGTTCGTCAACCGCCTCAGCCGCAGGAACTCGAATCAACTCCAGTGCCAACGAAATAGTCGTTCACCTGCGTCGGTGAATTGAACCAGATTCTATCTGCATGCATACCACGACAACGTCACGAGAAGACTTCCTGACGGGCAGTTTTGGTTTCTTAAGAGGAAACTTCCTGATGAAAACACGAGCAATGGTAACGTTGGTCGGACTCTTATCACTGTTTATACTCAGCGACTCGATGAACACGGCATTCGGCCGAGGTGGTCGAGGAGGCGGTGGCGGAGGCGGGGGACGAGTTGGTGGTGGCGGCATGGCACGTCCATCCGGCGGAGCCTCTGCCAGTGGAGGCGTTCGACCATCAGGTGGAGTTTCCAGCGGGGCGCGGCCTTCGGTTGGCAGTTCACCTTCGCTGAATCGGCCCTCAAGTGGAGCATCTCGTCCGGTCAGTCCGACAACGCAACCGCATCTCGGTGCAGGGGCCGCGGCACGACCTTCAATTCAGCCAGGAACGCGGCCCAGTTCAGGAGCTGGCTCTGGGATCGCTGCAGCGTCTGGAATCGGTTCGCGACCATCGACATTGCCAGCAACTCGCCCCGCGACGGGAGCTCAACCGGGATCTCGTCCTTCAGCACTTCCTGGGACTCGACCATCTGTTAGCGGGGGTGCTGGTACTGGTGCCGTTGCTGGGATTGCCGCCACGCGGCCCGGGACTTCCCTGCCAGGACTTGGGAGTGGAAACGTGGGGTCACGTCTTCCCAATCAAGGCGCCGGGGTTCAGGATCGTGCTGCCAGTCGCCCTCAGACACTCGACGAACGCCGCAGCGGCCTGAACGATCGCTTGAGCACCGGGCGAGAAGACTGGCAGCAGCATCGGGGGGACACGCAGAATGATCGCCAGGACTGGCGTGATAGCAACCGCGAGGACTGGCAGGACTTTGCAGACGGCAATCTGAATCATCACGGAGACTGGTACAACGGCTGCTGGGAACCCGGCGATGGATGGGACTACATGTGGGACAATTATCCAGGTGCTGCGGCTCTGGGTGTTACTCGCTGGGGTGTGAATCGGCTCGCTTATGGCTTCGGTTACTGGGGCTACTCGAACCCGTACGCGAGTAGCGGAAGCAGTTCCAGTTCCAGCTACAGTTATTCCGAGCCGCTTGTCGTGTACGCGGATAGTGGTGCAGCAACAACTCCAACAGACCCGAATGCTGCTCCTCCAGAATCTGCCCCCGTCGGACCTCCCGAGCCGACGGAAGCTGGCATGTCGTCGTTCGAACAGGCCCGCACGGCATTCTATGGGGGCGAATACGAAACGGCTTTGACTCAACTGGACGTTACTCTGCAGACGATGCCTCGTGATACCGTGGTCCATGAGTTTCGCGGCCTGGTACTGTTTGCTCAGAAGAAATACCCGGACTCGGCGGCCGCTGTTTATGCGGTGCTTTCTGCAGGACCAGGCTGGGACTGGACCACCATGAGCGGACTTTATCCGAACGTGGAAGTCTATACTCAGCAACTGCGAGAGCTGGAAAACTTCATGAAGGCTAACCCGTCGTCCGCCGACGCCAGCTTTCTCCTGGGTTACCATTACCTGACGATGGGGCACAAGGAAGTCTCCGGCAAATACTTTGCGATTGCTCTGCAGCAGTTACCGGGCGACAAACTTCTGACTCAACTGGCTGGAATGACGCCTGCAACGGGTCAGACCGCGAAATCACCTCCACCGGCTCCGCCAGCTCCCCTCGAACTTCCTCCGGACAAAATTCTCTCTGTGGACACAATGGTTGGCACATGGAAGGCTGACAGCGCAGAGGCTCAGTTCGAACTGGCGCTCACCAAAGACGGCACGTTTGTGTGGAGTTATTCTCGCGGAAAAACCAAAGAATCCGTCAAGGGCGTTTTTGCTGTCGACCAAAACAACCTGGCAATGGAACCTGATGCTGGCGGTACGATGCTGGCAGAAATCACGAACTCAAGCCTGACCCAATTCCAGTTCAAAATGATTGGTGGCGAACCTGATGATCAGGGACTCCTCTTCGTGAAGAAATGATGGCCGCTTGATTACCGATCAATTCGAACAGGCTCAGCTTTTGCGAATTCAATCAGAATTCAGAGCCTTCGTTACATCAAGCTGTTGCGGGGTTCAGGTTCTATTCGCGGGATGACCGCCGGACTTTTTGTCATCGTCCTTTCCGAATCTTTAGAAGTCATACTTGCAGAAAGAGAAGTGATGCATACCAGCTTCACGGTCGTAACCACTCTTAGCTTCACGCTGTTTTCGGCCCAATTCGCGGGTGTCGCATTGGCCCAAACGGGACACGATACACTCGACCGCACATCTCTTCCGATTGCCGAGCCGGACTACCCGCACAGTACGGTGCTGGATGCTCGCGACGCGACGGCTCCGCCACGATTCGAGATCAAGCCGCCTGCGGGGGCACCGAATGTGTTGATCGTTCTGGTCGACGACATGGGATTCGGCATGCCGAGCGCTTTTGGTGGGCCGGTGCAGATGCCGTCAGCGGAAAGGCTCGCCAGTCAGGGCCTGCGCTACAATCACTTTCATACGACCGCCGTCTGCTCGCCAACGCGGACGGCTCTGCTTTCCGGCCGAAACCATCATATGAACAACATGGGAGGCATCACCGAAACGGCCACCGCGTTTCCGGGCAACACAGGACAGCGTCCAAACAATGTCGCACCGCTGGCCGAGATGCTTCGTCTGAATGGTTACAGCACAGGATTCTTCGGCAAGAATCATGAGACGGCCCCCTGGGAAGTCAGTGTTTCAGGGCCGACGGACCGATGGCCGAGCCGATCAGGTTTCGATAAGTTCTATGGCTTTTTCGGTGGCGAGACTGACCAATGGAATCCCACAATTTATGACGGCTTGACTCGGGTCCCAACGCCGAAGCATGAGGGTTATAACTTCATGACCGACATGACAGATCAGTCCATTTCCTGGATGAAATTCCAGAAGGCGCTGACGCCGGATAAGCCATTCTTCATGTATTTCGCACCGGGTGCCACGCACGCTCCGCATCATGTGCCAAAGGAGTGGATCGCGAAATACAAAGGCAAGTTTGATGGCGGCTGGGACAAACTACGCGAAGAAACGCTGGCACGTCAAATTGAACTCGGCGTGGTGCCAAAAGGTACCAAGCTGGCCAACAAGCCCGAGGCCATCAAAGACTGGGACAAACTCACCGCAGATGAGAAAAAACTCTTCGCCCGCCAAATGGAAGTGTATGCCGCCTTCGGCGAATACGCAGACCATGAGATCGGTCGGCTCTTCGATGCCGTCAGGGAAACCGGACAATTCGACAACACGCTGATCTTCTACATTCTGGGTGACAACGGCACGAGTGCCGAAGGCGGCATGAGCGGTATGTTCAGCGAAATGACCTATTTCAATGGCGTGCAGGAGACCGTGCAGGACATGCTCAAACGCTACGATGAATGGGGCGGTCCGACCACATATCCGCATATGGCGGCCGGCTGGGCTGTTGCTGGCAATACGCCATTCATGTGGACGAAGCAGGTTGCCTCCAATTTCGGGGGATCACGCAACGGCATGATTGTCTCTTGGCCTAAGGGCATTAAGGCTTCCAACGAAACGCGTTCGCAGTGGCACCATGTTATCGACGTCGCGCCGACAGTGCTTGCAGCCGCGAAGTTACCAGAACCCAAAAGCGTGAACGGTACGGTCCAAACTCCGATCGAAGGCGTGAGCATGCTTTACAGTTTTGACGACACCGCAGCGGAAAGCACTCACAAGACTCAGTATTTCGAAATCTTTGCCAATCGCGGCGTCTATCACGATGGCTGGTTTGCTGGCACCGTGCACAAAGCACCCTGGGAGACGAAGCCTCGGGCGAAGTTGCTCGAAGATCAGTGGGAACTCTATGAGACAACGAAGGATTTCAGCCTGGCCAACGATTTGGCGACAGCCAATCCTGCGAAGCTCAAGGAGATGCAGGAACTGTTTATCAAAGAGGCGATCAAATATCGCGTGCTCCCCATCGATGACCGTGTTCTGGAACGCGTCAATGCTGCGAGCGCGGGGCGGCCCGATCTCATGGGCGAGCGTAACTCGTTGACGCTTTCGGAAGGCATGGGCTCGATGAGCGAGAACGTATTCATCAACATCAAGAATCGCTCGCTCTCCATCACGGCGGATGTCGAGATTCCACAGGGTGGCGCTAATGGCGTCATACTGGCTCAGGGCGGTCGCTTCGGCGGCTGGAGCCTTTATCTAAAAGATGGTAAACCGTCTTACAGTTATAGCTTTATCGGTGTGCAGGAATACAAGGTGGCGTCGGACACCGCCGTAGCACCGGGAAAGGCTACGATCCGGATGAACTTTGACTACGATGGCGGCGGAGTCGGCAAGGGTGGGACAGCCACGATTCTGGTGAATGGCGAGAAAGTCGCCAGCGGCCGGATCGACCGCACTCAGCCAGCGATTTTTTCGGCAGATGAGACAGCGGCCGTTGGAGTGGATGACGCCACACCTGTCACCAGTGATTATCCAGAACGCGATAATGCCTTCACCGGAAAAATCCTGAACGTCACAGTGGATGTGAAGCCGATCGGTGTGGCCGTAAAAGCCGAGGCCGATGCTGCACAGCGCGATGCGGCATTGAAAAAAGCCTTGTCCAATTGACCGCGGGGAAAAAATACGTCGCGCACGATAAACAGTGTCAGGCAAACGCTCGCGAGATACAGCTTAATCACAAGACCTTCGCGGCTGCTCGATCAGAGCAACCGTCTGGTTCAGTTCGGAGTTCCCTATCAGTTCAGAGATTTCCAGCATTGCCTTTATTCAATGGAATTGGATAGCGTCTGTGACATGAATTGTCAGCGCTGAATACCTTCAGTTGCCCTGCAGTGTTGCTGCGGACTCAAGAAACTCCGAAAGACCAGCTTATGGGGTCTTTCGGTGGTCGGACAAGCGAGCAATCCCCTGGCAATTGGCAACTGCCATTAAGCCAGGCGGCTCCGTGTCTAACTCAATGAAGTATGCATCACTGGGAACCCATGCAACCTTGCCCCCTCTGACGCCGTCCGCATAACCACTTTTCGCGCTGGCGATAAGTCGCGTGCGAGAAAGATCCCTTGATTCCCATCACCTTAACGTCCCAGCTTCTAAATCGTGGCGAACAGGCTTCAGAGACGCTGCGTTTCATGGCAGGCTCTGGCAGAGTTTCCGATATGCCAGGCGTTACTGCTGAGTGAGCCGCCAGATCACAGAGCAGCTTCGCTTACCCGAGCGATAGGTACCGCTACGGCGGTTAGTACTACACGAGCCCACAAGAGGTGATTGCAAGTTGCAGCAACGTGCGATTGACCTCTCGCCAGTGGTACGAGTGTTAAACTCCACGGATGGACCTTGATTGACAATTCCATCTTCGAAATCCGTAATTCGATGACGCTGCGACACATTATGAAGTTCTTTGCCCGGCGAATAAGAAGACAAATCTGCCAGTTTCAGATTATCCGATTTTCACTTTGGTCGCGTGATGACTGACCAGGTGAAACGACGCATGGAGAACATTAGACTTTCACGGAACCTGATCTGTCATCCGTTCACGTCCCTCTGATCTTCACTACGCCACGCCTCACCGGGATTGTCGGAGATAGGCTTTTTGAGGCCGAAAAGGAATCTCCATCAGCACGCGTCGGTGGTCACGCCCGCGTGTGAAACATCGTCGGTCTTGCCTGCTCCGGTCCGACACCCCGACGCGACATCAATTTGATTCGCCAAGTCGGCGGTACTCGTTCAAGCGACGCAGTCAACTCGATTACAGATGACAGTTCATTGAACCCAGAAGTGATCGCGGCGTCGGCATGAAACGGCTTGAGGTCAAACCACTATGAAAGTGCGCAAGTCGTTTCCGGCTCAGCGGGGTTCTCGACTGGATCTTCGCAGTTCTTTGATTGTGATAATGGTGGCAGTGCCAGCCCACCACCGATCGCGATACAAGGCAAAGCATGATGGCGGCCGATGATGAGATCCCGCAGCGCGCGGTCAAAGGAAATCGATTGCCACCGAACGATGAACCAGTGGATTGAGATCCCGGGCTCACCTCAGGATGCGAGGTGCTGGGATGCTGGAAGTCATCCCGGCGGCTGTTCACTTCCAAAATGGTTGGAAGTCAATGATTCACTTCCAACGGCTCGCCCGTGGTTGCACGGATGACGTGGCAAGCGAAGTCTGTACCCACTTGTACCCACTTCGGGCAAAAATGGCGTTCAAAACATGCAATCCGATGAAGTGAATTGCAATGGTCGAAAATGCCGAATACACTTATAAAACGCTGACAACTGTTGATTCATGCGGCTGTGGTGTAGTGGTAACACATCAGCTTCCCAAGCTTAGGATGAGGGTTCGATTCCCTTCAGCCGCTTTTCTCATTGCCGGGCGTTGCTTGATGTGCCGCCGGCTTATTGCTGCCAATTTCGCGGCAAACGGTGCTGTTGGCCGGCTCGAGCGGCGTAGACTCCAAGAGCGGCTCCGGCGGCTTGGGTCATGGTGTTGATGAGGATTTGTCCCATCGGCCCGTTGATCGCCGCAGAGGCCTGATCGGCAATCGGAGAATCAATCTTCTGGATGCGATACATCTCCTGATACATCGTCTCGCCCGACACAACCCCATTCGCAAGATCCTGCAGTCGCGCCTTGAGATCATAGGAGTCCTCAAAGATCCGCTGCGGATCGCCAAACTGAGCACGACGGCATCGAGACAGCAAATCATGGACTCGTTCCGTGCGTTTCTCAGCAGCTTCGGCGGCGGAGTAATGCCGGTCGAGCTGTGCCTTCTTCTGGCTGACGACTTCATCAATATGTCGCAGGCGAGCAACCACCTGATCATCCTGAAGCTCTGGCGTGTTGGCGGCTCGCGCGGCGACAATGGAGCGTTCTGTCTTCTGCAGCAAGGCCTGAAACGCCTTTAACGCGTCGCGATAAAAGATCGAGTCGGGGGAATCGAGCTGAGCCTGTTCATGGCCCAGACTGACGGCAAGCTTCTGCGCCGAGTCCATCGCAGCAAACGCGCGATCAACTTCGGGTTTCAGGCGTAAGACACTGGCCTGAATTGCCGGAAGACCCAACGCATCGCCAGCGGCGGTTTGACGAGACTGAACATCTTCAACTCGCGCCTTCACGGTCTTCTGTTGTTCGGCAATGACCTGTTTCATCATCCTCGGCGCTGACGTCAGAAATCGATAGCTGGCGGCAACGGCAGGATAATCGATTAGTCGCGACAACCAGCGATCAATCCGGCGAGACATCCCGCGACGTTGATAGCGATCTGTGTCGAACTCGGAATCCCGGAGATACTGAAATAGTCGACTATTCTCATACGGAGGCAGCTTGTTCTTCGCCTCGGTCTCAACATCGCTCAAGTTCGCGGTGGCTTGTTCCAGCCGTGCCTGACCTTCCGCCGCTTCCCGGGAAAGTCGCTGCAAATCGGGGTCGGTTGTCAGTTTCTCGGTGAGCTGCGTGGTGAGTTCATCTGCCTTCTGCGTCGCTGCCGAGAACTGCTCCGAAAGCTGTTTCCATTGCATCTCTGAAGAAGACTGTTGCGTTAAAGCGGTCTGCAGGCGAGTTTGTAACAGTCGCCGTGCGTCATCACGTCGCAGCATGATATCTCGCAGAACGGCATGCATTTCAGTCCAGCCATCGCTTTCGACATCGTCATCAAGTCGCGGAAGGTAGTGCTGCGCGAGTTCTCGAAAGGCATCGGACTGATCGACGAGCAGTTTCTCGATCTCATTCGACACATCCATTGCGCGAGCGCGGGCTTCTTTCTCGCTGCCGTTGATCGAGGCAGCGAAGTCTGCGATTCGGCGAAGGATTTCGGTTCCGGGAACTGGCATGTGAAGTGATGGGGTAAAGAGAGTCAGTGGTCAAGGGAATCAGGGATCAGATTGCGAGCTTGAATTGTGAAACGGATATGCTGCAAGCCATGTGAGGAAAGCATAGTCGCCTGCGGCTTGCCGTTAAACGAAAAAACAGATTTCAAAGAACCCAAGAGAAGATAATCCAAGCGAATAGAATCAGACCCAAAATGAACAAAACAGAAAACCGTCGTACCCAAAGATGAGCCATAAAAACACTGAACGACATCGGCGGATCCTGATACGTATGCTGAGTCGCGAAGTACTGTTCGATGGCCGCATCCACATCAGCCTCGGTGATCTTGTCGCCGGTGATAACGGCGGCATCCATAAGCCGTTTACGCATCAGCGTCCGGATTTCATCTCGCGCCAGAGCGACCTCGGCCACTTCGCGTTCCTGCCGCAGCCCTCGAGCCACCTCCAGCACACGCAGGGTTTCCACGAGCGAAAGATCTTTCCCGAAGGAGCTGACCGGAACTCCGCTTGTTGTTATTGAGTTGTCTGGCATGAACAGCATCTTAACAAAAATGTGCCGAACAGGGATTCAGAACGCGGGCCGATCGAGGAGTGCCGCAGATGAGTCGTCTTCAATAATTCAACAGGCATTTCATTGCGACAATATCGCAGTTTGGTACCGTAACTCATTACAATCAGGATTACGTCCGTGAGAGTACTGATCGGGCCGGGTTTCTGCATCTCTGTCGTTCAAAAAAGGTTATTTTCATGAGCCAACCGTCGTCCAATTCTTCAGGTGAAATGATTCCGGCGGAAACTCCGGTCGCTACGAGATCCTCATCTCAGCCAGTCACAACGATGCGACATTACCTGGACCGGGCGATTTCTGTGCTGAAGAAATTTGGACTTTCCACGACCGGCGATACAGGAGAAGAACTGATTCGTCTGCTGGATGACGTCAAGCACGTCGACGAAGCTCGCACGCTGGCGATCGCGGATGTGATCAAGCACATGAGCACCTTCAATCGGCTGGTTCGCGAGAACGTTGAGAATATCAAGATCGGAAATCGATATCTCGAGATCACTCAGATGTTCGATTCCGTGCGTGAAGATTCCAAAATGCTGATCGCACAGTTGTCGGATGGAAAAATCAGTCGCTCGGAGAAGTTTCAGAACTGGTGGATGAAGATTCGACGAGGAACTCCAAGCGATCGCTTCGAAACGATTTCAGAAACGTATCGGAGCGTTTCCGCGGACACCAAGGATCAGCTCAACCGTGAAGACGCGATCATGGATGCTTACATTGACTTCCGCTTCGCACTGAAAGAAGCCGAAGTGATCGGCTGTGAACTCTACGAGAAGCAGAAGCCAGCACTCGAGAAAGCGAAGCAAACGCTGGCCGCAACTCAGACCGCGATTGATCAGTTTAAGGGCGAAGATTCAGCGCAACGAGGCCGTCTGGAACTGGCTCGCGATGAAGCCCGCGAGGCATTTTCGCGTGAAGATCGAACTTACCAGTTGCTGAAGGACATCTCAGAAAACCTGGCGATCGGTTATGACGTCGGCGACACACTGGTCACGAAGCTGAAACAAACTCACGATGTGAAAGACAGCGTCTATCGCCGAGCGGTGACGTTCTTCACGACTAACGAGCATGTTTTCACAATCCTCGGGACGGTTTACACCAGTCAGCAGGGGTTGCACGAGGTGACGGCCGCGACGGAAGCGATGAAGGAAGGTCTGAACAAGGGGCTTGAAGACGTGGCCGATCTGGGGCGTGAGCTGGAGAGAGCTGCCATGAAGGCCGGCTATGGCTCAACGGTCAAAGCCGAGAGCGTGCAAAAGCTGGTCGATGCCATCAGCAACTTCCAGGTGGAGTCTCTGACGATGATCGCCGACTTGCGAAAAGAGAGCGAAGCGAACGCGAAGGAAATCCGCCATGTCGTCGAAGACGGCAAGCGTCGCTTTCAGGAAACGGTTGCTCGTTACGTGCAGGAAAACGCTGCAGGCTGAGAATTAGCGTTTCGAAACCTGAGCCCTCCCGGCGTCAAGCCGGGAGAAGCTGTGAGTTTATTGTAGCGTGGGACCATTTGACCGCCGACCCACCATCTGGAATGCGGAGAATCGGTGGGCCGGCGTTCGCTGAGCTCACTGGTCCCACCCTGCGATTCCAATAAGTTCACAACCTCGCAGGAGCCCGAAGCAGAGTGACGATTTGTTGTCGGCTCGTGGGATAGACCTCTACGCGTCTCTCACCGCTTCGCGCGACTTCAATGCAGTTGTTTAGCCTCGCACGGCAATCTTTTGTGGCTCCAATGCACCCAGCAGCATTGTGGTGAGTGAAGCAGCCAGTGTTGAGTCCGCACCTTCCCAGGCCTGGCGGACAGTTGCTGCGTTTTCCTGATTTCGGATCGCGGATTCCAGGTCTGTATTCGAAACTCGAAGCACGGGCAGATCCTGATCCGGAAGACCGCGATGAACACTATGGAGTCCGGAAGGAGAAAGTTCCAGAGTCACCTGACAGCCACCGGGACCGAAAACATCCAATCCCACCATCTGTCGACGACCATTGGACGCATCGGTGTTCACCTGACTCTGCAGAGCGTCTTCAGTCCAGTTCCTGACTCGCTCGACATCCGGCTTGCGTTTCCCCCAGCGATCTTCGTTACCATATTCGATGTAACGGAAGATGACCGTCTTATCAATTTCCGGACACGGAATGTCGCCCGCAAACTTCTTCGTGTTAGTCATATCGAACGTATTGTCGGTTTGTTCGTAAGGAGCATACGTTTCCGCATTCTCCATCACCATGCGTTCAAACATCCACTGGTCTTCGTTCTCAGCACGATTGGCCAAAGGAGGAAGTTCGCCATGACCGTGGAACTCAACGCCTGTCGACTTAAAGTACTCACCGCAGTATTCAATCATCTCACGAGACGAGATCGGCTTGTCCGGAGCAATATGGAAGGTCAGACCACGCGCTTCCGGGGTTTCAAACAAGCGGCACATCACAGCCGAAACCCATTCCACAGGAATGATGTTGCGACGTTCATCACCCGTCATGCGAAGGCGAATTGGAGTGTGTCGATAACCGTTTTCGTCCGCGGGGACCGGCGGAATCATGACCGACATCAAACGCAGATAAAGATACAGCCCGTGATAAGTATTGGTGTAACCCGTGCGTGAGTCACCAGAAATCACAGCCGGTCGATAAACCGTCACGTGATCAGCAAAATCGATCTGCTGAACGAGCGTCTCAGCGCAGAACTTGCTTTCTTCGTAGTCGTTGCGAAACGACTGCCCGGCACTCAGGCTGGACTCCATCACCGGTTCAGTCTGAAGGCCAGCCACATAGGCAGTGGAGACGTAATGGATGTCCTTAATTCCCGATTCACGGCACAGATTAATCATGTTCTGCGTGCCATTCAGGTTGGTCCGCCACGGTTCACCCGCACGGTCCTTCCCGTAGAACTCAAGAATCGCTGCGCTGTGAATGATACTGGTGCAGTTGTCTGAAACCCATTCGGTCTCTTCGGGGCTCAGCCCAAAACCAGGTTCAGCGATGTCACCGGAGAGCACAACCGGTCGAGGCAATGCTCGCCCCAGCTCCCGCTCCCAATGCTGAAGAATCTCTTCCATCCTGTCGCGTGGAGATTGTTTTCGAGAAGGCCGAACAACGACCGCCAACTCGTGGCCATTCAGAAGTAAATCGCGTACCAGGTATCGTCCCACCAAACCTGTGGCACCAGTCAAAAGCGTATACATCGTGTTCCCTGGCAAGGTTATCGAAGTGAACTGCATCGCGTCCGAGAACGCTCATGAAGCAGAATCACATTGAACCACAAAAGCAAAAAAAACAAAGAAAAATCGGCACTTATGTTCACTGACGAGGCGAAACTCCACCACGAGATGACAGAGTTTCCCAGACCACTAAGAATTCCCAATATTCACTTTTTCGCAAGAACGTCAACTCTCCAAAGCCTCTTCACGTTAAGTCAGTCGAAGCGGTCCCTCCGAAGAGATCACCACATAGATCAGCGCAACTCGTTTCAACAAAAACAGTTATAGCATCTGATTGATGGTGAATTGGGGTACGTCGGGAAAATCGCTTGTCGGCCGTTTCTGCCGGTCTGTCGGCTTCATGCTTTTCGGACACGCTCGCCGATGACTTCAGAAAATTCTCAAAGCGGCGGCCGCGCGTGCCAAACACGAGATTTCCCAACAGGCGAATTCGGCGTGGCCATGGCAAATCCTGACAACCCTCATTTTCCGGATGTCTCTCAGTCCTTTCCTGAACGCTCTGCCAAGTCGTCCACGGGCACTCAAATCTCGAATCCGGCTTTCGACATCGGGAAAATGTGTGTCCTTGACGTTTCTTCCGGGCATACTTTGGGCAGAGGGAATTTACCTTCGTCGAATTAATTTCATCCGCGCAGGTAACGTTTTGGGCGTGTGAAACGATGAATATCTCCCCGAGCCAATCTTCTTTCGACACGTAGTTTTCGAACGATCGCCATCGACTTCTCTTCGGACTTCCCCAATGCACAGGTTCTCGGGCGTCATCCCTCCAGTTGTTTCTCCGATGAAGTCGGCCGACCAACTTGATGTCGAAGCCGTTGATCGTGTTGTGGAGCATCTGCTTCAGGGGGGCGTCTCAGGCTTGTTTGTTCTGGGGACGACCGGTGAAGGGCCCTCGCTGACGTATCAGATGCGATACGAAATGGTTGAGCGGACCTGCGAACACGTCAAGGGCCGCGTTCCGGTTCTTGTTGGTGTTACAGACACAAGTCTCGCGGAGTCCATCGCGTTGGCGGAACATGCGGCCTCATGTGGCGCAGCAGCGATCGTGGCGGCAGCCCCGTTTTACTTCGATGTGTCTCAGTCCGCTTTGGAGGCGTGGTTTCGAGAACTTGCGGACCGGTCTCCTCTGCCAGTGATGCTGTATAACATGCCGTCGTGTGTCGGCGTAACGCTTGATCTGCAAATCGTCGATGCCCTGTCTTATCATCCGAACGTATCTGGCATTAAGGACAGTGGCGGCGACTGGACTTACTTTCAGGCACTCTGCGACAAGCATCGCGATCGTGAAGACTTTGTCATCTTCATGGGGCCGGAGGAATTGTTAGCAGAAGCCGTCGCGGCCGGCGCGAATGGCGGCGTTTGCGGAGGAGCCAATCTGCTCCCACAAGTTTACAGTCGACTTTATCTGGCTGCCATGCGAAAAGACGCCGTGGAGATCGCTCATTGGAAGCATACGATTGCGGACATGTTTGCCTCCGTCTATCGCGACGACGAGCAGCGAATGAAACTGATCCCGGGTCTGAAACTCGCGATGGCAGAGTGCGGACTGTGCAGTGAAACTGTGGCTCCTCCGCTGATGGCTGTCACTGAATCCCATGCTCGGCGAATTCGCAGTTCCATTCCGCGACTTCTGGCGGCCTGTGAATACTCCACCGTCGAGGCCTGATTGTTGTCGCATTTGGAGTTTCGGCAGACCACGCCACCCTTGCGGGTTTGTGATTTAATCGCAACCCGACGCGTCAGCGAGGGATTTACGGAGACATTGGTAAAACGCGAAAGCTCAATCCCTCACTTACGTTTCGGGTTGTGAAAACCCATTAAATCAACACCTCTCTTGCAACTGGCTGCGGATTGCCCTGTAATTACACTCGATCGAAACAAACGATCAAACGAGAAGTCGAACATACTCAAACCCCGCCTTAGGCTTCTCTCGCCCACCTGCCGTTCGGTCCTGCCTTCAATTTCAAGCCTTTGCCATGAGACCAGACGACCGCAATGCGATGTCGATGGATGCTCTGTTGACGGACTTTGTCCGCAGCAGTCGCGTAGTCTCATTGTCAGCGCTGCTCTTGCTTTTGATCACTTCCCCTGCCACCGCGCAACTGGCACCGGTGCTGAATACAGTTTTTCCGTGCGGTGGACAAATTGGAACGGCATTCGAAGTCAGTGTGGCCGGAAGTCACCTCGAATCAGTTCAGACGCTGCAAAGTAATGTGCCGGGCTTTGGATGTGAGTTCCTGGCGCCGAATCGATTTCGCGTGACGGTACCGTCGACCACGATGCCCGGGCAGTATGATGTGTGGGCCGTGGGCGAGAATGGTCTGAGTAGTGCTCGGACGTTCCTGATCGGCCGCCATCCGGAGTTGCTGGATGTTGAACCGAATGATGCCGAAGCTGCAGCGATGTCAGTGCCGTTGGATACCGTGGTCAATGGACAGCTCGACAAGCCGGCTGATGTCGATCAGTATCGCATTCAGGCCACAATGGGCCAACGAGTCATCATTGAATGTTCGGCCGAGCGAATTGATTCTCGACTCCGTGCGGTTCTGGAAGTCTTCGATGATCATGGACGACGAATCGCGGTCAATCGAGGATACGTCGGGATTGATCCGCTGATTGATTTCGTCGCTCCGGCGGATGGATCTTATGTTGTCCGTGTTCAGGATCTCCTTTCCTCCGGCGGCCCTGAACTCTACTATCGCCTCGAGTTTGATACTCAGCCGCGAGTTCTGTTTTCCAGACCTTCCATGATTCAACGCGGTCAAGCAACGCGTGTCACGCTGTTCGGATGGAATCTGCGGACCGCAGGAACTCCCGGTGAGATTGCTGCCACGCCAACCGAGCCATCCGAACCTCAGGCGGAGTTGCATAGTAATCTCAATTCCCATCACACGAACGGTAGTTTCGAACAGATTGAAGTGGAGATCCCGGCTTCTCTCGCGCAGCCCTCAACTCAGCTGCCGATTCGCCTGCAGCCATCACAGGTCGTGACCGCGGCGAATTCATTCGCATACTATCTTCCAGGCAGCCACGCTCCTGTGATGATTGGACTGAGCGATATCGCCATCAGTCCTGACCAAGGCGACAATCATGCACCGGAGTCGGCTCAGATTGTTTCCGTTCCATGTCAACTAAGCGGACAACTTGCGGACGCCGGCGAACAGGATTGGTTTGCAACTGACGTTCAGCGGGGCGAAGTGCTGCACCTGGAAGGATTCGGCCAACGGATTTCTTCACCCGTGGATTTGCAGATCAGCGTTTACGATTCTGAGCAGCAGTCGCTGTTGGCTCAGTTCAGTGATCAGCAGGACAACGTGGACGATGAGTTTTCCATATCGCATCTGGATCCCGCGGGGCGTTGGGTTTGTCCGCGCGACGGGCGTTATCTTGTTGCTGTTCGCAATCTTAATCGTGGCATACAGAATGATCTGCGTCGAATCTATCAACTTAGTATTCGTCGTGAGGAAGCAGATTTTCAGGTCGTGGCAATTCCAGCCACGGACGGAGTTCGATCGCTCAATATTCCGCAGGGTGGTCGGCAGATTGTAAAGCTGATCGCTATCCGACAACGAGCCTACAACGGGGCGATTCGAGTTTCGGCGAGAGATCTTCCGGGCGGAATCGAATGCCCGGATGTTTGGTTCGGCCCCGGAGTGAATCAGGCAACGATGGTGATTTCCGCCGACCCGGCTTGCGAGAAACTCACGGGCCAACTGAATCTTGAAGCGACCGGCGATGCGGAGCACAACACGCTCCGGCACGCTGTGCAGTTCGGCACCATCGTTCGCGCGGGAAGTCCGAATGGCTGGGGCCGATTGGTCTCTGCACTTCCTTTCGCAGTCGCCGGCTCTGCGCCGCTGAGGATCTCTGCGAATGCTCACGAACCTCTTGAGCATCAGCTTTATGGAACTCTGGCGGCAAAGCACTTTCAGGGCAGTGCCGTGGATGTGGCGGTGGAGATTGAGCGTCGGAATGCGTCACATCAGGCCGATGTGAAAATGTTCGCGGAAGGGCTGCCGGATCAAATCAAAAATCAGATCGCGATTATTCCTGCAGGGCATCCAAAAGGATATCTCACGTTCGAACTGCCTCTGACTTTGCCAGCGGGACGATACACATTTGTGATCCGCGCTGAGACGACCGTTCCGACGGCGGACGGAAAAACGGAGAACGTCGCGGTTCATAGTTTGCCCGTCGTGATTGACGTGCAACAGGCTGCTTTTGATGTGGATGTTGATCCGTTCGCTGTCACGAGAGCTCGCCGAGGCGACACAATTCAGATCGCCTATTCGTCTCGAAGACGCAACGGTTTCATCGGCAAGATGCATACGGAGATCGCCTCGCCCGGCGTGGTGACCGATGTTCCCGGACTTCTTGGGCGTGGCGAAACTTTCACCGGGCAAACAGAAACTGGATCGTTACAGATCGTTGTCAACATGGATGCTCCGCTGGGACCGCAGCGATTTCTGCGACTCTTTACCGTCGGCGTGGTTGAGGATGAGCCTATGTATTTCGGCAGTCATTTCCTCTCGCTGGAGATCGTAGAATGAGCACCTCCATGCCGACCGAAACCACGCTCTTGTTCCAAATACGAGCTCGCGTCACTGCCCTGACCTTGCTTGCGACCATCCTGGTATCGAGCACTTTAACGGCAGCAGATCCCGCTTCCACGGAGTCACACAATCGACCGGTCTACTTTGGAACAGAAGTGGTCCCGATCCTGACAAAGCTGGGCTGTAACGGTGGTGGTTGTCATGGCAAAGCGACCGGACAGAATGGCTTTCGCCTGTCGCTTTTTGGCTTCGAACCGGAATTCGATTACGAAGCCATCGTCAAGGAATCTCGCGGCCGACGGCTTTCTCCGGCTGCTCCTGATAACAGTCTGCTGCTGACCAAAGGAACCTCCACGGTCCCGCACGGTGGTGGTAAACGACTGGCTGTCGGCAGCGACGATTATCGAATTCTGCGCGAGTGGATCAGACAGGGCGCAACGCCTCCACGAGACGATGACCCTCACCTCGTCAGAATTGAGATCTTCCCGACGGAACAGATCCTGAATGTCAATGCCTCTCAACAGTTGCAGGTGAGAGCGACTTTCTCCGATGGAGTTTCGCGCGATGTGACTCGTCAGTCCGTTTACCAGTCGAATGAACCGAGTATCGCGACGATCTCAGATGATGGTCTCATCCAGACGACATCACAGCACGGACTGTTCTCAGTGATGGCTCGATTCGGCGAACAGATCGCGACTTTCCACGCGGCGGTGCCATTTGTCAGTGATCCAAAACAGCTGGAAACGATCGAAGGCGAGCTGCGGGCGATCGAGTCACGTCTCACGAATAACGAAGCCGGGCACTCCAACAACACCAGCAATCTCATTGCGAAGCCGTCTCCCATAGATCGTCACCTGTTTGCTCAGTGGCGAAAACTGGGGATCGTGCCTTCATCACCGACTGATGACGCCACATTTCTCCGCCGTGCGTCGGTTGATATCTGTGGTACGTTGCCGACTCGCGACGAGTTCACTGAGTATCTGAATGACACGAGCCCCGATAAGCGTGAGCGGCTGATTGATCGGCTTTTGAATCGTCCCGAATACGCCAGCTATTTTACGCTCAAATGGGCCGACATCCTGCAAAACCGAGGAGCCGGTTACGCGACCAGCAAGCAGCGTGCGGGGACGACATTGTTTGCGTCATGGATCAGAGATTCTGTCGAATCGAACAAGCCTTATGATCAATTCGTGTCTGAAATCCTGACGGCGACCGGTAGCCAGAATGAGAATCCGCCGGCGATATGGTATCGCACTGTGCGTAAGTCGCCCGAGTATGTGGAGTCCGTTGCTCAGGCGTTTTTGGGCGTGCGAGTCCAATGTGCGCAGTGTCATCATCATCCAACAGAACGCTGGAGTCAGTCAGACTACTATGGTCTGGCTGCGGTGTTTGCTCGAGTCGGTCGCAAGGGCGGATTTGCGGATGCCGAAGTGCCGACCGATGAGATTATCTATCTCAAGGAAGCCGGAGAAGTGGTTCACCCGCGAACTGGCGAAGTTCTTAAGCCACAGCCTTTGGGCGGAGTCCCATTCGCGATCGACATGCAGGATGATCCTCGCGAAAGCCTGGCTCGGTGGATGACACATGCCGACAACCCGTTCTTCGCGCGGACAATGGTGAATCGTTTGTGGGCTCATTTTCTGGGACGCGGAATCGTCCATCCGATTGATGATGCCCGCAGTACAAATCCGCCAAGCAATCCTGAACTGTTGGACGCGTTGGCGGCTGACTTTATCGCCAGCGGCTATGACGTGAAGCATCTGATTCGAACGATCACCAACAGCTATGCTTATCGACTGGATTCAGCTCCTGAGTCGGGCAACGCTGGCGACACGCAGACGTTTGCTCGGTTTTATGCACGACGATTACCGGCCGAAGTGATTCTGGATGGAATCAGTCAGGTGCTCGAAGTCCCCACTGTCTTCCCCGGAGTTCCGGCGGGAACTCGAGCGATCCAGCTGCCGGACGAAAATGTCGCCGCCCATTTTCTGGATGTCTTTGGTCGGCCTGCTCGGGTGTCGGCGTGTGAATGTGAACGCGTCGATGCGCCTGCTTTAACGCAGGCTCTGGAACTTGTGAATTCAACCGAGATTCAGCGGAAGCTGACGGAAGCCAGTGGTTACGCGCAGCAGTTGGCTGGCCGTGATTTGCCAAATGATTCCGTGGCCGAAGAGATCTTTATGCGAGTCTTCGCGCGGAATCCTCGTCCGGAAGAATTGAAGGCGGCTTCAGAGTATCTGGCCAGTCAGTCTGATCGCGGTGAAGCGTGTCGGTCGCTGTTGTGGTCGTTGCTGGCGACGAACGAGTTTTTGTTTAACCATTAAATGAGGGAAGTCATCGCATCGTTCGTTTAACGGCAAGCCGCAGGCGTCAGTGCGATTCAAGAGCCGTCGCCTGCGGCTTGCCGTTAAACCCGGATTATTCACGCTCGTCGCATCGTCGTCGAGTGCTGACGAGTTCCTTTCAATGCGAGGTTTGATTTGTCGGAGTTTCGGAGTCAGCGCGGAATGCCCCTCCCCCCGAAGTGAAA
>JAPLOA010000065.1 GCA_026400835.1 Planctomycetales bacterium | reverse complement strand
GATCGGCGTCTTGCCCGGACAAATGGCCACCGGCCGTTGGTTCGATGCTCACAACGCCTGTGCGGTTTATCACAACATCCTGATGCGTGAACTCCTGGAACTGCTTCATGCATTGCCTGAGGATCATCCTTTTCGGCCGACGGTGTTGGATGCTGTCATGCGAGGACTTAATCAAGCGGCAGCCGAAACACTGGCCAACGGCTACACAGGAACGTGGACCGACAATTTTGCTCGTGGCCTGCAATGGATCGGCGAAAATCAGGCATGGCGTTCCGCCCTCAACATCAATCTCAACGCCAGCGGCCAGAACGGTGCCCCGTCCATTGGTTTCGCGGCAGTTCCCGTGATTGAAGCGGCTCAATAATTGAGGCCATGGCGACATTTTGGGTGAACGTATAGAAGTGACCCCTGGTCGTCTGTCATGAAATGCCCTCGCTGGTCGCCATGTAATTGTCGCAACTACACTCCCGACAGAATTTCTTTCTGGTGGAGAGTGTGAGATGGCTTATTCCTGCATGTTGAGACGGATCGTGTACCTCTGTTGTGTGGCAGTACTGGCTGAGTCAACGGCCAGTGCTCAGGCCCCGCAGAAGATCCGGGATCGCGAAATTGCTGCTCAGCCGTTTGATCGGCAGGCGTTCCATCAGATAGCGATCCCCGACTGGCTGCAGGACACTCTGGGCTGCGGCTATACATTGTCGGTGATGAACACTGCTCAACGCGAACTGGCAGTGAAGCACGGCGTGCGGCTAAGTGAAATGGGTTTCGTTGACCCGTTTTACACCTACTACGACAGCCAGCTACTGAAGCGACGCAGTCCACACGTCCCGCCCGATCGACTTGAGAGCGATATTGCGGAATACAAACGTCTGGGGGTTCGCATTCTTGGTGTGTATCCGCCTTGCCTTCAGGCTGAAGCCTATGAACTGCACCCGGACTGGAGACGCATCGCAACGAACACCACCGAGATTCCTCAGACCGACATGGTGAAGTTTCCACACGGCGGCATGTTGTGTCTGCTGGGGCCCTACGGCGATTTCTTCATTGAAGTGCTGGCTGAGATCCTGACAAAGTTTCCGGATGTTGACGCATTCAGCTTCGATGGTCTGCATTACGGTGGGGTCTGCTATTGCGAACACTGCCGCAGGAATTATCGAGCTGAAACTGGTTCTGAGATTCCCAATACGGACCTGAATGACATCGAGTTCCGGAAGTACCAGCACTGGGCTGATAGGCGGATGGAAGACCTCGTGCGCCGAATGCAGACGCGATTGAAGGGCATCAAGCCGGACGTGGCATTAGTCACGTGGACGACAAACGCCGGACGCTACGGTCACTTTCTCAGCATTCCTCGCAACATGCCGGCGCGGATGAATTTGTTGCTGGATGCACCCGACCAGGAATTCTGGATGGACGAATCCAATCGAGGCACGACCATCGTTCCTGCGTTTGCCAACGCCTACATCTGGGCGTGTACAAATCACCGAGTCGCATTCAGTGAGCCGTATATCCTGAGCCATGGAAATCCGTACGGCAATGACAGCTTTCCGCCGACAGAGATTCAGCGTCGCATGCTGCTGGCCGCGACTTACGGAGCTACTCCCAGCATTGCTGTGATTCAGCCCGAGAACCTGCAGCAGGGGTTGTACGACTGCATGGACGAACTGCAACGCCGTAAAGAATGGCTCATTCGTAAACAACCTGAACCGTGGGCCGCGCTGGTCATGAGCGATAATACTCGCAACTTCTACGGCCGAAGTGCGGGGCAGGTTGAGGAACGTTATTTGGCGAACGTCTTCGGGACTTTTCGAGCCGTCGTCGAAGAGCATCTGCCAACCACTGTGGTCAGTGACTGGAATCTGAATACCGAAGATCTTGCTCGCTACAAGGTCTTGATTCTGCCGAATACGGCGTGCCTTGATGAGCAACAGGTCGCGGCTGTTCGTGAGTTCGTTGCCAACGGCGGTGGACTCGTCGCCAGTTTGGATGCATCGCTGTTCGATGAATTCGGAACGCCGCGAGATAACTTTGCTTTGTCGGATGTGTTCGGTGTCGACTATCGAGGTCTGCTGACCAACGCCGCTGAACCGACTGAAGAGCTGGACGTCAATTTTGCGAAGTCCATCGGCCCGGACTACTGGGAGAAACGCAAGAACGTCTTCGACTTTCGCCAGGATCCCGATTCGTTTTTAAATCAGGGAAAAATGCGAACCTACGTCCATCGCCAGCAGGTAACTTTCAAAGGTCCGGCGGTAAAGGTGAAAGCCGCTTCAACCAGTCAGACGACACCAGGAACCATTCGTTTCAAAGGAACGCCCGACGTCATCGACCATCCGGCGATCGTCACCCATCAGTTCGGCAAAGGACGAGTCGTCTATTTTGCTGCCGGCCTTGATGCTGGCTATTACCTCTATTCGTATCCGTATCAGCGACTAGCCCTGAAGCATGCGATAACATGGGTGGCCAATGAATCGCCTCCGATTCAGGTGAAAGCCCCGATGTGTGTTCACAGTACAATCATGCGTCAGCAGACGAAGCAGGGTTCGCGACTGGTTGTGCATCTCTTCAACGACCTGAACACGACAGCTCACCATGCACTGCCCGTCGACGATGTGCCGTTACGAGAAGAAACGGTGCCGATTCACGACATCGAAATCGCGATCGATGCGCGGTATCAGGTTTGCAAAGCCGTTCAGCAGCCGGAAGGGCTTGAACTTCGGATCAACAAGAACGAAGCCGGTTCGTCAGTGATGGTTCCGACGTTGGAGATTCATTCGATGGTGGTGCTGGAGCTGGCAAAGTAGTTATGATTTGGGCTTCGCGTTTTGAGGTCTAGTGGCTTGCCCAGATTAAAGACCGGGGTAGTGGACGAGGCTACGAGTCATGTGGGTTCTGCGTGCCAATCACCTGCTTTCGATGGGCCATCCAGCTCACTCTATTTTCTGCGACTTCCTATGAAACGGCGACACGCAGTAGCTTTATGTGGACTGACGATCGCGCGACTGGATCCTGCTCAGTCGGCCGAACCGGGTGAATCCCGCGACAAGAGAAAACCTATGGATCGCACTCTGATCATCGGAGCAGGCCTTTCGGGCCTGGCGGCGGCTCAGAAGCTGACGGCGGCGGGGCATGACGTCGTCTTGCTGGAGGGGCGCGACCGGATTGGTGGCCGTGTCTGGACGAGCAATCGCTGGCCCGAGTGTCCGCTTGATCTTGGAGCCTCCTGGATTCATGGCGTCAAAGGCAATCCGATCACCAGCCTCGCAGACCGCATTCAGGCAAAACGCATTGCAACCAGCTACGACAGTGCCATCGTTTATGACGTGGACGGCGATCCGCTTGATGACGAAGCGGAAGAGAGTCTGGAAGAGATTCGCGAACAGCTCTTTGATCGCATCGAGAAGGCTCAGGACAAAGACAAAGATGCCTCCGTCCTCAGCGTGGCAGAAAAGTTACTGGCAGAACTTGACGACGACGATCCGAAGACGCAACGTTATTTCAACTTCGTGCTTAGCGGAAACATCGAACACGAATATGCCGGAAGTGCGGAAGAGCTGTCCGCGCATTGGTATGACAGTGCAAAGCATTACCCAGGAAAAGACGCTCTCTTTCCGGGCGGTTTTCATGTGGTCACGAACCATCTGTCGCAGGGGCTGCGAATTGAAACAGGCGAAGTAGTGCAGGAGATCCACTGGCATGAAACTCCGCTCCGTGTTGTCACGAAGGCACGCGAGTTCACCGCCGATCGAGTTCTTGTCACGCTGCCGCTTGGTGTGTTGAAAGCCGGCAATGTTCGTTTCGTGCCTGTACTGCCAGGAGAGAAACAGACGGCCATCACAACGTTGGGCATGGGAGTTCTGAACAAGTGCTATCTTCGATTCCCCAAAGTCTTCTGGCCGAATGATGTCGATTGGCTGGAGTACATCGCAGAAGAGCACGGTGAGTGGACAGAGTGGGTGAGCTTTGTGCGAACCACTGGCCAGCCGGTTCTGCTGGGTTTCAACGCCGGAACTCGTGGACGTGAGATTGAAGCTCTGAAGGATGAACAGATCGTAGACATCGCGATGCAGACGCTGCGAATTCTGTACGGAGACGACATCCCCGAACCGACCGATTTCCAGATCACTCGCTGGGCGTCCGATCCGTTCGCTCGCGGTTCGTATTCGTTTTGTTCCGTCGGCTCGACCCCAGAAATGCGCCGCGAGTTGGCTCGTCCGCTTGATGGAAAACTCTTCTTCGCCGGCGAAGCGACAAGTGTCGATTACTACGGCACCGCCGACGGCGCCTACCAGTCCGGTCTTCGCGCTGCCGACGAAATAAATCTGAGCCTGAAACGCTAGCCGACTTAATGCCTTTGAAATGTTGCTGACAAACAATTGGCTTTAATCTCAGCCGCTGTCAGGCGATCAGGGGGCGAGAGTTCTCTGATCGTTTCGGCAACTTAGCATCGGGGAATTGACGTCCTCCGCATACCGATTCAAAAACGCCCGCAATGAAAAGTGACGGTCAAACCTGCAAGATCAAGCGACAGGAATTGCCGTTCCGATCAATGTCAAACTGATATTTTCCCATCACAGGTTCAAGGGTAAACTGCGCCGATTGAACATGACAGCGAGGTCAGCATGGATGGAAACGCAACAATTCGAATTCAGGCGAAAGCAGCGCGGGCATTGGCCGAATAGAAGGCTTTTTTTGCCGAGCAAGTTGTACTGAAAGCCCAAGATCTGGCTAAAAACAGCAACCCTCCTGGACTCATCACACTCACCCACTATCGGCAGGCGGCGGTCTTGGCCGCGCAGGCTCTGGCGATCGAAGTGCAGAGAACAGACTCAAACGATGTCCGTCAAAAAGCAGCCTGATCAAGGTATTGGCGAAATTTCCGGATCCGTCAACGACTGGTTCCGCCTGTTCCTAAAGCACCTCGAGCTTCATCTTGTAGCATTTGGCCCGAGCATTTCGTCAGAATCGGTACCTGCCGATTACCACTTTGCAGCAATGCAGGCTGTCAGGCTGACGTTACTGGATTCCGGCATGAATGAAGACGGATTTCGTGATCTGCTCGACAAGGTTGCGACTGCATATCAGCGACTTGTGGCAATTGCGGAGACAGATGCCATGGGCTATCCAACAGGATACTTCGAAGCGACTGAAGGCAGCTTCGCCATCGAGCCGCTGGAATGTCCTCCTGATCTGCCGCTTGAAAAGCATGAGCCTTGGTGATGCGGTATCTCCTGAACACGAACATCTGGATCTTCTATTTGAAGAACCAGTCTTCGTTGGTCGGTACTCGACTCAGGAACACGCCTGCCAATGATATTGTCGTGTGTTCGGTTGTCCGCGCAGAGCTACTGCACGGTGCCCGCAAGTATGAGAAGCGAACAGAACGCGTCGCACGTGTGGAACTGACACTGTCGCCGTTCATCTCGCTGCCGTTCGATGACGCTGCAGCTGGACATTGTGCGACAATCCGTGACGACCTTGAATCACGAGGCATTACCATTGGTTCCAATGACCTGATGATTGCAGCAATCGCTGTCACCCACGGCTTGACTCTGGTTTCCAATAACCGTGAGTTCAACCGCGTAGGCGGCATACCAGTCGAGGACTGGACGATTGAGTAGGTCACCACAACCTGCTTCATCGTCAGAGTCAACCGACTCCACTCAATGCGCTCTTTGCAGAGTTCTGTGTATTCAGTGGTATTTCAGGTGAGATTTTGCGACGTGAGTACTTGCGATCAGGCGACCGCACGCTTTGCAAAGGGCTTTGTTTTTCAAAGCAAGTGTTTCGGCAGTCTGAAATGTTCACTCTGGCTATTGTTGGTTGCTCTGCCCACGAATCAGTAAAGAAACTTCTGTTCTTTCAACCGATTCATTGGCGTCTGCGTTGTAGTCAAAATCGACGCCTATTAGCTCCCTGATCTCGGAGCTTGCTCCGAGTGCCACGATGACCTTCGAGCGAGGAACCGTGACTCCGTGAGGCAACGGGTGAGTTTCCTTTGCCGCGAACGTATTCTTGAACATCCGGCTGAAGTAGGGCACTCGGCTCATGATCGGCGTTCCTCGCACGACCTTCGCACGGGTCACAAGCGATGCGTCCTTGAGCACGATGTTGTCAGCGTCAATTGCATCAATCGTTCCGACGTACTCAGTCGTGTTGACGTTGCCGCCTTCTTTCATTTCTGCAAGCGTGGAAGCGGACGTGACGAGCCGAACCTGTTGACCTGCCTGCAGATCCTTCAGCTTAATTTGCAAAGCTGATGGATCGATGACCTGGAAACTGCTTTCGATCCTGTGAAGTGTCGCCATATCGGAAACGACTGCTTCACCAGAGGAGCTGCTCGACATCGTTTCAGTGGATGCCAGACCAGCACAACCCGAGATCACAAGGAGCGGGATCGAAATCGATGCGAATCGTGGAATCATTGTGTGTTGCCCCACATGGATCTGATTGAGCCTTGGCTGAAAGGCGGCGTCTTCCAACTGTCTGTTATCAAATTTCCAAGTGCAGTCGCCCGCGGAAATACTGACGAATCCCGACATTTGTCTCTTGGACTGCGCAGCGCAACGAACTTCGGCAGAATCTGCTCGGTAAGGACGTTGTCACTCGTGGGCGTGCTGATTTGATGGCTGCATGTCGGCCGAGTTCAGTGGGCTGAATCCCGTCGACAGAGCGACGGGTGTACGGTACGGGCAGACGACGTGCGCACAGGTCGCGACACGTCGCGAAGTCCCGCCCGGCAGATGTGACCCATTGAAGTGCTATCGCAACTCGGGAGTCGAATAAATCTGTTTTCCACCGACACGGATATCAACGTCCACGAGATACGGAGCGATGCCTTCGAAGTCGGGTTCGATACCGAGGCCGGGAGCATCGGGGACGTGAAGGAGGCCGGCCTTATCGGGAACGATGTGATTCTTTGTCATTGCTCGAGCCAGTGATTTGAGTTCTGTCGGGAACTCGCAAATCGTATGCGACTCAAGCCCTGCAAAAGGTTGCAGAGAAGCAGACAAGGCAAGGTTAGATGTGAACGTGTGATTAACGTAGGTGACACCTTTCGCGGCAGCGTAGTCGGCCACGTCTTTGCTGATCGTGATGCCACCGATGCGGCCGGCATCGATCTGCACGTACTTCAGTCCGGCATAGTCGACCATGTGTTTGGCCATGTGGAAGTTGTGACAGCCTTCTCCGCCCGCCATGCCAACTTTTCCACTCGCCAGCGACAACTCGTGATATTCAGACAACGCGCCGGAGACGAACGGTTCTTCCAGCCATGTGGCGTTGACTTCTTTCAGCATCTTCAGTCGAGCTCGCGCGGCGTCAAGATCTGTATTCCAGACGGTTCCCGCATCCACCAGAAGAATCCCGTCCTTTCCCAGCCCTTCGCGGGCTGCAGCGAGCTGATCGCAATCGGCTTCGACGGTTGATAATCCGAATGGTCCCCAGCCGAACTTCGCCGCTCGAAAACCCTGTGCGGCGATAGACTTCGCTTTGCTTAGCGTTTCGGCGGCATCATTACCAAACAGTACTGACGCATAAGGTGTTTTGGGAAAGCGAGACTTGTAACCCAGCAACTTCCATGTCGGTTCATTCAGCCGACGGCCCAGCAAATCCCAAAGTGCGATGTCGATCCCCGAAAGCGTATGGTCTGCCTGCAACAGATCGAGGCTATTGGCGCGAACGAGGTTTCCGATTCGACGGATATCATGGACGTCGTTAACTTCCTGACCCAGAACGGACGCATTCACAGGCTTGCATGCACTGTGAGACATTGGGCAAACCAAGCTGGCAATCGACACAAGCGGAGCCGCTTCACATTCGCCCCAGCCAACATATTCGCCAGCGGCGATGCGAACCAGTAACGCATCCTGACTGCCATCGCCGATGTCCAGAACCTGAGGCATGGAAAGGTAGTAGAAATCGACGGAATCGATCTTCATGGTCATTTTCTATTCGTTTAATCCTGGTTGTTCGTCCGCCAAAGGACGACTACGGCCAGAAGCGAGTGATTGTTTTAGCAGAGCTTCGAGTTCGTCAACAACATCGGAGTGTTTTAACGCGAGGTTTGTCGTTTCGCCAGGATCACGCTTGAGGTCGAATAGCTGACCGGCCGCGGCCGGTGCCGTATCGGGCAACGCATACGGCTTGAGTTCCGCGTTGGTTTCGTAATTGTTTCCGCCGGATCCTTTGTGGGCCAGATACTTCCACTGGCCGCGACGAATCGCCAGATTTTTCGCACCAAAAAAAGCTTGCTGCAGCAGATAGGGGCGGATGGGCTCGCGATCCTGCCCCAGCAACACAGGCAAAAAACTGAAACTGTCTTCGGCCGCGTTGTCAGGAACTTGTGCGGCCAGAATTTCTGCCGTGGTCATAAAGACGTCGCACAGGGAAGTGATCTGGTCTGACGTTGATCCGGCCTTGATCTTCCCCGGCCAGCGAACGATGAAGGGAACTCGATGACCGCCTTCCCAGTTGTCACGCTTGACGCCTCGCCATGGTCGTGAGGGATCGTGGTTGTGATCGTGCCGCATATGGACAACGGAGGTCACTTCCGGCCCATTGTCACTGGTCACAATCAACAGCGTATTGTCGGCAACGTCCAGCTCATCCAATGTTTTCATGAGTTCGCCGACGACTTGATCAAATTCGAAAATGAAATCGCCGTGGGGACCGGATTGAGTTTTCCCTTTGAAGTCTCGGCCCGGAAATGATGGCAGATGAACGGCCTGCGTGGCGTGGTAGAGGAAGAACGGTTTGTTCGGAGTTTCCTTCACATGCTGGCGAAGAAACTGCTGACTGCGTTCCAGAAATTTCATGTCGACTTCTTCGAGGTCGAAATCAGGAGCCTGCCAGCCGCGTCGGTTGTCATTGGCGTACGGATGTTTGGGCAGACGGGTTTTGTCCAGCAGTCCCGTTGGCGGAACTGGAATTCGATCACCGTCAATGTAGGCATAAAGCCAGTCTGTTGTTGGACAACAGGCTGTGCCGAAGAATTGATCAAAGCCACAATCGAGCGGCCCGCCGTCAATGCGTCGCGTGTAATCAATCGACTCAACGGCTTCGGGGGAGTCCTTATGGATCGGCTTGTCGTCTTTGTCGTAGAACGTCACCCCGATATGCCACTTGCCGACACACGCTGTTGAATAACCTTGCTCGTGCAGCATCTTTGGCAGAGTCATTCGATCGGTTGCGATCAATGATGGTCCGCCAGCCCCTGTGAAAACTCGCCCGCCGTTGGGAACTCGAAACGCCATTTGGCCCGTCATCAGGCTGTATCGAGTTGGCGTGCAAACCGTACACGGACTATGTGCGTCGGTGAATCGCATCCCGTCGAGTGCCAGCTGATCGAGGTTCGGCGTGGGAATGCGAGACTGGGGGTTGTAGCAACCGACATCCCCGTAACCAAGATCATCGGCCACGATCAAGACGATGTTGGGTGGCTGACTGGTGTTTGTTAACGAGACCTGGGCGCCATCAATTGCGAACGCTGTACTCGCAATCGAAACGATGACGGCGAGTTGAGCCAGGTTAAGTCGCAGGAATACAGAGAGCATGGAAACAAAGGCTTTCGTCATAAACCAGCAGACTACCAGACGTCGTGTTCATCAGCCACCTCATAATCCGGCGCGAGGTTGGGCGTCAGCGCTCCGTGTTTCGTTTGCTACCTCCGGATGCGATGTGACCCTATGAGATTGGATGTTCTTCAGGACCTGCGGGAGTTGGAGTTTCAAATACATGTCAACCGAGTGGCGAGACCTGGCATTGCGCGTGGACACGGAGGGCTGACGCCCAGCCGCTCGCCTGAAATGAACGATCACCTGGCTTTGTTTCTGAGGTCGACAACGGTAACATTCGTATGGTTTCGAGTGGGAGAGAGCAGCGTTTTAAGACCATCTTGCTGCGGCGTTACGCCGTGGTTGATTATTCTTCCCAACTCGTCCCCAGAGTCGTTGTTCGTTTGGCCAGCTCACCTAGTGGGCTGTTCGACCAAAACAAGCGCAAGGCTTTCGCTCAGCCCACTAGGTGAGCTGGCCTTGGTGAACGCCTCTGGTCCGCAGATCGAAGTTAGACGTTGCCTCTCCCGCATTTTTCCGTTTCTTGCAGAATCTGTCGTCATGTTCATTCGACTGCTGCGGTTTCTGATTCGACTGGCTTTGCCAACTCCGCAACCTCCGCGCGATACGCCATCGTCGCTGGCCGGAAGAGACTTGTCCGGACAACCAGGTTCTGCGACGCGAGCTTTTCCCTCGGTGGCAAATACTACGGTCAGTTCAAGTGGTCCCGCGGCGCCGAAGGGCAAGTCGCTATCGGGACTTAATACGGAAAAGTTCGCTCCGATGTCGGTCGCTGATGCTTTATCCGCGACGAGTGCTGCCGACTGGCGATCTGCCAACTTTGATTCTCGTTCTTTCATTCCGCCGGCTGATCTGCCCCGAATTCAGGTCATCGATCGCACGATGGTGGGGATGGGGCTGATTTCTGAACAGGAACTGGCCGAGATTCACGACATCGGGCGTGAGATGACGCAGTTTCAGAGTGATGCGGCCTTTATCCATCAGGCTGGTGAAAGAGCCGTTGCGATCAGTCGCGAAGAACGTCAGAGACTCAAGGAGCAAAAGAAGGCCGAGGCGGAACAGAGACGAGTCTTGCGACGCCAGCAGGTAGCGCATCGGCGAGCGACGGACATCGTGTTTCTGGGCCGAGGTGTCTCAAGAGGGCTGGCTGATCGTCGCTCAAATATTGAAAAGTTGCAGGCCGGAGGACTTCCGCTGTTGTCGAGTCCGGCTGATCTGGCCAACGCGATGGGTCTGACAGTTTCAAAACTCCGCTGGCTGGCGTTTCACAGCGATGCTCCGACCCGAGTTCATTATGTCTCGTTCAACATCCCGAAGAAGAGCGGCGGAACTCGACGACTTGCAGCCCCACACCAGCAACTGGCGGCCGCTCAACACTGGATACTGACCAACATTCTGAACCTGATCCCTGTTCATCAGAACGCGCATGGCTTTGTTGCTCAACATTCAGTAGTGACGAATGCTACGCCGCATGTTGGGTCGTCGGTGGTGATCAACGTGGACCTGAAGGATTTCTTTCCCAGCGTCACGTTGGCTCGCGTCGACGGGTTGTTTCGCCGAATTGGCTATTCACCAGCGATCGCGACGATTCTGGCACTGTTGTGTACGGAGTGTCCCCGCGACGCCGTCACCTTCTGTGGCGCAACTTATCACGCAGCGATCGGTCCGCGTGCACTTCCACAGGGGGCCTGTACAAGTCCAGCCATCTCCAATCTTATTGCGCGCAAGCTGGATCGTCGCATGTCGGCCATGGCCAACCAACTGGGCTGGCGCTATACACGATATGCGGACGATTTAACGTGGTCGATTGATGCGGAGCCTTCGCCGTCGATCGGTTATGTGTTGGCTCGACTTCGCCACATTGTTGACGATGAGGGTTTTGGGTTGAATCATGAGAAGACTCGTGTCCAGCGCAGAAGTCAGCAGCAGTCTGTGACCGGGGTTGTGGTGAATGATCGCCTGAGTGTTTCGCGGGATACGATTCGAGCGATTCGAGCGATTCTGCATAACGCAAAAAGCACTGGCCTCGCTGCTCAGAATCGAAACGCACATCCTCACTTCGAAAGCTGGCTGACCGGAATGATCGGCTGGATTGAAATGGTGAATCCTCAGCAGGGTGGAAAACTGCGAACTCAGTTGGTTGAGCTGCTGCGAAAGTAGGCCCTTGCATCGAAGGTTCATCACTTATTCCAGTGGGGATTGAACACATTCGAGATCCGGAAATACTATGACAGAGCCTTCGGACTTCCAGCATCGATTTATTCTTCCGGAAGGCTGCAAGGTCGTTGTGCTGCGAGAAGTCACGGGGCAGGGGGCTCGCGTCGTTCATCCGCGCGGTGCAGTCGCGATTGTGATCAAGTCGCCTGAAGATCGAAGTCATTCGTACCGAGTCCGATTTCCGGATGGCATGGAAGAACCCGTTCGTGCCGATGATCTTATTGCTCTGGCGCATTACAAGAACGCGATTCTGAAGGGCAACTCAGCGGGAACCGAAGGAACGGAAAGCGATTCACGCAGGCTGCTCGAAAGCAATGCATTATTCTCCCGAGTAATCCTGCGTTGTGTGATTGGTTCGCGAGCTTATGGTCTGGACGATGATGCCTCGGACACAGACTATCGAGGCGTCTTTCTGCCCACAGCGGATATGCATTGGTCGCTGTACGGTGTGCCAGAAGTGATCGAATGTTCGGACACTCAGGAGCACTATTGGGAGTTGCAGCGTTTTTTGGTGCTGGCCTTGAAGTCGAATCCCAATGTGCTGGAGTGTCTCTACACACCATTGATTGAAAAGACGACCTCGATTGGTGACGAGTTGCTGGGGATGAAAGAGGCGTTCCTGTCACGGCTCGTGTATCAGACCTACAACGGCTATGTGATGTCGCAGTTTAAGAAGATGCAGGCCGACATTCGCAATCAGGGACAAGTCAAGCCCAAGCACGTGATGCATCTGATTCGATTGCTGCTGGCGGGGATCCAGATTCTTCGAGAAGGGTTCGTCCCGATTCGCGTCTCAGCCTTTCGAGAGGAGTTGTTAGCCATTCGTCGGGGAGAGATGCCTTGGGAAGAGTCAGAGGCATGGCGTTTACGACTCCACAAAGAGTTCGATCAGGCGCTCAAAGAAACGAGCCTGCCTGAGCGACCTGATTACGAGCGAGCCAACGACTTTCTGGTTCGAGCCCGCCGGGCTGCAATCGATACTTGACGATCACTGAAGAGAGGAAGTTCTTTCGTTCCCGCTACCGTGTTCTGCTTAACGCCACTGATGCGTGATTGGATTCGAAAGTCATCTTTCTGTCGTCTAATTTTTCGGTCGAGTTGTGGACCATGACGTGAACGCGTCGACCGCAAGATTTTGGGACTGAAATATTTCAGGCACAAACAACGAATAGTCCGTCCGACGCCATTCGGGCGTGCTGATTTTTATCAAGTTTTCACAACCCGAAACGTCAGTGAGGGATAACGGGTGCCGCGTTGTTAAAGACAATCCCTCGCTGATGCAGCGGGTTAGGATTTAATCAACACGCTGATTCGAGGTTAGAGCCCGCTGTTTTTGGAGCCTGAAGCCGTGGCGGATGATGGTTGCGCGGATGATTTCTCCGGCGAAGATGAGGGAGAGACATCAATGGTGTTCTGCCTTGCCACCACTGCTATTGTTCCACCCTTTCCAAAACAGGCCGTTTTCGCCGCAAAAATCTGCGTCTTGCGGCGATTGCCGGTTTCCCGGTAAAAGACGGCGTGAGAGTTCGCTTTGACGGGCTCCCTTTGCGATCCTTATCCCTTTCCCGCGAGAGCATGGATGCTTGGCTGGGTTCGAAAACGATTCTGTGCTGATCTCGCGATTGATCTGGGGACGACGTCTACCCAGATTGGTCTGCCGGGGGCCGGAATACGTATTGATGAGCCTTCCGTCGTTGCTGTTCCGCGAGGTACCCACAAGGTTGTTGGGCGGGGTGCGGCCGTAGGAAAGTTGGCCTATCAGATGCTGGGGAGAACGCCGGAGGGGATCACGGCAGTTCGTCCCTTGAAACACGGCGTGATCAGCGATTTTGAGCTTTGCGAAACGATGCTGCGATATTTCATTCGCAAGGCCTGCGGGCAGTCGATGGGGCTGCGACCGCGAGTGATTATTGCGGTTCCGGGATGCATTACACCGGTTGAGCGTCGAGCCGTCTTTAACAGCGCTGAGCGCGCCGGAGCAGGGCGAGTCTGGTTGATTGATGAGTCGAAAGCGGCTGGCATTGGCGTCGGGCTGCCGGTTTCAGAACCGCTCGCCAACATGATCTGCGATATCGGAGGAGGAACGACGGAGGTCGCTGTTCTGAGTCTCGCCGACATTGTCGCATCTCAGTCAATTCGTACGGCCGGCGAAACAATGGACGAGGCGATCGTTAAGTATCTGCGACGGCGATACTCGTTGCGAATCGGTGAGCAAACAGCCGAGCAACTCAAGATTGCCATCGGCAGTGCTGCTCCTCTGGATCATGAGCTGACTCATGAGGTCAGCGGGCTGGACACGGCCAGCGGTATTCCTCGCAAAGCTTTGGTGACCAGTGAAGAAGTTCGCGAAGCGTTGTACGAACCTCTGGAAGAGATTGTGGACTGCATCCGCCGCACGATCGAAAAATGTCAGCCCGAACTGATTGCGGATCTTGCAGATACCGGGCTTATTCTGGCTGGCGGCGGTTCTTTGCTGCGTGGAATTGATCGGTATCTCTCGCAACATCTGGGCATTCCCGTGAGAGTCGCCGATTCACCACGAACGGCTGTGACTCGCGGAGCCATGATTTGTCTCGACCATCTGGATCGATGGAAGAGCGGGCTTGATGACGGAATGCGGCAGATCTAATGAGTCTGGAAAAGGGGTCAGCAACCAATAGTGCGCAGCACCCTTCGGGCCATATGGCTATTGGTTCCTGACCCCTTTTCCTGGCTTGGGCATATCTAGTTCGGACGAGACATCATGCGAGCAGATCAGATACGTCAGAGAATGTGGCTGGGAGCAACGGGAATGTTTTTCCTGTCGCTTGTGGTTGCCGTGGCCGATCGGACAGGATTGCTCAATCCATTTCGGCCCATGATTCACGACGCGCTGAGTCCCGGGCGGCTGATTGTCGTGGCCATGACGGCTCGCGAGAAAATGAGTCCGCAGGCTGACGTCTCCAGTGGTCAATCTTTGCGCGATGAACAGCTCAAGAGGAATGAATTGCTGCTACGGCAGCTGATGATCGAGAATGCTCGTCTGCGGCGAGATCTGAAACGCGAAAAGACGGCTTCATCGCTTGTTCAGATGATCGAGCCGCTGTCGTCACTCGCACAGTTTCGACTGATTGAAGCGTCGGTCGTCAGCACCGGTGGAATGCAGAATTCGCTGCGAGAGCTGATCGTCGATGCCGGCAAATCCGCTGGCATTACACGGTCGGAGCTTGTGATCGCAGGAAATGGCATCCTGGTCGATGCGGGCACGGATCATTCCGTTAACTCGGGAGATCGAGTCCTCACGGGAGCCGTTGTAGTTGGTCGAATCGACAAAGCCGCGCGGTGGGTCAGTCTGGTTCAGCCGGTGAATGCGGAAGGGTTCAAAGCGCAGGTCACGCTGCTGCGACGAACTCCGGATGGTCTGCATTTTGGAGTCACGGCAACTCTGGAAGGAACCGGCGAAGAAGAATGCCGTGTCACCGGGATTCCGCATACGGAAGCCGTGGCGGTTGGCGACGAGGTGATCTCGGCTGATGTCAACGGTGTCAAAGGGCCTCAGCTTTACTTCGGACGTGTGACTCGCGCGGAGTTTCTGGCCGGCGGACAGTGGGATGTTCGTGTTCAGCCAGCGGCGTCATTGAATGATCTGGAGTCTGTCGGCATTCTGCGACTGGGCCTTCAACGAGCGATCGCGGAAAAGGATCAGAAGCCTGTGTCTGAGAGGAGACGAACGCCATGAAAGGATTGTTTCTTTGCGGATGCGTCATGTGGGTGACACTGGCTGTTGAACTTGCCAATCCGAGCCGTCTGCCGCACGGCTCACTGTTGTTACCCATCATCTGTGGATGCCTGTTCTGGCTCCGTTCGACAATGGGATTGATATTGCCTGGAACAATGCTGTTGCTCGACTGGATTGCTCGTCCATCGTTTCTGCCGTTGTGTCCAATGCTGGTGCCAATGCTGGCCGTTGTCTGCCTCGCACCATCGACTCGGTCGGATGAATACTCAACCGGGCGAAGTTGGCTTCGAGTACCCGCTCCACTTCAGTTGCCACTATTGACCCTGGTCTCCGTGATTCTTCAATCGCTGGGCTCTTTGTTGCCAGAGCAATGGCTGAGTCTGCCGGCTCAGGCTTCGGCCGTGCTGGAAAACCTTAAAATGGTTCTGATCATCGCTTTGCCCGTCAGTGCTGTGATATCGCTCACGATACGCATGGCTGATGAATTTGGCATGCGGCGGGTGTTCTCGCAGGGCTGAAAAAAGGAACCATGTACAACACGCCACACAACGCGGTCTTCTCCCCAGGCAACGAGCACGACGAGTTTATCGCGCCGGGAAGTAAGGTACGTCTGTGGTTATTAGGAAGCGTATTCTCCCTGGCTGCGATGATCGTGATTGGACGAGTCGCCTGGGTTCAGACTCAATTGCCCGACGACTATCTTGACTCGTTGGGCGTGACGACGATCGAAGAAGAAGCTATCCCCGCGCGAGATGGGCGGATCCTTGCCGATGCACTGGTGCTCGCAGCTGACGTGGAACAGAGCTCACTTCAGATGCATTATCGCTGGCTGCAGTCCGAAGCGGATCAGAACTGGATGAAGCAGCAGATTCGTCAGGTTCTGAGTCGCGACGAGAGAAAGAACGCTGATCTTGTCGCAAAGGCTGAACGGAACATTCAGGAGTCGCGAGAAGCGATGTTCATGGCTGTTTCTGAAGTCACCGGAATGTCGCGGGAAGATCTTCGTCAGCGTTGTAAAAAAATCGAGCTGCGAGTTCGAAAGATCAGCGATACGGTCAATCAGAAGATCAGCGGCGTTGATATCGACGCAGAAGCAGACGAAGAGTTGGACGAAGATGATTCGCCTGGCCCGCTCATGCGGTGGGCATCTTCGATTCGCGATGCTCTGACAACGCCGCCACAACGAGAAGAGGCTGACCGAAGCGTTGTTCGCGAAGAGGAAACCTGGCACGGTGTGCTGGAGAATGTCAGTGCCGAGGTGGCTGCCAGGATCAATGAATATCCCGAGCAGTTTCCGGGCGTTCGCGTCGTAGCTGTGACACAGAGAACTTATCCGCAGAATCAACTGGCTGCTCATGTTGTTGGAGCACGCACAAAAGTCACCGAGAAAGATCGCGATGCTGAACAGAGTTCTGATGACTCATTGTCAGATCAGGGACGATCTGATCAGATGCGATCAGGCCGGTTTGGTGTCGAAAAATCTTACGACCATCGAATCGCCGGGATGTCTGGCCTTCGCAGAATTGTGCGTGATCGACGGCAGCGTGTCGTCTCATCCGAAATTGTGCGACGACCAGTGAGCGGACGGGATGTCGTTCTGACTCTGGATACAGAGGTGCAGAAAGTCGCCGAACAGTTGCTGGCGGAGTCACTTGGTGATGCGGAGAAAGAACTGCTGCTGCCTCCACCGGAAGTCACGAACGAGTCTGAAGAGCCGTCCGAAGATCAACTGGCTCCGCCGGAACCGGAGCATATTCCGACGGGTGGTTGTGTCGTCGTGATGGAAGTTGATTCAGGGCGAATTGTGGCCGCCGCGAGTGCTCCAACCTTTGATCTCTCCATGTTCACAGAGGGCACCGCAGCTCAATGGGAAATGGTTAACAGCGATGCGCGGCGGCCGTTTGTTTCGCGATTCACGGGGATGGCATTGCCGCCCGGTTCAACATTCAAGATCGTAACGGCGATCGCTGGCCTTCAGACCGACGTACTCTCGCCGGATATGTTATTTGACTGTCAGGGTTATCTGGAAAACCCTGACGAACATCGATGTCTCATCTATCGGCTCCATGGTCGCGGGCATGGCGACGTCAATCTTCGGACGGCGATGGCCCAGTCCTGCAACGTATATTTCTTTGATGCCGCTCGCCGCATGGGGATTCAACCTCTCGAAGAATGGACGCGGAGACTTCAGTTCGGCAAAGCATCAGGTATCGATTTGCCATTCGAGAAGGCTGGAACAGTTCCCGCGGTCCGTCGTCATCCGAACGAGTCCGAGATGCCGGGTGCAGCTCAGGCGGCCGCTCAGCGACGTTTTGAACGTGAAGCACTTGGACTTTCGATTGGTCAGTCGAGACTTACGGTCACACCGCTTCAGATGGTTCGACTTCTGGCTGCGGTCGCAAACGGCGGGTGGCTGGTCACTCCCCATGTCGCCAGTGATGAAGGCGTTGCCCGACAAGCCAGCGAACTTGATGATTCGCCTTTTCGAGTCAGCCGTCAGCGAATCTCAGTACTGACGGATCAGATTCTGAACTCTGTGCGAGAAGGACTGGAGGCTGTGGTTGAGGAGCCGATTGGCACCGGGTTCAAGACGGTCCGGCTGCCGGGTATCAGGATCGCAGGGAAAACCGGAACGGCAGAAGCTTCGCCTGGAAAGCCGGATCATGCCTGGTTTGCGGGATATGCTCCGGCAGACAAGCCTCGGTACGCGTTTGTCGTGGTTCTCGAACACGGCGGTTCCGGCGGCAAGGCTGCTGGACCGGTGGCTCGAGAGATGGTCCGCTGTTTATCTCAACAGGGATTGCTGCGGTCCGCAGAACTGACACGAGTAGAGCCGCGTTGATCGTCGCGCGTTGCGGGCTTCACGCAGCTCGCTTCAGAGCTTTGGAAGTCCATGCCACAGCCGTTGGCCGATTGAGCTTTTCCAGCAGAGTCTGTTCGCAGAGTTCTCCCATCGAAATCCCCAGAGCCCTGGCGGACATCGGGACGAGGCTGTGAGATGTCATGCCGGGGATCGTATTGATCTCCAGAATCCAGCAGCGACCAGATGCGTCAACGCGAAGATCCGTCCGGCTGATCGCGCTGACATCGCAGACTCGACAAGCTCGAAGCACGCTTTCGTTGAGACTGTCAGGAAGTCCTGGTGGTGAAACTCGATACTGAGTCTGCTCGTCGTGATACTTCGCCTGATAGTCGTACCAGGCTCCGGACGGAACAATTTCGATGGCCGGGAATGCGACTCCGTTGATGACTGGAACGGTGATTTCGCGGCCGACGATGAATTGTTCAATCAGGAAACGAGGACACCAGCGAGTTGCTTCTCGAACAGCATCGTCCAATTGACTTTCCTGCTGAACGATACTGATGCCGACACTGGATCCCTGTTCAGATGGTTTGACGACCAGCGGGTAGCCAACGCATCGAGCAGCCTCGTGAATCAGTGACGGTGACGAGATCCGATTCAGAGCGACACCCGGCGGAACCAACAGCCCGGCGGCCTGCAGCGTTGTGCGGGTCGCAATCTTGTTAAAAGTCAGCCGCGACGCTTCTGCACAGCTGCCGAGCCATGGGATCCCAAGCTGATCAAGCTGAGTCTGCAGGATTCCATCTTCTGCCCCGGTCCCATGAAGCATCGGAAGAACAATATCTGTGTCGGCGGGGACGGAAGAAAGCGTAGACTTCGCAGGATCCAGCAATTGGACCTGATGGCCTCGCTGCTGGAGAGCGTCGGCCACGTTGCGTCCACTTTCAAGGCTCACCTCTCGCTCGGCCGAATCTCCGCCAGCAAGCACAACGATACGAAGGCGATCGGCTGAGGTCTCTGCCTGAGACATGATTTCTTCCTTGAAGAGAGACTAGCCTGTCAGCCGGATCGCGTCAGCTTCCAGCGGGGGAATTAACCGGAAGCTAAAGCGTTCCGGCTAATTCCGTCACACAACATCAGTTGTCGTGTGACTACCAAACCTTAATTTCCAGTTCGAGATCCACTGCGTACTTTTCAGCGACGGACTTTCGAATGCGACTAATCAGCTGTTCGATATCGTGACTGGTTGCTCCAGCTTCCGTCACAATAAAGTTGGCGTGGCGATCACTGATACGAGCCTTCCCGACCGACATTCCCTTCAGGCCGCACTGTTCAATCAACGCGCCTGCGCTCAGGCCGCGAGGGTTACGGAAGATGCAGCCGGCGGACTGATCTGCAAGCGGTTGCGTGGATCGTTTCATGATCCAGTTTTTTCGAATCCGACGGTTAAGTTCTTCAGAATCATCTTTGGTCAGGTTCAGCGTCACTGACAAAACCAGCAGATCCTGAAAGCTGCTGCGACGATAAGAGAACGAAAGCTCATCGCCTTTGCGAATCGCAATTTCCCCGTCCTGTGTCAGGACCTGAACGCTGGCAGCGAGCTGACCAATATCACCAGCTCGACCGCCGCTGTTACCAACGATGGCTCCCGCGATGGTCCCCGGAATTCCCACCAGATGTTCCACGCCTCCAAGACCAGCGCGAACAGCTTCCGTAATTAAATGAGAGAGCAGTGTGCCTCCACCGGCAATCACTTGAGTTCCCTCAACGCGGACTTCGCTGAGCAATGGTTCTATCAAGCGAATCACAGCTCCGCGTACTCCTTCATCACGGACGAGCAGGTTGGATCCAGCACCGAGGATATGAATCGGGATCTTCTGCGCCCGGCAGGTCTGCACGACCGAAAGCAGTTCTTCCTCCGTACGTGGGGTCAGAAAGTACTGCGCAGGACCGCCCAAACGCAGCCACGTGTGGCGCGAAAGCGGTTCTTCAAGCTGCAGAATCTCGGAATAGTCGTCGATTGATTTCGTCATGAATTTGATGTGTCCTGCCTGCGCCCATTGTGATAACCACATCACCGGGTCGAGCCGCATGGTCTAATCTTCCGGGCACCTGGTCAAGATTCGCCATCAGGAATGCTCGGCCTCCCGCTTCAGAGATCCGCCGGACCAGCCGATCGGAGATCCGACAACACTCCGCAGAACTGGCGTTTTCCCGGGCCGGCAGGACGGGTAACACCAGACATTCGTCGAATAAAGTCAGAGCCTGAGTGAATTCTGAGAACAATCGTTCGGTTCTGGAGACCTGATGGGGTTCAAAGATTGCGATCAGCCGCCGTCCCGGAAAACAACTTCTGGCGGTCCAAAGAGTGGCTGAAATCGCTGACGGATGGTGCGCATAGTCGTCCACCAGGTCAACTCCGCGCCATGTTCCTCGGTGTTCAAAGCGTCTGCGAATGCCGGAAAAGGATCCAAGATGGTGAGCAATTTCCTCTGGCGGCAGACCTTCTGCCATGGCGGCAACAAAGGCAGCCGCGGCATTCTCGACGTTATGCAGCCCGGGAACTCGCAGTCGAATTTCAGCCATTGAGTTGCCGCAATGGAAGATTTCGAACACCTGAGCAGGAAACGGAGGCCCGATGGTCACGGCCGTTCTGGCTTCAGAATCAAGTCTGAGATTTCGAACATTCCAGTCTGACACTGTATTCCTGCCGAAGCTGAAAACACGGCACTTTGCTACGCGCGCCAGTTTGTGTGAACGTGAGTTGTCGGAATTTACGATCAGGGTTCCGTCGGCCGGGATGCGTTCAATAAATGATTGAAAAGCATCGTCTGCTGCCTGATCAACGTCAAAGCAGTCGAAGTGGTCAGGCTCAATGCCTGTCAGCACCGCAGTTTGAGGATTCAGTTGCAGGAACGACTGCTGATATTCGCAGCTTTCGATCACCGAAGTTTTGCCAGAACCGAACGCACCGGAACGATGAGTTTCAAGGAATTCTCCGCCAATGTATCCGGCAGGTTTTAGTCCTGCCTGTTGGAGAATCCACCAGATCATTCCGGTCGTTGTTGTTTTACCATGAGTTCCAGCCACACAAATTTGTCGGCTGTTCTTCAAGAACTCGCCTATAGCCACGGGCAACGGAGAGACCTTCAAGTTCAACTGCCGCGTTTGGATCAGAAGAGGCAAATTTGCGGGAACTGCCAGAGAATGAACAATCGTCGCGCCGCTGTATTTGTCTGCATTCAGGTCAGTCGGCCACGGAATCAGTGAGCAGCGAGGATTCTTCAGAGACTGCAGCCGGGACAGGCCATCGCGATCTGTGTCTGTGCCAATGACTGTTTGTCCGGCATCCAGCAGCATTTCGGCGAATGCTCGCATCCCCGCTCCGCAAATACCAAGCAGCAGCCAGACGGATTTCTTGTCGCTGGGGCGATCTCCAGCCGGAGCGAATTCCAGGGCTGGATTGTCAGTGGACTGCATGGTTGTTCGCCATCCTTGGCGTGATGCGTAAGACACGGGTCACGGAGCAGCGTGAACCGACAAGATCCGTAGTGTACAGGATTTCCGGCCAAAATTGCCAGAGAAGTCATTTCCGCGCGGGATTAACATCGTCTCGCACTCGGAACGGCCGGAGATGCCCTACCGGACCTCGTCCAGGGTCGCCGGATTCGTGAGAATTCGGATCCCTTCAAGTCGCTGCCCCGAATTCTTACGAATCCGGCGACAAGAAACACCACGCAATCCTGTCCGAGCAAAGAGTCGTCGGTCAAAGCTATTCGAAATCTGCCAGCAACTCGTTTGCTTGATCTGACTTAGTCCTAAACTGTATTAAGTGTTTGCTATTGTATGGGCGTACGCCATAAATCGTGCTGGTGACATCAGGCATCGAATCACGATTTTCATCAGCAACTCAGACCCGGATCCACCGAAACATCAACATAATGGGGTGTCCCGGCGACATGGGGTGTTTCCTCATATTGATCCCTGAAGACTGTGGACCATTGATGGGAGATTCCCCATCCAACAAAGAAGTAACAGGCCACATATTACTCAACGAGAGTTTTTGAGGTACGCACAACCGATGAGCGTTCTGGTCGTATAGGGTCGGGTCGATGTTCCTTTCGTGCGTGTTTCCCCGCATTCGCGGAACATGGTTGAAAGAACGCTTGTCATCCTGGGCGGAAAAGAATAGGAAAACGAAGCACTAACGTACCCCGGGGTTGAATACCTGAAGCTCGAAGCAATCGGATGTCCCTTACTCAATTTGATTCTCAGATCAGGTCGGCGTCGATGGGACCCCCGTCGAACGAACACTCACCCATGTCATTAGTTGATGAGAACTCAAATTCTTCACGCGGATCGAAGCGTGTCTATGTCATTGATGATGATAAGGCCGTGCTTGATACGATCCAGATGTTGCTGGTTCACGCAGGGTATGATGTCCACGCCTACCAGTCAGCGTCTCAGTTCGTTGAAGACTCGGCTAATCTGTCGCCAGGCGTTGTCGTTACTGATCAGGTGATGAAGCAGATGGAAGGTCTTGACGTTCAGCGTTACCTGTCTTCTCGCCCGAATGATTTTCGAGTCATCCTGGTGACTGCGTTTCCTCGTACAAGTCTCGTCGTGGCCGCCATGAAATCCGGAGCTGTCACGGTTCTGGACAAGCCATTCGATCGACGTGAACTGATCGATGCGGTTGAAGAAGGGTTTCGACAGCTTCAGGATGCTGAGACCGTTGACCATGCTCTTCCGCCTGTTCTGCAGGAAAGTGAAACTTATCTGAAGCGACTCACTGAGCGGGAACGCGAGGTCATTCAGATGGTTTATGATGGATCGACCAATAAAGCGATTGGGATCCAGCTTGGTATCAGTACCAAGACTGTAGAAAAGCATCGCGGCAAAGCCATGAAGAAGATGCAGGTACTGTCACTGGCCAGTCTCGTTCGATTAATGGACAGAGAACTGGGGCGGAACTAGCTCGCCTGACGTTTCAGAAATTGCCGGTTGCAGGCGCTGTGAATGATTCAATTGTCGAGTGGCCGCCTGGGGTGATCTGAAATCGAACGGCCCCGGATACGCTCGTCAGCAGCACGGAATGACGTCCGTAGTTTTTTTTAAGAGCATTCGCTTGCCGCTCGTCCTTTGCGCTAACCACGACGCAGGCTGGTTTGGTCTGATTGGCCAGACGCCTTGTATTTGAGGCCGGGCTGCCGTGATGTGGGCTGACAAGCAGACTGCAGGTCGGAAGATTTTGCAATAACTGATCCTGTCCTGCTCCTTCGAGATCTCCCGGCAAACAGATCCGATGTCCGAAGCAACTAATAATCGAAACGAGGCTCGAGGCGTTATCGGCGTAGTTCTCTGCACCTTCGGAACTGGCCTGCAGAAATTCAATCGTCGCGTTCGCAAACGAAACACGATCACCATGTTTTGCGATACTGCAGGGAATGCCCAGGGTCGACGCATCATCAAGAATAGCTTGCACTTCAGGTGCTGCTGACCGAACAAACTCGCTGGTCAAAACTATTTGACCCACCGGGATTCGATCGAGCAGACTGGAGACCGCGTTGTAGTGATCGGCGTCAGGGTGCGAGAGAATGATCGCGTTAATCTGGCGATGCCCTTTCGTCCACAGAAAACGGCTGATCAAGTCGGCGGTTCGTTCGCCTCGGTTCAGGGCGCCAGCGTCAAACAGCAGGACATGCCCGTCCGGAGTTTCCACGACGGTCGCGTTCCCATGACCAACGCTCAGCACGGTGCATTCCAGATTCGGTGATTCGGGGCTGATGCAGACGTTACGAAAGAGCAGGGTGACCAGTGCCAACAGAATGACTCGCAATGTCTGCCGAGTCGATGACCTGGAGGCCAGCGCGGATGCTGTTAACAGGGAGTAGTAGGCCGGCAGAAACCAGGCAGGCAGATCAGGAATCGTGACAAAGCCCAGCCGGACATCTGCAGAGAAACTCACGGCGCCATTCAGAACAGTCAGGCAAAGTCCGAATATCGTTCCCGGGATAATCGCTAAGGGAGGCACGGCCAATCCTGCGGCAATAAACACATAGCCGACGATCAGAGTGGCTGTCGTGAACGGAATCAGCAGCAGATTGATCAGCATCCCGGTCAGCGACACGACATGAAATTGAGTTGCCACCAGCGGAGCAGACAGCAACGTGACGGCCAGCATCTGCTGATAACTCTTGCCAAGCCATTCGCGCAATCCGGAGTAAAACTCGCTGAACTTTTCCTGCCAGGTCAAAGCTTCCGGAGGAGCATCGTGGTCTTCACAAACCGGCGTGCGTTCTGCCACCCAGCCCAGCGCGCCGACGCAGAGGAATGAAAGCCACGCGCCGACGTCGAATGCGATACTGGGGTCAAAGATCAGCAGCACAATCGCCGTGACGCCGATCAGTGAGCCGATTCGCATTTCACGAACACAGATTTGTCCAAGCACATGCAGGGCAATGAAAACCGTTGAACGCATGACGGAAGGCCGCAGGTCTGTCAGGAAGCAGTATAGCACGCACACCAGACCGGCCAGCAGCAGCGATCGTGTTCTGGTAATCAGCAGCAGGTTCAACAGGCGGACCAGAAAAACATACAGGATCCCGACATGCAGTCCAGAGATGGCCAATAAATGCATCGTTCCGCTGGCAATGAAGTCTCGTTCCAGATCAGGCGTCAAATGGCCTCGATTTCCAAGCAGCAATGCTTCAGCGGTCGCACGGTTCTCAGGAGAAAGGTTAGTCTTCAACGCCGCCACAGTCTGTTGGCGAAATGTGGTCAGCAATGATGCCGGAGACCACCATGTCGTTTTTCTTACCTGGATGGCGGCCGCGTGTTTCACAAACAACATGGCCGAGATTCCGCTTCTCTGCAGATGACGCTGAAAGTCAAACTCACCAGGGTTCAACGGCGGTCGAGCGGTATCCAGTTCTGCCAACAATTCGACATGATCGCCCCATCTCAGCAGAGCTGTCGCGTCGCCTTCAACCAGGACACGGCAAAGTCCTCGAACCGCTAATGGCTCGTCAGAACTGCCAACACCGGATGCTCGCAGCAGAAAGAGTGTTCGAATTTGCTGGCTGCCGGTGGATCCGTACGGCCGAGAATCAACGACAGAATCCAAAGCCGGGATATTGGCGACAACTCCTGTAAGACGAATTGCGGAGTCCGTATCAATCTGTCGACTGGTAATCAGCTGAGCAATGTCGCGTCCATCTTCGGCTGAATCTCTGACGGCTTGTAGCGAGCCGCCCAGAGAAACGATCGCCAGAGCCAACGCGATGCCTTCTGTTCCGTAGAATCGGCGGCGGGCCGCGATGTGAGCAATCAAGGTCAGCAGGCAGCAGGCTGAGATGGCGAATACACTCCGAACGCCCAGTCGATCGTTAAGCCATATCCCGCAGACCAGAAGTCCGCCAATCGCCATCGCTCGAGGAATCTGAAAACGTCTGATCTGCGCGCGAGGTGCAGAGGCTCGTGGGGATTCCGTTGTTTCGGGTGTCACGACTCTCGCCGACGATTATCCAGAATGGGTTGCAATTCATCCACGAAGTCATGCACGTCCTGGAACTCACGATACACCGACGCAAAGCGTACAAACGCGACCTTGTCGAGATCTCGCAGGGCACTGAAGACGAGTTCGCCGATCAGGCGAGAAGGAACTTCTCGTTCGCCATCTTCGTAGATCGCCGCTTCAACGTCACCAACGAGCAGATCAATTTGTTCAGGACTAATCGGGCGTTTGTAGCAGGCCTTCTCCACTCCCGAGCGGATCTTTTCCCTATCAAAGGGAACTCGAGTGCCATCCTTCTTGATGACACGGACGGGAGACTCTTCAATCTTTTCGTACGTTGTAAATCGGCGCTCGCAGCTGAGGCATTCGCGACGGCGACGGATAGAAAAGTCCTGACTGTTTCGCGAGTCAATGACTTTGGTTTCGTCATGTTTACAGTAGGGACATCGCACAGAAATTGCCCTGAAGGAGCCGGGTCCGTCGCCCGAATTGCGTTGGTGCAGCCTCAGGAAATCATCCGGGACCACAATTTCGTATTGTATGCGACCGTGCCGGTGTTCTTTCAAGTCACTTCGGGGTCCGAAGCACTCCGAACCCGATTTTCGCCAGTCGATCGCCACGGCAATCAGCTTTAGTGCGATATGGGCTGCTACCCATTCATAAGCGTCAACGACATTGTACGATAATTGGCTCGATGCTCTAATCCGAGCGGAAGTCCTACACCCAGTAACGCGCGATCACCGTCACTTTCAAAGACCCTTTCATTGGATCTCTCTGCCAAACTCTACCGCTGCCTGATGCCCAATACGCGATGCGTGGGCCAAACGGTTCGGGAACTTTTCGCGGGCGGCTCCAATCGCTTCACTAAGCGTCGCCCCGATGAAATATTCTCCGGAGACAGGTTCAATCGCCACAAAAGCATTAAGGGATTTCGCTTCAAGCGTTTCCCTTAGTGTCGCTACGTAAATCCGCTTTGCAGCTTCTGCAACGCTCTCAGTCGCATTTGTGACCATTTCAAGGCACTTTGTCCTTTCAAGCGTCCGGCGTTTCGTTTGGTATCTGTGCCCTCGACTCTACCAGTACGAGTTCGCGCGGCAAACACATTCCTGGCGGCTACAGAAACGGTATTGGCTTATGGAAGGAATCAACGCACAGATTCCTCTTTGAGCGATGGCTGCGCCAGGGCTTTTGTCAGCAGGCATGATGTCGCTGGCACAGGAGTGCCTTCGCGATAGAGTTGCAGCAAACGACGTGATTGCTGAGCCAGTAGTCGGCGTACTTCGCGGCGCTCTCCCTTGATGCGAGGAATCTTCATCTGATCGTAAAGCGTGGTTTGATGTCTCATCCACGCGATCACGGCTGCCTCAGCACGTTGTTCGATGGGAATCCGCTGAGTTCTGGCGACAGTGCCGCTGCCGACAGGCGTAGCATGTGCGGCAATCGCATCGGCTAAGCGTTCGGCTAAAGCCTGATAGACAGGTGCAAATGCAAGGAACTCCAGCACGGAGTCGCGAAAGGAGACGACGTACTCGGTCTGCAGCTTTTCGCGTCGTCGTGCTCCGGCGGCCTGCTTTTTCGCATAAGCTTCTGTGGAACGTTCGGCTTCCAGTTGCTTCATCGCCGCAGCAATGTTGGCTTTGGGAGCCCAGACGCCCTGAGAAAAGATCTTGCTACCTCGCTTTTCCTGCACAGTCCACGACGGCCCGGCCGCTTTGACGCGGCGAGTCAGGCCGGGATCTCCGGGAAGCAGAAGCGACCAGTCCTGCGGTGGCGTCAGGACCTGGCCATCAGTTGTAAGAACAGTTTCCAGGCGAGGGCCCGGAGCGACGATCAGATTTTCAGCAGCCATCCGTTGCTATCCAAATTCCCATCCACTGAGATCCACCGAAAGTCGCGCTGATTATGAATCAGCCACAGCAGCTGCCCGAACCCGGTGTTTCGGCCGCACAGCTTTTTGTGTGAGGCGTGTTCCAGAGATCCAGCAACTTCGACGATTCATAATCTCCGGCCGTAATCTGGAAGCCCAGATCGGAGATCATGCGGAAGTCTTCTTCAGCCTTCTGGCCGGGCGTTGTCAGATAGTCGCTGACAAACATCGAGTTGGCCGGATAAAGGCCCATCGTCTGCATGGATCGCAGATTGACTTCACGCCCACCGGCGATTCGCAGTTCCGCTTTTGGATTTGTCAGACGGAACATCGCAAGGACTTTCAGGCAGAATCTCGGATCCAGTTCGCGGACAGCCTGCAGGGGAGTTCCTTCGATTGAGTTCAAAAAGTTGATCGGAATCGATTCAACGTTCAGCTCGGAAAGCTTGATTGCCACATCGACGACGTCTTCATGAACTTCGCCCATGCCCACAATCATGCCGGCACACAGTTCCAGTCCGGCGCTGCGACAGATGTCGAGCGTTTCGAGGCGATCTTTGAACGTGTGAGTCGTGCAGATTTCTTCGTGATAGCGTTCGCTGGTATTCAGGTTATGGTTGACTCGATCCACACCAGCAGCCTTCAGCTTGAGAGCCTGCTCAGGCTTCAGCAGTCCAAGGCAGCAGCAAATGTGCAGGCCGTATTGGTCTTTGATCTGACGCACGACATTGGCGACGTGATCGACTTCACGATCGCTTGGACCACGACCGCTGGCCACGATGCAATAAGTTCGAGCCTTGCTTTCGGCCGCTTTGCGAGCACCGTCCAGCAGTCGTTCGGCATTCAGCATCGCATACTTTTCAATCGGCGCTTCGGAGATCCTGGACTGTGAGCAGTAATTGCAGTCTTCCGGGCAGAGACCGCTTTTCGCGTTCTTCAAATAGTAGAGCTGAACCGTTTTCCCGAAGTACTCCCGACGGACTCGATAGGCCGCGTCCAGAATGGCCAGCAATTGGTCGTCGTCGGCTCGCAGGATTCTCATGGCATCCGCGCGCGACAAAGATTCGCCCGCGAGGACCAGATCGGCCATTTCATTCCAGGACAATTCGGATCGCGACGAATCAACAAATTCAGAGACTTCAGAAACAGACATTCCGGAACCACTTGATCTGGAGATAGAGAAGAAGGAGGTCGCGGAGTCTACAGAAAGCCCGCAGCCGTTTCACGCATAGAACTCTCACCCGTTGTTGTTTGACTCATTTTCAGGGTACCATATCGGTTAATTGTCCGAGATTTTGGTAGTAATGGACTTTCCAGTGGCCGACTTTCGCCGAAAACGCCGTCATCTGAGCCTGCCCATCTGGAGCAGCGTTCTGTTGATGACCGTCAACATTGCCTTGATGGCCGTTTTGATCGTGCTTCTGGCCCGGCAAAGTTCGTGGCTGGCGCTGACGCTGGGATCCATCGCCCTGGCGATCAGTTTGTTCGGAATCTCATTTTATTCGTTTCTCACGATCAAAGAAATCCAGCTCAATCGACGGCAGTCGAACTTTGTGGACAGTGTGACGCATGAACTGAAAACTCCGATTGCCGCACTCAGACTTTACCTGGATACGCTGCTTATGCGCGAGCCAGAGGCGGCTGATCGGCGGGAATTTTATGAGACGATGAATACCGAACTGGGGCGGCTCGATCGATTGATTAATCAACTGCTGGAGGTCGGACGTCTTGACGCCATTGGTCATCAGACGGAGCCCGAGACGATTCATCTGGAAGATTTGCTCCGCCAATGTGCGAATGCCGCATGCCTGCATCATAAGCAGGAGTTCAACGATGTGTTTCGATTTGAAGTTGCTCCGCTGGCGTTGACGTCTCGTCGTCTGCTGCTGGAAATGATCTTCGGAAATCTACTCGACAATGCCGTGAAGTATGGCGGGAAGCCTCCTAAGGTGACCGTGCACGCGTTTTCCCGCGGACGCAATCAGGTGGTCGTGAGAGTTCGTGATAACGGAGCAGGGGTGGCACCTGAGAATCGGCGGCGTATCTTCCAGATGTTTGTTCGAGGGAACGATGAGCTGCATCGCACGAAAACAGGAACCGGATTGGGACTCTATATTGTGCGAACTCTGGTTGGGTTGTTGAAAGGTCGAGTTGTCGTGCTGGATGCGGAATCCGGAGGCGGATCGGTCTTTGAGGTGACTCTGCCAGGAAGACAATTGGATCTTCCGGAGTCTGAGCATCGTGAGACTCGCAGCCGCGTGTCAGAGTTGGCGTTGTCGGGAAAAGAGAAGGCGCAATAGCGATGATTCTGGGCTCTGTGGAAGTTTTCAAACTACAGGTAGGCTTTGATGATTCGCAACTTGTTGTGAGGGAGTTTGAGCCATGAGAATTCTGGTTGTTGAAGATGAAGAGGCGATTGCCAGAGGCCTGCGGTTCAACTTCGAGCGTGAAGGTTATCAGGTTGATCTGGCGCCCGATGGACCCACCGCTCTGGAGCTTTATGAGTCGGCTCAGCCGCCTGTGGATCTGGTTGTTCTGGACTTAATGTTGCCTCTTATGAGTGGTTACGAGATTTGTCGAACACTGCGGCGGCTGGATACAGAAATCCCTGTGCTGGCTTTGACAGCGCGGACGTTGTCGGAAGACAAAATTCAGGCGTTTGACTGCGGCGTCGATCAATACATGACGAAGCCTTTTTCATTGCCTGAACTGCTCAGTCGAGTTAGAAATCTGCTGGATCGACGTCGCCGCAATCTTGAGCGCAGGTCGGTTCGGCCAACCAATGATGTGGTGCGTTTTGGTGATGTGATTGCAGACTTTGGTCGCTTTGAGATTCGTCACAAAGACGAAGTTCACACGATGACGACTCGTGAGCAGGAACTACTCCGATATTTCCTGGAGAACGATGGCGTAGTCTTGTCGCGAGCCCGACTGCAGTCCGATGTCTGGAAGGACTCGGCTGATATTTCCAGTCGTTCTGTCGATAACTTTGTGATGCGGCTGCGGCGAATGATCGAGGCGGATCCCTCTTCGCCGCGTCACTTGTTGTCGATTCGAGGAACGGGATATCGATTTGTTCGCGAACCCGTTTCAGACGCAGCAGATTCATCGAGCAGTTCGACGGAGGAATAGAGCTCTGTCAGCAAAGTTCTGCTGAATGTAGACCGGACCGAGCGTCAGCGAGGGATGTTGTGCGCAGAACAAAGGCACATTGATCCCTTACTGACGTTTCGGGTTGTGAAGAGAACATCAATCCAACATCCCGGTATTGTCAAGTTGGTCTCACACGATAACGAGCGCAGGAAAAAGCCCGGCTTGAGGGGAACAAGCCGGGCTTATCAGCAGTCCATCTTTGCAGATGTCTGAGATTACTTCTTTTCAAACTCAGCATCGATCACATCGTCATCACCACTCTTTGGAGCCGCACCAGCTGCTGCGTCAGGGGCACCACTTTTGTCAGCATACATGTGCTGAGCGAGAGCGTGGGACGCCTGCATCAGTTCATCTGTGGCTGCCTTGATCGCGGCAGTATCTGAACCTTCTGCTGACTTCCTGACCTTCTCAATCGCAGACTCAATCGCAGATTTTGAAGATGCGTCCAGTTTGTCAGCATGCTCCTTCAAGGTCTTTTCAGTCTGGTGGACCAAAGACGAAGCCTGATTCTTCGCGGCTGCTAGTTCCTGCTTCTGTTTGTCTTCGTCAGCATGCGCTTCGGCGTCTTTTCGCATACGTTCGATTTCGTCAGGCGACAGACCGCTGGACTGCTTGATCTGAACAGTCTGGCCCTTGCCAGTGGCTTTGTCCTTAGCTGAAACGCTGAGAATACCGTTCACGTCGATGTCGAATTTGACTTCGATCTGAGGAACACCTCGAGGAGCAGCAGGGATGCCATCAAGGTTGAATTCATCCAGCAGGCGGTTGTCGGACGCCATCTTGCGTTCGCCCTGGAAGACGCGGACAGTCACAGCTGGCTGATTGTCCGAGGCGGTTGAGAATGTCTCGGTCTTCGTCGTTGGGATCGTCGTATTCCGTTCGACGAGAACTGTCATGATTCCGCCTTCGGTTTCGATACCAACCGAGAGAGGAGTGACGTCAAGAAGGACAACGTCTTTCACATCGCCGGAGATAATCCCGCCCTGAATCGCCGCGCCGAGGGAGACCACCTCGTCGGGATTTACGCCCTGATGAGGTTCCTTGCCAAACATATCCCGTACAAGCTTCTGTACCTTGGGAACTCGAATTGAGCCCCCAACTAATACGACTTCATGGATCTCGCTTGGCTTCAGCTTGGCGTCTTTCAGAGCATTCAAAACCGGCTGGCGGCATCGCTCGACCAGAGGGTCAATCAGCTCTTCAAACTTTGACCGGGAAATGCTGAGCTGCAGGTGTTTCGCACCACTTGCGTCGGCCGTGATGAACGGCAGATTGATGTCAGTTGCCTGTTGTGACGACAGTTCCTTCTTGGCCTTCTCCGCAGCTTCACGCAGACGTTGCAGGGCCATTGGGTCCTTACGCAGATCGATGCTCTGTTCCTTCTGGAATTCGGCCGCGATGTAGTCAATAAGCACTTCGTCGAAATTGTCACCACCAAGGTGTGTGTCTCCGTTGGTGCTGAGAACTTCGACCAGTTCATCACCGACTTCAAGGATCGATACGTCGAACGTACCACCACCGAGGTCGAAGACGCAGATCTTCTCTTCTTTTTTCTTATCGAGTCCATAAGCCAGAGCTGCGGCGGTTGGCTCGTTGATAATTCGAGCGACTTCAAGACCAGCAATCTGACCGGCGTCTTTTGTCGCTTGACGTTGAGCGTCGTTGAAATAGGCCGGTACGGTGATGACGGCCTTGTTGACTTTATGACCGAGATAGTTTTCTGCGGCTTCCTTGAGCTTACGCAGAACCAACGCGGAAATTTCCGGAGGCGTATGATCCTTGCCGTGGACATTGACCTTCACGTAGTCCGTCAGCGCCCCTACGACTTTGTAGGGCACCATCTTCTCTTCGGACTCGACTTCCTTGTGACGACGGCCCATGAATCGTTTGATCGAATAGATCGTATTCTGAGGGTTCGTGACCGCCTGACGTTTCGCTGGCTCACCCACAAGGGTTTCGCCCTTCGCGGTAAACGCGATTACGCTGGGCGTCGTTCGGCTGCCTTCCTGATTGGCGATGACTCTTGGTTCACCGCCTTCCATGATCGACACCACGGAGTTCGTTGTTCCCAAGTCAATACCGATGATTTTTTCGCCCGAGACTGCCATGACGACGCTCCTCTGAGACTTCTGTCCGCAGTCGCGCGATCCGGTATCGCGGCAACTGCATTTTGTTAAATGACTGGTTTTGAAGGCTCGCCGCACCAGAACCGGGGTACTGCGAAAGCGGAGAATTGAAAGAAAGGTGGTCTGTCGTCTTGAGCATTGAATCACTTCGACAGGTCACGATCCCACTTAGCAGGTTCCATGCCGTTGGAGTTGCTTTGGTGTAAGTTGTTATGAGTAATTGATTTAAGGAAAATAAATGTTCGCTGCTTGGGGCGGAAAATGTCATAGTGGCAGGGCGATTCGTTGTTGGGCGCGAGGATCGCTGGTGCCAAAAAGGCACTTTCTCTTGACGCGGGATGTGGCGTGCCAGTCTGGCACGTTGAGAGATTGAGAGTTCTTTGTGTTGGGGGAAGGTGCGAAGTGGATCGGATTTTAGAGAGAGACACCCCCCCGCTTGACACTCAATTTTGACGCCTGTACAAGGCCGGAGTGTCTATTGAGAGGCGAGGTTCAGCTCCGTCACTTGTTCGGATGGGATGTCCGGGAGTGTTATCGAGCCGTTGCGGTTTCGCTCGTTCCTGCGTGCGGGGTCCTACTGAAGAGCCGGTCAGCAAGTCTGAAACTCGCCGGATGTTTACTCGCGCGAGGGCTGGGCAGGCTGATGGCAAAGAAACCGATCGCAAAGACTCCTGTAAAGAAGGTGGCGAAGAAAGCCCCGGCAGCGACCGTTCCTGCTCGGCCAAAGTCCGTTCCGGCTCAGGTGGTGCCACCGACGGCAGTTTCCCCTGAAATCCAGCTTTCTCAGCTTGATGAGCAGTTGGTCGGGTTATTGAATAAGCGAGCGTCCCTCTATCTGGAGAAGATGAAAGGCGTGCAGACGCCGTCCAAGATCATGTTCAGTGATCAGGATCAGCAGCAGGTCTGGTCGATGATCGATCGAGTCAACCAGGGGCCGCTGACCTCGGCAGAGATCAAGACGATCTTCCGGCCATTAATGAGTGCCGGTCGTCAGCGAATCAAGAGTATTCGTGTAGCGTATCTTGGCCCGGCGTATAGCTTTACGCATCAGGCGGCGATTGCTCGCTTCGGCGAGGCTGCTGATCTGGTGCCGGTCAGCACGATTGCGACCGTGTTCGAGGAAGTGAATCGAGGTCATGTTGATTTCGGCTTGGTTCCGATCGAAAACAGCACGGATGGCCGAATTGTTGACACGCTGGACATGTTCACTCGGCTGCCGCTGCGAATTTGCGGGGAAGTGCAGGTTCACGTACATCACAACCTGCTGGCTCGGTGTGATCGCAGTGAAATCTCCGAGATCTACAGCAAGCCTCAGGCGTTGTCCCAGTGCCGGGATTGGTTGTCCAAGAACATGCCGCATGCTCGGCAGATCGAGGTGACAAGTACTTCGACAGCAGCCCAGTTGGCTCGTGATAAGCCAAATGTGGCGGCTGTGGCCAGCCATCAGGCGGCGATGCAGTATGATGTGCCAATTGTAGCTGAGTGTATTGAAGACAATCGCAACAATGTGACTCGTTTTGCGGTCATTGGAGACAGTGTTGCAGATCCGACCGGGTCAGATCGCACGGCTGTTCTGCTGCAGATTCCTCATCGTCCGGGGTCATTGTCTGACGCTTTGGAGGCTTTCCGCCGGAACAAAATTAATCTCACATGGATCGAATCCTTCCCTTTGAGACAGCCTGCCGTGGGCTATTTGTTCTTCCTGGACTTCGAGGGGCACATTTCTGAGCCTCGGATCAAGAAGGCTCTGAAAGAGCTGGAAAGTTTGCCTCCGGATCGGCTGGAAATTCTGGGATCATATCCTCGAAGTGAGCCCTCCAAATAGTTTTGTGCGGATCCACTGGGTACCGTTTTCGGCGTGTTTTTGTTCAGTGCTCACCATAATTGATGCCTTTGAAAGTCTAGTGTCACTATGCGACGTTTTTTGATCGCCGGTAATTGGAAGATGAACACGACTCGCCAGTCAGGGGTTGCTCTGGCGAAAGAATTGGCTGCGGTTGTTCCTCAGGCTGAAGCTGGTGTTGAGGTGCTGGTTTGCCCTCCATACCCTTATTTGCTGGCAGTTGGGGAAACGCTGGCTGGCAGTGCTGTTCACTTGGGTGCTCAGGATGCCTATTTTGAAGCTCCAGGTGCATTTACGGGCGAAGTCGCGGTCGACATGCTGCGAGATTGTGGCTGTCGCTACGTAATTTTGGGCCACAGCGAACGCCGCCACGTGATGGGTGAGACGGACGCGATCATCAATCGGAAGGTCCGTGCGGCTGTTGCCGGTGGCTTGGCGGCCGTGCTTTGTGTCGGTGAATTGCTCAGCGAACGTCAATCTGGCCAGACCGAAGAGGTGCTGGATCGGCAGATGGAAGGTGGTTTGGCCGGGGTCTCCGAGGCAGAGGCGGCTCAGGTAGTCATCGCCTACGAACCTGTCTGGGCGATCGGTACAGGTGTTACGGCAACTCCAGAGCAGGCTGAATCTGCCCATGAACATCTTCGCAAGTGGCTGGCTCGCCGCTATACTCCTGCGTTTTCGGAGAAAGTTCGGATCCTGTACGGCGGAAGTGTGAAGGCCGATAACGCCGAAACATTGCTCGGTCAGCCTAATGTTGACGGGGCACTTGTGGGTGGGGCCAGCCTCAAGGCTTCGACCTTTGTTCCGATCATTGAAGCGGCTCGCAAGTTGAGCACATAGTGCTTCGTCAGGGCTGCATTTTCGGGTACGATGGGCATTGTTGCCCGTCGCAGGTCTGTCGGACAAGAATGTCCAACCTACACTTTAGGTCTGGCAGAGCACGGTCGTTTGGTTAACTCGATGCCTGCAGATGGGGCATTAAAAAGAACGTTCGCATGAGACGGACCTCAGTCCGTCTTTTCGCGTTTAGAATCAATAGAGATTGTCGGGCAGGAGTGTCCGCGGTTTGTTTTAGCGTGGAGCAGTCAGTCAGATGTCATTTTTCATCGTAACCCTCACCATCCTGCTGATCATGGTCAGCCTGTTCATGATTCTGCTTGTATTGATCCAGCGTGGTCGAGGCGGCGGGCTTGCGGGGGCTTTCGGTGGCATGGGCGGCCAGAGCGCTTTCGGAACTCGGGCTGGTGACACGTTTACTCGCGTCACCATTGTGCTTGCTGTCATCTGGATTCTGATGGGGGGCGTGCTTGGCATCTTGATCCGCAAGGATGCAAGAGCTGCGGCCACTGGAGAGAAGTCCGGTTTCGTTGAGACTCCTGAAGCAAAAGCAGCGGCCGAAAAGAAGGCCGCTGACGAGAAGAAAGCGGCCGAAGAAGCCAAGTCTGGCAAGAGCGAAAAGTCTGACGCGAAGTCAGAAGACGCTGCGAAGAACGAAGCCGCTCCTGCAGGCGAAGCAAAGGCCGATGGAGAAGAAAAGAAGGCCGCTGAAGGAGCAGCTCCTGAAGCAGAAAAGAAGGCTGAAACTCCCGCCGCCCCTGCTGAAGGCGATGCCACGAAAGAAGAGCCAGCCGCTCCTGCAGAGAAGCCTGCGGACTCTGCTCCACCGGCAGAAGGAACGACGCCTCCTGCTACTCCAGAATCGCCAGCTCCCGCAGAAAAGCCTGCAGAGCCTGCTGCTCCTGCGACGGAAGAGCCAGCCGCTCCTGCCAAGCCAGAATAACCCCGCTGCGTTCCGTTCGTCGACCGGGTCATCCGGTCGACCGGGCTCTTTGATTTCATGAGTCCAAGTGTCGGCAGTTCTTATCGATCTGCCTGTTCGTTGAAAGCCATTGGTTGCCGAGCTTCACAAGTCGGTTCTTTCCCGCAAGGTAATTCATCGTGCTGCTCAGCATGACAGGTTTTGGAAACGCTTCGTTGCAAACGGAGGGTGTCCACGTCAGTTCAGAGATCAAGTCCGTCAACAATCGGTACTTGAAGATTTCGGTGCGTATGCCCGATTCAGTGGCTCGATTCGAAGCCGAGATTGAAAAACTGGTTCGGTCACGTGTGACGCGTGGCTCGGTTCAACTCTCGATCCGTGTTAGGTTTACGAGTGGTCAAAGTGAGTACCGGATTGACCAGGATCTGTTGAGAAGTTTTCAACGACAGCTTGCGGAGATCTCCGGCGACGCAAAAGTGAACTCCGCGACTCTTGGCGAGTTACTGTCGCTTCCGGGCGTTGTTTCACAGACAGAGCTGCCCGAAGAATTTGTTAACTCATTGTGGCCTGCTGTTGAAGCTTCGTTGAAGGAATCACTTGATCACTTCGAAGACTTTCGTCGCCGCGAAGGTGAGTCGATGCGGCAGGATCTCGAGAAGCAATGCGAGGTCATTGAGAACGAAGGCCGCCAGGTCGCACTTCTAACTCCACAGGTTGTTACCGAGTACCGCGACAAAATTCTGGAACGTGTTCGTCGCCTGATCGGTGACGCCTCTGTGAATATCAGCGAGAATGATGTGATACGCGAGGTCGCGTTGTTCGCTGACCGCTGTGACATCAATGAAGAGATCACGCGACTGCGAAGTCATACCGAGCAGTTTCGTCGGCTGCTGAACGGTGAAACGTCTCAGGGACGCAAACTGGAATTTATTGGTCAGGAGATGTTTCGAGAGATCAATACGATTGGCTCGAAGGCCAATCATGTCACGATTGCACTGAGCGTCGTGGAGATGAAAGCGGCAATTGAGCGGATGCGGGAAGTCCTGCAGAACGTGGAGTAATGAGTCAGGGCCAACAAGAGCGGATTGTGGTGCTGTCCGGGCCAAGTGGAAGTGGCAAATCCACACTGGTGCGGTTGCTGGTCGATCGCGCTCCGGTCAAGCTGGTCATGTCGATTTCCGCAACGACTCGACCGCCTCGTCCAAACGAGGTGAATGGCACAGATTATTGGTTTTTGACGGATGCAGAGTTCCGCAAGCGACTGGCTGAAGGCCAGTTTCTGGAGCATGCCGAGGTGTTTTCTTCGGGATTTCTCTACGGAACGCTGTCATCGGAGATGGATCGAGCCTGGAGTCAGGGTGGGTGGGCATTCCTGGAAATTGACGTCCAGGGAGCGATGAAAGTTATGCAGCAGTACCCAAATGCTGTTACGATTTTCCTTTGTACGCCGTCGCCCGGAGAGTTTGAGCGCCGATTGAGGGCTCGTGGAACGGAATCCGAAGAAGTGATTCAACGTCGGCTGGCGACTGCGGAGAAAGAACTGCAGTTGTCCGACCGTTACAAATATGTGGTTGTGAACGATCAGCTGGAAACCGCGGTCAGCGAGATCTGTGAGATACTGAAGGCGGAGGAGAAGGCTCGAAATGCTTGATGAATTCCGTGAAGACGAAATCGCCCGCAAGGTCGGAGGTCGTTTCAAGATGACCGCCCTGATCCAGAAACGCATGGTTGCACTGAACCGTGGCGCGCGGGCTCTGGTTGATCTGCAGACGAAGGACCTGATGCAGATTGTGGTCGCCGAAATCATGGGCGATAAGATTTATCTGGACGCCACCGGCAACCTGAAGGCCGTTGAGGACGATTCCGCACTGGTCGACAAGCTCGATCGCTTGCTGGCCGAAGATGGTGGTCCCGGTATCGACGATCTTTGATCAGACCGGCCACTTGTCGAATCTATGCCCTGAGGATCGTCATCGAGTCTCAGGGCTGTTTTTTTAATATGACCACAATCTGCCATGACAGACGTACTTCACAATCGCGAAATTCTGCTGGGTGTCTCCGGAGGTGTTGCCGCCTACAAGGCCGCTGACCTTTGCAGTCGCCTGGTTCAGCGCGGAGCGAAGGTTACGGTCATCATGACGGAATCCGCACATCAGTTTATCGGAGCTCGAACCTTCGAAGCACTGACGCGTCGACCGGTCTATTCATATGCGTTCGAAGCGAAAGAACATTTTCAGGGTGAGCATATCGGGTTGGCTCAGCGCGCAGAGTTGGCAGTCGTGGCTCCGGCAACAGCTCAGACGATTGCACGGCTGGCTCATGGGATGGCCGATGATTTACTGAGTACAACTCTGCTGGTGGTTACGGCGCCGGTGTTGTTAGCACCTGCTATGAACTGCGACATGTGGGCCAAGCCGGCTGTCCAGCGAAACGTGGCCCAGCTCAGAGACGATGGATACACGTTTGTGGGTCCCGACGAGGGCTGGCTTAGTTGCGGGCAGGTTGGTGCAGGTCGATTGTCGGATCCCGGCAATATCATCAAGGCCATGGTGTCGTTGCTGAGCCAACATGCTGGCACTAATCAGGCTCGCACCAGTCAAGCGGAATAAGGACCGACATGAAGATTCTGATCACGGCGGGACCGACTCGCGAGTATATAGACGACGTTCGTTTTCTTTCGAACGCCAGCAGTGGCCGTATGGGCTATTCGCTCGCCGCCGCCGCGTTAGCTCGTGGTCATCAGGTCGAACTTGTCACAGGCCCTGTTGAGCAGTCCGCACCGGCAGGATGTACAGTCCATCGCATCGAAACGACCGATCAATTACGCCAGCGATGTCTCGAACTGTTTCCAGAGTGCGACGGTGTTATTGCCACAGCGGCAGTTTGCGACTATCGCCCCAAAGAACGCATCAGCGGAAAGATCACGAAGACCGGCCATCCGATTACTCTTGAGCTGACAGAAACGTCGGATGTGTTGGCAGAGCTTGGTGGTCAAAAGGGCCATCGCTGGGTCGTTGGCTTTGCCCTCGAGTCGCAGGATCCTCGCAACAACGCCATGCGTAAGTTGCGGATGAAGAATTGCAACTGCATCGTACTCAACGATACGTCGGCGATTGGTTCACTCACAAACACCGTTGAAGTGCTCTCTCCGGAAGCCGAAACCATCGCCCTCTTCAAAGGCACCAAAGAAGAAGTGGCCGACCGACTGCTCGGGCTGATTGAAACCTCGGTCGTTAAGCCCATGCTTTAACGCCGTTGATGTGATTCGACCCAGTGATTCCGAGATCAGCAAAGTAGCCGTCTCGCTCCGCCGAGACGAGCCTTGCAGTGCCCCGCTCGCAGCCATCTGGGCGGCAGATTTTTGCAACGTCTTGACACATAGCGGCCTGCATTTTGTCTTGCCCGCGAAAGCTCAAAGGCTCGTCTCGGCGGAGCGAGACGGCTACTTTCGACTTTCGCCGCACGGCGAACTACGAAGAATCCAACTCAAGGAATTCTGCGATTCAACCAGGTACGGGTTACACAACAAAGCCTGGGGTCGCCGCCTTGCGGCGCACCCCAGGTACCGTAACAGGGAATTTCCAGAACCCCAATGGGGTTCCACAGCACGGACATCATTCTTTAATCAGGTATCGCAACAACGAATTGTGGAACCCCGTTGGGGTTCAAATCGCAGGGCAACCTTTCCTGGGGTGCGCCGTTGTCACGGCGACCCCAGGCTTTGTTGTAAAACCCCGTTGGGGTTGAAACGCCTGCATCCGGTATCGCCGACGAAAGCTCAAAGGCTCGTCTCGGCGGAGCGAGACGGCGACTTTCGTTGGATTCGTCAATAACCAGATTGACGCACGGGGCTTTTACTGGTGTACTAACGAGTGACACTGGTGCGGGAGTGGCTTTGCGCTCAGCTGGTCACGATCACTCCATCTGTCGCTGGCCGTTACGACAACGAGGTTCCTCGACGTACGCAGGCTCTGGCCCGACGCGGGCGTTGGAGGAGAAGAGATCTGCGATCGACAGTCGCACACTTCGACAAGTCACCCTTAGCAGGCATCGAACCATGAGACGTCAGCGAACCGGCTTTACGCTGATTGAGTTATTGGTTGTGATCGCGATTATCGCCGTACTGATCGCACTGTTGCTTCCCGCGGTTCAGGCCGCTCGCGAAGCTGCACGCAGAACGCAGTGCCGAAACAACCTCAAGCAAATTGGACTAGCCTTTCACAACTACCACGACATCCACAGGTGCTTTCCGATGGGAAGCATGGGCCTTGATCATGGAAACGCTGGTTGGGGCGATTGGCGGCAGTTTTCATGGGGAACATTTCTGCTGCCAATGTTGGAGCAAGGCACAATTTACTCGCAGTTGAATTTCTCAGAGCCAGCTGTCGTTATTGAACCGATAGGTGCGGCAAATGCAAACGAGGGGCTGCTAGGCACAGTCTTATCCGGATTCCTTTGTCCTTCTGATATTCGGCCGACAACAGACTTGGACGACAGGAATCACGGTGTTTCTATCGTTGGATGGACTAATCTCGGATCAAGCAGTTATGTTGCGAATTATGGCCTCAATGGCTATGTCCCTGCCCCAGGAGGAAGCAAGAATCTTCGCTGGATGAACGGCGTCAGTAGGCTATCGGCCGTAGGATTCAGCTGGAACAGTGGCTATGGTCCGGCTGACGTAAATCATCGCGGAGTTGGGCCAGTGGGAGTAAATACCAGCACGCGTCTGCATCAGGTGGTTGATGGCACGTCGAATACGGTTTTCGTTGGCGAGCGGCATGGATTCAAGACAACAAACACAATCCTACACAACCTACATGTTCGCACTTTTTGGGGGTATTGCCACAACGTGGCTAACACAATGAGCAGTGCGTATTTTCGCCCCAACCAATGCAAACTAGGAATTGACCCGAGTCCAGATCCCCCATGTCACGGCCTTATGTCCAGTTACCATTCCAATGGCATTCAGGTTCTGATGATGGACGGTTCAGTGCGTTTCATCAGCGACAACATCAACAGCGGCAATCCGGCCGCGTGGGATGCACTCCCCGACTTCTCCGATGTGAGTGCTCGCCGAGCCACCTACGGCGTCTGGCAATCCATCTGCGACATGTCCGAAGGCAACGTCGTCGGCGATTTCTAGTGCTGTGGCAAAGCCTTAATTCTTGGGCAGACTCGGCATGCATGCCCATCGAAACGCACATTCATCAAACGTGACTCCGTGATGAGCCAAAGTAGCCGTCTCGCTCCGCCGAGACGAGCCTTGCAGTGCCCGCTTTCGGGGTGTTGATTTAGTGGTGTATTGAGCGTTTTCGTTTAACGGCGAGCCGCAGGCGTAGGCGAAATCGGGCAACGACCTGCGGCTTGCCGTTAAACGACTAAATCAACAGACCGCTTGCCGCCATCTGGCCCGTAGACTTTTGCGAGGCGTTCACACAAAGCGGTCTGCATCGAGTCTTGCTGGCGAAAGCTCAAAGGCTCGTCTCGGCGGAGCGAGACGGCTACCGTATCAGCCAAGGAAATCGTATGGCTACTTCGGCCGAATTCACGGCAATTGTCAGATGGCAATACTTCACGGCATTACCTGCCCGGCTCGTTGTGGAAGAAAGTCCAAACTGCTGCGGAACGAACATTCATTGAACGTGCCTCCATGATCAGTCAAAGTAGCCGTCTCGCTCCGTCGAGACGAGCCTTGCAGTGCTCAGCGTTTTGTTATCTGGCACGCAGAGACCCGCAGCACGCGTTTGGCACATAGCATTCTACATTCTTTGTTTAACGTGAAACCTGCAAGGCTCGTCTCGACGGAGCGAGACGGCTGCTTTAGTTTGCCCAGAATCGCTATGGATAGGCTGTGTTGAGAAGCAACAAGAAGTACTGGTTTGCAGGTTGAATCTTCATAGCACGCGGGCTTTCGGATGAGAGTCCTCACTGAGGCTACTTGTACCTGCGGTACACTCCCACGGCGTGTAAGTGCCACCCGCGGATGTCCTTCCATGGATCGCTCGATGGTCCGAAAATTTTGAATCTGTTAGGGTGCCCGTAACAGCATTGAAACGGCCTCAGGTGTTGCCGTGATTTGATACGGCTGTTGTGCACGGCAGTGTTCCGAACGGGCGGCTCTTATGAAATGTTCTCTGATGAAGTCTTGTTGCAGGCTGCTTTCGTTTGGCCTTGCCGCTTTGTTGGCTGGAGACTGTGTTGCTGAGGTCAAAGTCACGGCCGAGTTGTCACAGGAGGGCTCGTTCTTTCGATTCGAGAACGTCCCGCTGCCCGCAATTGATGATACGGGTTCAAAAGGGAAATGGAAGGTCGTTGCCGGGCAGGTCGATGCGAACTCGGGCTCGATCGAACGTTTGTTCGATGGACGCGTTCCGGCTTCGGCCGATCAACCGTCCGAGAATTTCTTCTTCGCTGCTGGAACACAGAACGGTCTGATCACTGTGGACCTTGAACAGGTCACCGATGTGGCGGAGATCGTGTCTTATTCATGGCATACGGATAGTCGAGCACCTCAGGTTTTTTCTGTCTACGCCGCAACCGGGGAAGAACCGGGTTTCGCTTTTCCCGTGTCGGTTGATGAAATCAGCAACACCTCAGGCTGGAAGAAAATCGCCAGCGTGAATACTCGTCAGGTCAATCAAAACGGTGTGCAACATGCCGTGAGGATTTTTGAGCCGGATGCGATACTGGGGAAGTTTCGACATTTGTTGTTTGAGATGAACGCGACTGAGCCGGGCAATCGCTTCAGTCATACGTTCTTCAGTGAGATTGATGTGATTGCCGGTGATGCGACCAAGGTTCAACGCATCACGGCTCCCGAAGTTCGTGAGATCAAGTTCACAACAACTGATGAAGCGTATCGTTTCACGATTGATGTAACTCAAGCCCTTGAACTCGAGATGTGGGCTGCGGAAGAACTCAATCCGTTGATTCAGGACTGGTATCCGAAGATTGTGGCGATGTTGCCCAGCGAGGGATTTGAAGCGGCTCGTCACGTTCGCTTTCGATTTCTCCGCGATGAAGAGATGAAGGGCATCCCGGCTTATGCATCCGGGCCGACGATCTCAATGAACGCGGAATGGTTTCGCGGCCAGCTCAACGGTGAAGCACGCGGGGCCGTGGTGCATGAAATGGTTCATGTTGTTCAGGGCTACTCTGGTCGTAATCACCGAGGCCGTGGCTTTGTTGCACCACCCGGCTGGATTGTTGAAGGCATCCCGGACTACATCCGCTGGTTCCTCTTCGAACCAGAAACGGGCGGCGCGAGGTTGTCAGCGGAGAGACTCAAAGATGCGAAGCATGATGCCAGCTATCGGACGTCGGCCAACTTCATTGATTGGGTGATCCGAAACCATCCCAACGATGGACGCTTTCTGGAACAGCTCAATGCGGCCGCTCGAGAAGGCAGATACTCAGGAGAGACATGGAAGGAGCTCACAGGAAAGACCGAACAGGAACTGGCTGACGCCTGGCGAGAAGGCCGGCAGGATGATCGGTAGGCTGCAGAAAAACGGAATTATCTGGCAATTTGGCAGGCGAATATTGGCGGCCCATCGCGAGGGTTGATTTGTCGCAAAACCTTTTTCCCTATTGATTTAGGGCTTTTCAGCAGGAAGATAGGGCAGCGGGGCATGTGAGTTCCAGAAATTGGAACATGGTGTGCAGCCCCTGCTTTTCTTCGTTCGGGCTGTCATGAGGTGCTGTCGTTTTCGGAGTGAGCAATGCCAATTTTTCGCTGGGGCCAGCCGTGGGATCCGTTCCGCGATCTTGAGCGAGAAGTCGATCGTCTGTTGCAGGGCGTGAATTTGACTCTGCACGGCGTCCGGTTTGGGCGTCGTTTTCCTCAGATTAATCTGCTGGAAATGGAAGACAGCTATGTGCTCGTTGCTGAAATCCCGGGCGTGGATTTGAAGCAGCTTGAGGTCACGACGGCTTCTGGTTACCTGACGATCAAAGGAAACCGGCTACCTCCTGAAGAGGCGCGGGAAGACACGTTCCGCCGGCAGGAACGGTTCCATGGTCCGTGGCAGCGAACGATTCAGCTTCCCGATCGAGTTGACGAAGACGGGATGCGGGCTGATTACTCCGCCGGGATTTTGAAAGTGACGTTACCCAAGGCGCCGTCCACGACTCCTCGTCAGATCAAAGTGAACGAAGGTTAGTCCCATGAGTGAATCTCGAGATCTCAGCCGACCCGAAGAACTGCAGCCGATTGTGGCTTCGCCGAAGCCGGAGATGGCTCCTTCAGCGGAGTCTAGTGCCAACGCCGCGCCTCGACTGTTGTTTAATCCGCCGATCGATATTTATGAAACGCCCGATGGGCTGGTTCTCTATGCGGACCTGCCGGGCGTGACAGCGGAAGGATTGGATCTGCAGGTTCAGGACAACAAGCTGACACTGTTCGGAAGAATCTCACGCACGGATGCTCTGCCGATTTCAGTGATCCACCAGGAGTATCAGCTGGGTGACTTCCTGCGATCATTCATCCTGAGCGATGAAGTTGATCATGAACGCATTCAGGCGAAACTGACGAACGGGGTTTTGAGAGTCGACCTGCCTCGAGCCGCACGGGCCAAACCACGACGAATCGAGGTTTCACCGGGTTAAGTGCGTGGAATAGATTAAATCGTTTACCGCCCAGCCGGAGGCGCCGGCTTTTGAACAGAGCCGGCGCCTTCCGCTGGGCGGTAAACAGAATCTCAGGATAGATCGCAGAATCAACTGCTTAATGCACTCGCTGCCCAGGAACAGATCCTGTATCCGGAGACAGCAGGAACACTTCGGGTCCACCGCTGCCGCTGGCACAGACCATGCCCTGGCTGAGCCCGAACTTCATCTGACGTGGCTTGAGATTAGCAACGCAGATGACCAGTCGACCGACAAGATCTTCTGGCTTGTAGGCCGCCTTGATTCCAGCGAAGACGTTGCGAGTTTCCCCGCCGCCAAGTGACAAAGTCAGTTGCAGCAGCTTGTTAGCGCTGGGCACATGATTCGCCTCAATGATTCGCGCGACACGCAGGTCGATTTTTACGAAATCATCGATGGTGCATTCTGTGGCCAGAGGCTCATTGGCCAATGCTTCTCCAGCATCTTTCCATGAGTCCGCCGGATGGAAGCTGACGGCCGGAGTTTCTGCAGCCGGCGCGGCTGATTCAGCAGCGCCCTGTTCAGCGGCCATCTGTTCTTTGCTTTCTTCGATCATCGCTTCAACCTGTTTCGTTTCAATGCGTTTCATTAAGTGAGTGAATGGGCTGACGAGTGTTCCCGTCAGTGGAGTTTGTGCGTCGGACCAGTTTGTGATTGGTCGATTGAGCAGTTCTTCAGATTGCTTTGCCAGGCCTGGAAGAATCGGGGCCAGATAAGTCACGATCTGTCGGAAGAGATTCAAAGTGATCGAACAGACGTCACGAAGTTCGTCGGCTTTTGTGGGATCCTTGCGAATGACCCACGGCTGACGATCATCGACAAACTTATTGGCTTTGTCCGCCAGAGCCATGATTTCGCGAGTGGCTGCGTTGTAATTGCAGTTCTCGAAATGCTCGGCAATCAGTTCACCCTTTTCGGCGGCAGCGGCAAAGAGCCCGCCGTCGTCAGGGTACGAATCGCTCAGCGTTTGTCCTGCGAGGAACCCGGCCGAGCGTGAGGCCAGATTGACAACTTTACCGACCAGGTCGGAGTTGAATCGGGACACAAACTCATCAAGGTTCAGATCGATGTCATCGAGACCTGTTCCCAGCTTGCTCGCATAGTAATAGCGAAGCGCTGCGGAGGGCAGGTGATTGAGATAGGTTCGGCCCATCACAAACGTGCCCTTCGACTTGGACATTTTCTCGCCGCTTACGGTGAGGAATCCGTGGATATGAACCTTTGTGGGAAGATTACATCCCGCCGTCTTCAACATACCGGGCCAGAACAGCGTATGGAAATACGTAATGTCCTTGCCGATGAAATGATGAATCTCGGCCGTGGACTTGCTGCTCCACCAGTCATCAAGATTCTGGTTATTGCGTTTGCACCATTCGTGCGTGGAAGCCATGTAGCCGATCGGAGCATCGAACCAGACGTACCAATAGTGCCCCTTCTTGTCCGGGATTTCAAACCCGAAATACGGCGCGGGTCGAGATACGTCCCAGTCTCGCAGCGGCTCTCCCAGAAAATGTCCTTTGAGATAATTAGCGATCTCAGGCTGCAGATGAGAACTATCCTGAGTCCACTCATTCAGGAATTCATGCAACTGTTCGAGTTCGATAAAAAGATGCTCGGCCGTACGAATCTCCGGGACAGCTCCTGACAGCGTGCTCTTGGGATTCTTCAGGTCTGCTGGGGTGTAAGCGGCGCCGCAAACGCTGCAGTTATCTCCCGGCTGATCTTCAGCGCCGCACTTGGGACAGTTGCCGCGAACGAATCGATCGGCCAGAAAAGTTCCTGCGACGGGATCGTAAAGCTGAGCGACGTCTTTCTCTTTGACGAGCCCTGCTTTGCGGATGGAAGCCCAGATCTCATTACACAGCGCCTGGTTCTCAGGGCTGTTGGTGCTGCCGTAATTGTCGAACTCGATCTGAAAATCACCGAAGTCCCGAACGTGAGCTTCTCTCATGTCCGCGATGACGGCTTCTTCGGAGCGGCCCTCTTTGCGAGCGCGAATCATGATGGCTGTGCCGTGAGTGTCGTCGGCGCAGACGTAGAGGCACTGATGGCCGCGCAGTTTCTGGAAACGCACCCAGATGTCAGTCTGGATGTATTCCACGAGATGGCCAATATGAATATGGCCATTTGCGTAGGGCAGGGCGGAAGTGACGAGAATCTGACGGGGCATTGTCTAAGTGATCCGATCGACAAAAAAGCGAATGTTCGGTGCGCTGTCGGGTGTTGGAAAAGTGGCACGGCTTGGAGAACGGGACAGGAACCTGGAGCGAATTGGCCCTCAGAATTCGGACTGCTTTTGGTTCTTGCCCCTTTTTAGGATGTGTTTTCCGGGCGTCGACAGCGCGAATTGGACCTGACGGAGGGAAACCGGTCAACCGGTGAAACAGGTCTCTCTGCTTCGACACGGGCCGAAAACACGCGGTTCAGCAAGGAAAAGAAGGATGACCCGTGCAGGAACGTGGTGGAACACTGACATTGCCGCATTTTCGGCTGTCCAATACCCTGCGCACCCAGAATCCTCACTTTTCAACTTTGCACTGTCGTCAGCGAAACATGACCATTCACGGAAGAACGGGTCTCTGCTGTCCGATCGCTGGTCTTCCAGTCGATCGTAGGGACTGGTGTCGACTGCGCGAATGCGGTTTCGACCTGCGTGAAGTTGATCCGGTTTCCGCAGGCGCTGAAAAGCCTATAAGCCACTCGTTGGAGTGGTGTCCATGAAACTGCTGCAGCGATACATCTTCAGTGAACTGTTGCGAGTGTTCAGTCTTCTGGTCATTGTGCTGACCGTGATGCTGGTGTTTGTCGGTTTGTTTCGAGAAGCGACCGAGCGCGGGCTGGGAGCAGTTCAGATTCTGCAGATCATGCCGTTCGTCGTCCCCAGCATGCTACCATTCACGATTCCTGCCACGTTGCTGCTGTCCGTCTGTGTTGTGTATGGAAGAATCTCGGGCGATCTGGAAGTGATTGCCGCCAAAGCCGCTGGTGTCAGCGCGACGCAGTTGCTGGCCCCCGCGTTTCTATTGGCATCGGTGCTGGCTGTGTGTTCGTTCGGAATGACGAACTATGCGATTCCCTGGGCGGTCACCAACATTGAACGGATTGTGACCCAGGCAATTGAAGACATCTTCCTGGAAGTTCTCGCTACACAGCAGATCTACAACGACCCCAATCAGGGATATTCCATCACAGTCAATGAAGTTCGTAATCGCACTCTGATGGAAGCCACTTTTCAGTACCGCCGAAAAGATCATCAACAGTACACGGTGCGAGCAAAAACGGCGCGGATCAAGTTTGATCTTGATAACCATGTCATCAAGCTCCAATTGAAACAATGGAATGGAAGTCAGCCCGGTTCTGATGTGGAAGGTGAGATGGACAACATGGAGCTATCCTTTCCGATGCCATTGGAGATCGGAAAAGTCAAAGCTCGTCACATGACTCTGAACGCGCTGAAACAGGGGATCATCGACAGTCAGACGGCGCAGGGTGCTCGTGAGCAGCAGTTGAATCAGGAAGCTGCGATGCTGATGTTGACCGGTGACTTCGAGCAATTGGCGGGTGATTCAATCGCGGCGATCGCTTCGGAAAAGAAGAAGGCGATCGGCGATGAGAGACGTTACCGAACAGAGATTCACAGTCGCTTTTCGATGGCGGCCAGTTGTTTCTTTTTTACCCTTGTTGGCGGTCCGTTCGCAATGTTACAGGCTCGCCGACAGTTCATCACCACCTTCATCATCTGCTTCCTGCCAATTCTGATCATCTACTATCCTGTGATGTTTCTGATGGTAAACCTTTGCAAAACCGGAAGCCTCGAGCCCTGGTGGGCCGTTTGGGTCTCGAATGCGATCCTTTGCACCGTCGGGATAATTGTGCTGCGTAAAGTCGTTCAGCATTGATGAGTTATTCTGTGCGCGGCGACGATTAAGGCAAACATTCAAAGGAATCCCGCGAACACTCGGCGCTCAATGCGTACCGTGCGAAGCATGACCCGATCGAAGATTTATCCGGCAGGGCAATGCTGTTCTTCCCGGCTATGGCGTTGAGATCCCTTCGATGGCGGTTACACTGTTCACCAGCGGTCGTCTGTGATGTTGGTCAGCCGCTGTTTGTGAATCGCTTCTTGCAAGGTAACTTCGATGAAAATATCGGTCCTGGCGTCTCTGGCGTTGGCTTTCTTGATCGTAGGCGGATCAACGAGTTCAGTATTGATGGCTGGCGATACTCTGGTTTTCGAACCAAAGGCTCACACTGATAAGGTCAGGCACATTGTGCTGGTGTCGGGCGACGAAGAATATCGCTCAGAAGAAGCCTTGCCGATGCTGGGCAAGATTCTGAGCCAGACGCATGGATTCAAATGCACGGTCATCTTTGCGATGGGACCGGACGGTGCGGACTACATTGACTCCAATAACCAGCAAGGTCTGAGAGGGCTGGCCGCTTTGGATTCCGCGGATCTGATGATTATCGCGACTCGCTTTCGTCGGCCCGCTGCGGAAGAAGCGAAACATGTCACGGACTTTCTGAATGCAGGTAAGCCAGTGATCGGTCTGCGGACTGCAACTCACGCGTTTAACGGTGGCGAAAAATTTGGTGACTCGATCACCTTCGCGGAATGGGGCCGAAAAGTTCTCGGAGAAGAATGGGTTTCGCATCATGGGCATCACAAGGTTGAAGGTGCCCGCAGTGTTATCGAGCCGGGGGCTGAGAAGCATGTGATTCTGAAAGGCGTGGCTGAAATCTTTGCGCCCAGCGATGTTTACGGCGTTAAGCACCTGACAGATGCAGATACGATTCTGCTGCGGGGAGCGATCACGGAAACGCTGGATCCTTCTTCCAAGACGCTGACGGATGACGATCGCAATAAGCCAATGCAGGCTTTGGCATGGCTCCACACTTACAAAGCTCCGAACGGCAAAGAAGGTCATTCGTTCTGTACGACAGCTGGAGCGGCGGTAGATTTTGTGGACGAGGATCTGCGTCGTCTTGTTGTGAATGCGGCAATTCATCTGACGGGCGGAGAAGTTCCTGAGAAGGCTGATGTGGATTATGTGGATCCGTTCTATCCAACATTCTACGGATTCATCAACGATCCGAATTATTACAAGACGTTGAACTGGAAGCCGGCAGATTTCGGTCTGGGCAAGGCTCCTCATCGTGAAGATCCAGCGGGGAGCCCAAAATGGCCTTTCCGACCAGTGCCAGAGAAAAAGTAAGTCTTTGCTCAGGCAAGATTCACTCTCATTTTGAGAGTCGCAATTTCCCTCTCGTTTCAGCTATCCAATCTCCCCTCGGCCCTCGTCGCCGAATGGACTTCCTCTGTGTGCTCCGTGCCTTCGTGAGAGTAAATCTTTTCTCACAGAGGCACGGAGGCACAGAGACTGGTAGCCAATGTGAAGCAACTGATGGCTTGATGAATGCAATCCGGCGCTTGTGTGGTGCGCATCGGATGAAGCAGGGATTGGGATATCAAGAATAATCTGAAGTGCCTGCTTTCGCCCTTCAAAAGCAGCCACTCATTTGTGCGTCGCCCTGAAGCAGACCATCGGGCGGCAAATCACCAGCGATTTCCGGATCGCCATTCCTGAATGCTGAGAGCTTTTTCACCGGCGACCACTATGTGATCGATCAGCGGGATGCCAATGATTTCTGCTGCTGATTCCAGGCGTTCCGTCACGCTGATGTCCTGATCACTGGGAGTGGGATCGCCGGACGGGTGATTGTGGACCACGATGATACAGTTGGCTGCGTCTCGAATGGCCGGTCGAAAGACTTCGCGAGGGTGAACCAGACTGTTTCGCAGGGTTCCCACCGTAATCTGATGTGAGGCAATCGGCTGGTTCTTTGTGTCCAGAGTTACCATGTGAAATTCTTCCTGTCGTGCTTCTCTAGCCAGACGTCCAAAACGACTCAGGCAGAACTGTATCGCAGTCGACGGGCTGGTGATGCGAATGCGATCGCGAAAGCCTTCGTCCATGGCGGCCGCGACTCTTCGCCCCAGTTCAACTCCGGCCATGATTTGACAGTAGGCGGGCTCACTAACGGCGATGCTGAAGCCCTTCAGTTCTTTGGGACCCAGCCCGGGCAGGTTCTCAAGCCCGTTACCAAGGCGAGTCGAAATCTTCTCGCCAGCCTGTAAAGCGGACTCACCTGTGCGACCGGTACGGATAAGAATAGCCAGCAGTTCCGAAGTCTTAAGATTTGAAGCGCCGTGTTGCAGTAAACGTTCGCGTGGCCTTTCTTCCAGGGGCGCTTCCGTAATCTGAGTGCCATGGACCTGTGAGTCGACCCAGGGTGTCACTTCAAACTTACGAGGATCCTGCTTCCAGCGAAATCGAGTACCTTGTTCGGTCTCGACTTGTTGCAGCGATCCTTGCCTGACAAGGGTCTGCACGATCAGGCCGGTGATTTTTGTATGCTCACCGCCGCTGGATTCACGGATTTCATCAATCGCGAACTCCGGATACCCACAAAGTCGCGAGACGATCGTTTGATAGATTTCTTTGCGGTCGGGTTTACTAATTCGAGTCATACGCGGATGGAATTCAGGTTTGAGGCGTTACCCCTGGCATTGGCAGTACTTATGGAGGGTGTTGTTTACTCCCTGTGCTGGTATAGGATATCGGCTTCCGATTCGTTTGCATCAAGGTCACGGGTACTCTGCACATTTTTTGGCCGGGTCATGGGCTCTGATATGCAAACGGCAGCTCTGGAGGGCCTCGAACAGCTCCTGCGAAGATCTTCTGAAAGGCCGATCTTTGGCCGGAATTTGGTGTGAAAAGGTGAATTTGTCAGCTAATTCCCGGACACCTTTCAAGGATCCAGCGTGCGGAGTTGGAGTTTCCATCGGTCCGCGTTAGTCTGCTCGACCTGAACTTGTCCATGGTGCGATTTTTTTGTGTGAACTGCACAGGTGAATTCGTCAAAATGGACTCCTGTTTGACATAATTCAGTTCTCAAGATTCAGTGTCCTGGGCGTCAATGACAATGTCTCGTATCTCAGAAGTTTTCAATCGCGCATCTGGTGAATCCCGAATGGCGTTCATGCCATTTGTTACGGCCGGTGATCCATCTCTGGAGGGGACCGCAGCCGTCCTGCTGGCCTTGCGGGATGCCCATGTCGATCTGATCGAACTGGGGTTTCCTTACAGTGATCCGATCGCTGATGGCCCGGTGATTCAGGCGTCGTATACGCGAGCGTTAGACAGGGGCATCACGGTTGATGGAATTTTTCGCACGATGGAGTCCCTGAAGTCACAGGGACTTCCGCCGGTGCTGGCGATGGTGTCGTTTGCGATTATCTTTCGGCATGGTTCAGCGGCGTTCGTTGCGGATGCTGCGAAGGCAGGGTTCAGCGGGTTGATCATTCCGGATTTACCGGCTGATGAAGCTGACGATGTTTCAGCACTTGCAAAGGCTCACGGGTTGGACCTTGTTCAGTTGATAGCTCCGACTACCACCGAGCGGCGAACGAAGCAGATTCTTGCCGCGTCGACGGGCTTCCTCTACTGCATTTCCGTTGCGGGGACGACAGGAGCACGCCTTGAGTTGCCTCGTGAATTGATCGAGCAGCTCCGCAGTCTGCGAAATCAGTCAAAACTGCCCCTTGCTGTTGGCTTTGGGATTGGCAGTCCTGATCAGGTTGCAGGTTTGGAAGGCGTCGCAGATGGGGTGATTGTGGGTTCGGCGATCGTCCGAAAGATTGCCGAGGCCGCCGATGTGACTTCCGCCGCTGCCGCAGTGCTCCAGTTCGCACAGCAGATGCAGGCGTCGGTTTCGAAGACGAAACCGTCGTCCCGATAGAAATTGCGGCTGATCGGGTTGAACCCTGGTTATGGCCCTTTCTCAGGCTGAGTTGAGCGTTTCCAGCATCAAAAATGGCCTGTTCATTTCAGCAGTCTTCCGCGACACTTCCACGGGGCGGGTGTTGCCATCCTGTGATGGACGAATTGGCCCACCCGGTGGATGCCGAGCCATGGATTGGCTCGGCGTGATAGTCAGGGATGAGACATGCGACGACTGCTGCAGATACCGATGCTGATTATGGCATTGCTGCTGATTGGCGGCATCGGGCTGCACATACTCACGGGGCAGAAACTTCTCGACTGTTTCTACCAGTGCATAATTCTGCTGACGACCGTTGGCTGTCGTGAGCCTTCTCCTCTGACTGATGGCACCAAGATCTTCATCATGGGCTATTTGACCTGTGGCATCGGGGTTGTGACCTACGGGGCTGTTCAGTTTGGTCAGATCCTGATGAACACGGATTTGCAGGCTCTGTTGGAGCGACGAAAAATGGAAAAAGACATCGGGTTGCTGAAGGATCACTTCATCGTTTGTGGTTTCGGAAGAATGGGTGCGACGCTGTGTGAGTACCTTGAAACACGGCATACGCCATTTGTGGTTGTTGACGACAATCCGTCTGTCTTCAACGAAGACTTTCGGGCTCGACACTGGAAGTATATTTGTGGCGACGCGTCTCATGACGAGATCCTGACTCGTGCGGGTATCAAAACGGCTCGTGGACTCACCACGGTTTTGCCAACGGATGCCGACAATCTCTATGTTGTGCTATCCGCACGTCTCTTGTGTCCAAAGCTGCAGATTGTGGCGCGGGCCAGTGATGATCGGGCTGCGCAAAAGATGATGCAGGCTGGAGCGACTCGCGTGATGAACCCATTGAGTTCCGGTGCGATTCGAATGGCGCGGTTTATGTTGTCGCCAAGCATCGAGAACTTTGTCGAGGTGGCTGAGTCGGAAGGTGTCGACTGGGAGATTGCCGACGTTCAGGTTCCGGCTCATTCAGCCCTTGTCGGAAGAAAGCTCAGTGAATCAGGGCTGCGCGACTCCGGGATCATGTTGCTGGGCGTCAGGAAGTCCAACGGTCAGAAGATTTTTCCACCTCCCGGCCATTTGGTGATTGAGCCTGGCGACAATCTGTTTGCGTTTGGCAGCTCCGAAGGTGTTGCGTCTCTCACAGCGCTTCTGGAAACGATGGCGAAGTAGAGGATCTCATTGGTGAAAGTTTGTGCGTGCTTCGAATACGGGTGCGGTTGAGCAACGGCTGAGGATGGGTTCGGACTATTGTTTGAACGGCATCAACAGAGGCCGGGTGTTCGCGGGATTTATCATTCCCTCAATCGTGGTCGCGCACAGAATAAACCTGTTCATTCGCACCAGCCGGGGGTTTTCTACCCATGATGGACCGTTGATCTTCCGATGAGCCGAAGTCGTCGGCCATTGTCGAAGGTTGAGTCGCGCATCCTGTGACGAGTGTAGAGCCACGATTCACTGTTGCGACAACAGAAATCTGAAGGCAAGTGTGCAGTCGCGTCCTATGGTTGCGCGAAGCTATTTTACGTCGCATCCTCTCGGCGACTCGCAGTATCCGGTGATTGCCGTTGAAAAACGTCGTCGCTGTGGCAGATCAGGGCCGGTGCACGTGTCCGAACTTCGTGGTTTACGGACTCCAGAATCGACGCGTGCGTTCAAGCCGCCTCGCGAGTCTGCATTGGATGGCGCTGTTCGTGCGAATGGCCCTGCGTTACAGAGCCAGAGTTCTCATCCATCTCTCACTGCTGCCGATCTGAACCGCACTGATCTGACGGGGCTTCGTCTGGGGCATTATGTTCTGGGGCCGAGAATTGGTTCCGGAGGAATGGGGCAGGTCTTCGTTGGAAAACATGAGACGCTTGGCAAACAGTTCGCGATGAAGTTTATGGCTGCGCCAGCTCGGACGTCCTCCGAGGGGACTCATCGATTTCAGCTAGAGATCGAAAGCCTGGGGCGGCTGAGTCATCCCAACATTGTGAGTGCTGTGGATGCCGGGTGCGTCAATGGTGTTCATTATCTGGTGACGGAACTTGTTGCCGGGAAAGACCTGTCTCATGTTGTGGCCGACGATGGTCCTCTGAGCGAAGAGCAGGTCTGTGACATTCTACAGCAAGTGGCCGCTGGACTTGCTCATGCGCACTCGCATGGTTTTGTTCACAGAGACATCAAGCCGTCGAATCTGATTGTGGACGAACATGGCGTTGTGCGAATTCTGGATTTTGGTCTCGTTCGCAGTCAGCAACATTCGACGGATGTGACTTGTCCCGGCCTGTTGATGGGCACGATCGATTTTCTGTCTCCGGAGCAGGCGGCCGATGGACGAATGGCCGATCATCGTAGTGACTTGTACAGCCTTGGTTGCACGCTTCTATTTCTGTTGACCGGGAAGGTTCCTTACAGCGGCGATCAGTTTTGTAGTATGCCGGCAAAGATTCATGGTCATCTTTTTCTTGAGCCTCCGGCGTTGTCAAATGGTGAGCTGAGAGTTTCGTCTCGCATGCAGACGGTGCTTGCGCGCTTGCTGCAGAAGCGGCCTGATGATCGTTTTCAGTCGGCCAATGAAGTCGTGGAGTTTCTGAGAGCGGATCACACTTTGGCCGGGCCATCAAATCCAGTGCGAACGTCAGGCGTTTCTCATCGAGAAGAGAAGATGAGGTTCTCCCGGAGACATCTGTATTCTTTTGTTGGAGCGGGTGCTTTACTGTTGGTGTTCGCTGCTGGCATTCCGGGGCAATCGAATACACAGAGGACCGAGGCGGCGGCTTCTCCAGCATTACCGAACGCGCCTTCAACTGTCGTCATAGCCTCGATCGCTGCACCCATCGACACTAAACAGGAAGTGGCTGCCGTTGCGGACGAACATTCAGACGATGCAGCGGTTAACAGTATCGAAGAATTGCCTAATGTTGAGACCGTAACGACAGCATTCCGGACGGCTGAATCCGGACGGGTATTGAATCGAATGGCGGGCAAGTTTATGTCCGGAAAGCCAGGCTCTGATCCAGCGAACAGCGATTCAAAACAACCTTCAGCAGAGCCAATTAAGCCGATGAAAGGAAACGAATGATGTCAGTTCAAATGCTGGAGGAGTTGCTGCCAACGAGGTTTGCTCAGGCACCAAAATCTGAACCGGATTCTTCCGGCTGTCTGGTCCGGATCTATCCTTCGCAGGGACTTGGTCAACTGGTCACATTGACCGGCGGACGTGTTCTGGTGGGACGCGATCCATTGGCTCAGCTCAGCATTGAGGACGAATCCGTTTCGCGTCGTCACGCGCTGATTGAAAGCACGCCAGAGGGCGATCTGGTTCAGGATCTGGAAAGCACCAATGGCACATGGGTCAATGAGCAAAGAGTACTGGCAAAGCGGCTTGAGCCTGGTGACCGAGTGCGTTTTGGTAATCAAATCTTCACGTATTTGTCAGCCAGCTCCATTGAGGCACAGTATCATGAGTCCGTTTACAAGATGATGACCACGGATGGGCTGACGCAGGTTCACAATAAGCGATTTCTTCTGGAGTCTCTGGAGCGTGAACTGGTTCGAGTTCGTCGCCGTCAGTCTCCCATGTGCGTGTTGATGATGGACATCGACCATTTCAAATCAGTCAATGATCGGTTCGGCCATCTGGCGGGGGATGCAGTCCTGGTAGAGTTTTCCCGACGTGTCGCATCGGTTCTCGAGGGAGACGAGTTACTGGCACGCTACGGAGGCGAAGAATTCACGCTTGTCATGGCCGACACGAGTCCGGAAGAGGCCGTGCAGACTGCCGAGAAGATACGAGCGGCAGTGTCAAATGGTCCTGTTTGCTTCGACGGCGATCAAATTGCGCTCACTGTCAGCATTGGTGTGGCAGAGTTCTCTGCCGATGCAGTCTGCGATGCGACAGCGCTGTTGGAATCGGCCGACCAGATGCTCTATCTCGCAAAGACATCGGGACGAAATCAGGTTCAATATCGGCGGAGTTAACGACACCATGAAGCGGAGATCTCTGACTCTTTTGGCGTTGGTCATTATATTGCTTTCCGGGTCCATCGCCCTTGCTGAAGACTTTACTCCACTGATCGCTTTCGATCAGCAATTGTTTCCGTCGTTTATTATCTCTACCGCTTCGATGAAATCCGCTCCTCCGGAAGAAGGGCTGGAGGTTGATCCTGCCGCTCCTGTGATTATTGGTGATCGCGATGGATTGCTGGGCATCAAATTCGTTTCGCCGAAGAAAGATACGCAGGTCAAAGTCACGATCACTTGTGATGAAGTGATGGAGGTCAGTCAGTTTTCCGGAAAGCTGACGAACAAGGGTAAGGAGCACCATGTTTACCCGAAGATCAAATATCGCTTCACGAAACTGGCCGAGGTGACTCAGGCGACACCAGTGTCGATGACGTTCCGATTGCAGATTGGAAGTGATATCAGCGAGCAGACAGCAACGGTGATGCTTCGTCCCATCCATGATTGCCCGTTCCTGGTTCAGGAAGGCGAATTGGCTCTGAATACGAGCTTTACGTTTGCCGCCTATGTTAATGAACAGCATCCGTTCCTCGACAAGCTATTGCGTGAGGCGCTCGATATCGGAGTCGTTGAAAGCTTCAGTGGTTATCAGCAGGGTGAGGCTGAAGTTATTCGTCAGGTCTATTCGATCTGGGACGCGCTGGTCACACGGGATGTTCGCTACAGCAGTATTACTGCTACGTCTGTCAAGGCACATTCGGTTGCCTGCCAGCATGTCCGATTGATTGAAGAGAGCCTGAATAATTCTCAGGCGAACTGCGTGGATGGGTCTGTTCTGGTTGCCTCGGCCCTTAGAAAAATTGGAATCGAGCCATTCCTCGTGCTTGTTCCAGGGCACTGTTATGTCGGGTTCTATGTTGATGAACAGAAAGAGAGAATGCTGGCCATCGAAACGACGATGCTCGGGACGGCCTTCGAAGAGGATGAAGAGTACGACACGATGGATTTGCTGGAAGCGTCCGTCGACGAAGAAAATCGTTTTGATGAGTCGTGGCCCAGCTTCTCGAGTGCTGTAGTCGCAGGGACGACCAGTCTCGCAGAACATCAAGAGAAATTGGCATCTACGACTGAACCGGAATACATGCTGATTGATATCGATGCGGCTCGAGATCGCGGTATTCTGCCGATCGCATTTCGTGGTAAAGATAAGTTTGTCAGCAATGGCCTTGACGAGAGCGATGCCGCAGAGGAAGAGTCAGCAGAATCTGAGGACGCAGAGATGTCTGAAGAGATGTCTGAAGAGTCGGATGAAGAGTCGGATGAAGAGTCGGATGAATAATGTTCCGCAGAACACTCAGCCGTTGGCTTTTGCTCTACTGGTTATTCTTTGAGAAGCAGTGTGCGGGCAAGCGTGGGTTTGTGTGAACGGTCACAGGCTCAGAGCCGAAGAGTCCATCATGAATCGGCAGAATCTGCTGGTTAATGACATGAGTGAGAGAAATGACCGACCGTAGTCGCACTCGCCCGGATGAGATCGAATGTTTTGACCAAAAACAGGACTCGCGGCTAAAGTTCCGGATGTGGTAGTTTACTCTCTGATGACATATTCCCACTGACTCTGCTGGTTGAGGATCAAGGATGATCGCTCCGTCAAGAACTTTTGGCTCTTCTCTCGTTGGTGCCTTCGCATGGGCCATTATTGGCACGCGGCTGGTTGCTCTTGAAGAAACCTCCGTTTCAGCGCCCGCGACTGAAGAAGCGTCAGTGGCTGTGTCCGGCACTCCGGCAGCCGCAGTCGCGGGAAATCAGGTTTCGGCAGACGCGCCGGCTGCATGGACGCTGAGGTATCAGTTCCAGCAAGGGCAGAGCCTCCGCTATCAGATGGAGCAGACGATGGCTCTTGATGCCAATCTTGGCGAACGAGGTCAGTCGATCGATCGCTCGTCATTGCGGCAGCGGCGATTGTTCACGGTGACGTCCGTGAATGAAGATAGTTCTGCTGCATTCACCATGCAGTTTGAGAATGTCTGGATGCAGAAGCAGAGTGATGATAATCCGGCTGTTGAGTTTGACTCCTCGATGAAATCCGGAGAAGTGCCGCTGGTCTATCAGCAGGTGGCGCATCAGTTGAAAGGAAACGCTCCGCGGTATCTTTTGACTGCTCGAGGGTTATCGAAACAGTCAGACAAAACGCCGGCAAAGGTCGAACGTGCTTCCGGGGAAAACGCTCCATCGGCACCAGCTTCCGTTCCGCTGGTTGAAAGTGAAGCCACGTCGAATGCCATTCGGCTCGCTTCTAGCAACACGGCTGTACAGAAGGAACAAGCAGATCCCGGTTCGTTTCTGGCAGCTCTTCCCGAGCAAGAAGTACGAGTCGGGGATACATGGAAAGAGCAGATTACGGTCAACACCCGACTTCAGGAGGATGTTAATGTCGAGGTGCCTATCCTTCGCACCTTTCGACTCGATTCTGTTGAAGACGGAATTGCCACGATCTCATTTCAATGCTCCATTCAGTCCCGCGTGCGCAGTCCGATTGTTAAGGGCCAACTGATTCAGGCAACGCCTCGCGGAACGATTCGCATTGATACCAACCGAGGTTTGATGCTCTGGCGCGAAAACATTTATGATACATCCGTCTTCGGAGCACTCGGGCAGAACACGATTCTCACCTGCATCGGGCGCTCAACAGAAGAACTGATCGAGGAAGCTCCGATTTCTCCCGAAAAGGCCGATCGCTAAGTCGGAAAGACTGACGGCGCTGACAACACGGAACTCACACTCCCGATGTCGTCTCGGAGCGAATGTCATCGTGACTCATTGCGACTGTCGCCAGCCTGTGGCTTCGATCCGTTTGATTTCCTGTTCGATGTTGCTGCCTTCGTAAAAGGACTGCCAGCCGCGAAGTGTCTGCGTTTCTCCTGGGTTGCAATCAGGGAACCTGGGATCGGCGTGTAGACATGGACAGGGTGGATTCGCCCACGCTCGGTGAATCGGTTCCCAGCCACTGATGATCCAGCGGGTTTTGTCGGGAGACGATGCAATGGCGTACCCTGAGAGAAACTGCTTATTCTCGTTCGTCTGTTGATCGAACCCTTTCGCCCCTTTCAGCATCACACAGTTCTGCACTCGGAAGTCGCTGAGTTTTGCTTCCGTGCCGTTCCTCAGCCACATCTTCATTTCGATGTGGTCTGAAAACGCTGCTGCAGTGGTGCCGAATTCGATGCCGTTGGGAAGCCGGCGATGAAGACGATAGCTGCCATCGTCGGCCAACGCCCATTCCTGCGGCTTAAGCTGGACGCCCTGCAGATCCCAAATCGTTTTCACGTGCGTATGAGCCAGATAGGTGAGCCCCAGATTGGACCAGATTGCTTCCGGAACATCCATGACGACATAGCTTTGCTCGTCCCAAGGGCAGAACACACTCAACTTGGTTTCGCGCTGCGGCTCAATAGCACCGTCAAGAAACCCGATTCGAGGGTGTCTTCCACCCGGGTACGGCAGCATCAAAAGTTGTTTGTCTGATCGCGAAGGTTTCGTCGCGTCTGAAATGTTAAACTCTTTCAACTTTGCCACGATCTGAGCATCATCGAGTCCGGTGACTTCGCTGACTTCCTCGATCGAATAGCGGTGATGCCACACCATGTTCTCAAGCCACTTTCGCAGCTCGTGTTCATCGGCTGCGGGGCGAGTCTGGCCATCCGAGGCTGAGGCTGCGGCGATGGTGCAGAAGGAAATGATGGCAATCAATGATATCCGTGAAGTTTGAAGCATGTTCGTGGCCGGCTGATCGAAGGTCTTTGTGAATACCTGTGCAATACCGCTCGTTTGATACTCTCAGGCCGTTGCTCTTTTCTGTGGCCATGCGGCACTGGCGATTGCACCGATGAGTATACCGGTCAACAATGAACAGGGCGTCATCCAGACGAAACTGATTCCCAGAGGAAGCCCGAGATCTTTTGCATAGGCGATCGCGATCGCAGCCAGAGTGCTGGAAATGAGGCCGCACCAGGCTCCGAATCCGTTTGACCAGCGAACAAACAGAGCCAAAAAGAACAGCACGAACAGAGGAGCCGTCAGCAGATTGACGACTTTGTAACATCGTTCGATGATGTTTCCTTGAATGAGCGTGTTGACAAGGCTGAGTCCTACTGACACTGCTGCAATGATCCATGTCAGCAGCACCAGACGTCGCAACGATGTGGTCTCAGGCGTGGTCCCTGCCTTATGTCTTGAAAGAAAGTCTTTTTCAACCACTGCACAGGCGGAGTTAACACCCGAGGAAAGGCTGGACAGTGCTGCAGAGAGAATTGCCGCGAGGACTAATCCAGCCAGAAGGTCGGGCATTTCTGACATAATGAACTTCGGAAACAGCTGGTCTCCGATATCAACAATTGTGACATTGGCTTCAAGCTGTGGCGGATGTGCCTGATAGAAGCCAAGAATCGCCAGCCCGGTGATCGACAACAGTACTGAAACCGAAACATCAGTGATTTGAGAAACGGCCAGTGTACGTCGTGCGGCTTTGGCATCACGAGTCGCCAGGAAACGCTGAATCGACATCTGGTCTGAGCCATTTGTGCAGACATACCAGAGAGTTGTCGAGACGAATAGCATTCCGAATGACACTCGGGCATCGGGATCAAAACCCCAGTTGGGCGTCTGCCAGTGTTGAGGCCAGGACTTTGGCCACCACGCGCTGACACCTCCCATGCGAACAGTAATGACCGCCAGGGTCACGATTGCCCCGGCCAGCATGGTGATGGACTGAATGGCGTCGGTCATGACGACGGCGCGCATGCCGCCGGTGGAGGAATAGATCGCTGTCAGAATTCCCAGAAAGATACAAAGCCATGGGGTCCATGAGACATCCAGCCCCAGCAGCGGGACCAGAACACTCTGACTGGTTGCGAACAGGATGGTCGACATCCATCCCAGCCGCAATAAGAGAAAAACTGAAGCACCTGCCAGTCGGATACTCGTCCCCAGTTTTGCTTCCAGAATCTCGTAGGCACTGGTAACGGGTTGTCGCATCAGCAGCGGAATTAAGCCAAAGCCGACGATCAAAAAGACCAGCGGATGAGCGGCACTCTGAGTCATCATCATCGGCCCGTGAGCAATCATTTCTCCCGGGCCACCCAGATACGAAAGCGTACTGACAAGTGTTGCAAAAAGGGAGAGCCCGACCGCAATTGGCGACATGCGACGCCCGCCGAGCAGATAGTCGTCCGCAGTTTGATTCTTGCGAGAATACCAGACGCCCACTCCGATCATCAGACCTGCATAGAAGGCAATGACGAGCCAGCCTGCGATGCCCATCGCTTCCATCTCCTGATCGAAAAAGAATTCTGATGCCCGAACCTGTACGACTGAGTCTGCGTTTGAGCGGCCCTGGGGAGTGATCAGAATCGGAAATCAGCGGGGACAAGTCCAGTGATTCGCTTCAGGACTTTTGTCAAAGTCTGACACTTGAGGTAATAGTTCGCGGTGCGTGAACAGACAGCCATCCAGGGGATTCTGAGAGATGTTGCTGTCTACTATTCCGGACGGCGTCCTGGATCTCGACGAAGTAGTCCGTCTCCTTCGCGAGATCTATCTGGTCCCGGACCTTGTCCGGAGACAGGTGGTGGTCCGATGCCAGGACCTCCGAAGCCGAATTGCCTCCGCAAAAAGAGTTGTCGATCTCGAATGAATTTATTGTATCGATTCACCAACTGCTGTTCTGGTGACTGGTTACGAGTCGTTTGGGCCAACAGTTCCAGACGCTTTCTCGCTTCGTCCGAGGGCATTGTCATCAATGCTCGTTGAAACGATTTGTCTGCATCCGTTCTGTCGGGGAGTGATTCAAATGCCTCGACAATCTGCTCTGATGTTACAGGGAATTGTTTTCGCAGATCATCGCCAAGAACAATTGTTGCCCTGTCGAGCACAGACGAAGCCGTCATAAACATCCAGGCTCTGGCGAATGGTTTTCGATCAAGATCGTGAACCATAGACCGGAACCTGGCCAGCCACGCTTCGTCATCAATATGTCTGAGCATTGCTGCTTTCATGAGCTCACCCGGTTGCTCAAGCTCGCGTCGCTGATTCGGGTCGCTGAATCGCTCAAAAATCGAGAGTGTCAACAATAGTGAGCGATGTTTATCAGACTTGAGTTGCTCCAGTTCTTTACGCAGAGCGTCATCGCGATCCTCGTTGGGAACAGTTTCAGAGATGATCGACCAGAAGTCAGCAAAGCTCAATCGCAACGTCGGCATACGCACTGATGAAGGGCCGGTAAACTCAACAACAATCTCTTCAGGTGTGGCTTCGGTTGATTTTCTCCAGCGAGATTTCACGAATGCCAGACGCTCTTCTGCACTCAGTTCTTCAAAGCTGTCCCATTCGGCCTGTGACAGCGAGGACCACCATTCAAAATAACGATTCATCGTCTGCAGTAATTCGGGATTCGCCCGCGTCTGCTGATGAATCTGTTCGATTTCTGTCTGCTTTCGAGCAGGCATGGACTTCAGCAGCGCGTAGCTTTTTCGAACGTTATCTTTCTGTTCTGTCTCGAGGCTTTGAAACTCCTGAAGTTGCTTGCTCAGATAAGCTTGCTCATCGCTGCTTCGCCCCCACATGAAGATCGACAGGCAGCCACCAAAGAGCAGGCAAGTTATAGGAAGTAACACTACCTGAATTGTTCGCACGAGACTCATGGCTTGCGATCTCCTTTTGCGGGTACCGCATCCGAGCCGGCCTCCGATGAGTCATGATCGATCGCCGTAACCTGCTCAAGAAACGTGGCGCTTCTTGCCGCGTGAAGGCGAGGAAACTGCAGCAGTAAATCCAATTGTTGCAGTAACTGCACGTCTTCTGAGTCTGCCTTCGAAGACTGACTGGAACGTCCGAGAAGAAGACCGACCGAACTGCCAAGGAAGCCGGCCAACGTCCACAGCACGATCCTTGCCACCGGGATCCTGCGAACCCAATCAGTACCCCGTTTCGATGACGGCCTCTGATCGACAAACTCTTCATGAGAAATGGCTGAGAGTGACGCGAGAGTTTTCTGAGTAAACTCCCCACTTGCTGTCGCTTCGCCCAGTGTATCCAGCAACTGCCATGTGCGATCCAGAGTCTCGGCATATCCTCGCAGCGGCGGATTCTCGGCAAGTTGTCGTTCAAGGCGATTGCTTGCTTCTTCGTTAAGTTCGCCATCCAGATACGCAACAAGTTCCGTAAGCTGAGGATCATTAGCCTCCTCAGGCTCATCGAAAATCTCCGTGTCGGTGGGATGGGACATTTCTGTCAGCTTTGTGGTCAGAGCAGGGAACAATCAGGGAACAACAGCATAATGGATTTTTTCGACATCGCCGAAGTGCAATTCAGCAGTTCGATCTCGGTTTGTGCAACATTCAGCAACGTAGGTTTTCAGACGAACCGTTCGAGTGCCTCCTTGAGTTTTCCACGTGCCCGGGAAATCAGAGACTTCACGGCGACTGGTCCAAGTCCCATTACGTCGCCGATTTCCTCGTAACTCATTTCTTCAAACTTGTGGAGGACCACGGCCGTTCGCTGTCGTTCGCTGAGTTCATCAATGGCGATGCGTACGACCTCTCGCAGTTCTGAGGAATCAAGCTGCCTCGTCGGCATCAGAGCAGATTTTTCTGCGAGATTCTGTCCCAGCGACGGCAAGTCATTAGCACTATTGCCAGACGCCAGCGGAATTTCCCGCCGACGAGCAGCACCACGTTTTTGGTTGCTTGCAAGATTATGGGCAATCCGGAAAAGCCAGGTAGAGAAGCGAGCAGTGGCTTCATAACGCTCTCGCGAGCGGAACACTCTCAGAAACGCTTCCTGAGCCAGATCTTCTGCCGTAGTTCGATCATGCACCAGATGGAAAAAGAAACCTACCAGGCGATCCTGGTATCGAACGACCAACTCTTCAAACGCGGAGTTATCACCCGCAGCGACTTTCAGCATTAACTGAACGTCCGGGTCAGAAAGGTATTGGTTTGTCAGGGACTGAGAGACCAAACGGGCACTCCGCAGTGCGGATTCAATAAAAAATGCTGCCAGAATCGCGAGCCTTCGAGGTCTCAATCTGGTCTATGAGTGACCTCTATCACCCGGACGACAGGCCAAAAACCTCAATGGAGTGCCGCCGGGGTTGGCTCAATTCGTTGCCGGAGCAGCCGCTGGAACTGTACGCCCGGAATTGCGAGTCAGGCAAGCAACCCTGACAGCAGTGTCCGTACATTCAGTCGCCGACGGAGGGCGACAACATTTCTCTCAACACAGCAGGAGTCTGAACGGACCGCGATTTTGCGTGAAGTTTTTCACTGATCCGCAAAGTTATGTCCAATTTCGGCGACAGCTTTTCAGCACTGTTCCCCAGTCAGGACAGTCGCTGCTTCCACTCGGCCAGTCTCGCAGCGACAGATTCTTCGCCGCCCGACCCATAGCTCTGCAAGGCCTTCATTGCATTCCGAGCCCCCAAAATCCCTCGGACATCTTCTTCAATCAACGAGCAGGCCGTCTTAAGGTCTTCCAGCGACAGATCTGCGAGCCGGCATTGCCGAGACTCACAATGTGCCACCAGCTTTCCGACAGTCTCATGACCAGTTCGCATGGGGACACCCTTCTTGATCAGGTATTCCATCAGGGCCGTGGCGTCCAGAAAGCCATCTTCCAGTCGTGACTCGATGCGATCTCGCTTCAATTCTGCACCGGCCACGATGGATGGCGTCAATTCCAGACAGGCCCGCAGTGCATCATAGGCGGAGAACATCGCCAGTTTGTCTTCCTGCAGGTCTCGGTTGTAGGCCATAGGAAGACTCTTGATCAGAATCAGCAACTGCGGCACGGTCGCCATCACTCGAGCCGTTCGGCCTCGAATCAGCTCCAGAACATCAGGATTCCGCTTCTGCGGCATGATTGAAGAGCCAGTTGTGTAGGCATCCGGAAGCTTCAGGAAATTGAATTCCGTCGTGAACCAGATGATCCACTCTTCAGCCCATGTGCTCAGATGAGCAGCCGCCAGCGAAAGGCAGAACACGAACTCAATCAGGAAATCGCGATCGCTGCTGACGTCGAGACTATTGGCAGCAACGGAATCGAAGCCCAATAATTTCGCGGTCAGTTGGCGATCGATTGGCAATGTTGTTCCAGCCAATGCTGCCGCTCCCAGCGGACAAACGTTAAGGCGTTTTCGGCAATCCGCCAGTCTTTCACGATCTCGCTGAAACTTCTCGACATAAGCCAGCCAGTAATGCGCGGCCAGCACAGGTTGAGCGCGCTGAAGATGAGTATACCCGGGTAACACAACGTCAGCATCCTGCTCACAACGAGCGACAAATGCCTGTTGAATTTCGACAAGCAGCTTGTCGAGATCGTCGATGGCGTCGCGAGTATAGAGTTTCAGATCCGTGGAGACCTGGTCATTGCGGCTTCGACCCGTGTGCAGCTTTCGACCCACATCACCGATCCGCGTGATCAACGCGTTCTCGATATGCATGTGGATGTCTTCGAGATCCGTCCGGAAAGTAAATTGTCCAGCCGCAATCTCTTCACCGATCTGGTCAAGATGATCACAGATGCGATCTCGTTCGAGGTTTGTAATAAGCCCGGCATGAGCAAGCATAGTGGCATGGGCCATGGAGCCGCGAATGTCGACAGCGTAAAGTCGCTTATCAAAGCTGATCGACTCCGTGAAGGCTTCTATCCGCGGATCCGTCGCCTGATGAAATCGTCCGCCCCATGCCTTGGCCATGTATGTTCTCCAGTTCCTGAATCAGTTCGAGCCTAAGGTCGTGTACCGTGTTCAACAATCACTGTCGTGCGAATACCACCGCGAGGCGTAAAGGCGGCTTCAATTTTCATCCAGCGTGGCTGAGTAACCGCGACCAGATCATCCAGAATCATGTTTGTGACGCGTTCATAAAACGCACCATGATTTCGGTATTCCTGCAAGTAAAGTTTCAGTGACTTCAGTTCGTAGCAGACCTTGTCCGCAATGTACGTAATGGTCAGCGTTCCGAAATCCGGATGGCCAGTTTTCGGGCATACAGAGGTAAACTCCGGAGCCACTGTTTCAATCACAAAATTGCGCTGAGGAAACGGGTTTTCAAATGTTTCCAGAGTGTCGCGAGACGGATCAGACATGACGACAACAGTCCTTCAATTCGATTCAGGGGGAGATAAACAGGGAGGATCGTTCTACGATCTCTTGCAGTGAGGTTTGAGAATTCATTCGCAAAGTCCGCAAACATATTCCGCTGCGGCGAATCATAGACGTGTCCTGATTCGCTAACGACTTTGCAGTTGCCAGAAACACTGAATTCTTACCCAAAGTGACCGTTGTTGGCCGCTCAATCCCACATTTTCAGGCGAACGTTCAGCCTTCGGAAACCTGAGAGTGCCAGCCGGGACGCTTGCCGACAGCAGAGAGGAGGCGATTAGCGTGGGGCTGCCGGAATCGGTACCGGCACATCATAAAGATACTCAGACCGAGCAAAAGTAAGTTCGGTCAGTATCCATGACTGCATTTGAGTTTGGCGAAAGGTGACGTTCTGGTCCGCGCTCCCCGCTGGGCCTTTGAGAGTTCCGCTGCCATGCATCCGAATATTAACTTCCATCGACTGAAAATGGACACCTTTTTGAGGCGGAATCACTTCTGGCCGCAACTCGGGAAGATCACCTTCAGGCATCGGTGTTTCGTCTTTCGGATTCTCCCTGGAGAGAAGGATTTTTCCAGAGTACTCATCCAGTTCCGCCGTCACATTCTGCAATGGAATTTTTGAAGAAACAGAATCCCTGTTCGGCACGACCAGGGGAACATAACGTCCCTGGCCGGTCACAGTCATCGACTCTTCTCCACCATCGGCTATATTTGGCTGAAGCTCCAAGGTGGCCTGCATGACTCCAAACGGCCCGATGGCGATGGAATCTTTTCTGGTCAGCGGAGACTTTTGCTTCTCCTTCTGATCACTACCTTGCGGAAGATCATCAACTTGGCCTGTCAGCCCGGCCCAGAAAGGTCGGCTCAGCCAGGCAGCGATCACATCTTCGGGGCAGGAATCACGTAGCAGTTGAGAAGTCGACACATCCAGTCCCGAAAGTGCGGCGAGGACAGCGTCTCTGTCTCGTGCCGTGACTGTCAGAATCTGTCCGGTGGAATCGATCTCAAATCCGATGCGAAGATCCTCGAGTGCTCTGGCGGAACGCGCGGATGCTTTCAGTGAGTCCTGCGATTCGTCGCCCACATCACGACTGGCCTTTTTGAGTTGTGCCGCAATGACTGCGTCGCCGGAATTCCGCACCTGAGTAACCCGGTATTCAATCTCGTACCGATCCCGAGTATCCGAGCTGGTTGCTGGCCGGTCACTGATCGTCACTTCGGTATGCTTGACCGAAAGTACACTCACCACAAACCGATCGCCAGTCTTTAGTCCCCAGATTGCTTTGTTCTCATCAGCACGTGTTGGGATTACAGCCGCGATGAAAATCCCGCTGAAAAGGAAAAGATGAAGAAGGTGCTTGAAGGCGCGCTGACGGTCTTGCATACATCACTCTTTGACTTTGCCTGAATTCAAATCGTTGCGATTTCAATTCAGTTACAAGTTTACTTCTCGGCTTTGAAATCAAACCTTATACAGACTGAAAGACGGAGTATGACAGGTCGGGCGGCGGAATTCGATATCATCGATACAGTTGATGGTTCCAGGTCCAATCATGTCGGCAAATGGTTGTGAGTGACCCCAGGTCAACCAAATCCGCATCAGATGGATTCTGCCAGTGTTGAATCCAAGGAATTGAGTGCGATCGCCCGAAATCGGTTCACGAATCTCGCTGCCGAAATTTGCTCGCGGCAATAGCGGGAACGGTTACAATGCGGCGAGGGAGACACGCTATGCCGCTGCTGGATCATTTTCGACCGCCAGTTTTCAACAAGGGTTCCTGGGAGGGTTTTCATGGAATGTGGCCTGCGATGATCGTTATGGATCTCTGCAGATCACTGCCGGATCACTACACTGCTGAGCCTCGCGTGCATCTTGGCAAGAACTTCGAAGTTGATGTCTGCACGTTCGATGTTGAAAGCGAACCTGAATTCGGGGTGAGTTCATCCGGCCAAGGTGCGGCCACGGCGATCTGGGCACCGCCGGAGCCTACGCTGACCCTTGAACTGGATCCGACGGAAATCTACGAATACGAAGTGCTGATTTTCGACCAACAGCGAGGTCGAGAATTGGTCGCCGCGATTGAGCTTGTCAGCCCGGCTAACAAGGATCGTCCGGAGACTCGCCAGGCGTTTGTTTCAAAATGTGCGGCCTTGTTACAAAAGAAGATCTGTGTTTCGATTGTCGATCTGGTAACTGTGAAGCATTTCAATTTGTACTGTGAAGTGCTGGACGTCTTCTGTCAGACCGATCCTTCATTTGCTCCCTCCCCACCAGCGACCTACGCCGTGACCTGTCGAAGTCACAATTTGGCCACACGTTCGCGGTTTGAATCATGGGCCTATCCGATGGTTGTGGGACAACGTTTGCCAGTCCTGCCGATCTGGTTGGACAACGATCACGCGATCTCATTGGATCTCGAGCTTTCGTATCAGCAGACATGCAGTACGCTGCGGCTGGTGTGATTTTCTGTAGCCCGACCTGTCCCCAGGTCGGGAGTAACACAGCATTGCTTTATCACGCTGCTTCCACAACCCACCCCGAAATCAGCCAGTAACATGCAAGCCTGCCGATCTGAGACAGATCGACCTGCACGGAACGGCGCCATCCATGTCCATTACCGATCAGAATGCAGTGCGAATTGCTGCGACGACTCAACTCAACAGACTCTCAACCGCTGCTGAACCGTGATCGGCCAGAGGAATCGGGCGGCCGATGTTGCTGAGGTTGGTGGATTCCGGATTCAGCGCGAGGGCTCGGCAGATTGTGGCCATGAGATTGGGGACGGTCAGTAAACCATCCTTGATTTCCATACCATCGTCACTAGTTGCCCCGTAAACCTGACCGCCTTTGATACCGGCTCCGCCGAGTACAGTGCTCCAGCTTCCAGGCCAATGGTCGCGGCCGGTGTTCTCGTTGATCTTTGGGGTTCGTCCGAACTCGCCCATCCAAACGACCAGCGTATTCTCGAGCAATCCCCGCTGCTTCAGGTCGGTCATCAGCGTGGCCCACGCAGGGTCAAGAATTCCACAGAGACCTTTCACGGCGTTGAAGTTGTCCTGATGAGTATCCCAGCCGGCTCCGCCAAGTCCGTCAACGCCATTCAGTGAAACCTCGACAAACGATACGCCTCGTTCGACAAGACGACGAGCCAGCAAGCAACCCTGTCCAAACGCATTTCGACCGTAGGCATCTCGGAGTGACGCTTCTTCCTGTTCCAGGTCAAATGCTGCCACAGCCTCCGACTTCATCATGCGAACGGCCTGCTCATAAGACTGCAGATGACTGTGTCCCGGGCCATCGGGACGTTCTGATAGAAATGAATGCTCCAGAGTACTCAACAGACTCAATCGCGAGTCGACCTGAGCCGCTGGTAAGCGATCCGCAGGCTTGAGATTTCGCACTTCAAACGAAACGTTCTGCTGCTGATCGATCTCTGACGCAACAACTAACGGAGACCACGATGGTCCGAGGAAACCAGGCCCGAATGCCCCCGGGCTGAAGGCTCGAAACGGATTCACGGCGATGAATGAGGGCAGATCGCACTCCGGCTTCATTAGCGCTTTCCCAAGGAATGAACCCATCGCCGGGTACTGAATCGGACCCTGCGGAAGATACCCAGTTCGCATGTAGTACGTTGCTCGAGTATGGTCGCCTTCTTTTGTTGACATGGAACGGATCGGCGCCAGATGCTCCATCATGGTGGCAACCTTTGGCAGGTTTTCGGCGATGCGAATTCCGGGCACGCTGGTGTCGATGGCTTTTGTCGGACCGCCGTTCTCCTGACCCTCCTTGGGATCGAAGGTCTCCATCTGGCTTGGTCCGCCGGACATCCATAACAGGATGCATGACCGAGGTGCTTTGGTGCCGGACTGCTGCACTTCGGCGGCTAGTCGAGGCAGCCATCCGGACATCGAGGAGCCGATAAGTGACAACCCGGCAGACTTTGAAAAGGTTCGGCGATTGATCATGTTTAGGTCTTTCAACTCGCTGTGGGACTGCTGATCTATTCGCGTTTCGAGCGTTTTCGTTTAACGGCGAGCCGCAGGCGTAGGCGAAATCGGGCGCCGCCGCCTGTGGCTTGCCGTTAAACGATTGAATCGACTGTCTGCATCATGTTCCGGTTTATCTGAGACTCAATGATTCAACAGAAATTCGCTACTGTTCAACAGAGCCCAGAAGATATCGGCGAATGCTTCTTTGGCGTTTCCGGATGTACCGCCATCTGTGATGTATTTTCCAAAGCTGGCTTTCTCGCCTTCCGTGGGACGACGACTGAGAGCTGCGATGAATAATGTCTCCAGGCGCTCGTCGTTGGACATTAGAGGAAAGTCGACGACAGCTCGAAGTGTCTGACTATTGTCCAGCGTCGTGGCGTTGTCGACAAAATCGCCGTTCATCATCGCCAGAGCCTGCAGGATTGTTGTCTCCTTCATCAGCGGTGATTCATTTTCGTCGCGAAACAATTCCAGAAATCGACCGCGTGGAGAATCGGCATCGATGACGAACGGATTGTCCGTTCGAAACGGCTGATAGTATCCGGTGGCCTCGGCCAGACTGTCAAAGAACTGCTCGGGTGTCAGTCCGCGCAGTGCCATGCGAGCAAACTGATTGGGATCAGCCTGGCTGGCATGAGTCTGGCGACTGGTTGTTTGATAAACTCGAGTGGCCGTGATTGTGCGAACCAGATACTTCAGGTCAAAGTCATGAGCCGCAAACTGTTCGGCCAGCAAGTCGAGCACCTCCGGATGAGACGGCGGGTTATTATCCGAAAAGTCATCGACCGGCTGGACAATTCCCTGACCCAGAAACTGAGCCCAAAGTCGATTCGCTGCCATCTTTGCAAACCACGGATTGTCTTTCGATGTGACCCAATTGGCCAGCATCTGTCGAGGTACCGATTCTTCGGTCCATTCGGGTTCCGTGCCGGTCAGAAACATCGCCGGAACGACATCGCCCGTGGAAGGAACTTTGATTGATCGCGACCCTTTGACTTCATTCATGGGCATCATCAACGCATTCTCCGGATCAACGCCTTCGGGGCGTTGAAAGCCGGAATAGAAGGCCGCCATGCTCCAGAACTGATTACGCTTCCACTTGTCAAAAGGGTGATCGTGACATTGAGCACAATCCAGGCGAACCCCAAGGAACGCGCGAGAGGTTCCGGTGGCCAGGTTTTCTGGTTGCAGTTGGCGAACAATAAAGAAGGCGCTGGGACTGCTGGCGGCGTTGAGAACGTTGCCTGCATTGTCACCGAAATCGATCGGGGTTGTAATCAGTTCGTGGACCATCCGATCGTACGGAGTCTCCTCCGAAAAGTGTTTCCACAGCCAGGCTTCGAAACCCGGAACAAGACCTCGCGTCTGCAAATCGTTAAAGGCCTGTGGGATCAGTGCATTTCGCCAGATGATGGTGAAATGGCGTACGAATGCGGGGCCGTCCAGCAAAGACTCCACCAGTTCCGTGCGTTTCTGGGGTGACGCATTCTCAAGGAACTCGCGAGTCTCTGCGGCGGCCGGGATTCTGCCAGCCAGATCCAGATAGAGCCTTCGCACATATTCTTCGTCGGTGGCTTCCGGAGCAGGTTCCACAGACTGTTTCTGCCACGATTCGGCAAATAGCCGGTCAATTTCAGTCGCCGTTTCCTGAGGCGACAACAGGCGGGATTCCTGACCAAATGTCGGCGTGATCAGGGCGAAGATCGCGACAAACGCAGATATTGAAAGACTTCGAATCATCGAAGAGGGTCCTTGAGATCACGATGATCGGCAGCGAACACGTTCCAGCCGTTAACTTATTGAACGTCTCAAAATGCTGACCAGTCAGCTGCTTTATCGTCACTCACCAACACGGCCGAAATTCGTAAAGGCAGAATACCTGCGCGATGGGATTATCGCAGCAGCAGGAGGCCAGTGGCAGCCGGATTTGTCTAACGAATCTGCCAAACTTCTGCACGTGGCGGCGGAAATCTGGCCGGTATTCAACAAGAAAACGCGTTTCAGAAAAACCTCTGAGATCGGCGATTTTGTTTTTGAGTTTTTCGTCCCGAGCTGGTCTGTCTAAGTAGAAGAGGTAGAAGAGTCAGCAAAGGCAAGGCCGAATGTCTGAAGCAAACAAAGACTGGGAGAATCTATTCCAATCCCAGCTCCCGAATGCGCTCAGACTTGCGGTGAAGCTGACCGGAAATGTTCACGATGCTGAGGATATTCTTCAGGAGTCGCTGTTACGGGCGGCTTGGGCCCGAGAGACGTTTCGCGGCGAATGTACTTTCCGGACATGGCTCAACCGAATTATCGTGAATGTGTTTCGCACATGGGTGACATCGAAACCGTCAGTGGAAACATTGCTGGAAGAGCCCATGGCTCCCAGCGATACAACAGATGAAAAGAATGAGCAACAGGCGAGATCTGAACTGATTGCACAGCATGTGTCGCGACTTCCGGAGCGGCAGCGTGAGGTTCTGGTGTTTGTCACTTACGAGCAGATGTCACCACAAGACGTTGCTGAGCTGCTCGGTCTGACGATTCAAAATGTGTATTCGAATCTTACTGCTGCGAGACAACAGTTGAGAAAAACATTGGGAACGCTGATGAAGACCGGAGTTGACCAATGAATGCTGATTCGTTTAAGCAGTCCGATCTTCCCGAAGGTGATCTCGACGCGGAACTCGATCTCTTGTTGTCCGAAGCGAAATGGCCTGAAGCTGATGCTGAAACGCTAATGCGACTCTCGGCCCTGACTACGACTGCGATGCAGGAGTCTGGTGAGAATTTGGCAACGACGGTCAAGCCTTTGATTGAGGTCAAAAGTCAGCAGCCAAAGCGATGGTTGGTCATTTGCGTATCGATTGCCGGGATGATTCTCGCATTCCTCGCAGGGCGTTGGACGACGCCGTCAGACCGACAGAACGACATTGTTGCTAAGCCCCAGGAGTTGAATCCAACGAAGGTTACTGAGACCACGCTATTGCCGGAACAAATGGCTCCGTCAGGCGATACAGAAGACAAGAAATCTGTTACTCCTTTCATGAGCGATACTTCGAAAGAGGCGCTTGCGAATAATCAGTCAGGAAAGCTGACACCGTCTGCGGATCCCGTCAGTGCAAAGCATAAGCGATTGAGTCAGCGGGACAAGATGAAGCAACAGCTGGATTCTGTGCTTGCGTGCCTTGAAGAAGGGCAGAAGGCAGAGACCTGTTGCCAAACATTGCTGCCGCGGAAAGCTCAGTTCGAATATCTCCTGAAAGAGATTGTTCGAACCGCGACCGGACAGAGGCAGACGGCTGCAATCGCGGCGATGGGTTTTGTTGGTTCTGACGGCACTGTGCCGCTGTTGTTAGAGATTGCTGAGAAGCCGGATTTGCGAACCAATGCCGTGCAATCCGTGAAACGAGTTTCCAGTGAGCAAATGCTTGCGGCGCTGGTTGTTCGGGGCGGGGATGTGGCAACTCGCAAGGAACTGCTGATTGAGCTGGCTCATCGAAAGACACCTCAGGCGGCTTTCATCTGGCTGCATTTGGTGCGAACCCCCGATTGCCGAGATCTTTGTTTGCAGGTCGTTGATGAGTTATCTCCGGAGCTTGTCGACCTGCTGTTTGCTGAGCTTGATGCACCAGTCATTGATGACCGCATTGCCGCGATTCAATCACTGGGCAGAAGAGTCGACGAACCCACTTTCAGACGAACGGAATTGCTCTGTCAGAACTTTCCACATCGTTGGGAGCCTGTGGCCATCCTGATGTGGAATGGTTCGGAAACGGCGATGGGTTTTCTGGCTCGTCTGAAGAAGAATCCGGAACGTTATGCCGTAATTCAGACCGCTGTGATACAGCTTAAAACGGCAACAGGGGCGGGTTCAGGATCGCAATAGTCGCAGGGACATTTTGTCAGCGTAGCGAGTCACTTGTGGTCTTTTGCTTTGCTGACGAAATCTCCCGAAGGGGTGTGAATTTGATACTCATTTTTCGAAGGAGAAAACCATGGTCAGATTGTTGGGTTTATTGTTATTGATGTCCGGGATGTTGGCGTCTTCTGCGCCGTGTTCTGCTCAGGAGGCCGCTGTGGCGGACGCCATTCAACCGCTGGTTGTTAAGTTCTACGACATTACTCCACTGGTTACGCCTCGCCAGCATCACCGATTCAATGTTGGCTCCGTTCAGGTCACAGGGGGCGACATGGGCCTTGCTGGCGGACAAGGCGGAGTGGGTGGCGGCGGAGGACAGATGGGAGGCGGTGGTGGCGGGTTCTTTAATGTACCGGCTGAACCGGTCCAGATGGGTGGAGGTGGATTTGTTGGCGGCGGATATGACGACCATGAACCGAGCCTAAAAAGCAGTTTGGAAGATTTAGGTGGCCCATCAATCGTTGATCTCATCCAATATGCGCTTGCCGATGAGTCCTGGGAAAGCGAAGACGGCCTAAGTCTGATAGACGATCTTGGCCATTCCCTGATGATCCGCCAGACAGAAAAGGTGCATGCGGAAATCGCAAAGTTTCTGAAGGAACTGACATCGTCCGTTGTCGGAAATCAAACCTATCGCCTCGAAGCATGGTGGATTCCCGTGGATATGGCAGATCGTGGAAACATAGAACAGATGATTGCAGGAGAGTCCGAGGTTGAAGACGTTCGGCAACAACTCACGACGCTGCAGGAAGCTAAATCGGGTCATCACGGTACCTTGATTTGCCGAGAGCGTCTCACCAATCATGTCGCCTCCGGGAATCACGTTCCTGTGATCTCGGGATCAGTTCCTGTGGTTGGGGAAGGAGTGACCGGTGACCAGCCAATTGTCAGGACGCTCTTTCTGGGACTGATGCTTGAAGCGACAGTTCAGGCGGTGCCTGAGTATTCCGTCGCGAAGGATGGCAAATCGACCGATCAGGCGGACGTTACTTTTCGAACGTTCGTCACGAGTCGCGACGACAAAGGGCAGGACGCCGCGAATGCCGGGAAGATTGATCGTTACTCGCTGGCAAAAGAAGCTGCAGAAGGAACCTGCAGACTCCGTGTTGGACGCCCGACTCTTGTTTCATCGCTCAGTGAGCGAACGTCAGAGAAGTCTTCGTCAAGTGAATTACAACTGATCATGCTGCTCACAGGAATCGACGAATAGTTGATTGATGGGGACCGGGGATCGCTCTTTGGACGTGGGGCAGGGCAGGGGCTACAATCCCGCCCCTGTCCATTTCCGAAACCCGGACTCCAGTTGTTCACCCAGTCATCACGATGAATCCTGAGCGAATTCTTATCACGGGCAGTTCCGGCTTTTATGGTCGATCGCTGGTTAACGCGATTCGTGCTGTCTGGCCGGCGGCTCAGATCCTTGGCCTGGACGTCGTCGCGCCACGAAGCGATGCTCCCGATCGATTTGAAAATTGTGATATTACGAGCTCAAAGCTTTCCGAGCACATACAGCAGTTTGACCCTGATACAATTCTTCATCTGGCCTTTGTGGTAAATCCCATGCGCGACGATGGGCGGATGCATCAGATTAATGTTGAGGGCACCAGGAATCTCCTGGCGGCCGTCTCCCAATCCAAAGCGCGGCGGCTTTTTGTGGCCTCGAGTGCCACGGCTTATGGGGCTTGGCCGGATAACCCTGTGCCGATGATGGAAGAGCAACCGTTGAGGGCTCGAACGGACTACCGCTATGCGGCCGACAAGGTCGAGGTCGAACGATTACTCGCGGAGTTTTCCTCTACTCATTCGGAACTGATCGTGAGTTGGGCACGCCCAAGCATCATCTACGGTCCGGGTGTCAGCAATTTCATGATCCCGCTGTTTACGGTTCCGCCGGTTCTGACATTGCCGGGTGGTGATGATCCTCAGATGCAATTTGTTCATCTCGAAGATGTCACTCAGGCGACACTGGCGATCCTGAAAGCGGAAGCTCGCGGACCATTCAACGTGGGCCCGCCGGATACGGTCACCATGAAAGAACTGGGAAAGATGAGCGGCCGACTTGCTGTTCCTGTTCCCTACTGGCTGTGCCGACTTGTCACGACATGTTGGTGGGCATTGCGACTTCCGATCTTTCGATTTCCCGCGCCTCTATGGAGCTTTATACGCTATCCCTGGGTCGTGTCGTCTAAGCGGCTTGTTGATGAAACAGGCTTTCAGTTTCGCTACTCCAGCGCCGACGTGATTCGGATGTTGCTGGAAGATGCGGGAAAAATTCGGAAGTAACCCGAGCAGGCTCACTTCATACAGATTTATCACAGGCCTTCGCGTACCAATTGGCATGGGTCAGCTATGCTGTTTTATGACTACAGATTGAAGTCGTTGTCGGCCATCGGGCTGTAGTTTTCGAACCGCATGTATTCTTTTCGCCACGTCAGTCTGATGATGCCTGTGGGTCCGCTGCGGTGTTTGGCCACAACAATCTCGGCTTCGCCAGGACGATCTTCCGGATCATACGCATCGGGGCGATGCAGAAACATCACCATGTCCGCATCCTGTTCGATAGCACCGCTCTCACGAAGGTCCGCAAGGCGAGGCCGTTTGTCTTCGCGAAGTTCAACCCCGCGATTCAACTGAGCCAGTGCGATGACGGGGACTCGCAGTTCCTTCGCCAAAAACTTCAGACGACGTGAGATCTGTGCGATCTGCTGTTCGCGTGGAGCGTTCTTTTCATCAGGCTCAATGAGCTGCAGGTAGTCAATAATGATCGCGCCCAACGGAGCCTTACGATGCAGTCGGCGGGCGAGGGCGGCGACTTGCGTCATGGTACGCCCTGGCTTGTCGTCGATGAAAAGCGGCAGGCGAGCCAGATCGTCCGAAGCTCTTACAAGAAGGTCGTGCTGAGCTTCCGTCAGGTTTCCGGCCCGCAGATCGTGGCCATTGATTCGCGCGGTGATCGCGAGGAAACGTTCGGCCAGTTCAAGATTCGACTGTTCCAGACTGAACAGGAGAATGCTCTTACCCGACTTTCGGGCCATAGCCTCGGCCATGTTACAGACGAGGGCCGTCTTTCCCATACTCGGACGAGCCGCAAGAATGATGAGTTCGGTTGGCTGAAAGCCGGTCGTCTGATGATCCAGATCGGCAAATCCGGTCGTGATTCCCGTGACGTCACCGACCTTCTGCAGACGCTCGTCGATGCGATTGAACGTCTCCATCAGGATATCGCTCATGGCGATACTGGCGGTGTTGCCTTGTTCTTCCAGAATACTGAACACGCGCCGCTCAGCGCTTTGCAGCAGCCCCTCGACATCTTCTGTGGCGTCGTAGCATTCGCTGAGGATATCGGTGCATGCATAAATCAAACTACGTTGCATCCACTTTTCGCGTACGATATTCGAGTAATATCTTACGTGAGCCGCATGGGGGACGGCTTCCAGAACATCAGCAAGGTAGGCCGCACCCCCGACCGATTCGAAGTCTCCTCGTCGGATCAATTCTTCGGCCAAAGTGATCGCATCGATGCCGCGTACGCCGTTTTCGTAGAGCCGCTGAATGGCAGCATAGATCTTCTGGTGGGCGTCACTATAGAAGTGTTCGGCCTTCAGAGATTCGCCAACTTCATCAATGGCTTCGTTCATCAGCAGAATACTGCCGAGAACACCGCGTTCTGCATCCAGATTCTGCGGTGGAAGTCGCAACTTGTCGTCAGCCATTGGGAACGTCCCGAATTGAATGTTCGAAGGCGGCTTCACATCATCACGGGGCCGGAGACAGGGCCGTGCTGGTGGAGATACTCAAGCCAGTTCGAGAAAAAATCCTCAGGCAAATGAATGCCTGAGGATTCAGTGTGTTTGAGCAGTGCGAGAACTATGAGGAACTCGCACAGCGAGACAACAAAATTGATTAGCCGCTGGTTGCTGATGGCACAACCCAGACTTTGACTTCGGCATTGACCTTTTCGTGAAACTTCAGCTTCACGGTGTACATGCCCAGTTCTTTAATCGGCCCATCAAGTCGAACATGCTCGGCTTCAACCGGATGTCCCGCAGCCTTCAGGGCTTCGCTGATATCACGAGCGACAACGGAGCCGTAAAGATGATTATCAGCAGTCGCATGAGCTTCGATTGTTGCGCTGTACTTGCTGACGGCATCGGCCACTCGCTGGTACTGCTTCACGCGTCCAACTTCGATCGCGGCCAGTTTCTCTTTGTGCTTCTCGACCATCCGCTTGTTCTGCAGAGTTGCCACAGTGGCTTTGCCCTGCGGCAACAAATAATTGCGAGCGTAGCCTGGCTTCACTTTGACGATTTCGCCCCGTTGGCCGAGGTTTTCAACGTCGTGGACGAGCAGGACTTCCACGTTTCGTGAACTGGGTTGAACTGTGCTAGCCATCGAGCCGGGTTCCTTTTTCACCATTCCTGATCAGCAGCGAGTCAAATCGGACTCTTTTGCGGCCAATCAAAACATGATCACTGTCGAATTAAAATCGTATCAATTGAGGTTCTAACGACTTCCTAGAACGGAACGTCGTCACCGCCGGAGGGCGGCATGTCGTCATAGAAAGTCTGATCCGGAGTTCGTCCGGAATCTGAATCACCGTAGCCATCATTACTTCGAGCTGGCGCGGCGGCAGGTCGTCCAGGGTTGCTTCTTGGAGCGGCATTGCCACCACCACTACTACCGCCCTCTGCTTTGCCGCCTAAAAGCTGCATGGCATCTGCTACCACTTTCAGCTTCGAACGTTTCTGACCAGTTTCCTTGTCGTCCCACTTGTCTTGTTGAAGTCGGCCTTCAATCAAAACAGGTCGACCTTTTCCAAGATATTCACCGGCGATCTCCGCTGTGCGACCCCAAAGAGTCACATCAATAAAAGAGACTTCTTCTTTCCGTTCGTTGGATCGTTTGTCTGTCCACTGATAATTCACAGCCAGCGTGATATCGCAGACCGCTGAACCGCCAGTGGTGTACCGCACTTCCGGATCACGAGTCAGATTGCCGAGAAGAATAACTTTGTTGAATGAGGCCATGAGATACTCCGACTCGGACTCGCTTCCCGGACACAGAACAAACTGCAGCGAACTTAGTCTTCCAGAGCATCAACCGTCGGTTCAGCAGGACCACCATCGGCAACCTGAGGAACTGCCGTGCCACTGATTGAAGCCACCGTTGCATCAAAGATGCTTTGTGGGTGATTGATGACCATTTGACGCACGACTGTTTCGCTGAGCTGGCACTGACGAATCAGTGTCTTCATGCCGGAGCCGGGCATCGTGAAGCACACGATGTAATGCAGGCCTTTCTTCATTCCGTTGATTTCGTAGGCCAGCTTTCCATCCTGCCATGGACGGTGCGCGACAACCGTCGCCCCGGCTCGCTTCAGGATCGCCAGGATATCATTGGTGACACCGTCCGGATCCATAGCAAATTTGCCACTGTCGACCAGGAACATGCCTTCATAAAGATGCTCTCGCACCGGTTTTTCTGCTACGACTGACACGGAACTGATGCTCCCTCTGGGGCAGGCTCGAATGCAGGCATCCGAGCAAAAAGAACCTACTTGATACCCGGAAAAACCGAGCACCGAACTTAAAGAGTCTACTAAGAACCTGATTTATTAAACTTGTTCATTACTGTGACCAAACCGTCCGCAACCCAGCATACAACCGAATCAGCGGCCACTTTCGTCATCAATTCAGCTTCGCTGCGTTCCTCCGATCGAAATCGGGCTAGAACCCAAGTTGAAGCCTCCATCTGTCCCGGAGGTCTTCCGACTCCCAATCGGAGTCGAGGAACCTGATCTGTTCCCAGACGTTGCAGAATATCTGCTAGTCCTTTTTGACCACCAGAAGAACCACCGGGACGCCACCGAACGGCGCCCAGCGGAAGATTTATATCATCACAAATAACAACCACGTCCTCTGACGCGATTTGATAGAAGCGAGTAATCTGCTGAACAGACTTCCCGCTGAGATTCATATAAGTCATCGGATTTGCAAGGAGTACCTTCCCAGAGGATGGAAAGGCTTCTCGAATCTCCGCATCAAACTTCAGCTGAGGTTTCTGGCACTGCCAACGCAGAGACAGTTCGGAAATGACATCAAACCCAACGTTGTGGCGAGTTCCGGAATACTGCGAACCTGGATTCCCGAGACCAACCACCAATTTCATTACAAGTTCAACCCCATCAAATCAGCAGCCCCGTACAGGGTGCCGGAAAAGACAAAGGCCTATAACGGTCAGACAGCTTTACGAGGATCGTAAAGCTCAACAACAACGTCGTCAGCAGCAGTGACAAGGTGAGCGTGTTCCGGCAACAGTAGATCCGAAGCCTTTACTGCATCACCGATTTTCAAACCGCCGATACGAACCACAATAGACTTTGGAACGCGGTAGTCTGGACAGTCGATGGCCACCTTTTTCAGGTGCTGGCGAATAGCGCCGCCGTCCTTGAGGCCTACCGGGTCACCGCGCAACTCCAGAGCTACATGAGCCGTAGTACGACCCGCTGGATCCACGAGACGCAGATCGATGTGCTGAATGGATGTACTGAAGACATCCCATTGCAACTCCTGAACCACAGCTTTGTCGACCTTACCATCCAGTTCGACGTCGACCACCGATGAGCGTGTGGCGACGAGCTTTTCAATCGTTTCGCCGCAAATCGACACAGATTCACCCGGTCGGCCCAAGCCATAAATGTTGCCTGGTACACGCCCGGACGCCCGAAGGCGCTTTGAGTCGACTGTACCGAGCTTAGACCGGCGTTCCGCCTTCACCAGAAGATCTTCCGACATCTGTGACCACCCTGAATCAAGAACCGAACAAACACCTATTTTCGAACCCCGCTGACCTTCAGCAGATTCTGCCGATACAGTGGGGCATACAGAATTTCAATGCCTCAATTTCGACCGAAACCAACCAACGACCGGAGACTTTTTGTGGTCTCAGCGTCAATTGCCTGCATTCACCGCTGTGTTTCAGACAGTGATAGAAAAGCCGTAAACCCAGCAAAGCTATAGTCTTAGGCTAAAATTTCTGCAAAATACAGCGCGCAGAGCCTGCCCCGCTGTTTTTCGGAAACGGGGCAGCATATCGTCGTCCTATCCAACGTTCAACTGCAGAAGCCAAAGGTTCGCCGAGATTCGTCGAGCCGGAAATTCAACCAGACGCCCGGCAAAGTTCATGAAACTTCCCTCTTCGGTTCTTCGGCTATGCTGGTTTCTTGCTGGACCTACGGCATGCGGAAAGTCGGCTACGTCCATAATTCTGGCGGATCGCCTGAACGCCGAGATTATATCGCTCGATTCCATGGCCATTTATCGACGGATGGATATCGGAACGGCGAAGCCTTCGAAGCAGGATCTGCAGAAGGTGGCCCATCACTTGATTGATATCGCAGAGCCTCACGAAGAATATAGTGTGGCCGAGTTTGTGAAGCATGCTGCCGGGATCGCCACGGAAATCATCGGGCGTCAACGAGTTCCTCTGTTCGTGGGAGGGACCGGGCTTTATTTGCGATCAATCCTGAGAGGGCTCTTTGAAGGGCCTGAACCCGACTGGAGCTTTCGCGAGTCCATGGAGCAATTGGCGATTAAGAATGGTCCGCAATGGCTGCACGACAAGCTGGCGGCCTGCGATCCGGTCACGGCGGAACGGCTGCATTTAAATGATATGCGAAGGATTATTCGGGCGCTGGAAGTCTATGAGCTGACAGGGCGACCAATCTCCGAGGATCAGCAGCACAGCCCTCTTTCAGTGGTCGACCGCCCCCGTGTCGTCGCATGGCTGGAGCCTCCGCGTGAGTGGTTGCGAGCCCGAATTGATCTTCGGGTTGATCAGATGATGTCTGATGGCTGGCTTGAGGAGACTCGTGAGCTGATGAAGTTGCAGCCGCCTCCATCGCGCACCGCCTGCCAGGCGTTGGGCTATCGCGAATTGATTGGTTATCTGAACGGGCAGTTGACCCTTGAGGCTGCTGTGGAGCAAATCAAAATCTCGACCCGGCAATTCGCGAAACGCCAGCATACCTGGTTTCGCAATCTGGAAGAATGCTGTCCGCTTGCGATGACAGGTCTGGAGACGCCAGAGCAGATTGCCGACAGGATTCAGGCCCTTAACGGTCGGGCTGGGGCTGTACTCTGATGTGGAGCCTGAGCGAGGCTGGGTTTCGCCGATCGTTGATAAATCCTGCGACAGCTTGACGGGGTCCGGTACATTCGCTTTTCTGACGGTTGGGGTCAGAGTAATCTTTGGGGTCTCAGAAGGTTATGGACGTTTGATCAAACCTGGGTGCCCAAATGATTGTTCAATGTTCTCAATGCAGCAAGACATTGAAGGTCCCTGACACGGCCGCAGGAAAGCGTGTTCGCTGTCCTGCATGTTCAGGAGTTGTTGAGGTCCCGCTGGTCGCGTCGGCGCAATCACCCAGCCACGCCGGGGCAGCTTCCCAGAGCGCAGTTGCTGGTGGTCGAGATGATACTGCGAAAGGTGAAGGCACTAAATCTCCGTCGCCGAAAGAAGTGCCGACCAGCAGTTCTGTGATCAGAAGAGCACGAGCGATAAGTTCGGAGTCTCGCGGTTCAGGGGATTCCTCTACGGCATCGACAGGAGGTTCAGAGCCTTCGGTCACAAAGCCTGCCGCGAAGGAGGCGTCGTCACGTGGGAAAGGCGGCCGAAGTGATGGAGTGCGTGAATCGCAGAGCAGTGATCGAGGTGGCTCCGTGAGGAGTTCTTCGAGCGGGAAGCCGCGGAGGCGAGCAAGACCTGCGGAGCAGGACGAAGACGTCGAGGATTATGATTCGGGCTATGGAAGTTATGAGGACGATGGCACAGACTATTTTGAGTCAAATCCGTTTGCTCCACCTAAAGCTGGTTCTGCATCATCGTCAGGACGTTCCGGGGGGCCGTCTGATATTGCCTCGCGAAAGTTGGCAGGTCTGGGTTTGTTGATTCAGGGGTGGGCGACAGTTTCGATTTTTCTCTTGGTTGTCTTTGTTTTTGCGGGCAGCTTTATTGCTGCAGCTATGGAGAGAGGCGGCGGGGCTGGTTCTTCGGGGCTTCTGGTTCTGATTGGGTTGGCGGCGATTGCGATGTTTATTGGGGCCATCGTGGTGTTGGTTGGGGAATGCATGTGCATTGCGATTCCGCAGCGGAGTGGGGCGAAGGGTCTGATTATCGCGGCGATCGGTTGTCTGGCGGTGCAGGTGTTGTTTTCTGTGATTCAGGCTTTGGCAGATCAAGGGGCGAGTAATCCATTTCGCCCTGCGCCTTTCCGCCAGGGTCCTTCGAGCAACCAGTTGTTATTTGCGATGATCGGGTTGTTCAGCGGGTTAGGGCATTTGATCTGTTTTGAGCTCTTCCTGAAGAAGGCCTCAGAATACGTAAAACGATACGATCTGGCTCGGCAGGCGATGATAATTCTGATTGGCATCCCAAGTTGCCTCGTTCTGATCTTCGTGTGTTCGTTTTCAGCACCGTTGTTGGCTCGATTTGTGGCACCAGTGTTGGGATTGGTGATGTTGGCGCCGATTTTGGCTGCGGCAATTGCCATCATCGTATTTTCTGTGATGCACGTATCGCTCTTGTTCAGGGTTGGTGGTGCTTTGAGAAGCTGAATGGGAGAGTTTTGAGTGTTCTTGTGTCGCTCGGGCGAATTCCGAGGCCAAAACGGCACTCCTTCTTGACATCGAACCTGCTCTTTGACACGATGCCCGATTCGCATTGTGAACTCCTGCACATTTGTCAACTTCTCTACTTATGGGCGACTTTTGCCGGTCGTTTGTTGATGTAGCATCGCTGGCGATGGGCGAAAGGGGCTGGTATCGAGTCGCGGTCAGAATTCCCCGGGAATAGCCTGCTGATTGAAGTGCTCCGTGTCGAAAGCAATACCTCGCTGCGAAGGAACTCGTCGAATCGCTTTGACGAGTTGACAGGGAAAACATGATTTGTCGTTTTGACAAAGTCTGTTGAGCCTGTTTTGGTATCGTGGCGATCACATGATATTGGCGATTAAGTGTTCGAAAACTGGTATCTGATCAAAGTTTGCGTTTGGAAGAAGTGTCATGGCTGTACCTAAGAGAAGGCAATCGAAGACTCGTTCGCGGAAGCGTAACAGTCACAATGCCATTAAGCCTCGTCAATTGGCAAAGTGTCCACAATGTGGCACGATGGCTCCAACTCACGTTGTTTGTCCAACGTGTGGCTATTATCAGGGCCGAACACTGGTTGAAAGCGTTGAGGAATAACTTCCATGCGGATCGCCCTGGATGCGATGGGCGGTGATTTTGCTCCCGGCCCGAACATCGTCGGTGCATTTGAAGCCGTTGAGCGAATCCCGAATCTGGAAGTCCTGTTGGTTGGTGATCGCCCTCGACTGGAAGAAGAAATCGCCAAAGTCGGCTCTCTGCCTCCGAGTATTCAGATTGTTGAATCTGAAGGTTTCGTCGGAATGGAAGAGAAGCCGACCGTTGCGCTGCGCGAAAAGCCGAACTGTTCGATTGTTCGCTGCTGGCAGTTGATGGCATCCAGAGACGTCCAGGCGGTTGTCAGTGCAGGGCACACCGGGGCTGTTGTAGCGGCGGGGCTGAGAACGCGCCTTTTCCTCAAGGGCGTGAAGCGTCCGGGGATTGCGGTCCGCCTGCCGACTATTAATGGATCCTGTATTCTCATCGATGTCGGTGCGAACCCTGCGGCTCGACCGGAACATCTGGCTCAATATGGGTTGATGGGGTCGGTGTGGGCCAGGGAAATGTTGGGGATTGAATCACCTCGCATCGGGCTGATGAACATCGGCAGCGAAGAAGGCAAGGGGACCGATCTTTATCGCGATACCCACACGATGCTGGCCAATTCCAAATTGCACGGAACCTACATCGGCAACGTGGAAGGACGCGGTCTCTATCATGGTGAAGCAGATGTCATCGTCTGCGAGGGCTTTGTTGGAAACGTGGTGCTGAAGGTCAGCGAAGGGATGGCAGAATTCATCCTTAAGACCGTTGGTGGCGCAATGATGAAAGCTCTGTCGACTGAGCGCGATCTTGCGAAGCAGACATTGGGCAAGCTCACGGATCAATTCCACTATCAGGAGTCCGGTGGAGCTCCGTTGCTGGGTATTGATGGTGTCTGCATCATTTGTCATGGCTCCAGCGATCATCGATCGATTCGGAATGCTCTGAAGATGGCCACGGAAATCGATAACCACCACATTAATTCGCGCATTACTGATCTGCTGGCTCAACAGAATCTGCCTCAGTAGACTGATCGACCAATTCACGTCGGCCTTTGACTTCGCTCTGTCGCATCAGCCCACGTTCGGCTGCGCAAAGGAGAATTCATGTCCAAGATTGCTTTGTTCTTTCCTGGTCAGGGTGCCCAACATGTTGGGATGGGCCGCAAGCTTGCAGCTCAGTACCCGAAAGCTCGTGAGCTTTACGAGCGTGCAGCCGACATTATGGGCTTTGATCTGGCGAAGCTTTGCTTCGAAGGTCCCGCTGAAGAACTGGATTCTACGGTCATCAGTCAGCCGGCGTTGTTTGTGACCAGCCTGGCTGCGTTGGAAAAGCTTCGAGCTGACTCGCCGGAGATTGTTCTGGCCTGTGAGATGGCGGCTGGGTTGAGCCTGGGCGAGTACACGGCTTTGGTGTTTTCCGGAGCGATGTCGTTTGAAGACGGGCTAAGAGTCGTCAAGCGCCGCGGTGAGGCGATGCAGGCAGCGGCCGATGCCACTCCTTCTGGAATGGTCAGCATTCTGTTGATGGAGCGTCCGCAGGTTGAGCAGATCTGCAAAGAGGCGTCTGCTCATGGTCCGATTCAGATCGCAAATTTTTTGTGTCCGGGGAACCTCGTGGTCAGCGGCGAGAACGCTGCCTGCGAACGCGCTGCTGAATTGGCTGTAGCCGCCGGTGGTCGAGCAATTCCTCTCGCGGTTGCCGGAGCCTTCCACACGGAAATTATGCGACCGGCCGATGAGGCGCTGGCGGAAGTTCTTGCGGAAGTCGAAATCCGTACTCCTGAGATTCCAGTGGTTTCCAACGTCGATGCTCAGACTCATACGGATCCGGAAGAGATTCGTCAGTTACTCATCCGGCAGGTGCTCAACCCCGTGCGTTGGGAAGATTCAATCAATCTGATGTTGGGCGAAGGCTGCGATGATTTTTATGAAGTCGGCCCTGGCAAGGTTCTCAAGGGACTTTTGAAGCGAATCAGCCGAAAGACCAACTGCACGACGATCAATGATTCGTTTGATGAGACAGGCGGCGTGTAGTTCGGATGAGCTGTTGTGCCGATCATCATCGCCTTCGGTTGGCGTGAATACTCAATGTGACAGGGGAATCAATGCCTAGGCGATTCGTGATCCTTGAGCACGATCATCCCTTTCTGCATTGGGATCTGTTACTGGAAGACGAATGCTCTGCACGAACCTGGAGGCTACTCAGGAGGCCATGTCTCGGGGAACCGATTGCCGCAGAGCCATTGCCGGATCATCGACTGATGTATCTGGACTATGAGGGCGTAGTGAGCGGAGATCGGGGAAGCGTAAAACGCATCATTGTCGGAACGTACGAACCAATATCAGATGATCCAGAAGTTATGGCCTTAGGGCTGTCGGATAACGATTTTGCTGTATCTGCTGTTATTCGAAGGCAGACGGACGGACGCCAGTTCGTGAGTTTTGCGTGACATGAGAAAGGTCATGAATCCCCGGGACGCTGTGAGCTCGATTTCCGAAGTTGTTCACCCTGCTTGCTCTCCACGAGACGCAATGTTCAAATCGATCGGAGATACAGCTCTCGGAGATGAACGGATCCGAAAGGAAGCAATGGCAGAATCTGAGCCACTTTGATCTGAGCCCATTGAGTGGGCTCCGATCTCAGTGTTTCACAAAAACCAGATCACGTTTGCAACCTGAACTGCCAGACCACTTGTGAGCAGGTTCGACGTGATGATCGCTGTCAGCACGTCAGTTCTCGTTGGTTTGGTTGTGAAGGTAATCGTCAGCGTTGTTGCGGTTGACGCTCTGATTGTCCCAACTGCTCCATTGTTAAACACGACGGTGTATTGGCCGCGATCGTGGAGAAGCCAAAGCCTCTGATCGTGACAGTGGTTGAGTTGATCGCGAGGCTTGTGGTGCTGTTGGTCACAACAGGCGTTACAGCCGCAACCTGAATCGCAGTACCACTGGAAATACCGTTGGTCGTTACGATTATCGTCAGATTGCCCGCGGTCGTCGGTTTTGTGGTTAATGTGACTGTCTGAGATGTCGTTTACGCATAAGTGGCTGTTGTGGACTTCCCAGGGCGTTCGGTAATCCAGCGACTGATAAGGACGTTCGTGGCTGTAGAATTTGAAGTAACTTGACAGCACTCTGTGACAATCGGCTCCTGATTCGTAGCTTCTCAGGTAAATGTCTTCGTACTTCACGGATCGCCAAAGTCGTTCGACAAACACGTTGTCGAGTGCACGGGCCTTGCCGTCCATGCTGATCTCAACGTTCGTCGCTGCACCAGACCTGATTCGGACGTTCGACAACCTCGTCCCTCAGCAGATACGGATACACCTTGTGCTTTGGATGGCGTTTGCTGGTGGATGGCCCCGGGGCGATTCCTTCAAGTCCAATTCGTCGCATTAAACGCTGCGTTTTCTTGCGATTGACGGCCTCCCCGGTTCGTTTTGAAAGAAACCATGTCATGTTCCGCGAATCCCATGTGGGCTGCTTCAGGTGCTGTTCATCGAGCAGTCGCATCAGCTCCAGATTCTCTTCCGATTCCGGTACCGCTTCGTAGTACAACTGCGAGCGATGAATGCTCAGGAGCTGACACTGACGCCGAATACTCAAAGACTCATGATCGCGATCAATCCACCTCAAAGCCTCGTCACGAGTTCTCGGCAACTTTTTTGAGCCAATCCAGTTCAACCTTCAGTCGGCCTATCTGCTCAAAGAGTTCCCCCGGTTCCGGCTCATCGCGGGTCTTCTTCGAACTCGACGTGCCGTTCTCAAAGATTTCCTCAGCACCATCAAGCAGCTGCTTCTTCCATGTTGTCACCTGATTCGGGTGGACCTTAAACTGCTTCGCGATCTCACTGATCAGCCGCAGCCCCCGAATCGCTTCCAGTGTAATCTTTGACTTGAACTTCCCGTCTAACTGACGACGTGTGTGTACCATCGAATCCTCCTGTGGAGGCCACGATATCCTCTTTCACCAACTCTCCTCCAGATCAGAAAAATCCACCTTAATCGGTGGTCCGAAAACCGGGGTCCACTTCAACACCTTTTGAATATGCCGGATCTGAGAATCCCGAAGTACGCTGCGTGTGCGGTGACTCTGCGGTAAAGAACGATCAGGTAAGCCGTTGCGAATCTCAAATGCAGTTTGCGTTCTAACGCTCAGGCAAAATAGAATGGCGGTACACCTGACGAGACGTCATTGAATGTTGGCTTCTTCCGATGTTGTCACGATCACAATGTTTGGTTTCAGGTCTGCAGTCCCGTTTTGACTTTGGCAGAGATCCTATGTTGCAACGCGCTGGAACTCATCTTTCGTTGAACTTGTGCGGATGGATCTTCATCACGAGTTCGTTCTTCTGCGGGATCGTGCTTTCAGATGATGGTGTCGCAATCCAGTCAAGCGGTGCCAGTCTCACGCAGGCTGATCCGGCGAAGCTGGAGTACTTTGAAACCGTCGTTCGGCCCTTGCTGGCGAAACGCTGTTATGAATGTCACTCGACTGAAAAAGGGCCCGACAACGGAAGCCTGATTCTGGATACGGCAGAAGGCATCGCGTCCGGTGGTAGTCGAGGGATGATCACCTCAATGAAAGAGCCTGCGAAGAGTCTCCTGCTGCACACGGTTCGCTATTCCGATGTCGATCTCCAGATGCCACCGGAGGGTAAACTGCCCGATGAAGAAATCGCTGTGTTCGAGCGATGGATCAGTGACGGTGCGGTTTTGCCGGAATACAAAGTGGCTCCGAGACCAGCCACCCATGAAATCGACTATGAATCTGCGGGTAAGTTTTGGTCGTTTCAGCCTCTGAATTCGGCTCCAATTCCTTCCGTGGGAGAAAGCGATTGGATTCATCGACCTCTCGATGCCTTTATTCTGGCGCGGTTGAGCGAGCACAAGCTGGCTCCCAATCCGGAAGCTGACCGCGCGACATTACTAAGACGGCTCACGTTTGACGTGATTGGCTTACCGCCAACTCCTCAAGAGCTGGATACATTTGTCAACGATCAGTCGCCTGATGCGACCGAAAAAGCTGTTGATCGATTACTCGCGTCACCCCACTTCGGCGAGCGATGGGCCAGAGTGTGGCTGGATCTGGCGAGATACACGGATTTCACTCCCGACTGGCAAAGCCCGACAGATCGAGGCTGGATGTATCGTGACTGGGTCGTTCAGGCGTTCAACCAGAATATGCCTTACGACCAGTTTCTCCGCCTGCAACTCGCAGCCGATCTGATTCCAGAAACGCAGCCCGCCGATCTTGCGGCGCTCGGATTCATCGGCCTGAGTCCCACCTATTGGAAAGAACTGGCCCTTGCTCCATCGGTGATTGAGCAGATCGTTGCCGATGAATGGGACGAACGGATCGATGCCGTTTCTCGGACGTTTCTGGGACTGACCGTCTCCTGTGCTCGATGTCACGACCACAAGTTTGATCCGATCTCGATACAGGACTATTACGGGCTGGCAGGAGTCTTCGCGAGTTCTCAACTTGATGAACGCCCACTTTTGCCTGCAACAGAAGTGGCTGCGGTAAAGGCTGTTCGGCAACAGATCAGAGACCTGGAAGCTAAGCTGAAGCCACTCAAAGAGCAAAAATCTCCTGAAGCAGAGGCTGTTGAAAAGCAGATCGCTGATTCTAAGGCTGCGAATCCGAATGTTGAACTTCCGTGGGCTCACGTATTGCGTGAAGCCAGTCTGTATGTACAGCCGGATGGAGCCGATCGCACTCGGCTTGAATACCGTGAGGGTGAGTTTCGAGATCTTCCGGTTTTCCGTCGTGGTAATCCATCGAATCCCGGTGAAGTCGTACCGAGGCGTTTTCTGAAAGTCTTTCAACCGGTTGAAGAGTCGCGATTTACACAGGGCAGTGGTCGAGCAGAACTGGCTGAATCGCTGTTGACGCAGTCGCAGGGGCTCGTTGCCAGAGTCATCGTAAATCGAATCTGGGATCAGCATTTCAATGCCGGACTGGTTCGTACTCCGAGCGACTTCGGGGCGCAGGGAGATCGGCCGACACATCCGGAGCTACTGGAGTATCTGGCCGCAGAGTTTGTAAGTCATGGATGGGACCTGAAATGGCTGCATCGCGAGATACTTCTGTCGGCAGCTTATCGACAGTCCGCTGCGTTTCGTGAAGATGGTAACCTTGTCGATCCAGCCAACCATTTCTTGTGGAGATCAAATCGTCGTCGGCTGGATATCGAAATGTGGCGCGACGCGACGCTTGCTGTCTGTGGAAAACTGGATCTGAAAATGGGAGGTCCTTCACAGCCAATCGATGATCTCAATAACGTGCGCCGCACGATCTATGTGAAGGTGGAGAGAGAAGAACTGCATCCGATGTTGCGGATGCATGATTTTCCGGAAGCCAGTTCTCACAGCCCTCGACGCGATCCGACGACGACTCCCTTGCAGCAGTTGTTCGTTCTGAACTCGGCGTGGATGGAACAACAGTCGTCAGCCCTTTATGAAAGGCTGAAACCGATCGACAGTCATCAGGAGCGACTGCGGACCTGTTATCGGCTGGTATTTGCTCGTGAACCCAATGCTCAGGAATCGGAGCTTTCAGCACAGTACCTGCAGGCTAATAGTGCAGCATCTGAGGCGGAACAAGCGGCCCGCTGGAACGATTACCTGCAAGCGCTGCTGGGGCTGAATGAGTTCCATTTTGTGGATTAAGATCGAGATCGTTGTTAACTTTGACCGCGCGAAACCGGCCTGCGACACGTGTTGTGCATTTTCGTTTAACCCGGATTATTCACGCTCGTCGCATCGTCGTCGAGTGCTGACGAGTTCCTTTCAATGCGAGGTTTGATTTGTCGGAGTTTCGGAGTCAGCGCGGAATGCCCCTCCCCCCGAAGTGAAATTCGAGCGAAGG
>JAPLOA010000026.1 GCA_026400835.1 Planctomycetales bacterium | reverse complement strand
TGAATGGCGATGGAACAACCACCATCGAATCGATGACTCCGACGGTTTCGGGAAGTGACACGATCACAGTGTCCGAAGGCTACAACGTCATTATTGGTGGCAGCGGTCAGGATTCCGTCACAGTTCAGGCCGGCGCCCTCGGTGCGCCTCCGGCGACGGCGATTGTGCTGGGCGATAACGGAATGATGTTGCTGTCGCCCTCCGGAAATCTACTGAGCATCCAAAGTCTCAGCAGCGACACGAACGGGGCGGCCGATACGGTTTCTTTGACCAGCGGCACCAACGCGGTCATAGGTGGAGCAGGCGCGGATGAGATTACGGCGGGTGGTGGAACCAACACGGTCATCGGTGACAATGGTGAAGCGTTCTTCTTTGCGAACGGCACCATCCGACTGATTCAATCGACGAATCTCGGCAATGGTGCGAATGACATTATCGAACTCCAAAACGGCACAAACATAGTCATTGCGGGTGCCGGAGCTGACCAGATTACGCTGGGCGGTGGCACAAATTATGTGCTGGGCGATGAGGGTTCTCTGGAAGTATTAACCGACAGCAACGGCGATCCTACAGGAACAACCGAAGTCGAGAGTCTGAATGCATCCGTCGGCGGAGTTGACAATATCCGGATCGGAGCGGGCTTCAATGTCGTCATCGGCGGAGCGGCCGCGGATAAGATCGAAACAACAGGCACTGCTGCGGGTGCTCGTGGCTTTGTGCTGGGCGACAACGGCAAACTGGTGCTTAGCAACGCCGGTGTTCTGTTGAGTGCCGAAAGCACAAGCTTCGCCAGCGGTGCGGCCGATACGATCACATTGACGAACGGCACCAACACCGTCATCGGCGGGGCCGGTGCTGACATTATCACGGCTGGTGGCGGTGCGAATACGGTTCTCGGCGACGACGGGGAAGCCTTCTTTTTCGCTGATGGCAGCGTGCGATTGATTCAATCCATCAATCTCGGCAATGGCGCGAACGACATCATCGAACTGCAGAACGGAACGAATACTGTCATTGCGGGTGCCGGTGCTGACCAGATTACGCTGGGCGGTGGCACGAATTATGTGCTGGGTGATGAAGGTTCTCTGGAAGTTCTCACTAACGTTAACGGTGCACCAACCGGAACGACGGGAGTGAAGAGTTTAAACGCAGCCGTTGGCGGCGTTGACAACATCCAGATCGGTGCGGGCTTCAATGTCGTCATCGGCGGAGCGGCCGGGGATACGATCGAAGTCGATGGCAACTCTATTGGTGCGCGGGCTGTGGTGCTGGGCGACAACGGCACGATGACTCTGAACAACAGCGGCACGCTGCTTTCATTGCAGAGCAGCGACTTTGCATCCGGAGCAGGCGACACGATCACTTTGACCAGCGGCACGAATGCCGTTATCGGTGGTGCAGGTGCGGATCAGATCACTTCCGGCGGCGGCACGAATACAGTTCTTGGCGACGACGGCGAAGCGTTCTTCTTTGCCGATGGCAGCATGCGATTGATTCGATCGATCAATCTCGGCAGTGGTGCCGGTGATACGATCGGACTGCAGGACGGAACAAACACCGTCATCGCCGGAGCGGGCGCTGATATTCTGACACTGGGCGGCGGTACGAACTATGTGCTGGGTGATGAAGGACGTCTGGAGGTTCTGACCGACAGCAATGGTATTCCGACCGGAACCACAGAAGTCGAAAGCCTGAATGGTTCGGTTGGTGGAATCGAAACCATCAGCGTGGGCGCGGGTTACAATGTTGTCGTCGGCGGTGCAGCGGGCGACGGGATTACTGTCAACGGAGCTTCAGCCAACGCACAAGCCGTTGTTCTGGGCGACAATGGCAAGATGATCTTCAGTAACACAGGCACTTTGCTCAGCATCGAAAGCACCAACTTCGCGAGCGGGGCCGCCGACACGATTACGCTCACCAGCGGCGCGAACGCGGTCATCGGTGGAGCCGGTGTGGATCAGATCACGGCGGGTGGCGGCACGAACACAGTTCTCGGTGACGACGGCAAGGCCACATTCTTCGCCGATGGCAGCATCAAGACGATTCAGTCCATCAATCTCGGCAACGGGGCTAGTGACACGATCGTGTTGCAAGACGGATTGAATACCGTCATCGCCGGAGCGGGCTCGGATATTCTGACGCTCGGGGCTGGCACGAACTACGTTCTGGCCGACGAAGGTCAACTGGAAGTTTTGACCGACAGCAATGGAGTTGCCACGGGGACAACGCGCGTCAACAGTCTGAACGGAACGGTCGGTGGGACGGACCAGGTCACTGTTGGATCGGGATACAACGCGATCGTCGGCGGAGCGGCCTCGGACACGATCGGCGTCAACGGAACCACCGCGAATGCTCGTGGCGTTGTCCTTGGCGACAACGGTTCCATGCTGCTGAGCAACGGCGGCACACTGCTGTCGATTGAAAGTACCGACTTCGCAGCCGGAGCGACCGATACGATCACGCTGACCAACGGCACAAACACGGTTATCGGCGGAGCGGGTGACGAACAAATAACGGCGGGAGCTGGCAAGAACACGATTCTGGGCGACGATGGCAAAGCCACATTCTTTGCGAATGGCGATCTGAAGCTGATTGAATCCATCAATCTCGGCAATGGCGGCAATGACACGATCGCGCTACAGAATGGCACCAACAGCGTCATTGCCGGAGCAGGCAACGACACAATCACGATGGGCGCGGGCACGAACTTTGTCTTTGGTGATGAAGGTCGCCGCGAAGTGTTGACCGACAGCAATGGCGTAGCGACTGGAAATACAGAAGTCTCCAGTCTGAACGGGCTCGTCGGAGGAACAGACGCGATCAACCTTGGAACCGGCTACAACGTCGCCGCTGGTGGCGCGGGTGCGGATACGATTACCGTGAACGGCACAACAGCCAATGCACGCGGTATTGTTGTTGGTGACAATGCGAAGATGACGCTCGACAATTCCGGAACTCTGCTGACCGTGGAAAGCATCGACTTCCGATCTGCGACTGATCGAAACTATCAACTCGGGCAATGGCGGGAACGACACGATCACGCTGCAGAACGGCCTGAACGTGGTCATCGCCGGAGCGGGCGCGGATGTTCTGTCTCTGGGAGCGGGCTCGAACTATGTACTGGCCGACGAAGGACGTTTGGTCGTGCTAACCGACAGCAGCGGCGCCGCAATCGGCGTGACAGAAGTGAAGAGTCTGAATGCGTCTGTGGGCGGTGCGGATCAGGTGACTGTGGGTTCCGGCTACAACGTGGTCGTCGGCGGAGCGGCCTCCGATACGATCGGCGTGAATGGCACGACAGCGAACGCTCGCGGAATTGTGCTGGGCGATAGTGGTTCAATGTTCCTCAGCAACGCGGGCGACCTGCTGTCCATCGACAGCACGGATTTCGCATCGGGAGCGGCTGATTCAATCACCTTGACCAACGGCACGAACACCGTGATCGGCGGAGCTGCCGGTGATACGATCTCGGCCGGAGCAGGCACGAACACAATTCTCGGCGATGACGGCAAGGCGACGTTCTTCGCTAACGGCGACCTGCGTCTGATTGAATCGATCAATCTGGGCAGCGGCGGGAATGATTCGATCACGCTGAGTGACGGGGCCAACAGTGTGATCGCTGGTGCAGGGAACGACACGATTTCGCTGGGAGCCGGCCGAAACTTCGTGCTGGGCGATGAAGGTCGACGCGAAGTATTGACTGACGGCAGCGGAACGCCAACCGGCACGACAGTGATCTCCAGCCTGAATGGACTTGTGGGCGGTACGGACAATATCACCGTCGGCTCGGGCTATAACGTGGTTGCAGGCGGAGCGAACGTTGACACGATCACGGTGAACGGAACCACTGCGGGGGCTCGTGGCATCGTCATGGGCGACAACGGCCAGATGACGCTCGACAATTCCGGTACACTGCTTGAGATCGAGAGCACTGCCTTCGCCGGTGGTGCGGGCGACACGATCAATCTGACCGCTGGAACGAACGCCATCATCGGCGGTGCCGGTGCTGATCAGATCACAGCGACGACCGGTCGCAACACGGTGCTCGGTGATGACGGCAAGGCTTCGTTCTTTGCAAACGGCGATCTGCGACTGATCGAAACTATCAACTCGGGCAATGGCGGGAACGACACGATCACGCTGCAGAACGGCCTGAACGTGGTCATCGCC
>JAPLOA010000045.1 GCA_026400835.1 Planctomycetales bacterium | reverse complement strand
CGATCTGCGACTGATCGAAACTATCAACTCGGGCAATGGCGGGAACGACACGATCACGCTGCAGAACGGCCTGAACGTGGTCATCGCCGGAGCGGGCGCGGATGTTCTGTCTCTGGGAGCGGGCTCGAACTATGTACTGGCGGACGAAGGACGTTTAGTCGTACTAACCGATAGCAGCGGCGCCGCAATCGGCGTGACGGAAGTGACGAGCCTGAATGCGTCGGTGGGCGGAGCCGACCAAGTGACAGTGGGCTCTGGCTATAACGTGGTTGTCGGCGGGGCGGCGTCTGATACGATCGGCGTGAATGGCACGACCGCGAATGCTCGCGGAATTGTGCTGGGTGATAATGGCTCGATGTTCCTCAGCAACTCGGGCGACCTGCTGTCCATCGACAGCACAGACTTCGCAAGCGGAGCCGCCGATTCGATCACTCTGACGAACGGCACGAACACGGTGATTGGTGGAGCTGGCGGTGATACGATCTCAGCCGGTGCCGGAACGAATACGATTCTCGGCGATGACGGCAAGGCTTCGTTCTTCGCTAACGGCGACCTGCGTCTAATTGAATCGATCAATCTGGGCAGCGGCGGGAATGATTCGATCACGCTGAGTGACGGGGTCAACAGTGTGATCGCTGGTGCAGGGAACGATACGATTTCACTCGGAGCGGGCCGAAACTTCGTTCTGGGCGATGAAGGTCGTCGCGAAGTATTAACTGACGGCAGCGGAACGCCAACCGGCACGACAGTAATCTCGAGCCTGAATGGACTTGTGGGCGGCACGGACAATATCACCGTCGGATCCGGCTACAACGTGGTCACAGGCGGAGCGAACTCTGACACGATCACCGTCAACGGCACCACACCGGCAGCTCGTGGGATAGTGCTTGGCGACAACGGCATGATGACTCTCGCCAATACAGGCGAACTGCTGGAAGTCGAAAGCACTCAGTTCACCGGCGGTGCGTCTGACACGATTACTCTGACGAATGGCAGAAATGCTGTAATCTCTGGAGCTGGCAGCGATCAGATCACGGCGAATAACGGCACGAATACAATCGTCGGGGATGATGGTCGAGTTGCCTTCTTTGCCGATGGAGATTTGCGGCTGATTGAATCCATCAATCCAGGTGCGGGAAGCGGCGACACGATCACTCTTAACAACGGAACGAATCGAGTCATCGCCGGTGCTGGAAACGATACGATTACGCTGGGTGCCGGTCGCAACTTTGTGCTGGCGGATGAAGGTCGTCTGGAAGTGTTGACCAATGGCAGCGGTGCCGCAACCGGCACGACGGTTGTGTCCAGTCTGAATGGACTGGTCGGCGGCACTGACACAGTCACTGTCGGCTCGGGATACAACGTTGTCGCGGGTGGAGCAAATTCTGACACAATCACAGTCGACGGGGCAACGTCTGCATCTCGCGGAATAGTGCTGGGCGACAATGCGATCCTGACCCTGGCCAACACCGGCGAACTGCAGAAGGTTGAAAGCACTCAATTCACCGGCGGAGCGGCCGACACGATTCGTCTGCTTCGCGGCGAAAACGCGGTCATTGGTGGTATGGGGAATGACAACATCGCCGTGACGGCGGGGAATAATGCTGTCGTTGGTGACGACGGACAAGCCATCTTTGAAGCCAATGGCGATCTGCGAGTGATCGAATCGACGAACTCCGGAAACGGCGGCAATGATACTCTGACCGCAACGACAGGCATCAATACATTTATCGGCGGAGCAGGTGCCGACAGCATCACGATGGCGAACGGTCGAAATGTGGTCCTGGGCGATGAAGGACGAGCATGGTACTTCGGCAGCAACGAACCTCGGACCGCCGAAACGACAAACACCGGAATCGGTTCAGGCGATGCGATTCATGTGCAGAACGGTCTGAGCTATGTGATTGGCGGAGCAGGCGGTGACACCATTCGCTTCAGTGGTGGCAACGGCATTGGTCTCGGTGATGAAGGAAGGCTGAATATCAGTGTCGATGCCAATGGTCTCGCGGTGGGCGATGCCATCCTGCAATCTCGCAATCTGTCTGTGGCTGGCAACGACGTTGTAACGCTCGGGAACGGCAACCACATCTTTGCCGCAGGTTCAGGGGCAGACAACATCACGATCAACCCCGTGACGCAGCCGTCTCGTGCCACAGTGCTCGGAGACAACGGTGAAATCACAACCACAAACTTCGGGGCAGAAGCGAGCGTTGTAAGTCAAAGCTTCTCTGTGGGCGACGTGGATCGAGTCACGATTGGCAGTGGCACCAACACGGTAATCGCCGGAGCAGGGAACGACATCGTTACGATCACCGGCGGCAACAATTCTGTCCTGGGCGATAACGGACAAAGTGTCGTCAGTCGAGTCAGTGGCGTCGTCAATAATCGTTTCGTAGAGACACTGAACGACGCAGGTGGCGGCAACGATACCATCACGGCAAGCGGTGGAGTCAACATTGTCATTGCAGGAGCCGGTAACGATACCGTCACGGGAACAAATCCAGTTTCCGGATCAGCACCGAAGTTCTTCGTGCTGGGCGATGCCGGGCGAGCAAACCTTGGTGATGCTGATCAACTGCAGCAGATCTTTACGAAATCACCAATGACTGGTGTGGCTGACACAATTCGGCTGGCCAACGGGAACGACCTGATCTTTGGTGGCGACGGCAATGACTTCGTCGCTGCAGGACAGGGAAACAACATTATTCTTGGCGATCACGGCGACGCTTCATTCGACGAAAACGGCGTGGTTCGATTCGTCTACACGATCGACACCCTCGATGGCATGATCGTATTGCTGCCAGTCGAAAACGTGGGCGAAGAAGCAGGTGGCGGAGGCGGCGGCGGTGGCGTTGCTCCGGCACCAGTCACATTTAACGATACGATTACATCGGGATCCGGCGACGATCTGATTATCGGCGGCTCTGGCGCAGATGCAATCACTGACACGGGCGGACGCAATCTGGTGCTGGGCGACAGTGGTATCGCCATCATCAGCGCAAATGGCAGGATTGGTGAGTTGTCATCAATGGCCGCTTCAGACGGGCTCCGTGATGTCATAACGACCGCCTCGGGAGATGACATCGTGATCGGTGGATCGCTGAACGATCTGATCATCGATGCAGGCGGTGCCAATGTGATCCTGGGCGACAACGGACACGCGCTGTTTGATGGCAATGGTTTGTTGATGAGCACCAACACCTCCGACCATGACTTCGGCGGTGCGGACATGATTTCCACAGGCACAGGAAATGACATCATTCTTGGAGGCTCCTTTGCTGATCGAATTGTCAGCACCGGTGGCAACAATCTGGTGCTGGGTGACAACGGGGAAGTTCTCTTCAACGCTTCGGGCCAGCTTGTTCGAGCGACGACTCAGGATGTGGTCAACTTCGGCGATGACGATGTGACTCTGAACGGGGGCGACGACATTGTGCTCGGCGGTTCGGGCAAGGATCTGATTCGTGCATCGAATGGCCATAACGTGGTGCTGGGCGACAATGGCTTCGCCGTCTTCAACAGTTCTCGAGCCCTCATCGAATTTGACACGACGGAAGCTGACCAGGGCGACCGGGACTTTATTCTGCTGGGATCTGGTAACGATATCGCCGTCGGTGGCACCGCCGCTGACGACATTCGCAACACCGGTGGCAACGATATTCTGATCGGCGACAACGCGCGAATTGTGGCCGACACATCAGGCCGATTGCAGTCTGTCGCCTCAAAAGATCCGTTGATTTCCGGGGCGGATATTATTCAGTCCGGTGCCGGTGATGACGTGATCATCGGAGGCTCTGCCGATGACTACATTGGCGACACTGGTGGACGCAATATCGTCGCGGGTGACAATGCCGTAGCCACATTTGATACGAATCGCCGGTTACGCACGTTGACCAGCACAGACACCGCCCATGGTGGAGCTGATCGCATTGCCATGAACGGTGGCGATGACATCATCGTTGCGGGATCGGATCGCGATGTCGTCAACGCGGGCAACGGCAACAATATTGTGCTGGGCGATCATGGAATCGTGACCCTTGACGGCCTTGGTCTGCCCGTATCCTTAACCACAACGAACTCCGCGATTGGCGGCAACGATGTCATCTACAGCGGCGTAGGTGATGACCTTGTGCTGGCCGGATTCGGCAACGACAGCATTACAGCCGCAGGCGGAAGCAACATCATCGTCGGAGATAATGGTCAGGTCGCCTGGCTGGCCGGTGGTGTGCTGGAAAAAGTGAATACTCTTGATGCCGCCGTCGGTGGAGCGGACACAGTTGTCGCGGGGGCTGGTGATGACATCATCATCGGTGGTACGGCAGCGGACAACATTCTGGCCGCCGGTGGCAATAACGTTGTTATTGGCGACAGTGGCTGTGCCATCTTCAACTCGGCACGCAAAGTCGTGTCTCTGACCAGCACCGATCCTGGTATCGGAGCCGATGACTTTATCACTTCCGAATCGGGCAACGATGTGGTCATCGGTGGAATTGGCAATGACCGAATCAACGTGGCCGGCGGTAACAACGTCGTCCTGGGTGATAACGGTTCAGCCACGTTCAATGCGAGCGGTGCGATCCTGACGTTGACGACTTCCAGTCCCGAAATCGGCGGAGCTGACTCTGTCTTTACAGGTGCCGGGAACGACGTGGTTCTTGGCGGAGCATCTCTGGACATCCTGACGGTGGGTGATGGCCGAAATGTGGTGCTGGGTGATCACGGCAACATTCGTTTCGATGCTTCCGGTCAGTGGTTGAATGTCGACAGCAGCGAATCAACTCTGGGAGAAGCGGATCGAATCACTTCGGGACTTGGCAACGACCTGATCTTTGGTGGCACATCGAGTGATACCATCGACGCCGGAGCTGGCGACAACATGGTTGCCGGCGACAGTGCTGCCGCGACTTTCAACGTGGCCGGGTATCTCCTGACGTTGACAACCACGAACAACGCTGATGGCGGTGTTGACACAATTCGCAGCGGAGCAGGCGACGATGTCGTTATGGGAGGATCTGTCGGCGACTTCATCCTGCCGGGGGATGGCCGCAATGTTGTGCTGGGCGACGCTGGCACCGCGACTTTCAGCTCACTCGGAAAACTGGCGACTCTGATTTCGCAGGACACAAACATCGGTGGTCAGGACCGAATTACGACCGGAACCGGTCGCGATATCGTCTTTGCCGGCATGAGCGCGGACGTTATTGAAGCCGGAGCCGGAAACAACACGATCGTGGGGGATAGTGGTTCCGCGGTCTTCGATGCCAATGCCAATATGCTGTCATTGACGACGATCAATTCCAGCGACGGTGGTCACGACATGATCTCCACCGGCATTGGGAAAGACGTGGTGTTTGGCGGGTCCGGAGGGGATTCGATCACGATCAGCGAAGGCAGCAACCTTGTGCTCGGTGATAACGGCAGAGCGACCTTCGATACTGCTGGCCAATGGCTGACCGTGGAAAGCCTCGACACTTCCGTGGGCGACAATGACAACATCGTCACAGGGACCGGCGACGACATCGTCTTCGGCGGAGCCATGAACGACGTGATCAACGTGAACAACGGTCGCAACATTGTCGTCGGTGATAGTGCTCAAGCCACTTTCGATTCCAGCGGTGCGATCAGAACCCTGCAGACGATTGCTCCAACCATCGGTGGGAATGACCGAGTGACCTCCGGAATCGGCAACGACATTGTGTTCGGCGGCGTGAGCAATGACAATCTGAATGCCTCCGATGGAAACAACGTGCTCGTGGGTGACAACGCCAGCGCCACATTTGATGCGTTGGGAGCAATCCGCACGTTGACAACGACCGACTCAATGGCCGCGGGATTGGACTGGATCACCACTGGCGGCGGACGAGATGCGATTCTCGGAGGTTCGCTGAATGATGTGCTGAATTCCGGCAACGGTGTGAATCTGGTGCTCGGCGACAATGGTCGAGTGACGTTTGACGGTGCCGGTGCCGGCCAGTGGCTGACCGTGAACAGCATCGACACTGCGATTGGCGGGGCCGATTCAATCACCAGCGGACTCGACAGTGATACAATCTTTGGAGGCATGGACTCCGATTTCATTACAGCTTCCGAAGGTCGTAACGTTGTCATTGGCGACAGTGCTCAGGCTGAATTCAACACAGCCGGTCAGATCCTATCTGTGACCACGATCGATGCTGTCCATGGCGGACGCGACAGGATTACCACGGGCACCGGTGACGACACTGTCTTCGGTGGTTCTGCGGCCGACAGTATCACGGCTTCCAATGGCCGCAACGTGGTGGCTGGCGATAATGCAGCGGCCACGTTTGATCCAGGCGGTCAAGTGCGTACCGTGACGACAATCGATCCGGCGATCGGCGGAAATGACACGATCAACTCAGGTCTCAATGATGATCTGATTCTGGGCGGAACGGCGAATGATTCAGTCACGACGACCGGCGGTAACAACATTATCCTGGGTGACAATGGACGAGCCTTCTTCGCGGCTGATGGAACTATCCAAACGGTCGAAGCGATCAACCCAACAATTGGCGGCAACGACAACATCACCAGCGCTGCGGGTAACGATCTGATTATTGCAGGTACGGCCGATGATACTGTCGGAGCAGGCAGTGGAAACGACCTGATCTTTGGCGACCATGGCCAAATCTCCGGGAGTATCCGGCTGACTCAATTGCCTCTGAATACATTCTCGCCGGACTTTATGTTCACGTCGATTGCCACTCAGGCCACCGACCTCGGCGGAAACGACTTCATTCTGGCGGGTGCTGGTGAAGATATCATCATCGGCGGCCAGGGTCGGGATCGCATCCACGCCGATTCGGGTGATGACGATGTGATCGGTGGTCACAGCGTGGCCGATGGCCATGACGATCGGGATCTGATCGACGGCGGTGAAGGCCACGACTACATCGCGGGCGACAATGCCTGGATTCATCGTGAACCTCGCACGACCGATACTCGGTGGCGAGCCATCGTCGGGCCGGAACTTCTGGGTGTCGATGGTCAGGGCAGCGTGACATCGACGCCACAGACCGATCCCGGTGCCGTCAATAAACGAACTGTGACGCTGTTTAATCACACGTCGACGACGGCATCTCAGTTCTTCGGCAGCGACATCATCGCCGGTGGAAGTGAAAACGATACCATCTTCGGCCAGCTTGGTAATGACGCGATTCAGGGCGACGGAGCAGCCTTGTCACTGTCCGGCGATATGTTGTTTGATATTGCCCTGAACCGTCTGTCGGCTGACGATTATGCCGGACCTGGTCGAGACGGCGATGACTATGTCGAAGGCGGTGGCGGCAATGACGTGATCCTTGGTAACCTCGGTCAGGATGATCTGATCGGGGGCAGCTCCGACCTGTTTGGCACTTCAACGGCCAGCCATCGTCCGGACGGGCAGGACATCATCTTCGGTGGCTCCGGAACTCGCGCAGCTCGCAATGACGCGGGAGATGAATCTGCCAACGGACACGCTCGCGACGCTGACGTCATTCTGGGCGATAACGGGAACATCTTCCGAGTCGTCGGGATCAACGGCGTTGCTGATGGCTCTGGCTATCCACAGTTCGCTTACGATACCTACGGATCTAAGAAGATTGTGCCTCGCACGATTCAGTATCACGAATACGAATTTGGTGCAGCCAACGATGTGACACTGAACGACGAACTGCATGGTGAAGCGGGCGACGACATCATCCATGGCATGGCGGGCCACGATGTGATCTTCGGGGACGGTCAGGATGACGACATTATCGGCGGTGCAGGCAACGATCGTATCTCGGGCGGTGCCGGTATCGACGGAATCCTCGGCGATGACGGACGAATCTTCACCAGTCGAAATGGACTGACGGAGCCTTTGCATGGCATCAACACGCCTTCAACGCAGGCTGAGATTCATCTCCAGGGCACTCTGATTGGTGCGATCGTCAATCTGAACGAACGTCTGAAGAAGTCCGTGGACCTCGCATCATATCTCACCGGTGGCCAAGATGTTATTTATGGTGGTCTGGGCGATGACTTTATCCATGGCGGAGCGGGCGATGATGCGATCTCCGGAGCCGAAGCGTTGTCCGAGTGGTACATCACGACGGCTCAGGGAGAATCCTCGATCCTGAACTACGATCCACTCCGTCGGATGTTCGCGGACTATAACGCTCAGGTTGCACTCTCGAAGATCAATGGCTTTGTCCTGAACTTTGCGGCTGTTGATGAATCAGGAAGAAAGATCAACGACGGCACAGACTATATCTTTGGCGACGAAGGTAACGACTGGCTGGTCGGCGGTACTCAGAAAGATCGACTATTCGGCGGCATGGGCGACGACTACCTCAACGCCGATGACAATCTCGAAACGAACGGCGGCCTGAATAACGTGACAGATGGCGCTGAGTTCGCCGATGCGGACTTCGCCTATGGTGGCGGCGGTTACGACGTACTGATTGGGAACACCGGTGCTGACCGACTGATCGACTGGTCGAAGAAGTTTAACAGCTACTTTGTGCCAATCGTGCCGACATCGCCAAGCGAAATGGTCGCCTCACCGACCGTGATTCGAGATCCCTCAGCTCAGATTATAAATCTGCTGCTGAATCTGGCCGCGTCTGGCGGAGCGGATATGGATATCAGTCCGGAACTGAATGCCCTGCATGCCGAGCTGGGGCTTATCACGATCGAAGACGGACAACTCTGGCGTGATCAGGTACGGCAGTTCCTGGATCGAGATCCGCAGCCAACAAATCTGATTGCCGGTATCGATACGCTGGGTGAGTTCGAAGCGTTGCCGGGCACACCAATCCTGACAAGGCCGAGCTCGTCGATCTTCACCGCAACGCCGGTTTTCGGATGGACCGCTGCGACTCGAGCTGTTCGTTATGAATTCCGGATCGATCGACTCGATATCGAACAGATCGGTGTCGTTCGCGACAACCAAATCACGGGAACAACCTACTCGGTCACGACGCCACTGGTCAGTGGCGCTCGGTACCGCGTTTGGGTGCGAGCGATCAACAGTCGCGGCGAAGCGGGCGGCTGGAGCGTTCCTCTGGAATTCGTCGTTGCGAATACTTCTGCGAAGAGTACCTTGCCGTCCGAAGAGACAGTTCTCGCTCACCTTCTGAATCAGGTGCTGCTCGTTTCTGCAGATCTTCAGACCGTAAAGAAGTCAGAAGCGACAGCGACGACCTACAAAGTGAACTCCGAAAAATCGTATTCAGCAGCCGACAATTCAACCGGCGAGTATCATCGAATCGATGCAGGAACCGTTATCCCTCAACCACCGAGCAGCCATCTGCCGGGGTTTGAGCTGACTCCATCCGAAATCGACGCCATGATCCTGTCGATAGCTGATGGCCTGCTAATGAATGGCCCAACGACAAACGGCTGAACAAAGAACGAACTCGTTTCCGGGGGTTAGCCCCCCCGGCTACCATCGGCCCTCGCTCCGCGACCAGCAGCATTTGAGCTTTGCCGCGGAGCGGCAATTGATGCGGGCTCGTCGCCACTCCCCATTCCTCGAACCTTTGCGCCTTCGCGTCTTTGCGAGCCAAAAACCGCTCCCCTCGCCTTCAATTTTGAAATCTCAAATCTCAAACAATCATTAACCATTCCCCGACGCTCCGGCCCTGCTCTGTGTGTCTCCGCGTCTTTGCGTGCCAAAATCACCCGCCTCGCCCTTCCATTTTACAATTTCAAATCCCCAATAATCATTAACTATTCCCCCATCCCTGCGACATCGCATCCACCGGACTTCTCACCGCCAGCCCTGGCTTGTTCAGCACATGAGTATAAATCATCGTCGTCTTCACATCCGCGTGCCCAAGCAGTTCCTGAACCGTGCGAATGTCGTATCCATCCTCGAGAAGATGAGTCGCAAAGCTGTGGCGCAACGTGTGAGGCGTCGCGGGCTGATTGATACCAGCGGCCACTAAAGCCCTTTTCATGATCGGAGGAAAATTGTTCTCATGAATATGGTGCCTGCGAATAGCACCGCTGCGAGGATCACGCGACTTCTGGCGAGACGGAAACACAAACTGCCACCCCAGCTCGCGGTCCGCATTCGGATACTTCTTCGCCAACGCATACGGAAGGTAAACGTGACCATCACCCGCTTCAAGATCCTTCTCGTGAAGCTTCCTGACCGCTCGAAGTTGCCGCTGCATCAACTCTCCAGCCGTTTTCGGAAGCATCGTGATTCGATCTTTCTCGCCCTTCCCGTCACGAATCATAATCTGCATCGTGTCAAAATGGACATCCTTCACACGCAAACGCAGCACTTCTTTGTGACGCATGCCCGCCCCGTACAACAGCAACGCCAGCAGCAAATCGCGGCCCTCCAGTTGACGCAGCATCCGCTGCACCTCCTGACGACTCATCACCAGCGGCAAATGCTGAGGACGCTTCGCCTTCACCGCATCAATGAATTCCAGCTCGCGCCCCAGAATTCTTTGATAGAAAAACATCACCCCGCTCAACGCCTGATTCTGAGTACTCGCAGCGACCTCTCCTTTCACAGCCAGGTCCGTCAGAAAATCTTTCAATTCCGGCGCCCCGAATTGCTCCAGCTCCTGGCTGCCCACGAATCTCATAAAACGCTCGACCCAGCCGATGTACGCTGTCTCTGTGCTAAGCGCATAATGCATCAATCGCAGCTCAGCCCGCATCTTTTGAATCCACCGGGGCTCGTTGGTGTTGACCACACCGATCAGTTCAGCCTCCTCAGCCGGCGACACGACAGACACCGCATGTCGTTCCCCGTCAGCCGTGCGAGACAGGATCTGCCGGATCTCCAGAAGATCGGGCTCAGCCGTTGCAAGGACTTCATTGCGATAAAACTCGATGGCCCGCACCGCTTGCAGACGCTGCCATGCGGGAACTGCTCTTGCCAGGAGAGTGCGACAGAACTGCTTCACGCCGCTCTGAGAAATCTGCAGTAATTCCGTTTCAGGCTGACGGAGAAACACGGCATATCGACGTAACCATCGCCCAAACCAGACCTTATCCTTGTCTTCGATATTCGCCAGTTTCAACACGACTTGAAAACGCTCGACGCTCATCAGTCATCCCCAGCCACGCAAACAACACTACGACGGGCAATCTTGCCTGTCGCCTTGCTTAATACTCAATAGGCGCCCGCAGAAAGGTGTGCTGCAAACACCCGAGTTGTGGTTTTCTGATGTATACCCCAAAGTCATTGCAAGCGACCCCTTGCGGCAACTTCTGAGTTTTGATAAATTCGGGATCGAGTTTTGAGTATCCCGAAACTCAGGGGGCGCGTTACCCCAAACTGAGTTTGGGTTACTGGAATGTTATTTTGGAAGACCATGAGACCGTCTGCACGACTTGGCTTGGTACCTTTAGTCTTCTTCGCATTTGACGTGATGATTGCAAAGCTGGAGCCACAGAAGTTCATCCACGCATCACACCGTGCCTTGGTTGGCCAATGCGGAATCTGGGCGTCGTTATTCCTCGTTCCCGCGATCTTTGTATTGTTTCCTTCTGGGGTCATCCTTGCCCGCAGCGCTCGAGAACGGGTATTTTACGCGGTCCTCGTTGCTTGGTTTCTCCAAGTGCAGTTCTGGGCAGCCTTGGTGTCGCCTGTGCATTCGCAACTCAAATTCGAGCGGGGTGACATGGCTGATGGATTCGTCACAACGTTTGGCATCCATGTTACGGCTTCGCTTTCCTCTTTGTTGCTCACGCTCGCCTACATCGCTATAAACTCCTGGCTCTTCGCGCCGCTGAAAACTACGGCTACAAAGGCTTCGAAGAATTGAGCATGCAGCAATGTGGTTGGTGAATATGAAGCAAAATAACAAAAAGATGCAGCCGAGTTGCCGATGGGCTGCGCACACATTGGAAAATCAGTCGCGGCAACCGGCTGATCTTGAGCGTTATGTGAAAAAGAGATGACAGCGACAGGAAAGGAACTCATCCAACAGCTTTGTCGAACAGCAGTCTCGATAGTCTGTGCCTCTCTGTTCACTGCAGTTCTTTCTCTGTGGCTTCTTTCTGTGTTCCCGGACAGTGGTGGTCACGTCAGGATGCCCGCGATATCAATGAATCTCTGTGGGCAGAAGTTCCAAATGGCAGGCGGCCCATTTGGGATCCAGATTATCCACAAATCACACGCTAACCC
>JAPLOA010000002.1 GCA_026400835.1 Planctomycetales bacterium | reverse complement strand
TTCAGAGACGAACTTCTGATTACTGTTCTTCACGGGTGGCGTTCCTTTCGGGGAGAATTGGTCTTTGTTTGGTAACCAACTCATCTCGAAAAACGCCGCCTCTTTCAACCCTCACTCAAACACAACTTTCGACAGTAACTCGGGCCCAAAGCTTTACGAGGACCAATTAATGGACTTCAGAATTCCTCATGCGGCACGTCGTGCTTGCGAATTTTTTTCAGTTCACGGCCGCCGTTTGCCGAATTCAAACTGCAGAAGGAAACAGGACCATGAAAAAATCTTTGATTTGTGTCATTCTGGGAATTGTGTTGGCTGGACACAGCCAGGGTTCAAGCGGACAGGATATCCCGCGCTATACGCCCCAGCGGCCAACCATCAGTCCGTATCTGAATCTGCTCCGCAATGACAACGGGTCGCTGCCAAACTATTTCAGTCTGGTACGACCACAGCAGAACCAGCGAAATCTCGACAATCAGATCCTGTCGACGACACGTTCGCAAGCACGCCAGGTTCAAGAGCTCAACGATTTGGCGGCAGGGGGAACCTCAGGAGGGGCGACGGGCAGTGCCGGCACATATCGCAATCTGTCGCACTTTTATCCAGCGAATCGGTCGCACTTTTATCCAGCGAAACAGAAGGGCTTCCAGAAACGCTGAGATCGCGGGGACTACTCAGGCTGCCTCCACGAGCGAACTGTCAATCTCAACCATCGCGCTTTGCTGGATAAAGGACAGAGACAGCACCAAACGGCATTCACCTTTCCGGAATAACAAGATCCCGGTATGTCCTCTAAGCGGTCCTGCCAGCACTCGGACGCGCTGACCTTTCTCGATCGATTCGGCACGCTGGACTTGCAGTCCATTGACGATTGCATCATGAATTCGCTTTAGATCGCAACGAAGCGACTCACCATCGAAGACGTCAAGGACCTGCTGCACACATCGGGTGCAAACAGCATCGTAACGGGCCTCCTGTGTGCCATGCAGAAAGACATATCCGGGGAAAAGTGGCTCCCAGGTCGTCTTCATTCGCCCGGCAGGCATGCGGCTGCGATTCGCAACCAATAAGCCACAGAACGACTTGCCGCCACTCAACAATCGCCGCAGAAGCACTTTGTCCTGACTTGGCTTTGTGTACAGAACAAACCACCGCCGACTGGGAAAACTCAAAGACCTCGAATCCAGTAAACTGGGAGGGTTGACATCGGTGTCTTTTTTGAGAATTGGCATACGGTCGTCAGATCCACAACAAGTGCTCACAGAGCACTATACGTTTGGGCACACAAAAAACCGTCCCCAGGATGTTTTGCGAAAGGGGGAAAAAGACTGAGATTCGTGAGTAATTCAATAATGACGGATCGAACCGAAATGTTCGTTGCATTTTTGTCAGTTCGTTCCGTTTTCGGGACTTCTACGCCCCCTCTTCAGACACCTGCCAGCCAATGTGTCCCAGTGATGCGTCGCGGGCCCTTGTCTCTTCGGCTCCGAATTCTGACAAATCAGGCTACACCTCTGTTGCAGAACTGGCAGACTTCGAATTGAGACTGCATTCCGAAACAGGAATCCTGGGCCGGAATCAGAGATGCACGCTGCATCTTCACGAGCGAATTCGCGTGACCTTCCGGAGTCCAAAAGTCTCATTTTGATAAATTCGGATTGATCATTTCGAAAATTACACTGCTCGGATTCACATCCGCTCTTTCTTGCAGGAAATCAGAGGAAAAAATATTTTGCGGGGACATACCCTACTTTTTCCTGTACAGATCCGGGCGATCGCCGATTGCCATGAGTAATCACCACCATGGCAACAAGAATCGCTCTCTTTCAGCGGCACGATCTTTGCCCTCGCGTTTCTCCGCAGTGTTCGGTTTCTCCTCGGTGCCTTGTCGTTGGCACGATCAGTCGAACGAATCGACTCTGGAATTCTGTCAACAATGAAACGGTAGCTTAAAAAAGGCAGCCCCGTTTTAAAAAACTTGACAGAACACCGGTCCGGACTGCGTGAGAATCACGTTAATGACAGTTTTCAAGATTGGGTGCTGAAAAATGCGAACTGCCACCCCTGCGATCGGCATACGCGAAGACATACGAATGGGGCTTCAAACGTCAACGTACTGTGGGGACGACTCGGGTGCGTTTGCTGATTCTGGAGCTTTCTACGCTGAGGCAGCTCTGGACTTTCGACGGTCAGTCACAAGCTCGGCCTATCCTGACCCGACAGTGCAGCCGCATCTGCGAGATGCTTTGTACCATGTTTGCAAACGCGGCCTGGATCTTTTGGTCAGTTTTGGGGCATTGGTCCTGTTGTCCCCGATCATTCTGATCACAGCGCTGATGATCAAGCTCTATGACGGAGGGCCCGTGATCTTCACTCAGAAACGCGTCGGGAAAGATGGTCGAGAATTCCGCTGTTTCAAATTCCGTTCCATGGTGCTCAATGCGGATTCTTTAAAAGAGAATCTGATGGACCAAAGCTGGCATGCCGACCCACGAACGTTCAAGATGGCGAATGATCCCCGCATTACACCGCCAGGGCGGATTATTCGTCGGTTCAGCATTGATGAGCTTCCTCAGATTCTGAATGTTTTTCTGGGTGACATGAGCATCGTCGGGCCTCGACCACCAGTGCCAAGTGAGGTGGCTCGTTATACGGATTCCGATTTTCGACGTCTGGCGGTGAAGCCCGGTTTAACCTGCATCTGGCAGGTTTCAGGCCGCAGTCGGCTTCCTTTTCCGGAACAAGTGAAGCTGGACGTGGAGTATATCCAGCGTCGCAGCCTGGCTTTTGACCTGAGCATTATTCTGCGAACCGTGCCGGCAGTCCTGAGTGGGGACGGAGCCATATGATCGCTGCATCAAACGAGCGAGTCTCTGTCTTCGGGATCGACATCGATCGCGTCACACTCGATACGGCAGCGTCTCGGCTGACGGACTGGGTGGAACGCGGTGATCGTACGTGTCGTTATGTGGTCACGCCGAATCTGGATCATGTGCTGCTCTATCAGAAAAATTCGGCGCTGCGGCAGGCGTATGCGAAAGCATCGTTGGTCGTGGCCGATGGCTGGCCGATTGTCACTGCATCGCGGATGTCTGGAAAGCCCCTGCCGGAGCGAGTGGCGGGGTCCGATTTGGTGCCGGGGGTGTTTTCTGAAATTGAACGTCGCGGGGAGACTCGGTCTGTGTTCCTGCTTGGAGCAGCTCCAGGAGTTGCCGATGCGGCTGCGGCTGTGATTCACAGTCGCTGGTCAAATGTCAATGTCATTGCGACGTACAGTCCTCCACTGGGATTTGAACACGATCCGAAGGAGACCTTGAAGATCACGAATCTGATCAACGAAAAATCACCGGACGTGTTGGTCGTGGGATTTGGGGCACCGAAGCAGGAAGTTTGGCTGCAACGATATCATCAGCAGTTGAATGTGAGTGTGGCTTTGGCGGGCGGAGCGACCATTGACTTTCTGGCTGGCCGCCAAACGCGTGCTCCGAAATGGGTGCGCAAACTGCGGCTGGAGTGGTCTCATCGGCTTTTGACAAATCCGAGAAGGCTGGCGGCAAGGTATGTGCGAAATGCCTTCAGCCTTCCGCGTTTGATCATTCAGGAGCATTTGAGTCAGAATGCCAGCTCCAATGCTGGACGTGGAATTTTCAGAGATAAGAAAACCGTGTCGTGAAGGTTTGGTCGCTTGTTTAAGGAAGCTTGAAAAGATGTTTCTGGTCGCCACAATTAGATTTCCAGAGAACACCGCTTGCGGTGTGCGCTGGGCGTTTGTGGTGATCTTCGCGTGCTTGAGTAACCTCGCCGTGGCCGGTGTTGTGCCAGCGGGTTCGGGTGTCTCGCTCGAAATGCACTCGGCGCTTAGGTCAAGTCATTGGCTAAGTAGTTTTTTGGGTCGGGATTTGCTTAATGCTGGGGGATCGACGGAATCTGGTGCGATGGGCGAATCATCAAGCCCTGCTCAGCCTCTGCCAGACTTTCCACAAGAGAGTCCATTTTTTCTGAGCCAAGCTGCAGTTTTGGGGAATGGTGGAGATTTCGGGAGTACTGGAAGTTCTTCTGTGGGGCCTCGGACTATGAGTCATTCGTCGCTGTTGCCCAGCGATGCAATTCGATTCGCCCCGCCTCTGGTCTCGCGACTGGACGCTGACGAAGATTTGCGACTGCCGCTGAAGTTGCCCTATAAACTGTTTCGACCACCTAAGTTGTTGGTTTCAGTGCAGCGATTGACGGTATCTTGTTGCCGGGCCGCACTTCCGCAATTTTTGTTTGGTGGGCGATTTGGGCGTAGAATTGCAGCTACTTTGGCTGTCGATTTAACTTGTGGTGTTGATTTTTTGGAACAACGGGGTGTTGATTATGATTAACTCATTTCTCAAACGAGGCGTTATGCTCGCCGCAATGGTGGCGTGCAGCATGTTCAGCGTGAGCACTGCTTCCGCAGCGTTCACGGTTAGTGTTGGGCAGACGATCAAGCTGTATAATGGCCCGGGTAGCGGAAATGGCGGCGAATTCATTGTGAAGCATGTAACCGATGGCTACTCGGCGGAGAGGTTCCGGACGTTTTGTGTTCAGACGACCGAGTATTTCAATTTTGGCGAAACGCTCACGATCGACGCAATCGCAGATTTCTCGTCTGCTCCAGCAAACCCTATTAAGGCGACGACATCGGCGCTCTACCGTGAGTTTATGCGAGGGATGGCGGCCGCTAATGGCGCAGCTAACTACGCGGGCACGATTCTTGGTGTTGCTTATACGTTCAACTCAACGACCGATGCTCAAGCGGGGCTGTTGCAGCAGGCGATCTGGAATTTCCAGGGCCAGGGCTCGTATTCGAATGCTTTCGTTACTGCGGCCAATTCGCTTGGATTTCTTGGGGCGGACGCAACCTCGCTGACGGGGACAAATCTGCAGACTTATGGGTATGTGCAAGCCCTGCAGTTGAAGCGCTCTGACGGCGCTGGCGGCTTAATGAACGCGCAGGATCAATTGTATTGGGATGGTCGAGGTCAGTTGACCGCCGTTCCAGAGCCCGCTTCAATTGCACTTTGGGGAACCTTCGCTTTGGGCGGACTGCTGCGCACTCGTCGACGACGAAACTCGGCATAGGCATAGACTGCTGTTTGGTAGCCGCAACCTCCTGACGCAGCGGTGAGATGCAGTCGCTCGTCATTACGAGCGAGGCGGATTGTCGACTCCGCTGAAAGAGTGTCGGGTCGCGCCGAAGTACTTAAAGGCCCCGCATCTGCGTCTGCAGGTGTGGGGCCTTTTTTTCTTTTTTGCTTCACGAAGTGCAAGTTGTTTCCCTGATGCGTTGTCAGGGATTAAGCTTTGACATTGCCATGTCGCAGCTTTTAGATCTTCAGATTCCGTATTGAACGGTTCTGTTTTTTGTTTTCAGGACCGTAGCTGTTTGACTAAGGGAAAATTACGCCTTTGGCCTGGGTTGTCAAGTCGGGCGCGGATCGGCTGAATTCTTCAGGATCGATTTGACTCTGTTTTGGAGCGAGAGCTGGTGTTTCTGCGCTGGTTATCGTTGTTGCGGATCTTCTCTCGTCAATGTTGTTCGCGTCGTCGTTTCGAGGCGCGTCTTAGTTGTGAATCTCTGGAGAGCCGGGTTCTATTGTTTGCGCTTGGCAGTCGTTGGTCTCAAACAGCGACAAATGCCGATTGGATGTTCCAGGGGGATTCTGCGACCGTGACGTGGAGCATTGTTGCTGACGGCACCGATATTCCGGCGTCTGGAGAGATTCCGGGTGAATCGTCGAATCCGAGCAACCTTGTGGCATTTCTGAGTGCGTTCTATGGCACAGTAACGGCCGATACGAATTACACGGATGAAGTCTGGTTTCCGCATTTCTCCTCGACGTTTGAGCGTTGGAGCGAGTTGAGCGGGCTAACGTTCGTTTACGTTCCATACGATGACGGCATTTCTCTGGCTGGCCCGTCGGGTGTGCTGGGAGTTCGCGCCGATGTGCGGATCGGCGGTCACGCCATTGACGGGAATTCGGGAGTCCTGGGATATAGCTCGTTTCCGAATTACGGTGAAATGGTGCTTGATACGGCCGATACATCCTATCTCTCGGCAGGGAATGCGATCAGCCCAGCAGATTGCCAAAACATTCTGGAGCTTTTGTTCGAGTTCTCGGCGCAATGCGGTTTGGACTGGGAAGTGGTTGGGCTGAGTCGCGTTATTTCTCAGTCGGCAGTCGTTTTGCAGATTTTTATGTCAGAACTTGTCGCTCGGTCTTCCGTTTTTCGTCCGATTTTCCGCTGTCCGGGCAGACTGCGACACAGTCGGGTTTCCTGATGTTTGATTTTTGATTCGACGCCCATGTTGGATCAACTCGTGTCTGACAGCATCGATTGCAACTGCACTACGTCGATTTCTTTAGGGCAAGCGTTGCACGACACTGCCAAATTCGTTTCGCGACGTACGGCTCGTGCGGTTGTTTGGGCAAGCTCAAATTGCGCAGGCACTTCGGCTCCGGTTGAATAATACATTTCATCTGGCGTTTGCCCCTTGAACGCTGAATGAGGCAGGTGCTTGTTGTGCTGGTCCACATAAAACGCGACCAGTTTCGTGAGCGTCAGAAGAGAATCCAACTGGTTCAGGTACAACCACTGGTGCTTCAGCACCCGCCACCATGCTTCGATCATCGAGTTCGAATACGAGATCTCAGTCTGTGCCAATAGGCGTTTAAGTTTCAACGTGATGATCGCCGTATCCACCAATTCGTTGTAATTCTCGACTCCGCCGTCAACCATGACTTGCGGAGGTTTTTCGAATTTGTCTACTCCGACTCCTTCAGCGGCTTGGTTGAGAATCTCTGCGGTAATCGCCGGATCGAATTTCGCGCTTGTCTTCCACGCCAGGATGCGTCTTGAAAAGTTGTCGATCACTGCGTGCAGGTAGACCTTAGTTCCATCCAGCAATCGAATAAGCGTCATGTCCACATGCCAAACCTCATTCGGCTTTGACGCGCGGATTCCAACTTTCGGCTTTGGCGGATGGACGCGCAATCGAGGTCGCCGCCACTCGTGAATTCGCATCAGCCGATACCACGTACTTGCCGATGCGTAGACTCTTCCAATTCGCTGCGCCAGCTTCGCCAGTGTACTCGTGGGGACATGCCGATAGTCGTCCGAAGTCACCATTTCTCGGATCGTGCTGATTTCTTTCGAAGTCACTTGAGTCGGATGTGTTTTGGGACACGACGAGCGATCCGTCATTTCACAAGCTGTTACACTCTGCCATGCGTGATAACGTGCTGACGACAGGCCGATGACCTTGAGGATACCTTGCAAGTCAATGACGTTGCGGGCTCGATCAATCGCTCGCAGCAAGCGAGATTTCTCCTTTCCTCCCGGCAACCGCTGCCCCTCGAAGGAGAACTTCGACAGTTTCATTACGACCATCGCGATCCGCAACCATGCGCGAAGCACAGCATTACAACGCCTCAATCGCGTGACCTCATTCGTTAAATGCTGAATTTCGTTGTCATCTTTTGCAAACGTCACCACCGGTTTACAAGGCCGTTTCCGCCAGCCATGAGCGGTCGATCGTGGCACTCCTAACTGGCTAGCCACTTCAACATCCCCGGAATCATGAACAAGCGATCGAAGCCGATGATCGTAAGCCTCTTGGTGCCGGGTGACGGTTAACATTGGAGCTTTCAGGAGTATTTGATATTGAATTGTGGGCGTGCGGTCAAAAAACTCAGCCGTGGACAATCGTGTTTGATAGTGTGAGTTTGAATCGAATACACCGCTGAATTATCAACGCACGGGGCTGCAGTCGTGTCAGGAAATACGTGCGAAAGTCCCGGTTCGCAGGTTAGGTGTGCCGACTGCAGGCAAAGTCAGTTCTGACGGAACTCGGCGGACTGATCCGGGAAGTTCAGGCAAATTCATGTGGCTCAGAGCCATTTACCCGAGGACGTTGAAACTGTACGCATTGTCACCTGCACCTTCAGGGCTTCGGTGGGGCATCGACCGAGGCGGGAACCGAGGTCGGCTAACCTGCTCCGGTCCGACACGCCGGATGCAGTTCGGTTGATCTCCTGCGACGCGTCAACGGCGCATAGCGATGCCAGGACACAGAAGTTCCGAACGGCTTCAGTCACACTGACAGAAAAGGTGAATCGCCAGCTTCATGCAGAGATCGCTGGTGATGGCTGAGAGCGATCCTGTTCTTCCGTTTCCTTTGCTGACTCCTGCAGCGTCGTTCGTTTCGCGGGATCGAATGAAGATCGCTATACTTCGCGCGTAAATCGGCGGGCTTGTCCGGCGGAGGTGTGGGTTTCGAGGTGCATTGGTGTCAGCAAGTGCCTGACGCCGCCTGCTTGCCGCAGAAACTTTCTGACCGTGCTGTGGTCAACGCTGACGGTGCGAAGAATTCAGCAACGGAATAAGTGAAGTTATCATGAGTGAGTATCAATACCTTGAGTTCCAGGCGGTTGACCGTCCGCTTAATGACAAGCAGCTGGCATTCGCTGAGCGACAGTCGTCGCGCGCGGAGGTGTCTCGGAGGTCGCTGACGGTTGAGTATCACTACAGCGATTTTCGCGGAGATGTGGACGGTCTGCTGCGGAGCGGCTTTGATGTGTTTCTGCACTACGCCAATTATGGGGTGCGTGAGATCCGGCTGCGACTGCCGGGTGGCTTCCCATTTAGAAAAATTGTCTGGTCGAAGTTTGTGGATGGCGAACGATTGAAGTGGAGCAAGGACACGACAGGGAAGGGCGGAATTCTGAAGCTCCGTCCGTATCATGAGGCGGGAGAAATCGAGGAAGCCTGGGAGTTCGTCGAATATATTGACGCTGCCATTCAAATTCGCGAAAGGCTGATCGCAGGAGATCTCCGAGGACTGTATCTGCTGTGGCTGTGTGCGGCGGATGATGACTACAACGATCCCAATGAGACGATCGAACCTCCAGTGCCGCATGGCATAGCTGAACTGCCGGGGCAGAGTGAGAATCTGCTGACATTCTTTGGGCTCGACACATTGTTGTTAAAAGCTGCGGCTGAAGGGGTTGAGAATACCCCGGCCAGTGTCGCGCTGGATAACGCATTGGAAGACTGGGTGCGGTCGTTGAGTGTCGAGCAATCGAAGGCTCTTTTGACTCGCTTTCTGGTTGAAGATTCACAGGCCATCAAAACGGAGACGCTTGCTGAGATTCGTGACGCACAGCCTTCGATCTCGTGGCCAGCGACTGAGAAGAAACGAACATTCAATCAGTTGCTTGAAAGATGCAACGTGCTGAGATCAGAAGAAACCAGGATTCGCCAGCAAGAGGCCGATGCAAAGTCCAAACGCGAGGCGGCAAATGCCGAAAAGGAGCGGCTGGCAAGGATGAAAGAGATGGTTGCATCACCAGCAAAATGGCTGCGCAAAGCCGAGGAAATGGCGAAAGCACGTGGGACGGATAATTACAAAGCCGCCGCCGATATTCTGGCTGATCTGCGTGAAGCGATTGGGGGAGAAGAAGGTGATAAACTCGCACGCCGTGTGGCGGCGCAGCTCGCAAAGAAATATCCGACGCTCAATCTTCTCAAGGCAGCGTTGCGCAGACGCGGCTTGCTTGACTGATGTTGTTGAGCTGAACGAGGTCTTCCAATGGAGGATCGAGTCATAGAATGACTCGCCTGAGTAGGTCGGTCACTCCCTGACCGAATCCTCGCTGTCTGTCACGTTGTTGTGTTCGGAGAGGGTCTGCATTCGCTGCAGGAACTCGTTGAGGAATCGCAGATAGTCCTCGGCGTTGAGCACCCGACCGTCAGTTCGGAGGCTCACGGAAAAATCGCCAGCGTGATCACCTATGGATATGGCGGCTCCCAACGGCTTATCAGCAAATTGCGGTGCTCTTGTTCGCCTCCATCTGTTAAGGGGTCAGTGGTCACGACCGATGTGGCTAACGGGAGTTCGGTTCGCTACTCCGGTCCGATACCCCGACGCAGTTTCCAGCACGGTGTTTTTCTTCAGACAGGTCCACTCGCAGTGTTGGCGGCTGGGGGAGGAATTATGGGTAACGATATCGAGTAAGGGATGGTGTGAGGGATGTTACTCCAAAAAAAGCTCGACAGGCCAGTTATTTCCAGCCCATCAAGCGTCGTTCATGCAAGGGGTCTGTCGCTGTCCGACAGTGTTCACACATCGACCTCGGCGAAAAAGCAATGACCGCCCCAGGAGCTGGTAGCCCCGCCGCCATGATTGAAAAACGTCCTCGTCAGGAGTTGAACCTGATCTACGACCTTCGCAGAGTCGCGTGCTGTCCCTCACACTCCAAGGACCGATTATGCTTCATTACCCCACCGAGGAATCGAACCTCGCCCGACTGCTTCGAAGACAGTCATGCATCCTCCACACTCGCAGGGCATGTTGAATTGGCATTAAAGAGCAGACGACTGGATTCGCACCAGCATAAACCTGTTTACAAGACAGGCGCCTTTCTCAGTCGAGCCACGTCGGCAGAAGCAGTTGTCGCTGCAGCACAAGCGCGAGGATTCGAACCCCGTCTGTCAGTTTTGGAGGCTGACTGCTCTCCCTGGAGCACGCTTGTAACGTTGTGAATGGCAGGTGACCGAGCGGAATCGAACCGCTGCCAAACAGATTCACAGTCTGTCTCCGGAAACCAGCACCGGATCCGGCCACAGCGGAAGGGGCAAGAGTTGAACTCGCAAGACGTTTTCACGTTCGACCGGCTTCCAACCGGTTCCCGTCGCCAATCGGGTGGCCCTTCCATAAACAAATATTGGCCCAACCAGGATTCGAACCTGGACTAACCGGATAGAAGCCGGCTGTGATTTCCATTTCACTATCAGGCCAGTCACCAAGCGGAAGGTAAGGGATTCGAACCCTCAAGGCGCGGAGGCCGCACGGTTTAGCAAACCGGCCCGGCAAGCCATATCCGGCTACCTTCCTCATCAGTGGACCTCATGGGAGTCGACCCCATCACACCAGTCTTGCAAGGATCAGTCGCCACCATCGGCATGCAAGCCCAATTCGTTGCGTCACATCATGACACATTCATTTCATCGAACGTTCGCCGCATCGTTGCAGCATGAGATAAGATCCGCTCGCGGCCGAATGACCGCCAGCGGACTTTCATCACTCAACCAAGAACTTCGCTCACAACGCCCGATCCGATGGTGCGTCCACCTTCACGAATTGCGAAACGAGTTCCCGGAGCGAACGCAACTGGCTTCCCGAGATCAACAGTGACTGTCACCGTGTCACCGGGAGTAGCCATCTCAACACCAGGTTCAAGCTGCGTACGACCTGTCGCATCCGTGGTTCGGAAGAAGTATTGCGGCGTGTACCCGTTTGCAAATGGGCGATGCCGGCCACCTTCTTCCTTGCTGAGAACATAGACCTCGCCACGAAATCTGACATACGGTGTGATCGACCGTGGAGCGGCAATCACTTGCCCACGCTCAATGTCCGCACTCTTCAATCCACGCAGCAGCAGGCCGACATTCTCACCAGCTTCCGCTTCAGGCTGAGTTCGCTTGAAGGCTTCAATACTGGTAACGACAGTTTCCATCATGCCGCCAAGTCCGAGGACTTCGACCTTGGCACCGGTGTGAACTTGGCCCTGCTCGATTCGTCCTGTGACAACCGTTCCGCGTCCTTCAATGGTGTGAACACCTTCGACGGGCATCAAGAACGGTCGGTCGAGAACGCGAACCGGATCTGGCATCGCATCCAGTGCATCAAGCAATTCGCGAATGCAGCGACTTGCCTCAGGATCAGTTGGGTTTGCAACTGCAGCTCGAGCGCTGCCACGAACGAACACTGTCGCTGCACCATCGAACCCATGAGTCGTCAGCAAATCGCGGGTTTCCATTTCAACGAGATCAACCAACTCGGGATCATCTACGAGGTCAATCTTGTTCATGAAGACAACGACTTGTGGCACACCAACCTGCCTCGCCAACAGAATGTGTTCGCGCGTCTGCGGCATTGGTCCATCGACCGCTGAGATCAGTACGACAGCACCATCCATTTGAGCGGCTCCCGTGATCATGTTTTTGATGTAATCTGCATGACCGGGGCAGTCGATGTGGGCGTAGTGCCGAGTTTCTGTTTCGTACTCAACATGACTGGTTGTGATCGTGACCGTCTTCGATGGATCGCGATAGGTTCCGCCTTTGGAGATTTCGGCGTAGGACTTTTCCCGTGCGAGATTCCGAGTGGCCTGAACCGCCAGGATGGCTGTTGTCAGGGTCGTCTTTCCATGGTCGATGTGACCAATCGTTCCGACGTTCATGTGCAGTTTCGTGTTCATTAAAATGGAGCTCCTTCTGATCGCTTCGGACAGCAGAAATCAGACAACGTGAATGGTTACCTTTGGCTCGATCGTGAGATCTTTTCGGACGACGCGTCGCACCAGAGCTGAAGTAACCACATTGATCCCGGATGGAGTCGAACCATCGTTTCCTGCATGTCGGGCAGGTGTCGTGCCGTTGGACGACGGGATCGTTCTTTCAGTGACCGAGGTGGGAATCGAACCCACAGAATCACGAGGCTCTCGACCTCGCCGCTTTTCCTGTTTGCGTACACGGCCGTTCGAGTCGGTTTGAGAAATGGCGGGTTCGGGAGTCGCACCCGACGGTCAAGGCTTATGAGGCCCCGATGGGCACTGGCCCACCCGCGATGACAGAAATTGAAAGTAAGTGCGTCGGGACGGAGTTGAACCGCCAAAGCTCGAAGGCGGGTGGGTTACGGCCACTTGGGCTCGCCAATGCCCAGCCGACGCGATTGAGTTCGTATCGTCGTGTGTAAAGCGTCCCCGAGGGGATTTGAACCCCTGATCTCCACCTTGACAGGGTGGCGAGCACTCCGGACTGCTCCGCGAGGACGTGTTGATGAATAGCTCGAGTGGGATTCGAACCCACAGCATCGCTGTGTCTGAAACAACGTGGTCTGCCAGTTGCCTACCGAGCCATGTTTATGCAGGTGCCCAGAGTGAGATTCGAACTCACAACCACTCGATCTTAAGTCGAGTCGCTCTACCAGTTGGCGTATCAAGGCGTGGAAACGCGATGATCCCGGATGGACTCGAACCATCGTTTTCTGGGTGTGAACCAGGAGTCGTTGCCACTGGACCACGGGATCAGTTGATAGCGGACTCAAGGGGACTCACACCCTCTCGGTCCCAGTAAGAAAACGACTGGCATGCGACGACAGCATCTGTCAGTTAGACCATGAGAGCACCTAATAATGCGGAAGCCGTGGGACTCGAACCCACAACGGACATTTCGCCCGCACCTGCTTTCGAGGCAGGCTCCTCATCCGGCCGGATGACTTCCAATCGCATCCAGCTGCGGTGGCAGGAATCGAACCTGCGTCACGGCGATTAATCCGCCGAGGCGGACCTTCCCGTACCAGCACAGGACCCACCGCATCACATCAGTCAGCGTGGCCGGATTCGAACCGACGGTCTCGTGCGCCCGAGGCACGCGGATTTCCAACCTTTCCCACACGCTGAAATAAAAGCGCCCAGTCGGATTTGAACCGACGCAACTGCCCTGGCAGAGCAGCACGCTACCGCTACATCATAGGCGCTAAAAGTTCTGGCCAGATTGTCAAAGACCCGGGAACATCAAGTGGGACCGGACGGACTTGAACCGTCACCAACCCGGTTAAGAGCCGGGTATGCTGCCGCTAACACTTTGATCCCGATGTGTGTTTCATTCAATTAGGCCCGGACGGAATCGAACCGTCGTCTGGCCCTTACAAGGAGCCGGCTCTGACCGTTGAGCTACAGACCTGTGTCTCATGGCGGTCAATGGGGCCGGAGGGATTCGAACCCCCGCCGCGCGAGTTTTTTTATTCAATTCACAGCGGCTCAGCTGACCTCACTAGCAGTTCCCGTTATCGAACACCAACTCAGTGTCAGATTGAAAAGGCTCGCTGTGAAGCCGTTACACCACGCCCCCGAATATGGTCGCGGTATCCGTTTCAATCTCTGTCGTTCGCACATGGCGTGTTCTCCAGTAAGTAGTACGAAAAGAATTCGAACCTTTGCTTCCGCCTTATCAGAGGAGCTAAATGAACCGTTGGACGAACGGGCCATGCTATGCGCGCACCCGGTGCGCAAGTCGGGGTGAGAGGTGCTTGAATCCACATCTGCGGATTCTCAGCCCGCCAACTGGCACCGACCGGAGGTTGGTCGCTTCTCAGCGACCGACCCAAGATCGGGGAGGACATCCCGACGGGAAGAAAAAAAGCCCGGTGTCGTGGTGACACCGGGCTTTGGAGGTTTTCTCCGAATACGGCCAAGCGTCACAAGCGCAGAATGTGGGCAGAGAGCACCGTTTCGTTATGGAAACGGGCCGACTGATCGGCACAACGCCCTTTACCCAGGGATTTGCTTATGAAACTTGACCGTAGGGAAAACATTGAGTTGAAACTCCAAAGTTCTTAATTCTTCAATCGACACTTGTCTGTCAGCGTGCGTAATGAGACGCCAGACCGACTCAATTGGTTCGCAGAAGATTTCGCTTTTTCCACTCCAGCGGTCACAACCAAGCTGCGAATCCAAACCAGAAAGGCAGGATGCCATTCTTAAACTCTAAGCTCGACAACAGTTCTCTGCCCCAACAAGAATGGAAAGAGCGTAAGGTCCATCCGTCTTTTCCGACAGGATGTTGAGCAGGAGGCAGTCACGTGTTGCCAGCGATTGGGAATAGCATGGGGGCGGTCTGACAACACTGGAGTTTGTCCGATGTCGACAACACTGCAGAGCGCCGTTGAGTCGTATGCACGAGCCCGGAATCTCTCACGTGGGACTCGCAATGAGTATGCGGCCACAGTAAAGAAATGGATCACATGGAACCATGCCATTCCTATAGAGCAGCTTTCCCGGAAGGATATCAGAGAATTCCTTGACTGGGTTCACGAGCAAGCCATCAAAGAAGAGGGAACGAATCCCGGCCGCACGTCAAACAAAGCCCGGGAAAACCTTCGAGCAGTTCTGTCTTGGGCGTGGGAGCAGGATCTGCTTGAGACGCTGCCCCGTTTTCCTCCACCGCGAGAACAGCGCGACGTAGCTGGCCGTCACTACCTGACCAAAGCAGAGATCAACGCACTTTATTTTGCAACGTATCAACTGAAGCGTCTCAGAGGTTGGTCTGACGTTCTCCCGATTGGACGATACTGGCGAAGCGCTTTGGCTCTGTTCTTCAACTACGGATTGGACACTGGGACGATCTGGAAATCGACTCCGATCCATGAACCAATTCTCTGGCGACACATCACCTGGGATCAACAGGCACCCGATGGACGTCAGAAGGACTCATGCAGATGGGGATGGATTTATTTTCGAAGAGTCAAGACTGGCAAGTTTTTACCGGTGTAGCCAACAATGCCGCACATTTATAAAACTCCTTTAACTACTTAAGCTCTAATCTTACTAGTTGG
>JAPLOA010000007.1 GCA_026400835.1 Planctomycetales bacterium | reverse complement strand
AAACCAAAGGTAATCAGTGCACCGCCGCCGGCAACAAGGCCCGCCGTCAAAAGTCCAATCTGAGTCACAAGCTCAGGGTTCTGCTGAACCCATTCCGCCGCGTTTGTGGTGGCTTTCGCGAGACCTCCGATGATTGGTGCTAATGCCTTCTCGAATGGCTTGCCGATGGCGCGCAGGAAGATCGTGATTGACGACTGCAGCCCGCGCGTCTGGTTTGCGAACTCATCGATCGTGCGATCGATGTCCCCGAAGATGTTCAACTGAGCTTCGCTCGACGTCTCCAGCAGAATCAGAACACGAGCGATGAGCTTTTCCGCTTCTGATGCCGTTTCTACTGTCTTGTTAATTCCCAAGTCTTTGAATGCGGACTCGAGCGACGCGGTTCGAATGTTGAAACCGAATCGCTGCACAACTTCTGCGGAGTTGCTGAGCGCCGAGAGTAACCGGCCGGCGGACTCATCCACAGTCTGGTTGAAGAACGATGAGAAGTCATAGGCGAGTCTGGTGAAGATGTTAGCCGCCTGCGCAGAGAATCCTCGCTGGAAGTCCTGGCCGGCGAATAGCCCGAAGAATGACCGTTGAATATCTTTGACGTCGATCACATCGCGTTTGAACCGACTGGCCAGCGTGTCTGCGAAGGCTTCCGCTTCGCCGGTCAACTCACGGAACGTGGCGGCGTAGGCCGTGTTGACTTCCGTCGCTCGGCTGGATTCTTCGGTGGCTTTTTTGATCCCGTACAGGATCCCGCCGCCGAACAGACCACCGCCGAGCCCGATCTGCTGCAGAGATGCCCCAACACGGCCGATCTCCGAGGCGAACTGGTTGATTTTGCCTTTGATGACCGCCAGGGCAGCGGACACCTTGTCTTCGACACCGATCCGCACAAAGGCTTGTGCAGCGGTGATTCCCTGAGCGAATCCCTGAACCATGCTGACTCCTTACGCCGAGTACACGTCTCTGGCGATGGCCCTCATCCGTGGCAGAGCCCGGATAAGTGCGGGCCTCATAAATGGACGTGCACGAACTCGTTGGTATCCGGAAGCCCAGAATCCACGCGTGCGTTTGATCCACTTGGAAACGCCGCCATGCTCCAGCGCTCGCGGTGCTCGGAAGTGCTTCAGGCGGACAGGGCCAACGACGGCGGTTCTCGAGGCGGGATCCCATGCGTACCGGATCCAGTTTTTCAACGCACCCGTGTGCGACAGTGGTGGTGAACCGGGACGCGACCGCCCGCTGTTCTTCCTCGCACGTTTAATGGAGTTCATCGCAACACGCCGAACATATTGAGCCTGGCGTGTGACGCAAATGCGATGCTTTGTCTGATAGAATCGAACGGCCTTTTTGATATGAGTCCGAACCCTGACCAAACTCACTCGCGGACGCAGCGCCATGGCTTTCACCTTTCGCAGTCACACTCCGGTCGCCATCATGGCACTAACCAGCTGTGGTCAGTTGCGACTCTTGAGTGCGCCGTTCTCGATCGCACCCAACATCGCTCTCATCCTGGCTTTCTTGATCGCCTGAAGCTTCTCCGGAGACAGATTCGACTCTGAAACGCCCTTCGAAGCCGGTTCACGCGATCTTTCTTTCCGCTTGGACCTCTTGCCCGCCTTTGAACCACTCAAGGCCTCTCCGACGGCCGTGAACAGTTCACCGATCGACCACATTTTTCCCTTCAGCATCAACATGAGCTGCCGAAGAGTCATGTCCGTCGGATCAATTCCGACTATGCCGCCGAGCCAGTAACAGAGTTCGAAGGGGCAGTCTGGGAATTCGTAGCCCCGAACTGTTTCTCCAGCTGCTCGATCACCGTTTTCTTCAGAGCCTCCAGTAGATCTGGGATCCGAGGACGCATTTTCGGCGGGAAAAAATCTGTGAAGCAACCCTCCAGAAAGACCCAAATCGCATCGACCTCGAAATCATCCAGCTCTTCCGGAGTGATCTTGAGCATTTCCATGAAGAGCCGATAACCGCCCTCCGGATCTACTCCAGCAATTTGCATCAGGCCCGCTTCGCTGTTCAGCGAGAAGACTTTGACGCCCATTTTCTCATTCAGAGCCATGCCTTTTCCGGCCGACATGTGGTATTCCCGTGTCGTGCCGGACTTGGAAGTAATCTGTCGCATACGCCACCATCATTGGTTATTGAAAAAACACCATCAGAATTGAAATAACGCGTTCGAAACTACACCGTTGGTGCAACTTCTGAAACAACGGCTCCGCCAGCTTCACCAGCTGACTCACTGCCAGCATCCGGGCCGGCAACGGGTGTGACAACTGGTGGCTTTAACTTCTCAAGCCGCTCGGTTTCGATATCCGCGAGCGTCTTTTCGGCCGCCGCGAAATGAGTTTCCAGCGAAGTCGTCTGAACCTCGCACTCAATCTCCATCTTGCCGCCAGTCGTTACCTCTTTTCGATTAACGACCACCAAAGGAACTCCGTCCGCCTGTGTAGCTACAACCGGTCCCTGTCCAATCCAACATGTTGCGCCGTGCTTACCAGCACTCTTGATCGCAACCAGCAATTCCGCCGTGTCTTTCTTCATCACACACTCCACGAGAAAAGAGCGACGCGTCTCGCGCCAACCGTCAGTGAATAATCAGTGAAAAATGGAGTACGGCGGCTGACACTCCTGACGGAAGAGCGTTTCGCCGCCGTACAGTGGCGTTCTCAATCGGAGTTCATGGCATTCCCGTCGAACCATGAACACGAACATCGATTAGGCCACGCTGACTCGCGTCGGAGCGATCGGATTGTCGCTCGGACCCTTACCGTTGCTGGACGGAGCCAGCGTCAGTGAGTCTTCAACGTTGCTTCTCAGCGGCTGACTTTCGTCGTTGCCGAAGATGTAAGCCGTCATCA
>JAPLOA010000068.1 GCA_026400835.1 Planctomycetales bacterium | reverse complement strand
GGCTCCGCTGTCATTGGTGTTGGTGACCGTATATGTGGCGAGAATGAAGTCTGCGTCGTCTTGAAAGTCGCTGGAGAACGCAACGTTCGTTGTCACTGTGCCAAGCTGATATTCCAGATCCCAGTCGGCGTTTCGATTGGCTCCGCCGGTCAAGTCGTCACTGGCCGCCACGTCGCAGTCGGTCAGGAGACTCATTTCCTGCAGCAGTTGCCGTCCGTCTTCGGAACCGGCCAGTTGACAGCCGTAAAACAGAATATCAGCGTTATCTGACAGCGAATATTGCCACGCGCTGATCGCGTTACGATAGGTGTCCAGGTTGTTGATCGACAGCCACGTCGATCCCAGTTGCACCTGCGCGGTTCCGCCATGGGAAACGATATGGAGTCCGTCAACACCGTCGTGCTGCAGCAGAGCCGATGTGATCTGGGCGATGCCGTCTTTGGTGGAATCGAGAAAAATGAACTCCAGCCTTCGCGAAGGATCTGCGGCATTCACTGACATCAGATCAGCCTTCATCTGATCCAGGTCGTCAATGGACTCGTCGAGGAACACGAGCTCAAGAGTCTGGTCGTCTGTCGCCGCGGCGTCCGACGTGCTCTGGTCCGCTCCCTGACTCGGCAGCACCGAATCGGCGATCAGATCAAGAAACTGGGCGTCCGCAATTGGAAGTCGCTCTTCTGAGCCGGGCGAAACGTTGGCCTCCGTCATCAGGCTTTCACCCAGCGAAGCCCCCGCCTCAGCCATTTCCGCCGCAATGGGCGCGATCGGCGATGCGCTGAAAAGAACACGCTCTTCCAGACGCAGCAGCTGCACAGGCTGCTGATAGCCATCGTTCAGCGATGACGTTCGCGCCATGTGCAGATAATGCTGGATCAGCATTTGCGTCTGACGCGGGAAATCCCGAAGGGACATGGGTAATTATCCTGAAAGCCCTCCGTCACACCATTCCGCGGACGTCTCCGCGCGTGCTGGTTGCGCTAACTTTTATCGAAAAACTCTATGGTCCATTTCGGCAGAGATTGCCTTTCAGAAAATCCGGATGGAGAGTTTTGCAATTTAAGCGGGAACCCTTCGGTGCTTTGGGGCTATCTGATCGACTCTGCCGCATGCACCGACTCTGCCGCCTGTACAGACCCTGCCGCATGCGATGGCACGGGCGCGTGTCTCAGTTCAACCGGGAATGGTCCCATTGGATCGCTTGAGAGCATCACAGAGACCTGTGCGGACATCGTCGAACAGAAACTCGACGTTCAGCCGAGATCTGACGCGACTGATGACACGACGGTTACCGCTGCCCCGGCCCGAGCGATTCCCCGTTAACTCTTTCTCAGCGGCGACATCGAAAACCGGTGCCGGCGCTAAGGCCAGTTCAGCCAGTGTCGAATAGTAAACTCTGCGAGTGACACTTGGGGGCGGCGACCACATTCATCAGTGGCATTGCGGAAGAGTCTGCAGACCCGGCAACCGCATCGACGACTCGAACTATGTCATCCACATGAATCAGATTGAGCCAGTCATCGGGAGATGATGTCATTGGCGTTCCGTTTTGCAAGTCGGCGATTCGTCGCAGGAGTCTGTTGGGGCCGTAAATTCCCGCGAGCCGCAGCACTGTCACCGCGTGGCCGGTCCTTCGCGAAAAGTCCTGAAGAACCTGTTCTGCAGCAAGGCACGTTTTGCCTCCTTCTGAGTCAGGACAATGGGCACTTTCCCCGTCGACTTCTTCCCCGCCAGAATCACCGAAGACTACTGTGCTGGACGTATAGCCCTGTTACCAGGGCCGTGTGGCGTTTCCAGCGATTGATTGGTTCTGAGGGGATGAACCGGGATTTCCGTGCTGAGGTCCGGGAACTCGATTCGAGATTTGAGAAAGGTAGTTGTCCTGGCTAAAATGCAAACGGCGAGAAATGAGACTTTTCCTTGTAGCCAGATTTAACAAAAGCTGAGTCGTGTCGCAAAACCTGGTGACGTTGGATTACCTTGAAAGAATTGATCAAAGCACTCACCTATGTCCGTTGACGTTCAGAAGATTAAAGAGCAGGTTCTTCAGTATTCCGATGAGATCGAGCGAGTTCGGTCGGAAGTGCGCAAGGTGCTGGCGGGACAGGACGTGATGTTGTCGCGTCTGTTGATTGCTCTGCTTACCGGTGGTCATGTCCTGCTGGAAGGTTTGCCGGGGCTGGCTAAAACCACGGCTATCAAAGGTCTGGCTAACGCAATTCGTTGCCGGTTCAGTCGTATTCAGTTTACGCCCGACCTGTTACCGGCCGACCTGATCGGTACGATGATTTATAACCCGCGCGAGGGATCCTTCGGAACTCGCAAAGGACCGATCTTTGCCAACCTGATCCTGGCTGACGAAATCAATCGTGCTCCGTCGAAGGTACAGTCGGCGTTGCTGGAAGCAATGCAGGAGCGGCAAGTCACAATTGGTGATGAAACGTATCCGCTGGAGGAGCCGTTTCTGGTCCTGGCGACTCAGAACCCGATCGAGCAGGAAGGAACTTATCCTTTGCCTGAGGCTCAGGTAGATCGGTTCATGCTGAAGGTTGTGGTGGGATATCCATCGAAGGCGGATGAACGTAAAGTCGTTGACACCGTCCTGGATGATGTTCGCCGTGAGGTTCAGCCAGTGCTGGAACCTGCCAGGCTGATGGAGATTCGGAAGATCGTGTCGTCCATTTATATGGATGACAAAGTCCGCGATTATGTGCTGGACGTCGTAGCGGCCACTCGACGACCACATGAATTTCGCATGCCGGAGTTGAAGCCGTTGATTCAGTGTGGTGCTTCACCGCGAGCCTCGATCAATCTCTGTCTGGCCGCGCGAGCCAATGCGTTTTTGGCCGGACGTGGATATGTGACGCCGCAGGACGTGAAAGAGATTGCGTGGGAAGTTCTGCGTCACCGAATCATCCTGACCTACGAAGCGGAGGCGGAAGAAACAACGGCCGATGACATCGTGCGGCGCGTGTTGGAATCTGTCCCGGTCCCATAACAAGGGCAATGCTCCTGACTCAACGAAGCCTGCTGGTTTGAGCTTAGAAGTCGCTCACGCCGTTCGCTCGTAAGAAGAGCCGTCTATTCTTGAATTAAAAATTGGCAGATGGTTGCAGGTAGATGAAACTCTATGTCCGTTCGAGAGCTTGAAGACGTACTTCGGGAAGTTCGCCGCATACAGATTGTGGCTCGCCGTCAGGTGAATGATCTGCTGGCCGGCGAGTATCTCAGTGCGTTCAAGGGACGTGGAATGGAATTTGACTCCGTTCGAGAATATGTCCCCGGCGACGAGATTCGCAGCATCGACTGGAACGTCACAGCTAGATCCGGAGCTCCCTACGTCAAGACGTTCAGTGAAGAACGAGAACTCACTGTATTGCTGGCGGTTGATGTTTCTGCGTCCGGAGTTTTCGGTTCGCAGCGTCTCAGCAAAATGGAAACAGCAGTTGAAGTGGCTGCTGTTCTGATGCTGGCCTCCGTAAAAAACAATGACAAAGTCGGGATCATGTTTTTTGCCGACGATGTCATCCGATATATCCCTCCTCGAAAAGGCCGCGGAAGTGTTCTGCGATTGATTCGTGAACTGCTGGCAACAGAGCCCGTGAGGGCGGAGACAAATATTTCGAATGCTCTGGACTTTGTTGCACGCGTTCAAAGACGTCGATGTGTCGTATTTGTGATGAGTGACTTTCTGGGACCTGATTGTTCGAGATCTCTGGCCATCGCCAACCAGCGACATGATTGTATTGCCGTGACATTGAGTGATCCCCGTGAAGCGGAGCTTCCTGACGTTGGTTTTGTGACGCTGCGAGATGCAGAGACTGACGAGTTGCTTGAGCTGGATACAAGACATCCTCAGGTACGCGCATTATTTGCAAAGGCTGCGTCAGATCGCGAAAAGACGCTTTCCGGATGGCTGCGGAAGTCGGGTGTTGATCGTCTGGATATTCGGACCGATCAGCCCTATGCGCAGAGCCTGCAGAGGTTCTTCCGCATGCGCGAGAGGCAGCGGTAATGCGCGGAGTCAGCATGATCTTAGGCCGGAGCCTGTTGCTGCTTCTGATGCTTCTGCCCGGTTGCAGCAGGTCGACACAAACGGTTGGGGTTGATGTCGGGAAAGATGCTCTCAGCCGTGTCTCTGAGAAGGGACCCGTGCGGATGACGGTTCGTGTGAGCCCTCCTGAGCCGCGACTGTCGGACCTCGTTAACCTTGAAATTGAAGTTGTTGCTCCGGAGCAGATTGAGATTAAAGCACCGACATTTGGAAATGCGGTCGGTGATTTTGTGGTCAGGGATTATCACGAAGACTCTGCCGGGGCTTCTTCTGAAGCGAAAGAGCGGACGCGGAAATTTCGCTATGAGCTGGAACCTGTTCATAGCGGCATTCATCTCATCAGATCGGTTGTTATCGAGTTCGTTGATCATCGCGACTCATCGGAAGAGAAGGACAAGGTTGCAACGATTGCTTCGGATCCGATCGAGGTGAAGGTCTCGACGATGCTCGACGATCAGGTTCCGGATTTGGGGCAACTGGAAGGCATGTTGCCGCCGCAGCCTCTTGAAGAGAATCAGCGTTATTGGTGGGTTTGGGGGTTGTTAGTGGCGATTTCTTTGTTGCTGGCGGCTTTCAGGTTTGTTCGCCGGAGAGCGTCAGGAGTGGCAACAGAGAGAAAAAGATCTCCTGAGGAGATAGCAAGTGAATCGTTGGCGGCACTGCTGGCGCAAGATTTGCCTGGACAGGGGCTGTTCAAGGATTTTTATGTACGGCTCACCGGACTCGTTCGCGTCTACATTGAGGAAACAACCGGATTACGAGCTCCGGAACAGACGACAGAAGAATTTCTGCGGGAGATGCGGACACGGTCGACATTTTCAGCGGAGCGATCAATTCAGCTTCAGGAGTTCCTTGAAGCGGCCGACATGGTGAAATACGCTGGACAACAGCCAGGGAGTGATCAAGTTGAATTGTCGATTCGTCGAGCACAGGAGTTTATTTCCGGCGAATCAAACGGCTTGAGCATCCGTGAATGAAAGCGATTCCATGTCCATGATTTTTCGAAAAGGCTCTCTTTCTCGCCGACATCTTCTGCGCGGTGTTGGTGTGGCGTTGAGTTTGCCGATGCTGGATGCGATGTTGCCGCGAGTGATGGCCGCACCGTCAAAGTTTCGGCCTCTGGAGAAGTCGCTGGGAGCTCATCCGCGTCTGATTTGTTGCTATATTCCCAACGGAGTCAATATCCTGGAATGGATGCCGAAAGATGCTGGAGCGAATTATACGCTGTCACCAACTCTGGAAGTTCTGAAAGATCATCGAGCAGACTTTACGGTGCTGACGGGTTTGGGGCATCCGTCGTCAAAAGGTGGTCACAGCGGCGCGGATACGTGGCTCACTGGCGCAGATCTGGAGGCGGTTCCGGGCAGCGATTACACGAACTCCGTTTCGATGGATCAGCTTCTTGCAGAGGTTCATGGCCGGGAAACTCGAATCGCTTCGTTGCAGCTGTCTGATCAGTCAGGAACGGGATCGGCCGGGCATTCGCACACACTCTCGTTCGATCGCAGCGGCACTCCTCTGCCAGCCGGGAATTCTCCGAGGCAGGTCTTTGAGCGACTGTTTGTTCCTGATAGTGCGGAAGATCGCGCGGCGACATTGAAGCGTTATGCAGAGAAGAAGTCGATCCTCGATGGGATTCTGCATGAAGCCGACGCTCTGCATCGCAATCTGGGGCGAAATGATCAGAAGAAGCTGGATGAATATCTGACGTCTGTACGTGAAACCGAACAACGAGTTCAGCGGCTTGAGAACTGGGTTGATGTGCCGAAGCCGGAAGTGTCGAGTCGTGATTTGCAACTCGCCAGCCAGCCCGGAAATGCTCATGATCGTCCGATGTGGATTGATGTGATGATGGAGGTCTCGTATCTCGCGTTTCTGACGGATACCACTCGTGTCATTACGTTCGAATGGTCACGCGAAGCCGGCGGATATGGCGGTGGTGGTGAGAATCATCATGAACTCTCACATCACGGCGGTGATGAAGGAATGTTGAAAAAGCTGGCGGAGATCGATCGCTTTCACGTGGGGCGGCTGGGGCGTTTTCTGGAATTTCTCAAGTCGACCTCGGATGGCGAAGCGAAGATGCTGGACAATACCGTCGTGGTATTTGGCTCAGGCATGAACTCCGGTGAGGGCGGTGATCACTCACCAAAGAATCTGCCGCTGATTGTTGCCGGAGGAAGCAAGCTGGGGCTGCGACATGGTCAGCATCTGGCGTTTGACCAGAACGATCATCCCCCGCTCACGAATGTGCTGCTGACCGTGGCGCAGAAATCGGGTCTGGAAGTGGAGAAATTTAACGACTCGACAGGAACGCTGACCGGACTGGTGCAATAGTCTTGAGGTAACTCGTCGCGGTGATTGATTGTTCGCAGTTGAAAGATTGTTGCAGAGACCTACTGCCCTGGCATCCGAAAATGCCACATGCTGCGACCGGCAATCGTGAAGACTGCGATCAGAAATGTGGCCAGTGCGGACAGAAAGAGTGTAAGGTTCAATCCGTCGCCAGTTTTGTTGGCAATGAAAGTCAGATGACCGATCACTGTCATGAACAATGACGTGAGGACGGCAATCCATGTTATCATCGACGACATATGAGCCATCGTGGCGGAACGTCGCTCCGTGTCAAGCCAGTATTCGCGGTTCGGGATGTTGACCATGGAGACTGGCATGCGGGCCGCCAGTGAAGTCATGGCCAGCATGAAGACTGGAATGCCCAATTGAAGAGCGAGAAAAACAACGGTTGACCTGGATCGAGACATCCAGTCATTGGGTTTTCCATCGATTCCAAAATGTGTTGCAACTCGTTCCGGCAGTTGTGGCCAGTACCAGGCGTGCTGGAAGACTCCCAGCAGCATGAGTCCTGCCAAAATCAGGTACCCAGTCTTCGTGGAATTCATGGTCATCTCTCTGTTGCGAAATGCCTTAAAGGGCCAAAAGCCATTCGTGCATCGTGCAGGAATATGGTACCGGAAGTGACAATGTAAGAGCGTTTTGGCAGGGACATTGAATAAATTCGCTTGTTGTACAGTGTACAACGGTCGAAAAGGACTTGCCTTCGCTCTTCGGGACGGGCAAGATGTGTGGAGGTTGCACACCAGAATGTGGGTGTGGCGGTGTTGCCGGAACAACTAAGAACGTGTCGATCTCTGAGGTTGTGCAGTTCTGGATGGGCTGCTGCCGATAACAGTAAGGGGAGAACTCTCCCCGGGTTAAATTTTTATGAGCCGTTTTTTCTCTCAACATCATTCAATGCTGCATCAGGTGTTCTGCCTGTTGTTGTGCTTGAGTGCGTGGAGAGGGCCGGTTCCCGTTCTGCATGATCACGGCTGGTTGGTCTCATCTGAGCAGCTCGACAAGCATCAGCAGCGGTTTCATGATGACGGTTGCTGTGAGATTTGCGCTGGCCTTCATTGGCATCTGGCGTTTCCAGAAGATGTGACAGGTCGCGAATTGCCGGAGCGTGATCAAACGGCTCCCGAGCTTGCTGTCTTCGCCTGTGCTGCTGCGAGTCTTCCTTCCGATGCTGCGGCCAGCGAGATTGTGTTTGCCTTTGATCACGGCGCTGGTTTGGGCTGTGTTGTCACTGATAGGCATGGTCTGGGCTCTGTGACGGACCAATATCGCAAACATGTATTTCTCTCATCACCATTGACTGACGTGCCACTGTGTGCCGTCACAGGTGTTTGCCTGATTTAAAGCCAGTCATCTCATCGACGGCTTTTCTGTGTCGCGATCGGAATGTTGATTCCGAACTTCCTGCGACAAGTTCACGCAGGCATTTTCAGAGAGATGACGAGCCATGCCCTCAAAGAAAAATGTAATTACCGGCGTTGTTACCGTTGCCGCTGCCATCACAGGTTGGTTTGGCTGGCAGCATTTTCAGCAGGACAATTCGAAGCCGGAGATGACGACTTCGGAGCCCGCTGCAGAAGAGCCAGCAATGGATGCCATGAGCGTCACTCTGCCGTCTCAGAAGCTTGAAGTCATCGGCGTGTCGCTCTCGGAAGTAACAACGAGTGTCCTGCGACCGGAGAGTCATGTTCCTGGACGCCTGCAATACGATGATCGCCGCCATGTAGAGATTCGCTCGGCCTCGCCCGGAATCATCATGGACATTAAGGTTCGTCCCGGTGAAGCCGTTCAGGCTGGCGATGTCTTAGTAGAACTCAATAGTCCTGAAGTGGGCAATGCGCGAGCGGACGTTCTTCAGCGGCAGTCCGAGCTTCGACTTGCGACGGAAAATCGTGACTGGCAGAGGTCCACGTGCGAAGGCTTGCAGAAACTGACTGACGCCATTCGCAAACGCGTATCGGTTGAAGATATCAGAGTGCAGTTTCGTGACACAATTCTGGGTAAGTCGCGTGACCAATTGCTGACAGCGTATTCAGATTTGCTGCTGGCCGAGTCATTGGTGGCGTCGGCCGAACAGAATGCAAAAAGTGGTGTGATTCCGGGCAGAACTGTCGAAGAGCGAGTCAACAATCGTGACAACGCGGAAGCTGCTCTTATGGCCGCGCTGGAGGAGCAGACCTTTACGGCACTCCAAAGTTGCCGACAGGCTGAGGCTCAGGCGGAAGATGCCGACCGAAGACATCGAGTCAGCCTGCAGACGGTGCGAACACTGCTCGGGAAATCACTCGCTGAGCCAGGTGCCCCGAATGTGATTGAGAAGGCCGATGCGGATGCCGATCTGCAACCGGAACTGCTCTCAGTAGTGCGTTTGCGAGCACCATTTGCTGGCACTATTGAACGCCGTCAGTTTGCTGCAAGTGAGCGTGTCGATGCCGGTGATGCGATCCTGACTCTCGCAGATACCACCACTCTTTGGGTTGCCGCCGATCTGCGTGAACGTGAATGGAACGCATTGACACTGAAGCCCGGAGATGAGCTGCAGGTGTTCACATCAGGCTCGGGCCAGGCTTCTCGAAAGGCCAGTGTTTATTTCGTCGGCCGCGAAGTTGATCCTGCGACAAATGCGGTTCCGCTTGTGGCCGTGATTGATAACTCCGATGGTCGACTGCGTCCGGGGATGTTCGTTCGAGTAGCCGTGCCAGTTGCAGATGGTCACGAGTCTCTGGCGATTCCTGCATCATCACTATTGGAACATGACCAGAAATCTTTTGTCTTCACGCCCGATGGAGAGTCCACGTTTCGCAGAGTCGACATTACACCGGGCATACAGACGGCTGGAATGGTTGAAGTCCTTTCAGGCTTGAGTGAGGGCGAAAAAGTTGTGGCCCATGGCGGCTTCTATTTGAAGAGCGAGTTGTTGTTGCAGGGTGAATCGGAATAGACGGGGGCGGGTTGTTGAATGAGTTGCTTTTGGGGCGATTTCATTTAACGGCGAGCCGTAGGCGGAGTTGAAATTGGGCATCGTCGCCTGCGGCTTGCCGTTAAACGACAAAACAACAGCTCGCTGCCACCCTGTCGCTGATGACGCTGACTGAAGTCGGCACTACCAATCAGATCAACACGCCGCGATGGCTGGTTGACTCATATGAAATAAGGAATCCCGGTCCACATTGCGGATCGGACCGCAGCAGGAATGCTGGACGCCTCCGTCTGATCGAGAGGCTCGTTTTCTCTGCACGAACATCGCGAAACCTTCGCTGAAAGAATCTCCATGTTGGCTCACCTGATTAAGTTAACTCTCGATAATCGCTTTCTGGTACTCACGGGTACTCTGCTGATGGCGGCTGCGGGACTGAATGCGGCTTATCATCTGCCGATCGATGCTGTCCCTGACATGACCAATGTTCAGGTGACGGTGATCACTGATGCGGGCTCTTTATCGCCGGTCGAAGTCGAGCGTTTCGTCACCCAGCCGGTTGAAGTCACGATGGGTGGACTTCCGGACGTGGAGGAGCTGCGAAGTGTCTCGAAATTCGGTATCTCTGTGGTCACGATTGTGTTCCAAGAAGGCACTGATATTTATCGTGCCAGACAGCTCGTCGCAGAACGATTGAGTAATGCAGCTTCTAAGATCCCGGCAGGCTACGGAGTGCCGGAGATGGGCCCGCTCACGACTGCATTAGGAGAGATTCTGCAGTTTGAAGTACGCGGCGAGAATCATACGCCAATGGAACTGCGCACAATTCTGGAATGGGACGTTGCCCCACGACTGCGGGAGGTCAAAGGCGTCACAGAAATCAATACTCATGGTGGCTTCTATCAGACTTTTGAGGTCCGTCCCAACCCCGAATTGCTGAATAGTTATTCGGTAACGCTGGAGCAGATCTTTACGGCATTGGAATCCAACAATACCTCCGCCGGGGGCGGTTATGTGATTCATCATGATGAGCAAAGATTTTTGCGTGGTCAGGCGATCGTGACCAGCATCGAAGATCTTGAACAGATCGTGATTCGGCGCGAAGAAGGAGGAACGCCGCTGTTAATTCGTGATGTGGCCAAAGTCAGCATTGAACCCATGACGCGTCAGGGTGCGGTGACACGCGATGGACGAGGCGAAGCTGTTACGGGTCTTGTGATGATGCTGATTGGCGAAAACTCCCGAGAAGTTGTGGGGCGAGTCAAAGAACGCATCGTTGAGATTGAAAAGACGATGCCGAAAGGGATCCACATTGAGATCACTTACGATCGGTCTGCACTGATTGGCCGAACTCTGGCCACGGTGCTTGATAATCTGTTTCACGGCGGTGCGCTGGTGATTTTGGTTCTGCTGGTGATGCTGGGGAGTTTTCGGGCAGGTTTGATTACCGCTCTGGCGATTCCGCTTTCCATGTTGTTTGCGACCAGCATGATGCAGATGTTTGGTGTGACCGCCAGCTTGATGAGTCTGGGAGCGATTGACTTCGGACTGATTGTCGACTCGTCCGTGATCATGATTGAGAACTGTATTCATCGCCTGTCCCATAACTCTCAGGGCCGAAGTCGGACGGATGTGATTCGAGACGCCGCAATCGAAGTTCGTAAACCCACGATGTTTGGGGAGCTGATTATTTCCATCGTTTATCTGCCGATCCTGATGTTGCAGGGTACGGAAGGAAAACTGTTTCGTCCGATGGCTTTGACCGTGTTGTTTGCTCTGGGAGGATCGCTGATTCTCTCCATGACCTTCATGCCGGCGATTGCCTCTTTAGTTCTCCCAAAGAATATGAAAGACAAAGAAGTCTTTCTGATTCGCTGGATCAAGTGGTTCTACACGCCCGTGGTGACTCGAGCCATTGCTTCGCCGCGAGTTACAACACTCATTGCTCTGATTGTCTTTGGGATCAGTATACCGGTCGGAATGAATCTGGGCCGCGAATTCATGCCTCGGCTTGAAGAAGGTGACCTGCTGATCGAAGCCGTGCGACTTCCAAGTGCAACTCTGGAAGGTGCGATTGGAATGTCGCAGCAGATTGAAACGGAGCTGATGAAGTTTGACAAAGAAGTGAAAACGGTCTTTTGCAAGACTGGGCGTCCGGAAATTGCTAACGATGTGATGGGCGTGCATCAGACCGACGTCTGGGTCATGCTGAAGGATCATCATGAATGGCGCCCCGGGATCACTCGCGAAAAGCTGATCGAGGAAATGTCGGAAGTGTTGAACAGCCGCGTGCCGGGTGTGACCTTCGGGTTTACTCAGCCAATCGAAATGCGAGTTGATGAGCTGGTGGCCGGCGTTAAGGCTGATGTTGCGGTCTTACTGTATGGTGATGATCTGCCAACGCTGGCTCGGCTTTCGAAGGAGATCGAACATACTCTGAAAACTATTCGTGGAGCTGTGGATGTGAAGGCCGACTATCAGGCCAATCTGACGACCATAACTATTGTTCCTGATCGTCAGGCCATGGCGCGTTATGGGATTGAAGCTCAGCAGGTCATGGATGTTGTTGAAGCGATGGGTGGGCGGCAGGTGGGAATCATCTTCGAAGGTCGTGCTCGGTTTCCGATTCAGGTTCGACTGCCTGATGAATGGCGATCTGAGATTGAACGGTTGAAGCAATTGCCTGTTGCGGAGGCTGGTGGCAAGCCAGTTCCGCTGGATGAGCTGGCAGACATTCGTATTGAGGAAACTCCACCGTCGGTCGAGCATGAATCCAACCGTCGTCGTACATTTGTGTCGGCCAACGTACGCGGGCGAGACGTGGCGGGGTTCGTCGAAGATGCGCAAAAGGCTGTAGGCAAGGCTGTTCCGATGCCCACTGGCTATGAAATTCGCTGGGGCGGCGATTTTGAGAACTTGCAGTCGGCCAGCAGGCGTTTGATTCTGATCACGCCTGTTGTACTGCTCATGATTTTCCTTTTGCTGTACACGTCGTTTAAGTCGACGCGACTGGCTCTGTTGATCTTTATGGCAGTGCCGATGGCCGCAAGCGGTGGAATCTTTGCCCTCCAGTTGCGTGATATGCCGTTCAGTATTTCGGCGGGTGTGGGATTCATTGCTCTGTTTGGCGTTGCGGTGTTGAACGGTTTGGTCTGGGTCAGTGCCGCGGAGATCCTGAGGAAGTCCGGGATGCCTCTGTCGGAAGCGACCAGAGAGACAGCGTTGTCGCGTCTTCGCCCGGTGCTGATGACGGCTCTGGTTGCCAGTTTAGGGTTTCTGCCGATGGCCCTGTCGTCCAGTGATGGAGCGGAGATGCAGCGTCCACTGGCCAGCGTAGTGATTGGTGGGTTGATCACATCGACGTTGCTGACATCGCTGGTGGTTCCGGCGATTTACCCGTGGTTTGCGACAGGATTGTCGATGGAAAGTGACGACTGAGTCGTTTCCGGGCGGGCTTTCGCTCTACAATTGTGAGTCATGAGCTGAAACTTTGAGACAAAAGTCAGACAACACCGTCTCGATGAGTTCCAGTGTTGATACTGATTGTTGTCCTGATCTTCAGATGCGGACAATGACTTTGATTTTCCGGAAGCAGGCGAGTGATATTTTCATCCAATGCGTTTTCATGACCCGAAACGTCAATGAGGGATAAAGCTGCTGAAGTGGCTTGCCAGAGATCCCTCGCTGACGCTTCGGGTGATGATTACTTGAACAGAATCTACTCAGCCAACCCGACACGGTTTCGATTTCCTATGCTAACCAATCCTCAACTTTCCTGGACTGCCCTGGCGGCCTTCAGTCGTTCGATGTCGCGAATGATGGAGGCTGGCGTTGAGGTGCGGAAGTCTCTGCAGACTTCTTCTCGGCAGTCTGCCGATCGTCGCATGGCAGGAGCGATCGAGAACGTCGTTGTCAGTGTGGCCAGTGGTCGCACTTTGTCCGAAGCATTCGAAAGAGAGGGCGAACTATTCCCGCCGTTGTTTCGGGATCTTGTCAACGTCGGTGAGCAGACTGGTTCTGTTCCCGAAGTTTTCAATGCTCTGGCGAAATACTACGACTCTCGAATCAAGCAGATCAAGGATTTTCGTGCGGCCATTGCGTGGCCAGTAATTCAGTTGGTGGCAGCAATCGGCATTATTGGATTGTTGGTGTTCATTCTGGGGATACTACCAACTGCCGATAATGGCAAGCCGTTTGATGTGCTGGGACTTGGCTTGTATGGAGCAACTGGCGCCGGGGTTTGGTTTCTCGGTTGGTTTGGTGCGGCCGTTGCAGGATTCGTTGTCTGGAAAATGGCCAGTCGCAGCAATGCGTGGCAGGTTGCGTTGCATCCTGTTTTGCTGGGATTGCCGGTGATCGGTCCTTGCATGCGTTCGTTTGCGATTTCTCGTTTCTCCTGGTGCTTCGCGCTGACACAGCAGGCAGGCATGTCAATTAAGCCATCGCTCGAATGCAGCCTGAAGGCCACCAGCAACGGAGCATTTCAGATGGCCCAGCCATTGATCTGGCAGGAACTGACCGAAGGGGAGACGTTGGCTGATGCGTTAACGGCTTCGAAGTTGTTTCCGAATGAATATCTGCAGTTTGTCGCCACGGCGGAGGAGACCGGGACTGTTCCGGAACAACTGGATCGGATGAGCCATCTGTTCGAAGACGATGCTCATCGAGCGATGCATCGCATGACGGCCATCTTCAGCGGTGTCATCTGGGCTGGTGTCGCCGGGATCGTGATCTTCTTTATCTTCCGAATCGCGATGATGTACGTCGGTCTGCTGAATGATGCTGTGAAGCAGGCGTTGTGAGGGTCGGTTGCCAGTATGCCGAAGACTGGCACGCCACCCGGGCCCGCCCCGGTGGCGGGTCGTGGATCGCTAAAGCAGCCTACACTGCTGCGAAAGCTTGCTCAAAACGTTGCCAGAGCTCTTCGACCGGTTCCATTCCAATACTGATTCGCAGCAGCCAGCGGCTGACGCCGCACTCTTCAACAAAGTCCAGCTCTGTGTAATGCGCCAGGATTGTGTAAGGACAGCACAGAGTAAAATTTGTTCCGAGGTTCGGGCCTTTGCAGACTTCCAGACGATCGAACACAACCGGTGTTGTCGTTGCAGGATTCTTCAAGACCACAGACAACAGTCCACCAAACCCGACCGATGGTGTTGATTCATCAGAGAGCGCGGCAATACTCGCATTGAGGCTCGGGTGGTAGACTCGATCAACCAACGGATGCTGGCTCAGTCGTTTCGCCAGGATTTTTGCGTTACGGTTAATCACAGAAACGCGTTCTCGAACATCGCGAGAATTCTTTTCCAGGACTTCCGCGTCTGCATCAATCAGCATTTCCTCAAAGTCATCTTGCAGTGCGGCGCGAAGTCTGACAGCATGTTTTGAAGCGGAGTTCAGCATGACTGAACCGGCCAGCACATCGCCGTAGCCACTGAAATATTTGGTCAGGCTCGTCACTACGGCATCGGCATAGGGCAGGACATTTTGATTGATGCAGGCGGCTAAAGTGTCATCGATGACGAGCACGAAGCCATATTCATCAGCGAGACTGCGCAGAGTCACGAGGTCCGGAGTTGTGAGCAGTGGATTTGTGGGTGACTCGCAGAATACGGCACTGACTTTTTCGGTCTTCAAAAGAGCCCGCAACGCTTCGATGTCTGCGCTATTTCCGATCGGATAGAAGTGATAAGCCGCTGGCTCGAATCGTTGTTGAATCTTGAGCGTGTCCACATAGGGAAATCCGAACTGCACGCTGGGGCTGTTGGGATCATGTCGGCGAACGGCTCGCCACACTGCTGCGATTGCCGCCATGCCGCAGGGGAAAATCCGCAGGTCTTCTTTTGAGCAATCTCGAAGTTCGGCCAGTCGATTCAGAATCTGATTACGCGCAGGAGTCGCAGTACAGGTCACTTGTTCGCCGCGCAGAGCCATCTCCGCACCGCGGGAGGAAATGACTTCGCCCGCGTGTTGCCAGTATTCCTTCAGTGTTGAGAACTCTTGAGGATCGATGGCGACTCCGCAGAATGGCTGGCCGGCGACAGGGACCAGCGAGGCGGTTGTCACGCCTCGCCATTTCACATAGCAAAGCGCCCGCTCGGCCGACTTCCGGGTTGGGAAAATCAGCCCGGAAGAATCTGAACCAAAGACCTGGCGACAGAGTTGTCGCACGAATGGATGCAGGCAAAATCGAGGATATGCGGCCTTCAGTTTCGACACGACCTCGGAGTCACCCTCTTCATACAGAATATTGTGTTCCCATAGCGGCAGGCAGGCAGAGACCGCATGAACCGAATCGGGCATCGGAAATCCCAGATGTTCAGCTTTCCATCGGGGTGAAATGAGCAAATCGGCTGGCATGGGCAAATTCATTGAAGCATGGTTAACCTGAGTAAACGCAGTCGAATTGCCGTCTCAGGAGAGGTTCAGGGGACAGAAATACTGTGGCCCGTTGGGCTGACGGTGCCAGTAAAGTCAATCATTCGAGCCGACAGACCCATAGAATACGGCTGAGTCAGCACATGATAGCAGCCATTTCCCCGAGGAAAACTCGCATTCTCGCCACTCCCTGACACTGATATTCTGCGTCTTCTGGCCGTATTCCGGTGACTCGGATGTCGAATGCTGGCCAATTCAAGGATATTTTCTGCACGCGGCCACCATTGAGGCAATCTGCAATAACGGTATCCCGCGAGCACCCTGCCTCATTTCATCCCGCGTGAAGAATAGCAATGAGAAGACTCCCGCGATCAACTGTCAGGTTTCTGGCTGTTTCCCTTCAGGCTTTGTCGTACGCGATTCTTTGCATCGTTGCCATTATCGGTCAGCCGGTTGCCGGCGATGAAGTTCCGCGGCGCGATCGTCTGCATCGCCAGATTCTGGAAAAGCGTCAGGCGATCTTCGACGGTCTGCAGGTCGATTTGGAGAGTGTTGAGACCTGGTGTGACAAGCATGAACTGCCTGAGGCGATTCCTCAGGTGGAGGCGATTCGTCAGTCACTCGCCTCACCCGAGCCAAATTTTGATCCGCCGCGTCTTGTCACTACGGAGGTCGCTGGGACCCTGCCGCTGGATGAGCAGCAGTGGCGACTTCAAATTCAGAACCATCGCCGGGAGCGCGGAGCGGAACTCTACTCATTGGCGCGACAGGCCCTGAGAAACGGCTTTCCTTCGCTGGCATTTTCACTGATCAGTGACGTTGTTCGAGTTGATTCAGACCACAAGTATGCGCGATCCGTTCTGGGACAATTGATCTTTAGTGATCCTCAGCGGAAAGAAGAGCCTGGGTATGCCGGTGAATGGGTCTCGCAGTTCGAAAAGCAGATGCGAAGTGGCAGCAAGCCTCAGACATTTCATCCGGAGTTTGGCTGGATCCCAATCACCAGTGTTTCGCGATATGAAGAAGGGTTGCGTCCCTGGAAAGGCGACTGGATCAGTGCGGAGAAGGAAGCCGAGCATCGTCGCGACTTCCGCAACGCGTGGGAGATTCCCAGTGAGCATTTCCTTGTGAAGACGAATGTCAGCCTTGAGGTTGGACTTGAGCTGTCACAGAAGCTGGAGCTTTACTACGAGTGGCTGCAACATCACTTCGCCGCTTTCTTCGAGACGCCAGCGGCTCTGCAGGATCGCTTCGACAATGCAACGCTTCGTGGTTCTGCACAAAAACGCGGGCCAATGGAATTGCATTTCTACGCCAGGCGAGACGAGTATCAAAAACGAGTTGAAGGCAAGGTACCGCCGAATCTGGAGACGACCGGGTATTACTCTCAGGAGACTCGCACCACGTACTTCTTTATGGATCGCAAAGAACGAACGCTGTCGACACTGTTTCACGAGGCGACTCATCAGATCCTTGACATCCATACCCTGGAAGCCCGCCGTGCAGCCGCGCGAGCGCGGGCTCAGAGGACAAGGCAGAAGCCCGGTGATTGGGGCCTTGGTGAGCGGTCAAATTTCTGGATTATCGAAGGACTGGCCTGCTACTTTGAATCATTTGAGATTAATGACGGCAAAGTTTCGATCGGCCGCCCGGATCATGTGCGTTTTGTCAGAGCGATCGAGCGTATGACGCTGCCTGATGATCAGTACTATCTGCCCAGTAAAGAGTTCCTGGCACTCGGGAAGAATGACTTTATGCATCATCCGCAGGTCGCTCCGTTGTACACGCAGGCGGCCGGGTTTACTCACTTCCTGATGCACTATGAAGATGGCCTGTATCGAGATGACCTGATTGCTCTTCTGGCCGCGATTTATCGTCCGGATGGAGACTACATTCTGCAGGAACCATCACTGGCACGCATTGCCGAGGTTACTCATGATGCTTTTGATCAGCAGTACAGAACTCATATGCAGAACCTGGCGGAACAAATGAATGTTCAGCCGGACGAGAGCGGTGTTCAGACGCCGTGACCCTGGAAGAATGTCTTCGCACCGTTTTCGGAGGTGTTTCCTGATCGAACAGGAGTCAGAGTCGAAAGCAAAGTTCCGATATTGACTAGCTCTGCTTCGCTTCAAAGTACCGGCGGATGTTCATTCATAGCCGTCCACAAACGGCGCACTCGAACGATCTGCGGACGATTCATTTTCAAAGTCGCAATTGTGACTTGTCCGATCTGAGTCTGCCCGATCAGCAATGTCGAATCGCTGCTCCACTAAAAGTGTTCGTTCCAATCGTTCAGATGTGGATGAAAAAGTGGAAACTCTACGGAAGCAGGATCGCTGGAACCGAAGGTCCGATCTGACTTGTAGCGATTGCAGGTGGGGCAAGAAAGGCAGAGGTTCTGAAAGAGGGTTTCGCCGCCACGGGAGCTTGGAACGATATGTTCAAACTCAAATGTGACCACCGTCAGGGCTTCTGGGGTCCTGCAATAAGCACAATGGTCACGAAAATGAGCACGGATGCGATGACGGAGCTCTGCGGGAATGTAGACGCTCACGCCCCTGCCGCTTTCGCGTGTTGCTGAAGTGTGAAGCGAGATCGGGTCTTTAGAATCGTCAATTGATCCACTTGTGATAACAGTGCATCAAGCTCTGACAATTCAAACGCAGTGAGCAGACCGTCAGATTTCTTTTCGAGTAATGTGTCAAGCCGCGATTGTGCAGAAGGATCCAGAACGCTGTTAGCAAGCGCTTCAAGCTCCTGTTCGCTAAGGCTTGTTACCAGTTCAAGTTCGTTTTCCATTGCCCACCTGTGATGTGAGGATGAATTCAGCCACTTAGCGAAATGGCGAATTGCTTGCTCACCTGCATTTTCCGCGAATATCAGGAACTTGCAAGGTGGAAATTGGAGCGACGGAACGGAGACCTATTTGCGGATCGCGCGCCAGCGTAGCCAATGATCGGCGAGGACGATGGCGACCATGGCTTCTCCCATGGGAACGAAGCGAGGCAGCAGGCAGGGATCATGGCGGCCCTTTGTCCGGATCGTGGTTGGCAGGCCGTCGCGAGTCACGGTTGCTTGTTCTTTGGCGAGGCTGCTGGTCGGCTTGATGGCGGCCCGCAGAACAATCGGCATGCCGGAACTGATGCCGCCCAGCATTCCACCGTGGCGGTTTGATTCGGTGGCGATCTCAACGCCAGCACGTGTCTGACGAGACGTGAAGATATCGTTGTTCTGACTGCCTCGAAGTTCCGCACAGGCAAAGCCGTTGCCGTATTCAACACCAAGAACTGCGGGCAGACTGAACAGGGCTTTCGCCAGATCGGCCTTCAGTTTATCGAAGACTGGTTCGCCCAATCCCGCGGGAATGTTGGTTGCAACGATCTCTGATATGCCGCCGATGGAATCGGTGTCGCGACGAACTTCGTCAATCAAAGCCACCATCTTCTCGGCGGCTGCGTAGTCCGGGCATCGCACGAAGTTTGGTGATCCATCAGGCAGAGTTTCCACCTGATGCAACGTGACCTGATCCGGATTGGAGATCGTGGCTTTAATTGAGCCCACTTGTGAGACGTAGCCGATGACTTGTCCGCCGAACTCCTGAGCGATCAGCTTCTTTGCGATGGCCCCTGCGGCAACTCGGGCGGTCGTTTCTCGGGCGCTGCTGCGACCGCCGCCGCGATAGTCGCGAAAGCCATAGCGAGCATCAAACGTATAGTCCGCATGTCCCGGGCGATACTTGTCGCGGATGTCAGAATAGTCGCCGCTGCGCTGGTCGGCGTTGCGAATCAGGATGGCGATGCTTGTGCCGGTCGTCCTGCCGTCGAAAACACCGGACAGGATTTCCGGTTCGTCTTCCTCCTGACGCTGGGTCACGAGCAGGCTTTGGCCTGGTCGTCGTCGCTGCAAGTCTGGTCGCAGGTCGTCAATGCTGAGAGGCATTCCGGGGGGAACACCGTCGACGATAACAACATTACCTGGCCCGTGGCTCTCGCCGGCGGTTGTGATGCGAAACAGTTTTCCGAAGGAGTTGCCGGCCATGAAGGTTCAATGTTCTGGAAGAGTTATCAGAGATCAAACAGCAGATTTGAGATCTGCAATTTGAGATTTGAAATTCGTGATCAACGAGAAAAGGTGCTCTGGTCAATCCTGAAGTGAGCGAGCACGCTGTTGAGTTAACAATGGAGCTCAACTACAACGTCAAGAGTTGCTTCATTTCTCGCACTGCTCGCTCAAAGCCCACCATCATGGCCTGAGCCACAATCGAGTGACCGATGTTGAGTTCATGCACACAATGAATTTCGGCTACTCGGCGCACGTTGCGATAAGTGAGCCCGTGTCCAAGATTCAGTTTTAGTCCCTGAGCGTTGGCATACAGTCCCGCTTCACGCAGGCGATCGAATTCGTACTCGACTTTTTCTGGTGTTCGCGCGTCGGCGTAACAACCAGTATGTAGTTCAACGGCTTCAACGCCCAGCTCCCTGGCTTTTTCGACCTGAGCCACATCGGGATCAATAAACAGGCTGCACATGATTCCAGCGCCTTGAAGCTGATCGATGCACTGGCGGATTCGCTGGAAGTGAGTCTTCACATCCAGTCCGCCCTCGGTTGTAATTTCTTCGCGTCGTTCGGGAACCAGAGTTACCTGATCCGGCACCAGATTCAGGGCAATGGTTGTGATTTCGTCGGAGACCGCCATTTCCAGATTCAGGCGGACTCGACAGATTTCTTTCAGCAGGCGGACGTCGCGATCCTGAATATGGCGCCGGTCTTCTCTCAAATGGACCGTGATTGCGTCGGCTCCACCCAATTCTGCCAGGACAGCCGCATGAACCGGGTCAGGTTCATTGGTACGTCGAGCTTGACGGACGGTTGCGACGTGGTCGATGTTCACACCCAACAATGGCATTGGAACGATGCTCCGCTGAAAAGTCTGAATTGAATAGAGGGCAATTGTTGTGGCAAGGCTCGGTTTTCACCAGTGAACTGGTCTTCGAAGAAACTCTGATCCAGACCATCGCGACTTTGGCAGCCAGGAAACACAAGAAATACGGGATCTTTGTGAGCTATTGATTTATTCAGAGCACGGCCGCGATTGAGGCTATCCTCGTTTACAGTGTTACGCGAATACCCGGGCCTCAATTCCCACCGTGCGGAGAATAATACCAACCGAGGTACCAGGTAGGCAAAAACCGGGAAACTCCTTGCTTGCGATTCAGGTAAGTGACACTGTTGCTTCGGAGCCCGGCAAAACCAACAATTCGTTTCCCACGAAAACGTGGCCATTGGCGTTGCTGGTTTCTGGAACGCAGTTTGCAACTTTGAGGGCAAAAACGCGGGCCGCTGCCGTTCCGGCAGTTCCGCGCGATCAAGGGTCGCACGATGGCAACGCGTTGAAAAAGGTGTCGGGCGTCCACGATCCGGGCGGAGGACGGCCTCGATTGTATTCTCTGCCAAAGTCGCGACCATGCGTTGCTGGTCTGCGGGGTTTGAGAGTTGTAGAAAAATCTCCGGGACTTCGTCGGCTTGGGCATCTTGATGCCCGCTGAAGGCCATTCAAAGAAGTGATGTTGGTGTGATGTCCGGCCGATTGGCCGTTTGGTTCAGGGGTGAAGCCCTGGTTGGATAGATCAGAAGGCAGAGAAACGAGCTAATGAGTTCAAAATCCAGCACTTCGTCTGATGTGATGATCGAAGCCCGCGGGCTGAGCAAGTTTTACGGAGAATTTGCGGCGACTCGGGACGTTACGTTTTCGGTGCCACGCGGGCAGGTTTGTGCGTTTCTCGGGCCGAACGGCGCCGGGAAAAGTACGACCATGAAAATGTTGACAGGGTTCCTTTCGCCCAGTCGCGGCGAAGCATTTCTTGCGGGCTACAATGTTGCGGAGAACCGCATTGCAGCCAGTGAGCATCTGGGGTATCTGCCAGAGAACGGGCCTCTCTATGTCGAGATGACCCCGGAGACATTGCTGCAGTACATGGGTGAAGTTCGCGGCTTGAAGGGCGACCAGCTCGCCAAGCGGATGGCCTGGGTTTCTGACAAGTGTTCGCTTGCGGAAGTCTGGCGGAAGCCGATCTCGAAGTTGTCACGCGGGTTTCGTCAGCGAGTCGGAATGGCGCATGCGATGTTGCACGATCCCGATGTTTTGATTCTGGACGAACCGACCAGCGGTCTTGATCCGAATCAGGTCCATGGTGTTCGAGACCTTATTCTTGAGTTGGCGAAGACAAAGACGATTCTGTTGTCGACTCACATTCTGCAGGAAGTTCGCGCGGTCTGTAGTCGAGTGGTGATGGTGAATAATGGGCGCGTAGTGTTTGATGGTCCAACGGGTGATCTGGGCAACAACGAAGTCGACATGGAAAAGCAGTTCCGCAAGCTGACTCACAGTGCTGCGTAACTGAGGCCTCGACTTGTTTCCTTTTGATTCATGGTCTGCTGAGCCGGTTTGAACGACTCACTAGCGTTCGAAATTTCGGTTGGCAGATTTCCGATTCTTATCCAGAGCGAAGGTGTGTGCATGTTTCGCAGTCATGTGATTCTGGCGGTAGCCAAGCGGAATTTCCGCAGTTACTTCTCTGGGATTCTCGGATATCTCTTTATCCTGGTGTTCTGCGTTGCCTCGGCCGCAATGGCATTTTCGGCTTCCTTTTTTGCCGCTAATCAGGCAACGCTCGATCAATTGACTACCGGGTTTCCCTGGCTACTGCTGTTCGTGATCCCTGCGATCACGATGACAGCGTGGTCCGACGAGCGAAAGCTGGGAACAGACGAATTGCTGTTCACGATGCCGTCGACGGAAATCGAAGTTTTGGCTGGGAAATATCTGGCCGTGTTCGGTGTCTATTCTGTGGCCTTAGCGTTTTCGTTGGTCAATGTTCTCGTTCTGATCTGGCTGGGTTCGCCTGATATGGGAGCCGTGATCAGCAGTTATGTTGGTTATCTGCTCGCCGGCGGTGCATTGCTTGCCGCCGGAATGCTGGCTTCATCTTTGACCAGCAGCTCGACCGTCGCGTTCGTGCTGGGAGTCGTTTTTTGCTGTGTGCCTGTGATGTTGTATTACGTCACGGATGTTGTGGAGTGGATTTATGGTCTGTTCGGCAAGGGGGCTGAGCTGTATGACCTTCGGAATCGTCTGACTTCCATGAGCCTTCAGCAGCAACTGCAGGATTTCAGTGTCGGAGTTCTGCCGTTCACCGGGATCGCCTGGTTTGCGTTCTTTGCAGCGGTCATGCTGTATCTGAATCTGATTGTGATTTCGCGACGTCGATGGTCTGCGGGACAACAGGTCGGGATGGGGATGCAGTTTGCGATCAGAACAGGTTGTGTTCTGATTACGGCCGCTAGCCTGATGTCGATCTTCTGGACTTATCCAGCTCGCGCGGACTTGTCGGCAGAAGATCTCTTCACGCTTTCTTCTGCTACAGAGACTACACTGCAAGGTCTGAAGGAAACTCAGCGGATCACAATTCAGTCGTTTATCAGCCCGGACGTGCCGGGAGATTATGTCGAAACACGCCGTCAGCTTCGCGGATTGCTGCGTGAGTTTGAATTGAGCAGCGGCGGTGCAATCACCTGGCGGGACATTGCGGTTGAGCCATTCAGTGAAGAAGCCGAACAGGCTCGAGCATTAGGAATTGAACCTGTCCGTTTGCAGTATGAACGAGACGGCAAGCGCGAAGAGGCAGAAGTGTTTCTTGGTGCGTTTATTCAGAGCTCAACTGATGAACTGGTAATCCCGTTCTTTGGTAAGGGGCTCCCGATTGAATATGAGCTAACTCGATCACTGCGAACAGTGTCTCAGGAAAAGCGTCTGACTGTGGGTGTCCTTGTAACGGACGCTCGAGCGACCTCGGAAGGCGAAGGCGGCGGGAAGTGGGAGATCGTTCGAGAACTCGAAAAGCAGTATAAAGTTGTCGCGGTAAATCCTTCTCAGCGCATTCTGGTTGATGACCAAAAGACGGCAGAGAAGAACGAAAGCGAAGATGCCGCTAAGGATGCTGAAGAGAAAAAGGATGATGCGGCGGCCGCTGATGAAAAGGACAAGAAGTCTGCTGAGGGCTTTGATGTTTTGGTTGCGGTAATGCCTTCTTCGCTGACACAGCCGCAGATGGATAATCTGGTCGAATACGTCAAGGCCGGAAAGCCGACTTTGATTTTTGATGACCCTTGCCCGTTTGTTTTTCAGTCTCAGGCTGGTTTGGCGATGGCTCCTAAACTGCCGAAGCCTGGTGGGGGCGGGGGCATGTTTGGCGGTGGCCCGCCACCGGAGCAAAAGGCTGATGGTGGCGAAGCGACTTCGCTGATGAATCTGTTGAACGTCAAATGGGACAACGGTCAGGTTGTTTATGACCGCAATAATCCCCACAACGAATTTGGCACTCTGCCACCGGAGTATGTGTTCGTTTCTCGCACTGGGAATCAGTCTTCACCATTTGGTGAAGAGAGCACAGTCTCGAAGAGCCTGCAGGATCTGGTGATGCTGTACCCTGGATCGATCATCGATCGTGCGGGTCGCAAAGAGCAGGAATTCATACCGCTGCTGCGAACGAGCCGTGAGTCCGGTGTGCTGGATTGGGAAGACTACACTGCTCCATCATTCAATCCGTTTGCCGGGGGGCAGTCAGTTGAAATCAATCCGAATCCTCGTCGTCGCGATGATAATGATTCGCATGTGATCGCCGCCCAGATTCGGAACGAGTCTGCGGAGTCGCCGTTGAACGTGATTTTATGCTCCGATATCGACATGATCACCGATTGGTTTTTCCTTGAACGCAACCGAGGCATGTTGGGTGTTAAGTTCGATAACGTGACCTTCGTTCTGAATGCTGTGGACGCACTGGCCGGTGATGAGACCTTCATTCCATTGCGGTCTCGTCGAGCAAGTCTGAGAACTCTGAAGTTTGTCGAAGATCAGACCAGTTCAATGAGAAAGGATCTGAACAAGGAAGAGAAGGACGCTCAGGACCAGATGGACGCTACTCTGAAGAAAGCTGAAGAAGAGCTTAGAGCTGAGATTAAAAAGATCGAAGAGAATGCTGAACTGGATGCTCGCAGCAAGGACGTGCAGATGCGTCAGAAAGAACAGCAGCTGAATCGACAGCTTGAGCTTCAGAAGGAACAACTGGAGCGTCAATTGAATTCTCGAGTTCGCAAGTCGGGTTTGGAGATGAAGCGAGAAATTCGTCGAGTCGAAAGCACCGTTAAGATCGTAGCCTGCATTATTCCGGCGATCCTGCCGGTCTGTTTTGGAATGTTGTTCCTCGGGCTTCGTAACCTTGCTGAGCAGCAGTCCATTAACCCCAATCGAAGAAAGAGCTGATGCCGAGGGCTGTTGGTGCAGACATCATTTGAATGGTCCGGCGGTTGCCGGACAGTCCCAAATGACGTGTGTAACTGAAGTGCTGTTGTTTGTGGCATTACTCTTCTCATTGTCAGTCTTTTGTGAATCAGGTTTTTCCATGAACGCGACAAGTCGAACTATGGTATTCGTTGGAGTAGCTGCGGTTGCTGCTCTTGCCGCGGTGGGTGTTCGATTCGCCAATCAGCCTGCTGCCGTGGAGGGATTCTCTGACGTCGGTCAGGCGTTCTTCGCGGACTTCAACGATCCAATGAAAGCCATGGAACTCAGTGTCGTAAAGTACGATGCAGAGACTCGTGAACCGCTTTCGTTCTCAGTGAAGCAGAATGAGAAAGGTTTCTGGGTCATTCCTTCGCACCATGACTATCCGGCTGAGGCAGCAGAGCGTCTGGCCAAAACGGCTGCGTCACTGATCGGCATCAAAAAGGTTGCTCTGCAAAGTCGCAGCAAAGACGACTGGGCTCGTTACGGTGTTGAAGATCCGGGTGCTGAGGTGGCAGCCGCTGCACCCGAAGCTGATGATAAAAAAGAAGAAACACGCGGGACCCGAATTACGCTGCGAGACAACAGCAGCAACTCTTTGGTTGATCTGATCGTGGGCAAAGCGGTTGAAGGTCGAGAAAAACACTTTTGCGTTCGTCAGCCGGACAAGAACCCGGTCTTCATCGCGAAGCTGGATGCCGATCTGTCAGCGAAGTTCAGTGATTGGATTGAGCCGGACTTGTTGAAGCTGAATCAGAACGACATCGTCAAGGTCACCGTTGATCAGTATTCCGTCGACGAAGAGCAAGGCGCGATTCTTCAAGGCGAGGTGTTTGATTTCCAGAAAGACAAGACCACCAGCAAGTGGGACATGAAAGGTTTGAATCCGGACATTGAGTCGCTGAAGGAAGCGGCTGTTACGGATATCACAAAGAACCTGGACCAGCTGAAGATCGTTGGCGTTCGTCCAAAGCCAGAGGGATTGAATGCGGACCTGACTGTTTCACCTGAGGTTGCTCAGAATCCATTGATGCGTCAGGTCCTGCAGACTGATATGCAGCGACAGGGGTTCTATATTGCTCGAGGTGAAAACAATCAGGTGAAGCTGGTTTCCAACGAAGGCGAGCTGCTTGCGGGTACAAACAACGGAGTGCGGTACACGTTGTACTTCGGTGAGATCGCTCGGGGAACCGCGAAGGACATCGAGACTGGCCTCAATGACAAGACGCCGGCTGAAGGTGAAGCCAAAACAGAAGGTGGAGAAGCCAAGGCCGATGGCGAAAAGGGTGCCGAAGGCGCAGAGGCTGATGCTGCCAAGCCGGAAGACTCGGAATCGGGTCCACGCCGTTATCTGTTGGTGAAGGTTGATTACGATGAATCATTGCTCGGGCCGAAGCCGACAGAGCCTGTTGCTCCAGAGAAGCCTGCCATCCTGAATGACGCTGCTGCCCCTGCTCCAGCGGACGACAAAAAGCCGGAAGCGCCAGCGGATGCTCCTAAAGAAGCCGGACCACCTGCGGAAGAGAAACCAGCGGCCGATGCCGCGCTAAAGGAAGGAGCACCGAGAGAAGAAGCGCCTGCATCTGAGAAGGCGGCTGAACCAGCTCCGGAAAAGCCTGCGGATCCGGGTTCTTGTGATGAGCCGGCAGCGGCCGAACCTTCTGCCGTAGCTGAACCGGCGGCCCCTGCTCAGGAAGCTGCCCCTGCAGCAGAAGCAAAGCCCGCTGAACCCACTGCAGCAGCTCCAGCACAGGAAGGTCAGTCTGCTCCGGCCGAGGGTGATAAGCCTGCTGCTGAGACGCCAGCGAATGCAGCTCCTGCGGAAGGAGATGCTTCGGAGGCAGCACCTGCTCAGCCGCCTGTTGATCCCAAAGCAGAAGCTCAGAAGCAGTACGACCAGGCCATGGGTGAATACGAAGCAGCGAAGGCTGGCTTTGAAGGTGCTCTGAAGGCCTGGGAAAGCAAAGCGAAAGAAGGCAGGAAGAAGGCCGACGAACTGTCTGAACGATTTGGTGCCTGGTATTACGTGATCTCCGCGGACAGCTTTGAGAAGTTCAAGCTGACACGTGAAGCTGTTGTGGGTCCGAAAGAAGAAGCGAAGCCAGCCGATGGAGCTGGGGCTCCCGGAGCTGGTGGACCACCAAGTTTCGATCTGCCCGGGCTTGGCAATTGAGACCGATGAGCACTGAGGCATCACGAGATGCTGAGGTAAGCTGAACCTCTGAATGATGAGAGACCAATCCGCCGTTTGGAAACAAGCGGCGGATTTTTTTGCGGCTTGAGTGTGCCTGGCAGAAACAGGCCGCAAATGTCTGCTCGTTACCGAGATTACCAAAGTTGGACTCAACCGACTTTGACGGCCGTGACGATTGTAACACCTGGAGGGCCGCGCCCTGCGCGGAGCTTCGGCGGTTTCTGCCGAACGACCTGTCACCTTAATCAGCACTGATTTGGGAACTTCCTCGTGTCCACATCAAAATCAACATCCCCTGCTCTGCCGTCGTCAAATGTCGCAGGAGCGCAGACTGTTCGTCCCCCATCAAACACCTCGACCATGACCGGGATGCTGATTGGTTTGGGAGTGACGGTAGTCTTCTACATTGTGGCTCCGCTGGCTGCGAAGCCATTTGCCGGAGGACCTGAGTTTGTCCAGCGGTATTTCTGCGGGCATCCTCTGGAGTATGTAACCTCAGCGATGTTTTTCGTGGGGATGGGCATTCTTGCGGCCAAACTGGTTGCTTTGCCGGGCGAACGCCGAGCCATTCGATCCGTAGCGGAGTTAGGGACAAAGGGCGGCTGGGCGACCAGAAAGTCATCTTCGTCGGTGGTTGTCGAATCGATTTCAGGCTGGCAGAAACAGGCCCATTCTAGTGGATTTGTTCGAACCGCTTTGGCGCGACGGCTGACTGAGGTTTTGCACTATGTGCGTAATCGAGAAGACGGCAGCGGACTTGAAGACCACTTGCGATACCTTGCCGACCTTGCGTCCGATCGCCTGCTGCAGAGCTACTCGTTGATTCGAACGGTCACCTGGGCCGTCCCGATCATGGGCTTTCTTGGTACCGTCGTGGGGATCACGATGGCCATTGCCAATGTGACGCCGGAGCAATTGGATTCATCACTTCCGGAAGTCACCGCTGGTCTTGCTGTTGCGTTTGATACGACAGCTCAGGCTCTCGGGATGTCCATGATTCTGGTCTTCGGCACATTCCTGATTGAGCGAGGCGAACAGAACAATCTTAACGAGATTGAACAGTTCGGAATCGATCAGTTGGTTCCATCGCTGACCACGGAAACCACTACGAACCAGGCAACCGGGATCCCGGCACTGACCGACTGGACTGCTCAGATGCTGACGCAACAGACGGAGTTCTGGAATCGGCATCTGATGTCTCTGCAGACGGACTGGGCTCAGTCTCTTACTCAGCAGACAGATACGCTGGCTCAGGCGTTGAATCAGGAAACGCAGCAAACTCTTCAGGTTCATCGCGAAAGCATCGACGTGTCGCGAGATCAATACGCGGCGTCATTGCAGCGGAGCACTCAGGCGTTCACGCAGCAAATGCAGACTACGATGATGGCCTTCGTCGATCGCGTTGATGCGTGGCAGAACGCCATGCAGGCGACGACTCTCTCATCAGCCAGTCAGGCGGAAGAGCTGCATCGACTGGGACGCACGTTGTTGCAGATGACAGAGTCTGAAGAACGTCTGGCCCAGCTTCAGGAACAGCTGAATAAGAATCTTCAGACGCTTCAGGTTGTGGCCACTCTGGAACAGACCGTCAACAGTCTCAATGCGGCAGTCAACGTACTCACGGCAAAGACCGCGTTGCGTGTGGCAGCTTAGTGCGGTCATCCAGGTTGATAACGAGGTGTGATGGGCATTCTTGCCCGTCGCGGCCAAGTCGGACAGGAATGTCCAACGTACTTTTTCATGATGTATCGTGATCTCAAAGAAGCTCGTTCACTTCTTAAGGTGGCGTAAACAAACGATTCATGGCTCGGCGACATCACAACAATTCGATTTCGCTGTTTCCGTTTCTGGCTGTACTCGTCTGCGCCATGGGATCACTGATTCTGTTGCTGCTGGTGATGACACGCAAGATGCGACAGGATCAGTACGTAGAACAGACCGCCGTCGTCGAATCGGCAGCATCTGAAGTTGATGCTGAGCTGGCCGCACGGATTGCTGCCTTAGAGAAGCAAATCTCCAGTGCGGAACTCAATCTGCATTCGCTGCAGGCTAATGCTCAGGCCCATCGATCCTCTGTTGACGAAAGTCAGGTCCGGGTTACAGACCTTGAGACAGAACTGGCTCAGCTTCAGGAGAAGCTCAAAGGCACGGACGCTGATGCTGTTCCGGTCGCAGAGTCGATGGCAGAATCACGAAAGCTGAAGGCCGAGGAAGTTGCTCTGCTGCGGCAGTTAAAGGACACAGAGAAGCGACTTCTCAGCAAACAGCAGCAGCTTGCGAACGCTCAGGATGCTTCCAATGAAGCATCATTGGCTCTGCAGGAGAAGCACTCGGACCTGTTGAAACTGCGAGATCAGGTTGACGAAGCTCGAAGCCGCCTGGCCAAAGTGTCAGGTACTTCCACATTGCTGGAGTTTTCAAATCCGACAGGCACGGAACGTACGCCGATCGTGGTGGATGTTTCCGGGAAGGGTTTTGAGATTTATCCCAATGGGATTCAAATCACGCAGGCGGATATGGAAGGTTTCCCGGTTCGTGACAATCCGTTTCTGGCCGCGATTCTGACGATTCATCAACATCGTTCAAAAGGCAGTGTGACTGGCGCGCCGTATGTGTTGCTGCTGGTGCGTCCGGATGGGGCATTGCCGTTTTACGGTGCCCAACGAATCCTGATGGAATCCAACATTCATTATGGTTACGAGCTGCTGGAGGCCAGGGAGTTGATTGTCTCAGGAGCCTCGGATTCGACAGAGGTGCCTCTCGTTAAAACGTCGATCGATGAGGCTTTGCGGCGGCGCGAGAATCTTTATGCCAGGTTGATGGCTATTGCTCAGCAGAAGTCCGGTACCTCCGGGCCTGCTGGTGATCCTGCGAACGGCAAAGGGGAGCGTAGACTGACAGTGCGTCCGGATGGTCGAGTGTTGATGGAAGAATCGTCGCGACAGCGACCAGTCGATGGCCGCTTTTATGCAGGGGGTGTTGCGCCACCACAATCGCATTTTCAGAAGCGTCCAGTCGGCGGTTATGGAGGTCAGAATGCTGACCAGATGACAGCGGCCGATGCTGAGAAACTGGCTGATGAATTTGCGGAACGATACGCCAGGCAATACGAGTCGGCTCGAGCCCTCGCAAAAACTACTATTGCGGAAGAAGGACCGAAGACGGCAGAAAAGCCTGTGTCAGCCACGACGGAATCTGAGGAATCGTTGAGATCTCCGGAAGAACGACGATTTGCCGAGACACTATTTGCGAACGATGGAAGTATCACGTCATCTTTGGCACAAAAGCAGAAGAAGTCGGATCTCGCAAAATCTGCGACGACGAAATCGGATCCATTGAGCCCTCAGGAAAGCTTGTTGACAAGCAGCGGAGCTGGGGACGATCAGCCTGCGACCGGGATCCCGGATCTTTCTCGCATTGACCCTGATCTACTAAATCGTCTGAACTCCGGCAAGCAGCCGTCGGGCAGCGAAATGACTCCGATTGGCATCACCGTATTTGTGGATGAGCACCATATGACGGTGGATCAGCAGACGGCCGTGGAGATTACGCCGGATACGTTGGATGACGCATTTGTCTTGCTGCTGACGGGCATCAATGCTGAAGTTGAAGATCGTAAGAAAAAGCCGGATGAGCCTGTCATGCCGATCGTCAAGTTCATTGTGAGCCCTGGCGGTGAGAAGTGGCGAATTCCGTTGGCTCATTCATTGAAACGAACCGGCATTCGATCGGCCACGGTTTATGAGTTGACTCCTTACATGACAACAACCGACGAAACGGGACGTGCCTGGGTGAGTGGCGAGGGTGAGTAAAAGGCGAGTTAACTCCGGCGCCGAGATTCTGCTTACGAGCATCAGAACGAGTTCCAGAAGAACCAAACTCCATGAGTCGACGAGCACAACGACCTGAACTTGAATTCGGATCCGACTCCTTTTTGGACGTCGTGTGTAACATCGTTGGCATTTTGATCATCCTGATTGTTGTTGTCGGTTTGAAGGTCCAACGTCAGCCTCGAGAACAGGAAGCACTGGCCGTTGCGAGAATTGAAGCGACGCGAGCCGATCAGGCGACAATTCTTGCCGAGCGTCAGCGAATATTAGAGCAGCTCAACACCGCCGAAGCAGAAGCAGCGCAGGCTGTCAGTACGCTTGAGAGTCAAAGTGCAGAAGCGGAAGAGAAAATTCGGCAGGCCATGGAAGCACAGGAGTTGGCCAACCAGCAGCTGCTGGCTCTGCAGGAGAAGGCCGATCGAACTCACAAGCAGGCCGCCGACCTTGAATCTGACAAAGCCGCGATTGCCGCAAGAGTAGCATCGCTGAAGGCTGCGATCGATGAGAAAGGCCGGGAGGCACTTAACGCCGGGCGGATTCTTGCAACGGCGATGAAGGCTGAACAGGATCTCAGCAAAAAGCTGGAGACAACAGTGGCCGAGACTCAGGAGCTGCGTGAACTTCTGGAAAAGACCGAAGAAGCCGCGGTTCCAAAGAATCGTCTGCAGCATCGACTTTCACCAGTCACAAAACCGGCTGAGAAGGAAGAACTGCACTTCAGAGTGAGTGAAGGTCGCATCAGTCGAGTGCCGCTCGAAGAATTGCTTGAGCGGCTGAAGGATCAGGTCATGACTCGCCGCACGGCTGTGATGAGATTCAACCAGTTTGATGGCAATGTCGGACCGGTCGAAGGATATACGATGAGCTACACCGTTGAGAAAGATGGACCTTCAACGTTGGAAGCCTTGCAGTCCGGTGATGGGATTACTCGTTTGAACGTCACGCGTTGGACAATCACGCCGGATGATTCGCTGGTGGCTGAGACAATCGAAGAAGCTGTGCGGCCGGGTTCACGCTATCGCCAGAGAATTGAGACGACCCTGCCCGATTCCGTGGTTACGATGTGGGTCTATCCGGACTCGTTCAAAGGCTTCTCAGCTCTGCGTGAAGTTGCTCACGGGTTGCAGTTGCGAGTTGCCGCCCGTCCCTTGCCTGAGGGCACTCCGATCGTTGGTTCTCCGAGCGGCAGCCGATCGACGGCTCAGTAACGTTCACGCGTCAGCAAGCTCGCTGTACCGTGCACCCGTCGCTCCGCCGACGGGATTCCTGCGATCATTGCCTCCCTCAAATGCGAGCCGCGACCAATGCGGCCCTCTCAACCGTGGCAAAGCGCGGAATTCTCACGGGACTTTCGGCCCATAAATCTTTCCTTCTTTTGCCTGTGATTTTTGCTGCCTACAATGGCGCGCATGTTTCCTGAGGCAACGCGAGAGTTATTTTCTTTCTCCGTGAGTATCCCATGCTTCGTCGATTATTTTGTGATCTGGCTACCATTGCTGTTTGCGCAATCGGTTTGATTGTCTGTTCTTCTGAATTGTTCGCACAACAGGATTATCAGCCGAAGATCGCTGCTGCGTCTGGTGATGCAGAACTGGCTCTGAAGGGTTTTGTTGTTCCCGAGGACATGAGCGGAAGGCTGATGGCGGCCGAACCGATGCTGGCTAATCCGGTTTGTTTCACCGTTACAAATGATGGTCGCATTTTTGTTTGCGAGACGTTCCGCCAGGAAGTTGGTGTCGAAGACAACCGCAATCATATGAATTGGCTGGAGAATGATCTGCAGCTCGAATCTGTGGAAGAACGCGCGGCGATGTTTCGTAAGTACATGGGCAGCGATGTTCAGAAATGGGCTACGGAACATGATCGAATTCGATTGCTGCAGGATACCGATGGCGACGGAACGTTTGATCGAGATACTCTATTTGCCGATGGCTTCAATGACATCATTGATGGTACTGGCGCGGGAGTGATCGAACATAACGGGCGCGTTTACTACACCTGTATTCCGAAGCTGTGGAGTTTTGGTGATGCAGACAACGACGGCATAGCGGAACAGTCCGAGGCGTTGCATCACGGCTACGGTATTCGCGTCGCCTTTCGTGGGCACGATATGCATGGACTGGTTGTTGGTCCCGATGGCCGTCTCTACTTCAGCATTGGAGACCGTGGCTTTAATGTTGTGACGAAAGAGGGGACTCGTTTGAAACGCGTCGACACGGGAGCCGTGTTTCGTTGTGACATGGATGGCAGCAATCTCGAAGTCTTTGCCTACGGTCTGCGGAATCCACAGGAATTGGCGTTCGATGATCACGGGAATCTGTTTACCGGCGACAACAACTCCGACAGCGGTGATAAGGCTCGCTGGGTCTACGTTGTCCAGCATGGAGATACCGGCTGGCGAATGTACTATCAGTATCTCGATGATCGAGGGCCGTGGAATCGCGAGCGAATTTGGTATCCGTACAAAGCAGATGCTGACACGACGGCTGTTCAGCCAGCTTCGACGTTGCCGCCGATTGCGAATCTGGCGGATGGGCCTGCCGGGCTGACTTACTATCCCGGCGTGGGGTTACCAGAGCGATATGCAGGTCACTTCTTTATGGCCGATTTTCGCGGGACGGCGGGCAACAGCGGAATTCGCAGTTTTACAGTGAACCCAAAGGGAGCCACCTTTGAACTGGCGGATTCACATCAGTTCCTGTGGTCGATTCTGGCCACGGACGTGACGTTTGCTCCGGATGGCAGCATGGTTGTCAGCGATTGGGTCAACGGCTGGAATGGAGAAGGCAAAGGTCGTCTGTATTGCTTTGCTCATGATAAGGAATCCGCTGCTGTTACGGCTGCGAAGTCTGTTGAGTTGCTGGGTGGCGGAATCGCAAAAGCCTCTGTGCCGACACTTGTGGAGCTTCTAAGCCATGTCGATCGTCGAGTCCGGCAGGAATCTCAGTTCGAACTGGTTCGTCGCAAAGCCGCAGAGGAGCTGATGAATGCGGTGAAAACTCCGGCTCATGAATTGTCGGCGCGTCATGGGATGTGGGGATGCTGGCAGTTGGGGCTGGGATCGGCTGAACAGGCGACCCAGGTTGTGATGTTGCTGCAGCACGTTTTGGGAGATGAATCCAATCGCTACTCCGAAGAACTGCAGGCTCAGGCCGTGCGAATTCTGGGAGATATCTTTTCACGACATGGCGTTTCGGTGTTGAAGGACAATCGTGCTGAGCTTGCATCGACCTGTCGTGAGTTGACCAGTAGTGACAATCTGCGGCTGTCCGGATTCGCTGCTGCGGCGTTGGGGGCACTGGGCGGCTCTGAAGATGTTCCATCGCTTTTGACGTTACTTGATCGAAATCAGAACAATGATCCTGTCGTCAGGCATCAGGCGGTTGTGGGGTTGATGCAGATTGGCGAACGTCAGCCTGGCTTGTTGAACTCTCTGGCACAGTATCCGGGATCTCCTGGTCGCCTCGGCGTTGTACTGGCCATGAGGCGACAGGCAGACTCGGCTGTGGCGGAATTGCTGACGGATGCAGATCCGTTAATCGTTGCCGAAGCTGCACGAGCGATCAATGACGACGGTCTTGAGGCCGGTCAGTCGAAGCTTGCGGATCTGATTGAGACGCCGGGGCTGGAAGACAGCGTATTACGAAGAAGTCTGAATGCATGCTACCGAATCGGGACTGCAGAGCGCGCGGACGCAGTGGCCTGGATCGCTGCTGGAGGAGAACAGTCCGCGGAGATTCGTCTGCTGGCGGCTCAGTTGCTGAGCACCTGGAACATGCCTCAGAAGACGGATACGGTTACTGGTCAATGGCGTCCGTTGCCGCTTCGCGAAGTTGATGGATTGCAGCAGGCTGTGAGTCCTCATTTGCCCGGTATGTTGTCTGGTTCTCCTGAGCTGCGAAAGATGACGGTGGAGATCGCGACGGAACTCGGGATTACAGACATTGTCCCAACGCTCGTCGGAATTCTTCGCGACACAAATCTGGACGACAATCTGCGTGTGTCGGCATTTCGAGCACTCGTCAAGTTGTCGCCTGAAGCCGACCCTGTTGTAAAATCTGGTCTCAAGGATGTTTCGGAATCAGTTCGTTTGGCGGCGGTGGAAATCATGGTGGCCAGTGCTCCCGAAAGCTCTGTGCCGCAATTAGAACAGTTGCTGGTCGATGGAACGGTTCGATCTCAGCAAACGGCGTTGCGATTGCTGGGTTCAATCAAGACAGACGACGCGCGACAGGCGTTACTGGAGACTTTTGATCGGCTGAAGAAACTGTCGCTTCCCTCCGGGGCAGCGCTGGATTTGATTTTGGCGGCCGAGCAAGCCGGCACGCCGGAGTTAAAGGCGGCCGTCGCTGATTTCCGATCTCGTCAGCAGGAAGCCGGGACTGTACTTGCGAACTGGAGCGAATGTCTGGAAGGTGGAAACGCAGAATATGGGCGAACGGTGTTCTTTGGTCGCAGCGCGGCGTCCTGTCGACGTTGTCATAAGGTAGGCGGCAGCGGTGGCGAAGTGGGGCCTGATCTGAGTCGCATCGGAAAAGACAAAGACCGCAACTATCTGCTTGAGGCTATTGTTGATCCCAACGCGAAGGTTGCGAAGGGATTTGAAACTATCATTCTGGTCACGATGGATGGACTGATTCACTCGGGGATTCTGAAGAGTGAAGATGACTCCGTTGTGCAACTGATGACTCCCACCGGCGCTTTGGTTTCGGTTGCCAAAGAAGAAATCGATGAACGCGCTAACGGGCAGTCCGGGATGCCTCAGGATCTGGTCAGGAACCTGACACGATCAGAAATTCGCGATCTCGTGGAGTATCTCAGCACCTTGCAGTCCGAACCAGGTTCCGCGCATGGGAAAAGCGGCAAGTAGTATCTTTGTTTTTGGTTTGATGGGTGGCGAGCCCAAAAGGCCATTGGATTTTTGTGTTTTGCGGGATGCTCAGTGTTTGCCTTCTCTCGAGTCTCCGACTCAATCGCTCAAGACAGAGGCTGAATACTCCCTGCACAAGGTTCAAGTTGTGTATCCTGAGTCGCATTCCTGACCGACTGAGCTTCTCCTGGCTCCACGATAAGGCTTTCTTATGTCTCGATATTGTTCCGTTTCTGTTCTGGTTGTTGCCTGTCTCTTTGGTTTTGTGCAGTCATCGCAGGCTGATGAAATTAAGAAGCTCGTCTTGCCCGGGGAGGCGTTTCGAGTTGAAGGGCGGCCGGCTTTTATCCTGTGGCCTGAGGAGTCTCTGCGAAAGACGCCACAGCCGTGGGTGTTTTATGCGCCGACTTTGGCCGGATATCCGGATGAGCATGAAAAGTGGATGCACCAGCAGTTTCTTTCGGCTGGTGTTGCTGTGGCCGGAATTGATGTGGGAGAAGGCTATGGAAGTCCGGCTGCTCGAAAGCTGTTTGACGCCTTTTATGATCAGATGACGGCCAATCGCGGATTGGCGAAGAAGCCTTGTTTACTCGGACGAAGCCGCGGAGGCTTGTGGGTAACGTCGTGGGCGTGTGATCATCCGGAACGGTTCGCCGGTCTGGCTGGCATCTATCCTGTGTTTGATTTTCGTACCTATCCAGGCCTCGACAAAGCCGCACCGGCTTACGAGATGACGGCTGCAGAGCTGGAGCAACAGCTCGACAAACACAACCCCATCGCACGGATGTCGGTTCTGGCCAAAGCCAAACTTCCGGCCCTGATGATTCATGGGGATGAAGACGTCGTTGTTCCGCTGAAGGAAAACTCCGCCACGTTTGCTGAAACCTACAAAGCCCATGGGGCTGAGGACTCAGCCACGGTTATTGTGGCGAAAGGCCAGGGCCACAACTTCTGGGAAGGATTCTTTCGATGTCAGGAGCTGGTGGACTTCACCATCGCTCGCGCAAAGGCCGGCGCCGAAATTGAGTAGGTTGTTATTGAGTGTTTTCGTTTAACGGCAAGCCGAAGGCGTCTGCGAAATCAGGCAAAGACGTCTGAGCCTTGCCGTTAAACGAATAGATCAACAGGCCGGCAGGAAACTCACTTCTCATCCGCCTTCTTGAAGTTCAGCGTCACGTTGCGATTATCGAAGCTGAATTGAATTCGCTGATCGGCAGAATTGATATGCATCCACAGCAAGTTCAGCGTCGTGCCGATGTCGTCGTCTTTGTAGAGATCTTTTCCGGTGCGAACATCGATCACACGAGCCCCGTAGTGGGTGCCACGGATCGGGCTCCCGGGATTGGTCGTTCCGCCGCGAGATAACAGCAACAGGGCTGGGGAATTTGGAAGCAAAACGGATCTTTCAGAGACCGCCAGTCGAATGTGGCGATGATCGAGCGGCTCGTCCCAGGCCAGTGTCATGTCGTTTTCACGTATCCCGTACATCCGACCATAGACATGGAGGGCATCGATCACAGGATCATACTCGGCCAGATTGTCATCGATTGAGTCCGGCAGGATGACATAATGACCGCTGGAGTGTTGCAGGATGAGTTCTCGCGGAAGTTTCACAGCGGTGACATCATGTTCAGCCAGAATTCTTCCGGTATCGGTCTGTATCAGCTTCAATGAACGTCCTTCACTCAGGACGGCAATCACATCGTTGGCAACATTGGAGAATACCGTTTCCTGAGGCAGATCGATCGACCACTTGACGGTATCCGTCAGCAGATCTCGGTTCTCGACAGTCGCCTTGCCTGCGGTCAGACGAAACAGCACGCACGAGTCTCCCTGCAGGACGATTCTCCAAAGGAGTTCGACACCGGCTTCGACTTCGATATCGCGGACCGAAGAGCCAACATTCAAATTGGCTTCACCCCACCACTCGGGAAGCCTTGAAACGGATTGCACTGAGCCATCAACGAGACTGCGAACTTCGATCTGACGTGAACCCTCTGAGAGAACCAGCACGTTATCTCCGCTGCAAAGCAAAACGGCATCACGAGCGATACCGTCCGTTTGCCAGCTTCGCATTCCGGTGAGCGGATCGAGCACAATCAATCGGCGACCGGCGATCACCGGAATACCAAGGGGTGTTGCCGGGCCGACGGGATAAAAGCCGGCTGGCTGAGGGTAATACTGAGGAACTCGTTCCGATGGCGGCACGTAGTCACGGAAGTTGTCGATATCGGTATCGGCTGCAAGCCGCTCAATGTTTCGACGCCAGAGCTCTCTCGGTTCACCTGCTGCGTTGAGTTGTGCCGGATCAACCGCGATCAGAGTTCCGCTAAGATTCAGCAACAGCAGGTGTCCGTAAGCGACAATATACGATTGCGCACCGTACCCATAGTTGTTTTCGACGGGAATGCCGAACGTTTTTGTCTTCCAGCGGATCTGTCCCTGAGCATCGTAGGCATAAACTTCGCCGGCAGTTCTTACGCGGACGAAAGACCAGTCGCGATAAACGCCCTGAGGCCCGAAGAAGGGAATCAGCTTATCCGGTACACCGTCCGGCAGCTTTGTGGGTTCCATCATGGTGCGATCCGGCGATTCTGCGACTTTCGCAGCATCGCCCCAGATGAGAGGCGGCTTCGCAGCAGCAGCGTCGTCAGATTTTTCCCAGGCAGCAATGTGCTGATCACGAGCTGTCTGGTCGGCCATTTTGAAATGAAGCAGATTATTGGGATCGATCGGCTGGGCAAGATCCTTGAGCCATGACTGGATAGCCGAATAATCATTGGCCGATTTCCATTGCATCAACAAATCGGTGGCTGCGGACGCTGCCGTCGACGATGAGGACTGACTGATTTCCAGTCGAGCAAACTCCTGAAGCAGCCAGCGATGATCGTCCATGGTCTGCATCTGAGAATTTTCCAGTGAGGCCAGCGTCAACTGCGGCAATCCGCAGGACATCAGGCAGCATAGAAACTCAAAACGCATGAGATCGTCTGGCAGAGATTTCAGGGTCTCCACAGACGAATCCCGCAGGCTGTCCTGAATCTGCTGCTGTTCCTCCATCGTTCGGGCTGCGACCGCTCGTCGCACTCCGGCACACAGAATCGTTGCCTTGTTTCGTATCAAAAACCCCGCACCCACAGCTTCCCGACGGGCAGTTGAGATTTCACGCAGAAGTTGGCGAATGTTTTCCGTGAGTTCTCCCAGTGGCAGATCGTGGCTTGATTCCATGCCACGGGTAATCAATTCTGAAAGATCGCCGAGGTAGCGATCAGTGCGTCCTTTCAGCTGACTTGGAATGACAGCGGCATCGGTGATGTTCATGCCAATCACGGAGTGCAACAAAGGAGCGAGCGCCAGATCCGCCGAAGATTGTTCAATCAATTCGCGAATACGGGGGACTCGTGATCGGTTCCTCGAAAAATCTGTTCGCAGTTCTTCCAGTAGTAACTCAATCAACAGCTCACGGGCCGCTTTATCGCCCTGCCCTGCCATGAGTCCCTCATCGAGCAGTGCGAGTGCTTGAGCCTGCTTTCGATCGAGCAGGAACTCCGTGGCTTTATCAGCCATCGACAAGTCTGTTGCGGACGTACTTGCAGCAAGATACGTCACCTCACCGACATTCTGAGTCAACAGTCCCTGCTCCGTCATCAGCAGATTGCCGGGCATACGGTTCAGGTCCTGCGATTGTCGAACCAGTCTTGCTCCTGTTCCAAGGTCCACAGTCACGATGGCTGGCTGATCAGTCGGGATCTGAATGACTCGGCCATCCGATGCCGATGAGCCGCAAACGACACCGTCGCGAATTTCCGTCGACCAGATTGGACTGCCATCGGTTGTGTTGAACGCGGCCACTCGTTGATTGCCCACCAGAACAATGCGATCATTCGTAATTGTTCCAATCGCATGAAATGGACCGCGAGCCGTTTTCCAGAGTTCTGTCCCCGACTGAAGATCCAGGCAATAAAGCTGATCCGAATCGCGCGGCGTCACGAAGACTCGATTATCGACAATGCGGGGCAACGAATCGACCCAGCGGGAGTCCATGTCGACGCTGGCGGTGTCGATTGCATCACGGCCTCCGAAGAGCACAAGATTATCTCCGCCCAGTTCCTGCGTTCTGACGTTTCCAGCATAACGAAAGACCCAGCGCAGAGATTGATCTTCGGCTGACACCGCCACGATCCGTTGATCACACGTTGGACAGACCAGTAGTCCCTGAGCAAACGACGGAACAAGGCCAGCATGTTTACGAACTGGATGTCTTGGCAGTTTATGTTCCGGAACTGTCAGAATCTGCGATCGCACGATGCTCGGATTTGGTGATGGTTCAACAGCAGGATCGCCGGTTGAGTCAATAACACTGGCGGCCGTTTGGGGTTCTGCAATTTGAATCAGGAAGATTCCCTCCCCACTCTCGGCAAGCACATAAGTTCGCTGACCAAGAACCAGAGGCGCGCCGAGAAAGTAGAACCCTGCCAGAAGATTGCCACGTCCGGCGGTTTGGCCACCATTCTGAGTCTGTCCGCCGACTTCCCATTTAAAGAGGCCGGTTTCGACATCATAAGCTCGCACAAAATTGGCCGGAATGGTTTCGCCCGAGATACCGCCGATACCATAGCCAAAGTCGTCAGTCCATGTGGCTGCCGAACACTCATCCACGACAAACAAAGTTGAGCCGCTGATCGACATTTGGGAGGCGGTGTTTGTTCGAATCAACTGGTACAGCAGTCTCGCACGCGGGTCGACGTATTGCAAAGTTGCGTAACCGTCGCGAGCGGCCATGTTTCGGTCGCCGTTCGGGCTTGTTCTCTCATCGATTGCAGCTCGCAGTCGACTATCAGGGCGAGTTACTTCCCACTGCAGTTCGCCGGATGCAAGATCCACAGCGCGAATTCCGAAGGGGCTGCGAAGTATGGCAAGACGACCTGTGACCAATGGCTGAGCAGCCGGCACAATCGTACTGTTACGCTGCAAAAGTCGCTGAGCTTCCCGCTCGATGGGTTCTCGGTATTCCGTCAGTAGTGGATTGTACTGCTCTGCATACAACACGTCCTGAACTTCAAAGAGATTCGACTTCCATGAGAAGCCAAACTTTGCAGGACCTCGAGACTGACTGGCGGCACGTCGATAGCTTCCGCCGGGTTGAGACCATCCCGTGGATTGTTTGATTAGTGACTCCGCGTGCTGTTGCAGCCATGCGGGAGTCTCTGCGGGGCTTTTCGGCAAAGGAATGCTCTGACCAGCCACCAGGAGATTCGCACCCGTCTGTTCAAGAGCTATCAGATTGAGTAGATCGGCCGCGTCCGCTTCAAGACCCGCCATGGAATAGCACAAAGCCATTTGCAGCCGAACAGCGTTGTCTGGCTTTTCGTTTTGGCGAAGCAGTCGACCCAGCAACAAAGCCGTTTCAAGATATTCGCCTCGATCCAATGCTCGTCGGGCCAGGACAAGTTGTCCTCGTTGTGCCGCCGAACAAAAAGCATAACGCATCGTCAGCCGACGAAGTTGTTCATTGTCGCCAACCTGAATCGCGTCCGTAATGAGCTTCTCAGCGAGGTCTGAATACTGTTTGGAAAACTCTTCGCGAAAATCCTCCGGAGCGTTACGAAACAACGCCTCCAACTTCGCTTTGCCACCAGCCAGTAGTTCAGTTTCACCGGGTGCGAGCTGGCGTGTGTCAGCCCCGGTCTGCACCATCAGCGGATCTTCTTTTTCGCAGGCCATCGTCCATGCCTGATCAAGCTTCTCGACGGCTTCCAGCCAGCTCTCTTTCGCGAGCGATTCTTCCGTCTCGCGAATCAGCTGCTGCAAGCCGCGCTGTTCCACTTCGTCGGGCGGCTGAACTCCAAAAGCAGAGAAGAGCGGGCCAGTCGTACAGATCAGCATCGCAAGCAGAAGTTGTCTCGTCATGTTCAGCTTCATGTGAGTCTCAGAGAAGATTTGCGACGTTTCGAAAGCACAAGACGTCTTTTCTCAGGCGGATCATTTCGGTCATGTTCTCGCAGGGAGATTTTGCTCTCCCGAGAACGTAATTTCGTATTCATTTGCTTTCCAAACCGCCCGGCAGTGTAGCAACTGAGGGATTCAGGGTCTTCTGATTGTCCGTCAGACTTCAGACTTCTGCGGTCAGGGATTATCCTTCCGGCCATGAGCAAGCCCCTAATTTCCGCAATCGTCGCCTTTCTCTGCCTTATGACTTCTGCCATCGCTCAGGATGCCGATGCTAAGCTGGATGCGTTTTTCCGGAGCCACCTGGAAGAATCGTTCCGGATGCGGCCCCTGGAAGCCACGATGCTGGGTGATCATCGGTTTGATCATCTGATGGATGACATTTCCGCCGATGCTCGCAAAGGCTGGCTGGAACACTATCGAAAGCAGCTCGCGCGACTGCCACAGGAATTGGCCTATGACAAGTTGTCAAGAAACAGTCAGATCGACTTTGAGATTCTGAAAGACGAGCTGCTGCGAAATATCTGGCTGGCAGAGAATACTCGTCCCTTCGAGGAGGATCCTCGCACCTACGGCAGCTATATCAGTGACAGCGTTTACACCCTGCTGACTCAGTCAACGTTGCCCAAAGAAACGAACCTGAAGAATGCGATCAGTCGGATCGCCGAGATTCCTCGCATTGTTAAGACCGCTCGAGAAACGCTGCGCGACTCGCCGCCCAGTATTCTGGAGACGGCGATCCTGCAGAACCGAGGCGCCATCGGGCTTTACGAGAAAGGGATTTTTGAGCTCGTTGGAGAATCGCCTCAGCTCGATCAACTGCGTGCTGTGTGTGCTGCGGCCGTCACAGCGCTGAATGAACACCAGGTGTTTCTTGAAGATAGTCGCAGACTTCGGGCCAACGGAGAATGGCGACTTGGTCGAGAACGGTTTGCTCAGAAGCTCGAGCTGGTTCTGAACGCCGGCATGAATGCGGATCAGGTTCTTGTGGATGCCGAGCAGGAGTTTGTTCGCGTGCAGCGTGAGATGTATGTCGTCTCCCGTCAGCTTTGGAGTCAATACGCACCAGGAAAGGTACTGCCTCCGGATGATGACGCCGGACGTCGCGAAACGATTGCCATCGTGACAAAGGCCGTTAGTCAGGAACATGGTAGCCCCGAATCGCTGATCACAGATGCTCGCGCGACTGTAGGGAAGATTCAGGAGTTTATTCGAGCGAAGGATATTCTGCGTCTGCCTGAGCCCGATCGCTGTCAGGTGATTGAGATGCCCGAATTCCGGCGAGGGAATTCGCTGGCCTATCTGGAATCTGCTTTACCCCTGGACCCTTCAGGAGTCAGCTCTTACGCCGTTAGTCCTCCTCCGGCCGACTGGGGGGCCGACAGAGTTCGCAGTTTTCTGGAAGAATACAATCAGCACATGCTGCAGGTGTTGACGATCCATGAAGCCTACCCGGGACATTATGTTCAACTGGAATACTCGAATCGTTGTCCTTCATTGATTCGCAAAGTGCTGCAGTCCGGAGTCTTTATTGAAGGGTGGGCTGTCTACACTGAGCAGATGATGCTGGATCAGGGATACGGCGATGGCAGCCTGCCTCTGCGGCTTAATCAATTGAAGTTCTATTTGCGTGCAGTGGCCAACACGATTCTGGACCACAAAATGCACTGCACGGAAATGACCGATGACGAAGCGTTTCAGTTTCTGACCGAAGGAGCGTATCAGTCCGAAGGTGAAGCGAAGCTGAAGATCATTCGAGCCAAACAGAGTTCAACACAGTTGAGCACTTACTTCGTGGGGCGAATGGCGCACTACCGTCTGCGTCAGCAGATTCAGCGAGAAATGGGAGAAGCCTTTGAGCTGGGACGATTCCATGAAGCCGTACTTGATCATGGCTCTGTGCCCATGAAGTATCTGCCGGAACTTGTGCGGACTCGGTTGAAAAGTGCCCGCTGAATTTTTCTAAACGCCTACGCCTTTTTTGAATTCCTCGATAACCATGAGCACTGTGCCTGCAACTCTTCACGAACGGCTGAAGCTGTTCTCACAAACGTCAACAGTTCGTTTCTGGAGCAGGCTGGATGAAGCAGAACGGCTGCAACTTGTCACCGAGCTGGAATCTGTAGATCTCAAGCAGCTTCAGGAGATTTGGCAGAGCAGTCAAAAGAAGACGAACGAGGGGCTCTCCACAGCGGAACGCATTCAAAAAGCTTCGGCGCCGAAGACCGTCATTCGTCAGGCGAAATCACCCGAAGACGTTGCAAGCTGGCAGGCGACATTAGAACTTGGTGAGTCGGAACTTCGCGATGGTAAAGTGGCGGTTGTCACGGTCGCAGGTGGTCAGGGAACTCGACTGGGGTTCGATCATCCCAAAGGCATGTTTCCGATCGGACCCATTTCGGACCGCACGTTGTTTCAGATCTTTGCCGAACAAATTCAGGCTCGCCGCCAGCGATACGGAGCCAGTCTTTTGTGGCTGATTATGACCAGTGATGCTACACATGCCGAGACTGTCGACTTCTTTGAGTCGAAGCAGTATTTCGGACTCCCGACGGATTCTGTGGCGTTCTTCATGCAGGGCAGTCTTCCGGCTCTTGATGCCGCGACAGGCGAAATTCTGCTCAGTGGACCTGGCAGTCTGGCGCTGTCGCCGGATGGTCACGGCGGTCTCATCATGGCCCTTCGGAATTCCGGGTTGCTGGATCGAATGACACAAGAAGGTGTCGATCACGTCTTCTATCATCAGGTTGATAATCCCACGGTCATCATCGCAGACCCGGCACTGATTGGTTTTCATTTGCAGCAAAAGTCGATGCTGACGACAAACGTGGTTTGTAAGACGAGTCCTACAGAGCGAATGGGAGTGCTTGTTGATGTTGATGGCCACACGGAGATCATTGAGTACAGTGAACTGACTCCGGAACAAGCCGCGTCGCATGATGCCACTGGACAGTGGATTTTCTGGGCCGGCAATACGGCAATCCATGTGTTCGACCGGAAGTTCCTGCAACGACTGGCGGAAGATGGATGCCGACTGCCGCTGCATATTGCTCGTAAGAATGTCCCCTACCTCGATGCAAGTGGTCAGTTCATGCAGCCGTCGGATGCATCCAATCCGAACGCCATCAAGCTGGAACGATTCATCTTTGATGCATTGCCGCTTGCTGAGCGAACATTGATCGTCGAAGGTAATCGTGATCGGGAGTTCAATCCCGTCAAGAACAAGAGCGGAGCCGACTCCGCTGAGACAGCTCGTGCGGCGTTAAATCGGATCGCAACGGAATGGCTGAAAGAGTCCGGACACTCGCTGCCGGAAGGTCACGCGATTGAGATCAGCCCGCTGCAGGCATTGGATGCTGCCGAGTTGAAGCAGAAACTGGCCAGCGGAAAGGTTCTGATCTCCGAGATTACCGCTCCTGCCTGACAGTCAAATTGGGCTTCATTGGTAGCAGAGCCGGCATCAATAAACAGAGAAATCTCGATGTTTCTCTGGCCGCAGGTGCGTAGAATCGCCGCAGCCCTCAGATTGGCATTCCGCCAGAAAACGGTCCATAATACCGCACTGATCTGCCGTAATTTCCTACGCTACGAAAGTTCCCTGTTGGGTGTGGTTTCGCTAGACTCCCTGGATGTGACTGGAATCAGTCCGAGCATTGTGGCGCGAATCCCGATTAGCAGCCCTTGCAGCCCTTGCAGACCTTAAAAAGACTCCTGTTTTCGAAAGTTGGACCCATGGCAAAAGCACCAAAGAAACTTCCCTCAACGAAGGCCGCCAGCGAAGACCAGTTGATGCTGGACAATGCCGTCGGGCAGATTGAAAAAATGTTCGGCAAGGGTTCAATCATGAAGCTGAACCCTTCAGAAAATGCCGGCGGTTTTCCGGGGATCTCCACAGGCGCGCTGTCGATCGACCTCGCTTTGGGCGGACGCGGATTTCCTCGCGGCCGAATCATTGAGTTGTTCGGACCGGAATCCAGCGGTAAGACGACATTGGCACTGCATGCGATTGCGAATGCTCAGAAGGAAGGCGGCATTGCGGCCTTCGTCGACGCAGAACATGCTTTGGATCCACAGTGGGCGCGACGTCTGGGCGTAAACCTCGATGAGCTGCTCGTCAGCCAGCCATCGTATGGCGAAGAAGGTTTGCAGATCGCAGAAATGCTGGTCAAATCAAATTCGGTCGACATCATCGTTATCGACTCCGTGGCGGCACTGGTTCCCAAGGCGGAACTCGACGGAGAAATTGGAGACTCTCACGTGGGCCTTCAGGCACGAATGATGAGCCAGGCGATGCGAAAGCTGACCGGAGCAATCTCCAAAGCCAAGGCGACGGTGATCTTCATCAACCAGATTCGTGAGAAGATCGGCGTGATGTTCGGCAGTCCGGAAACAACTCCCGGTGGCCGCGCGTTGAAGTTCTTCAGCTCCTGCCGCGTCGATGTGCGACGTATCAATCAGTTGAAGGAAGGTGAAACGACGATTGGTATGCGGATGCGAGTGAAGATCGTCAAGAACAAAGTGGCACCGCCGTTCCGAGTGGCCGAAGTCGACATGTACAGCACGTGTGGGATCAGCTACGAGGCGGATCTGGTCGATCTGGCTGTCGAAAACAAGATCATTGATCGCAGCGGAAGCTGGTTCAATTACGGATCCGTAAAGCTTGGTCAGGGCCGCGACAGAGCTCGAGTCTACCTCGAAGAAAACCCTGCTGTTGTGGCAGAGATCCGCAAGAAGATCCAGGATCTGAAGCACATCACATCCGGAGTGGCTGTCGCTGAAGAAGAAGCGGCGGCCGCAGAAGCCGAGTGATCAGTTCGGATTCACACCCGGACGATTCATTTTCGAAAATCCCGTCGACGGAGCGACGGGTGTCGAGGGTGTTCGTTGCTTCCGCGTCGGGATGCAAACACATGTAGGAACTCGGATGTGTTTTGCAAAGACGACCATGCTTTGATTTCGAACGCCTAACAAAACCGGGACTGGCTCACGCCGAGAGCGCGGAATCGATGAGAAAAGCGACCTTCATGGGTGCCTGTCCCGGTTTTGTTAGAGCCTCTTAAAGCACTTTGCTGACTTTGTACCTACTGAATTCGCGTGGCAAGAACTAGAATCAGCCGCAGGGCGGTCTTCACTGCTCCTGTCACGTAAAAAAGGTGCAGTAGTCTAAAGTTGAATGTTCGGAAGTTACTTCGCGACATTGGCTTCGGTACCTCTTTTTCAAGATTTGCCTCCTCAAATTTTCAAAGAGAACAGAAACCGTGCCTCTGCATTCAATCCAGCAGGCGATCGACGCGCTGAAATCCGGTGGCATGATCATCGTTGTGGATGACGAAGATCGTGAAAACGAAGGCGACTTCGTCTGTGCGGCGGAGTCCATCACACCGGAACAAGTTGACTTCATGTTGCGAGTTGGTCGAGGGACGCTGTGTGTTCCGGTCGCTGCCGACGATGCGGCGCGACTGAAGTTGCGGCCAGTGGTTGAAGAATCCAGCAACACGGCTCCAAACAAGACCGCATTTTTGCGAGCTGTTGATCATGTGTCCGCAGGGACCGGTGTGAGTGCCATCAATCGGGCTCGCACGATTCGCGCGCTGGCAGATCCGGCGTCACTGGCGGATGATTTTCTGCAGCCGGGCCATGTGAATCCTTTGCTTGGGATGGACGGTGGCGTACTCCGCCGTGCGGGACATACGGAGGCGACGATCGATCTGATGCGACTGGCGGGAAAACGTCCGGTTGGTGTTCTGATCGAAATCTGCAGTCAGACCAGTCATGGCATGGCGGATCTGACCGAACTGCGGGCGTTGGCTGATCAGTATCAGATTCCGATGATCTCGATCGAAGAACTGATTCGTTTTCGTCGTATGCGTGAGCAACTGGTCACTCGAATTGTCGCCGTGCCAATGCCGACGGCCGATCTGGGGACACCGATGGTTGTGGGCTACCAGGTGACTCATGAAAATCAGGAACCTCTCGCACTTGTCTGGGGTGATCTTAGCAAGGCCGAAGCTCCGCTCGTTCGTATGCATTCATCCTGCTTCACGGGTGACGTGCTGGATTCACTCCGCTGCGACTGTGGTGATCAGTTGCGGATGGCGATGAAGATGATTCATGAAGAAGGAACCGGGGCCGTCGTTTATCTTCCGCAGGAAGGTCGAGGAATCGGTTTGCTGGCAAAGCTCAAGGCGTATCAGCTTCAGGATGAAGGTCTTGATACAGTCGAAGCCAATCATCGGCTGGGCTTCAAGGCCGATATGCGTGACTACATGGTTGGACTGCAGATCCTGAAAGATCTGGGACTGAGTCGTGTGCGGCTGCTGACGAACAATCCCAAAAAGACAGATGCGTTTGTCTATTCAGGTGTTGATCTGACTGTTGTCGAGCAGGTCGCAATTGTTGCTCCGCCGCATGAATGTCGCACAAACTACATGACCGCGAAACGCGAAAAGATGGGACATCTTTTGCCTGACAATGTTGTGAAGAAGCCCGAAACCTCACCGTAGAGTTTTCTTTGTTTCTGCTGCCCTGTATCGCGGCCGGTCTGACAATGCGGTGACGTCTTCAGTATCCCGATCTGCGTCTCCACAGAGGAATCAAAAGCGTGTCTTCGGAGACTCCTTCTTCATCATCCCAGGTGACTGTCTCACTGTGGGAATCTTTTGTCGTTTGGCTGCGTGTCGCTCTGTTGAGTTTTGGTGGGCCGGCGGCACAAATCGCTGTGATGCATCGCATTATTGTGGATGAAAAAAAGTGGCTGGATGAACGCCGCTTTCTGCATGCGCTCAACTTTTGCATGTTGCTGCCGGGACCTGAAGCTCAACAACTGGCTACGTACATCGGCTGGTTGATGCACGGGGTTCGTGGCGGATTGATGGCTGGATTGCTGTTCATTCTGCCGGGCTTTGTTTCGATCCTGTTGCTGAGCCTGCTGTACGTTTCGTTTCAGGATTCGTTCACATTTCAGTCGCTCTTTTTTGGGCTCAAGTGCGCTGTGCTGGCCGTCGTTGCGGAAGCTGTGCTGCGAGTCAGTCGGCGTGTGCTGAAGAATCGAGGTCTGGTCATGATCTCGGTCATTGCTTTTCTTGTTCTGTGGGCGAAACTGCTGCCGTTTCCTGCAGTGATCGCTATTGCAGGCCTGGTTGGCATTGTCGGCCAGCGAGTCGCTCCGGCGATGTTTGTGGTCGCGAAGAAGAAGGACTCAGAGCCCGCGTTGCCACTCAGCGTTGAACACACATCATGGCGATCGGAATTGTGGCGTTCCCTGATTGTCAGTGTTGTCTGTCTCGCGTTGTGGTTTACTCCGATTCTGTTTGCCGCAAAAATGACGGGGCGTGACAGCGTCTACACACAGTCGTCGATCTTCTTCAGCAAAGCGGCTGTTGTGACGTTTGGTGGTGCTTACTCGGTCCTGAGCTACGTGGATCAGCAGGCCGTCGATCATTATCACTGGGTTGAGAAGCGAGAAATGGTTGATGGTCTGGGGCTGGCAGAGACAACTCCAGGCCCGCTGATTATGGTCGTGCAGTTTGTCGGTTTTCTGGCCGCCTGGCGTCACGGTACTGGATTGCCACCTCTGCTCGCCGGAACCTCCGGAGCCGTGCTGACGACCTGGGTGACTTTTGTTCCGTGCTTCTACTGGATCTTTCTGGGCGCTCCGTATGTGGAGAAATTGCTGCACAAGAAGTGGCTCAGTTCCGCGTTGACGGCGATCACTGCTTCCGTCGTGGGAGTTATCGCGACGCTGGGAGTCAACTTTGCTCTGGCCACGCTTTTCGAGAAACATTCAACAGAGATTATTGGCCCAGCTTCGATCTCAATCCCTGTCTGGTCCACTGTGCTTCCCGGCGCCTGCGTGATTTCTTTGCTGGCCTTTGTGGTGATGTTCGTCTTTCATCGAGGACTCGCGGTGACTCTGGCGACGTGCGTTGTCGCTGGCTTTGTGCTGCGATTGATGTGGCCGTGAACGATCTCGTTGTTGTGCCAGACATTGCGACGAGATGGTTTGACCGAAAGATTTATGGACCAAATTGTTTTGGTCAGAGTTCAGTGTTTGGGCTTAATCTTTCGGTCGTTCAATCTTTCGGTCGAAACGTCGGTGCGGACTTGCGTTTGTCCAGTTCTCGGACCGGTAGTTTCCAATGACCGGAGTCCTGGCCCGGTTATGGCAGTTCGTAACCCACTGTACGGATTCGTCGAGCCTGATTGGCTTCCAGACGTCGGCATTCACGGCGGAGTTCATCCAGCCTGGCGTCGCCAGGAATCTGATCCGCACACCAGGCGAAGAGAGCCTCCGCTTCGGCATACTGCTTCTGATCCAGAAACAGCAGCCCCAGGGCTCGCCGAGGTGGTTCGGACATGGGATCGCAATCGATAGCCAGTTGCAGCAGCGTTCTGCATTCTTCATAAGCACTCAACTGGTAGATGTTTCTGTAAACATCCATCAGCAGAGCAACGTGCCGTTCATGGCCAGCGTCTGCAGATTGAGCATTTTGGCGGACTGACTTTTGAACAACATCCACAGTGGCGTAGGCCAAGGTCATCATGTCCGCTTTTCGTCCGGATTCCTGACACGCCAGCAGGACTTCCGGAAGCTCGTCCAGCGTCGGCTGGAATCGCTTCAGTATTAAATTCACCGAATGACTGCTCAACAGAGTTTTGCAGATCGAAAGACGCAGCTCACGGCTCGAGTGAAACACCTGATTCCAGAGTTTCCATGCGTCTTCGGTTTCACCCTCCTGCAGCAAAGTCAGACCAATCGAGTGCAGGGCTTTTGGAGAATGGTGCCCGATCGTGATGGCCTGAGCGATCAAATGATCATGATGAGTATCCGAGGGATCTCGAAGAAAGTCTGTCGCCATGCGAACTTCCCACGCCTTACCCGCCAGAGGGCACAGCGTCAGGGCTTGTCGACTGAAATGATTGCTAAGAAGGGGCAACCGCATGGACGATCCGAAGGCACGTTTCAGAAAGACCAGCATTTCTTTGTCGCTCCTGTACTCTGACGTCAGCACAACATCGCGGATTTGCGGCAACGACATCCTATTGTCACCCGTTGTCTGCAGAACCTCGAAGAGCTCCAGGCATGTGGTCGCCAACTCCTGACTGGCCTCGGCCTGGTTCGGGTTGGCTTTGAGTGACGCCAGGAGCAAATGAATTCGATCACGCAGCGATGCAGCACGTGCTCGTTGAAATGCTGGCTGGGACTTATCTGATTTGTACGTCGCAGTCGCGTCTTCGTGACCGGATGATTCTGCCTGCGAATGATCAGCCCACGGTTTCTCAGTAGAAATCACCTCGTCTGTCGTGAGTAAGCCACCGACGTTCATCAATTCTTCTGTTGCATCAGAGTCTGATGTTGTCGTTCGTTCTTCATGAAATGTGAGGGCTGCGTCAAAGTCTGCATTCAGATATTGGAACCAAAGACGCTCCCCGGCAACCCGACGCTGCAAATTCGGCTGAGCATTGCACAGAACAAACAGGCAGACGGCTCCCATCGCGAACCATCCGAGACGTGGAATGGGAATCGCACGATGGGAAGCGAATCCGGTGCAAAGCCTGAGTCCGGCCACACCCAGCAGAATGGTCGTCACAACGATTGCGGGAGCATACCAGATAAAGTCCACCGCTGCGTGAACCATTCCGCCGATCAAACTGGCACAGATGACGGTCAGTAAAGCAATCATGGAAGAGTCACTGGTCCGGAGGATGTTGAGAACGATACGTCCGACAGATAGCAGCAGTCCCATCGTCAGAAGCGCAAGTCCCGCAAGTCCTGTTTCCAGAGCCAGATGAATGTAGGAACTTTCGGCGTGCGAGAACGTAACATTCGGAAACTTTGCCAGATCATCCATGTACAGCGGATACACAAAACGATGACTGCCGACTCCAGTGCCAAGCAACGGAAACGCTTTGATCGCCTTGATGTCCGCATTCCAGATGGATCGTCGAGCACTCAGCTTGTCGATCTGATCGGCATCGCCGGAGGCCAACTGAGCAACTCGTTCTTCGACGCTGTCGTTACCAAAAATCGTCAGCCCACAAAGCGCGATGACGCCGAGGCTCAGCGTGACGAATGCCAGAGACGCATGAACTCGTCCGCTCTTCCACAGTCCTGCCAGACAAACGACGCAGGCCAGACCGGCCGAAATCATGCCTCCGCGAGAAAGAGAAAGCATGATCGCCAGCAGGACACCACCCGTTGCACAGATGAGCAGAATCAGACGCGGATCAATGACTCGATCGAAGCTGGAATGACTCCCCTGAGCAGGTCCGGGACTTGATCGACGCGCTGGACCAGCAGAGACATTCGAAGTTCGTCCGATCAGCATCCACCAGATTAATGGTCCAATCGACAACGACAGGAACTGAGCAAAATGATTGCGATTCGTGAAAGCGCCCTTGAGAACTTCGCGAGTCCCTGTGTAGGGGTGCCTGTAGAACCAGAAGAAGTAGTCGTTGGAAGTGACAAGCTGTACGACGGCAAACGCCGTCATCAGAAGTCCGGAGACTCCCACAAGTTTTAACAGATGATGGCAGTCCTGTTCACTGGTGATTCGCTGGGCGGAGACCACGGCAATCACAACATACGAGGCCAGAATCAATAAGCCATGTTTCGTCTCAGTCGGATACAGACTGGCAGACGTCCACATTGATGAGGCCGGCTGTGTCGATGAGTCTGCAGAGATCGCGGTTGGTGCGGGCAGCAGCCGGTCGTATTCACCAGACAGTTGATGCAGAACATCGCTTGTGATTGGAATCGCCTGCAGCCAGACCAGCAGTAGACCGGCCAGCATTAATGGTTCAAGCGATAGCAGAACCAGCTTACCACCAGCTCGGATACGATGCAGGCACCAGCAAAATCCGAGTGCCATCGACAGCGTGACCAGAATTCGATGTCCCCACGCCTCACGCCCACCCATGATGAACGGAAAGACGACGATCAGAGCAACAAAGATCGCATCGGTAAGCCACAGGAGAACCGGACGGCTCGGTATCTGCCACGAAGACACGCCGGCAAACCTCGCGGTTTCCGAGGCGATGTTTCGAGAAGATTTGGAACTCCGTGACATATGAGGATCCGAGGGATTTCTGCATTCAGATTGGAGATTTCAAATCTCAGATTTCAAATCATCAATCGGCAATTCTTTGGTCAGGCCGCCCGCCGAGTCGTTTCTGTTAATGTCTCAGACGCTGAACCAGCAGCCAGCATTGACAGGGTATGAGCCACGTCTTTTTCAGGATGCTCGTTACTGGATAGTTCGCTCTGTTCCGGCTCCTGATCGTGGCCGTATCCATAACCATAGCCGTATCCATAACCGTAGCCATATCCATAACCGCCAGCATCAGTCGTTGACAGATGGTTGACGACGACGCCCAGCAGTGAACAGCCCAGTGATCGCAGAGTTTCCGTGGCGCGAATCACCATGCGTCGACGATCTTTGTCAGGGCGAACGACCAACACTACGGCATCAACCAGTCGACCGACGATCGCCGGATCACTGACCGCCAGAACCGGCGGAGCATCGACAATGATTTGTTCGTAGCGAGTTTCCGCCCATGCCAGCAGGTTTGAGAATCGATCGGCTGCAAGAAGTTCCGCCGGATTGACTGGCCGAGGTCCACAGGAGATCACATCAAGGCCCGGCACGATCGATGTTCGCAGGTTCTTTTCAATGGAATCCCCCAGATCTTCGGTATCACGCAGAATTCGAGACAGCCCAACATCGTCACGCAGGCCCAGTAGCGTTGAGAGTCCTGGCCGACGCATATCAGCATCGATCAACAGTGTTCTACGGCCGGATTGAGCAAACGCGACGGCAAGATTAGAAGAGACGGTTGTTTTGCCATCGCCCGGCTCGGTACTTGTGCAAAGCAGGCGGTTTGTTTCCTGAGGAGAGAATTCAATGCTGGTGCGAAGAGAACGAAACGCTTCGACTTCTTTGGAGTGTGGTCGAGTATGACACATGACCGCTTCGAAGCCTTCGCCCGGCAATTCATCCATGCGAGGGATCATCGACAGCACCTGAGTCTCAAGCTGCATCTTCAGCTCTTCAGGAGTTCTGAAGCGATCGTCCAGGATATCCAGTACCCAGATAATCAGGAGTCCGCAGATTGTCCCCAGCATTAAAGACAGAATTCCTGTCGTCGCCAGCCGCGGAGATACCGGGCGAGTGGGAACTGATGGCTTACTGGCGATCTCGGTACGAATGAACGTATCTTTGTTCAGACTGATTCCGTCAGAGAAATTCTGCAATTCACTCTGCTGTGTGTAGAGTCGCTCGATTTCTCGATCAAGATCCGCCAATCGCGTCAGTGTCTGAGTCAGGATCTGTGCTTTCGCCTGTTCCGCGTTAAGCCGAGCTGAGATGGCTCGTTCGTTCGCTTCGTTCTTCTGAAGTTGCTGATTGAGATACTGAGACAGTCGCGGCCCAAGTTCCGTGCGAGCCATCTCATCCATGCGTTGACGCTGCAGAGCGGGAAGCTGTTGCAGATACGATTCCTTTACCAGAATTTCATCATTCAGGGCGACTATCTTCGGATGATTCACCCCGTACTTCAGACCGGCATCACGAAGTTCGGAACGCAGGTCCAGCAATTCCTGATTGATCCGTTGTACGTGCAGAGCATCGGTGCTGCCGAGTCCCATTGAGTTCTCGATAAGCTGACGACCTGCGGAGTCCAGAGTTTCCAGTGCGAACTGCAGAATGTCTTCGCCGTTGCTGATAGCTCGCTTCAATGCATCGGCTTTTGTGCGGGATTCTTCAGTCTCTTTGCGAGCCACCGCGTACTCTGCGGCGAGCAGTTTAATCGTTTCTGAGACAACGCTCAGGCTGGTCGTCTTGTCACCGGTATCAACCAGTTCAGGGGCAGACGCTTTGAGCTGTAGTCGCTGTTGCGTGAGCGATTCCAGTTGCTCCGAGATCTGGACCAGCTTCTCGTTCAGCATGCGAAGATTATCAATCGACGACCCCTGATGAGTCTCGTCCAGAAACTGCTTGTAAGCCATAAGCATATGCGCCAACACGGCGGCGGCAGCTTTGGGGTCCTTAGACTGATAGCTCATATCCAGCAGGTTCGTCGCGTAGGCGGACGAGACCGAGAGATTGTCGCGGATCAGTCGAATCCACTGTGTTTCCGGATAGCCCTTCAAGTCGACTCGATACTTTTCCGGAAGCTGCTTGAGCGCGCGGGAGATGACTTCGTCGCGCGACATGATTTCGATAAACGTTGGCATGTCATTGTTGGGACTGCCGTTATTGTGAGCCGTGTCTTCGGTCACACCGGCGCCGATGCGTACGATCAGCAAGGAGGCATTCGATTGATAAATCCGTTGCGCCATGATGTACCAGGCAGCTCCGACGATTCCCGAAACCACCAGCGCAGCGATCAGGATCCCGCTTCGCAGCCGAACCGTTCGCAGGAAGCGAACGATCAGGTGAAGCGTGGTTGCCGCAGCATTCTGAGTTTCCTGAATGCCGAGCAAATGTCCGTCTGGAACTGACATCCTGTCCGCCTGTGTTACTGAGCTGAAATCAAAACAATGCTGTGTTACCGGAGATACCAAACCGAATCAGATTCAGTGCCTCCATAAAGACTGTGCCCGGAGTTTGTTCGACTGAAATGACGTCGCCGGGCCCCAGCAGAATGTTGGAGTCCGCGCTGCGTTTGGCATCGCGATAACTGATTTCGATAACGGCCGGGTCCTTCTGTCCGACAACCGGACGAACGACATAAATCTTGTTGGCCAGTTGATTAGACATCCCGCCAGCCAGACTGATGGCATCCAGCAGATGCAGGTCCTGGCCAATCGGGTAGTCATACCGTCCCGCCGCTTTCACGAGTCCTCCGACGTAGATCGGAGCCGGATCTCGCTTCTCAACCATCACAACGCCGCCGTCCTGCACGATGTACTGACCATCTCCGGCTTTGGCCGCTGAAATGAGATCGATCGAATACGAGTTCATGCCGTTCTCGGCCGTCCCCGCCGTATTCGTGCTGCTGACACTTGTGCTGCTGGCATTAGAGAACGGTTGAGAATTCATCCCCGCAACAGCCGGACGTTCCGCCGCGATGGCTCGATAAGGATTGCGAACTTCAACGTGCTGCCCGGCATCTTTCTCAAGACCCTGAGCGGCCGCAATAGCACTGACAACGTCGCTCGCATTTGGTGGAAGTTCATAAAGCCCCGGAGCTTTAACAGCTCCGAGCACTCGCACTTTATTCATGCGCTGGTGCGTGACAGTCACTGTCACCGTCGGATTATGATAAAGCTGTCTGCGAATCGCCTCCGCGCGGATCAAAGATTCAGCGCCTTGAGGTTCAACGCCGGAAATGTTTAAAACGCCGATCATCGGCAGGGAAATTGTTCCATCGTTGGCCACTCGCGCGGCCATTGTCGATTGATCATCTTCGGTGAGACCTGCAGCGATCTGGACTTCCAGAACATCCCCGACTCCGATGGTTTCACTGCCACCGGTCCCGCTGGCCAGTCGAGACAGGTCGACCGTTTGCGGATTACTTCGCTTCGCCAGTCTGAGAGTGTCGGGCATCTTCTGCCCCCACGTCGTGTCGGCTGCGTAATAGTGGTTTGATGCCTGACAGCCCGTAAACATCAGGCAAATCATCATCAGACAGACCGTTCGCCATTTCTCGTCTCCGCGCGCAGCGATCGACGATTTTGCGAAATGCAAAATCGACGAGTTGCAGCAGAGGTGTTGCCAGAAACAGCGATGCATGGATCGGCAGTTGAGAAAGGAAGAGAAGGTGTGATTGATTCGGTATGCAGATGATCGCCAGCCGCCAGTGAATGCCTGAGAGATTCAGACACTCGTCGTGACTTGCGGTGGGTTGAACAAGGAGAGAGATCAGAGGATGTAAGACCGTAGAGCTGAGCCGGATATTGCTTCTAAGGAATGTCCGTATGCGAGGTCAAGACGAATGCGATGACGCACAGAACAGTCGGCAGAAAACGCCGGTCAGAAGCAGTTTCTGCCGGAGTGAATCATCAGAGTTGAAGTATCGTGGATGATTCTCAGATCACGCCTGAATTCAAAAGCATAAGCCTTCGAATTCTCGCTTCACCCTGAAGGCGCGGTGGGAACATCTTGATGATGTTGAGCCGGGTTTTCTCGGGCAACTGGTCCTGAGTCGCCTGAATATTTCTGGCGAGGTCTTGATGCATCCCCGTATTTATCTCGGCACCATCCACGTCAGCCAATAGGCCTGAGCCAGCGTCAGCAGGCCCATTAGAGAGGCCAGTGCGACGCTGTGCCAGAAGACGAAGCGGAGGATCTCGCCTTCGTTGCCGGATTGTTTTGTCGCGACGGCAGATACAACAATGCTCTGCGCGTCGATCATTTTGCCCATGACCCCGCCGGTGCTATTGGCGGTGCAGATGAGGACTGGATCAAGTCCCAGCCGTTCAGCCGTGATTCGCTGCAGACTTCCGAAAAGGGCATTTGCTGAGGTGTCTGACCCCGTCAGAGCAACTCCAAGCCAGCCCAGCATGGCCGCAAAGAACGGATACAGGACACCGGTCTTTGTAAATGCCAGCCCCAATGTTGCGTCCATGCCGCTGTATCGAGTGACATAAGCCAGTGCCAGCATCAGAGCAATCGTAAGTAAAGGAAACCGCATCTCACGAATCGTCCGGAAGAAGATGCGGCAGAATTCAGCAGGCCGCACGCCCATCCAGAGAGCTGACAGGATCGAGGCAACGAAGATCGATGTCCCCGTTGCCGAAAGCCAGTTGATTTTGAACTCTGCCGCTTCAGGTTTGCTGTCGGTGGACACCTCTTTGTTGCGCTGGACCTGATGATGCAGGCCGGGAACCTCAAACTTAACCATCGTGTGAGCGTCAAAGTACGTCTTCACATCTTTCAGACCCCATGCGAACACGCAGACAGACAACAAGACCCAAGGAATCCATGCGGAGATGATTTCTCTGGTGCTGTCGACGGTGGTTGTTGGCTTTTCAACAACTTCTGTCTGTGCGATCGCGGAAGAAATTGTTGATGAGGTTTCCGGCTCGTCCTCGAACTTCCAGATGGATCTCGGTTGCCAGACTTTGACGAACAGCGTCAAGGCAATGAGAGATGCCAGGCCTGCGGCAACATCGACCAGTGTCGATCCCAGATAATTGGCCGTATAGAACTGCACAGCGGCAAAACTGCCACCGCAGACGAGAACTGCGGGCCAGACTCCGACAAGACCTCGCAGGCCGGACATGGTACAGACCATCCATGCGGGCACCAGCATCGAAAAGAACGGCAACTGGCGGCCGGCCATTTTGCTGATCAGCATCTCATCAATGCCAGCGGTATCAGCCAACACTTTAATGGGAGTTCCCAGGGCACCGAAAGCCACGGGGGCGGTGTTGGCAATCAGAGCCATCCCGGCCGCCTGCAGTGGACGGAACCCAGCACCAATCAGCAGCGCTGAAGAAATCGCGACAGGAGTTCCAAACCCGGCTGCTCCTTCCACGAATGCTCCGAAGCTGAAGGCAATCAGCAGTGCCTGTATACGACGGTCGGGCGACAACGATGCGACGGATCTCTTCACGATCTCGAATTGTCCAGTTTCCACAGTCAGCGCGTAGAGAAAGATGGCCATGACGACGATCCATCCGATCGGAAACAGCCCGTACCCTGCCCCGTCAACTGCCGATGCGACTGCGGCGCTCAGTGGCATATGGAACACAAAAACGGCAGCCAGCATAGCCGTGATCAAGCCAGCCGCCGCCGCCATATGTGCGGACACTCGTCCGGAACCCAGCAGTCCCAGTAACACGACGATCGGAAGTGCCGCAATCAGTGTGGAAAGGAACTGAGAGTTCAGCGGGTCGTAGTTTTGCAGCCAGGGCATAAGCTTATACTCTGCACGGCATGAAACGAGGCCGAGTGTACGCGGGATACTTTGTTGCGAAACAACTCATTCGTTGCCGCGCACTGAAGACTCTGCAAACTTGCGACTGCTAAGCTTGTCGGCCTTAGGGAAATCTTCTGGAATCGGCAGGGTCACTTTTCCGGTGGCCGCCCATTCGGTGCCGCGTTGCAAAGTTGTGATGAAGCCGACGCATTCCTGTGAGTATTCTGCATGCCCCATTGGAGTATGGAAGACTCGACCTTTGCCATAGCTGATCGTAAAGATCATGGGCTCATGACGACCGGTGACTTGGGATTCCGCAGTGGCCAGAACCTGCATGTTTTTCGCAGGGCCGCGAAGTTTGTCGTAGAGTTCATCCTTGGCATGCAGCCATTCGACAGGCATGTCTTTTACGATCGGATGTTCGCGATCGCGAATGACAACGGGGAATTCCCATTGAGCTCCATGGTTGCCGCCGTTGCCAGGCGTTTCATCTCGAACAACTTTGCCTTCAGCGTTGACGTAGACGTACGGTCCGTCTTTCTCTGTTCGACCACCCCAGCCACCGAGTCCGATCATTTCGTTGTACGCAGGCCATTCCGGGAATGAATTATCCGCGGCGTGGACAACGACGAAACCGCCGCCATTGCTGACAAAGGTTTCAAAGGCCTTCTGAGTTTCCTCGGGCCATGGAGCAGCACCGTGACCAAAGTTGCTGATGACAACCGAGTACTTGCTGAAGTCCGGCTTGAAGTTGGGATCGGTTCCTTTGGGTGCTGCGGTTGCGACATCGACGGTGAAGAGCTTTGATTGTTCGAGATACGCTTTCATCATCTTTGTGGTTGTCGGCCAAACGCCGTGATTGTTCTGGCCGTCAACGATCAGGGCCTTCATGGGTTCGGCGGCGTGTAATGTTGTGCTGCCGATAATCAGGGCAGCAATCGCGGTGAGTAACAGGGTTCGCATGGGTGTGGATTTCTCGCGGAAAGTGGTGGGGAGGTCGAGAATTATCAGATCAGAATTGGGCGGACTATTCAAGATTGTTTAACGGCAAGACATAGGCGTCGGCTTTTGATCGCGCAGTCGCCTGCGGCTTGCCGTTAAACGAAAATGGGGTCAAGGGCACTGCCCTTGTTACGGCTTTAGCTTCCACTGTTCATCAAAGAAGTTGGCATCGACAACTTTGCCGGGCCAGATGGCGTTTGGTGGAGTATTGAGATCAATAACGGCCCAGTCGGGCAGCATGGGGACCTGACGAGCATTGTTGAGGTACGCGTAGTCCCGGAAGGTGAAGCTGCTGTTGAGCACGACGTAGCGGTTCAGATTCAGGGGGTTGGGATGAATCAGAATCGGAGCGTGATTCTTGGCGTCGTACGATTTTTCGCCAACGGTGACTTTGTCGGCCGTCCATTGGATCGGCAGCTTGTCGGCGATCTTGGCTAGCACGCTGTTCGACTTTGGGTCACCCCAAAGCACGATGTTGGATGTCTGGATCATCTCGTCGGTCAGATCCACATCGTTGACAACTCGCGCGTCGCCGCGGAAATGTCGCCGCCAGTGTTCGATGGCTCGAGTCAGCTCGGCCTCCGCCCATTTGCCAACAGCTTCATGGGCGGCCGTTCCGGTGGGGCGAACGAAGATGAAGGAATCCATGAAGGCGTCGTCGATCGGGCCCTGAAGGTTGTGGCGTTTGCGGAGGCCTTCTGGCGCGGGACCGCTTTTCCAGCCAGACTTCTCGTCGAAGTGATAACTGAAGCGGATCGAATCGTCAGAAAGCGGCTTTGCGGGAGCCAAGGATTCGACCTTAACAACAGAACCGATTTCTGCCGACTTTCTTAAATCTTCACTCCTTAAAACCGTCACTTTAATTCCATTTAACATCGGTTGCCGTTCATGGAAGTAGCGTCGCACGGTGGGTGGGAGATGCGCTGCAAGATACTCGATCGAGAATGACGAGACGTTTTCTGTTGAAATCTGAATCTGAGGCTCCCTCGAACCGGCAGTGTCGCTCCGTTTCCACCAGACGGAAAGGTACGCGGGTTTCCAGTGTTCAATAAGGCCGTCGATCGTTGCTGCATGTGTGCTGTTGTACTTCAGTGTGGTCGTTGAGACATGTATGACGTCCGGGTTTGCCTCGCGTCCACTCTTGGCAATCGATGCGAGACTCTGTTCGATGAGGCTCTTCGAGCCTGCGTCGAAGCGATGCCCCATCCCGGCCCCAATGATATGCCTTAAGAAAATCTGACGCTCCGCCATCGCCTCCTCCATCACATCCGCCGCCTGCTTCTGGGAATCGTTCTCACCGCTGTAGGCAATCGTCGGGCAGTGAGTCAGGTTCAGAGCCCATTTGTCGCAGTCGTAGAGATTCCAGAGTGTCTGTTCCCAGGGCATGGGCTTTAGCTCTTCCTTCTGAAACACTTTCAGGAATTGAGGAGTCTCGGAAAAGCCTGCACCTGGATTCGCCGCAAACCAGCGGTCAGCATAATGCGTCGCGAACTGCCAGCAGGCCGCGCCGCCCATGGAGAAGCCTCGAACGCTGATGCGGTCTTCGTCGATTCGGTAATGCTTCTGAACATCCTCCAGAGCTTCCAGCACATCGACTTCGCCCGCGAATTTGAACGCATTGCAATAGCGGCCGTAGGGATGCAGCATGATCGTGTGGTCCGGAGTAAACTCACCGGGGTTCTTCATGCGGTCCCACAGGAAGTTCACTTCGCTCAGCTTTTCGCCTCGCCCGTGAAACCAGATGTCGCAACGAGTCGGCACGCTGTGATCGATGGCGTACGTCGGCGGAATCACCAGGCCATATGGCTGCACAGTGTTGTCGATGCGGCTGATGTAGCCTCGCACGACAAGACCCTTTTGAGTCATCCATTCGGGTTTACCGGCCAGCAACTGATCGGCTCGCTTGATGCCTTCCAGCAGCAGAGCATCGGCCTTGTCGAGGTCTTTGACGTCGAAGAATTCCTGATAGTCCAGAGCACACCGGACGGCTCGTTCGAAGATCATCACATCGGGCAGTAGCGACTTCGCCGCAGCATCTTTGCTCGCGTTGATCGCAGCGATCTTTTCCTGAAGCTGGCCCAGAGACGTTCGCATTGAGGCGGCTCGATCCTCCGGCACTGGCACACCCAGCTCCGGGATGCGGCGAACGTTTTCAGGGATGTTGTCCTTGATGCCATCGGCCAGTGCGAATGGAGCGACGTTCAAGGCCAAAATAATCAGAGCAGTGACGGTGATCAGTCGTGTCATCGGGAAACCTCACGGCGGGATTGAGCGTAGTGTGGAGCGGAATCGTATCGATCGACGAATCGGGTGCAAAATCACTTGTGGAATTCAGGTAGGTCCTCCTTGCCGAGGAGGACTTCGCGGCTTGCCGCGACTTGGGTGCACGTGTTGAGCTGAATCAGTCTGCTATATCAAGCATCTTGCACACGGTTCGCCTTTGCGGCGAAAGTCCTGCCCGGCAGGCAGGACCTACAAAAACAAGCTTGCTTCGTATCTCCGCCTTGCAACTGGAGGGCTTTTGCGGCGACAATTGTAGAGCCCACGCCTGCGGAACGAAGTTGGGAGTTTGATAATGACCGGAACAGTCCTGGAACGCAGTCTCAACTCAATCATCGCTCGGCTGCAGAAGCTGCGGATTCTTCGTCGACAGACGGGGCTCTGGCTGATGCTGTTGGTTCCGGCCATTGTCGTCACGATGTGGCTGCCGCCTCAGGTGGGATATCTGGGAGTTGAGTTCCCCGTGGTGCTTGGCACAACGCTCATCGGAATCCTGCTCGCGCGGTTGCTGGTCAAGAATCCAACTCGCACCGAGGCGGCTCGATTGATCGAGAAGACGGATCCCGAAGTCAACGACGCCGTTATCACCGCTGTGCAGGTTGCCGACAGAGCAGGACGTCGCCCTTCTGTGCTGGCCGCAATGGCTATTCAGGAAGCCGACAAGCTGGCGCGGCATCGAGATTGGTCGGGAGTTGTTCCGGGGCGTCAGATGACGGCCTGGACGGTGCTCAGTTTCCTGTCGTTCGTACTGATGGTGTCCAGTGTGATGGCCGCCAGTCGTTATGGTCGAGATCTCTTGAAGCCATCTTCGATCGTTGAACGCGCGGAAAGCAATGCCGAAGCTCCTGCGACGCCAGTGACGGAACTTGTGATTGAACCGGGGGATACCGAGATTGAGCTTGGATCAGCCCTGACTGTTGTCGCTCGTTTCCCGGGAGTCAGCCCTGCGAAATCTGTCCTGGAATTTACCGACGCCAAAAGCGTCAGTCGACAATTAACGATGTCAGAAACCGTGGACGCTGGTGTCTTCGCGGCTCGCATGGAAGAGATCACCGGCGATGGCATCTATCGAGTGCTCTATTCTGAAGCGGAAAGTCAGTCAGCGACGCCGTTGATTTCTCCGACCTTCAATGTCAAAACCTACGTGCGTCCGAAGTTGGAGCAGGTCGATGCGGTGATTACTCCGCCAGCCTGGGCCGGACGACCTCAGGAAACGATTGAAGATGTGATGCGAATCACGGTGACGGAAGGTTCCACGGTCACGCTGAAGTTGTATCTGAACAAACCCGTGGCCAAAGCTGAACTGCAGGCTCGAGATCTGACAACGATTGAATTGACCCCTTCGTCCACTCTTGCATCGACGATACAAAACGCTGGCGATGGGAAGTCTGCTGCTGAATCGGCTGTGATCTCGCAGCCGTTGTCTGCTGTCATGGAAGCAACCATGGTCGTCGCCGACAGCAATGTCTGGACCGTGCTGCTGGAGGATTCGGAAGGCCGCAAGCCGAAGGACGAGGAGCAGATCACGATCAAGGTTGTTTTCAATCAGCCAGCAAAGATCAAGCCAACATTTCCGGGACGTGACACCAACGTTTCGCCGCTGCAGGAGTTTCTGGTCGAAGCTCAGGCCAGCGATGATTTCAATCTGGTCGATTATGGCGTGCAGTTTTCATTGTCGGGCGGAGAAACGAAAGAGTTGTCTCTGAAGGCGCCTGCAACAACATCTGCCGCGACTGCTGTGGCTGTTAGTCCTGCTGAAGCGAGTTCGGCGACTCCGGTCGTTGTTGAACCGCTGCTGGCAGCGACGTTGTCTCATAAGATTGAAATGGAGACTCTGAGCGCGGCACCGGATGATCTGGTGACGTATTCATTCTGGGCGACAGATATTGCAGCGGATGGCACCGAGCGACGAAGTTACAGCGACATTGTGTTTGCGGAGGTTCGCCGCTTCGAAGAAATCTTCCGCGAAGCTCAACAAGGCGGAGATCAGCAGCAGCAACAACAGCAGCAGAGTCAGTCGCAGCAACAACAGGGAAGCGCGATTGACGGCGTGTTGAAGCTGCAGAAGGAAATCATTTCGGCCACGTGGAATACGATTCGAGCAGAAGTCCCAAGTCGCAGGAACGGCACCTTTGCTCAGGATGTTGAGACGATAGCGGATTCACAGGGAGAAGCGAAGAATCAGCTTCAGGCCGCGATGGAAGAGCTGCAAAGTGATCCGAAGACGGCCGCTTTGGCTGCTCGCGCTATGGACGAGATGACCGCGGCAAGAAGCAAGCTGCAGGATGTCAGTGCAGGTACCGAAGGAGCTCGACTGGCCGATGCGATGACAACCGAGCAGGTTGTCGTGCAGACGTTGCTCAAGCTGCGTCTTGCGGAAACGCAGGTTCGTCAGCAACAGCAAAGTCAGGGCGGCGGAGGTGGTGGCGGTAGCAGTGCGTCTCAGCAACAAATGCAGCAGCTTGAACTGGACAATCAACGCAACCGATATGAGTCCGAGCAACAGGTTCAGAAGCAGCAGGAAGAAAAAACAGAAGAACAGCGACAGCAATTGCAGGTACTCAATCGACTGAAAGAACTGGCACGACGCCAGCAGATGGTCAATGATCGTCTGAAGCAGCTCGAGTCCGAACTTCGAGCCGCGACGACTCAAAAAGAACGCGAAGAGATCGAACGTGAATTGAAGCGGCTGCGTGATGAGCAGCGTGAAATGCTGCGAGATGTGGATGAGTTGAGCGAGCGAATGGAACAGGCTACGAATCCTCAGGATGCACAATCATCCGAGATGAAACAGCAGATGCAGGAAGCTCGCGAGAATGTGCAACAAGCGTCTCGCGCGATGGATGAAGGTCGACTGGCCGAAGCGATCTCAGAGGGAACTCGGGCCGAGCGTCAGTTTGAAGATCTGAAAGAGGATTTTCGCAATCAGACGTCATCGCAGTTTGAAGAATCTGTTCGCGATCTGCGAGAACAGGCGAGGGCGTTAGGTGATCGTCAGAAAGAACTCGCGCAGCAATTGACGGGGAACTCGACCGAGGACGACAAGAGCAAAAAACCGTCGCTGCGGTCGGAGCGAAATCGTGATCAGTTGCAGAAGGAGTTTGGCGAACAGAAAGATCGGCTCAATCGCGTCGTTGATCAGACGAAGCAGATGATTGAGCAGGCGGAACAAAGCGAGCCGTTGCTGTCGAATAAGCTCTACGAGACGCTGCGTGAATTGAAAGATTCGAAGCCCGAGGAAGCTCTGGAAGCGACCGAGTTTCTGGCTGGTCGCGGCATGTGGTCGCAGTCGCAGGAAGCCGAACAGGCGGCACGCAAAGGGATTGAGCAGCTTCAGAAGGGAATTGAGAACGCGGCGGATTCAGTCCTCGGCAGCGAAGCCGAATCACTGCGACGCGCACAGCGACAGTTGGAAGATGCGACTCGAAAGCTGGCGAGCGAAGTTCAGAGTGCGACTGGAGAAGCCGCAGATGCTGAGACGGAGAATCGTCGACCGGGCCAGTTTGGCGTTGAGAGTGAAACAGAATCCGGTGAGAAGCCCGGCGAAGAGTCGGAGGCATCTGAAGGAAAGAATGGAGAGCCAGGCAAGCGACCGGGTCAATCCGGTCAGCAGCAACGCTCTGGTCAGAAGAGCCAGCAGGGTGATCGCGCTGGACAGAAGGGTCGTTCGGGTGAGAAAGGTGTGGGCGAGCAGGGACAGGCTGGAGAGGACTCGAAAGCCGATGACGCTCAGGAGCCGTCTGAACAGAACCCAGCCAACGAATCGGAGCCGAAGGGTTCAGGTGGTGGCGGCCAGAGACAAAATGATGAAAAACAAAATGATCAGAAACGAAGCGGCCAGAAGGGATCACAGGGGCAGACAGGTTCCGCCCAGTCTGGTGAGGGCAAGCCAGGCGGTGGGAAAGGTTCTGAGAATAATGAACCGCAGGACGGGAAGTCTCAGGACGGACAACCACAGGAAGGTCAGCCGCAGAATGGAAAATCTCAAGGCGAAGGTGCCTCGCAAGGGAAGTCTGAGAATGAGTCTGGTCAAGGCGAATCTTCTGGCAGTCCACAGCAAAGCGACAGCGATCAATCGCAACCTGGCGAGCCTTCGCAGAATCAGTCCGGCGGCAATCGAAACGGTCAGCGTCGCCAGTCGTCTTTGATGGACGGTGGGCGAGAAAGCAACGGGGGAGCCGGCTCCAACAATGCTTCGGCAAGGCCGCTGACAGGTGAAGAATTTGGTGAGTGGTCTGATCAGTTGCGAGACATCGAAGAGATGCTGGAAGATTCGGAGCTGCGGAATCGAGTGGCCCAGGTTCGCGATCGGGCTCGGGCCATGCGGGCAGAGTTCAAACGTCACGGCGAGATGCCTCAGTGGGATCTCGTGAAGTCGCAGTTGTTGGGTGAAATGCAGGCGCTTCAACAGCGTATCAATCAGGAAGTGATGAAGCTGGAATCAGATCGGGCGATGGTCCCTATCGATCGAGAACCCGTGCCGGAAGAATTCGACAGCCTGGTTCAACGCTATTATGAGCTGCTCAGTCAGGAGCGGAACGACGAGCCTGCGGCCGACGTGAAAAAGTAGCCGCAGAATAAGACGCCGTGTTTGTAGGCCGGACCGAGCGCCAGCGAGCTCCGGCAACTCTGGGATCTATGAAGAAGCCGGAACTCGCTCTGCTCGGTCCGGCCTACATCTGCTGCCCACGCTCTTCGTGACTCACCGGACGGCTCGCGCCGTTACGCTTCCAGGTTCTGATCATCACGACTCCGTGACATTCCGATGATCAATCCGATCGCTGTAACGCTCACCAGCAAATTGGTTCCGCCGTAACTGATGAACGGGTGCGGCACTCCCTTCGGAGGAACGAGCCCTGTAACAACCGCGATGTTAGCCATCGCCTGCAGCACGAGCTGTAGCAGCAGCGTCGTGCCAAAGATCCACTCGAACGATGTGCGAGGAAGATGTTTCAATGCTGCGCGGCCGGTCAGGAACAGAGCAACCCAGACGAAGCAGACTGTCATTGTGCCGAGCAGTCCCAGTTCTTCGCCAATCACGGCAAAGACGAAGTCGGTGTTGGCTTCGGGCAGGTAGCTTAGCTTTTGCCAGCCTCCTCCGATTCCTGTCCCCTTAAGTCCACCGGAACCGATCGAGAGCAGCGATTGACGCACTTGCCACGGAGCCTGACTCAGGTCCTGCCAGGCGGCCATGAATCCGCGGATTCGCTCCATTTGATAAGGCTTGAGAATCAGCAGTGACGTGGCCGCCGGAATAAACAGCAATGCGCAGCCGATGAAGTATCGCAACGGCCAGCCGCCCAGAAACAGGGCAAGAATGAACCCAGAGCCCAGAAACACGGTTGCGCCGAGGTCAGGTTCGATCGCGACGAGCGGCAGGATCAGCAGCGGCATCAGTGTTGCGGGAACGGTGCTGAGCGAGAACCCAGCGGCCCGACGATTGCAAATGATTGTTGCGGCCATCAGCGGCAGAATGATGCGGCCCAGTTCAGAAGGCTGCAGAGATAATCCACCAAAACGCAGCCAGCGCTGAGCTCCATTGATACGACTGCCAATGCCGGGAACAAGCAGGATCGTAAGCAGAAAAACCAGCCCCCCAAACAACGTTATGGAATTCTTTTGCAACCACCCGGTACTGATGCGAGACGCGACGAAGCCGAATAACAATGAGACAGCAAGATAAGTCAGATGTTTGCTGAGAAACACGGAGTCCTGTTCGCTGGGACGAGAAGTCAGACTGGCGCTTTGCACCATCTGAACTCCAATGCAGATCAGAACAGCAACGAGCCCGATCATCAGACGTCGCAGGTTATCACGTTCAGCCGATTCACTGACAACATGAGAAGGCAGGATTTTTTCCGCAGTGTGAAATTCCGCGACGTTGTTCATAACAACTTGACCGGCTCGATTGCGAAAACGTGAAACGGTTCTTAAGCTCCCCGCTCGACGGAGCGAAACGCGGGTGAGCATGTCTCACGCAGCGTTGGACACGGAAGTCCTTTCACTCATTCTCGGCATCGGACTGCGTGCTCAAGCAGAGTTTGCTTTGGAAGCATCAGACGATCATAACAGCTGCAGCACAGACTCCTGCTGTATGGGCTCCAGAAGATTTTTTGTGTGGATTGCCACGCGCGACGAAGTGGATCGTGCAGTCCTGCGGATTGAACGACTCCGGTAACCTGCAGAACGCTGACGGATCGTAGCGATTGTTTCCGCGCGAAAGCTGTGCAGCGTGGAGTCGAGTCGCGAAGAATAGATGCAGGTCACTTCGACTTTAAAAATGGCAATTACTGATCGACTGTTTGCGTCGTTTTTGCGTCAGTGGCTGAACTTTGATTCTGAAGACTCAAGACAAACGCCGCCGCACCGATCAGCGCGGCCGGAAGCGCGACGCCGATGGTCGCATCGAATTCCACAGTCTGGTAGCTACGAGCATAAATTCCTGCGGGCCCGATGGAGACGATGAGTCCGCTATGGTCCGGCGCTCTGCCAGCCCAAGCGTTGACACTGCGCCGATGCGAGCCTCCAACCGTCCAGTTGCAGAATAAACTATGGAACAGAAGAGCTTCGAGCACAAAAAGCGAAATCGCGATCGACTTTTGAGTGACAGTCATCAACATTCATCGATGTGATTGCTAGCACCACGCTGTTCGTGGAAAGGCTGGTAGCTCTCTGGATTGCTGAATAGATCTATGACTCTGCATCGGCGACGGAATTAACGTCTCCACCCAGCCCAGTACACCGAAATGGCCAAAGAAAATCAGCCCTCGGTCGACCGCCCCGCTCGCCCCGTCGTATCGCCGGCGATCGATTCTCTCATGCGAGTATCCGCCTGAACGTTCTTCAGTTCGTAGAAGTCTGCAAGTCCCAGTTTGCTGTCCGTGAACGCATCCGCGATGGCTTTCGGTACTTCCGCTTCTGCCAGAACCACGGCGGCTCGGTTCTGCTGAATGCGAGCTACCATTTCCTGTTCGCGAGCTCGAGCCGCTGCGCGGCGTTGTTCGGCTTTGGCCTGAGCCACACGCATATCGGCTTCTGCCTGATCGGCCGACAAACGAGCGCCGATGTTTTCACCAACGTCGATATCTGCGATGTCGATCGAGACGATCTCGTAAGACGTCTGAGCTTCCAGGCCCTGCGCCAGCACAGCCTTCGAAATGGAATCCGGGTTCTCAAGCACCAACTTGTAAGAATTCGTGGAGCCGATCGCCTGAACGATCCCCTGACCGACTCGTGCAATCACGGTTTCTTCGGTTGCTCCGCCGATCAACTGCTGGATGTTTGTTCGGACAGTCACTCGTGCTCGTGCACGGAGTTCAATTCCATCTGCGGCCACAGCAGACAGAGTTCCCTGAGTTCGCTTGGGATCAGGGCAGTCGATGACTTTCGGATAAACGCTGGTCTTCACTGCCTCCAGGATATCGCGACCTGCAAGGTCAATCGCCTGGGCTGTGTTCCAGTCGAGCGGAATGCCGGCCTTATCGGCAGCGATCAAAGCGCGGATCACGTTGGGGACGTTGCCACCAGCCAAAGAATGAGCTTCCAGTGCTTGTGTTGAGATCGGGTACTTCTTCAGCAAGCCAGCCTGAACCGCCATGATCTTGCTACGAACAATGACCACGGGATTTACACGACGGAATCTCATGAAGATCAGATCCCAAAGGCCAATACCAGCTCTGGTCATTTTGCACTGCAGCCACAGGCTGGCGTACTGAGCAAAGATGGCCAGAAACACGATCATGACGAAGAGCCCAAAGACCACAATACCCCATTCACCGGGACTTAGCTGGGCCAACAGAATGTGAGTCATGAGAAGCTCCGGAGCACTGGCCTTGTTTGTCAGGCATAAAAGACAGATTGAGCAGTCCACTGCTGAGGGTTTACCCCTGAGGGAAGTCGAAGTCAAGCGGATGGGGTTCTGGCGAGTTTCCCGGCCGTGAATCCATGGGCGTTTTGGTCGCAGCGTTTTGTTCCGAAACCGCCGGATTACTGGATTCCGAGTCCGACGGAGTTGCGGGACGCACCACGACTCGGTTTCCACGAACGGCCACAGCGACGACTGGCGAATTCGGCTCGATCAGCATTCCAAGGCTCTCTGAATGCAATCGTTCACCATCGATCAGAACGATCCCGCCTGGCGTCATCAAAGTCTGCGAAATTCCGGCTTTTCCGATCAGATGATCGAGCGGTCCCGGGGCAGGAGACTCATTCACCGGAGCCGGTTTAAGAATCATGCGATTACCGAGCGGAGTCTTCCGGATCAAAGTGATCGCCCCCATCAATGATCCGGGGATTCCAGCGGTGAGCAGAATAATGTACGTCCAAAAGAAGCCCGGACTGACACCCCACCACGCCTTGTAAGCGCTCCAGAAGGAGACGATCAGTGAGATCACAGCGGCGACCAGGATCATTCCGAAGCTGGGAATGAAGAACTCGAGCCCCAAAAGGAACAGTCCGACCAGCAGCATCACCGTGGCCAGAATACCAGCATCCGGCATCAGCATCACTCTTTGTATAAAACCCCGGGGTGTCGCAGACAATCCATGAGCATCGCAGGATGTTCAAGTGAGGAATTATAGCCATTCTCCCACTGCGTAAACAGTGGTTGAGCGGAATGGTGCGCGGTTCAGACTGCCGCCGACGTGTCGTTCCACGTCAGGTGCGATTTAAGTTGTCCGGAAAAGGACCAGAGTTGTCTGTCTCGAGGCACGGTTAAGCCATTGCCCGGAACTCAGTCCTTACGGGCGCGCCAGTTCGGCGGATCTTTTGGAGCAGACGACCAGTGAGACGGTGCCGGACGAGCGGCCGACTGTGGCGACGGTCCGCGCCATTGTGGAGGCTGAGCACCCGCGGCTGATGCCTCAACGGAGTTGGCAGGTTGAGCCGGGGTATCAGTGTAGGAGACATGCCGAAACGGAGATGAGTCCGTAGCCTGCTCCTCGGGCATCGTGTAGTTCTGATCCGGGTAGTTTCTCAGAGGACGGCTGGCTGTCGGAGCGGGCTGCGCTGGATTGTCATCAAAAGCCGACTCATTCTGTGCCAATCCTGCAGTCGACGGCTGATTGTCGAACTCAACAACGCCCGATTTCTTCCGACTTCCGGAGATAATTGGTAGATCTTCTGGCGCCGTTGAACGTCGATTCTGAGATGCTGTTGAGGCGACAGGCTGAGTTGCCCGTGCTGCGTTCGGCTGAAGTTTGCGAGCAACCATCGGAGTCGTTACGACACCACGGCCAGTCTGTTCAGGATTCAACTTGGCCAACATGGCTTTGGACTTGTCGGCCGTCTGATGATCCGGATGAAGGCTGAGTGCATTCTGGAACCATTCCGCGGCGTCAGCATCTCGTCCCTGCTCGTGCAGGATGTAACCGATATTGTAATGGGCTGCGGGTTCACCGACAGAGAAAGACAGGTTTGAAAGAGCCTGGTCGTAGTTGCCGACGCGAGCAAAGGCCACGCCTAGTTCATAGCGACAGTCCTGATTTTCAGGATCGATCTCACACGCATCTTCAAACGCGCGGATCGCTTCGTCCCATTTTTCCTGCTGAGCATACATCTGACCGATGGAGATGCGAACCGCTGTACTTTCCGGGTGATCCTTTACCAGATCGGTCAGAATCTGTTCGGATTGTTTAGAACGGCCTGTCAACATTTCAATCCGAGCCATCCCGAGGTGTGCTTCCAGATTGTCCGGGTAGGCAATTTGTATTTCGCGATATTTGCGTCGCGCTTCGGCGTATTCGCCGATATCTTCCTGATAGCGTGCCCATGCGAGCAGCGTCTTTTCAGGATTCTTCTTCAAAGTCTTTTGAGCGGCGATGAATTCCGGACTCAGCTCGTCCTTTTCTGACTTGCTGTGTGAGAAACTCTTCTTCAACGATGCGAGTGCTGTTTTATCTTTGTTTGCCAACGGAGCAGATTTTTTGTCTTCGGTTTCTTCCGAGGCGGCTTCGCTTTGGGTAGAAGCAAACGGCTTCGCCCAGAAGTGACTTTTTCCGGACGACGCGCAGCCTGCTGAAGTGCCGAACGCGGCAACAAGCAGCAACGTTGTCAGAGATTGTCGTTTCATGTCGCACCTCCATGTGCGCGAACCTTGTAGGCTCGAAAGTCACGACTGCTGATCGAACATTCAGAAGGCAGGAAGCTCTTCAGAGTTCCTGCGGCACGATAAAGCAGCCCTCTGCTGCTTTTCGGTTGTCCCTGGTCACAACTTCAGCAGGAACTGCGCATCAATACAGTTGATCAAATGAACCTCGCGGACGATCGACATGATTCGGCAGAATTCGTCCGGAAGTCCTCTAAGAGGCCATTTCTTCCATCAGACAACACTATGGCGTCGAACCGGTGGCGGAAGTACCCGACGAGCCTGTGCTGGCCCCACCAGAGGAGGCTGAACCCAGACGAGGAGAAGGAATTGTCGACATATACACTTCATTGATGGCCTGAACTTCTGCAGCCGGTCGTCCAATCTGCTGACAGTCGCGAATCGTGACCATAACTTCTCCAGCATTCTGTGAGCATTTCGCCATCGCAAGATTGACTGCATCTGTTCGCATGACATCCAGTGCGGAATCATAAGTCGACTGGATGTAGATTGCTCGGCGTTCGGCCGGAACGACGTGCAGAATGTACTGCAGGTGAAGTTCACCAGATCGACTCAAAGTCTGGTCGTTCTGGTCAAAGTGACGATCGTAAAGAGTCGTCTCTTCCTGCCACCCCAGAGCCGTTTGTGTTTCCATGAATACCGCGACTGATTCACGGTCCTGGCAAACATACGGCAGCGGCCAGTAATGCTCTGAATAATACGTGTGCGAAAACTGCTGGGGTGGAAGATTTGTTCTGGGGCGAGCGGGCCAGATTTTGCCCTTCTTGTACTTCTGACGAACCCCGGGCGGCAAAGCGGCCTTCTCAGCCCACCACGCGTCTGAACCAGGTTCCTGGCAACTGGTCGGATCTTTATGCCCGAAAAACTGTGGCCCCGCAGAACATCCCTGCAATGCTCCCGCAATCAGCAAGGCAAATGGAACAGCAAGCTTCTTCATGGCGACATCCACTCAGCGACGGAAGCATATCCAGATCGGCTGACCTCCCAGTCAGCAGCCCTCTGTTTCGGCAATTCCTGCCGACCGAAGTCGGAGGGGACCGAGAAAACAGAAAGGTTCCTTATCTTCTTCGACGTTTCCCGTGTCCTGCTTACACACAATCAAAAAATGGCCGCCAGATCAGTCTTCTGGGCTCGGGACAATCTGAAAACTCCGTTGCACTTCGCCTATTTTCGCATTGGGAACCCTCATTCACGGTTCATCAATTGAAGTTGCGAGGGGCCACGACTATTTTCAGTCCTGAAAGTCGCCGAAAAACGGGGACATGATTTCTGTCGGCTCCGAAAAATTCGCGGCTGCTGGTCTGTTGTTTTGGTCGCACAATGGAGACTTTCGTTTAACCCGGATTATTCACGCTCGTCGCATTGTCGTCGAGTGCTGACGAGTTCCTTTCAATGCGAGGTTTGATTTGTCGGAGTTTCGGAGTCAGCGCGGAATGCCCCTCCCCCCGAAGTGAAATTCGAGCGAAGGA
>JAPLOA010000097.1 GCA_026400835.1 Planctomycetales bacterium | reverse complement strand
CTTGCGATGTGAATAATCTCGGCCCGTTTCTTCATCCCGCCCACACAAATACGTTCGACGCACGCAGCGATTCACCAGATGAAACACCTGAATTTCATCGTCCGCAAAGATCTCCCCCCGATTCACTCGTGGCATCGTTGTTACTCCCGTCAAACGCAAAGAACACTGCGGAATCTCCAAGGAACCGCATTCTCACGCCCCAAACCCTTTCTGTCAAGTGCATGGCACCTGTGTTCTGTTGTTCTGTTGGGGAGGGGTGGCAAACAGCAGTATCGACGCAATCGCTGGCGGACGAATCACTCTGGGCGCTTTTCATCATATGACCCTGGGTGACGTAATTGCTGGAAAAGAAGTGTCGATTCGCGTGTGGGGAGATGTGAATACCGGAGAAGTAAGCTCTGACAGCGCGGGCATTTATGTGGAAGGCCATAGTGTTTCCGGACAATTCACAACGTCGAAGAAGAGATTGCCCCACGTCGTCGAAACGCTTGGTATTCCGTCGATAGGTGGGATCCAGATTAGAGCATGGGGTAGTTTCTCCGGCTCTGTCTCAGCTGGCAACAACAATCAGGGTCAAGGTCACGGATCTGCAAATATCGTGGCACTGAATGACGCAAATATTCACGAATCTTCGGCTGAAATTCAGCTGTCAGTAGTCTCTGGTGGCAAGACTTCAGGGACCGTGGCTAGAGGCAATTCTGGTGTCTCACTATACGCCGGGAAATCTCTAAAGGTGGATAGTGTTTCTTCGCGTGGTTCCGTCGGGCTATCGGCGTTGGAGGAGATCGTAGCTGGCGTCGATGCCACTGGCGACAGTGTGAATAAAACTCATCAGAACGTAACGGTCGCCACAGGTGGAAAAGTGACGGCCGATATCAAAGCCGGATGTCACACCATCATCATTGCGGGCGATGGATTCGAGGGCAGCATCAGGAGCGGCGGCCAGGTTCGAATCACTTCTGGTTCAGACGTGACCGCAACCGTCAAGTCCGATGACGATCTGATTCAGCAGGATTGGCTGCGGGAACTGAACGACACGCATGGAATAAAGATTCATGCCTTCGGGAAACTTAAGGGAAGAAATTCTGGCGGACCATCGTCAGCATCGAACGTCCCGGATTTCGAGTCAAAGGGAGTGATCCAGGTTTGCACTTTCGGCGATATATCAGGCTCGTTCAAAGCCGGTAAATCCGCAAGCATTGTCGCGCATGTAAGTGGAGGTGTCGAATCAGCTCCTTTGGCATCCAACTTCGTCGGATCGATATGGGTTGGCGTGCAGGCAAAAGTCAAAATTGCCGGCGACATTCAAGCGTCTGTTGAAGCGGCACAATCAGTCAGCCTGGAGGCGCATGGTTCTGTAAAAGACACGACAATCACGATGTCTCAACAAACCGGAACAGTACTGGTTGGAGCAGATAATGCGATAGAGGGCCTCACGATCTCGAATTCGAGTAGCTCAGAGATCGCATCGATCAATGGAATTGATCGACTCGTCCTTGATCGTGGTGGTAAAGCGACAGTCGACTCACATGCGGAAATGAAGATCAAGGTCGAAGGTGTCGATGAAGCAGTGCTAAAAAGCAGAGACGATTTGACGCTGGACGGGAAATTTATCGGCCAGCTATTGAGAGCTGTTTCTTTTGACGGATCTGTGACCCTCAATATGGAACAGTCTCGCGCCGACGTGTCTGTTCAATCGTATGGTCAATTCAATGGAACGGTCACCACGACAGGGGATATCGGCATAGAGGCAAAGGGCACAATCACTGGTACCATAAAAGGGGGATCCATAGATGCCATTTCACTTACGTCAATCGATGCAACCGTCATCGGTACCGGAGCTGTCTTTGCATACGGTGTAAACAGTGTCGCGGGGCAAATCGAATCCACGCGGGCCATGGCAGAGGCCGGTGCGATGGGAAGCAGCGGAGGTGTTAATGGTACTGGAATTTCGGCGACTGTAAGTGCCTGTGGACCGGCATCTGTATGGGCTCTCTCCGGCAGCGTCACTGGACCCGTCAATTCGAAGTTTGGAGACGCCTCAATCCTGGCATTGTTGAACGTAACCGGGACTGTCAATGCCGGGGGTGAAGTGTCAATCGAAGCTGGCGGAAATGTAACCGGAAAAATTACTGGAAAAGGGCTAGTTGAAGTCACCGCATTTGGCACGATGACAGGGGAAATCAAGTCGGAAGATGGGCGTGTCGAGGCATTGGCAGGCGACTTACTCAGCAGCAAGATTGACGCGGAGAAAGGAATCGAAGCTCGTACGTTCCTCGGAGATATCACGGGGGCGATCGAGTCCACGTTCGGACTCATTTTGGTCGAGTCGGGAGGAGCCGTTTCAGGCGAGATCAAAGCGTTGAGTGGATCCATTGACATTTATGCGGTCAGCAACATTTCTGGCAGCTTGACGGCCACGAATGGATTCATTGATGCCTATGCACTCCTGGAGGGAATTACTGGCGGAGCAAAAGCCAGTGATTACGTGAATCTCTCTGCGCGAGATTCCATTTCCGGAAACGTCGAGTCGGGGCGTGATGTGAGGATTAATACGTGGCTGAACAGCACAGGCAACGTTGTTGCTGGACGGGATATCCGCATTACTGCCGGAGGAAACATCGAAGGATCATTGACTGCTGAGCGAGACGCTACTCTATGGGCCGCCAGGAATGTTCACACAACACTGATCAAGGCAACCACCGGAGACGTTGATATTGAGGCCTGGGGAGGATTCAAAGAACAAGCCCAAGCACCGGCCGGCATGGTCAGCATCTGGACAAGTGGCGAAGTGGCGGAAGCCGTGATTACCGCAAACGAAACCGTGTCAATCTACTCCTATGGGCAAGTGGGAGTAAATATTACGACGTCGGCCGACGTCTATGTGTTTGGACACAACAACGTCAACGGCATCATCAATGCTGTGGAGCTTGTCGACGTCGCAGCCCTGAGAGCAATGGACGTACAGATCACTACCGCTGGAAAGGCGGAAGTTTATTCATTGGAGAATGCGAAAGTCGTTGGTGATGCGGACTCGGGGTTCTCGATCGTTTCGGATGGCGCACTGGAAGTTGACGCCAATTCTCTGGACGGCGATGTTATCACCTGGTCGCTTGAACAAACAACGGGGACGATTGACGCTGGAGGGTACGCGGACAGTGTTAGCTGGGGACTAACGGATTTGGAGTCAGAGGGAGATGAAGGAGCCTATGCCTGGAGTTATGGTAACCTCTCAGGAAAGTTCACCTCCAGCCTCGGCTATGCCATCGGTGTCTCCCTGTGGAACAATGATGCTGATTATTCATCGGAGACAGTCTCAGCCGCACTTGCAGGTGGAAATGTCAGCGGGATGGTATTTAGTTGGGGCGATGCCGACGTTTTTGCGGGAGGCAATGTAAGTTCACTTGCAATAACCGCAGTCGATGGAACAGCGATCGTGATGTCGTTTGGCAACGTCAATTCGCATGTGAGTACTGGTGATCTTGCGATTGTGTTTGCAGCACTCGACATTAGTGGGGTCGTCGATGGCGAGTATGCAGCGTTGGCATTCGCTGGCCAAAACCTTGAAGCGACGGTTAAGTCTGATGGCAGTGTTTGGCTGGCACTTGCTGGTGGAAACATCTCCGGGGCGATTACCGGGGATGTCTCCGTCAACGACGTATTTGCCTATGGAAATATCTCGTCCACAATTAAGGCAGGAAGTGAGTCGTCGAGTAACGGCATTGTGGAAAGCGTGGAGGCCATCGGGACAATTTCTGGTCAGATCATTGCAACCTCTTCAATCGGCAGTGTACGTTCCGGAAGTACAGTCACCGCAACCTTGACGGCCCCGAGCAAGCCAACCCCGATCGAGAACGACGCTGGTGTTGCAGCAGAGAATCCTCCACTTGATCCATGGGATTCTGGAATGACGGAGATTCGTGCTGATCTGGCGACTCGACGAGCCGAATGGGTATCGAAACGCGATGACGCAAGAATCAGTCGAGATCAGGACGTCAGTAAGAATAATGATAGCCGTCAGGCGGAACTCAATCGCATTTCCGATGGAAGGATCGAGCGATTCCGTGAAGGGACGTCCATCATTGGAAAAAATGTCGCCGCGTTACGGGAAGCCAAACAGTCGTTTGTCGCATTTGTTAAACAACATCGTGACGAACAGACAAAGAGTGATCATGCACTTGAGGAACGATTTGAAAAGGATCGACGCGATGAAACGGAAGCTCGGAATGTTGCCATTCAGAACGCGGCAGAGGCATTCCACACTTCTTTTGTCGAATGGACGCAAGAGAAGGACCGAATCGCCGAATTAAAATCTCAATTCGCTGACCGCGCTCAGAAACAGCAGCAAGATCTGGAGGCCGACCAGCAAGCCTTTGAAGCAGCGGCTCCTACCATGATGAGCAAGATTACGTCGTGGTTAGAGTGGGCAAACAGTCGGATGAACATCTTAACGTTGGCCTTGAATGCCCCCGGGGAGATAAACAGTATCCTCGAATCGCAGGCCCAAATCGGAACGCAACTTGGCGAAGTGCTGGGGGCTGACGGCGTGGTCGATAGTGCAGACTACGCGACCATTATCGGATACGGGATTGGAGATATGCTTGTTGCCGTCAAAGCATACAAAGCATGGGAAGGCGTTGACCCGCTGACAGGAATCGAGCTTTCGGATAATGACAGAATGGAGATGGCAGCGTTCGCCGTCGTGGAGTTCGCGGGAGCCGTTGCCAGCGGACTTTCGATTGCAGGTGGTTTCCGTACCAAATGCCCGGGCCCAAACTGCTTCATTGGTGATACTCAAATCATCATCGGTCAGCATGATTCCGGGCCGGTGCTCGCACAGTGTTTGCCGATTGAGACCGGAAACAACTCGGCATTTGCCGTGCTGTGCTTGATCGTCGGAGCGATGTCAGGAATTGCAGTGCTGCGAGATGAGAAGCGGTCGAAACGGTTGACTGCTGCTCGACCGCCAGGACTTGAGACCATGCCGGATCATGCTAACGCTGGCACGGATCTGGCGTTTTCGGATCCAGTGGATCTCCTGCAGGGCGTTCCGGAAACTACGACAGGCCCCGTGGATCGGAACTCCAAGGACGGTCTTGTACCGGGAAACAGAGTGATTGCTGACAACACATGCGAGGTGACATCTGAAAGCGATGTCTCCAGCGTCTTGACTGCTTCCGGTACTAACAGCGTCGGCAAGTCCGTCAGAACGACCACATTGAAAGCCATCGCTGTTGTCAGCTTAATGCTGAGTGCCTGGTTCGGGCTGAATCGGCCGGCAATTGATTCCGCTGCGATGTCGCCTGCGGTGGCAGAGATGACCGCCAACCTCGCAGACCAGTCGCCGCGATGGGACTCAGTGGCCATTCAGGACGTCGTCACCGGGCAGTTTGTCACGGTCGGTCTGCCGGACGGTGAATCTCAGCCGCTGCCGGAAGATACGCTCACCGAGAAAGCTCCGAAGCAGGACGCAACGGGTGTCACAGAATGGCTCGAATACCCGGCCGACGAATTCGTCTCATTTCCAATCCGGATCGCAGTGCGTGACGGAGTCATCGTGGACGTCGACGGCAAGGACTCCAATGCTTCGCTGAAGAACTTGATTTCCACGAAGTACGTCGTTGGGGATGCGGACGGCACGGATGTCACTCGGCTGCTGTGTCGGACGATTGATCTGGAGATGCCGAAGCCGGATGGCAGCATTGCGGAACTGTCGGTGATTCGTCCGCTGTGGTGGCTGCAGGGGACGGGAGCGGCGGTTGGTGGCTCGATCGATATCGGGCTGCATGAGATCGGTCTGTCGGGCGAGGCGACGGTTCTGGCGATTGGGCCGTGCGATGTGGATTCTCGGGAAACGCGGCCGGGGATGAGCATCGTGACCGGCACGATCCGGCATCGCAATGCAACGGTCTGGGATCTGACGTTTGATGACTGCACCGAGGAAACACTCGGCGTTACCGCCAATCACCCGCTCTACTCCGAAAGCCGCCACGCCTGGATCCCCGCCGGAGACCTGCAGCTTGATGAGGTCGTCAGAACGCTCAACGGCCATTCCACGCTCACGGCAAGAACTCAGCGGCCGACACGCGAAACCGTCTTCAACCTCGAAGTCCACAGAAGCCATGCGTATCATGTGTCGACGATCGGAGTGCTGGCACACAATACAGGGTTGCCGTGTCCGCCCGGACTTCGCACTTGGCAAGAGGCAAAAATGAATCCCGATGCCGCCCGCAGGATTCAGAACGCCGCAAATAAGACGAACCAACGCATTACTGTCGTTGGGAGCCGTGCGAAAGGAAAGACCGATCCGGCTTCGGACTGGGACTACATCGCCTCGGGGAGATCGCGACAACGTGGTAAAGCAAAGAACTCTTTACCACGGGGTGCATTTGGCGGCGAGGACAATACCGGAATTGACTGGTGGCAGGACTATAACCCGCGTGCTCCCAATTTTAATCCAGTGGACCCAAATCTTCCGCATGTTATTTTCGACCCCCAATAGGTGCATTGATGCATGACGGCGAGCGATTGGAGATTGAGATCCTTCTGAATCGGCTCCGACAGAATCCCTCCATTGTTGCCGACGGTGAACAGTGGTTTGATTCGCTTGGAGCAGCTAAACAGTACGTGGTATTGCAGATTCTCGCGCACATGGCGATCCAATCTGGTGCCACAGCAAACGATGTTGAAAGAGCAATCCAATTAGCGAAGTTGAAACCGACTTTCACTCCGTGCGTAGTATTTCTCCGGAACGATATGCGAATAGCTTGTGCGAAGGCGCTTGGTCTTCCGACCGGCGAATTCCAAAGACTATTTCGACTATTGCTGGCAATCTATGCGTTGGCGGATGAACGCCGATTACTGACCTGCGGTCAGTCGTGTGAACATTGGTGGCACGAAAATCTTGCAAATGAAGACATCGTGGACCAAATTCGGGATCGGTACAGACGTGGCGTACTTTAATCAATTATGGGCGATTGATCCCATAGGTGGAGGAATTCCGGAATGATTCACATTTGTATGCGGGGTCTTTGTGTCTCCAGCATTCTGCTTGGTCTGTGGCTTGGCTTCGGCAGAAAGTCGTTTGATCCCGCTACGTCATCTGCCGTGGCAGAAGCGGTAGCAACACCAGCCACACCGAAATACAAGACAGTCGCAGTCCGCGAGATCCGGCCGAAGACATGGCAGGTTCATCGATTCCTGATGAACAAGCCAAATAGCAGTTGGCTCAAAATCGGGTTGGCTCGGCCCGTGGCGTGGATTGAGTCGGTCGAACGCAACGACAGCGGACAGGTCTGGCTGGAGTTTGAAGAACTGGGCATTGCCGACTGGGCGACTCTGCAGGCGACGGAACCGTGTCCTTCTGACATCCTCGGCGAAGGTCGTCTGGTCACGGGCACGTTTGAGCATTCCTCGGGCGAAGTGCTGAACCTGTTCATTGCGGGGGAAGCGAATCCCATTGGTTCGACGGCCAATCATCCCTTCTGGAGCGAAGACCGTCAGGACTTCGTGCAGGCCGGATCACTCAACCCCGGCGAACACCTCCGCCTCGCCGACGGCCGGACCACGACGCTCGAACGAACCGAACCCATCGCCGAACAACTCCCCGTCTACAACCTCGAAGTCGACGGCGAGCATGTCTACTTCGTTGGCGAATCCGGCGTACTGGTGCATAATGCCTGTCCCTGGGACGAATGGAAAATCGGGGAACATGCACTTCAGTCGAAACGCCCGTGGGCCAAGATCTTCGGAGATCGCAAACCCACTTTGGAAGAAATCAAGCCTTACGTTACGGAGGTCCTCGAACAGAGCCAGTGGCGAACGATTGGCCCCATTCGAGGTCCTGGAGGAAAAATCATTGGAACAAAAATCCAAGCCAACGCCATCATAGACGGTCACGATGTATGGGTCTCCGCATTCAAGGATCTTGCGGGGAAGATCATACTCAACAACGCTGGAGTGAACTGATGCATGACGCAGTCGACATTGCGATGGATCTGATTTCAAACGGCGAATATGAGTCGGCGTTTCATCTGTTGCGTCAGGCCGCAGAGAATACATCACTGGGTTCAGAGCGCAGAGCAGATGCATACCAAGTGATGGGAGCATTGGTTCAGATCGTACCGCAACTCGGAGATGGTGATGAGAGTGGCCTTTCATTCTACAAGTGCGCTCTGGCGATTGCCCCTGATCATCTTTGGGCGTCAATTGGGGTTATCTCTACTTTTGGCGATTTGCCATATCAGCACAAAGACGAAGCGGCATTTCTTGCAGCCGAGGCAGTCGCAAGACGTCAATGGTCGCAGCTTGATGAGGCGGCTCGGACGGAAGTGAATCAGAAGCGTCAGGAATTCAACGCAGTTGCCTAACTAGAAAGACCAGTCTGCCGCACGATCAAACGGGAGCTGCCGAAGCCGGATGGCAGAATTGCGGAACTGACGGTGATTCGTCCGCTGTGGTGGCTGCAGGGGACGGGAGCGGCGGTTGGGGGCTCGATCGATATCGGGCTGCATGAGATCGGTCTGTCGGGCGAGGCGACGGTTCTGGCGATTGGGCCGTGCGATGTGGATTCTCGGGAAACGCGGCCAGGGATGAGCATCGTGACCGGCACGATCCGGCATCGCCATGCAACAGTCTGGGATCTGACGTTTGATGGCCGTACCGAGGAAACACTCGGAGTCACCGCCAATCACCCGCTCTACTCCGAAACCCGCCACGCCTGGATCCCCGCCGGAGACTTGCAGCTTGATGAGGTCGTCAGAACACTCAACGGCCATTCCACGCTGACGGCAAGAACTCAGCGTCCGACTCGCGAAACCGTCTTTAACCTCGAAGTCCACAGAAGCCATGCGTACCATGTGTCGGGACTGGGCGTGCTGGCGCATAATACGGGGTTGCCGTGTCCAACAGGACAAGCTGAGCAGAGATTTCACCCACTGCTAACGACCAAAGCAAATTTTTCGCAACAGCGAATAGTAGAGCTGTTTGAAAGAAACAAGTGGCTGGAGAGACGTATCAATAGTGCGAGGAAAGGTCTCGAAAACATTCGCGGCGAGATGCCAACGAATGCCATTGACGCAATCGGACATGACAAAATCAAGAGCATCAGACTCGACCAATTAAAAGACGCAATAGAGTCAATGGAGAAAGAATTATTTCGCAACAAAGACCGAATCGATGAGTTGCTCTAGTCTAGATCGTCTGTTAAACGAACTGCACACCCATCCCGTAGATCGGCGATTACTTTCTATGGAATCAAATTTTCGCATACTTTCAAATCAAGCATACGACGACCTTATTCATCTTGCGAATTCGAGTCAGACGCAGGACCCCGCTTTAAGCACTCTGGTCAATGTGCATGAATATGCGGATATTCTCACCCAAGCTCTGTTCGACGGATCGAGTGTCGTTCGAGCGAGATCATTACTTCGAGCTTGCGCAACGTGGGGTCACATCAATGCGGCAAGTGATCAAAACGCAATAGATGAGTTTCTAAGACTGCTCTCGCAACATATTTCGCTGACGGGGCATGCAATGGAATCGTTGGCTACGTCGGCATGGATGACAACAATCTGTGGACTTGCCAAGTCAACTTTTCTTTTGGCAGAAATTCGGAGAATGCAGACCAAGAATTCAAAGGATTTGCCTGCCAAGTCGGACGGAGATGACGAGATGAACGCCTTCAAGGAGGTTTAAATTGGGTATCCGACGAGTGGTGCCCATAATAGGGCGCGGGATTGCAGTGATACCTTGCCTTTCAGTGAATCCCGTGGGACGAGGAGTTCGACAATGACTCAGAATTGTTTACGGGGTTTGTGCGTTTCCAGCATTCTGCTCGGCCTCTGGTTTGGCTTCGGCAGCAAACCGGTTGACTTGGTGGCACCAGAAGACATGGCAGGTTCATCGATTCCTGATGAACAAGCCAAATAGCAGTTGGCTCAAAATCGGGTTGGCTCGGCCCGTGGCGTGGATTGAGTCGGTCGAACGCAACGACAGCGGACAGGTCTGGCTGGAGTTTGAAGAACTCGGCATCGCCGACTGGGCGACTCTGCGGGCGACGCAACCGTGTCCCGCTGACATCATTGGCGAAGGCCGTCTGGTCACGGGCACCTTTGAGCATTCCTCGGGCGATGTGCTGAACCTGTTCATTGCGGGGGAAGCGACGCCCATTGGTTCGACGGCCAATCATCCCTTCTGGAGCGAAGACCGTCAGGACTTCGTGCAGGCGGGATCACTCAACCCCGGCGAACACCTCCGCCTCGCCGACGGCCGCACCACGACGCTCGAACGAACCGAACCCATCGCCGAACAACTCCCCGTCTACAACCTCGAAGTCGACGGCGAGCATGTTTACTACGTTGGTGAATCCGGCGTGCTGGTGCATAATGCGGGGAGTGAATATTCGCTGCGTGGAAAACATCCGAATAAGGTCTCGCAGCAACTCTTGGACAAGAACCCTTCGTGGAAGCGAGAGCCGGCAGATAAAGGGCATGGCTGGAAGCTTGTCGACGAGAACGGTGTTGAACGGTACCGTTACATGTACCCGAACAAGAACGGGAAGTATCCGCATGAAAAATCGGGATACGTTGACGCCCATCCCACCGCACTTCGTTTCCTTCGCTTGGTGGTACCTCAATGTGCACTCGTTAAGTTCGCTCCCCGGCGGACGAGTGCGCCGCCAGAGCCTGGAGTTGGTAACCCGGTTCTCCAGCCGGAATCTCACTGAGGAAACGACAGGACCTCCCAAGTTCCTGGAGAATCCCAATTGCCCGTTTGCACATGTTCAGTCGACGCCGGCAGGACTGCTTGCACCAGACCATAAAGTGCAGCAGCGTGGCCCTTGGTATGTGAAAAGCAAAGGCTCCCACGAAAGGTCTTTCGACGCTCAATAGCATGGCTTTCGGACTGACTGTCTACGCTTCGCCGGACGGGTTACCCGCGTACGACGCAAGACTCGCTTCCGGCCGCTGGTCAAGCTCTACCGGACGGGCTTTCCACCCGCAGGACTCCTACGAAAGGTTTCAGATTTGCTTTCTACATTTCATCCCCCTTTCCCAAGCTTGCTTGGCGCAATCACATCGACCGACGCGGTGAATCGAATTTCGTGCTCGGCAGCGCCGGGTGGCTCCATGGATATGCGCATGTTGTTCGTGTTGACCGACCGTGGCGTTGGATTCCGATTCGGCCGAAACGAAAAAGTGCAGAGATCTGAACTTAACACGCGTAAATGCCAACGAAGTTTGGTCTCCGACTTCTCTGTCCCTGATAGTTGCCACACGCAGGGGTTTCGGCGACATTCTGCCTATGCCCACATTGTCCGTACAACTTTATGTGATCACTCAGATCTTCGAGGAGACTCAGGACTGTCGTCTCAGTGAGGCCCTGTTTTTTCCTGAAGTGACGTGCCTGGACGATACCCCAAAGAACCTGCGAAACCTCGTGGCTGAAAATGGGCTTGCGCTTTTGGCGAAGGTGCCGAATCTGGAGCTGGCAAGGCGTCTGGTGGCGATCGATCCAGAGCTGATTCCCTTCGAAGTAACCGTTGAACCGGCTGAGCGGAATCGAATCTGGCGGGACGAGGTGACTCTGAAAATGCCGGCGATTCGCTGGCAGCAGAGCCGTGATGCGTTCATCGTTTATCTGCCGTCGCTGGGAATTGAGGTTCTCGCGAACAAAGAAGAAGAACTGCCTCAGCTGGTTGAAGATCAGGTTCGCCTCGCTCTGTTTCGACTGAAGGCAACTCGTTCGCTGAAGTCGATGGTCCAGCAGGCTCGATGCAGAAGTCTGGATCTGGAAACGGTCGCCATCGAACACCTCGCCGAAACGCCCAAACAGCAGACACAGGCTGAGCAAAAACCCAGCTCCGATGACGGAAAGGTTCTGACGAAGATCGGTAACCCGATCACAGGCCTGACGATGCCGCAAGCCTACGATCGCGAAGAATCCGTACAGCAACTCAGCGATGCGTTGACGGGCTTGATCGCTCGCAGTGTGTTGCTGGTTGGGGCGTCCGGAGTTGGCAAAACGTCAATCCTGAAAGAGGTTGTTCGGCGCAGTACGGAGTTGGGACTTGGGTCCTGGAAATTCTGGGCGACCAGTGGTTCGCGTCTGGTCTCCGGAATGACGGGTTTCGGCATGTGGCAGGAACGACTGGAACTGCTGCGAAAGGAAATGGTCAAGGAACATGTGATTCTGCATGTGGGTTCACTAAAGGAACTGATGGAAGTTGGTCGCAGTGAATGTCAGACACAGGGCATTGCATCGTTTCTTCGTCCGGCGATTGCTCGGGGTGAGATTCTGGTCGTGGCGGAATGTACGCCCGAGCAACTGTCGTTGATTGAACGTCAGGACGTTGCGTTGCTGCGTGCATTCCTGCAGATTCCAATTCATGAGCCGCCTCAGGAAAAGCGTTTGAGTATCCTGTCACAGGTTGCTCGGGCTGGATGGACAACGACGGCAGAATTGTTCTCTATGGCGGCGATTGAAGAGATCGAACGACTGCATCGTCGCTTTGCGACATACTCCGCTTTCCCCGCGCGGCCGGTGAGATTTCTGCAGAATCTGCGACGTGATGTCGCGGCACGAAAACTGGTGGCGGAAGGTTCAGAGGCGGGCACAGAGAACATCGCTGAGTTCCTGATTAGTGGCGCGGATGTGACTCAGGCGTTTTCCCGCGAAACCGGTTTGCCGATGTGGCTGCTGGATGACAGCGTTCGGCTGGATCTTAACGCCGCTGAAGCGTGGTTTGCAGCACGAGTCATTGGGCAGCCGGAATCGGTGGCTCTGATCGCCAATCTGCTGGCCACGCTCAAAGCTCAAATGAATCGCGATCATCGGCCGTTGGCCAGCTTTTTGTTTATCGGGCCGACCGGTGTGGGCAAGACGGAGATGGCTCGCACGCTGGCCGAGTATCTGTTTGGATCAGCCGGAGCGGGTGACTCCCGCATGATTCGCATCGACATGAGCGAATATGCAGATCCCATGGCTGTGCAGCGTTTGATCGGCGGAACAACGGAAGCCGAAGGAGTTCTGACAGCGCGAGTTCGTGAGCAGCCGTTTGCGGTTGTGTTGCTTGATGAGTTCGAGAAAGCTCATCATTCGTTGTTTGATCTGTTGCTGCAGATTCTGGGAGAAGGTCGACTCACAGATGCGGCCGGACGTGTTGCGGACTTTCGCAACTGCGTTGTCATCATGACGTCGAATCTGGGAGCGGCGACGTATGCTCGCGGTTCCGTTGGTTTTGGGCTGAGCGAATCTGATGTCCGGCATTCTCGCGATCATTTCGAGAAATCCGTGCGGGAGTTTGTGCGTCCGGAACTCTTTAACCGAATTGACCGCATCGTCCCGTTCGCGCCGTTGAATCGAGCCACGGCACGGAAGGTAGTGGAGCGGCAGTTGGAGCTGATTCGACAGCGAGACGGGCTGAAGTATCGGCGCGTCACGTTTCAGGTGAGCGATCCGGTGATCGATTATTTGCTCGAACACGGCTTCGAACCGCGTTACGGCGCGAGATCTTTGAAGCGTGTGATGGAACGCGAATTGTTGGCACCGATGGCGGAGAAGTTCAACCGTTATGCCGGAGACACGGTACTGCACGCCGAGTGTTCAGTGGCGACCGGTGCGCCGGATCGAAAGCCTGCTCTGAAGCACTCGGTGCGGGCTCAGGCTGATGCGTCCGGTAGACTATTGACGACGGTTGGAGCTGACGCGGGACAAATGGAAGTCGTGACGCGACTGCAGGAACTGAGGTCTCGGTCACAGCGACTTCAGGCAGGCTCTGTGATTCTGGACATGCAGAATACCGTGTTTCAACTGGAGCGGCAGGAGCGACGATGGAACAAGTTGACACAGCAGTCAGCGGTGGTCCTGAAGCAGCGTCATGAACTGGATCGTCGCCGCGAATGGATGATGAAATTTGAACAGTTTCTGAACCGGATTATTGGTCAGGAAGATCTGGCTCTGATGTCCTTTTACGCGGAAGATCGTCAGCAGATGCCTGAAAGTGATACGCTGCGCAGGTCTGTCGCGAAGGGTGTTACTGATTTCTCTGAGCAACTTTTGGACTTGCTCGATCTGCAGACTGAGCAGCCGGATGTGATCAGGATGTTGCTCGTTGCCGACGATGCGGGAGTGCTGAAACAACTGGCTCTTGCTTACTGGACGATCGCGGCCAACATGGGAGCTGCAGGAGATCTGTGGATCTATACTTCTACGGGGCTGAAGCGCGAGCCGATCCCGGACGAAGAATGGACTCTGGAGAAACTCAAATGGGATGAGATGCTGCGATCAAAAGATTCGAGCCAGCCTGAAACGTGGCAGTTGATTCACCGACAATCTCTGTCGGAGGGAACACCTCGACCATGGTTGCTGAGGCAACGTCCGATGGATGCTCGTAAGTTTCTGAATGAAAGTCTGGATGGCGTTCTGGGGCTGTATTTTGAGTTTCGAGGTTCGCGTATCTTTCAGCGATTTGTTCACGAAGATGGACTGCATCGATTCACGTATTCGCAGAGCAAGCAGGCGTGCGGTGTGTTCACGAATCTGCCGGAGCCAGACGCGTTTCTGCCAGCTTCCGGGATCGAACGCAAAGGAGCCATTCTGCCGACGACTCGCTGTCGGGATTACGACTATCCTCGGATGCGTATTGTGGATCCCCTGATTGCGGAGCCGCCTGTTTTGTATGAAGTGTCACTGACGAGAACGCTGGAGGCCGTGATGTTGCGTCGTCATCAGGAGATGGCGGAGAGGATGATTGAGTGAGGGTGCGGCCTTTTGGTTCGCGGACTTTGGGGCAGTTGATTTCGTCGTCTTTCCGAATGTAGCGATGGCTTCAGCCAGCGAAATCATTGCGAACATAAGCACGGAAGCCGACTGAAGTCGGGGCTACGAAAACATAATCGCAAAAGCCGACTGAAGTCGGCACTACGGAAGAGCCGGACTATGGATATCGTTGAGAAAACTCGCCGGTTGAAAAAGTATGAAGCCTCGGAGGCGGTGGCGTTCCGTTCTGAAGGCTCACCGGGAATGGACTTTTTGTCGCCGTTCGGTCCCCTGATTGGACGGACACGGATCTCTGTGGATCTGATTGATCATCTCAATGCGGTTTCTGACTCAGTGTTGACTCCGAGGCAAGGAGCTGAATTCGAGTTATCAGAAGCGGATTGTTTGTGGGGTGGCGAGGATTCTCTGCAGAGCTGTGTGACTCGCGCGATTCAAGCTTATGTCGAAAATGTCGAACATGAACCGTCGGGACTTGTCCAACTGGATAATTTCTGGGTTGTCAGCCAGTTCGCAGGAACTCCCAGCCCGGTGCATTTTCATTCCGGCGATTTGTCCGGTGTGCTCTACCTGAAGGTCCCGACGATTTCACCCGATGAGGAACAAAGAAACTACATCGCGGGTCGTCAGGCGGGATACATCAACTTTCTGATCGGCGGCAAGCAGAGATTTGCGAGGTCACTGATTAGTTTCAAACCGGTGATTGGAGATCTCTACATTTTCCCCGGATGGCTGTTGCACGGCGCGGAGCCGTTTCGCGGGACCGGTGAACGGCGAAGTTTGGCGTTCAATGCGAGGGTTGAATAGTGAGCGGCGAAATGCAGGTCAGGGGCCTGTGGACTTCCTGTACCAGTAACGATGACAAAATCTTACTGGTGCAAAAAGCCTTTCAACCACCGCAGCAGGGTCGGTGGCGGGGCAATCAATAGACGACGAGAACACCATGGAAATCAAGGTTCCGGTTTATGTTGAGACGGCTTCTTTGGTGGCGGGTAAGCCACCGGAGTATGTCGTTCGACCATTGTTCTTCGACGGGCCGGAAGCAAAATCAACGTTCCTGCAAAGTGCTTTGAATAAACTGACGCATCGCCTGCGAGAGAATCTTGTGGAGCTGGGGAAAGTTCAGCGACACGATGCACTCGCCGCGTGGACGTATTGTCCGGAGCTGGAAACCAAACGGTGTGAGATTCGTCTGGAGGTGGCCAAGCAGTTTGCACGTCTCAAACTGCTTCTGGTCATGATCCCCGAGTTTGATCGACGCATCGGTTTTACACCCGCCTTTCCAGATGTCTGGTTTGAGATCACGGCCGACCAGAATCCTGAAGAGCGTCTGACGGAAGCGGTCACCGAGCATCTGCGGAAAGCAGCGCGGGAGTCACACGGAGAGAGTTTTCCGGAGCTGGAGCGATTCTCGCTGAAAGGCAATGCGTGGGTCTCGGAGGTGGAGTTTCGTCTGAATCCGCCTCGAGTTCGTGAAAAGAAGAAGGACAGCCTGTTCGCATTTCTGGGAGCATCAGAAACTGTTGATGGCGAATCAGAACTTTATCGAGTTGGCCGGTGCCTGAATCATCAGTATCCTCAGGATTTGAATCGAGTTGAACTGCGTGAGCGAGAAGTTGACGAGTTAACTCGATTATTGCAGGCCGATGATCGTCGTCCTGTGCTGCTTTTGGGTGTACGTCAGGTCGGGAAGACGTCGATTTTGCATGAGTATGTGTTTCGGCATGTGAAACGCGTTGTCAATCCTCATCGTGATAAGCAAGCTGTCTGGTTGTTGTCGCCGCAACGACTGATCTCCGGCATGTCGTATGTGGGCCAGTGGGAAACTCGTTTTCACGCGATCGTCAAGCATGCGTCATTACGAGATCTGGTATTGTATTTTGACGATCTGTTAGGGTTGTTTCAGGCGGGCGTGACAAGTCAGTCAACGCTCAGCGTGGCGGCACTGCTGAAGACGGTCCTGGAACGCCGGCATGTCCGCGTGATTGGCGAAATGACTCCCGAAGCATTTCGGGTACTGCGGGAGAAAGACCGTAGCTTTGCCGATGCCTTTCATTTGATCCGCATCAGTGAAATGTCGGCGGATGACAATCTGCGAGTGTTATTCAGCCAGCAACGACAGCTCGAAACTCGACATCGCTGTCGCTTTTCCATCGACGCGCTTCCTGCAGTAATTGATTTACAGCGTCGCTATGCACGGGATGTTGCGTTTCCGGGTAAAGCGGCCAACTTCTTGAAGAGACTGGCTGTCCGAATCGAAGGCGAGGCACAACCTGACACGACTTCGGACAAATCTGCAACTCCTGCTGTGATCAGTCGTGAGCGCGTGCTGGACGCTTTTCATCAGCAAACCGGTTTGCCTCGTCCCTTCCTCGATCAGCAGCAGACATTGGCCTCGGATCATGTGGCTCAAAAGCTTCGTGAGCGATTCGTTGGGCAGCCTGCTGCGGTAAAAGCGGCTGTTGAAATCATCGCGATTGCGCGAGCACGGCTGAACGATCCGACACGTCCCATTGCGTCGCTGTTGCTGCTCGGGCCAACCGGTGTTGGCAAGACGGAGTTTGCGAAATCTCTGGCCGCTTATCTGTTCGGACATGCAGATCGCTTGTTGCGTTTCGATATGAACGAGTATGTCTCGCCGAACGCAGTGCCACAACTGGTCGGGACGTTTGCTCAGCCTGAAGGATTGCTGACGGCCGCTGTTCGTCGCCAGCCGTTTGCTGTCATCTTGTTTGATGAAATCGAAAAGGGACATCCAGACGTATTCGATCTCCTGTTGCAGGTGCTGGGCGAGGGACGGCTCACGGACGCTCGTGGTCGGACAACAGATTTTTCGAACACGATCATTGTGCTGACGTCCAACCTGGGAACTCAGCGTTCTGAAAGTGGCCTGGGATTTGGAAACGCGGTCGCTGCGGAGTCGGGCGTCTCGGTGCGAGCGGCGGAGAATTTCTTTCGCCCGGAATTCTTCAATCGACTGGATCGAGTGATCCCGTTTGAACGACTTTCACGCGACGACATGCAGGTGATCGCTCGACATTTGATGTCTGATGTTCTGCATCGAGACGGACTGGTACGGCGACAATGCGTGTTGAATACGTCGACCGCTGCCGTCGATTGGGTGATTGATCAGGGATACAACCCGGTGCTGGGCGCGCGAGCACTGAAGCGGGCGATTGAGAAGGAGTTGACTCGCCCCATCGCCACGTTCCTTGCGGGATATTCAGCGTCGGCACCGGAGATCACGGAGAAGAGTGATACCGGCCTTGATGAACAGTCGGCACAGGCCAAAGATCTGATGCTGATCGATATTGATCGCGCGGATCGTGGGCTGTCAGTGGCTGTGCGTATTCTCGGCCATACGACTAAGGCGAAGGGCCTGTTGAAGCCTGCAGAAACTGATTTTTCAGCGACAATCACTGTTGCTCAAAAGGCCATTGAGTTCCTGACGCGGAAGTTGCCCGAGCTAAAACCGGCAAGCCACTATGGTTCGGGCAGGATCTCTTCAGAGCAAACTCGCTACCTGTTAGTGCAGGATGAATTGCCGAGACTGAAGACGTGGGTCGAGGAGCTTCTGGCGGCTCATGATGCTGCACAGAAAGTTGGGCGGATGGGCGGCGTGATGAAATCAAAGCGGACGCCAATGAAGCAGGATATCATGCGCCGTCGGAGGCCTTCCCATGGGGACATTGTTGGTCGAGTAGCCGCGGATGATGAGATCGATGACTTCCTTGAGACGCGGTTTGATGGCCCATCGCGGGACGTCGATCTAACACACGAACCGCAGGCGATGCTTGCTCGTTGCCGCTGGGTTGTTGCAGTTGCACTGGCCGAGCAGAGTGAACTGGATCAGGCTGTTTGTGTCTGCATCAGGTCTGCTGATCCAACAGCATCCGCGGGCATTACAAAACTTGTGGAACGTCTCCTGGCAACATGGACCGATGAGCTGGCTCTGGAGGCCACTCTGGAGTCCGGCAACACTGCAGGCCATGATCAGCGGATCCATCTGCGTGGTGCACTGGCCAGACATTATGCCAGCGTGGAAGCTGGTTTTCATGTGTTGAGGTCTGCGGCTTCCGCGTCGCCAAAACTATTGTCCGTGCAGCTTGAAGGTGAAGAGATTCCGAACGTGATTGTGCGGACGTTGGAGTTACCGGAGGAGAATCCATTGAAGAAGAATCTGGTGACTCATCATCATACGGAGTCACTTCCGACCGTTGAAGCTCTGCGTCAGGAAGCGTGGGAAGCATTGCCGGAGCAGGTGAATTTGAAATTTGAAATCTCAAATTGATTTCAGAAAGCGTGCTGCGCGATCTTCTATTTCTTTATTCTCCAACAAACCACCTTCGTCATTTAAACAAAATGCCCACTTATCGTTGCCCTGTTCTGATCTGGAAGAACTCCGCTGGACTCTACACAGCCAGCCTGGTGGAGCAGCATGATCGCGCGGCTGTGGCCACGACACCGCGCGAGGCGTTAGAGCAGCTTCGGAGTTTGCTGGACTGGCAGTATCGAGAGGAACCCTGGCGTGATCCTCCGGACCTGAAAGAGCCTGTCCTGGAGGTCTTTAAGGTTCCGGTCAGGCCGGAATATCAGGACGAAATGACGGGCCGTCGCTATCCGGTGCAAAGCCCGGTCGATCTGAAGATCTGGTGCGTGATTGGTCGGCAGTTGGGAGGCCCGAGGCTGGCGTCGATTCCGATGATCGGGCTACGGCTGAATCTCAGTGAACACGATGACACCAAGACCATGATTCCTCAGATGGTCCAGCGTTGGTTTGAGGGACAGACACCGCGGCAGTTGTCACGCCAGATTCCACCGGATGAGGTGTTTCTGGATGATGTGTTCGTTTCCGTTGATCCTCACCGCACCGCTGCAAAGCCGCGAATTTCGACAGACCAACTGGCACGTGTGGCTGATCCGCTTGGCGATGCGTCGGTCCGCTCTTTGTTTGGTCGCGCGTGGGAGCGGGATCGTGAAGTGGCGGATGTCGTCAAGCAATTGCAATCTGAAAAAGGCAACTGGTTGATAGTGGGTGAACATGGCAGCGGCAAAACAACTTTGCTGTGTGAAGTCGTTCGCCATATTGAACGGCACCTTAACGAAGAAGAGAAGCAGGAAGAGAATACCTGGGTGCTTAAGCCTGTACGGCGATTCTGGCAAACAAGTGCCGGTCGGCTGATCTCAGGCATGAAATATCTGGGACAATGGGAAGAGCGACTTGAAGGCGTCATTCGCGAGCTGAGTGAAATCGACGGCGTGCTTTGCATTGAAAGTCTGCTCGACATTATTCGCACCGGGGGCCGAGAGGCGACGGATAGTCTTGCTGCGTTCTGCATTCCTTATCTACAGCGTGGCGAACTACGAATGATCGCTGAGGTTTCACCCACAGAACTGGATGCCGTGCGGCGACTACTGCCAGGCATGACGGATTTGTTTCAGACAGTCACACTTGCTCCGCTGGACTCTCCGCGAGCCATGCGTTTGCTGGATCGAGTTGCTGAGAACAGTGCGGCAGGAGCAAAGTTGACGATCAGTCGCGACGCGGCAGCTCAAACCATTCGATTGTTTCAGCGATTTCAGCCTTACCATGCTTTGCCCGGCGAGGTCGTGGCCTTCTGGCGTGATCTGCTGGACCGGACGGCTCGATCGTCAGGAAAGGCTCTGACGAAGGAGGGCGTCCTGCAGACATTTCTCCAGCGAACAGGATTGCCGGATCGATTTCTGCGCGACGATTTGCCATTATCTCGCGAGCAATTGATCAGTGAATTTCAATCACAGATCATGGGCCAGCCGCTGGCCTGTGAGACGGCCGCTGACGTTGTTGTGAAGTTCAAGGCGGGTATGAATGATCCCGGGCGGCCGTTGGGAGTTCTCCTGTTCTGTGGTCCCACAGGCGTTGGAAAGACGGAACTTGCTCGAGCGATTTCGCGATGTTTGTTTGGAGGTAAGTCAGGGAACGAAGATGGAGCGAATTCAGCGACGGAATCCAGTGAAAAGTCCGCGCGGATGATTCGGCTCGATATGAGTGAGTATTCTGGTCCATGGGCCGCGGATCGGTTATTGATGCAGTCGAATGGAGAACCGTCAGACTTCCTGCAGCAGATTCGACGCCAGCCATTTACGGTGTTGCTGCTCGATGAGATCGAGAAAGCTCATCCTTCGGTTTATGACGTCCTGATGAACGTGTTCGACGAGGGACGGCTGACAGATCGATTCGGGCGGACGACGTGGTTTCGAAGCACTGTGATTCTGTTGACATCGAATCTGGGCTCAGATTCTTCTGGTCAGGTCGGATTCGCAGACAACATCGCAACGCCCAATATGCGTCATGAGGTGGCCGTGCGGGAGTTCTTTCGTCCGGAATTCTTCAATCGTCTGGATGGAGTTGTCACATTCGATGCGTTGACTCGTGCGGCAATTCTCGAAATCACGGAGAAGGAGTTACGAGAAATCGCCGGACGTGAGGGGCTGAGAAAACTGGGGCTGAGGCTGCAATGGACAAAGGATGTTGTGGAACATCTTTCCAAAGCTGGCTTCGATCCTCGCTATGGTGCGCGCCCGCTGCAGCGAACACTGGAGACACATGTCGTTGCCCCGCTTTCGCGATTTCTGACGGAGCAACATGACTTACGTTCGAAGTCTATTGAGCTGAAACTCTGTTCCGCCGGAGAGACAGAGTTTAAGATCCTGTAGCTGACGCTCGGAGAAAGTTTCGTTCGCAAAGTTTTGAGGCAGCATTTTATTGATCGGCTTTTTTGGCGTCGAGGTGTTGTCGACGTGCTTCAGTCAACACGGAGTAGTATTGCGTGAAGACATTGTCGTCCGCGCCGTGTTCGGCGTGGCAGTCGAAACAATCTTTTCGATCGAAGGCACGTTCGGCGTGGACTGTTTCTGGTTTTGCTTTCTCAGGTGCGTCGTGAAACAAAAAATAAGCCCAGCCGTCTGGAAATCGCTTCGTGTCTTTCACTGCGACTTCAAGGCCTGACGTTGCCGACGCGACAAAGCCTTTTCTGGAAACAGACCCTTTTGTATTGGCCGGACGTGACTTATTGTTGGTTACGATGAAGACTGTCTGCTCGGGGAACTCGCCGGTCTGAACAAAATGGTCGAAAGCTTCGGGCTGAAGGTAAACGTTATGAAATGTCCCGGGATTCCCGGGATCGTTTTTGTCGCCGTCGGAATAACCAAGTCCGATTGATGTGCCGACGACAACCCACTTCTCATAGCCGACAGGTTGAAGCAATCGACCTTCCTGATCGTACAAGGGTTCCTGCATCCTGCTGTCGGTGGGGGCCTCTGGATTGGCCGTAACGTTATCGTCAGCAAACAAAGCCAGACCTGCCAGCAGAGAAAACATGACGGCGGTGACTCGAATTGAAAATGGGATTCGCATAGATGTCCTTGTCTACAGACTTATGACGATGCTTTTAAGAAGGTGAGAGAAAACATCGTAACCGAATCGACGACAAGTTTCTCAGCAGAAACTGAATCTGCTCCGCGGCGGGAACCTGAATTCTTGTTGAGTCGTAATTCGAAGAATCAATGATCTTGATGCTGATGCTCTGCGTTCTTTCGAATGATGAGCGAGTACTGGAGTGTTGTCTTTTGCCTCTGAAATGACAAAAGCCCCAAAGATCCGAATAACTGACCTTTTGTGATTCGAGATGGTGAAGGCCCTATGAACGAGAACCCCTATCAGGCTCCGGAAAGCACAGACCGTGTCGTTCCTGGAAATACAGTCACGGTTCAGATCAGTGAAGTCTGGGTTCGTCGCCTGAATTCGCCATTGTTTGTTGTCGTCGGCGCCTTGACCGGAGTCTCGATCTCGTTTGCTCCATTGGGCTTATTGTGGTTGGGCATTTTTAACCAATGGAACGTGCTGACGATCAGTGGGGCTGCTGCGTGTTTCCTGATGATCTACTTTGTGCCCATGTTTTATATGCGGCTGGCTGGGCAGGTCATTGGGCAATTGGTCAGCAAAAAACGTGGATCATGAAATCCGGGCCTGCGAATGAGTCATTCTTCTGCTCATGGTCCGAACGCCTGCGTCACTACTGATCGGCTGGTCTCTGCGAACGTACACCTGTTGTTATTTGTCACATAGGCATGTTGCGTTTCGTCAACAACACCATGCATTTGGCTCTGCGGCGTTAATTGTTTTTTGCCGGACGGCGTTTTCCTCTGATTGGTGTCACCGAGAAAATTGCATCGGGCATACTGAATTGATTACGTGATGATCAAGAGATCGTGATATCTCGATTCAAGTCAGGGAAAATAAGTGCCGCACAGGAACTCTCATACCCGCAACTTCCGGAATCCTGTGGGCTTGCTTTTCAGAATGCTGACCTCCGGCAAACGAGCCGCTTACGCTGCATTGTTTCATTTCGCACTGCGTTTGTTGGCCATGCCTGTTGATGCGATGCTCGAAGGAAAGGAAACTCGGACACTCAAAAAGGCTGCTCCTTCTGTACTGCCGGTCGTGCTGGTGGTTGGAGCACCTCGAAGCGGGACAACTTTGGTTTATCAGACCCTGGCCAGATACATGGATGTCAGCTACGTCACGAACATGACGTCGATGTTTCCGAAATCGCCTGTCACCGCAAGTCGATTGTTGAACTGGATGCCGAAACGTGACTCAGCCGACTTCCACAATTTCTACGGTCAGACGGCCCGGTTGCATGGTCCAAACGATGGCTTCAGCCTGTGGAATAAATGGCTGGGTGATGATCGCTACGTGCCTCGCACAGATTTGAACGAATCAGAACAGCAGGAGATGCGATCGTTTTTCTCTGCATGGAGCCAGGCGTTTGGGAAGCCATTCCTGAACAAGAATAATCGCAACACGGGATGTCTGGATCTACTGTCAAAGGTTCTTCCTCAGGCCAGCTTTATCGTCGTGCGGCGGAATCCTCTGTTGGTTGCTCAGTCCCTGATTAATGCTCGCGAACAGGTTCAGGGCGATAAGTCCGTTGGCTGGGGTTTGCACAGTCATTCGTCGGATACAACGCAGGATCCCCTGCGATATGTAGACGACGTATGTGACCAGATTCTGGAGATAGAGCGACAACTGGATCAACAGTTGAAACACATTCCGGCGGATCGTCTGGTCGAAGTCACCTATGAAGGCTTCTGTGAAAATCCAGCCGAGTCCCTGCGATGGATCAGCGGACGGATTCCGGGTGTGGATCTGAAGGAGAACCTGATGAACACTGAACTGAAGCCGTTCGAAGCGTCTGCCAGAGTGACACTGACGGCAGCGGAACAGCAGCGGTTATTGAGCCGACTACAGGAGCGTCGCTCGATGGCCCAGATGGCCCAACTTTAGGTCCTTGATTGCCTTGTCAGTGAAAGGTTGTCCTGCCGGGGGAAAACTGAGATCCTGCAGTCCGTCGAAACATCACAGTGCAATTGTTGTGCTGCGGGACGGATTGTGATGCAGGTGTTCTTATGTCAGATTTTTCTCCTCAGCCCACTTTTGCGATGATTGAGTTCTACGAACGTCGTACCATCGCGCACATTGGACGAGTTCGGACTTGCCTGGCCGTATTGGCCGACATGACAGAGTATGGTGCAGAGCTGCTGATTCGTGGGCAGGATCACGATGCGTCCAAGTTCGGACCGGAAGAGCGAATCCCATACATCTGGCTGACAGAGTTTCATCGTTGTCGCAGGAACGGCGAGTTCTTTCATTATCCTGATGGCGTTGCTGAGCAGATCGAAGAGGCCGTTCGGCACCATATGTCGGTGAATCGTCACCATCCCGAGTTTCATCTGCAGCCTGATGATATGTCAGACGTTGATCTGATTGAGATGGTGTGTGACTGGACCGCCATGGCCCAGGAATTCGACCAGAATGGCGGCAGTGCTCGTGGATGGGCAGACAAAGTGATTGGCATCCGAGTACACTTCGGCTCGCGTCATCGACAGTTTGTGTACTCGATGATTGAATTGCTGGATCAGCATTTTTCTCAATTCGGCTTCACGAGTGAAAAGTCGTCCTGAGAGTCGCGCCATTTGAAGTTGCTGCCGGCATTCATAATGCCACGGAAAGGCGGGTCGGTCACGATGTCGGACATTTCGAGCAGTTCTCCGGCCCGATTGGCGGCACTTGATCAGTTTCGCGGCTACACGATGGTTGGCATGTTGCTGGTCAACTTTCTGGGAAGTTATGAGGTCTGTCCGCGAATCCTGAAGCATAGTCACGACTATTGCAGCTACGCGGATACGATCATGCCGCAGTTTCTGTTCGCGGCAGGCTTTGCAATGCAGCTCAGCCTCGGGCGACGACTACAGCAGGGCGGTCAGATGCCATGGGCCAGAGCCATCCGGCGAATCCTGAGTCTGGCGGCGATCGCAATCGTCTGGTATTCGTTCTGCGACTTGTCCGCAATCGTGCAGAAGTTTCGGACAGAAGACACGACTGTTGTTCTGGGGACGCTGTTCAAGAGAAATCTGTTTCAAACCCTGTTACACATTGCGATCACATCACTCTGGATTCTGCCAGTGATTGGAGCTTCCTCCAGAGTGCGCATGGGATACGCGGCGTTCTCCGGCATGCTGCATGTTGTTCTCTCTGGCTGGTTCAATTTCCAGTGGGTGAATTCTAATCCGATGGGAATCGATGGCGGCCCTTTGGGATTTCTTACGTGGTCGATCCCCGCGATTTGCGGAACCCTGGCCTGTGATCTGGTTCGATCGAAGGGAGCGTCTGCTGCGCGGTCGCTCATTGGGCCCGGAATCGGCCTCATGTTTATTGCGTGGTGCTGGTCCTGCGGTTCGACGCTGTACAATGTCCCGGCTGAACTCGTGAATGAACAGAAAGCAGTGAAGCTTGCTGAGGACCCGGTCCTGCCATCACCGGAACGTATTCAGCGATGGAGTGGCAGCAGCATGGAGCCGCCTTTTGTGCCGCCCCCAAATGCCGAGCATCGCAAGTGGAACTACTGGATGATGAGCCAGCGAGGAGGCACGATCTCCTACACGACATTCTCTGCCGGATTCTCCCTGGTGGTGTTTGCACTCTTCCTGTGGGCGTGCGATTCATACAAATGGCAGACGGGAATTTTCAGAACGCTCGGAACCAATTCTCTGGCCGCTTATCTCCTGCACGATGTTGCTTCGTGGTGGATCTCGCCGTGGTTTCCGAAAAGCTCCGGACCATTCATGGTGACATTCGGATTTTTGTGCTTCAGCGGGTTTGTCTATGGCGTCTGCTGGATGATGGAACGTCGAGGATGGCTGATCAGGGTTTAGCTGAACATTGCCATACGTTCAGAAACATCGTGTTCCGGATCACTTCATCTCCAGCGACTTCACCAGGAACGCCAGTTCATCTGAAGCCTCTTCAATAATCTTGGCCGTCGGTTTTCCGGCACCATGGCCTGCGGAGGTTTCAATCCGGATCAACGTCGGAGCTGTCCCTGACTGACTCGCCTGAATCCGGGCCGCAAACTTGAAGCTATGCCCCGGGACAACTCGGTCATCGGTATCCGCTGTTGTGATGAGCGTCGCCGGATAGCGAACACCACCCTTGAGATTGTGATAAGGCGAATACTTCAGCAGCGCGGGGAATTCTTCCCGGACATCAGCACTTCCAAAATCATCCGTCCAGAATCGGCCGGCAGTGAACTTCTGGAATCGCAGCATATCCATCACTCCCACCCCGGGAAGACACGCGCCGTAGAGATCTGGTCGCTGAGTCATACAGGCTCCCACAAGCAGGCCGCCGTTGCTGCGGCCCTGAATAGCCAGCTTCTTTGACGAGGTGTACTTGTTTTCAATCAGCCATTCCGCCGCCGCGATAAAGTCGTCAAAGACGTTTTGCTTGTTCAGTTTTGTGCCGGCCTTGTGCCAGCGCTCACCGTATTCACCGCCTCCACGCAGATTCGCGACTGCATAGACACCGCCCATTTCCATCCACGTCACGCGGCCAACGCTGAAGCTGGGAGTGATGGAAATATTGAAACCACCGTAGCCATAAAGCAGCGTGGGATTGTTGCCATCAAGTTTCAGGCCCTTCTTGTGAGTAATGAACATCGGCACTTTCGTGCCGTCTTTACTGGTATAGAAGACCTGTTTCGTCTCGTAGTCGTCCTGATTAAATTTAACCTCGGCTTTACGATACAGAGTGCTCACACCCGTGATCATATTGTATCGGTAAGTCGTCGGCGGAGTTGCAAAGCTGCTGAAGGAATAGAACACGTCGGTATCTTTGCGGCGGCCGTCAAAACCTGTCGCTGTGCCGATCCCGGGAAACTCAACCTCGCGTACAAATGTCCCATCCATAGCATGCAGGCGAACCTGCGTCTTTGCATCCTTCAGATAGTTACAGACGAACATATTGCCCACGATTCCGACACTGTCCATCGCGTTGTCAGATTGAGCGATGATCTCCTTCCAGTACTCTTTCCCCGGCTTTTTGAGGTCGATAGCGATCACACGTTTGTTCGCGGCATCAAGGTTAGTCTTGAAGTACAGGACATGGCCATCATTTCCGACAAAGGAATATTCGTGGTCAAAGTTGCTGATCAGTTCGGTCGGCAAACCGTAAGGTTCGGTGAGATCTTTAACGACGATGCGATAGCGGTCGTCGGTACCCAGCCAAACGGTAATGATCAGATAGCGGCCGTCTTCTGAAACGCTGAGTTGAAAACCCCAGTCTGGCTGATCAGGACGCTCATAAACCAGAACGTCAGAGGACTGCGGAGTGCCAACGCGGTGATAATAAACCTTCATGTTGGCATTGAGTGAAGTAAACGCGACTCCTTCTTCAGGCTGCGGATAACGAGCATAGAAGAATCCTTTGCTGTCAGGCGTCCATTCGGCTCCACTGAACTTGACCCACTTCAGTTCGTCCTCCAGCACTTTGCCTGATTCGATGTCCATAATCTTCCACGTGTTCCAGTCCGAGCCAGCGTCCTGAATCCCGTAAGCGACATACCGTCCGTCGTCACTGAAAGCCGAGCCTGACAACGCAACAGTACCCTCTTTGGACCAGGTGTTCGGGTCCAGCAAGACCTTCGCCTCACCTTCGAGCGTTTCCTGCTGATACAGCACGTTCTGATTTTGCAGACCGTCGTTGCGAAAGAAGTAATAGCGTCCACCTCGCTTAAAGGGGGCTCCGATCTTTTCGTAGTTCCACAATTCCGTCATTCGCTTTTGGATGGTCTCGCGCTGAGGAATCGATTTCAAAAAGCCGAAGGTCACCTTGTTTTGTTCTGTCACCCAGTCGGCAACTTCCTTCGAAGTGCGCACATCGTCTTCCAGCCAGCGATAAGGGTCGGGAACTTTCGTTCCGTGAAAGTCGTCTGTCTGTTCCACAGTGCGAGTCGTCGGATACACGAGATTTGATTCCTGAGCGTTCAATGAGGAACAAACGATAAAACCTGTGATGGTTCCGGAAACGATCAGAGTTGCTACAAAAAGACGATGCATGAATTGATCCCCCGAGTCACTGGCTGAAAGATTTTCCAGAATCTTGCTGTGTTCTCCCCAGTTATTCAATTCAGCCGGAAGTTCCTCGCGGCGAGATACGTCGATTCTTACCTCCAGTCTTGTGTCATGACTGAGACACGCGATTCTTATGTTCGTCAAGTTTTTCGCCGATCGCATGAACATAAGCCCCTGGTCTCCAGGACATGACAAGGGCTTGTCCCCGCGGAGCTATCTTCACTCGCAGATCAAGGGACAAAACACTTCCGCAGAGCACGCGATCTGGCCATTATGAAAAACCGGAAGTTATTGGGGGCATTGACTGTTCACCGTTTTGCAGTCTTGAGGCTGCATCACCCTCCTGAAACGGAAGGTTGAGAAGTGAACCGTGCGGGATCAGAAAAGTGAGATCGTAGTATTGCCGGTATGCAGTTTGCTTTCGCAGGAATGCCGTCCTCTGGCGAGAATTCTGCAGGAAATTGTTGAGGTGAGGGTTTCTCTCACCTCGCAAAACGATGCGCCTGCGGCCCAAAATCGAACAGTGCCGGGAATCCCTCTGCCATGCGAGTTCAGTCTCAAAGACGTCCGATCTGCGATATTGTTCACTCACCGACACTTTCTGATACACGGATCAACGAAGGCACGTGGATTGGTAAGTTCCGGATTGTCGGAGAGCTGGGGCGGGGCGGAATGGGAGTTGTCTATGAGGCCTATGACAGCGTGCTGGATCGCCCCGTCGCCATCAAGATGTTGCCTCGAACGCTGAACCATCAACCATCGGCAATTCAGAGATTTCTGCAGGAAGCGCCGTCTGTTGCTGGGATCAATCATCGAAATATCGTCGCGGTCTACGATGCCGATCAGTTTCAGGGGCAACACTACATCGTACTGGAACTCGTCCGTGGCCTGAATCTGCAGGACATGATTCGCACGCAACCTCTGAGCTGGATCGAAGCGACGCATATTCTGGCTGATGCATGTCAAGGCCTCGCGGCTGCTCATGAGATGGGTGTCGTTCATCGCGATATCAAGCCATCAAATATGATCCAATCCGAAAGCGGATGCGTAAAACTTGCTGACTTTGGGCTGGTTCGAATGCTGGAGCCCAACGGCCAAAGGCAGACAGTGAGCGGCTGTCCAATGCAACTCCTGCGGGCGACGCAAACGGAACAATTGATCTGTCGCTGAACGGAGGCGACGGCAACAACAATATTCAGAGTGCTGCGCGCAATGTGAATCTAAACGGTCGAGTAACGATCGATCTGCAGGGAGGTGCCGGAAGTGACGTTGTTCAGCAGTCGCTGGAAACGGTCCAAGTGAACGCCGGACTGGATCTGATCGCCAGCGGTGGCACTGGAGATCACTCCGTTGAGCTCTCTGCTACCTCCGCCTCACGAACTACGACTGCGTTCACGCCAACGCTGATTGCCAATAGCCGCGTCAGTTTCAATTTTCGGGGAGATCTGGGCAACGATCGACTGACTGGACTACTGCAGCCCTGCATAACGCCTGCTGGAACGCTCGACATGATCTTTGAAGGGGGTGCAGGGAACGATCTGTTCAATCTGATGCTGGACCTTGAGCCGGGGGAGCTCAATCCTCCATCGGAAAGCGATCCTGCCAGTGTTCAGGATGGCCCTGTCCTCCTATCGGTACTGGGCGGTGATGGTGAAGATCGACTTTATCTGTTCGTGCAGAATCTCGGGAAGTCTGAGTCATTGTTTGCAGCTCGTCTTGATGGTGGAGCAGGGCTCGACACGGGCGTTGTCTCGCCAGGCCTTAATGTAAATGGCTGGACAAAATAATGACGGCTGTAACGATCTTGTCGGCGTATCGGACCGCGACGCCGAGGCAAAGAGTGGTCTGGACGCCGTGGAATCATGACTCCCGGAATCTTAGGCCATCTCAGGTGCGTTGGAACGACGAAGGTAGTTACCTGCGGACAGCGGGCTGCTGATTTCGATATGCGGCTTATAACCGGTACTTGATCAATATCCCGCTGACGCAGTTCGGTTTGCGGTTCTTCTTCCATCGATTCATGTACGGATGATTCGGAAAGGAAACGCTAAGATGAAGAACAAGGTCCCAGGCATGCACCCTCTGTCGTATTTGCAAGAGGCAAAAAAAGTTGTCAGGAACCGTTTATTCGTATAGAGACAGGTCGGCATTGATTTGAATTCCAAATCAACGGTTCCTGCCACCATTTCTGCTCTGACACCTTTTCTGCTCGAAATCATTCGTGATTACTTCTTTGCAGACTTTGCCTCGACGGCATTGAAATCCGTTCGGCTCTGCAATACCGCTCGCTTGCCAACAGACTGTTCCTGACACGCCGCAGACAGCTTTTTCCTCCGTTCAGCACGTAATGTCTTTGGTTTTTCCGCCATCAAAAAAGAAGCGTCTTGATCCCTGTGGTCCCAGTAGCAAGAGCATAGAAACCAAAGAGATCAATAGTCCTGCCAGCGAATCAAGAGAACGAACAATGGAAAGTGCGATCAAGGCAACCCACGCGATCCGAGCTCCATGCTGCAGGTTAATTGCGATCACCACCCAGATCATTCCAACCAGCACGGACAGAGCTAGCGTAAAGTCACCACAGGATAAGGGCACGAGTCCAAAAATATCAGGCAACAAAAGAGTCGGAACGTAAAGCAATTGAGCAGCACCATAAATCGCCTCTATCAAGACCACACTCTGTACGGACATGGGGGGCTTGATTTTTGGGATTGAGGCTGTTGCAAAGAGCGGTATAACTTTGAAGGCAACCGCGAGAATTGCCACCGAGATCACCGTAGTCATAATGCCGCTCCCAACATCCTGATCACCGGGTGGCACTTCCCCCGACTGGAAGTGTGCCGCAGCCACAAGAAGCTCACGGGAAAGCTGTCTTCTGGAATCCAGCATGCCATGAAAACTGGACACGGACACGTCTGCTTCTTGTTGCTTTGCAACACAGCCCATTCTGGCTGTGCCACCCAGCGTACGTTTGCGGACTCATGCCGTAATGATTTACGCTGTTGTATGGCAATTGGCAATTAACAAGAACAGGATTTACTCTCGAGGAATTCTCATCCAGTAAAATCGCAAACAACGGTTCCGGACACCTTTTACTCCCCCTGCCATTTTCTAGACACGATTTGTTCTCCGTCAATTCTTGCGGCCTTGAACGTTGCTGTCATCACGGCCAACAACGAAACGGTATATCCTCTCTCCAACTGCCACCGAAAATACAAGCGCGACTGCTGCCAGGAGTGCGGACAGTATCCACGAATCATGTTTCCTGTGCGCGACATAGACGGTGAGCATCAGCGCTGAGAATACACCTATGACAACGAACCACGACTTTACCAATTTAACTATTCCCTATTTCTGAGGACTTCAAAGAATGATCGCATGCAGTATTCGCCATGCACCCGGTATGAGCGTCGGCACCTTAGTGATCCCATGAACAGAAATGCTGAACACCACTTCGGTTGATCCGGCTCCCATTAGTCGAGCCAGAAATGCACTATTAAATGACGATGCGTACACGCCTTGTCCGAACAATCCGCCGCCGACTCTGATTACTCCAGAGGCATTAATTGAATTGGCAGCGGCGGACGAGGTGAAGTGGTAGACGGTGGCAGGGAAGTACGTGGCAATGAAGGCTGCAGTGTAGCCTGCACAGACTCCCACATGCCCCGCAACATTGCCTGCGCCGTAGAGCGACCAAGTTCCGCCGTTGGCTTCAATCTGGCCGTCGACATAGGTGTCGAGCCAGTCAACCTGATGAAACGTAGCCGCATTCACGATCATTGCCAAACCATCAACGGCGCCCGCGCCCAAGCCCCAGGCCATCTGAAACTGATCTCCGACCCACCCAGTAAATCCTGCAAACCCCATCGCAAATCCACCAGCTCCGGGTCCAGTGCCAGCGAAGGTGATGGCAGCGCGGGCCTGAAGATTTCGGACGGTTTCCCAAGCGGCTTTGTTGGCCGCTGCGGCTGCATTTCCAGCCGCAGCAATTGCAATCGGGTCGTCGAGTGCTTCGCTGGCATTGCGTCCAAGGAGATCGTCCGCCAGATTGGATAACGTTGCCGTGTGAGTGGCGTTGATCGCTGACTTTTGCGCGGTGGTCATCGCTGTGATGGCGGAGTTCTCACGCAGCAGAGCAAATCCCGTTGCGGCCGTGGATGCGATCAGGTTGACTCCGATCGCAGCGACTACGTACGTGTGCACCGCGTCAGCGGCGTCATTGGATGCTGTCAATGATGCGGCGATGTTGGCATCCGCAAAGACCTTGCCCGCTCCAGCAGCGGCAATCGCAAAGATCTGTCCCGCCAGGATCGAAGCACCAGCAGCAATTGCTTCCGCGCCAGCATCGGTCTTCGCCGCTGTCGTGGCCGCGGCAGCTTCGTCGGCGGTGGCGGTCAAAGCATTTCCAACTTCGGTCACAACCCGTGCTTCTGCCGCGTCGACTTTCGCGTCAGACTCGGCCTTCGCTGCCATGATGGTTGTGGTCACAAACGACACCAATGCAGACATTCCTGAACTGGCGGAAGTCGACTCCGCTGCGGATCCATCAAGCGAATATTGTCTCCACGCATTGGCTGCATTCAGAGTCGCCTCGGAGGGCGATTCTCCTGCCGTTGCCGCAGCGAATGTGGCGTTGGCGATGGAACTGGTCCACGACACAGCGGCCGAGCTGATTGCGGACAAAAAGCTCATTGCGTCCTGCACTTGTCCAATCAACAACTGAGCACCTGCTGCCGAGATCGCCTTCGATTCTTGCGTCAGTGCGGCCGCATCACTGAGCACGAAGGCGGCTGCCGCCTGGGCCAGCGAGTTCGTCAATCCTTCTTGAGCATCAGCGATTGAATTCGCCTGTGTCAGAGACGCACCCACATCGCCAAGTGCATACGCTGCTGCGGCATTGACCAGCGAAATGGTGCGGCTCATTTCTGCAGAGGCTACAGAACTCGCCTTCGTGGCATTGGCCGCATTTGCAGCTTTGTCGAAGACCTGTTTTGCCCCGGCTTTGGCGATCTCTGCGATCGCGCGATAGCCATTGATCGTGATCTGATACACGGCATTTTCGGCTGCAAGATCACGGAGATAAGTGGCTTTGAAATCTGCATTGCGCAACGCCTGAGCTTTTGCCGCGTTGGCTTGTGCGACCGCTAATGCGTTATCAGCAGAGTTGATCGCCCGGTCTCGTGTGGTATCCGCAGGCCGCTCGCTGGTGACAAACGCGACTGAAGACGCTCCGTCGGCAGCTGTTTTGGCAACACCCGCAAAGGCCACATCCACGGCATACTGCTTAGCGGCGTTGTAGAGAATGGATGGATCACCCATGCCCATTCCCATGCCCGCCATCGCTCCAGTCATCGAAGCCCAATAGGCGTTTTCCGCGTCGTGGTAATCGTCGGCCGCATCGTCAACTCGTTTCTGAAATGCCTCTGAAGAGTCAGCGTCGGCATCATTCTTCGTCTGTTGGAATCCAGCCACCGCATCGTTGTAGGCTTTATTGGCCGCGGAAACATCTGTCGTGTGCGTGGCAATCGCTGGCTGAACAGCGGTTTGATATTGAGAGGCTGACTGTTGCAGGTTCTGCTGGTAAGTCGCCAGGAGTCCGGCCACTGCGGCCACGTGTGCTTCATTAATCGGTGTGGTTGCGATCGTAAAAGCCGACTCCGCTGCCGCCACCGCTGAGTCGTAAATGCCGGTGGCACTGGCCATCGAAGCATCGAATAATGACTGCGCGTCCAGAGAAGCCGAATTGTATTCCGACTGTGCAGAGGCCGCAGCAGCATCATAAGTAGCCTGAAGCCCTGCAAGAGCCCCCGCATATTCTGCACCGACTGCTTGAACCAGTCCCGTAAAAGTCGACTGTGCAGATGCTTCAGCATTCGTCCGAATTGTTGTGGCTGCTGCGACGGCATTGGTGTAGCCAGTTTCGGCGGCCGCGACGGCGTTGTCATAGATTGCCGTAATGCCTGAGTCACTGTTATCAAACGTAGACGTCGCGGAATCAAAGGCATTGTCAAATTGTGAA
>JAPLOA010000039.1 GCA_026400835.1 Planctomycetales bacterium | reverse complement strand
CGTTGGGTATGATGGGTGATGCCGACGTCGCGATGGATGGGATTTCCGGGTTTGTATCCTTTTCTGAACGACCTGGAGAATCTGATTTGACCGATAGATCATCGGGTCTTTCGAGCGAAATTGATGAGACTTCATTTTTGGGGTCAGGAGATGATCAGATCACGATATCATCGTCAGTTCCTGCTGGTTCGTTAAGCGTGAATTGGGAACTGGAAGTGCTGGATGAGGTTTTTGAGAATCTCAGCTTTCTGTGAATGGATGCCAACTGGATAATAGCAGATTTGGCTGTTTGGCTCTCGCACTGGAAGAGTGCGAGAGCTTTTTGATCACAATACAACCAACCCTCATGCTATGAATATGTAAGTTGTGAGAACGTTCGCGGTGGAGTGGTGACTTGAAGTTTGGTTCCTTTCGCAAATTAATCACTGAAACGATCAGAAGCTATTTACTTCTGGATCGAGAGTTGATTAACGCATTGTGGGAAGCCACTGCGTCAGCTTTGCGACGTCGACGGTTGCGTAAATCCTGTCTGTCCGAAATTCAGTGTTTTGAGTCTCGGGTTGTACTGAGTGGGGATTCGCTGGGCGATGCCTTCAGTGACTCAGTGGTTTGTGACAACAATGCGACGATTCTTCGCGCGACTGAGAGCGGAAAGTCTGAGCCCGGTTTTAAGCCGACAGAGGCCGATGAGTGGTTGTCTGCCGTAGACGCCAATATGGCGTCATGGGACGGCAACACTGCGCTCCTTGGCGGGGAGCGCGTCGTCAGTGCAGCAGGCCTGTTGGCTGCCTCTGAGTCTGATGTGTCAGCCATGTACGGGAGCGACTTTAGTCAGTGGTACTCCAACAATAGTGATACGATTCTTGCCGTTTGGTCGAATGTGATTTCCGGGCTGGATCTGAATGACATCACAGTGGATCAGACCGCCGCACTTTCGCAGCTCTGGAATGAGACGCTAAGAAGCCTGTATGGGGCTGAGTTACCATGGGATAGTGAGACAGTTCTGGGTCATTCCGGTGAGTCCGGACGAGGGCGTGGGATTCCTGAATCGAGTCTGGTATCTGACCTACTACGATGACATTCAGTCTTACCTCAGATCTTCGGGAGACACTCAGACTGAGGTCTTTTCTCCGACCGATTTCACCGTGGAAGCGGTGTTGGCTTCGGCTGATAATTCAACTGGACGTGAACTGACACTTTCTCTGCCGGACAAACGAGTCGGAATCTATTACGAGACGGTCACGATCGGTTCAGATGGCAGCGTCTACGGGGCGCCGCTTCGTGACCCAAATCAATCCTTAACGGATTCAGTGAACCTTCACTCGTCTGATAGAAACTCACACAGTGGTGAGTCATTGTTGGCTCATGGCGAAGATAATCTCGAGCATCATGATCAGGCGGGAGACAAACATGTAATCGCGGAGATGGATACCCGAGCTAAAGACCTTTCCTCCCCGCGCCCGCAGGTGGTTTCGGGTTCTCTCAAAAACGACGCGGCTGGCGCAATTGCAGCATCTCTTGATGCGTATCTGACAAACGCTTTTCCTGATACCGTCATCACGCGTTCAGGCAATGTCGCCGGATCGCAATCTCTCCGTCAGGCCGTGGGATTGACCGCATCGGCATTCGGGTATGCTGAATCAGCAGGTTCGCGTGTCGCCTTTGCTGAGATAGAAGGCGTGCCGTCTCTGTCTCTGATGAATGAGTACCGCAGGGAGAATTCGTTATTCCCGCGGATCGGTAATGCAGGCTTGAACGTACTGTCGGAGAGGACTTCACAACTGTGGCCTTTGCTGTCAGATGAGGCTGAACAGTCGAGACTGTTTTTAGTTTCGTCGGATAGCGGCAATTTCAACGCCGCTCCTGTGACCTCGATGATCTCCAGCCCAACACAGGTTTCGTCCTTTTCGGGCATGGTGAAAGAGGAAAGAACCGGTATCAATGGCGCCTCCAACACGACACTGACGTCTGCTCGAAGGCAGGAGTTCGATCAGGAAGCAAGCTCTCAGGCGGGTTCGTCCACAAGTGCACGTTACGAGAGAATCTTCCGGCTGCTACACCGATACTGGAAAGCCCTTAAGGCTCGCTATTCAGGCGCTCGGATGAGAGCCAGTGTTGAGCCAGCGGACGAAGTGATTATTCCGGAGATGAAGATGCAAAATGGGCTTTCAGCCCAGATTGCCTGTCAGCGGATCAGGTATTTCATCGTTGCTCGTGGCCCGCCGACCGATGATTTACCCCCCGACTCCGAGTGGATTGTTCTTTGCGATGGATCAGATCAGCTTAACAGACTCAGACACGTCATGTCTCCGAGAGGACCGTCACCTGACTCAGCCCAACAGCAAGTTCAGGTGTCTATTCCTTTTCGGGGCCTCATCTCAGCTGAATCGATATGCTGATAATTTGAAATCAGACTGATTCGGAAAAAGAGGTGGCTCCTGCATATTCAGTGGAGCCCGTCCATGTCTTTAAACTCCGACGATTCTCGTATTCAGAAGTTAATTCACTACCACTATAAGAAAAACAAACATCTGTCCCCTGTCTTCGATGCTGAAGATTTGTATCAGGAAACGTGGATTCGTCTCAATGAATCCTCAGAAACTCCCCCTGCCGTACCGGCTGGGCTTTCTGAGGAGGATCTTGTTGGTCAGGCGGTTGGCCGCGCGGCTGAAAAAGTTTTTGGGAAGCTCCGAAAACGGTCACAGCGGAAAACCGCCGGAGAGGTACAGTTGGAATGTGATCCGGCTGACTGTCTTCCGGACACAGATCTCATACTGGACTTAAGAAAGCAGATCAATGATCTTCCTTCTGATGAACGGTTGGTGATCGAGATGATGCGTTCTGGTTACGAAGGTGCGGAGATTGCAAGTTGCCTCCATGTTTCGCGTCAGTCCGTGAGTCGCAGGAAGCATAAAGCACTCCGTCGGCTGCGTGAAGTTTTAGGTGATGAAGCGAGATGAATCAGCAAAAGGTGACTTCAAAAATCTGTGGATCCCGGGAAGAATGTGCTCCAGTCCTGGAGCAGGTGCTCTCCTTTTGGTCCAGTGATTTGACGAATGACCTGCCGGAGGAGGTTCATGAGCACCTCCTCGGTTGCTGTAGCTGTATTCGTGTGTGGATTGCACTCGAGGCGGCCTCAGAACTCGCATCTTGTGATGGTAGTAGTTCGAATCTTGCCGGGTGATCGAGACTGAATCGAAATCCCGATCGTCCAGTTAAACCCCGGTGGCGAAGAAAATTCGGCACCGGGTTTTTTTATGCGCCGAAAGCAAGAAGAGGTTCTTCCGGGAGTTTAGTGGCAACTGAGAACTGGTTTCAGCGGCATTTTTCCGCAGAAAAACAGGATTCTCGTACGATAGTTCTGGAAAGACCTGAAGCCTCGTGCGTTGGACTTGACGGCTTGTATGCGGCTGTTGAAACCTTCAGCATTTGAGTTGGTGATGCGATGCCGGAACCATGAGAGGATGTTCTCAAGCCAGTTCTTCAGCATCCTTGCGACGTTCTTCATCAGTTCCAGTCGTGAACGAATCGCCCAGCTGGTTCGCAGTTGTTGTTTCTGCAGAGCATTCAGTTCTTCATCGAGCTTCTCGGCATTGAAAAGGAAGTGATAACGCATGCCCTTTAGACGATCGTCACTCTCCTTCATCAATTCGAATTCAAAAAAACGGTTCCTGACACCTTTTTTGCCCTTTGACACCTTTTTTGCCCTTCGAGTCGTTTTTTGAGTCGCGCTGGGTCGCCAAAATACTGGGGTTTTGCATCTAACGATTCCGCCCTGATCCACACCAGCGGAGGTAGTAGGATTCGAACCAGGGACGTGTTGTTTTGAAGTGCGGGGGCGGTGAGAATAGGCCGAAGCAATAGCCCTCCAAGATTTTCCCAAACCGCGTCACGCTTGAAACGGCGGATTACCCTCTCAAAAGAACCAATTCACGATCGCATGATCTATCATGAAAACGAAAATTCTTGTTTATGGAGTGCTTGGATACACAGGCGGTCTTTTCTTGAAGCATGCGCTCGAGAAAAATCTACCGATCGTGCTCGGAGCGAGGGAAGCAGGATTGAAACAAGTAGCCGAGACTCTTGGAATGGAATACCGAGTCTTTGACATAGACGATCCACAGACTATTGCTCCCAACTTGTCCGACTTGAAGGCTGTCGTCAATTTGGCCAATATCGATTACGGCGTGAACAAACACCTGATCGACGCATGCATTCAAGCGAAAACACATTATGTAGACCTCGCAGCGGAATGCCCCGACGTCATGGGGATTTTCAAACTCCACCATGCGGCCCTCGCCAATGGCGTGATGTTGATGCCCGGAGCTGGATTCAATCTGGTCACGACTGACCTGGCTGCGATGATCGCGTCAAAACTATTGGATGATCCAACGGAATTGGCACTAGGGTTCGCTACGTTCGGCAAGGCTTCGAGAGGAACAATCAGATCGGTACTCAGAATGGCAACTGAAACGGGCTATTCGAGAATCAAGGGTAAACTCGTCGCATCCGACTCGGCTTCCAAGGAACACAGCTTTCGCGCCGATGGGAAAGAATACCGCCTGATCAATAACTCGCTCATGGGGGACGTCATCACCAGTTTTTTCAGCACAAACATCCAAAACATTACCGCTTACTCTTACTATCCTTGGATACTGGTACAGTTTATGAAGGGCCGCATGAATTGGTTAAGGAAACTCCTCATTCAGTATTCCCACTGGTTCTTTCCACTAGGACCGTCCAGCGATGAACTCAGGAAACAGCACACCTATTCATGGGCTCAAGTTAGAAACAATCAAAACCAAAAAATGACGGTTCTTATCAAGGGGCCTCAGGCATACCTTTTCACGGTGAAGGCGATTGGAAGTATTGTAAGTGAGATCTCCCGCAACAACACCAACCCAGGGTTTACACCACCGTCATATTACGGACGCAATTGGATTGAGAGGATTGAAGGCGTGCAGATCACCGTCTTGAATGAGTAGATCATACTCGTACTCGAGCGAGCCATTTCGATTACGATTACGAGCACCATCCGCTATGGCGGATTGAGCACGAGCACGATTTATTCACACCATCGCTGTGTTGGCTGCGGCTCGGTACCGCGGCGATGCGACCACATTCTCACTCTTGAGCCCAAAGATCTCGAACGCTTCGTCGAGGATCGGACGCAGCTCCGGGAAGATCGGGCAGCTACGAATGCCACGAACTTCGTGATGCTCGACCCTCGGCTCGGGGATGCTCATCCGGTTCATTTCGCAATCGATGTCTTCCCAGCGTAGAGACAGCGTTTCCGAGGGCGTTAGCAGCTCTCCGTAGCGACTCAGCCCCAGGATCACTTGCAATAGAGATATTCCCTTTAGAGCGATTAGACAGAAGAATGTGTGGACTGAGTTACTGTGGATTGCCAGAACCAGATGCTCTTGCAATCACTGACTTTGGGCGGAACAACCGACCGTGGGTTGCCTGGATACTGGCAATCTCAGGAATGTTGCTTGCTGCCGTTATTGGCGGCTGGTTGTGGCAGCGTAAGGGGAAGTTGAAATGAAATCTCGCACGATTATGGACGTTCGAAAGCTACGGTTAACCCCAGGGCAATCGCATGTCGGCGTTGGCCTTTCGGCTTTAGTTTTGCATTGAGACATCATTCGTCAAGCGGCAAATTGGATTGCCGTGGTTTGTGAGTGCGGGATGGAGTCTCAGTCATGAAGGCCAACGGATACTTTGA
>JAPLOA010000020.1 GCA_026400835.1 Planctomycetales bacterium | reverse complement strand
GGCTTAGCGGCCGAACAGTGTTTTTCTGGACGCCTTCACTGTTGTCTTTTAACGCTGCCAGACGGCCTCGCGTTGCCCTTCAAGTGTACATCAAGCGAAGTAATCGCGCACTGGTCGCTGGATCAAACGACCACGAGCAGTCACTTGCTTCTCTTTTGCTGTCGGATTTGCGCGATCTCGAACGAAAGCTTCGAGGCTTTCCTCGCTAATTCGCCAACGTTTCCTTTTTGAATTGCAGCGTCCGATGTTGACGGCCTTCAATAGGCCGTCATTGCAAAGGCCGACTGCGGTTCCCTTCGAGATGCCCAGAATCGTTGCAACTTCAGATGTGGTGTAAAACTTCATCGCGGCATAACCTCATTTATTTGCTGTACTTGCACTGGTCGAGAGTAGATGCGGTGGTCCCGACGAATATTGCCGGGTGAGAAACGGAACGTGAAAAAACTGAGCTGCGAGAACTTCGTCACTGTTTCAATCACATCCATGTCCTCAGCGGCATTTCCTTCAGAACTCATGCTTCGCCTCACACTCATTGTCGTCACACTCAGCAACGACCTCGTTCAGATCTGTTGCGGCGATTCGGTCGAAGGCGATGCGAACGAGGTTCCAGGCGAATTGCGATCGAGGATTATTTGATTTGTGAAATTCGTAACCGTCAGGCACGGTGAATCCCAGAGCAAAGTGAAACGCGGCCGCCAGCGAATTGGCTTCACTCAGGATCGTTGTCGGTGACATGCCTACTGTGATCATGAGACGTTCTTCTTTTGGTTGGCGAGATTGACAGCGATGTCAGCGTGACACTTTGTGCCAAGGTCAACTTCATTCCACCAGCGCGCCTTCAACCGCAGCGTCAGAATTCGTGGTTTGCCGGCCGTCATGAGTTCACCAATGAAAGTTGGCGGGAGATCTCCACCAAGGCCGCGTCGGCTTCTCGCAAGGCGTCTGCCTGATCCGGTGGAGGCAAGTCGCTCCATCGTTTTGTGGACCACGCTTCATGAATTGCTTTTGCTACCTTTGTGCGATCAACTTGTGTTAGCACTGCTCCATACGATTCCATTGCTGGCCGGGGGTTTCCCTTTGCGAATGAGTCGGGCTCTACTTGCCCGCGTTTGATATCGAATCCTCGCGGCGGTTCCGTAAGGACGAACAGGTGATAGATGTTCTGCTCATCGACGACACGATCTTCCGGAGGGAATGATTGAATTGCCCATTGCCCCGGATACGAATCGATGAAGGTTTCCCAGATCTCTGTCCACGACAACGGGCGAAACTGGTTGGTGTAAATCCGGATGTAAAATGCCTCGCCAAAAGATGTCGAACGAGCCCCCATTTCCTGGACGCAAGTATCATTGTGTTTCACATTACCACCAACGTTTAGAGGCGAAGGAAAAGCCTGGCGATTTCATACGCGCAGGCATCAGTAATATTCCAGAAAGGCCGGAACGCAACCGCTCAGGTCACCTGAACGTCCGAAACAAGGTTGCATGAACACATGCTTCCAAAAGGACGATTTCAGAGCCGCATACCAGTTACCACGCTGGCTGAGCGGTTGTGTTCGGGCCTTCGGTCGAAAACGCTGCTAGTCGGCGGCAGGATCACGGAGTTTTACAGAATTCGAGAGGTTTATTGAATCCAATGGCGATGCAATACGACTTGTTTCGAAACAGCAGCGCTATGTCACAGTACGATCATGAATCCGCGCCGGCCTCCTGATTTTTCGTTCGACTTCACTCTACACACTTTTCTTTAGTTGTAATGCATTGAGCCACATTACTCGATTGTTGGAAAACAAATCTGTTGTGGCCCAAGTGCGAATTGTCTGCGTTGCAGATAACTCCGAAAGAATAGACGCCAAGGACTCTTCATTCACCAGGGTGAATGTGCGGTGGGCATCGACGAGTAGGCTGGCTCCGTGTTCGAATGAGGCGAATAGAACCCCGTCAGGTTTTATGGCGGTGATGAGTCTTTGCAGGATTGATGGAATCTCTTCGAGTGGAAAGTGCACAAGTGACGCACAAGCCCAGATACCGTCATAATGGTTTGCTGTTGTGATGTCTTGAAGTCTTTGCGCTTTGGCTTGAACACCGGGATACTGGCTGAAGGCTGTGCCATGGCTGCGTCCGTGGCATTCCGTCGGCAGTGAGCTGCAAAGTTACTTCACTGACCCGCGGCTTGTGCTTGCCTTTTCTTTTCAATCAAAGTACCTCGGCATGTCGCCGTTTCAGTGCCCGAGCCTGTTCACGATTCTTGCGTTTCTCGAGTACGAATACAGCGTTTACTATCCCACGGGAGGCTGTAGTGCCGTCAGTGAACGAATGGCAGAAATTGTTCAGGAAATGGGTGTCGAACTGCATCTGAACGACCAGTTGAACAGCTCGAGTTTGTCGATCGTCAGATTGTTGGAGTCACCACGAACAGGAGGCACTATCCAACCGAATCTCTCGTGATCAATTCAGACTTTGCCAGAAAGATGCAACGGCTTGTGCCCGATCATCTTCGAAGAAAATGGTCTGATTGGAAGCTCCCAGCGACGAAGTTCTCATGCTCAACATTCATTATGTACCTTGGTGTGGAGGTTCTACACGATTTACCGCATCATACGATTCACATCGCCAGCGACTATCAGAAGAATCTGGACGAGATCGAAAACCAGCATGTGCTGTCTGCCGATCCGTCGTTCTATATTCAAAACGCATGTGTGACGGACTCGAGTCTTGCGCCCCAAGGTCAGAGTACTTTGTATGTGCTTGTGCCTGTCACGCATCAGCACCCGAATGTGGACTGGTCGAAAGAGGCTCCGGCCTTCCGCGAGAACGTGCTTGATCATGTTGACAAACTGGGGCTCAGTGATCTGAGGCGGCGAATCCGGTTTGAGAAGATTGTGACTCCCGATGACTGGGACTCAAGTTACGAGGTACACAACGAAGCGACGTTCAACATGGCCCATAACTTCAATCAAATGCTTCACAAACGACCGAACAACCGCTTTGAAGATTTAGACGGTGTTTATCTGGTCGGTGGCGGAACGCATCCTGGCAGCGGGCCGCCCGTGATCTACGAATCCGCACGAATTACCATTCGGTTGATTGCAGCAGATCTTGGTCCAGTTTCCGCGAAAGCATCAAGACCTTCGCACTCGTCAGCAACTCGATGAGGGTACCAAATGGAACGCTCTCCGCTGCCATTGTCTCCGGCATTTTAAATGGCAAGACCGGCAACGGCCGCGAGTGAAGAGAGCACCACCGCGATCGCTCTTGAGGCCGCATTTTTCGGCGTGAGCTGATAGACGCCGATGGCACAAGCGAGAATGACAGCAGCAACGATCAACTCGATGATCACAACTCGATTGGTGGCTCCTTGCAGAAATCTGATTGCGATAAAGACAGCCACGACAATCATCCCCTGAATGTATCCTCGCCATTTGTCGAAGTCTGATTCGAAGAGCAGTACGCAGGCAGCTAAGTGCATTGTGTAGGGAAAGAACAGCTGACGGACGAACATCCAGCGAAAGATCGCCAGCCAAATCAGGCTGCATGCCATGAGTAGCAAACGTTCGTCTCGAAACTCTGGCCGGCTTTGTAAGACAATCGCCGTCAAAAAAATCTGAGCCCACGCAACGCCACCAAAAAAGAGCGCTGTCGCGAGAATACAGAGAACGAAAACAGATTGGGTTGCAGTCGAGAATCGTGGAGCTTGGATCATTTCAGGCCAACCAAAGTCTGGTCTTTTTTAAGACGTCGAACTGTTCAGACACTGCCCGGTTTAGAAATCATCGGAAGTTCAGCGAATTCCAGTCAGTCTGTCCGTGGCGATCACCGACGCAATATCCATAAAAGGCAGGGAGTTTATCGCCTGAGGTGTTACCTGTCGCGATCGTACGCGGTAAAGACCTCACAAGTACCGAATCGGCGACAAGCACTCACGTTTGCTCAGGCTGAGAACTCGACAGCACGTTTCGCCTTGGACAAAGTGATCAGACGTATCGCGATCGACCATCAAGCCGAGGAAATGAGATGAATCCAGGAAAGGCACGCCTGTGGACAGGGATTAGCTGTGTCGGAACATTGGTAACAATAGCCGCCGCCATGCTCTTCTATGATTCTGCTAATGTACTGTTTGCAGAAACGCTTAGTGGTGGCCCCGCTGATTTCATCGCGCTCTTGATGTTTTTCGCCTCGGTTGCTCTTTTGCTTTTGCCATTCGACCTCATCGGAGGCATTTGGATTCCTGTTTCTTTGGAGAATCAAACTCCCATGCCGAGCGTATGGCTGAGACGCTGGGTTCGGTCTGTTGGCATCCAAGTCATTTTTTACTCCGTCACGTTCTTTTTTTACCTGCAGATTGGGCGAGAAGTCGGAACTTCAGGGCTTATCGTCATCTTCGCGATGATACAGATTGCTCTGATTGCAGGTCAGGAGTTGATCTGGCGCACGATGACGGCTCAAACTGCGGGCGTTGGAGGTTACGGTGCAATTCAGTTCGTGCCGCATTTTGATCCAAGGTTCGCGGGAGGCATCACTGGAATACCGGGGTTCGAGAGTATTGTGATTCCAGCAGACTGGCGGACGCGTCTGAACCCGTCGAATCTGGATTTGTTGATAGAACGTCGACTTGCCGCTCGAGATTCCGGTGGGCGGTTTCGCGGTATTCTTTGGGCCATGCTATGGAACATCATCAGCTTCACGGTGGCGATTTTGCAGTCCGGAGGCGCGATTGCTTCAGTCGCCAATCTCGTTACGGCTTTCCTTTGGTTCCTGCTGCTTTCGTTCCTCGGCTTGCTGCTGCTTCCGGCGCTCAACCGGAAGAGCGTTTTCGCATTGGATCACTACGTTGCGGCTCACGTTAGCACGATCGAACTGCAAAAGGCCATTCGTGAAATCGACGAGCTTACGGAACAGGATCCGACGCGGTCGGCATCGGCGGAATCCATTTTCCAGCCAATCCCCTGTCCCGAACGCAGGCTGTTGTCTCTTGAGAAGGAAGGTTCGCAACGCGTGGTTGCGTGGAATGTTGCGAGGATGACGCTCTACCTGAGCTGGGCGTTCGGTGGTCCGCTCGCAAGGGCCGTTCACTGCAACGTCGGTCGTCCGGAATTGTGGGCCATGTTTCCTTCCGACTGATGTTCGAAGGATGGACAGGATATTGAAAAAGTTTCCACGCGACGGGGTGAATCGTCAGGTCTATCATCTGTAAGGCGCATTTCCTCGATCCGAAGTTCGCAGGCTACGCAAGCACAAGTTCATGTTGCAGCAGTTCGTGTTTTTCGCCATCACTGCATTCCTGATTCCGATAAGTTCGGCTCAGGTCTCTGCATCAGATCTAGTCGCTCCGGTCAATCCGGCGGCTGAACGTGGTTATCAAATCCTAATCGACACGGCCCTGATTCCCGCAGACTTCCATGAATCAACCTTTGATGAGGTTTGGAAAGTTTGGCCGCAGCCACTGAAGTCTAAGGCGGCCAAACTTTCTCCTGCCGAGCGGAGGGCGATGGCTTTCGATCGCTACGGGCTCACCACCCGACCGGGTGATGATTCCGGAAAACCGCTGCAGTACGTGGTGACCGCCGACCGTGGCTGGTCGATGA